>CALJPQ010000020.1 GCA_937980645.1 uncultured Saprospiraceae bacterium | reverse complement strand
GCGTATTCATTTCAGCCGAGTGCTTACTTTTGCATCGGAAGAAGTGCCGTTGGAGGCGTCGCTGATTTTGTTTCGGGCGACGTTTTTATATGTGCAACAGGTGTCCAATTTTTCAAAGGAGGAGCTTATGGATTTGATACAGACTTTGCCGGCGCCCTACGAGCAGGAGGCCAAGACCACCTACGAGCAGATTTTGGAAGAGGGTTTTGAAAAAGGGCTTGAAAAGGGCCGTGCGGAAGGCCGTGTGGAAGGCCGTGCAGAAGGCCGTGCAGAAGGGATTGAAATTGGTCTTGAAAGGGGCCTTGAAAAAGCCCTGCTTGCTTTTTTGAAGAAAAATCCCAATTGGAGTGATGAAGAGGTGGCGACTACCTTTGAGGTCTCGACGGAGTTGGTGCAGAAGGTAAGACGCATGTTATAACCCCCTGGTAATTTTACTCGGCAGGTGAAGAGCGGCTGAATTAGTGCAGATGTGGAATTAGGAGCGCTGTACTATCTGCCACTGCGGGGACACATTCTCCTGAAGGGCTACGAGCCTAAAATGCCCTAGCCTTCAAATACTGCATTGTTGAGTTTTATCGCCCTAAAATAGTGTTCCCGTGTAGCCGTTCCTCATAGCCGTCACGGTATTCTACTTCTACATACCACACATAGACGCCGGTTTGGGCGGGTTGGCCGCGAAAAAGGCCATCCCAACCGTAGGCATCGTCGTTAGGGGCGAAATCGCGTGCTTCAAAGACCAGCTCGCCCCAGCGGTCATAAACCTGAAAGAGGCGTATGCGGTGTATCTGGCGACTCTTGCCGTGTACTACAAGACGGTCGTTAGCCCCGTCACTGTTAGGTGTGAAAGCCGTGGGTACATAAACACCGCGGGGCTTCTCGACGTGCACACGCACGCTGGCACTGCCCGTACAGCCATTAGCGTCGGTAGCGATGGCGGTGTATGTGTTGGAATAAGGCGGCGCTATCCACACGGTCGAGCATTCGGGCGGGTCAGCGCAGCGTACTGAGTCGGCCAGGGCGCTTTGCCAGATAAAAGTGGCCCCGCCTATGGCATAGAAGGCATCGGCCTCGAGCCTCAGGCTGTCGCCAAAGACAAGGGTGGTGTCGGGAGTAAGGGCTACCTGGATGGGCAGCGGTTGCGCGATGTCGAAGCTAACGTCCGTCAGGCACCCTTTGCCATCAAGCACCGTTGCTGTATAGGTGCCGGCTTTGAGGCCAACGAATACGGATGAGCCACTGAATGGGCCGCCATTGAGGCGGAAGCGCAGTGGAGGTGGGCCGCCTTGCACCATGAGTGTGGCCCGTCCATTGGCAAAGCCGAAGCAGGTGGGTGTGGTGGTCTGAACCTCGATGGTCAATGGGTCGGGCGGCTGTAGATTGGCCGATGCCGTCAGAGAGCATCCATTTCGGTCAGTGAGCGTAACGGTATAGGTGCCTGGGCCGAGATTTTCGATGTGGTTAGTTGAGGCGCCCGTGTTCCAGGCAAAGGAGTAGGGCGGCGTTCCGCCAGAGGGTAGGGCGTGCGCCGTGCCGTTACGGTCGCCCGGGCAGCGAATAGCGTTCGTTTGCAGCACTACGGCCAGTGGTGGCGGTTCGGTCAGGGTGGTGGATGCCGTGCCGGTACAGCCCTGCACGTCGGCAACGGTTACCGTGTATGTGCCGGGGGGGAGTTGAATAATGCTTTGGCTGACGATACCGTTGCTCCAGCGGTAGGTGGTAATGGGCCGTACACTTTGTACGCTAGACACGCGTACCGCACCGTTATTCTGGCCAAAACAGGTGATGCTGTCCACTTGTAAGAAGGGCTGGATGGGCGGCAGGCTGTCTATACGGCGCTCGAAGACAGCACTGCAGCCCGCATTATCGGTTACCGTTAGCAAAAGAGTTTGCCCGTTGCTGAGACCACTCAGGTAGATGGTGTCGCCGGCGCCGGGTATGTTCCATTGCAGTTCGTAATTTTCACGTATGCCGTTGCCCGCACCACCCTCGAGCCGGTTGATAGACGCCTGGCCGTTGTGGTCGTTAGGGCAAGTGGGCGGAATGATGGCGATGGAGACCACAAGGCTATCCCAGCGGCCGATGCTGACGGTTTGGACGGCTGTGCAACCCAGCGCGTCGGAGGCAGTTACGGTGTACGTTCCGGTGGAGAGGTTGGTTGCCTCTGGGCCGGAGGTCTGGTTGCTCCAGAGGTAGGTGTAAGGTGCCCCATTGCCGCCGGTGGCTTCGGCACGTGCTGCGCCGCCACCGCCACCGAAGCAGGCGCGTTGAGTTACTACGGCGGTTACTTGCAAGGAGGAAGAGGGTGTGGCCACGGCCACAGGTATCGGCGTGAAGGTGCAGCCGTTGGCGTCCGTTATGGTCAGGGCATAAAGGCCGGGCTCCAGGCCTGTCAGGAGTGAGTCCGTCTGTGCTGTATTCCATAGATAGGTGTAAGGGGGTGTGCCGCCGCTGACGACTACCCATGCCGAGCCGTCGCTTCCCTGTACACAGGTAATGGGTCTGGAAAACAGGGCGGCCTCAATGGCTGGCGGTTGGGTTATTAAAGCTGTTGCGGTCGTTGTGCAACCGTTGGCGTCGGAGACGGTAACCGTATATGTGCCGGCGATTAGATTTACCGCCTGTGCGGCCACTTGCTGATTGGGGTCGCTCCAGAGGAACGACAGGGCGCCTGTGCCGCCTCGAGCAAAGACGCGCGCCGAGCCATTGGCCCCGCCGAAGCACAGCACCGGCGCCGCGCGCACGCTGTCAATAATCACCGGCGTTGGGCAGGGTAGGGTAGCGGTGCTGCGTTGTGTGCAGCCCAGTGCGTCACTCATCGTTACGCTGTACGTGCCGCAGGCCAGACCCGTTAGTGGGTTTTCGGTGCGCCCATTGCCCCACTGGTATTGATAGGGCGGCGCACCGCCCTGTGCGACTACCTCTATCGAGCCGTCAAAACCACCGGCACAACGCGGTGCTTGCAGGATGAAGGCCAGGGTCAATTGTACGGCTGCGGCGATGACGAACGAGTCCGTCATCGAGCAATTGCGCGCGTCAGAAACTGTAAACCGGTACGTGCCCGGGCACAGGCTGGCGGGCATCGTCTGGTCGGGTGGGATGGCCGGGTTTGCCCAGGTTATGCCTAAAGGAGGCGTTCCTCCGCTGAGCATCAGTGTAGCAGCGCCGTCGCATTGGCCGGCACAGCGCTCCGCCTGGACGTCTTTTGAGGCAGCAATGGCTGGCGGTGTGCTGACGGTAATCGTGCCGGCAGCCGTGCAGCCTTTGCGGTCTGTTACAGTTACCGTATAAGTGCCGGCGTTCAGGCCAGTGAGGATAGGGCCTGTTTGCTGGTTGCTCCAGGTGTAGGCCAGAGGCGGGTTGCCGCCCAGGGCCAGTGCAGAGGCCAGCCCATCAGCGTCGCCAAAACAAGTAACGCCCACTGCTTGTATGCTGTCGAAGCGCAGCAGCGGCGGCTGGTGCACCTGCACAAGCGTAACCGCCTGGCAGCCGATGGCATCGGTAACTGTTACGCTGTGGAAGCCCGCTTTCAGGCTGTCGGCTGTCGGGCCTGAGTCGCCGTTCGACCACTGGTAAGTGTAGGGCGGGGTGGCGCCGCTGGCCGAGATGGTGGCGCGCCCGTTGGCTTCGCCGTTGCAGCGCGCGGAATCTTGCGACGATTGGAAGGCGAACGGCGGCGGCTCGCCAATGATGCCCTGGGCTACGGCCGTGCAGCCGTTGGCGTCCTGTACGGTTATGGCGTAGCAGCCGGCGAAGAGGTCGGGTACGGTCGGGCCATCTAAGACAGGCCCACCCTGGCAGCGCTGCCAGCGGAAGGTGTAGTTGCCCGTGCCGCCTGAGGCGGTAGCTGAGGCTACACCGCTGTTGTCGGCAAAACAGCGCGCGTTGGTCATCGCCGTCTGCACCGTCAGCGGCGGTGGCTCTTCAATGCGAAAGGCCACCGTGTCGCGGCACCCTGCCGAGTCGTGCGCTGCAACAGCATAATCGCCGGCAGCGAAGAAGTTGGTGAAATTGCCGTCTGGGAATGGCACGGGAATGCCTACGACAAAAAACTGCACTGGTCCAATAGGCCCATTGGCCAGCACAATGGCCGAGCCCGTGGCGGTTGCGGCGCAACGCGCATCGCTGACGGAAGCCAGCGTCAGCGCCAGGGTACATTCCACGTATATTTTATTGACAGAAATAGTTTGAACGGCACAGTTTGGGTTCGGGCTGACGGGCCGTATTTCCAGCAAGACAATATCGCCTGGTGAAAGGCCGCTGACGATATGCCCCAGCGGCTCGTTGGCGGGCTGCCAGGGACTGCCGTTGATGCTGACCTCAAAACCTGTACTCCCAGGCACGCTGTCCCAGCGCCAGTGCATATCGCCATTGCGCATTCGGACTACCTGCACATCGGTCGGAGCCGGCAGTACACAGGGCACGCATTGGATCGCTGCCGACCAGCCCGCTGCTGTACCTTGTGTGTCCGAGCGGAACGTTGCCGTCAGACAACCACCTGTATTGCCGGACGAGGCTTTCACCAAAAAGGCAGCCGTTGAAATTGGCCCGCCGTAGCAAGCAATGAGCGGCGCGAAGACTGTACTTCCGTCCAGCAGACATAGCGTATCGCCGACGGCCAGCACAAGGCTATCAAAGCGCAGCGCTATTTGGGTGTTGCCCGCTCCGTCGGGGCAAAGGGTCGTGTGCAGGTTCTGGTTGTTCGGATAATTACCCGTGCTTCCACCGGCGTCGAAGAACGTACCGCTGCACGAAAAAACAGGCGCACCGCTCATGTTGAACACTTGCGCCGACAACGCGCCGTAGTTCAGTAGCCCAAAAAGCCAAACAGGCAGGTATATCTTCTTCCTCATAGCGGAGGGTAGTAACGATTTTTGGATAAGAATAAGCCGGTGGCAGCATCTCTTAGATTGCTTCGACCCTTTATTTTTTTCCATGAAATGCCTTCGTGCCTTTGTGTTCAAAAACACATTCGTGCATTCGTGGCGAAAAACCTATTCGCGTCTTAGTGACGCGAAATTCGGCCCGGCAACGTGAATGCTTAACGCAACAATACTTGCGTAAAAGATACGCCATAGGGGCTTTGCGCGGCCAACACGTAGTACCCTGCCGGCAAATGACTCACCGGTACAACGTGGTCTGCTGCCTCGCCGCGGTATTGCCATACTGGGCGCCCCAGAGCGTCGAGGAGCTGGAGCGACAGTGTTTTGCCTTCGGCGCCGTCTGCTTCAATGAGTAGCCGCTCACGCGCCGGATTGGGATAGACGTGCAGGCGTAAGGGTGTTAATTGGGCTTTACGTTCTGACGAGACGGGACTACACAAGCCATTGGGTGCCACTTTCTGTACCAGCACACCTTGCACGGCGTACCAGTGTTGCCATTGGCCGCCTGTGCCGTTCTCCCAGGTGTTCAGATTGAAATTGTTAGCACCCGCCTTAGTACCTGGCACAGCATATACGATAACTGCGGCCTGCTGGCGGTTCCACGTCAGAGGTGTGTTTGGCTGGATGGTCTCCGGTTCGTACGGCTGCTGGCAGTTGGTTTTTAAAAAATAGGCGTAATCGCTGTAGTTCGGATGGTCGCCAAAGACGATGGCTTGGCCTGCAGTGTCTATGCCTATAGTTACGTATTCGTTGCAGGCGATGCCATAAAAGCGCTCTCCATGTGTGTGGGTGAGGCGGGCCAGAAAGGCGAAATGCCGCCCGGATCGTTCGCGCTGGTCGTAGTGCGTGTCGGTGATAGTATTAGCCATGAAAGGCGTTTTCAAAAAGTCGTTCCAGCCCAGCACGTCGAAATTGGGGTGGAAGGGATTGGCCAGTGCCTGCGCTGAGGTGAGCGAGCTGTTTGAAGGTGCGTAATAAGCCTGGCCCAAAATGGCCATTCCGGCACTGGTGCCGCCGATGGTGATTTTTTTCTCCAAAAGCAGGTAATTCAAGGCCTCTTCTACAGGTGTGTCTTTCCAGTACTGGTAGTACACGTGCTGGTCGCCGCCGGCGATGAACACCAGTTCGGCATTTCGGATTTGCCGAAGGACGTAAGGGTCATAGGCCGCCTGCGCGTTGTTGAAACGGATGGTCTCGACGGAGTTCACTGATACGCCCAATTGGGAGAAGAAGTAGCTGTTGTAGCCATTTGTACCGGAGGCACGCAGTACCACCACGTCGCCCCCGTCGGCGCGTCGAAGCATCCAGCGCATGGCCTCGTCATTGTCTGTGCCGCCCCCCGCCAACACTAAGCCACCCACATAGCCGCTCGGCGCGACATCGGTCGTATCGCCGACGACCCACCGTGTGTAACTTTGCCCCTGCGCCCACGCGGTTAGCAGCAGCACCCACAGAAAAGCGTGAACATATCGCATACGGTTTGTGTCTTTTCTGGCAAATGTAGCCGCATCGCTGCAAACTCGCGCGCCTACTGCGCATATTTCCTGCCCTTCCAAACATTTTCAAACCACATAATTGCACTGCATTGAGCACCACACGAACCGTACGTCCAACCGCTACTCGCCGCTCCAGCGCGAAGCCTGACCGTCACACCAATGTTCCTGCTGAGGTGCTGGAGCGAGCCTTTCGCCTGATGGCTACGGCCAAAGCCATGACCGACATCTATGAGGCCAATTTCAAGTTTGTCTCCAAATACGTACATGCCACCTCGCGCGGCCACGAGGCTATCCAATTGGCCTTAGGCATGCAACTTCTGCCGCAGGATTACGTGTATCCGTATTATCGCGACGACAGCATCCTGCTCGGTATCGGTATGAGGCCCTACGATTGCATGCTCCAGCTCATGGCTAAGCGCGACGACCCCTTCTCCGGCGGGCGCTCGTACTACTGCCATCCCAGCCTGCGCGAGCCGGATAAGCCCAAAATTCCGCATCAGAGCAGCGCCACGGGTATGCAGGCCATTCCGGCCACTGGTGCCGCCTTGGGCTTCTGGTACCGCGAGCAAGTGCCCGAATTGGCCCCGCCTGCCGATGCCGCCAAGCCTGTTGTCGTTTGCTCCTTGGGCGATGCTTCCGTTACCGAAGGCGAGGTGAGCGAAGCCTTCCAAATGGCCGTTTTGAAAAAATTGCCCATTCTCTACCTGGTGCAGGATAACGGTTGGGACATTTCAGCCAATGCTGCCGAAACTCGCGTAGCTACTGCGGCCGAATACGCTAAAGGTTTCCCAGGGCTGGAGGCCGTCAGCATCGAAGGCAACGACTTCGTGCAATGCTGGACCACCGTGCGCGACATCCTGCACAAAATCCGCACTGAGCGCCGGCCCTTCCTCCTGCATGCGCGCGTACCCTTGCTCAACCACCACACTTCTGGCGTGCGCAAAGAATGGTATCGCGACGACCTGGAAGAGCACCAGCAGCGCGACCCTTACCCCTTGTTGCGCCGCACCTTGCTGGAAAGCGGCTTCACCGAAGCGCAGCTGAAGCGCATCGAACAAGAAGCCATTCAAACCGTAGCCGAAGACTTCGAGCGCAGCAAAAACGCCCCCGACCCGCGCCCCGAAGACCTCTACACGCATGACTTTGCTCCGACGCCCATCACCAAAGAGCGCGGTGTGCGCGAGCCCGAAGACCGCGAACCCAAAGTGATGGTGGATTGCGCCCTGTACGCCATTGAGGAGCTCATGCGCGCTCATCCCGAATGCCTCCTTTACGGCCAGGACGTCGGCCGCCGTTTGGGCGGCGTTTTCCGCGAAGCTGCCACGCTGGCCGAAAAATTCGGCGACCACCGCGTGTTTAATACACCCATTCAGGAAGCCTTCATTATCGGCAGCACAGTAGGCATGAGTGCTGTCGGTCTGCGCCCTATCGTGGAGGTGCAGTTTGCCGACTACATCTGGCCGGGGCTGAACCAGTTGTTCACCGAAGTGAGTCGCTCGTGTTACCTGAGCAATGGCAAATGGCCGGTCAGCTGCATCATTCGAGTGCCCATCGGCGCCTACGGCAGTGGCGGCCCCTACCACAGCAGCAGCGTCGAGAGCGTCGTGGTCAACATTCGCGGCGTCAAGGTGGCCTATCCCAGCACCGGCGCCGACCTCAAGGGCCTGCTCAAAGCCGCCTACTACGACCCCAACCCGGTGGTCATCTTCGAGCACAAAGGCCTGTACTGGAGCAAAGTACGCGGTACTGAAGCCGCTCGCACCGTAGAACCCGACGAAAATTACATCGTGCCCTTCGGCAAAGCACGCATCGCACTGGAAGCCGACCCCGACGCCATACGCCGCGGTGATACGCTGGGCGTCATTTGTTACGGCATGGGCGTCCATTGGGCGCTAAATGCGGCGCGTCAATATCCGGGACGCATCGAGATACTCGATCTGCGCACGCTCTTTCCCTTAGACGAAGAGGCCATGTACAACCTGGCACGCCGCCACGGCAAAATTTTAGTGCTGACAGAAGAGCCCGTAAACAATACTTTTGCGCAAAGCCTGGCTGCGCGCATTTCCGAAAATTGCTTTGAGTATTTGGATGCTCCTGTGCGCACCCTTGGCGCGGCAAACGTGCCCGCCGTCCCGCTCAACGAAACGCTGGAGCGTGAGATGATCCCATCCATCGAAAAAGTCGCCGAAGCTATAGGGCGTTTGCTTGCCCACTAATCCTTTGACGACTCCAAAGAGTAACTTGCCTTATGAAGCACTATGTTTACCCGATTTTACCTCTCTGCTTTTGCGTTGCTCGCGCTCGCCTCTGGCTGCAGCACGTGTGGCGAGTCTCTGCCCAAAGAAGAGACGATTTACCTGTTCAAGTACAAAACCCGCGTGGATGCCCACCGCCTGCCATGTGGCTATCATGAGCAAGAAAGGTGCAGCGATGAGCTGAAGCGCGATATCCGTCGGCGCGTCGGCCCACTCAGCATCCCAGCGCAAAAGCGCTTGGGCGAACGCATGCACCAGGAGCTGGTACACATGATCCTGGACGATGCGGAGCATAACGCTCGCGTAGAGGCAATTGTAGAGCGCATGAAACCGCATCTGTCCAAAAAAGACTTCGACCACAACGTGTATGTGCTGGAAGATGAGGAGTTTATGGCCTTCACCATGCCCGGTGGCAACATTTACGTCAGCGTCGGCTTGCTCAACACCCTGCAAACCGACGACGAACTGGCGTTCGTCATTGGCCACGAACTGGGCCACAGTGAAAACGAGCACACCCATGAACTGGCTCAGTTCATAAGATATGTGGAGCTGCTGGAAGAAGAGGGTGGCTTCTTGAATCTGTTGGATGCAGTATGGATGCGGCTACGTACCGCCACATGCAACCAGGCCGACGAACTGGAATGCGACATCGCAGCCGTCTATCTCCTGTATGCTGCCGGCTACGACCCCGAACGCGCCTTCGACGTTACGCGCATTTTGCGCGAAATGGACGATGAAAAGCCCAATAATGACGTGGAGCGCTGGTTCATGACCCTCATGCGTACCCACCCTTGGTCGGAAGACCGCGACCGATGCGTGCGCAACTATGTGAAAAATGCCAAAACGGTAGTCAAATGCCAGGATAAGTATAAAAAAGGACGTGGAAAGGTGCACACAAGGCGCTCGCCCCTCAATGTCCGCAAGTACCCTCACGTCGAAAGCGAAGCATTGGGCCAATTCCAACGCGGCGAAGAGATTGTGCTCATCTGCGACTGCGTCAAGCAGCAAAACGGCATGCAGTTCGTCTATGCCCGCAACCAGGAGGGCCTCAAGGGCTGGGTGGATAAAAAATATGTGCAGGTGCTCAGGAAGTGATCCCTGCTGGCTGCTTTGACCCTACCTTAGCACAACGTATGTCGGCGCACGGAAGCGCACATGCTTTACAGGGCTCTTCCTCCTGCTCACCCGCCCCCATCCGGTTGCTATGAAAAAGAAACGCCCACCGCGACCAGACTCGCTCGTGGCTCCCAACCACAACGAATTCTTCAGCGGCGTTTACGCTCTCGAAGAGGTCGCCATAGCACATGTCGCCATGGTACTTTCGCCAGAGGAGCTGGCCGAACTCGATGTGAGAAAAGCCACTCTGATGGCGGACTCTTATGTGGAGGAGGAACTGAAGCCCTCCTTTTCTGACGTCGTATGGCAGTGCCCACTCAAAAACGGCGGTAACCCGCTCAAGGTCGCATTCCTTTTTGAGCACAAGAGTAGCCCTCCTTCATATCCCATCGAAATCCAGTTGTTGCAGTACTTTCTCGGCATCTGGAGGCGCGAGGTGGCTAACGGACAGCCGCCCAGCCTCATCGTGGCCATAATCGTCTATCACGGCGCCCGACGCTGGACCACACCCTCTATGGAAGACGTGCTAAAAGGTGTGCCTCTCCTTTTTCAGAAGTATGTGCTCCGCGTCCATTACATCTTCACCGATGTCAGCCGTATGCCCGATAGCCTCATCAAAACAAACGAAGCCCTTGGCATCCTGCGTAATGTATTGCTGGCGCTCAAGTTCGCTTTTGATGCCCGGCAGTTGAAGCAAAACTTCACGGATATTGCTATCTTTGCCGTCAGCAAACGCGAAGGACCACCCAATGAGATCTTCTTAAAAATGCTCTGCACCCATGTTCAAAACTGCTTAGATGAAGTAAGAGAAATGGAAAACCTCATCGAAACGCTTCCGGAGGAGCCTCGCGCCGTCGCGCTTTCCACGTATGAGAAGATCATAGAGAAAGGACGCCAAGAGGGTATTCGGCAAGGTATCCAGCAGGGGATTGAACAGGGTATCCAACGGGAGGGTGAGGAGAGTACGAGGCGCTTTGTGCTTAATCTGATACGCGAGACTGACCTAAGCGATGAGCGAATTGCTCAACTGGCTGGCGCAGAGGTTGCCTATGTGGCTGAATTGCGCAGAAAAACGACCGGGTAAATGAAGAAGCGTACCGAGCTCACTGCGGAGAAGCCGCGCACCATAGCACTTTCCACATACGAAAAGAGGAAGGTCGTCAGCAAGGTATTCGGCAAGGCATCCGGCAGGTGCGCGAAGCGAGTACAAGGAGATTCGTGCTTAACCTGATACGTGAGACCGATCTGAGCGATGAGCGAATTGCTGAGCTAATGGATATAAACGCTACCTATGTAATTGAGCTGCGGCAGGCAGCCGGCGAGACGATATCATGAAAAGTGGTCTTTTTTCAGGCTTTCTATGGGTAATGATGCTTCTGGTTTTTGAGGCCGAGGCTCAGGTTACGCATCCCTTGCTCATTGCGGCCTTAGACAGCGCCGAGCGCGTGCCGCACGGAGCTTATCGTATTCGGGCGTATGAGAAGTATAGTTTCAGCAAGGATACTACGTTCTACGATGGCCAGGTGGCGTTTGCGCGCTTTGAGCATTTTGACGGGCGCCCGGGGCTGCGCTACGAAGCAGAGTTAGAGACGCGGTATCCGACCATCCAGCAGAGCCTTCGCGTAGTGTTTGACGGGCGTTACAAATATGTCCTTTATGGCGATAGCCTGGCCCAGCGCTATGACCTTCAGCGCTTAGACCCTGATCAGCACCAGTTTTCTCATGGGTACGTATTTTTTTTTGTGCCGCTTTTGCTGCATGAGCCGGCAGTACGCAAGTACTACGGGATGCGGCAGGATTTCGGCGTACCGCCTTACCAGACGCTGGGCGATACCCTCATCCAGAAGTTTCCGTGTACGTTGGTGGGTGCTCAGTGGGAAAAAACGGATACCACAAACGCAACAACTCATTACAAGGTGCTTTTTGGCATCGAAAAGCGGACAGGGCTGCCCATTTATTTCCGATATCGGACGTGGGAAGTACGCAGAAAAGGGGAAGCATACGAGCAGAAGATTTCGGAGAAAGTAGAAAATCCGTCAAATCTCAGGCATGGGTTCGACGATAACGACGATGCGCTAGGCGGTTACGTGCTCGAAATTTTGGTGGACGGCTACACGTCCGCGCTGCCGCGAAACAGCTTTTACATAGATTGGCAGGGACTGCCCAAAAGCTACGAGGTACGTGAGTTTTTCGACTGCTATAACCGCGAGGTCATCCGCCCGCGCTTGTTTGAAGGGTTATGAGCCGCGAAACGTGAGCGCACATGGGCAGTATTGACCCTCTGGCCGCCCGGAATTTGCACCTGTAAGCGACATTTTGGCCCTTTTCAAAGCCTGATTTGGGCAGGTGAGCCTTTTTTCGGAACTTTGGCCCGCTTTTTGGAAAGGCGGACATGTCCGTTCGTTTTCCCGTGAGCGGCTTTGTTTTCTCTTTTAATCCGTAAAGCCAGAGGCGTTGCTGCGACTCGAGCTTTTTCTAAAAACAAATCCACACCAGTTGTTTCCTTCCATGTTTTTGAGCTCCCGCTGGGTTTGGGCTGTCGTTTTCGTGCTGGGTTTCCCGACACTTTATGCGCAGAAAAAGGTAACGTTTATTCTGCCTGTAGTGAACAATGTGAGCCCTGGCGCTGTGGTCAACATGCCGGTACAGGTCGTCAATTTCGACAGCATTGCCGGGGTGCAATTTGTGCTCCAGTGGGACCCTGAGGTGATCAATTTTCTGGCAGTATTGAATTTTAATCTGCCCGGTTTGACGATCCAGCATTTTGGTACTCAGGAAACCAACCAGGGTATTTTGCGCTTTTCCTGGAATACGTCGAATGTGCGCACGGGTGTATCCTTGCCCGATAGTTCGTCCATTTTTCTGGTAAAATTCAGTGCAAAAGGGCAAAGTGGTCAGGGCACGCCGGTGGTTTTTACCGAAATTCCGCCCACGGCTTTTGAAGTAACGAAAGCCGGCGACCCCGTTACGCCGCCGCCGCTTCGGATAGAGGATTGCGTGCTTCATCACGGTTATGTGGCGATTGGTTTTGCGGTGAATACCGAGGAATTACCCGGAAATGCTCCGGGCATTGCCATGCAGATAGGCCCTAACCCATTTGCTGACCGTACGGTAGTAACTTTTGATTTAAGCAGCGCTGAAGAGGTGCAAATGGTCTTAACAGATGCTGCCGGACGGATGGTTAAGACACAGCATTATGCGCTTTCGGCGGGGCGGCATGGCATAGAAATTGCCGCTTCTCAGCTGCCGCAGCGCGGTTTTTACCTTCTACTCCTTCGTACGAAAACCCAGGCGAGTATCCATCCTTTGGTTCGACTATGACGAATGCTACATTTTTTCATCATCCCTATTCCTTATTAAAGATGAGACCGATTTTCCCTACACTTCTCGCGGCAAGTCTGTTGGTCAGTTGCCTGACGGCATCGGGTCAAAACTTGATTACTACGTTCACGCCGCCGTCGGTGAATGCTAATTTCGGAGATACGATCACTCTGGAATTGAAGGTGCAGAATTTCACCAACATCACCTCGTTGCAGTTCCCTATTACCTTCAATAATACGGTGTTGGAATTTATCAACATGACGACGACCGTATTGCAGGATTTTACTCCGGCAAACTACAACGCCCAGCCGGGTAAGGTTACGGTGTCGTGGTTTCCCAACCTTTTCCAGTTTCCTACGGGTGTAACGCTGGCAAACAACACAACTATCCTGTTGGTACGCTTTCGCGTGCGGCAGGCGGGTTCGTCAATGGTGAACTTAGCCAACGTGTCGCCGGGGATCGAGGTTACGCGCAATGGCCAGAACATTCAAGTTACCTTCAGCAACGGCGGCTCAACCGTTACCGGCACAGGAGGGCCGCCGGCCAATTTCCAGATCCGCGCCAATAAGCTGTTTATCGAAAAAGGGAAAGTCGGCTGTATGCCGGTAACGGTGAAAGGCTTCACAGACATCGTGTCGCTTTCCTACGTCATGCACTGGGATACGACCGTTCTGAGGTATCAGAACACCACGGGTTACAACCTGCCCGACCTGAATGCCGGTTCTTTCAGCGTTTTTCCGGCCAATTCAAATAATCTGATCTTGAGCTGGTTCGAGCAGGCGTTGCAGGGTGTTACCCGACCAGATGGTGCCAAAATTTATGAGGTATGCTTCCGTGCTGATGGCCCTGTAGGCAGCTTTTCTGTTATTAGGATGGACGCTGTTGGCTTCCCGCCCGGCGGGGGAACGGAGGAGGAAGCTATCACCAAAAATAGCCAGAATATCTGGGAGCCTGGAACAGCTGTTCGCGATACCATTTTTGTTGTGGCACCGCAGGCCGACCCCAATGCGGTGCATTTTATGGCGGATAAGGATACGGTCATCAAGAATGGTACGGTCTGCGTGGATATTCGAGTGCGCAATTTCAAAGACATCACTTCGGTACAGCTAGGTATCTCGTATGATCCCTCCCTGTTGCAGCTCAATACACCGATACAATTTGGAGCCAACCCGTTGGGGTTGAATGCGGCCAGTTTTAATACTAACCCTCCGGGTCAGATACGCTTCACCTGGTTTGACCCCCAGGCTTTGGGCCGGACGTTGCCAGATAGTACTATTATTTTCACGCTGTGCTTCACAGCCATTGGTGATACCGGTAAAACGTCGCCCATCACCTTTACGGGCTTTCAGGGTTTCCCTATTGAAGTAACACAAGACAAGAAAGGAGAAGTAACTCCGGGTTTGGTCAATGGCCACGTGTATATCACGTCGCTCGTACCACCGGTACTTCAGTTAAATCCCTCTAATGCGGCGTGCAATGGCTCTGCGACGGGTTCCATATCGGCCCAGCTCATTCAGGGTGGGCCGGCGATGAACTTTAGCTGGACAGGGCCGGGCGGCAACGGTACAACCACGGACACGCTGATTAAGAACCTTCCTGCCGGCACTTACACCATTACAGTAACTGTAGCCAGTGGTCTGACGGCTACAGGGACTGCTACTGTGGGTCAACCGCAAGCCATTTCCACCAATGCCTCGGTGGTCAATGTAACCTGTCCGAGCGGCCAGGATGGTTCTATTACCCTGACTACATCGGGCGGAACACCGGGCTACACCTATAATTGGGTTGGGCCGCCGCCGTTTGCTACGCAAACGACGACGCCCAGCATTACGGGACTGGCTGCAGGTACCTATAGCGTTACCATTACGGACACCCGCGGTTGTACGCATGTTCCCTCAACGATACAGGTCAGCGCACCGGCAGCTATTCAAATCGCGCAGTCCTTGGTGGTCATCAACCCGGTGGCCTGCCATGGGGGCAACAATGGCTCCATTGCTCTGCCCAACCCCACGGGCGGCACAGGCGCTCATACCTTTTCCTGGAGCGGGCCAGGAGGGTTCTCGGCCACGACGAAAAATATCTCTGGCCTCGTGGCGGGCACGTACACGCTGACCGTACGCGACGCCAACCAGTGCTCGCGCAACTTTGAGTACACCGTAACGCAGCCGCAATCGCCTTTAGAAGTCGTAGTCTCCGGAACGCCGACGGCAGCCACCTGTTTTGGCTCGAACGACGGCTCGGCGGCAGTAACGGTTACGGGCGGCACCTCGCCCTATACGGTGCAGTGGCGCTTAGGAATGCAAAGCGTAGCTACCGGCCTTAATCCGAACAACTTAGCGCCAGGTTCTTATTTCATCATTGTTACTGATGCCCGAAACTGCTCGGCTACTGCCGGTAGCTCTATCGTGGTGGGGGGACCAACGACAGCCATTTCGGCCAATCCGTCGGTGCAGCATGTAAAATGCCCGGGTGGCAACGATGGCTCTATCACGCTGGCCCCGAGCGGTGGTAATGGCGCTCCCTTCACGGTGCAATGGCCCGGCAACCAGAGTGGGCTAACGTTGAATAATCTCAGTGGTGGCTCCTATGTACCCACCATCACTGACAGCAAGGGCTGCACCCTGCAGGCGCCGGCGATTACCGTCAATGTGCCGCAACCCATTTCGGTGGGTAGTTCCAACATCACGCCGCAGGACGGCCTTACGCCAGGTTCCATTACGCTGAACAACGTCAGTGGCGGCACGGCTCCGCTTTCTTTCAGTTGGAGTGGCCCGAACAACTTTACCTCCAATCAGCAAAACCTCACTGGCCTGGCGTTTGGCACCTATACACTGACGATTACAGATGCTAATCAGTGTTCGGCGACCTTTACGTACGATGTACCAACAACCAATATTCTCGTGGCGGCCACCGTCAGCCCGGTTACAGCTTCTTGTAACGATGACGGCTGCATGACGATAAATATACCGCCGGGAGCCGTTGCGCCAGTATCCATTACGCTGACCAAACTGCCGCCAAGCCCTTTCAATCAGATCATCTTCCCCAACAAGGACACATTTCAGATCTGTAATTTGCCCTCCGGGCAATATGAGGTCAGCCTGGCTGATGGAGCAAGCAACAGCTTTGTTATCAACAATATCGTGATCACGCAGCGCGAGCCGGCCATCGTGGGTTCGTCGTTCACGCCTCCGTTTGACGATATGAAGAACGGCTCGATCAATCTGACGCCTGTGCCTGCCAATGCCAACCTGACCTATCAGTGGCAGCATGGCCCGACGACGTCGGTGGTAAATGGCCTGGATTCGGGCACTTACGTGGTTACGGTAACCAATGTGAACTCCGGCTGCACAAATGTCTACACCTTTTCTTTGGTGCGTACTTATGCGCCTTTCGAGTGCAACATCGTGCAGGTAACGCAGGCCACGTGTGCCAACAGCAGCAACGGTGCTGCCACTATTTCGGTAACGGGTGGCGACGGACCTACGTACACGTTCCAGTGGAGCGGCCCGGGTGGCTTTACGGCGACGACGCAGAACATTTCGCAGGTGCCGCCAGGGGTCTATACCTGTACTGTCATTGACGAAAGCAACATTGCGCGGCAGTGTCCGGCAATAACGATTACCTCGCAGTCGCAGATTACGGTAGCGAACGTCAACGTCCTGTCCAACTACAATGGCTTCCAGGTCAGTGGTGCTACAGTATGCGACGGTGTAGCCTCTGTGCTTGTGACGGGTCAAGTGGGCAACTTCACAGTGAGCTGGAACAACGGTGTGAACACCCCGACCAACAGTCTCCTGTGTGGTGGGCCGTACAGCGTAACGGTAGCCGATGCTTTAGGCTGCACGGCCACGTGGCAGGGCAACCTGACCTTCCCGCCCTCTGTGGTGGGGAGCTCGGCTATCTTGAGCAATTACAACGGCTTTGGCGTCAGCTGCGACGGCCTGTGCGATGGTCGTGCGGCTGTGTCTGCGGTAGGAGGCGTGCCGCCTTATCGCATTCAATGGCCCACGGGGCAGGTGGATGTCAATGTGCCATTGGGTGGTCTCTCTACGGCTACGCAGCTGTGCGGTGGCGAGTATCGGGTAACTATCATTGATGCCAACAATGTGCAGACTACCTTCACCTTTACTATGACGGAGCCAGCGCCGTTGGAGTTTTCTTTCTCGACGCTTCCGCCCGACAACTTCTCACTGTGCGACGGCCAGGTGATTGCCACGGTGCCCGCGGGCGTGCAGCCGCTGTCGTTTACATGGTCGTCCATCACGACGGGCAAAAACGGCAACGAACCGCGCGCCGAAGACCTCTGCCCGGGCGAGCTGATTGAGTTTGTCGTGAAAGATGCCAACGGTTGTATTGGCACGGCGCGTATCCGGGTGCCTTATCCGCCTGACGGCTGCTTCTTAGTGCGGCCGGTCATTACGCCCGCCGGCAGCGACGGCCAGAACGATTACGCCCTGATTACCTGCATCGAGGACTATCCGGTGAACACCTTCGAAGTCTATAATCGTTGGGGTCAGCTGGTGTATCGCGTGGACGGCTACGATAACAGTACGAAACGTTGGGAAGGTCGCACCGATAAGGGTGCCGTGTTGCCCGATGGCGTGTATTACTACGTGCTGAAAGTGCTCATCAGCAATGAACCACACCAATTCAAAGGCTCTATCAACATCATTCGATAACCCTCATTGCTCATTGGGCTGCCCGGTATTGTTTATTGGGCAATATCGGGCAGCCGTTCACCCAAATCTTCACCCTTTCCCATTATCGGTTTCGTCATGAAAAAAGCATTTTACTCCCTGCTGTTCGGCCTGTTGGTCACGGCTGCCTCGGCTCAAGAACACGCTATCTACTCGCAATATCAGGTTTTCCAAAACCTCATTAACCCGGGTGTGGCGGCTTTTGGCAATGAATATCTTTTCTTAGCCAACGCGCGCCACTCTTGGGCGGGCTTCCCGGGTGCGCCGCGCAGCTATACCTTCCTGTACACCGGCCCGGTGGGCGACAAACTGGGCTTGGGCGGCAGTGTGTTCACCGAGCATATCGGCAACCAGATTGTCTCGCGCATTCAGGGCATCTATTCGTTCCGCTTCAAGGTGGACCGCGCGCAAGTGGGGCTGGGCCTGACGACCGAATTTCTGCGCCGCCGCCTGAACAACGAAGTGCTGACCAACCCCCTGGTGGACGTACGCGATGACGTACTCGCCGGCGCCGTGGACGGGCAACGCCTCTTCACCTCTTCCTTTGGGGCGCATGTGCTGTACGACGACGCTTTCTTCGCCAGCTTAGTGCTGCCCAGCGCCATCCGCGCCCGCTTAGACGAAATTCCCACCGACGAACCGCAAAATGAAACCGGCGCAGGCTTGCGCTATTTCATCCTGCAAATCGGCGGCGTACTCAACCTGTACGAGCAGAATTTCAAACTCTTGCCCTCCATTGCCGTGCGCAGCATCCGCGACGTGCCCTTCCAGGTGGACCTGAACCTGCAAGGCCGCTTCATGGACGATAAACTCATCGCTGGCCTCACCTACCGGCCCAACTCGCGCGGCTCGATGGCCTTCCTTATCGGCACACAGTACAATCGCTTCAACCTCTTTTACACTTACGACATCTCCTTCGGCCCCTTCCAGCAGTACAGCACCGGCTCGCACGAGTTTTCATTTGCCTATACTTTCAAGCGCAAAAAGCCGCCGGTGCCCATCCAGAACATGAATATTTACCAGCAGGCGCAGTAGTGCGCCCGCTGTGGCTTTTAAAAAAAACTGATTAACAATTGGTTTTTGGGATTTGGCCTCTCCGCGAGATGTCGCTGGGGGGCTTTTTCTTTTTAGCGTTTTTGCCCACGCGCTTCCATGATTTTTTCGTAAGCCTCATTGATTTGCCGGAACTTTTCCTGGGCGTGCCGGATGGCATCTGCTGCGCCGCCGCGCGCCTGAATGCGGTCGGGGTGCCATTTGAGGGCCAGCGCGCGGTACTTTTTCTTGATGACCTCGACAGAGTCGGCGGGGGTAGCCCCTAAGAGGGCATAGTGCGGGTCGAGAGCTGACCATGTGGGGCCGCTCTGAGCCGGGGGTGCGAAGTAGCGCGCTTTGATGCGGTCGAATTGCAGGCGGCTGATGTGGAACAGCCCGGCGGCGCGCAAGAGGAGTTCTTCCTCGGCGGGGTGGAGGCGCGTGCTGTCGGCGGCCGCCAGGGCGAACAGCAGGTCGAGCATGTCTAAGACGCGGTGACGCTGTTGGGCAAAGTCGCGATAAAATGCCTGGGCATAGGTGCTGAAAGGGATATCGGAGTTTTTGGCGTTGTTCCATACGCGAATGGCGTCGCGTCGTCCGCGTTCGCTGAGGTTGAGGCGCTGGCGCATGAGCTGCTCCATGAATTGGATTTCCAGGCGATTGACCGGGCCGTCGGCTTTGGCTAAGCGCACACACAGGCACAGCAGGTGATAAATGAAAGTGCCCCGCTGGCGTTGAGCAGCGCGATGTTCGTTGGTACTTTCTTCGAGGGTGCCGGGGTGGTCAATAAAGATATGGCCCAGAATGCCACCCAGCAAAAAACCCCACAGGGCGCCGAACGGCATGCCTGCTAAATCAAGCAAGATCATGCCGATGATGCCGCCGATGAGTTTGCCGTTGAATGCCATTGGGAGAGCAAAGTTACGCCTGAAGTATTGCGCGGTTTATTCGACGCCGAAGCGTTCGCGCAGTTGCTTTTTGAGGGCGAGCATTTCGTCGCGCAGTTGGGCAGCGGTGAGGAAGTCAAGTTCTTTGGCGGCCTTTTTCATGCGTGTTTCGGTTTCAGCGATCATTTTCTCCAATTGTGGGCGGGTTGCATAGGCTACAATGGGTTCGGCGGCAAGGGTGGGTGCTTCTGGCTCGACGTAGTAATTGGCCTGCTCCGTGGTGCGGATGTCTAAGATGCTGCGCTGGGCCAGAATTTCTTCGCGGCTGCGCGTGACGGTGCGTGGAGTGATGCCATGGGCTTCGTTGTAGGCCATTTGGATGCTACGCCGGCGGTTGGTTTCCTCGATGGTCTGGCGCATGGAGTCGGTGATCTGGTCGGCGTAGAAGATGACCAGGCCGTTGGCGTTGCGGGCGGCGCGGCCTGCCGTTTGGGTAAGGGAGCGGACGTTGCGCAGGAAGCCCTCTTTGTCGGCGTCTAAGATGGCCACCAGCGACACTTCGGGCAGGTCGAGGCCTTCGCGCAGGAGGTTGACGCCGACCAGCACGTCGAATTCGCCTAAGCGCAGGTCGCGCAGGATTTCGACGCGGTCGAGCGTTTCCACTTCACTGTGGATGTACCGACAGCGAACATTGACTTTGGTCAGGTAAGCGGCCAGTTCCTCGGCCATGCGTTTGGTCAGTGTGGTTACCAGTGTGCGTTCGCCGCGTTCGATGCGGCGCTGGATTTCCTCAAGCAGGTCGTCAATCTGATTGAGCGACGGGCGCACCTCGATGGGCGGGTCGAGCAGACCCGTAGGGCGTATGAGTTGCTCAACCACCACACCTTCGGTTTGCTGCAGTTCGTAGTCGCCTGGAGTGGCGCTGACGAAGATGACCTGGTTGATGAGGCTTTCAAATTCCTCAAAACTCAGCGGGCGGTTATCAATGGCGGAGGGTAGGCGGAAGCCGTAGTTCACTAAGATTTGTTTGCGGGCGCGGTCGCCGCCCCACATACCGCGCACTTGAGGGATGGTTACATGGCTTTCATCTACGATCATCAGGTAGTCGTCAGGGAAGTAATCGAGCAGGCAGAACGGACGCGAGCCGGGCGGGCGTCGGTCGAAAAAGCGCGAGTAGTTTTCGATGCCACTGCAATACCCCAGTTCGCGGATCATTTCCAGGTCGAACATGGTGCGTTCGCGAATGCGCTGGGCCTCTACGTAGCGGCCTTCAGAGAGGAAGTACTTTTCCTGGGCTGTCATTTCATCTTCGATGGCTCGGATGATCTCCGCCAGGCGTTCCTTAGGCGCTACGTACAGGTTGGCCGGGAAGATGAGGGCCTGGTCGGTTTCGGCAATGCGCTTACCGTTCTGGACATCAATGGTTTCGATGCTTTCCACGGCATCGCCCCAGAAGATGACGCGGTAGCCCCAGTCGGCATAGGGCAGGTGGATATCCACCGTGTCGCCGCGTACGCGAAATGTTCCGCGCGTCAGGTCGCCCTCGGTACGCGAGTAGAGGCTGTCGGTCAGGGCGTAGAGGAATTGGGTCTTAGATATCTTCATATCGCGCCGCAGCCGAATAATGCCAGTAGCGTAGTCTTCGGGATTGCCCATGCCGTAGATGCACGACACGGAGGCCACAATGATGATGTCGCGCCGGCCCGAGAGCAGCGTGCTGGTGGCGCGCAGGCGCAGTTTGTCCACCAGTTCATTGATCTGGAGGTCCTTTTCAATATAGGTATCCGTCACTGGCAGGTAAGCCTCGGGTTGGTAATAATCGTAGTAGGAGACAAAGTACTCGACAGCGTTGTCGGGAAAAAAGGCTTGAAACTCACTATAGAGTTGAGCAGTGAGGGTTTTGTTGTGCGTTAGCACTAGAGTGGGCTTGTTCACCTGGGCAATGACGTTGGCCATGGTAAACGTCTTGCCGGAGCCAGTAACGCCCAGCAAAACCTGAGCGCGTTCACCGCGTTGAATGCCTTCTACCAACTGCTGGATGGCTTGCGGCTGGTCTCCGGTGGGTTTGTAAGGTGCCTTTAGTTGGAATGTCATGGTCTGGTTTGCGGCGCGGTGATTTCAGTATTGTCAGCAATAGCTGTCGTTCAGCTTGCAAAGCCGTTAAACAAAGCAGGCGGCATTTTGTCGTACAAAAGGGTAGAGTGGCGCAGTTTTTTCGCCGTTGCGAAAGGAAATGGCGGTGGCTCAAATCCGCAGGTGTTGCAAAGATGTACCTCGCCTGCAAAGGCTCATAAAGACCGGGAGCTGGGCACTCAGGCATCGTGTAGCGTCAGTAGCGGCACATGCACGTGGTGGGCCAGGCGGCGGGTGGTTCGGTCGAAAAACAGCCGGTGCAAGATGCTGTATTTATGGGCTACGGCAATGAGCAGGCCGGCGTCTAACGACTCAATGAAGTTGACGGTTGCCTGCACGATGTCGCGGTCGTGCAGGTAATGAAATTCGTGCGGTATGGGATTGATGACGGCACCCAGTTGCTGTTCTTTTTCGGGCTGACGGGGAGCATCGGCGTGTTCCAGAACGTGCAGGATATGCAATTTGCCTTTGATATCGGCGATAACCTCTTTCAGTACCTGTACGGAAGCCTCACTTATATTGAACTTGAAGTCGGTTGCCAATACCGCATCTACGGTCAGGTCGAAGATTCGGTTTTTGGGTATAGACAACACCGGCAGCGTTGTTTGGGCCATAACGCCGACGGCTACGCTGCCTAGAATGGCGCCGCGCAGCCCGGTAGAGCCGGTAGTGCCCATGACGATGAGGTCAGCTTTAATTTCGTCAGCCACATCGCAGATGGAAGGCACTGGAAAGCCTATGCGACACATGATCTCCGTTTTCACCTGCCCGAAGCGCACCGGCTGACGAATGCGCTCTACCCAGCGCCGAAGTGCCTGCTGGCGCTCTTCCAGGTACTCCTCTGTCCAGAAAGCGTTGTAGATATTATTGTCTAAAGCCTCATTGGGGAATACCACGTGCAACACCACCACACTGGCCCCCCGGCGCTCGGCCAGAGCAAAAGCGCTTTGTAGCGCATTTTCGGCGCATTTAGAAAAGTCGGTCGGAACTAAGAGCGTGGTCATAGACGCAAGGAATGCTTAAATGCCTTCGCTGTTTTTTGAGCAGAATCAGCGTGCGGTAAATGTACAGCGTTCCGCAGTACTTTGCTGTTGGGGAGGATCATTCAAAAGAGCAGTTTTTGTCATAAATGGCAAAATTTTGCTGAATGGTTGCTTTGTCGGAGGGCTTTTAGGGATAAGCATTGGGGCGGAGTGATCATTTTTGCCCGATGAAAGACAGTTGGTCGGAGGTCGTTCGCGCCGCAATGAATGGCTCTGATGCGTCGGGTATGCAGAGTGAAGCGCGTGCATTATCGCCCATGGCTATGCTGGCCATGGCGCATTTGTTGCATCGGGCAGCAGCGCCCCTACTCCTATCGGAGCGCAAGCCTGTGCCCTCCCCTCTGCCCGTGCGTCGTCCGATTTGTCCGGAGGCCGTCGCCTCTGTTTTAGCGGCCATTGTGCGCCACCAGGATTTTCAGGCACTCTTGCCCGAATTTTTGGCGCTTTTGGCGCATCGCCGCTGGCGCCTGCCGCCGGAGTGGCTGCCCGAGGTGCTAGAGGCGGCTTTGCAGCAGAAAATACCCGCATCTGCGCTCTTTCGGGCTTTAGGGCCTTCAGCCGTCTGGTTAGCCTGGCAGCATTCACGCTGGAGAAGCGTTTTTTTCCCAAAGGAACACAAAAGGCCTCAAAAAGTGCCCTCTCGACCTGTACAGGTTTCCACACTTCAGGTGCAATGGCCCAACCTTCCCTATCCGGTGTGGGAGCGCTGCGTACTCGATCTGGCCCGCATTGAGCAAGCGTGGGCTTCGGCAGACAGTGGGCTAACAGTTGCGCTGACTCAAAGCCTGCATCTGTGGCCCGACCGCATACTGCCCTGCTGGCGCGCGCACCTAGAACGTGAGCGGTTGAGGCTGCCTTACCAGGTCTCTCCAAATGGACAGGCGCTCTTGCGTGCTGCCGCCCTTCGCGCCTCACCCGAGCGCCTATTAGAGGCACTGGGAGACGCCACGGAATGGCCCTATGCCTGGCGTAACCTCTGGGCGTGGGCGCGCGATGTGGCCGCGCTGCGCCTGCGCATGCAACTGGCCTTCCGACAGGTTTGAGCGGCCCCTAATCGAGGTAATTTGTGCCAACCCGTGAGGAAATGGCATGCTTTTTGGCTGCATCGCATCGTCGCGACCGTTTGAATTTAATCCAAGACATCTCGCCGGGAGGGCAGAACGCCATCTGACCACTTTCAAAACAATCTTCTCACCGGCCAGCATTTTTAATCATTATCATGACCGATTACAGCACTTTCTTCTTGTCCGCCGCCCCAGAAATCAGAGAAATACGGAGGATAAAAGCTGATGTCGAATTCGGCGTCATGCAAGCCAGCGGCGATTGCGTGGGAGTCGGTATTTGCCGAATTATTACCACGCATCAACTGCATACGACCCGCGCTCACCAGCGCCGGTGCGCGCGCGCTGTAGCCTTTTTGAGCGCCTCCAGAGAGGGACGCTTAGAGCTGTTTTTCCCTAAAGAAGGGATGTTGCCTTGTACCGAGCGCGCCTTCTTCCGGCAGCGCGTGTTTCCCGTTCCTGTGCCCGTTTTTTTATCCGAAGACATTCGCACTGCACTGCCTGATGTACGGCAAACCATCCTGGATGCCGGTTTGTATCCAGTAAAGGCAGAGGCCGCAGGCTATTGGGTAACGTTTTGATACCGCTCCCCCGCCGTGTTTTTCTGAGAAAAAAGCAGGCGAGGCATCTCATGTGGGCAACGCTGAGGCGGAAAAGCCCGTCTGTAAGGCTGCTTGTACAGCGTTTTTTGGGGCTTAATGAAAGGTTTTCATGCGATCGCCATTTGTCTGGTTGGTATTTCTTCTTGTCTTTTCTCAGTGTAAAAAAGACCGCGTAGGTCCGGGCTTTGACCTGATTTATCAACGCGATTTCGTGCTGGCGCCGGGTCTGGGGCCGTTTGTTACGCATCATTTTTACTTTCGCGACATTCCGACGCGCTTTCAGACGCTCCTGCGCGAAAACGGCAAGACGGAGGCCGACATTCAGGGGGTAATCACACGGCAGGCATCGTTGGTGGGTATTTTTGGCGATGCGGACTTTTCGATGGTAGAGGAGGCCTCGCTGCGGGTGTTTGTGGAAAGCGACCCTAAGGGTGCCATTGAGGCGGCATATCGCTTTCCGACGCCGATAGAGCGCAGCAATGTGCTCGACCTCATTCCCTCGTTGGCCGACACCAAGCGCGTGATGCAGGGTGAGCGTTTTAGCATTGACTTAGCCCTGCGTCTGCGTCGCAACACGACGGACGAAACGCCGGTACGGCTCAATCTGACATTGCGCGCTACGCACAATTAGCGGGCAATAAGCGCGCATTTTGCTGCCCTGAGCAGCCATTGGGCGGTTTTTCTTACCCTGTTAAGAAAAAGGCTGGACATTGTAGCGCTTTTTAAGAAATCATCCCGTTGCTTTGCCCGCCGGTTTCAGAAACCGCATCCCAATGCTTATGCGCACACATTTGACTCTGCTGGCATTCTTGCTGAGCGCCGCTGCTCTCGCTCAAACGGCTGACGTAACCCGGGGCTGCGCGCCGCTGACGGTTCGCTTCACGCCTCCGCCTGGGGCCACGTCGTTCTTCTGGGACTTCAAAGACGGAGGCTCGGCCAACATCGCTTCGCCTATCAACATCTTTACCGCACCGGGCACTTACAATGTCGAGTTTCGGCAAACGCCGGGTGGGCCAGTGGTGGGCACCGTGCCCATCACGGTGTTCCCTAGGCCGGAGGTGTTTGTAACTGCCCAGCCCACGTCGGGTTGTGCACCGCTGTCGGTACAGTTCCAGGACTCGCTGGTGCTGAGTGGCGACATTCAGGCGCTGGGGCGTTCATGGGTTTTCGGCGATGGCGCCGGCGGCTCCGGAACATCGCCCTCGCACGTGTACACCGCCGCTGGCACCTTCACCGTGTCGGTAGAACTGACAACCAACTATCCTACGTGCAATGTTACGCAGGTGTTTCCTGCCCTGGTGCGCGTGGGCATTAAGCCCAATGTCAGCTTCACCACAACGCCATCGCCTCCGGTGGCCTGTCAGCCACCGCTGACGGTTTCGTTTAGTAATACCACCTCCGGTGGTTCGGGTACGCTCACCTACGAGTGGACGTTTGGCAACGGCAATACCTCCAACTTTGTGGATCCTCCGGCGCAGACGTATAACCAACTGGGCAATTACACCGTAACGCTGACAGCCACGGACTCGGTAGGTTGCTCGGCTTCGGCCAGCCGAACGGTGCGCGTAGGGCCGCCAGTGGCTGACTTTGTCATTAAAGACACGGTTTGCTTAGGTACCCAGGTGGTCATTAACAATACTTCCGAAATTGGCGTCTATACCTGGACGTTCGGTGCAGGTGCCAACCCGGCTACCTCGCAAGAGACTAATCCACAGGTCGTCTTTGAGACGCCCGGGCTACGCAACATTACCCTGACGGTAACGGGCTTGGGCAACTGCGTGTCCACCGTGACCAAACCTGTGTATGTAGAAGACGCCCGCGCCCTGTTTGAGGCCGTGCCGACGTATTCGTGCAGCGACCCGACGCTGTTTACCTTTACCGCAACCTCGCCCAGCGCCGTTAGCTGGGAATGGACATTTAGCGACGGCTCGAAGGCTTCCGGCCCAACAGCCATTTACCAGTGGAGGACACCCGATACAACGGGCTACTCCAGCCTGGGTCTGTGGTTAGACACCGTGCGGCTGCGCATCGTTACGCGAGCGGGCTGTGTAGCCGACTCGTTCCGCGTGGACTCCATCTGGCGCCCCAATGCGCGCTTCATGCCCGACGTGCAACACGGCTGCGCACCGCTGGAGGTCGTCTTCGCCGACAGCAGCACCTCACGGGAAAATATCGTGCGCTGGACGTGGCTGTTCGATGATAGCAGCGCACCGCTCACGCAAACGAATAAGGGGCCGGTAACGCACATCTTCAACTCGCCAGGTGAGTACCGCGTGCGCTTAGTCATCGAAAACAGCGCTGGATGTGTGGATACTTCCTACGCCGTGCTTATTGAGGTGGGCGAACCCATCGCCGGCGATTTCATCGCCGATAAAACGGAAATCTGCCCGGGCGATACGGTACAGTTCATCAACCTGACCAACGACCCGCGCGTGGATGCCTGGCATTTCTCTTCCGAAAGCGACCGGTTGTGGCATTGCTTCCAAAACCAAAACCCAACCTGGGTCTATAAAAGCGAAACGGGCGACCTGAGTGTATCGCTTACCACGGAGTACAACGGGTGCTTCTTCACCGTTACCAAAGACAACTTCATCCGGGTCAAAGGGCCTATCGCCCGCATACACTACCAGACGACGTGCGACAATGAACTGGCCTTCACCTTCACGAACCGCAGCCAGGACGCCACATCGGTAGTCTGGTACCTGGGCGACGGCGACAGCACCACGGTGGACACTTCGTTCACGCACCTGTACACCTCGCCAAAGGACTACACCGTCGTCCTGAAGGCCGAAAACCCGTCTTCAGGTTGTCCGGCCTCCTTCGATACTGCTATGGTGTGTCCGCGCGTCCTGAAGGCAGCGTTTGAACTGCCTGACACCATTTGCGGTGGCCAGATACAGACGCTAGATGCCAGCAATTCTACAGGCGTGAATGCAACCTGCTACAAAGGCTACACCTGGTATTTCTCCTTCCAGCGACCCATTCGCAGCAACGAACCGACGTTGGACATTCCTCTGGGGCCTTCCGGCCTGCAAACCATCAGTCTGGAGGTAGAAAGTGTCAACGGTTGCCGCGATACGCTGGAGCGAGAGGTTTTCATTTACAACATCAACCCAGCCATTACGGCAGATAAATTCCGCATTTGCGTGCCCTCGACGGTGTCGTTCAAAGACCTGAGCACGGCCGATACGACGATTGTGAAATGGGAATGGAATTTTGGCGACGGCACAATGAGCAAAGACACCAACCCCACGCACACCTTCAGCACACCAGCACAGGGCGGGGTATTCAACGTGGAATTGCGCGTTGAAGACGCCTACGGTTGCGTAGGTTATGCCCAGTTGCCCATTGAAGTGTACAAGCCATTCAGCCAAATAGCTACGATACCCTCTCCAGCGCGTCTTTGTGTAGGGGACTCGCTGCAGCTGGCAGCCACAGATTTTACCACTGAAGGCTCTAACCTCACCTGGCAATGGACATTGGGCAACGACCAGACGGCCTCCGGACAGCAGGTGAGTACCGCCTACCCGAATGCCGGGCAGTTTACGGTCAAAGTGGTCTACACAGAGGTAGCCACGAGCTGCAAAGACTCGACCTTTGCCACCGTACAGGTGCAGGCGCCGCCGGAAGCGCGCTTCGCATCGAACGTGGACAACCAGAGCATCATCTGCTATCCGCAAAACATGGTGTTCACCAACACCACGCCTTCGAGCCTGCCGCTTTCCATTACTTGGGATTTGGGTAATGGCGTGCAGGTGGCGGGCAACCAGGCCACGACGGTATTCCCCAAAGGTACGTTCACGGTAACCATGGTGGCTACCACGCCTTTCGGCTGCCGCGACACCGTGCAGCGAATGTTCACCGTCGTAGGGCCGGAGGGCACGTTTGAAATGGATAAAAACCTCATCTGCGCTGGTGATACGATCGAATTTCGCTTAAAAGATACTGTCAGCATCAGTTCCTGGGAATGGAACTTTGGCGATGGGAACGTAGCCGGCAAGGTCAACCCAGTCAAACATGTTTATCGCTTCCGCCCGCCGACCAACAGCACGGTGGCGCGTTTAGTGCTCAAAGGCGAAGACGATGCTTGCTCGATAGCCGTGGAAATGCCGGTGAACTTCTCCCCTGTACGGGCTGGTTTTATCGTCGGCTCCCTGCCTTGCGTGGGTGCTCCGGTATCGTTTATTAATACTTCTATCGAAGGCGATCTGTCCAGCTGGAGTTTTGGCGACGGCGGCACATCGAACCTGCTAAATCCCACGCATGTCTTCAGTAATGAAGGCAGTTACACTGTTCGGCTAATCGTTACTGACCTGCCCTTAGGCTGCCGCGACACGTTCAGCCAGGTCATCAACATTGGCGGCATTCCGGGGCTGCAGTTGTTTGGCGATACTATCTGCCCGGGCGACACAGCCCTTATCGGCGTGGCTGCGCCGGCGTTGCCCAATGCGACGTTTACCTGGTCGCCGGCCAACTTAGTGCTGCCGCCACAAAATTCGTCGGTGGTGCGGGTGCGACCGACACAGCCGACGACGTTCACGGTCATCATCGTGGACGCTTCGGGCTGCCGCGACACGGCCAGTGTGGGCGTGCTGATGCCCTCAGCCTACGATGGCGCGCGCAACTTAGATACCATCATCTCCAAAGGCGAGTCGGTGCTCTTGCCCGTCAACATTGTGCCGGGCTACGTCTTCATTTGGGACTCGCTCAATCCGGGCAACCCGCCGCTGGTGCGCCCCGACTCGACGGTTACCTACAACCTCACCGTGCGCGATGCCTTAGGTTGCACGGAGCGCAAATACACCTTCCGCATTCAGGTGGTACCTGAGCGCGTGTATGCCCCTAACGCCTTTACACCCGACGGCGACGGCAACAACGACGTCTTCCGGCTGTTGGCCGACGGCGACGACTCCTTAGTCAAAGCGCTCATCCTGCGCGTGTACAGCCGCTGGGGCGAACTGGTGTACGAAGGCAGCGGCCCCATCAACAGCATCGGCTGGAATGGTACCCACAACGGCAAGCCCGCCCCCTCCGACGTGTACGCCTGGGTAGCCGAAGTGGAGTTTCTGACCGGCAAAAAAGTGCTGCTCAAAGGCGATTTGAACTTATTGCGTTAACATGACTGTAGGCAAACAAGCCTCCTAAGAGCGAAAACAGGGACTATCTGCCCTTTTCGTGAACTATAAATAAGCAGGCGCGCACCGGGATAGGGCGTGCCTGTTTCATCTTTGCCGCTCGAGAGCAGTTTATCATCATTTTTAAACAGCGAAACGACCATGATTTTACAAGGCAAAAAAGGCATCATCTTCGGCGCTTTAGACCATCAGAGCATCGCCTGGAAAGTGGCAGAGCGCTGCGTGCAACACGGTGCCCAAATCGTGCTTACCAATGCTCCCGTAGCCCTGCGCATGGGCGCTGTGAAGGAACTGGCCGAGCAGTGTAAGGCGCCGCTCATTCCGGCAGACGCCACGTCGGTAGAGGACCTGGAAAACCTCGTGCGCCAGAGTGTGGAGCACTTCGGCGGCAAGGTGGACTTTGTGCTGCATTCCATCGGCATGTCGGTCAACGTGCGCAAAAACCGCCCCTACACCGACCTGAACTACGAGTGGATGCTCAAAACTTTCGATGTAAGCGCCATCTCGTTTCATAAAACCATGCAAACGCTCTGGAAATTAGACGCCATCAACGAGTGGGGCAGCATCGTGGCGCTCAGCTATATCGCCGCTCAGCGCGTATTCCCCGACTATTCGGAAATGGCCGAGTCCAAGGCACTGCTAGAGTCCTTCGCGCGCAGCTTCGGTTACCACTTCGGTGTGGCCAAAAAAGTGCGCGTGAACACCATTTCACAATCCCCTACCATGACAACGGCCGGGCAAGGCATTAAAGGCTTTCAGGAGTTTTTCAACTACGCCGACAAGATGTCGCCGCTGGGCAACGCCCCCGCAGAGGCCTGTGCCGATTACTGCGTGGTGCTGTTCAGCGACCTGACGCGCTACGTAACCATGCAGAACCTCTACCACGACGGCGGCTTCTCGAGCATGGGCATGAGCCCGGCGCTGATCTCCTGAGGCAGCCTAAAGGTTTTGCCATGGCTAAGAAACGCGCCCGCCGCTCAAAGGAGCCACCTGAGCCCAGCCACGACCCGCTCTTTCGCGAAGCATACAGCTACCGCGAGCATGCCGTAGCGCACCTGAGCACCGTGCTCACCCCCGAGCAATTGGCGTTGCTCGACCTGGATAATGCCGTCCTGCTCTCCGGCTCCTTTGTTGAAAGTGACCTCCGAAGTGCGCTTTCCGATGTCATCTGGCAATGCCCTTTGAAAAACACGGAGGCACAGGCCAAAATCACCTTCCTCTTTGAACACAAGAGCAGCCCGCCCACCCAACCCATAGAAATCCAGCTGCTCCAGTACATCCTCGGGGTCTGGAGGCGTGAGCTGGCCGATGGGCAACCGCCGAGTATTGTCGTGGCTGTTGTCGTTGCCCATGGCACCAGAAGCTGGACTCCGCCTCAAATGCGCGACCTCTTTCCGAGCGTCTCCGACATTTTTCTGCAGTTCCTGCCGGAGGTGAAATTCATCTTTACCCACCTGAACGACCTCCCGGATGAAATCATCAAAGCCAACGAAGCCCTGGGCACCCTGCGTAGCGTCTGGCTGGCGCTCAAGTACGCATTCGATGCTCAGGGGCTGAAGCAAAATTTTGCAGACATTGCTATCTTTGCCGTCAGCAAACGCCTCGGAGCCGCCCGAGAGATGCTGCTGGAAATGCTTTTCGTTTACGTTCAAAAGCGCTTGAATATGGGTACTAAAGAAATGGAAAATCTCATAGAAACGCTGCCGGAGGAGCCGCGTACCAGGGTGCGCTCTACCTACGATAAAATTATAGAAAAAGGCCGCCGGGAAGGGCGCGAGGAGGGCCGCCGGGAAGGGCGCGAGGAGGGCCGTCGGGAAGGGCGTGAGGAGGGCCGTCGGGAAGGCCGCGAGGAGGGCCGCCGGGAAGGCCGCGAGGAGGGCGTCCAGATTGGCATGGAGCGTCTCCTTAAAAGGCTCATACGCAATACGACGATGAGCGATGGGGAAATTGCCCGGATGGCAGACGTCGAGATAGCCTATGTGGCCGAACTGCGGAAGCGTCTGCGGGAGGATGAATAACTTGGTCAGTTACTTTTTGGGCTTTTCACGTTTTATTCCCCAAATTCTCGACCTGCGAGCAAGGCCAATGTCGGTGCAGTGCTCACCTTTGCCGCCTGAAGTGCGTCATTAGAGCATGAGCGAATTCAGACAGACCGATACTGAACCCGGGCAGCAGTGTCTTTGCCGAGCAGGTGTTTTTTACCTGGGGCGAGGTTTGGCGGCCATGTGGTTGTTGTTTTGTTGCCTTTCAACGCTTCAGGCACAGGTGGAGGCGGGTACTTCGGGTGATACCGACCTTCTGGAAGATACCGCGGCCGTCTATTACCTCTTTGCCCGAGCACCCGAGCGCATCTATCCCGACGGCGACACGCTGCCCGATGCCGCCTTCCGCATGTACGACCCGGCGCGGCGGCCGATCATTGACTGGGGTACCTTGGGCAACATCGGCGCCTCAGCCCGTCCGCTGTTTTTCCAGACGGAGGTGCGCCGCGGCGTTCAGACGGGTTACCGGGTATTCGACCTGTACTATCTGCGCGCCGATGACCTGCCGTTTTATCCCAACAGGCGGGCGCTGACCGACTTGTTTGTATCGCACGGGCAGCGTCAGAACGACCTGATGGTGCGGGCCAAATTTTCGCGCACCTTTGCCCGCGGTGTCAATTTTTCCCTGCTGCACCAGAACACCGTCAACATTGGCCAGTACCAGTACCAGGCGGCCCGACACATGGCCCTTACCTTTGGCCTGTGGTATCCGGTCAGTCGCCGCTTCGATAGCTTCCTTATCGCTGCACGCAACGTCAGCCGGCAGCAGGAAAATGGCGGGCTGGCCGATCCCAGCGAAATCACGGGCGGCTTGTTTGGCGGCCCCATCACGGCCAGCATACGCCTGCCCGACCTGCAAGCGTTGACCCGACACGCCTACACCGACCTGACGTGGATCAACCACTGGACACCTGTGGGGGACTCCGCCACCCAAAAACGCGCCCTGCGCCTGATGCACCGAACCGATTGGAGCACAGCACGCTTCAAATTCTCCGACCCCGGCAGCCGACCCGGAGTGCCACTGCGCGACGACGCAGCCTTTTTCGATACCTTTTTGGTGGACCAGCGCGGCATCCGGCATTACGCCGAACTCCGACGCTTGGACAACAGTATCGAGTTGGCCACCTTCAAGCGCAAAAATCCGCAGGCGCCTTCCGATATGCTGGCCGTGGGCGTGCAGCACACCCTCTTTCAATGGCGCCAGGAGCCGTTTGCCGACACGGCGCTCCAAAACCTCTTCCTGACCGGGCGACTGCTCATAGCGCCCTCGGCGCGCTTTAGCCTTTCGGCCAACGGCAGCGCTGGCTTGCTGGCCAATTTCGGCGAATACCAGTTGCACGGCCAGTTGAGGCTGAATCTGGGCATGGTCGGTGAACTGCAGGCCGCGCTTATCAGCCAGCGCTATCCGCCGGCGTTGCTGGCGCATCGCTTAGGCGTCAGCCAGAGGCCTTTCTGGCAAAATGCGTTTGAAAAACCGGTAGAAAACATGTTGTCTGCCGCGTATCTGCTACCCGTTGTGGGCTTATCGGTTACGGCCCAGACGCACCAGATAAACCATTACCTCTATTTCGACCAGCGCGGCCTACCCGCCCAGACCAGCGCGCCGCTTCAGGTGGTGCAGCTGCTCGTGCGCGAAAACTTGCGCTGGAAACGCCTGCGCCTCGACCTGACGCTGGCGGCTCAACGCTTCAACCGCAGCGACGTGGTGCGCCTGCCCGAATGGTTTGTCAAGGGAGCCCTGTACCACTCCGGCTACCTGTTCCAAAAACGCTTGCTGCTGGAAACCGGCTTCGACTTCCGCATCAATAGCCCCTTCCAGGCCGATGCCTATCAACCCCTGACAGCGCAATTCCACCTGCAAGACGGTTTTATCGCCGCATCTTATCCGTGGATAGACGTCTTTGCCGCCTTCAAGGTGCAGTCCTTCCGCTTCTTCTTTCGCTACGAAAACCTGACCACCCTGTGGGCCGACGACCGCCTTTTCTTCCAAACAGCGCACTATGCGCAGCCCTTCGGCGCCATACGCCTCGGAATCGGCTGGCGATTCCTCGACAGCGAACGCGCAGAAACTCCGGCCACCGACACTTCGCCCACAAATCCGACCAGCGGAGTGCCGCGCTAAAGAAACTTTAGCAATGCACTAATACCTTTGCGAACCTTTTTGAGAGGGTTTGTGTTATCCCGACCAACTTTTCACCTAATTACAGACCTTACGTATTATGGTACAAAAATTCACCGACGATAACTTTGAAAGGGAAGTGCTTGGCAGCGACAAACTGACCATCGTGGACCTGTGGGCCGAATGGTGTGGGCCTTGCATAGCGATGAACCCCATCGTGGAAGATTTAGCTCGCGAATTCGACGGCCGAGCCGTCATCGGCAAATTGAATGTGGATGAGAACCCTAAGGTACCCATCGAATACAACGTCCGCGGCATTCCGACTTTCCTGTTTTTTAAAAATGGCCAATTGGTGGACCGCCTCGTCGGTGCGCGCCTCAAGCCCGATTTTGTAGCGAAAATTAACGCGCATCTCAGCTAAATATCGTCTGGACAGATATCCACAAGGGCGGCGTCTCGCAAGCAACAGCGAAACGCCGCCCTTTCGTTTGGACGCTCAGGCCGTACTTTTGCCTGAAAAACAACACCAACTACAGCATGGACAACAAAGAAATTGTCAAAGTCAGCGACATCACCTTGCGCGTCGGCTTAGACCAAGAGCGTATTCCCATCAGAATAGAATGGGCTGCTACCGACATGCACGCTCCCGGTCAGATGGACGAGTGTAAAGCTATGTCGCTGGCCCTTTTTGATAAAAACAGCCGCGACACGCTGCGCATAGATCTGTGGACCAATGAGATGCAGGTGCAGGAGATGGACCGCTTCGTCTATCAGGTGCTTCGTTCGCTCGGGCAGACGTACCTGCGTGCCACGAACAACAAGGAGTTGGCCGAAGACATCGCCCGTTTTGCGCATTACTTCGGCGAAAAGACGGAAATCATCCCCAAGACCAGCTAGACCGGCACGGATGCCTCGACGCGGCGGCGCACCATGGTCAGGATAGTGGCGATGGCTACGGTTTCGCCTGTTTCGTCATAGACATCTACCAGCCACTTGACGATGCCGCGCGGGATGGCAGCCACGCCTTCGCGCGAGGGGTCGTGTTCCTGGGCGATCTTTTCCTTCACCGTCAGGCGCACGCCAATGGTCATGCCCGGATAGACGGGTTTGGTGAAGCGGCATTCGTCTATGCCGTAGTTGAGCAGCACAGGGCCTTTTCGCGCATCTACGAACAGGCCGGCGGCTTTAGAGAGCACGAAATAGCCATGGGCGACCCGCCCAGTGAATGGTGTGCCTTCCAGCGAAGTGGCATCCATGTGGGCATAGAAGTGGTCACCGCTGACGTTGGCAAAGTTGTGGATGTCGGCTTCGCTGACGGTGTGTTTGGCAGTGATGAGCGTTTCGCCCACGAAGAGGTCTTCAAAGTACTTGCGGAAGGGGTGCACGGGCGTTTCTGTTTGTTGGGCGCCCGGCTGGTACTGGTTCGTAACGTTGGTGATGTCGGAGGGGTGGCCTTGAATGGCCGTGCGCTGCATGTAGTGGAGGACGCCGCGAATGCCGCCCATTTCTTCACCGCCGCCGGCGTGGCCCGGGCCGCCGTGGACGAGCAGAGGCATGGGCGAGCCGTGCCCGGTGCTTTCGGGTGCCGAGTCGCGGTTGAGCATGAGGATGCGTCCGTGATAGGCGGCGGCTTCCAGCACGTACTCGCGCTGAATGCAGCGGTCGTAGGTGCAAATGGTGGTTACTAAAGAACCTTTGCCCATGCGGACAATTTCGATGGCCTCTTCGATGGTCTTATAGGGCATGAGCGTGCTGACCGGGCCGAAGCATTCCATCTCGTGCGTGAGGGTGTGGTGCAGCGGCGCATCGTTGCGCAGCAGTAAGGGCGGCAGGAAGGCCCCGCGTTCGCGGTCGGCGCCCACAACGTCGAAGGCATCCGGGTCGCCCCACACAACGGGCGTAACTTGTGCCAGTTGCTGCAGCTTTTCGCGCACACGGGCCAGCTGGTGGCGGTTGATAAGCGCACCCATGCGGACGCCCTGCACCGAAGGGTCGCCCACGGTGGTTTGCGACAGGCTCTTGCCCAACGCTTCCTGAACAGCGTCAATCAAGCTTTCGGGTACAAGGATGCGGCGCACCGCCGTGCACTTTTGGCCAGCCTTGGTGGTCATCTCGCGGCGCACCTCTTTGATGAACAGGTCGAATTCCGGTGTGCCAGGCACAGCATCTTCGCCCAGTACGGCAGCATTAAGCGAGTCGGCCTCCATCGTAAAGGGCACACTGTGGGCGATAATCGTCGGGTGTGCGCGCAACTTGCGGCCCGTCTCGGCACTGCCGGTGAACGTAACCACGTCCTGGCTCTGCACATGGTCGAGGAGGCCACGCCCCTGACCTACCAGCAGCTGTAGCGCCCCTTCGGGCAATATGCCGGAGGCAATGATGTCGCGCACCACTGCTTCGGCCAGAAAAGACGTCTGCTCGCTGGCCTTTACCACCGCCGGCACGCCTGCCAGCAAATTGACGGCAATCTTCTCCAGCATGCCCCACACCGGGAAGTTGAAGGCGTTGATGTGCACGGCCACGCCGCGCTTAGGCGTCAGGATGTGGTGGCCTACAAAAGTGTTCTGTTTGGAAAGGCGCACGGTCTCGCCTTCCACATAGTACGGCTCATCGGGAAAGCGGCGCCGCAGGCTGCTGTAGGCAAACAAATTGCCAATGCCGCCCTCGATGTCCACCCACGAGTCGGCGCGTGTGGCGCCGGTGAGGTGGCTGATGGCATAGTATTGCTCCTTGCGCTCCAGCAAGTAGAGCGCTAACGCCTTGAGCATGCGTCCGCGCTCGGGAAAAGTCATGCGCCGCAACACCGGATTGCCCTTCTGGCGCCCGTATTCCAGAATAGCCCCGTAGTCCAGCCCGGCATCGGAGGCCGTAGAAATGACCTCGCCCGTGTAGGCATTATATTGCGGCACACCCTCACCCTCGCCGCTGACCCACTGGCCCAGCACGTAATTCTGCAGTTTTTTCATGTCTTTTTTGTCGGAAAAAAGTTCGTCAGCGCAAAAGTACGACGGCGCTTGCACGATGGGGTGGCTCGTGCGAGGCTTCTGCTTCATACACGTAGGCTATTGTACTACTGCTTTTTCGCCGACTTCGGCAGCACGCGCCCGACCATGCCTAAGCCCAATTGGGTTTCGGGATCGAAGTTGGTGCGGATGGAGATGACTTTGTAGAATTCGCCTTCCCGTTGGGCGTCATAGACGACGCGGATGAAGCCGGATTGGCCGGGCGGGATGGGGTCTCGCGTCCAATCGGTTACGGCGCAGTGGCATCCGCTGGTTACTTCGATGAGGATGAGGTCTTCGTTGCTGATGTTTTTGGCTTCGATGGTGCGTTCGACGGGGATGCCGAAAGGCACGTCGCCGGTTTCGATTTGCATGGGGATCCACTTCACTTTTCCGGCATTTTGGGTGGGGTCGCCGATTTCCATGGAGGAGGTGCTTTGGGCCGTGAGGGTTGCGGTGGCCCAAAGGGTGAGCGAGAGTGCCGATAGGATGGTGGTGGAGCGCATGGGATATTGGTGTTGGGTTTAGTTTCTGGGGATGAGCAGGCGTTGGCCGGCGATGAGCGTTTCGTTGACGTCTTTGTTGTTGAGGATGGCCAGTTCCTGGGCGTTGACTTTGAAGCGGATGGCGATGGACTGCATGGTGTCGCCGTCGCGGACGATGTACTCTTGGAAGTAGGTGGGGGTAGTGCGAGTGGGTGTAACGGAGGGTTGTGTTTCGGTAGGTTGGCTGTACGCTGCCGGTGCGGTGGGTTGTGTGTTGAACACGCTGGGCAGCCCCGGGCCGGGTGGCGTGGTGGCCACAGGAGCGGCGGTGCCGGGTGGTGTGGGAGGGGTAGTAGCGGAGGGGGCAGTAGTGCCCGGCTGAGCAGCGGTGCCGGGAGGGCAGCAGTCGGAGACGAGGATTTGCATGCCGGGCTGCAGGTTGATGGGGCCCGTGGGCGGGTAGTTGTTGAGTCGGCGCGCTTCGGCTTCGGTGATGCCGTAGCGTGTAGCGATGCCGAAGAGCGTTTCGCCGCTCTGCACGGTGTGCACGATGGTTTTGGGCTGAGGGGTATAAGTGGGCGGCGTTTGGGGCTGATTTACGTCATAGACGTTGGGCGGCGGCGTTTGGGCGCCTTTGCCCTGCTGGGTCAGGTCAGGCTGGGTTTGGCTCCAGTAGATGTCCTGGCGCTGAGCCACAGGCAGGCCCGTTGTGCCCGGTGCTACGGAGGCCACGGGTGGGGCGGGCTGTCTGGGTGTGGAGAGTGGAGTGCCGGCGGGTGGTTTGCGCAGCCAGATTTTCTGGCAGACGAGGATGAGATTGGGGTTTTTAATGTGGTTCCACGTGATGAGCGAGCGCACCGGGATGTTGTAAGCGCGTGAGATAGCATTGAGGGTTTCGCCCGGTTGCACGATGTGATAGCCTTCGCCAGGTGGCTCGGGGCAATCAGCTAAGGGGGGTAGGGTTGTGCTTGCTGTCGCAGTTGGTGTGGGTTGCCGGCCGGGTAAGGCATAGGTTTCTTTGTCGGTTTCGCGGATGGTACCGTATTCGACCTGAGGCGTGTAAGAGGACACTGGCGGTGGGGTAGGTGCGGTGCGGCCGCCGCAGCGCTGGTTGATGTAATCTTCTAAAGGCAGGTTATTGACCTTAACGAGTCGGTAGTGATTGTTTTCAGCTTCGGCGGCGGTCATACCGGTGCGTTCGTAGGTGAGGCCGATACCGGGGATGAAGTCGAATTCGGAGCGTTCCTGGTTGGCGCGTGTGGGTTCGCGCTTAAAGGAGTATTCAAAGAAACACCCTCTGAATTTCAGGCCGTTGAAGTAGATGTACCAGTCCGAAGAGCCAGTAGCAATGTTGTTCTCATAGACTAAATTAGTCGTGTCTATAGCAAACGAATAATTGCGCGTGCGCACCAAATAGTACTGTCCGCTGCGCAGGATTTGGGCGGCGGAGATGATGGGAATGAGCAGATAGCCTTTGGCCTGTGAATGCACCATATAGACCTGGCGCGACAGGTTATTGACGTCGTTGAAAAACTGGTCGTCGAATTTGAAATTTTTGCAGCTGACCATGTTGGGCGGTAGCGTGGGCGAAGTGATGCCCTGGCCTCCGGCCTGCAGCTGGATTTGTTCGCTGCCAGAGGGCTGCACTAAGTAAGCATTGGCGACGGCGCCGGTGTACACGTAGCGATATTCTAGCTGGTTCATGCACGTGGGGTCAAACTGGATGTAAATCGGCTGGGCGTTGAGCAAAAAGAAACGCAGACTGTTTAGCGCAAGCAGAAAGATAGTAGTCTGTTTCATACAACGGGTTATTTAGCGTGTCGGTCGGGAACTGACTTTTAAACGACAAAAAAACAAAAAAAGCCGCACAAGGTTAGGACAAATTATTCAAACACACGGAGTTGAAAATAAAATGCCGGCCGGGCGGTGTGCGGGCTAAAGGTCGCTCCCACTACCTTTGCGACATGAGTAAGCCTCTTATTTTAGTAACGAACGACGACGGTATTGTAGCACCCGGCATTCGGGCCTTAGTGGAGGTGGCTGCCCAATTGGGCGAGGTGGTGGTGGTGGCACCTGATGCTCCGCAAAGCGGCCAGGGGCACGCTATTACCATTCGGGAGCCGCTGCGGCTGCGCCACGTGCGCGTCTTTCCAGGCATTGAGGCTTGGGAGTCTTCGGGCACACCGGTGGACTGTGTGAAGCTGGCCCGGCATGTGGTGCTGAAGAATCGCCACATTGACCTGTGCGTATCGGGCATCAACCACGGCAGCAATGCGTCTATCAATATCATCTACTCTGGTACGCTTTCGGCGGCTATGGAGGCTTCCCTGGAGGGCATCAAGAGCATTGGCTTTTCGCTGCTCGATCACAGCTTCGAGGCCGATTTTGAACCGTCGAAACCATGGGTGCGCCGTATTATGGAGTACGCGCTAAGCGATCGCCTCCCAACAGGTAAACTGCTCAACGTCAACATCCCGCGCCTGCCAGCCGACCAGATACGCGGCATCCGCGTCTGTCGCCAGGCCGAAGCGCGCTGGGTGGAAGACTTCGTGGAAGGCCGAGACCCCCATGGCCAACCGTACTACTGGCTGACGGGCAAATTCGTCAACCTCGACCACAAGGACGATACCGACATCTGGGCCTTAGAAAACGGCTACATCTCGGTGGTGCCGTCTATGCACGACCTGACGGATTATCTGATGCTCAAACAGATTTCTTTTGAAGACGCTCCCATTCCCTCAGAGAATCAGGCCCCTGTGCGCTATTAAAGAGCAAGGCTTTTCTCATTTTTTAATCCTACTTACCTCTCAACCGATTTCTGTCATTTCATTATTATCCCAGGTTATGAAACATTGGTTTTACTTCCTGTGCTGGATTGTCAGCCTCCCTGTGTTGCAAGCGCAGGAGATCTGCGACCTCAAATTGGTGGACAGTATAGTGGTTTGCAAAAATTCCAAGATCAGGTTGGCGCCCCAGATCGCTAATTTTGGCATTAACCCGAAATTTGAGTGGACAGGTGCCCCGGGATTGAACTGCTACGATTGCCCTGCGCCCCGTATTGCCGGGCTGCCGCCGGGGTCTTACACTTTTGTGCTTACGGTAACGAATGCTGCCGGCACCTGTTCGGCTACTGACTCGGTGCATATCACGGTACTGGATGGTCAGGCGCCTCAGTACTACACCCCAGGGTGGCGCTCCATCTGCCTGGGGGATACTGTTCATTTGGGAGGCGACCCTGCACCCAACACGTTTTTCAATTGGTCGTCGGTGCCGCCGGGGTTCAGCAGCACAGAGCCTAATCCGGTAGATACGCCGAAGCAGACCACGATGTATTATGTAACCATAACATCTCCTTCTTGTCCGGTGCCTACGTTTGACAGCGTCAGGGCAATTGTAGAGAACTATGAAATCAACTTCTTTCCTGAGGCAGACACCCTGCGCATCTGTCGTGGTCAATCGGTCAGCATTGGTGTACTGTTGCCTTCGTGGGGCTGGAACTGCACCTGGGCACCTACGGAGGGGTTGACCATCATTAACAATGGCCTTCGCGCCATTGCCCGGCCCGAGCGCACTACAGAGTACACGCTAACAGCCAGGCAATCACCGTGCGTGCGCACGAAAACCTATTACATCATTGTGGACAGCCTACCGTACAATCTGGCGCTGCTGCCTCAGGATACGACCATCTGTTTTGGCGATACGGTGCGGCTGCGAACACCACCGTTTAAGGCTGTGGACTTTCCGCATATCACCTTCCACTGGACGCGCACGCCAGCCACGCCGCTACTGTCGGCAGATACGCTGCCCAACCTGCTGGTTCGGCCTACGGAAACGACGACGTACCGGCGCATCGCCCGCTCTGGTGTGTGCGCCGATACGGCCACAGCGGTGGTGAATGTCGTTCCGTCGGCTAACCTGAGTGTTTTGCCGCAGCAAAGTAACTTGTGCCCGGGCGATAGCGTGCTGCTGCGGCTGTCGTACACGCCGGGCCTGGCCAATATTCGCTGGGAGCCAACCACAGGGCTCTCGTGCACGACCTGCGACAGCGTCTGGGTGCGACCGAGCGCCTCTAGCACCTATACGGTGAGCGGCACGTTTCAGGGCTGCCCGTTAAGCACCTCGGCGGTTGTCCTCATTCGACCCCAGGCACCGCTGCTGCTGCCACCGGCCAACCTGACCGTATGCCCGGGCGACTCGGTGGCACTCAATGGCTTGTTTGACCCCACGGCCACGTACACCTGGACCTCCACGCATCCGGGATTTGGTATGGTAGTCGAGCCATCACCGGTCTTTCAGCCGACGCAGACAGCAACGTATTACGTAACTACCAACAACGGCTGCATTGGACACGACTCGGTGCGCATCGCCGTACGACGCGCCATGCTCGACGTCAGCAACGATACTACCCTGTGCAAAGGCCAATCGGCACGCTTGCTGGCCCTGACCGACACTCCCGGCAGCAGCTTTGAATGGATACGCCTGCCCGATGGCGCCATGCTGAGCAATGCTCAATCGGTGCTCGTTAGCCCCGACACCACGACCGCTTATGTCATCACGCTGACCTACAGCGGACGCTGCCAGCTGCGCGACACCGTAACCGTAACCATTGACGGCGAAGGGCTAAACATCCAGTTCCCACCCGACCCGCGCCTGTGCCCGGGCGAGACGCTGACCCTCAACCTGGCGCTGCCTTCGCCCGGTGTGCAGTACACCTGGACGGCCGCGCCGCCCGACCCCAGCCTGCCCACCGACGCGCCAGCCCCCACGGTGTCGCCCAATCAGAACACTGTGTACACTGTTACCCTGCGCGACGGGCTGTGCACGCTCACGCGGTCGCTCATTGTAACGGTTTTTTCCGCTACGCTGACGGCCTCGGCCGATACGAGCATCTGCGCCGGCGACCGCGTCGTGCTCACGGCTTCGGGCTCAGGCCCCAATGGCCGCTACGAGTGGAGCACCGGGGCAACTACCACCATCATCGCACCTACGGTGGACTCTACCACTGCATTTGTGGTGGCTTTCCTCTTCGGCGACACCTGCGCCCTGCGCGATACGGTGCGCGTAACGACGGTGCCAGCCTTCACCTTAGCCATTGCCAGCGTGCCCGACACCAATCGGCTCGACCTGGGTCAGAGCGTGCAGCTGTTCGCTTCCGTAATGCCTCCGCAAAACCTCAACGGCTTTACCTTCACCTGGCAGGAAACCATCATTGACACCAAAACCCTGCCCTTCACTACCTCCAATATCGAGGTGCGCCCAGCCTCAAACGATACGGCTTCGGCAGCCATACGCTATACGTTGCGCGCCGTGTCGCAGCAGGGGTGCGTGCGCGTGGCGGAAAAAATATTCCGCTTGTCGTTCCCTCTAGTGCGCGTCCCCAACGCCTTTACACCCGACGGCGACGGCCACAACGACTTTTTTGAAATGCGGGTGCTCGAAGGCACGGCCATCATCGAGCGCATGCAAATCTTCAACCGCTGGGGTGGCCTCGTCTTCGATAGCACCGACCCTAAAGCACGCTGGGATGGCACCGTAAATGGCCAGCCCGCCCCGTCGGATGTTTATTTGTACCGCATCTCGTGGCGCCGTAGCGACGGCACCCTGATGCCGGTGGCCGTGGGCGATGTTGTGCTGCTTCGTTAACGTATGTTCTTTTTGCTTAAAAAAAAGTAAATGCGCATCGGTTGACCGATAGGCGCCCTACTTTTGCCTCGAATTTTTCTAAAAAACTCGCAAACCGTAGTTCAGACATGAAAAAAACACTGTTGACCATGGCCGCTGCCGGCCTGCTGACATTGGGCCTGTCCTCGTGCGGCGAAAAGCTCCTGACTCCCGAACAGGTAGAGGCTGAAATTGCCAAAGGCGTAGAAGCCGGAAAGGCAAGTATTGACAATGAAGAGAACGCCAAGTGCGACGCCGAATTCGAGGCGCGTGTGTCTGCTGAATTTGACCGCCTGAAGATGGAGTACGAAGCCCAGCAAACGATCCAGTAAACCCAATTTGCTCACCTTTAAAAAATGCCTTTTCGCATGAATAAGAAACTGATTTTGGCTTTTACCGTCATTGCCGCTGCCCTCGTTACGCTGACGGCTTACAAGACGAAAGAGCAGCAGCAGCAAGAGATCGCCCAGGCCATTGCGATGAAACTAGACGAATACCGCGCGATGAAGCAGGAAGAGTGCACGGCGCGCATTAACATGGAAGCCCGTCGTCGCTTCGATGAGTACGTGGCCTCTTTGCCGCCGGCCAAGGCCGGTAAACCGGGCGCTAAGCCAGGTGCGACGAAGCCTAAAAGCCCGACTCCGAAGCCGCCGTCCGTAACGCCGATGCCGCAGACGCCCCCGCAAGACCCACAGAAGCAGCGCGGTGGCGCCGTGCAGGAAGGCAACGTGGAGCAGCAGAAGCAGCGCGGTGGTGCTGTGCAGGAAGGAGATGCTGAACAGCAGAAGCGCCGTGGTGGCGCCATCAAGGTAGAAGGCGGAAACAACTAAGCCGCGCTCTGCGCCAAAACATAAGGGCGACTCATCGCTACAGCCGATGGGTCGCCCTTTTTATGGGGTGAACGCAATCTGGCGCACACATGCTCTACCGCCATCCTGGCCTTTGCCTCATTTTCATTTGGCCCGCATGTAGATCTCGATGGGCACGCCTTTGAAGTCGTAATGCTGGCGCAGCTGGTTTTCCAGAAACTGTACATAAGTATCGCGCACCCAGTTGGGGTTGTTGACGAAGAAGGCAAACGAGGGGTAATGGGTGGGCAGCTGGGTAACGTACTTGAATTTGGGGTAGCGCCCCTTGACCGACGGCGGCGGCGTCCGCTCGATGATTTCGAGCATAAGTTCGTTCAGTTCGGAGGTTTTGATTTTGCGCTGCCGGTTTTCGTACACGTGAAGGGCAGCCTCGACGGCCTGAAAGATGCGCTGTTTGTCTAAGGCCGAGATGAAGAGGATGGGCACATCGTCGAAGGGAGCGATGCGCTTTTTGATGTCGGCCTCGTAATCTCGGGCGGTGTTGGTTTCCTTTTCTATCAGGTCCCATTTGTTGACGAGAATGACGACGCCTTTGTGGCGTTTTTGGGCCAGCCGAAGCAGATGCAGGTCCTGGGCTTCGATACCCTGAGTGGCGTCGAGCACGAGCAGGCAGACGTCGGACTCTTCCAGCGCGCGAATGGCGCGCATGACGGAATAGAACTCTAAGTCTTCTTCGACTTTGGTCTTCTTGCGAATGCCGGCAGTGTCAATGAGGATGAATTGCTTGCCAAACTTGTTGTACACGCTGTGGATGGGGTCGCGTGTGGTGCCAGCGATAGGGGTAACGATGTTGCGCTCTTCGCCTAGCAAGGCGTTGGTGAGCGAGGATTTGCCCACGTTGGGCCGCCCGATGATGGCAAATTTGGGCAGGTCGGTTTCTAAAGGCGGCTCTTCGGTGATTTGCTCGGTTACGGCGTCGAGCAAGTCGCCGGTGCCGCTGCCGGTTATGGAGGCGATGAAGAAAGTGTTGGGAAAGCCCAAACTCCAGAACTCGTTGGCGTCCATTTGGTTGCGGAAGCTATCCACCTTATTCACAACGACAAAGACCGGCTTGGAGGAGCGGCGCAACAGTTTGGCCAACTCCTCATCCAGGTCAGTGATGCCGGTCTGAGCGTCTACCATGAACAGAATGACCGAGGCCTCTTCAATAGCAATGCGCGCCTGTTGGCGGATGGCTGCCTCGAACACATCTTTGGAGGAAGGCACGAAGCCGCCCGTGTCCACTACCGTGAAGCGCTTACCGTTCCATTCACAAAAGCCGTACTTTCGGTCGCGCGTAACACCGGAAAAATCATCGGTAATGGCGTCTCGAAAGCCTACTAAGCGGTTATACAGAGTGGATTTGCCCACGTTGGGCCGCCCTACGATAGCAACGATACTTCCCATTTTTCTTCTAACCGTGCGGCGTTGGCCCGGTTTGTCTACATTTGCCCCCGTCGCCTTTACAACTTTTTACGCCTGCGTGTTTTTATAGCGAGGCCAAAGATAGCGCCTTTTGTGCATAGCCCTTTAACTGTTTACTTAACCGGGAATCCTAATGAGTAAAATCCTTTACCGCGATCCGCACATTACTGTTTTCCAAAGCGCACTTTATCAAACCAATACTACGGTCGTCCGCACCGACGACCTGATGATCGTCGTTGACCCAGCCTGGCTGCCCGACGAGATAGCCGCCATACGCCAATACGTGGACACCTTTCGCGAAGAACGGGCACTGTATCTGATATATACACACTCCGACTTTGACCATATCATCGGCGCCGGTGCCTTCAAGCCCGATAAAGTCTTTGCTACAGAACTCATGGCCGACCGCCCCGACAAAGAGGCCATTGTGGAGCAAATCGCCGACTTCGACCAGCAGTACTACATCCGCCGAACATATCCGGTCGAGTATCCTACGGTGGATTTCAAAGTGTACCGCGACGGCGTGCAGTATCGCCACGAGGGAACGAAACTGTCGTTTTATCTGGCCCCTGGCCATACCGCCGACAGCATGATGGTCGTCGTATGGCAGTTAGGGCTGTGTATCGCTGGCGATTACCTGTCGAACGTAGAGTTTCCCATCATTCAGCACAGCAGCGTCGAGTATGTCAATACGTTAGAAAAACTCCCGCGCATCCACGACCGCAACTGGTTCACTCGCCTCATACCCGGCCACGGCGACCCGGCCCTGACCATCACCGACTGGCTGCGCCGACGCACCGAAAGCTTAGCCTACATCTATGCCATCCGCGAAAGCGTCGCCACCAACCGACCCTTCGATACTGACTCGCTGTGGGAGCGCTACCGATTCCCCCGCCAGCAAATCAAAGACCACGAAGCCAACCTCGCCCTTGTGCGCCGTGAATTCGAAGAGGGCCTGTGGAACTGGGACCCCGACAACCTGCCCACGCTCCCGGAACCCGTGCCACTGGGGGAAACCAACCAATAAGCACGGCTGAAAGCAGCCACCTGAGCCACGCCCTTGTGCTCACTCCGACATGTCCATCGAGTGGAACACGTTGAGCACGTCGTCGTCTTCCTCTAAGCGGTCAATGAGTTTGATGACCTGTTCGGCTTCTTCGTCCGAGAGCTTTTTTGTTACTGTAGGTATCCATTCCAGCTGCGAGCTGACGGGTTCGATGCCGCGGTCTTCGAGCGCTTTTTGCATTTTGCCAAAATCGGTAAAGTCGGCATAGAGCACCACTTCGCCTTCCTCGTGTTTGACGTCTTCTAAGCCGGCGTCAATGAGTTCGAGTTCGAGTTCTTCCCAGTTCTGACCTTCGTTTTTGACTTTGAAGACGGCCTTGCGGTTGAACAGGTAACTCACACTGCCCGATACGCCCAGCGAACCGCCGCAGCGGTCGAAGTGCAGGCGTACGTTGGCGACGGTGCGCGTGGGGTTGTCCGTAGCCGTTTCCACCAGCACCGCAATGCCATGCGGCCCGTAGCCTTCGTACAGGATTTCCTGGTAGTTGTCGGCATCTTTACCGCTGGCCTTCTTGATAGCGTTTTCCACATTGGCCTTCGGCATGTTGGCCTGCTTGGCATTCTGGATAGCTACGCGCAGACGAGGGTTATATTCGGGATTAGGGCCGCCCGCTTTGACGGCAATAGAGATCTCGCGCCCAATGCGCGTAAAAGTTTTGGCCATGTTGGCCCAACGTTTAAACTTTCGTTCCTTGCGGAATTCAAACGCGCGTCCCATGTGTGTCGTTTGTCTTTAATCTGTACGAAGAAATGGCGCGCAAAGATAGGCTGGCGTTGAATGGCGCGAATAAGGACAGCAAAAAGTGCAAAAGGAAAAAAGGAAAACCGACCTTCCGCGGCGGGCAAGGCATCCTACCCTTTTCCTCAATCGGTGCCGTCTCCGCGCAGCAGGCACATTTAAGCATCCTGTAATCGCCCGGTTTATCAGGTGTTTCCAGGCAATGTTAGTCTTTTTGGCATCCGAACATCCGGACAGATAGCACGTCCTGAACGAGCGCTCCCTGCCAAAAGGAGGGTCCGTCAGAGAAATGGCATGCACAGGAGGAAGAGGCGTTTGGCGAGCAGGTCGGAAGCAAACGAGGTGCTCTCACCGGCCCGATCATAACTTCAGTTGGATGGAGATGCAAAGGGAGGTCATCATAATTCAGCAGATGAAAAGCCCGCCGTTATCAGGTGTTGCCACCTGGTGCACAGCTGTTCAGTCAGTGCGACAGCCCGCGCACCACAACCAAAGGCACATACTCGGCTTCTTCTGCTGTAGCAGTAACCATCTCTTCTTTTACATATGCTACTTGAGGGAGGTAAAACAGGCGATAAAGGAGGTATCCTCTTTCCTGGCTACAATGTCTTTGGGTAAAAAATCACTTTAGACGAATGGAAAAGCTGCCTGTGGCTTTGTGAGCGTTTTCCATGCGATCTTGTAGGCGGCGTCAGAGTGCCATTTCCCGATAGGGAATGCAGGTAGAAAAGCCTCTTTGGGCAAAATACCGCTGCGTTCCTCCTGCATCGAGCAGGCTGGCGGCCAGCACAAAATCGCCGCCCCAGGCTCCGAGGCTTTTGACGACGCCGGGAAAGTCCTCGAAGAGTGCTTCCTGAACAGGCGTGCGGGCCAGCGCAGGGGCAAGCAGTTGTTCGTGCTCCTGCAGGCATTGGCCAAAGGCATCCAGCGTTTGGGCGGCGGCGCATTTACGCGCCAGGGTGGAAACGGCCTTGAGCCAGTCTTCGGGCGGTTGAACCTTTTGGCGGAAGCGGCGGATTTCGGCGCGGCTGTCCTGTTTTTTTCCCAAAAAAACAAAAAACAGCTGCTCGGCAAACGGTGGGTCGAACGGTGCCGGCTCTACGTGTGGCGTCTGTTGGTCATCTAAGCGGTAAAAGATAGGCCCTGTTGCAAAGGCGCAGGCGATATCGTAGCCCGAGCCGCCGAGGGTCTCGAACAGGACGGTGTACGGGTCCACCTCTGCCCAGCGGGCCAGTGCGGCCACGAGCGTGCTGCTGCTGCCTAAGCCCCAGTGGAGCGGGTAGTCGGCTTCTATGCGTACCGTCCAGCCGGTGAAGTCGGCCAGAAAGTCGGCCCTTTGGCGGCGGCAGGCGAGCAGGAGGTCTTGCAGGCGCCGGGCGGTAGTCAGCTCGGAGGTGCTTTCGAGGTCGAATGTGGGTAGGGCGAAGGCCGCCTCGAACCAGGGCGTTCCGTGGGCGTCCACACTCGTCCAGTGCAGGGCGGCGGGGGTGTTGGCCGGTTGGGCGTACAGTGTCTGCCCATAGCGGACGGGCAGGGCCAGCGCCTCGGCGCCGTCGAGCACGGCGTATTCGCCGGTGAGGAGCAGTTTGCCGTGGGCGCGGATGATGATGCTCATACTTCCATGCGTTCTTCGATAAGGAAGCCTGCCTGCTGCAGGTGCTCCCAAAACTGGGGATACGATTTGTTCACAACCTCCGGGTTTTCGATGTCAATGGGCTGGAGCAGGGCCAACGGCGCCAGGGCCATAGCCATGCGGTGGTCGCCATAGGTGGCAAAGCGCACAGGCTTTTCCCATTGAGCACGGCCATAGGCGAGGTAAAGATTAGGGTCACGTGGAGGCGGCCCAAAGAAGACTTTTACCTTGAGTAATTCGCTCTGGAGTGCTGCGCAACGGTTGGTCTCTTTCAGCGGCAGCGTCTGGAGGCCCGAAAAAGCAGCCCGCTGCCCGAAGGCGCCGCACAGGACGACAAAGGTCTGGGCCAGATCGGGGTAATCGTTGCCGTCAAAAAACAGCAAGTCTTCGTCTGGCACTATCGCTCCCTCGGCGCGCAGGCGGGCGTAGGGGCGCCCGTTGAATGTCTCGAAGGTCGTCTGCACGCCAAAGGGCACCGCCATCTGGGCGGCGATGCGGTCGCCCTGCCAGCTGTGGTCCGTCAGCCCTTCCAGCACGATGTGTGCCGACTCGGCCAATGCGGCCATGGCATACCAGTACGAGGCCGCCGACCAATCGGCCTCGATGCGCAGCGGACGCGGGCGATAGGGGTGCGGCTCCACGAGAATCTTGTGATTGTACCGGAAGGCTGCTGCGCCAAAATGCTGCATCACCGCTCGCGTCATCTCGAGGTATGACGTTGAGACGGGCGGCCCATCCAGCGCAATTTCCAGCCCTCCGGGCAGGTAAGGGCCTATGAGCATAAGCGCCGAGATAAACTGGCTACTCACGCCAGCATTAATCTTTACCCGAGCAGGCCCTGACTCCGGCAGGCGCAAGGGGCCACAAATGCGCAGCGGCGGATAGCCTTCGCGCTTCAGGTATTCTACAGACGCACCCAACTGGCGCAGCGCCTCGGCCAGCGGGCCAACAGGACGCTCCTGCATGCGTGCCGAGCCAGTCAGCTCGCGACAGCCCTCCTGAAGGGCCAAAAAAGCCGCCAGAAAGCGAAAAGTCGTGCCCCCGTCGCCGGCGTCATAGACCTCAGGCCGCTCGCGCAGCAGGCGCAGCAGCGTGCGCGTGTCGGCAGCCGCGGAGAGGTCTTCCAGGCCCTCCGCCGGGTCTTCTGCACCACGCAAGGCGTTGATAATGAGCGCCCGGTTGCTGATGCTCTTGGAACTGCTCAATGCAATGCGCAGCGGCTGATCGGGCGTTCCTATGCGGCGAGTGGGGTGCGAAAGGCGGTAGATGCGCATAGGGCAAAGGTATGGTGAATGAGGCGAGCTTTCGAGGCGACATCTCGAGGCGACATCTCCTTTTAGGAGGTGTCGTCTCTGTCGTTCGCCTCTGCCGTTCTGAGGCGACATCTTCCCTTTGGAAGGCGTCGTCTCAGGGAGAGGTTGCTTTCGAGAGGTCACCTCCTCGTGCCTCGAAGATGACACCTCGAAAAAGCCGAAACTCCGTAATATTGTGTGTTCATTCAGGCATTATCCAAATGGTGCTTTTTCCTATGGACACACATCCGCAACTTCTTAAAGGCTGCTGGGCGGAAGGCTGGGCGTTAGACCTGCATACGGCATCGAGCCGCCTTACATTCACCGCGGGCTGGCTGACCGAGCGCACGGCGGTAGGGGGGGAGCTCTACCACCTCAAGTACGAGCTGAAGCGCGAGCACTTGCCCGCATTGGCAAAGGCAGCGGCCGATTTTCTAAAAGAGCGCCTGCCGGAGTGGCGCCTTGACCTCATTGTGCCGGTGCCGCCGTCCGACACGAGCCGCCCTTTTCAGCCTGTGGAGGAGCTGGCCCGAGCCATTGGAGCGCTCGTGGGAGTGCCGGTGGCTTTACAGGTGTTGCGCAAGGTGCGGCCTACTTCACAACTCAAAGAGGTTGAGGATGCTGCGCAGCGGCGTGTGCTGTTGCAAGGCGTTTTTTACATGGCGCCGCATGCGCTGCACGGTTTGCGGGTGTTGATTTTTGACGACCTTTACCGCTCGGGCGAGACGCTCCGGGCCGTGTGCGAAGTGGCGCTCCAGCGCGGCAAGGCAGCCCAGGTGTACGTCCTGACGCTCACTAAAACGCGCTCGAAGCGATGAACGACAATGGTTTTTTGTGGTACCGGTTGGTATGTGCCCCGGGCTTTGGGGCCAAAAGCATCCACTACCTGTGGGAGCAGCTGCAGCAGCAGGACCTGACGCTGGCCGACCTCTTCGCCCGAGACGAAGCCGAATTGCAGCGACGTTTTCCCGCCATCGGGCAGGGGCGGTTCTCGCGGGCGCACTTTGCTAATCTCTTGGATGCCAGCCGCGAAGAGCAACTGTGGGCTGAGTACGAAGCGCTTACCGAACAGGGCGTTGCCCTCATTGGTCTTGACGACGCGCGTTATCCTGACTTAGTGCGGCAGCGCCTGCGCGACGACGCTCCGCCGCTGCTGTACGCCCGAGGGCCGTTGGGGCTGTTGCAACAGCCCGGCTTAGCCATCGCTGGCGCGCGCGATGTGGCGGAGGCGGAACTGGCCATGACGCGCGCCATTGCTCAGGCGGCAGCGGCCAGCGGCTTCAACGTCGTGTCGGGCTATGCCAAAGGCGTGGACACGGCGGCCCATTTGGGGGCTTTGGAGGCCGACGGTACCACCACCTGCGTGCTCAGCTTTGGGCTGCGCCACCTCTCGCTCAAGGACGCGCTGCAGGAGCAGCGCTGGGAGCGCAACGCGCTGTTTGTGTCCCAATTTGCCCCGTGGGAGAAGTTCAGCGGCGCCAACGCGATGACGCGCAACCGCCTCATCTGCGCGCTGTCGTGGGCGCTCGTGGTGGTGAAAGCTGGGCCAGAAAAGGATGCTGAAGGCCGCATGAGCGGTACGTTCAACGCTGGTGCTTCGGCCTTAGAGATGGGCCTGCCGCTGTGGGTGCTGCATCCCGACGCCTCAGCCTCGCCCGCACCCGGAAATGCCGCCCTTATCGAACGCGGAGGCCAGCCTTTCCGCTCTGCACAGGAAATTACCCGGCGATTGGAAGCCCTGGCCCAACCACAGCAGCCAACGCCTTCGGCAGGGGAGCAGATGTCGCTGTTTTGAACCATTCCTGCCGGGTTTTCAGACTCTGATAGAACGAGGTATTTCAAGGCCTATCGGGGTATCCGAAGTCTTACCGCGCCTCTTTGCCGAGCGGCCCTACTCTTTTGGTGTCTCACCGTGTAAAAAGGCGCTGAAATGCGCCAGCTCCTCTGAAAAATCCAGCGTCGGGTGCTGTTGGAGCAATTGCTGGATGGCTTCGCATTGCTGGCGGGCGAAGGCGCGGTGTTCGGCGGTATCAGGGTGGAAGGGCCGATGCGCTGCTGCAGTGCGGATGCGGGCGATTTGGGCGACGAGTTGGGCGGTGTGGGGCGGGAAGAAGGTGTTGGAAAAGTATTCCCAGATATAGTTCACGGCGGTTTCGGAGGGGTGAACCATGTCGGCGGCGTAGAAGCGGTAGTCGCGCAGGTCGTCGAGGAGCAGTTCGTAGGCCGGGAAGTAGTGGACGAACGGGTATTGGGCGCACAGTTGTTCGCAAGCGAGCAGGAGGACGGCTTTGCTGCGCTGGTTTTCCACCATTCCGTTGCGCAGATGTCGCACGGGGCTGACGGTGAGAACGATTTGCAGGTCTGGCCGGGCTTTCTTCCAGGTCTCGAAGGCGGGTGCCAGACAGCCGACGGTTTGCTCTACGGAGAGACGGCGCTGCTCGAACCAGTCTGCGGGTGCTCTGTGGTTATTGGCCACGATGCGTCCACTGGTGCGCAGGGCAAACACCTGTGTGGTGCCCAGTGTGAGGAACAGGTATTTGGCGCAGGCCGCAAAGGCGGCGGCTTGCTGGTGTGCGGCGTAAATCTGTTGTTCGAAGCTCTGGCGTTCGGGGTGTGAAAAGCGCCCGTGGTGTTCCCAGCTGTGCCACAGGCCCTGGTGCTGAAACACGCCCTCGGAGAGGTCGGCTTTGGGGTCGAGCAGGCGCTTCAGCAGTTGGGCAATGGAGATAGGGTTGTACAGAATACCGCTAGGGTTGACGAGGGTCGAGAACTTATGCGCCTTGAGGCGCTCACCGATATGTTCGGCGAAGCACGAGCCAATGACGACGATGCGGTCAGCGTGTGTCAGCGCGAAAGGCGCCGACATGGGCGGCAGGACGGTGCGGAAGGCGTTCACCTCGAAGAGTTTTGTCGGGCAAACATGCTACTTTTGCCGCTCTCCTTAACGGCAAAACAACCACTTTCGTGCGTCTTTTAGAGTATTTTTTTGGCCCTGAAAAAGTACAGGATCCGCCCGAGCTCACCTTGGGGCGCTATACCGATTTTTTTAAATCTAAAACGCAGATGAAAAGGTGGGAGCAGGCAGTACATTCGTACGAGAAGGGAGAATTTTGGACGGCGTTTCGGGCGCTGCTGCAATACCTTGCCGATGAGCGTCAGCCATCATGTGTGACGTGGGAAGAGGTGAATGGGATGCTGCGCTTTCAGATCCGGCAGGGGTCGCAGCGTATCAGCGGCTTCATGACGCCCGAGCAGGTGCGTGCCGAAAGCCGCTTAGCACAGGCCGAAGTGCTCAGTGTGGGCTTTATGCGCAGGCTGATGGAATATAACTACGATCTGAAGTTTTGTCACTTTGCCCTGTCGCCCGACAACGCCCTGACGCTCTGCTTTGAGACGACGGCCAGCGACGCCTCACCGCTTAAGATGGTAAAAGCACTACGCGAACTGGCCCTTTGGGCCGACAAGCACGATGACCTGCTGCTGGACGAATTCAGCGTGCTGACACCCGCGGAAACCCTGTGCATGGAGACCCCGACCACTGAAAAAGAAGCCAAATACACCTTTATCTGCCACCAGATACGCGCCGCCTTTGATTTAATGGACAAAAACGTCCCTAAAATAGAGCAGCACCCAGGAACTTATGCTTACCTGCTGCTGGCGGTCATGTACCGGATTGACTATTTGACGCGCCCTGAAGGCTTCGTTATGGATGCGCTGGAGCGGGCCTCACGGATGTATTTCCTTCAGCAAGAGCAGAGCATTCACCAAAAAGTGGTGGCACTGCGGCGTGAGTTGCAAAAGATACTCGACCGCCCGCGCGAGCAGGTGCTGGCCGAATTTTATCGAACGGAGAGTGCCTTCGGCGCCGTTATCCCATTATCATTTGAGCGCCTGAAGGAATTGATTGAAAGCGAAAGGCCCTCGATGGAGTGGCCTCTGGAGCAAGGGTATGAGGTGCTGGCCATGGCCGTGCCTCAGTATATCGTGGCTCATATACTCTTCCAGTACGTTCCGCCTAAGCCTGTTTACGAGTTGCTTCGCCTGTTTATGCGCGTTACAGAGACAGACTTTTTCCAGGCTATGAGGCTTCAGACGTTCGTCAATAAGGACGGGCAACTGAATAAGCGACTCGTGTTGGCTGCAATAAGGGATATTGTAGAGCGCAACCGTGCGGAATTTCCCAACTTCAAGCCGCAGACGCAACTGCTGGACTTTTCCTCGATGCCGCGCTTTGGGAAGACATTTTTAGAAATGCTCTGTCGCCTCGACCTGACGGAACGCCAACGCTAAAACTATGGCTGATTTCATTGATACCTACAGCGACGTCATCGTCCAGATTGCCACGCCGTTCGGAACGGGCACGGGTTTTTACGTGAAAGAATGGGATGTCATCGTAACCAACCACCACGTGGTGGAGGGGGTGCGCCGTGCGGTGATTGACGGCAAGCGCTTTGCGAAACAGCTGGCCACCGTACAATACATTGACCCCAAATACGACCTGGCATTCTTGAGCGCGCCTGCGACCAGTACTGAACTACCCGCCATTGTTTTAGGTGTGGATGTGCCGGTGCGCGAGCACGACGCCATTACGGCCATCGGCCATCCTTTCGGGCTGAAGTTTTCGGTCAAGAAAGGCATCATTTCCAACGCGCGCGAAGTGATGAACGGCATTCCGTACCTACACATTGACGCCGCCCTTAATCCGGGCAATTCTGGCGGCCCGTTAGTGGACCGCGAAGGCCGCGTGCTGGGGGTCAACACCTTCATCCTGCACAATGGCGACAATATGGGCTTTTCGCTGCCGGTCAAGTTTTTGTATGAAGCCTTGCAGGCTTTTCGAGCCTCTAACTCGACCAATGTCTGCCGCTGCCCGGCTTGCCTCAACGTCGTACACGAGAAAACGGTAGAGGGTAATTTCTGCAGCCATTGCGGCCAACGCATCCAGCTGCCTGCCACCGTAGAGGAGTACCAACCGGCAGGAACGCCCCGCCTTGTAGAAAACATTATTCAGCGCTCCGGCTACGACGTAGAACTCAGCCGAAGCGGCCCTAATGCCTGGGAAATGATGCGAGGAAGTGCCAAAATCCGCCTCAATTACCACGAACCTAGTGGCATCATCTACGCCGAAGCCTTGCTGTGCCAGCTCCCACAGCAAAACATCAAGCCGCTCTACGAATATCTGATGCGCGAAAATTACCACCTCCAGTGGCTGACCCTGTCGGTACACGAGCAGAACATTTTCCTGTCGCTCCTCGTTTTCGAGCACTACCTCACCGAAGACAACGGCGCGGCAGCCCTACAGCTCCTGCTCGAAAAGGCAGACTATTACGACAACCTGCTGGTCGAGCAATATGGGGCCACGTGGTCTGAGGGGGAGTAACGCCCACCCGGCGTAAGGTATAAAAAAACGCCTGCTACCTTTGCTCGCAAATCGCAGATGCTCTTGCTCTCCTTAGCCCCGACGCAGATAGTGGACATGGCCGTCAGTGCCGTTCTGGCGCTGATTATGTTTGGTGTAGGGCTTACGCTCACGGTGGACGATTTCGTACGCATTGTGCGCTACCCCAAAGCCTATTTCTCTGCCCTTTCGGCCCAGATGCTGGGCCTGCCCGTGCTGGCTTTTTTCATCAATCTGCTGGCGCCCATTTCCCCGGCCCTCAAAGTGGGTTTTCTCATCCTCAGTGCTAGTCCTGGAGGGGCGACGTCGGGCTTCCTCACCTACCTGTGGCGCGGCAACGTAGCACTCTCCCTCTCGCTGACGGCTACCAACAGCTTCCTGACGTTGTTCACCATTCCGGTGGTCGTCAATGCTGCTTTGCTTTTCTTTTTGGGGCGCGGTACCGACCTGCATCTGCCTTTTTGGGATACGGTGCGCCAGGTCTTTTTCATCACCATCGTGCCGGCAGCCATGGGGGTAGCCATCCGCCACTACTACCCGTATTTTGCTCAACGCGTTAGCCGTCCGGCGCGCTACATCATGCTCGTCCTGCTGGCCATCGTGTTTTTGGTCAAAATGTTCGCCGGCGAGCAACACGGCGGTGCCGGGCTGACGCTCAACGACTTTCTGGCTATCACTCCCGTGGCTTTGGTGCAAAACGCTGCTAGCCTGTTCTTTGGCTATTTCTTCTTGCACTGGATGCGCCAACCACACCCCTCGCGCCTGACGGCTGCCTTTGAATGCGGCGTGCAGAACACTACCCTGGCCTTTCTCATTGCCAGCGTCCTGCTCGGCAACCAGGAAATGGTCAAACCCGCCCTGGTATACTCTTCCTACTCCTTCTGGACGGCCTGCCTGTTTGGTATTATCTCCAACCGCATTGCCAGCAAGCAAGCCTGAGACTCCTCGCTCCCTAATGCCGGTGAGTCTTCTGGCAGCCTTTCGGGCTATTTGATGCTTTTCAGAAGGGCAGAGACAACACCTCCTTGCGGGAGATGTCGCCTCTGCCTCACCACTTCTCCTCGTCGTACTCCACCAAATACGTCCGTATCTCTACGCCCTCAATGACCTCCACGCCCTCCTTCACACTGTCCGGATAGCGCACGTTGTTCGGACAAAAAACCAAATACACCCCCACGCGCTGACCCAAACTGCGACAGTAGTACGCCAACTGCTCCTTGCCCTCCACAAAACGACCCGGACTGTAGTACACCTTCGCCTCCACCACCAACTCCTGACCGCGAATGTTCACTATCAAATCGCTCCGGCCCAATCCAGTGTGCGCCTCCCGATACAACTTGCCCTTCAACTCCTCCACCAGCGCATGGATGTACGTCTCAAAACTGTAAATCAGCGCCGCCTCCGGAATGGAACGGTACTGGCCTTTCTCGTCTTTCTCCCGGAAAACATGGAAACCTCGGCGCTTCACGTAGGCTTTGTAATGGGCAATGACCTTATCAAGGTTCAGCGTGCCGTCCGCATGGAAGTACTCCGGCGCGGAAATCGTACTGGCAATAACCTTCTTCTCGCCGTTGGTGTACGGGTAAAAAGCCTTGTAAAGCCGCTTTTTGTAAAACGGCACCCAAAACGTTACATTCCCATCCTCATCCTTCCTTATCAAACCGTTGGTGTGCAACAACTTGATGGCCGGACGGTCTATGTCGAATGGAATTTTGTCCTCCGTAAACAGCAGACGCTCCACAAACGCCCGCTCCTCTTTGGCCTTATTCAGGATGTTCTCAAAGTTTTTATCAATGGCCTCGGTCAGGTACCAGTCTTCCACCACCAGATACTGCTCCATCGCCAGCGGAGACACATCCGAATAGCGCGTTACCAACTGGCGCGCAAAACCGTTGACCAACCCGGGCTGACCCGCTGTAATGCGGTAAATGGCCCGCTTCACCGCCTCGTCAAACCTCTGGCCCGTCTCCAACTCGTGCTGACCCAGCAACTCGAACACCTCCGCTTCCGTGAAGTAGGGCAACTCCAGGTTGTCCGCAATGTTGAATGGCGAGGCATTGTCGCTGACCACACCCAGGATGTTCGTTACGCCTACCAGTATCACGCTCTTCAAAGCGTGCCGCTGGCGCGAATGGTACAGATTGCGGATAGAATGCAGGAAAATACCAAAGTACTCTGCGTTAATGCCCTCCACTTCATCCACAATAAGCACCCATTTTTTGTCCCTCACCTCCGAAAGCCGTTCAAAAACCAGGACTAAGTCGGTCTCCTGACGCAGGTCAATTCCCCATGCCTCGAAGATGTGCTTGGTGAAAGCGTATAAAAACGCATTTAAAGATGCCACCCGGTAATTCTCGAAGTTCATCTGCGCCACCTCGTATCCTCGGGCTTCCAGATATACCGCCAACTGCCGGAAATACGTGCTCTTGCCCGTCTGACGCGGCGCCCAGATGGTGAAATAGCGCTCCTGCTCCACCATGCGCAAGCCCTCCGCTATCTGTGGGCGCCGCTCGATGGTGTAGTGCCGATCCGGTATGTTCGGGCCAGATGTGTTGAACTCGCGCATGGCCTTTCCTTTGCGGCCAAAGGTACGGCTTTTGAGACGGCCACGCCCGAGGTGTCCTCTTCGAGGCACGAGAAGGTGACACCTCGAAAGCAACCGCTCTCTGAGGCGACACCTTCCAGAGGAAGATGTCGCCTCGGAACGACAGAGGCGAGAGTCAGTTTCCTTCGTCCTCCAGCGTATCGCAGTGGTAGTGGCGTTCCTGGCGGGGGCGGAAGTTGCTGGGGCGTCCGCCGCCTTCGCCGCCGGGCTTCTTTTCGGCTTGCACTTTGGCCAGCAGGCGGGCGCGTTCGCGGCGCATAGCGTCGCGCAGTTGGCGGTCTTCGTCCTGGTCGTAGTATTTGATGCCGTCCACCCACGTCTTTTCGGCGTGGGCGTAGATGGACATGGGGTGCTCGCTCCAGAGGACAACGTCGGCGTCTTTGCCCACTTTGATGCTGCCGACGCGGTCGTCCACGCGGAGCATTTTGGCGGGGTTGAGGGTAACCATTTTCCAGGCGTCTTCTTCGCTCACACCGCCGTACATGACGGCTTTGGCGGCTTCCTGGTTGAGGCGGCGCGCCATTTCGGCATCGTCAGAGTTGAGCGCAACCAGCACGCCCTGGCGGTGCAGGAGGGCTGCGTTGTAAGGGATGGCCTGATAGACCTCGAATTTGTAAGCCCACCAGTCGCTAAACGAACTGGCGCCGACGCCATGCTGGCGCATTTCTTTAGCCACTTTGTAGCCTTCGAGGATATGGGTGAAGGTATTGACGCGGAAGCCGAAGTGCTCGGCCACGCGCATGAGCATGAGGATTTCGCTTTGTACGTAAGAGTGGCAGGTGATGAAGCGCTTGCCTTCGAGGATTTCGGCTAAGGCTTCCATTTCTAAGTCTTTGCGGTAGGGTTTGCCGGAGCGTTTGAGGCGGGCATACTCCTGGGCGCGGGTAAAGTAGTCCACATACACCTGCTCTACGCCCATGCGCGTTTGGGGGTATCGGGTGCGCTGGTTGTCGCCCCAGTTACTTTGCTTGACGTTTTCACCGAGGGCGAATTTGATTTGCCCGGGCCAGCCTTCAAATTTGAGGGCTTCGGGGGTTACGCCCCAGCGCAGTTTGATGAGTTGCGTTTGGCCGCCGATGGGGTTGGCCGAGCCGTGCAGCAGATGCGAGCTGGTAACGCCGCCGGCCAGTTGTCGGTAAATGTTGACGTCTTCGGGGTCTACCACGTCGCCGATGCGCACTTCGGCGCTGGACTCCTGAGTGCCCTCGTTGACGCCGCGCGAGATGGCGATGTGGGAGTGTTCGTCAATGATGCCGGCGGTCAGGTGTTTGCCGGTGCCGTCAACGACGATGGCGTCGTCCTGGGCGGGCAGGTTGCGGCCGATGCGGCGGATTTTGCCGCCGGAGATGAGCACATCGGTGTTGCGCAGGATGCCTTCGCGTTCGTTGGTCCAGACGGTGGCGTTTCGGATGAGGTAGGTTTGGGCGGTGGGTCGCTCTTTTCGGCCAAAGGCCGCGAAGGGATAGATGACGTCGCCCAGTTGGGGCTTTTCAGGTGTTTTTTCGGGTCGGCTGCGGTCGGCGGGGGCGTCGCCGGTGCGTTCGGCGCGCCAATTGACCCAGTAGCCTTCGGGTGTGGTTGCGCGGCCCGTCCAGCGGTCGCCGCGGGTTTCGCCGGTGAGGGCAAAGAAAGCTTTTTTCGTTGAGTCGGGCTGGAAGGCGAGGGTTACTAAGCCGTTGCTGAAGGTTATGCTGGCTTTGATGGTGCTGCTGTCGGCGCGCATTAGTTGGGCTTCGGGCGCTTCGGGCTTGCCCTTGACGGTGAGGGTGTAGGTGGTGGTATCCACGGTGAGGCGATAGACACCGGCGAGGTTGGCCTCGGGTTCGGCAGTTACCTCGAAGCGCTGGCCCTGTGCCCACGTTTCGAGGATTTTGGTGTCGTTTTTAAAGATGTTGCCACTGGCGATGAAAAAGTTGGCCCATTTTCCGGGTTCGAGGCTGCCCAATTGGTCGTAGGCGCGGGCGAATTGCGCGGGTTGCCAGGTGAGTGCCTTGAGGGCGTCGGTTTCCGACAGGCCGTATTCGACGGCTTTGCGCAGGTTTGGCCAGAACTGTTTTTTATCCGTCAGGTCGGCGGCGGTGAGGGCAAACGGGATGCCTGCGGCAGCTACGCGGCCGGGGTTGGCGGGCGCCAGTTCCCAGTGGAGCAGGTCAGCGAAGGGGATGTCTTCGGCATCGAAGGGCGTGCGCGCGTCAGGGGCGTCGGGGAAATTGAGCGACACGATGAGGCCGACCAGCCCGGCGGCTTTGATGTCGTTGAGCAGCTGGTATTCGTCGCCAGCGGTTTTGACGAGGTATTTTCGGTTGAATTCCTGACCGATACGGGCGATGCGCAGGATTTCCAATTTGTCTCCGGCCTCAAAGATTTGGGGCAAGTCTTGCAGGCGGTTCCAGGCTTCGAGCGAGAGGTTGCGCTCTTCAGCGACGCCGTGGGTGCGGTACCATTCTGCATCGAGATATGTCTGACGCAGCAGAGCGATGACGCCCATGAGCGAGATGGGGTAATTCTGGGCGGTGTTGCCGCGGCGCAGCGACAGGTAGTGTGCCGCACGCGGGAGGAGGAGCGTTTGGTGCTCGCGTTCGGTACCTAAGGCAACCAGAGCGCCCGTACCGCGCGAGATGCCGTCGGGCTGGTGGGTAAGCAGGGCGGCAAAGCCCATTTTGCGCCATTCAGTGGCAGCCTTATCGTCGTTAGAGAAGGCGTCGGCGGCGTTGAATTCGGGTTTGAGCGACTCGTTCCAGGCGTATGCACCTTTTTTGGTGGAATACGCCTGACGCGGAGCGGTGAATGGATTGCGCGCCTCGGCACGTGTGGTGGGCAGGCCGTAGCCGACGCCATACACGTCTATAAAAGCCGGGTAGATGGTTTTGCCGGAGCAATCCACTACGACGGCGTCTTTGGGTATGGCAATGCCTTTGCCGCAGGCTTCTACTTTGCCTTTTCGGATGATGAGCGTGGCGCTGTCGAGCCGTGTCTGGTAGTCGCGGTAAATGGTGGCGTTGGTGAACGCATAGGCACGGTCGCGCTGGTCGGAGGGGGCGGCTTGCGGGAAGGTGGGCTGGGCAGCAACGAAGAGCGGCTGCATCAGCAAAAGGCAAAACAGGGAACAGTAAAAGCAAGAGCGCATAACATCAGACAGGTTTAGCATTGGGCAAAAGTAGAGCGTCTCTCCGTGGGTGTGCCTTTGCACTGGGCCTTCGAGCCGATATTTGGATAAAAGCGGCCTTTACCGCATTGGCGGGGCAAAAGGTTTCAGCATATTTTCACCTGTTTCAGAGTCTTGTGTTTTCCCAAAAGGCCTCACGGCATATCGGCGACGAGCGCCTGGGCCTGTCCGACCCAGTTTTCCTGAACGATTCGGACGAAAGAGATGTCTAAGGCGCGAGCAATTTGGAGGATATCGTCGTCGTCCCACTGGCTTATTTGGACGAAGGAGTGGAAGCCCAGTTCGCGCAGACGGGTGGCTATGGTGGGCGTGATGCCGTTTATTCGGGTGAGGTCGTCGCCGTGGTGTGGGGTTTGGGAGGGTTCGGAGAAGGCGTCGGAGGCTCTGGCGCTTTCGGAGAGGTGGCGCACTTGTTGGGCGAGGTCTTCCAATTCGCGCAGTTGCTGTTCGATGCGGGCACGGGCGATGGCCAGCTGTTCGCGCAGTTGGCGTCGTTCCTGTTCGAGCAGGAGGTTGCGCTCTTCCAGTTCTTGCAGGCGGCGCTGAGCGGTGGCGAAGTCGGTATGGAGGCGTTGCCAGCCCGCAGACTGGGTATGCAGGTTTTCTAAGTCGCTCAGCAGGCGTTCGTTTTCTTCTGTCAGGCGTCGGTTATTAGCCTCTAAATCGGCCACTTGCATGGTCAGGCGGGCGACTTCGGCTTCGGCGCGCTCCATGCGAGTGGTGTAGTCTTGGGCGGCGCTGAGTAGCACAGCGCGCTCGCTTTCATATTGTTGCACCAAATCCCGTAAGTTACCCACTTCCAAAGAAACCTTGCGCAGGTCCACTTCGCGCAGGTCGTAGTAGTATTTGACCTGGGTGTACAGGCGGGCCAGTGCGTTACGCTCGTTGGTGGTTCGTTCCAGCTGGCGGGCCAGGTTGCGTTCGGGCCAGGCAGCGCGCATGTTCCAGCCGATAAGCAGACCGGCCAGCACGGCTATCGTCCACAGCAGGGCAAACAGGACGGGATCTTGCAACAGGTCGAGCATGGCGGATGGAACGATGAAAATCGGCACAATAGTAAGGAAATCAAGCCGATACTGCCAAATTTTGTTGGCTAATGCAACGAGATGGGCCGAATGCCGCTGCTTTTTGGGGTAGAATGCCCGCTGTCAGGGGCCTGAAGTCGCTCCGTGTCTTTCGGGCGAAGCCTCTTTGTGGCTAAAGAGATCGCATCGGCTTGCGTCAAATTCGGCTATTTTGGCTTAGCCATTGGCGTTCCTCGGCCGTCAGGTAGCGTCCGATTTTGCGCTGCACCCAGCGATTGTATTGGCGCAGCCAGGTGCGTTCGGCGGGTGTAAGCAGTTTCTTATCCACCAAATCCGTGAAGATAGGGGCGATGGTGAGTGTTTCAAAGGCGAGGAATTCGCCAAATTCGGTGCGTTCGGCCTCGACGCAGCACACCAAGTTTTCGATGCGGATACCGTGTTTGCCCGGGCGGTAGATGCCCGGTTCGACGGATGTAATCATTCCGGGCTGGAAGGCCACATCCACGGGGCCGGGGCTGATGCCCTGTGGGCCTTCGTGTACGCACAGGAAGTAGCCCACGCCGTGTCCGGTGCCATGTCCGAAGTTGATGCCGCGCTGCCACTGGGGCAGGCGAGCCAGCACGTCCATTTGGTAGCCGCGCGTGCTTGCCGGGAAGCGCAACGTAGAGACGGCGATGAGGCCTTTGAGCACGAGCGTATAGTCCTGGCGCACTTCGTCGGGGCAAGGCCCCAGGGCAATGACGCGCGTGGTATCGGTGGTACCGCTCAGGTATTGGCCACCGGAGTCGAGCAGGTAGATGCTTTCAGGGCGCAGTTCGGCATCGCTTTCAGGAGTGGCGCTGTAATGCGGCAGAGCGGCATTGGGGCCGTAAGCCGAAATAGGGCCGAAGCTTTCGCCCCGGCAGTGCGGTTGCTGCAGGCGTAGGGCTTGGAGTTTTTCCTGGGCCATGCGCTCGGTAAGGCGTTGGCGGCCAACGGTTTGCGTCAGCCAATAGAAGAATTTCGTCAGCACGACGCCGTCGCGCACCATTGTCTGGCGGATGTGCTGCAATTCGGCAGCGGTTTTGGTGGCTTTGAGCAGCGTAGTTAGGTTGGTGCCTTCGCGCACGGCTGCTAAAGGGGGCAGGGCGGCGGCGAGGTTTTGACTAACACGGCGCGGGTCTATGAGCACGACGCTGTTTGCGGGCAGTTGGCGCAGGTGCTCGCGCCAGGCGTCGTAGGGCAGTGTGCGCACGCCGTCGCGCTGAAGGCGGCGTTTGAGGGCAGGGCCGATTTTTTGCGGGGCCACGAAAAGGGTGGCGTTTTCCAGACCAATGAGCGCGTAGGCGGTAAACACAGGATTGTACTCCACGTCGTTGCCGCGCAGGTTGAGGAGCCAAGCGATGTCGTCCAAGCTGGCCAGGGCGGTGTGTGTGAGGCCCTGTTCCTGCATGGCCTGACGTAGGCGGGTCAGTTTTTCGGTGCGCGCAAGGGCAGCGAAGCGCAGCGGATGTTCCCACACCGGCGCTTGAGGTAGCGGTGGCCGGTCGCTCCACAGTTCGGCGGCGAGGTCGGCGTGTGGGTCTAATTGAATGCCGCGCGGTCGGGTGTAGTTTTCCATTTGCTGGTACCAGGCTTTGGAAAGCAGGTTACCGTCCATACCTACCGTAGCGCCGGCGGGCAGGCGTTGAGCCAGCCACTGGGCAAATTCGGGGGTGTGTGGCACGCGCATGCGCATCAGCTCGATACCGCTACCGGCCAGTTGTTGTTCGGCCTGTACGAAATAGCGGCTGTCTGTCCAGAGTCCAGCAAAATCTCGGGTAACAACGAGTGTGCCTGCCGAGCCGGTAAAGCCCGAAGCCCAGCGCAACACCCGCCAGTGGTCGGGCACGTATTCGCTTTGGTGCGGGTCGGTAGCGGGAATGACGTAAGCGTCCAGCCCTTTCTCAAGCATGCGCTTACGCAGGAGTGCTAAAACAGACATGGATGGGAAATGAAAAATGGGAAATAAAAAACGAGAGCAGGCCAGAACAAACCCCTCTGCGACCTTCTGGGCCCTCTGCAGTCTTCTAATCTTTTGCCCTGGAATAGCCTTGCGTAGGGTCGGGACTAATGGCCAACAGGGCTTTCGCCGGAAGGACCATTTCACCTGTGCATACCATCCTCTGCCTCAGATTTCGCCGTAAATCTGGCGCATGGCTTCGAGCAGGGGCGCTTTTTTGCGGCGCGAGACTTCGATGGTTTCGCCGTTTTCCAGCTTCAAGAAGCCGCCTTCGCCTTTGATGTAGGTTTTCATGAAGCGCATGTTGACGATGTGCCGTTTGTGCACGCGCACGAATTTGAGCGATTTGAGGGTGTCTTCGTAAGCTTTGATGGTTTTGCTGGCCGTGATGCGCTGGCCGTTGCTGAGGATAAAATGGGTGTAGTTGTCCTCGGCCTCGAGGCGGACGATTTCATCGAGCCGTACGAAGTGGACGCCATCTAAGCCGGCGACGCCGATTTTTTCTAAGGCAGTGGGCGAGTTGGCGGCGTAGTTCTGCTGGAGCAGTTCGACGCGGGCTTTGGTGTTACCGTTGAAGCGATTGATGCGTGAACGGCCCACCGCGCGGCGCAGGTCGTCGGCCTCGATGGGTTTGAGCACATAATCAATGGCCGCAAAGTCGAAGGCCGTGAGGGCATACTCGTCGTAGGCGGTTACGAAAACGATGTCGAAGGGGATATCGTGGATTTTTTCCAATCCGCGGAACACCAGCCCGTCGGGCAGGTTGATGTCTAAGAAGGCTACGTCGTACTGCTTACTGCGTTCGCCTTCGGTCAGCCGAAGCAGGTCAGCATTAGAGCCGCCGGTGGCTACAATTTCTACCTCCGGGCAATACTTGTGGAGCATGTTAGTCAGGTTGGCCAACCCTTCAGGTTCGTCTTCGATAAGTAGCGCTCTTGTCATGTGGGAGGATGATTTTACAGGTAATTAGAAAGCGAATAACGCCACAGCATTGGTGCTGACACAGCAGCAGCGCCATGTTGGTTATTGCATGGGCAAAGGTCGCAAAAAGGGCGTTTTGCTGAAGAAAAAAAAGCCCTCCCGCTTCGTTGCAAAGAAAGGCGCTAGGCACTAGGCACTTCGTTGCCGGGCTTGAGCCGGGCTGGCTTTTACATCTCTTTCACCTTTATTTTCATACCTACGCACAGCCCTTCGCAATTGTTATTGAGTCGGCGCAGAGTTTCCACGGGCGTGCCGTACTGTCGGGCGATGTCTTCCAGGCATTCGTTGCGTTGCACGGTGTGGTATAGGTATCGCTTATACTTGTCGGCTTCCTCGCGGCGCACTACGGCAGCGGCAGGTGCGGCAGTAGCGCCGGGTGTTTCAGCGGTATTAGCAGCGGCATTGGGCGCTTCGATGCGCAGTGGCGTATGCTTGAACACATATACCGGGCGCCACACCACGATGCGCTGGCCGGCGGGTATGACGTCGTCGGTCAGCTGGTTCCAGGCTCTGAGGTGTTCGGGGTGGCAGCCCAGCATGGCAGCCACGCGCTCGACCTGGTCGGCCTGGTTGATGGTTACGGTCAGCTGCCAGTAGCGGCCATCACCGATATTGGTATTGGAATTCGCTTTGAGCGACTCAATGGCATATTTGCGCCCCCCCAGACCATTGAGGTAGCGCAGAAAAGCCGGCATGACGCGCAAGGGCAGCAATACGTAGTGCCCTTCGTCGTCCTGTGGCACATAGAAGCGTTTGAAACCGGCATTCAACTCGGCCAAAGTGGAGTAAGCCACTCCTGTGGCGTCCATGATGTCCTGGAAGGTGACGGCTTCATGAACGCGCAGATAGGTAGTGAGTTGTTCGTCGGGGTCGGGTTCGATAGGTTCTACGCCGTGCACGTAGAAGTAGTTGCACAAGTAGGTGGCGGCGATGAAAGCCGGCACATAGTTGCGCGTCTCCTTGGGCAAATAGCGCTGGATGACCCAGAAATTGCGGCTATGGGCGCGTTTGATGGCCGCATTTACCCGGCCTGGGCCGCTGTTGTAGGCCGCTAAAGCCAGCGCCCAGTCGTTGTATTGCCGGTAGAGGTCTTTCAGATACTGCACGGCGGCTTCCGTGCTTTTGACCGGGTCGCTGCGCTCGTCCACTGCGCCGTTTTGGCGCAAATTGTAGTCGCGCCCGGTAAAGGGCATAAACTGCCAGAGGCCTACCGCGCCGGCACGCGAGACTGCACGCGGGTTGAGCGCCGACTCCACTACCGCCAGGTACTTCAGGTCGGTGGGCAGGCCGTGCTCCTTGAGTTTTTCTTCAAAAATAGGGAAATAGGTCAGGCGGCGGCCCAAAATCTGGCGGGCCTTTTCGGGCCGATGCTGCAGGTAGGTGCGCAAGTATGCCTGAACGGCCGGGGTGGTCTTGAGTTCTAAGCACCCGCGCAATTTTCCCAGGCGCTGGCGCACCTCTGCCTCTGTGGGCAACGGGTACGCATAGGCGCCTTTTGGCGTCAGGGCAAAGGCCGTGGAGTCTTCCAGGTCAGGAAGTTCCGTGTCGTCTTGTTGCTGCGCATAAACTGAAATTGAGAGGAAAGTGCCGAGAAACAGCCATACCCATCGAGCGAGAATAACCTGTTGTAGAACCATGCGGCTACGAAACAAGAGTAAGGTCAGATGAAGGTAAACCTTGTGAAAAGTGGATTAATCGGGCGAAAAAGGAAACGGAGGTGTTTTTCAAAAAGCCGCCCTGAGCACTTTCAATTAGCCTGGGAATAGTCTGAACCGGCGGAGGGTGAAGGCAAAAGTCGGTGATATCTGGCAAATGCGCGCCTTTGTCCAGCAGAATTTAACATTTGGGCCGCTGATTTTTGAGTCATTGAGGTTTTTTTGCGGAAAACAAAATTAGCCGATGGCTGCATTATTTTCATGAAGGTGTACCTTTGCGCGGTTTTTAAAGCGGGCGGTGAATTCCTGGCGGTTGCCGCCATTGATCGTACGCCGGTCGCCAAACTTCATTCTGGATTTTATGACAAACATCGGTCGCATCAAACAAATCATCGGTGCTGTGGTGGACGTAGAGTTTAGCGCCCCCGACAGCAAGTTGCCCGAACTGCTCAATGCCTTAGAACTGACGCGCCCCGACGGTTCCAAGCTCGTGCTGGAGGTTCAGCGCCATTTAGGCGAACACAGTGTCCGCACCATTGCTATGGACTCTACCGACGGCCTCATGCGTGGTATGGAATGCGTGGACACGGGTGCGCCCATCTCGATGCCCGTCGGCGAAGAGGTGCGCGGTCGCCTGTTCAACGTCGTAGGCGAACCTATTGACGGCATCGGCCCGGTGCCCAAAGGCAAAAATGCCTACGCCATTCACCGCAAGCCACCGGCCTACGAGGAGCTGTCCACCGAGCGGGAAATCCTGTACACGGGCATCAAAGTGATTGACCTTATCGAGCCATATGCCAAAGGCGGTAAAATTGGCCTCTTTGGTGGTGCTGGTGTGGGCAAGACGGTGCTCATCATGGAACTTATCAACAACATCGCTAAGGCCTACGAAGGCATGTCGGTATTTGCCGGTGTGGGCGAGCGCACGCGCGAGGGCAACGACCTGCTGCGCGAGATGATCGAGTCCAACGTTATTAAATATGGTGAGGCGTTCCTCCATTCGATGGAAGCCGGCGGCTGGGACCTGAGCAAAGTGGACCACAACGAGCTGCGCAAGAGCCAGGCCACACTGGTGTTCGGCCAGATGAACGAACCCCCCGGTGCCCGTGCTCGCGTAGCCCTGTCGGGTCTGACGCTGGCCGAGTACTTCCGCGACGGCGACCTGAACGACCCTGCCGGCGGCCGCGACATCCTGTTCTTTATTGACAACATCTTCCGCTTCACTCAGGCCGGTTCGGAAGTGTCCGCTTTGCTGGGCCGTATGCCCTCCGCCGTAGGTTACCAGCCGACGCTGGCCACCGAAATGGGCCTGATGCAGGAGCGCATCACCTCCACCAAGCGCGGCTCCATCACCTCGGTGCAGGCCGTTTACGTACCTGCCGACGACCTGACCGACCCGGCGCCGGCCACCACATTTGCCCACCTCGACGCCACCACGGTATTGAGCCGCAAAATCGCATCGCTGGGTATTTACCCGGCCGTGGACCCGCTCGACTCTACTTCGCGCATCCTCGACCCGCATATCATTGGCGAAGAGCACTACCGCTGCGCCCAGCGCGTGAAAGCCATCTTGCAGCGCTATAACGAACTGCAAGACATCATCGCCATCCTCGGCATGGAAGAACTCTCCGACGAAGACAAGCTCGTCGTCAGCCGCGCCCGCCGCGTGCAGCGCTTCCTGTCGCAGCCCTTCTTTGTGGCCGAGCAGTTCACCGGCTTACCCGGTCAATTTGTAACCATTGACGAAACCATCCGCGGCTTCAACATGATATTGGACGGCGAACTGGATGAACTCCCTGAAGCAGCGTTCAACCTCGTTGGTACTATTGACCAGGCCATCGAAAAAGGCAAAAAGCTGCTCGCCGAAGCCAGCCGCTAACCCTATTTCATCTGAGGCGAGGCGGAAGCCGCAAGCGCTGCTGCCTCGCCTCTTTGATTTTTTCCTGGAGGAATTATGCACATCGTTATCCTCTCTCCCGAACAAGAAATTTTCTCCGGCGCGGTGAAGGCCGTCCGTGTGCCCGGCAGTGCCGGTTCGTTTGAAATGCTGGAAAACCACGCTCCTATCGTCTCCTCGCTTGAGCCGGGCGAAGTGCGTCTGACGCTGCCCAATGGCCAGAAGAAAACCTTCCGCATTCAGGGCGGCTTTGTGGAAATGCTCAACAATGAGATCTCCCTGCTCGTATCGGGTGTGCAGGAAGAGGCTTGATGGGCGCGCCGTCTTTTTTCACGCCTCTAAGAAAAATCTATCGGCATCCTGCAGAAAAGGCAGCTGTTGTCGGTACTGACGCAGTGCTTCTTGCGAAAGTTCTGCCGTGAAAAGGCCCTTCTGATGCGTTAGCAGGCACAGCGCCTGGCCGCCAAAATCCCAGATACCTGAGTCGCCCTGATATTCCAGCCCGTTTCCGTCGGTGCCCACGATGTTGACGGCGGCCACGTAGCATTGGTTTTCCACAGCGCGGGCGGGCAGCAGCGTACGCCAGTGGTGGGCGCGGCGCGCGGGCCAATTGGCCACATACAGCAGCAAGTCGTAGGGAGGTGTGTCCACCGGCTGGCGACTCCATACTGGAAAGCGCAGGTCGTAGCAGATGAGTGGGCAGATGCGCCAGCCCTTCCACTCGAAAATGAGGCGCTGCTGGCCGGCGGTGTACGTCTGGTCTTCCTTGCCCAGGCCAAAGAGGTGCCGTTTGTCGTAGTGGCGCAGGGTGCCATCAGGTAGGGCGGTTGCTAATCGGTTGTAGAAATGCCCGGCATCGCGGCAGATGAAACTGCCCACTACGGCGGCATTCAACCGCGCCGCCTGCTCTTGCAGCCAGTGCACTGTAGGGCCGTCGGGGGCTTCGGCCAGAGCGTCAGCGTTCATGGAAAAGCCGGTGGTGAACATTTCCGGCAACACGACCAAGTCGGTTTGACCGCTCAGCGGTACCAGTATACGCTCGAAGCGAAGGCGATTATCGGTGGGCGTCTCCCAAACAAGGTCGGTCTGTACGATGGTTAGGCGCATATAAAAAGCAGTGTGCAGGCCGCTAAAGTACAGCATTGCGCTTAGCCGCAAGCTTCGGCACGATTACGCACTACCTGTATTTGCTCGATACCGCGGCGCAGATGCCTGACGGCGGTGTCCCAGTGGTTGGTCGTCAGTGCATCGCGGCAGGCGTCTATGGCACGCTGACAGGCTAAGCGCACCTCGATGCAGTTATCCAGCGTGGTAGCTAAGTATTCCGCATCACGCAACATACGGAGGGCATGTTCCACTTTCTGGGCCAGGATGTGGAAATCGCCCGAAGCTTTGGCGTCGCTCAGGTCCAGCTCGGCAATGAGGGCGTCGCGCATGAGCAAGTCTGCCGGCAGATATCGCTTTTCAGCGCCTGAAACGACCGATGCCTCTGCCTCGCACGTCTCGGCAGCAGCTTGCATACGGAAAGCCTGCTCGCGTGCTTCGGTGGCCCGAATGGCCAGGTTGCTCCAGTCCTTTTTATAGTCCAGACTCAGCAGGTCGCTTACCGTGCGCCCGCGTTCGGCTGCAATGCGCGCCGCATGGCAATACAAACCAGCCTGAGCCACAGCGTCGAACTCGCGCCAGGCACGGTGCATTTGCAGCACCATGAACGCCTGGTCGTTGGAGCGCAAGGCATCGTTGAGCGAACGCTCAATTTGTTGCCCTTGCTTCCTGACCCACCGAAGCGTCTCCGGAGCATCCATAGGCGCCTGACTAAAGCCATTCAAAACAGCCCAAAACAGTGTGATATGCAGACAGAAGAAACGTGTCGTCATGATGTAAAAGATGGGTTTGGCGAATGTTTTTAAATGTAACAAGCGGAAAGACGCCTGGTTGTACTTTACTCCTGGAAGGGCGGCAAAGGGGGGGCTGAGGTGTTATTTTTTGAACTGCAAATAGGTTTGAAAGCCTATCTCAGCAGGGCATTCTGTCGAGAGAGGTACATAAGGAGTTTTCTCTACCCTCATCTTCGCCCTATGTGCTCACATGTTCTAACTCAACGCTCCCGTTCAAACATGCACAAAATACGTCTTCTACCTCTGTTCTTTGCTTTAGGTCTGGCCCTATCTGTGGGTGCCCAAACGGCATCAGACAACGACTCTCTATTTCTACGCGAGCACTATACGAAGCGCGAGGTGTACATTCCCATGCGCGACGGTGTTCGGCTGTTCACGGCCATTTACACCCCTAAAGACCTGACGAAGACCTATCCCATTCTGATGCGTCGCACACCGTATTCGTGCGCGCCGTATGGGGTAGATGCTTTTCCTGCGCGTATGCAAAATAGCCATTTATTGCGCTCGGGCTATATTTTCGTTATTCAGGATGTGCGGGGGCGCTACATGAGCGAGGGCGAATTTGTGGATGTGCGCCCATTCCAGCCCGACAAAAAAAGCAACACTGACGTGGACGAGGCTTCGGACACTTACGACACCGTGGAGTGGCTGCTCCGGCACGCCACCGGCAACAACGGAAAAGTGGGGGTGTACGGCATTTCGTACCCGGGCTTTTACAGCACCATGGCCATTCTGGCGGCCCACCCGGCCATTAAGGCCGTGTCGCCGCAAGCGCCGGTAACGGACTGGTTCATCGGCGACGACTTCCACCACAACGGAGCGTTCATGCTCATGGATGCGTTTGCCTTTTACTCCGGTTTCGGCAAGCCGCGACCCGAACCCACTACGCGCGGCCAGCGCGGCTTCAGCGAATGGAACACGCCGGACAACTACGCTTTCTTCCTGCGCGCCGGGGCGCTGCCCAATCTCAACCGCCGCTACCTGAAAGGCGAGATACCGTTCTGGAACGAGCTGATGCAACACCCCGACCTCGACGATTGGTGGAAAGCCCGCAACCCGCGCCCACACTTGCGCAATGTGCAACCTGCTGTGCTAACCGTGGGCGGCCTGTTCGATGCCGAAGACTGCTTCGGTGCCTGGGCCACCTACAAGGCCATCGAAGCGCAAAACCCGCCCTCGGTGAGCAATCGCATCGTCATGGGCCCCTGGAGCCATGGCGCCTGGGCGCGCAACAGCGGCGAACGCTTAGGCAATATTGTTTTTGGCCAGCCAACAAGCGAGTTTTATCAGCGCGAAATCGAATTCCCGTTCTTCGAATACTACCTCAAAGGCCGCGGCGAGCTGAACCTACCCGAAGCCTACATCTTCGAAACTGGCAGCAACTGCTGGGTGCTACACGACACCTGGCCGCCCAAAAACATGCGCCCTATACCTTTTTATATGCACGGCGGCGGCCAGCTGAAGACGCAACGGCCCACCGCTGCTGTAGGCGCCGACCGATATCCGAGCGATCCCAATCGCCCCGTACCTTACACCGACCGCGTCCACCTGTACCGCACGCGCGAGTACATGACCGACGACCAGCGCTTCGCCAGCCGCCGCCCCGACGTGCTCGTCTATGAAACGCCGCCCTTAGACACCGGGCTGCGTCTGCATGGCCCGATCGTGGCCGACCTTTGGGTCAGCCTCGACGACCGCGGCGCTGCCCCGCGCAGCCGCCTGCTCGATGCCGACTTTGTGGTCAAACTCGTGGACGTCTTTCCGGATACCCTCTCGGGCGTCGAAAATGGCATCCCGTTGGGCGGCTATCAGATGCTTGTACGTGCCGAAATTTTCCGAGGGCGCTACCGCAACAGCTTCGAGCGACCCGAAGGCTTTCGACCCCGACAGGTACAGCGCGTCCGCTTCGAACTGCCCGATGTAGCCCATGCTTTTCTGCCTGGCCATCGGCTGATGATCCAGGTGCAGAGCAGCTGGTTCCCCTTAGCCGACCGCAACCCGCAGCAGTTCGTCAACATCTACCAGGCGGAAGACCAGGACTTTATTCCCATTGAAATCACCCTCTACCGCAACGGGCGATATCCGTCGGCGGTGGTGTTGCCGGTAGTGCGATGAACTGTGCTTACCTTTGTAAAAACAAAGGAGAACGCCTGCGGCTATCAGCTTCTTCTCCGATGCGCATATGAGCAAGCAAGAACCTCGCTGGGTGCAGCGCCTGAGCAACTTCTCCAGAGCGTTATCCAAATTGGAGGAAGCCGTTCGAAGGGTGGAACCGGCCCTCGGACAGAATGAGCATGGCGGCATACACGAAGACCCCTTTCTGGACGATATCATCAAGGAAGGAGTGATTCAGCGCTTTGAATATACCCACGAGTTGGCCTGGAACGTGATGAAGGACTTCCTGAAGGAGGCGGGTAGCACCGACATCTACGGTTCTAAAGATGCTACTCGCGCCGCTTTTGAAGCCGGTTTGATTGAAAAGGGCGACGTGTGGATGGATATGATCCGCAGCCGAAACAAAACCTCTCATACCTACAACGAGACTACGGCTGACGAAATCTTTCTCCAAATTATTCGGGAGTATATGGGTGCATTTCTGGCGTTTCGCGACAAAATGCAAACCCTCAAGAGAAAAAGGAACGCATGAGATACGGACTACCCAACCATACTATCCTGGCAATACAGGGCGTGCTAAAGCGGCATCCGCAGGTGGAGAAAGCCATCCTTTATGGCTCTCGTGCTAAGGGCAACTTCCGCCGCGGTTCCGATATAGACCTTGCCCTTGTGGGTGAAGACCTTCATACGGTCATGCTGCACCAGATAGAGGAGGAATTGGACGAACTGCTGCTACCTTACCGCATAGACCTCTCCCTGCTTCCGCATGTAGATAACCCTGAATTACTCGAACATATCCGAGAGGCGGGCAAGGTTTTTTATGAGCGTGCAGAATAATGAGGTGTCGCCTTCTTATTCTTCGAAGACGACACCTCATATTTATTTCCCTCGGCGGGTGCTGAAAGGGGGCGATCTGCTGGCTTATTGCCCTTGCCCTAGCGAGAAGCCCGGCTGCCCGTCGAAGGTGTACAGGTTTTCGGTTTTAATGACTTCGAAGCCAGCGCTGTGCAGCTGTTGGAGCAGTTGTAATACCTCGCTGTAGTTTATGGGCAGGTAGCTGGGTGTCTGGAAGCGGCAGCGCCAGTGGTCGGTACAGAAGGTGGCGGGGTGCCCTTGTGGCCACACTTTGACGCCGCGATTGGTAATCATTTGCAGCGACAGGTGGCCCTGCTTGTACTGTTTCAGGCGTTCGCCTAAGGCTTCGGCGCTGCGGTCGGACCAATGCAGAAAAACGTCCACGCCGACCAATTGCTTGTCGGCTGGTGCGACGGGTGTAACGTGCACTTGTACTCGACGGCTGCCTTTGGCGTAGGTAACCGGGTGTAAATAGCGCGGGCGTTCGCCCAGCCGGTCCACTACCGCCTGGGCGAAGCCGTCGGTTCCTACGTTAATTTCACTGTGTGCCTCATTGTAAATATCGGCTGTATGGAAGCCATCTTCGATGGTGCGCAGCCAGGCGTTGTGGATGACTTCAGCTACATCGCCCTGGCCGATATGGGCCAGCATTTGCATGGCGCCCATGAGGAGGCCCGAAGGGTTGGCGATACCCTTGCCCGCGATGTCGGGCGCTGAGCCGTGAATGGCCTCGAACATGGCGAAGTCGCTGCCCACGTTGGCCGAGCCGGCCAGACCTACGGAGCCGCTCACCTGGGCGGCGATGTCGGAGATGATGTCGCCGTAGAGGTTGAGCGTAACGATGACGTCGAAGCGGTCGGGCGTATCGGCAATGCGCGCCGAGCCGATGTCAATGATGTAGTGGTCTTGTTCGATGTCTGGGTAAGCCTGCCCCACCTCCTGGAAGATGCGGTGGAACATGCCGTCGGTCATCTTCATGATGTTGTCTTTGGTCATGCAGGTAACCTTGCGGCGACCGTGTGTGCGAGCGTACTCGAAGGCATAACGGATGATTTTTTCCGTGCCCGGGCGCGAGACGAGTTTGAGGCATTGGATGACTTCATCGGTCTGGCGGTGTTCGATGCCGGCGTAGAGGTCCTCCTCGTTTTCGCGGATGATGACCATGTCCATATGGGGATGCTTGCTGGGCACAAAGGGCGCGTAGTTGACGCACGGGCGCACATTGGCAAACAGGCCCAGCGTCTTGCGCATGGTAACGTTCAGGCTCTTGTAGCCTGAGCCTTGTGGAGTGGTGATGGGTGCTTTCAGCAGCACGCGCGTGCGGTAAATGGACTCCCAGGCTTCGTCCGGGATACCTGAAGTGTTGCCCGACAGATAGACTTTTTCGCCCACTTCGACGGTCTCTACATCTATGCGTGCGCCGCCTTTTTCTAAGATGAACAGGACGGCTTTCATAATTTCCGGGCCGATGCCATCGCCATAGGTAACGGTGATGGGTACTCGGGTCGGGATGTTGGTTGTTGTGGCAGTGTTTGCGCTTTCAGCTATCATGTTGCTGGCTACTTCTTTCGTTAAAAGGAAAAACAAGCGCAAAGCAACGGCTTCTGGCGTTGGCGGCCAAATAGGGGCAGCACTTCGTCGGCTTAAAATCGCGCACAATGCCATCTATGGCACAGTTTCCTCGAATCCTCTCTCGATGTGTTCGCTTGAGCGATTAGTAAGTGCAATCAGTCAGACGCTTGAGTGCCTGGCCTGCTTTCGCATCGGAAACACCGCAAAGGCCTACGAAGAGGCGGCTATCCATTCTGCCACCGCGCCCTCTTTGAGGGAATACTTAGAGGCATAGATGTCGCGAGCCTGCGTGTGCTCCAGCAAATGCTGAATGAGCACCATACCCACCACGATGGTCTGGCGACGCTCCGGCTTCAGGTCGGCCCAGGTTGAGCGCTCGGCCAGAGTAGAAGGCACGAGGCGCGCGTAAAGCCGCTCGAAGCCCTCGCGCGAGATATAGCCGTACAAAGCAGACGGTGTCTGAGGTGGGTTGAGCATTTCATCCAGCGTATCAAAAGCACCTGCCGCGCCCACCAGCGTATGGGTAGGAGCCTCCTTCAAGATGGCCCAAAGGGCAGTGAGCGTTTCCTCCAAATAGCCTCTCAGCGCAGCTATCTCCTCTGGCGCAATGGGGTCGCTTTTGTGAAAGCGGTGGTACAGCACCGTCGTACCCACTGGGAAGCTTTGCTGCCAGGAGGCCTGTTCGGCCTGAGCCAGAATGAACTCAACGCTACCGCCGCCGATATCTATAATCAATACATTTTCCTCCGGAAAGGGCACTGCCTGTCGCACGCCTTTGAAGATGAGCTCGGCCTCTCGTTGGCCGGTAATGATTTCAGGGCGAATACCCGTCTCCTGCTCGACGGCCTGCAAAAACTCTGGTGCGTTTTCGGCTGTGCGCAGAGCTGCCGTCCCAAAGGCGCGGATGTCGTGAGAAGCGATGTTGTGTTCCAGTATTTGCCGTCTAAAGCGGCGCAGGGCTTCCAGTCCGCGCTGGAACGCCGCCGGTCCAATGCGCTCGATACCCTCTTCGGCGAGGTGGACAGGCACGCGGTCGCGCTGAAGCGGTCTCCAGCCATTGGGCTGCCCAGCATCCGCCTGGGCGATGAGCAGGTGGAAAATGTTGGTGCCTAAATCAAGAATGGCGCATTTACGCATGGGTGCATCCAACGCTTTTGAGGCACAAAGAACGCATGGCGGATGCATCTCAGAGTGCTTGTGCCTCCGTTTTATCTGGTCTATGATTTGCTGAACATGGCGCCCACGCCTTTATTCTGACCTGCGGAGTACAAAGTCCTTGCAACGAGATTGAACAGCAGATTTTTGCTACTGTCAAGCGCTCATTTCCTGTGCCACCCACCGTTCGATGTTGCGGGTTTGAGAAGACAGCTGCACGCCCACACCAATCACAGGCTTGCCCAGATGCCACCAGGCTTCGTAGTAGCGCTTGCCACGTATCTGCTCCAAAGCAGCCTCTGCCGGCTCGTCCAACTTGAACTCCAAAATGTACACCCGCTTCGATGTCTCTACGGCGCAGTCCATCCTCCCGTCGGCGGTGCACACCTCGCTGTGCACCCGAATGCCCAAATAGCGAAACAGCAGGTGAATGGTAGCATGGTAAAACCGCTCAGGCCATTTTTCATACAACTGATAGGGTGCTCCACTAAACACCTGCCGCAACATCCTGAACACACCTTCCAAATCATCGGCCTCAAAAGCCCGCTTCAGGCCGATTGCCTGACTGGCGCTTTTTTCTACTTCCACACCGACAAAGGCTTCCAGCAACTGCTCCAGCATCGAGTCCCGCACCTCTTTGTTCGGGTAATCCAGCATCAGCAAGCCTTCCTCATCCACACCCACAATCGTCAGGTAGCCCGTCTGGTACAAAATGGCCGATAACTTCAGATTGTCCAACTCAAAGGTGTCAAATCCACTGGCATTCACATGCTGCGCGCCTACATCGTACACGCCTTGAGCCTTGAGCAAGTTGATGAGAAACGTCGGTGTGCCGGTGGCAAACCAGTAGTTTTGAAATTTTCGGACGGAGAAAAAGTTGTTGATAGAGACGGGGTTGTAAACTGTTTCAGCCTGCTCTTCAAAGCGATATCCATTGTACCAGTGTCGCAGTTGGTTGAGAAGTTCTTCGGGTGTTATTTGCATGTGTTGCGCCGTTTGTGTGATTTCCTTCTGGAAATTTGCTTCCAATTCCGCCTGTGTGTAGCCCAGCATGGTGGCGTATTGCGGGTGCATGGTGATATCCTGCAGATTATTCAGCCCTGAAAAGATGCCCACTTTGGAGAATTTGCTCACGCCGGTGATGAAGACCAACTCCAGGTGGGCATCTAATTCTTTCAAAACGACATAGAAAGAGCGCAGCAGGTCACGGTTGGCATAGGCCGTCTCGAGGTCTTTGCCCAGATAGTGCACAATGGGGGCATCGTAT
>CALJPQ010000019.1 GCA_937980645.1 uncultured Saprospiraceae bacterium | reverse complement strand
CAGGGCATTGCCCTCAGCGTCGTATTTGGCCACAAAAATGTCGCGGCGGTTGTTGCCCTGCGAGCGCAGCGTATCGGTGCCGATGACGACCACTTCGCGGAAGTAGCCCGTTACGTAGAGGTTGCCGGCAGCATCGCGCGCGATGGCTTTGCCCTCATCGGCGCGGCTACCGCGACCTTGCGCCCCCCACAAGGGCGTCAGTTGGGCCTGTGTCGATTCGGCAACCAGCAATAGGAGGGCCATCAAGGTTTTGGATAGAATGTTTTGAATACGCATAGTGAGCGGGGTGTTTGGGTAAGTTAAGGTGAACAGTTGAATATCGGCCGAGGCGGCTCGCCTGCCGTACCGGCCGCCAAGCCAGGAAGGTTACTGTCGGATCAATTTGCGCGCGCTGATGTGCCCCCTTTCGTCCACTAAAGCCACGAGATAGATGCCTGGGGGCAGGTCGTGGAGCGGTATTTCCACCCAGTTGGCGCCGGGCCGCAGGGTGCGCACCGGGCGCCCGTCGAGGCTAAACAGCTGTACCTGTGCCAGCCGGGCTACACCGCTCAGGTAAAGTGCGTCGGTAGCAGGGTTGGGATAAAACAGCACACCATGCTCGGTGAACAGGTCGCGCGCCGATACAAAGCAGTCGCCCCATAGCTGCGCCCCCAGCCGTACGCCGTTCAGACCAGCGGTGTTGGACTGGGCCGAGCAATCGTAGTTGAAGTCATGCAGGGTGGAATACCGATTGGTGCCCACCGGCAATTGGGAATAGATAGGGTCAGGGGCCAGGCTGCCCATATCCCAGGGGCGTGCATTAGACACGCTGCCAAAGTGGAGCGTATCCACGTAGCTGCGCTGGAAGGGCGGTGGCATCCGAAAACGCAGTGGTTCGGAGATGATGGTATTGCGCCAGCCGCCAGCATCAATGGCGCGCTCGACAGTGGGCGTAAAAAAGCTGACGGGCACCACTGTATCACCGCTGCCCTGGCGGAAGGGAAATTTGTAGTAGTCGAGCAGTTCGGGAGTGTAGAAAAAGTTGGAGTAGCCGATGATCCAGTTTTCGCCGCCCTGGCCGGTAGAGTCAATGCGGATCCAGGCGGCGCTGGCACTGGTGGTGTTGTTGACTGGGTTGAGGCTGCTGTCGCGGCCCGTGAATTGGAGGTCGGCGCAGATGTTGTTGAGAAAAATGAACTCCCTGACTTTTCCGATTTCGAAGCCGCGCTGGTGGGTATTCATAAACGTGCTGCCCTGAATGCGCAGGTGGTTGATGCTCTCGCCGCCGTCGCGGATGATGCGGCTGGTTACGTGGTAGATGGCGCAGTTTTCGATAACGATGGTATCCACCAGATTTCCACGGTCGTCAATGTATCGCCCGTTGTCGGGGTTGTTGGGTTGGCCCAGGCGCGTGCCGAGGCAGCCGGTGGTGTAGAGTTTGATGTTTTTGCCATCTAATCGGAAGACAGTCTGGCCCGAGTCGTCGAAGATACAGTCGTGGGTTTCGATGCGGAGGTCATCGCCGATGATGCGGATGATGCGCTGAGACAGGCCCCCTAAGTTGTCGCGGTTGGTTAAGTGTAGTCCTTCTAGCCGGAGGTGAGCGCTGGTGCGGATAATTTGTTCGATGTTGGGTGCGCCTGAAGGTGGGGCATAGATGAGGATAGGTCGTTTACCTGGCCCGTCTTCTGCCTTGATGGTGAGCGGTGCCGTGATATTCAACTCGCCGGAGAGCAAATAAGGGAAGTTACGCTTGAGGACAAAGGTGGTTACGCCAGGGTTGTTGGCAATAGCCTGGTTAAGAGTACCTACCGGGCCCGGATTGACCACGAGCGTTTGCGCCGAGCCGACAGGCAGGAGCCAGAGCAGGCAAGAGCAGAGCAGGAATGCGTGTTTCATAATTGTTTGTGTTTTATCACCACTTATATCGCAGGCCGATTTCGCCGGTCATGCCGAAGAATTCACGTTCGCTAGGGAATTGGGTATTCCCGATAAAGGCTGCTTCGGGCTGGTTGCTGAGGTTGTTGAGGTTGAGGAACGCCGCCCAGTGTTTGTGCAAGCGTTGCTGCACGGCCACATCCCAACGGATGGATCGGTCAGTAAAGGCGTCCAGTTCAGCGCGCTCGCCAACGCGGGCCAGGCTATTGTCTTGAAAGCCCATGGAGACGCGACCTGAGAAGCCCTTCCATTCGTAGCCCAGCTGAACGTTGGCCAGTACGTTGGCCTGCCCGGGCACACGGCCCGAGCGCACCGTGTCGGTAACGAAGGTGAAAAAGAAGGGCGGGGTGGTAGGGTCGAACACCTGGCGGATTTCGAAGAAGGGCACCTGCGTCTGTGAGCGCACCAGGGTTAAGTTGGCTGCCACAAGGATGCCGTTCCAGGGTTTGGGCAATGAGCGCAGGTTGCTTTGCAGGTCTATTTCCAGCCCGTGCACCGTAGAGACGCCCGGCAGGTTAATGGGCTGATTGAGCTGATAACCCGCATAAGGGCCACCGATGATGGCCGAGCGGCTCTGTACGTCCACATTGCGCAAGCGCTTGTGGAAGACGCCCACGGTAAGCAAGCCGTAGCGGTTATAGAAATAGGCGAAGGCGTCATAGTTCCAGGCAGTAGTGTGGCGCAGGTCGGGGCGGCCTCGGCTGATGCGAGGCGGGTTCTGAGGCACAATGATTTCCCAGGGCACTAAGTTGAAAAAGTCGGGTCGGTTAAGTGTCTTGGTGGCTGCCAGCCGGATATCGAACCAGCGTGTTGGCTGATAGCGCAAATGGAGCATGGGCAACCATTCCACATAGCCCGAGGCCGCGCGCGCATCTACCGGTGGGCGCTGGGTATCGGTGTTGCCGTCTTCGGGGTCCCGCATGGCGAAGGAGACGCTCCGATAGTCTTGCCGCGTATTTTCATAGCGCACGCCGCCCATAAGCATCAGCTGCTTGCCTACATGCAGCTCCGACATCAGGTAGCCGGCGTAAATTCTTTCTACGCCACGGTAATCTTCGGCATCTACTTCGCGGAAGGTGTCGTACTGCATCTGATAGCGCTCGTAAAAGCGGCGCAATTTGCCGGGGTCTAGATGCCCCAGGTAGCGGAGCGTATCGCCGGGCTGGTAGCTGGTACCCCAGAAGGCGTTGTACACCTCCATATTTCGTTCAGGCACGACGACGTAATGGCTGCTGTTGGTCGGAAGCAGTTCAAAGGCGCCTCCCAGGAAACCTGGATTAGTGTAGTCGCCGGTGAAATTGATCATGTAGGCGCGCTTGTTAGCATTGAGCAAGAAACGCTCGGGATCCTGACCGGGATAGTTCTGAGTGTTCAGATAGGGCTGTGAAAGCAGCTGGGTATTGTCGCGTTCACGGCCGTTTTGGCGGTATTTGAGGCCTGTTTTCAGATAGCCATTGAATTTTTTAGAAAAGGCAAAGGAGTAGCGTAGGTCGGCCTGGGCGGTGGTGTTGTAGTCGGAGACACTTTGCAGGCTGAAGCGCGAGTCGTGCAATAGCGTGGCGTTGAGGTCATTTTTGTAGCCCTGCACCAGCACTTCAGGGCCTTTAGAGTCGTCGTGGGCAGGCAAAAGAGCAGCCGTTTCACGAAAGCGGGTTTCCAGCGACCACGGAATTTCCTGCACCGTTCGGCTGTGTGAAGTACGCCAGAAGAAGGTGAACGGCCCCATAAAGTGTTCGCCCGACAGCGAGTTGGCCAGCAGGCGGATGTGTTGCTGAAAGTCGCGCAGGCTATACTCTTGTTGCCCTTCTGCTGAGCGGAAGCTGCGCCGACGGCGCACGACATTGCGTTCGGTATTGCCCCAGAAGGTGTTGAACACCACGGAGCCGTTGCGCAGGGCATAATCAGCGGTCAGGCTGGCGCCATAGCGGTCGCGGATTTCGCGCTGGTCGGTCAGGCGCAGTATGCCGGTGCGCAAGATGACGCTATCACCCTGGATGTCGCTGAAATAGTAATCACCCTCTAAGTTATGCGAGCTGCGATCGGCGCGCTGAAAGCTGCCCGTCAACAACAGGCCGAGTTTATTTCGGAAAAAGCGATTGCTCAGTGCTGCCGTCGCTCGCCAGGGGCCGGCCAGATCCGTCAGGCCGTTGTAACCGCCAAACAGACGCAAATCGCCTTTGAGGCCTTTCTCCGCTTTTTTGACAGAAAAATTGACCATACCGCCCACGGCGTCGCCGTCCATGTCGGGCCGGATGGCTTTAAACAACTCTACCCCCGAAAGCATGTCGGGGCTGATCATACTCAGATCTACCGAGCGGTCATCACCGTCGGTAGAGGGTATGCGCTCGCCGTTGATGGTTACCGAGGCAAAACGCGGCGAAAGGCCGCGAATGACGACCTTCTGCCCCTCCCCGGCATCGCGCTGTACGCCCACACCGGCCAGACGCCCCAACGACTCCGCAGCATTCTGATCGGGCAACTCCTGTAAGCGCTCCTTAGAAAGGACATTCACTATCGTGTTGGAAGCGATCTGCTGGTTAATGGCTGCCTGTTGGCCGTACGCCTGAACCGCAATGACCACCTCCGAAATCTGCGCACTCGTCTCGCCCAGCGCAAAATTTTCGACCCGCTGCTCGGCGGGCAAAAAGGTAACCTCTCGCTCTACTGACCCATAGCCCGTGTAGGACACCCGAACCCTGTACTTTCCCGGCGGAATGTTGACCACCCGAAAGCGGCCTTCTTCGTTACCAATAGCCCCCAGCCCCACCTCGGGCAGGGCCACCGTTGCGTATGGCAAAGGCGCCAATGTGCCCGCATCGGTTACCTGCCCCATGAGCACCGCATTCTGAGCCAGCGCTTCTGTTGTCAGAACCGCCATACCAAAAGCAAAGACGAAAGAGCGGCGCTCTACGGCATTCAGCCAAAACCATTTATTTCTACCTAAAAGTAGCATAAGTAGCATGAGCAATCGTTTGCACAGAGCTGCACCGCCTGAAGGGCGCGCTATGGTAGGACGCATCACACAGGGCTTTACCCTGAAGCCGAAGGAGCGTATTTGAGCGCTTGAGACAACATCTTCGATGTCTGACGTTACGCCCGGTTACGACGGCTGTTCTGGTTGAAGCCTTCTCTAATTGATCTTACGCAGGCAGGACAAAATACCGTCGTCCTCAGGCAGTAAGGTCGCCACGAATGCACGAATGAAAAACGAGTTGAAGGCCCACAGGCGACACCTCCCTGCGGGAGATGTCGCCTCAAATTCGTGCGTTCGTGGCTATTTTTTAACGGATACTGCACCCGGTTGATCTGCCCACAGGCGCCGGGATTTTCTTTTTTCACCACAGAGAACGTCGGGAGACGCAGAGAAAAATACCTCCGCAGCCCTCTGCGCTCTCTGCGGTTCTCGACCTTTTGCTTCATAGCAGCCTTGCGTAGGATCACGTCGAAGGGTGTCGGTTCCAGCGCTGCTTCAGGGATTTGGATATTAGCAAGCGTCTTTAGGCAAACTTATGTTGGCCCATGACGCAATATCGCTGGCGCATCGTCGCACTGCTTTTCTTTGCCACTACCATCAACTACTTGGACCGCCAGGTCATTGGCCTGCTCAAACCGACGTTAGAGCACGAGTTTCAGTGGTCAGAGAAAGACTATAGTCGCATCGTGCTGTGCTTTTCGGCGGCGTATGCCCTGGGTCTGTTGCTTTTTGGGCGCTTCATTGACCGCGTAGGGGTTAAGCGCGGCTATATCGTATCTATTGTGGCCTGGAGTGTGGCTGCTATGGCCCATGCTGCGGCGTATACCACAGCGGGCTTTATGGCTGTTCGGGCGGCCCTCGGCCTGGGTGAGGCAGGCAATTTTCCAGCAGCCATCAAGGCAGTGGCCGAATGGTTTCCCAAGGGCGAGCGCGCCCTGGCTACCGGCATCTTCAACTCAGGGGCGAATATCGGGGCGGTGATTGCTCCTATTTTAGTACCCTGGATACTGGGTGTTTGGGGCTGGCAAATGGCCTTCTTACTCACTGGTGTTGTGGGTTTTGCATGGCTGTTCTTCTGGCAATGGCACTACGACGCCCCGGGCAAGCGCACCGAAGTCAGTGCTCAGGAACTGGCTTACATCCACAGCGATGCCGACGAGGAGGCACCCGTGCAACGGGCATCGTGGCTTGCCTTGCTCGGCATTCGGCAGACGTGGGCCTTCATCGTGGGCAAATTGCTGACAGACCCCATCTGGTGGTTTTTTCTCTTCTGGCTACCGTCGTACTTCGACACAGCCTTTCAGCTGGATTTGAAAAAGCCCAGCCTTGAGCTGGCTGTCGTTTATACAGCTACTACTGTAGGCAGCATTGGCGGTGGCTACCTGTCTGGGTGGTTTATCCGGCAAGGTTGGTCGCCCTTTCGGGCGCGCAAGCTGGCAATGTTGCTCTTTGCTGCTTGTGTCGCGCCGGTTGTTTTGGCCCAGTGGGCTGTCCACATCTGGCAAGCGGTGGCGCTCATCAGTCTGGCGGCTGCCGCTCATCAGGCATGGAGCGCCAATATCTTCACTACCGTGTCGGATGTCTTTCCCAGGAATGCCGTCAGCTCGGTCATTGGTATTGGCGGTATGGCTGGCTCGGTAGGCGGTATTTTATTTCCCATATGGGTAGGCTACTGGCTGGATGCTTACAAGAGTGCGGGCAACCTCACGGCAGGCTACAATGCTCTGTTTATGGTTTGCGGTTCGGCCTATCTGGTGGCCTGGCTCATCATGCACGCGTTGACCCCAAAGGAAGCGCGCGTATCGCTTTAAGTGTCCCTTTTTTTCTGTTATACACACATGCGATTAGAGGTTTATCAACAGCTCATGCAGCAGGGTGCTATACCGCTTTTTTACCACGCCAACGCGGCGGTGGCTGTCGAAATAGTGGGCGCCTGCGCACGAGGTGGGGCTCGGGCGATAGAGTTCACCAACCGCGGGCCTTTTGCCCATGAGGTGTTTGCTCACATCCGTCGGGCCATCTGGCGCAACTTTCCCGATCTGCTGCTGGGCATAGGTTCTGTGCAAGACGCCGCCACCGCTGCGCTGTACCTTCAGTTGGGCGCCGACTTTGTCGTTACGCCCCTATTGCGCGAAGACGTGGTTCGGCTGTGCCATCGCCGCAAGGTGGCCGTCATTCCTGGGGCAATGACACCTTCCGAAATTGGGCTGGCCGAAGAATGGGGCTGCGAATTGGTCAAACTTTCGCCCGGCGATGTGGTCGGGCCGGCCTTTCTGAAGGCGCATTTGGCGCCCTGCCCCTGGACACGCGCCTTGGTATCGGGTGGTGTGTCGCCGCAAGAGGCGAATTTGCGCGCCTGGTTTGAGGCCGGAGCAGCCTGTGTAGGTCTGGGATCCCGGCTCATTTCTGATGATTTGCTCCAACAGCAGCAGTGGGACGCCTTAGAGCAGCGGGTGAGTGCCGTGCTGGCACTGGTCAAGCGACTGCGTTCCGTGTAAAAGCGCGTATGATGTGGATACAGGGGTTGTTATTGTTGGGTGCTGTGAGTGCCATTGCCCTATTGTGTGGGCGATGGCGCTGGAATGCTTTTTTCACGCTGGTAGGCATAGCTGCCGTTGTCAGCCTGGGCAATGGCTTCACACCGGCGGAGGCGCTCCAACAAATCAGGCGGGGTGTGGGTCAGACGGTGGAACGCATCGGCCTGCTTATCGTTTTGGGTGCAACCTTAGGCGGCTTGCTGGAACACAGCGGTGCAGCTGTTGCGTTGGCGCGTGCGGTGTTGCAGCGCACCGGACACCACCGCGTGCCTTTGGCACTCAGCGGCCTGGGAGTGGTGATTGGGCTGCCCATTTTTTGTGATGTGGGTTTTCTTGTGTTAGCAGGTCTGGTACGTTCGCTGGCTAATCAGGCGCCTACCCAACGGGTAAGCCTGGTAGTATCGTTAGCCACGGCCCTGTATGCTGTTCATTGCCTGACGCCGCCGCATCCGGGCATTACGGCTGCAGCCAGCACAATGGGCCTGTCAGCAAGTGCAGTGCTGGGGCCGGGCATAGCTATGGCCATCATTGCCGCGGCCGTGGGTTGGGGGACCGCCTGCTATTTTCTTGTAAGCCCAGTAACAGCGCCCACGGCGCCTGAAGCTACCGAACGAAACGGCCACCAAACCGCCTTGCCTTCGCTGACGAGCGCTCTGCTGCCGGTGGTCGTGCCGGTAGTCTGGCTCGCTGCCGGAGCGCTAATACAAAACCTGAGTGCAGCCGAAGAGCAGCCCAATGCCCGTCTGGCCCTATTGGGAGAACCTGCCGCGGCTCTGGCCGCAGGTATCCTGTGTGCGTTGCCCCTGCTCCGACGCATGCCTGCCCTCCAACACAAGCATTGGCTCGACGACGCCTTCACGCGCTCCGGTCATATTGTGCTTATCACCGCCGCCGGTGGCGCCTTCGGCGAGGTCATCAAGGCGATGGACATCGGCCAAACTTTCGGGCCCGTGCTGGCGGCCAGCGACCTGTCCCTCATCGTGCCTTTCGCCCTGGCCGCCCTCCTCAAGACGGCTCAGGGCAGCGCTACTGTGGCCGTCATGACGACCGCCGGTATTCTACTACCCTTGCTCCCCGCCTTGGGCTTCCACCAACCAGGCCAGCAGACCATAGCTTTGCTGGCTATGGGTGCTGGCTCTATGTTCGTATCCCACGCTAACGACTCTTATTTCTGGGTAGTAGCGCGCTTCGGAAACTTAGACACCACCACCGCCCTGCACACCTACACCCTCGCTACAGCAGCCATGAGCCTGGCCGCAGGATTGACCCTCTATCTCTTATGGCAATGCAGCTAACACCTGAATAGGTAGCACGTGCATCCGGCTCGACAACACCTCACGCCCGCCCAGACCTACGGCCAGCAGATGATAACGACCCGCGTCCATTTCCTCTGGCAGGTCAAAAACAAGTGTCGCATACTCGCCAACTGCAAAACGCGCGTCAGCACACACCTCCGCCAGTAATTCATCACCGTGATCAAAGTACGCATCAGAAGACAAATACAACCGGACACAAACTTCCGACGAAAGGCGACGCTCCCCAAACGCACTCCATTGAAAACGCACAAAAGCGCGCTCACCCGCCCGATACTCGCCCATTTGACCTATCAAGACCGATGAAGCCCCCAAATAGGGCAGCGACGCCGCTTCCGGCATAACAGAATGTGCGGCTATAACTTGTTGCGCCTGCGACGCGCTGCCCACCCCTAAAACGAGGACCGCTCCGAACAGGATTTTTCGACAGGAAGAAAATGAGAACATCACTACACTGACCTTTTTGCCTTACATCGCAACACGTTGAAGAGGTTACCGGCATATAGCCGTTTTTTTTAAAAAAAACAGCCGACCAAATAAGTTTGGCCGCTACCTTAAAGGCCCCGACGGACGAAACGCCAAACTGGCCCTGGGTAGGTAGAAGAAGAGGTCGCTCGTTCGACCAAGCACAAGAGGCAGGATACGGCTTTTTTGAGGAACTGTTGCAGCAGGTGGAGGCCACAGGGTAACGAGGGCGCTTCTACGTCTATTGGACAGCAAAAGAGGTTGACCATGCCTGATGCACTGAGAATTCACCCGAATGACAACGTATGGGTGGCGTTGCGCGACTTGCCTGTCGGCGTGCGCTTGCCCGACGGTACAGAGGTTTTAGAAGCCATCCCGCCGAAACACAAGATTATGGCCTCAGACGTGCATGCCGGCGGGGCTGTAGTGATGTACGGGGTGAAAGTAGGGGAGGCCACGCATCAGTTGGCGCGGGGTACACTTTTGAGGGTGAACGACGTGCGCCACGCCGTTTCGGCACTGGGGCATCAGGAGCCCTATGTGTGGCGGCCGCCCGACGTCAGCCGCTGGCGAGATCGCACCTTTCTGGGTTACCGGCGTTCGGATGGTCGCTACGGAACTCGCAACCTGTGGTTGGTGGTTCCGCTGGTTTTTTGCGAAAATCGCAATGTGCGGGCCCTTCAGCAGCTGCTGGGCGAACAGCTAGGCTTTTGGCACTTTCGACAGCGCCCGGCAATTGACCTGAGCGCCCTAATACGCCAATGGCGCTTAGGGGCAGATGCTGAGACGCTGGCGCAGGTAGAGGTCTTGAGCGAGCGATTAGAGGCCTCTGCACCACCGCCGCTGTTTGCCGGGGTGGACGGTGTGCGCTTTCTTACCCATGAGGGTGGCTGTGGCGGCACGCGCCAGGATGCGGAAACGCTTTGTTACCTGCTGGCCGGCTACATTGCTCATCCCAACACTGCCGGGGCCACCATACTCAGTTTGGGCTGCCAGAATGCGCAAGTAGCCCTGCTGGAGCGCATCCTGCAGGAGCGTTATTCGGAGTGCCGAAAGCCCATCATCATATTGGAGCAGCAGCGCAGTGCCTCTGAACGACACTTTCTGGCCGAAGCAGCCCGGCAAACGTTCATCGGCCTGACCCGGGCCAACACCTGCCAGCGCGAGCCAGCACCTATACACCATTTGTATCTGGGCCTGGAATGCGGAGGCTCCGACGGTTTTTCGGGTATATCTGCTAATCCAGCCTTAGGATACGCCGTTGACCTGCTGGTCGCCTGTGGAGGCGCAGCCTTATTGGCCGAATTTCCGGAGCTGCACGGCGTCGAGCAAGCGCTCATCAACCGATGCCAGGATGCGGCAGATGCTGAGCGCTTTAAAACCCTCATGCGCGCCTATGCAGAGGCGGCTCGGGCAGTGGGTTCTGACCTTTCTCACAACCCTTCTCCGGGCAACCTCCGCGACGGCCTGCTGACCGACGCCATGAAATCAGCCGGTGCTGCGCGAAAAGGCGGAACGGCTCCCATCGCGCGCGTGCTGGACTACGGCGAGGCCGCATTGCCCTCCGGCCTGCAGCTGCTGTGCACCCCGGGCAACGATGTGGAGAGCACGACCGCACTGGCCGGTGCCGGTGCCACCCTCATTGCCTTCACTACGGGGCTGGGCACCCCTACCGGAAACCCGCTGGCGCCTACGATAAAAATCGCCAGCAACAGCGCGCTGGCCCGTCGGATGCCTGACCTCATAGACTTCGACGCCGGTCCCATCCTTGAAGGGCACGAGTCAGTAGAAGCCTGTGGAGAGCGCCTGCTGGAATTGCTGTTGTGCGTTGCCTCCGGTGAAGTGTACACCTGCGCCGAACGGCTAGAACAGTTCGACTTCATCCCCTGGAAGCGCGGCATCAGTCTGTAAAGCACCCGTGCAGCGCTTCGCATAGGCCCTACTCATCGGCGCACGGCTTTTTCTAAGGCCTCTTCATTGACGTCGAGCCCCAGCCCAGGTTCTTGTGGAAGGTGCAGGAAGCCGTTTTCAAACGTCAGGGTGTTGTGAAAAAAGCCCTGCAAACCCATTTCCAGGCGTGGTCCGCTGCTCTCTTGCCAGCGTTCGGCATTGGGTATGGAGGCCAGCAAATGAAGGGTGGCTGCGGAGGCTAGCGTAGGGCGAGTGTTGTGGGCCATGATGCCGCGGTTGAAGGCGGCGGCCAACGCAGCTATACGGCGATTTTCGGAGATGCCGCCGGCTTTGATGACGTCAGTATTGACGATATCTACCTTTCCTTGCACGATGAGCTCGCGCATTTGCCAGCGATTGAATTCGTGTTCGCCGGCGGCCACCGGGATATCCAGGGCCTCTACGACTTGGGCCAGGTCGCGGTAGTTGTGATATGATACAGGCTCTTCGATGAGGGCAATGTTGAAGTGTTCGTACAATTTGCGCCCCAAGGCGATAGCGCGGGCGGGGGTGTAGCCGTTGTTGAAGTCCACGAACAGGACGATATCATCGCCGATGGCTTTGCGCACGGCGCGCACAATTTCGAAGGTTGGGTCGGGCTGAGGGTCTACGCTGAGCAGCCGGATTTGCATGCGCGTTTTGACCGCCCGAAAGCCCTGCTCTACGAAGGAGACGGCCACGCGAGCCATTTCATCGGGCGTTCGCCAGCCACCGCTTTTGGCGCGTCCGAAGCTGCCATAGAGGGCTACTTTATCGGCGGTGTATCCGCCCAGTAAGGCCCACACGGGCAGGCCGGTGAGGCGGCCTTTGAGGTCCCACAGGGCGTTGTCCACTCCGGCCAGGGCGCCGGGTAGCAGGCCGGTGGAGCCTAAATCTTCGGCGCCAAAGAGGATTTGATGAAAGAGCTGCTCGCTCATCCAGGGCGATCGGCCCAACAGCACGGGGGCACATATCTGCTGCACAGTGCGGGCGACCAAGTCGGTATAGTCGTGGTCGCCTTCACCCCAGCCGGCCACACCAGCATCTGTTTCAACCTTGACAAACAAGGCGTTTTTGAGGGGGAATACTTTGACTCCAGTGATACGGACTTTGAGCAAGTCAGCAGCGCTTGTGGCTGGTATGGGGGGCACACCCGCAGGCGCTGCTCCTGGAAGAGCAGCGCCTGCGGCAGCAGTGAGTGTGTAGCGGAGGAAGGCCCTGCGGTGCATAGGTCAATCGTCTATGGTGTAGGCCCATTGACGGGCCAGGTCGTCGTAGCAGGCCTTTAGAACGTACCAGGCCTGCTTGCGGTATCCGTTGCTGGAGATGAGGCCTTTTCGGTTCCAGCCGTCCTGGATGCCGGGCAGATTGCGGCGCGGCGAGCGGAAGTCGGCCAGTATCCAGGGGGTTACCCCCCGCCAGGAGGGTATTTTGCGCAACATGTCCAACTGCTCGCGATATAGCCATGCCTGATAGTCTTCGGTCCAGATGGTGAGGCTATCGGCGCGGTAATTGAGCAGCGCATCAGCGCCGAATTCGCTGACTAAGAAGGGTTTACTATGTTCGCTCAGATCCCACTGGACGATGCGGCAGCGGTCGGGTGTGGAGCCGTACCAGCCTAAGTACTCGTTGGTGCTGACGACGTCGGCTGTTTGAGCAAAGGGGTCGGTGATGCGGATGCGGTTGGTCGTCCTGTCTTCGGTGCGGTCGAGAGCAGCGCTTACTAAGCGCGTGGGGTCGAGTTGGCGTACGACGGCGGTCATGTTGTTCAAGAACCTCAGGCGCTCGGGGTCTTCGCGAGGGGTTTCGTTGGCTACCGACCAGATGATGACGGCAGCGCGGTTTTTATCGCGTTGTACCATGGCGCGCACCTGGCTTTCGGCCTGGGCGTAAGTGGCGGGGTTGTCGTAAGCAATGCCCCAATAGACGGGCACTTCGCACCAGACCAGCAGGCCCATTTCGTCGGCCAGGCGCACCATGTGCTCGTTGTGCGGGTAGTGGGCCAGGCGGACGAAATTGCAGTTGAGTTCCCTGGCCCAGCCCAGGAGCAGTTGGGCATCTTCGCGCGAATAGGCGCGTCCCATTCGAGTGGGCACTTCTTCGTGGAGGCAGATGCCGCGCAGGAAGAGCCGCTTGCCGTTGAGCAGCAGGTCCTGACCGCGTGTTTCGATGATGCGAAAGCCGATGAGGTCGCTTAGGGTATCGGTTTCGGCCTGCCAGATGACTTCGTAGCGTTTGGGGCGCTCCGGGTACCAGCGTTTGGCATGGGAGATGTCTAATTCGACGGCGGCATATCCGTTGGTATCGGTGCGCACGCTTTGCTGCACGCCCAGCTCCGGAATGGATACGGTAACGCGTTGCAAGCGTTGGGGGCCATCCAGCCGCACCCAACCCATAGCGCGTCCGCGTTTTTGTGGGTTTTCTTGCAGAAAGAAGTCGGCGATGAAGGTCTGGGCAACTTCGACGAGAAGCACGTCGCGCGTGATGCCGCCGTAGTTCCACCAGTCAGTGGTCAGTCCGGGTACGCGTTCGCGTTCGCGGCGGTTATCGGCGCGCACGATGAGCGTATTTACACCTGCTTGCGCCAGCGGGGTGATGTCGAAGCAGAAGGGGGCGTAGCCGCCTTCGTGCCAGCCTGCTTTGCGGCCGTTGACGTAAACGTCGGCCCGGTAGTTGACGGCACCGAAGTAAAGCAAAAGGCGTCGTTGGGGCGTGGGTTGATGGGTAAAAGTGGTTTGATACCACAGGCTGCCCTCATAGTAGAGGAGTTCGGGGCGTTGGCTGTTCCAGTCGCCGGGTACCGACAGTGTGGGCGAGCGGTCGAAGTCGTATTCAATGCGTTCCCAGCGGTGGGCGGGTTTTCGATGCATGTAGTAAGGGGCGGCGGAGGTAGTGGTAGCGGCTTCTTTTTCGTCAAAAGGCGTCCAGTTGCGGTGGTTGCGAAAGCCCGTTTCGTAAGGGTCTACGATGTAATGCCAGTTGCCTGCCAGCGAGCGCGCCGGGCGGTTAGGAGCGTTGTGCAAGACGATTGCCTGCCCAAAGAGGCTGCTCGTCAGTGTGTTCAACAGGAGGAAAAAAGCGAGGCGCATGCCGTTTCTTTTTGAGCAAAGACGCGGCTGCGGAAGCATTGCCCTGAAAAAAACAGCTCTGGCCGGTAACCTGGCCACCCTTGTGCGATGTAAGGGCATACCAAACTTTGCAACGTTATGAGAATAGGAAAACCACTTGCTGCTGCCTTTAGCCTGGCTGTTTTGCTAGCCATTTTATGGCCCATTCGGCAGAACTGGCAGCCAAAGCCTAAGGACGACTTTCCACTGTCCTATTTCCCGATGTTTTCGCACAAACGCGGGGCCACCTACAAAGTCAATTATTTCATTGGCTACGACGATCAGGGGCAGCGCTACTGCGTCCCTTACCGCTTTGCTGGTTCGGGTGGTTTCAATCAGGTGCGCCGCCAGATCAATAAGAAGGTCAAGCGTGGAAAAGGCGCATCTGTACTCGACAAGGTAGCCGAACGCTTAGCCCGCAGCGAGCAAGAACCTTATCTGCGGCTCACCCGCGTGGCTTTGGTTACGGGCGAGTATCATCTGGATGACTATTTTTTAAAAAATCACAAAATGCCGTTGTACGAAGAAGTACTGGCAGAAAAAACGATTGAACGGCCATGAAAAAAGCACTTCAAAGACTGAGCGCATATTGGTTTACCCCCATGCCGGCGCAGCGGCTGGCGCTGCTGCGTGTGGCTTCGGGGGCGTTTGCCCTGTGGTATCTGCTGAGCCGCCACAAGTTGCTGATGAGTATAGCGCGCACGGAAAAGAGCCTGTTTGAGCCTGTAGGGTTGGCCGCTCTTCTGGAAGCGCCGCTGTCGGCGGAGGTATTCACAGTCATCTACTGGTTTACGATTGTCCTGGGGGTGGCCTACTTGCTGGGTTGGAAGTATCGCTACACGGCTATTCCCTTTGCTGCCCTGGCGTTGTTTGTGTTTTGCTACCGCAATTCGTGGTCTATGATCTACCACGACAATGCGGCGCTGGTTTTGCACATCTTCATCATCGCTTTTGCTCCGGCAGCCGATGCTTATTCGCTCGATGCGCGCCAGCGCTCGCCCTCAGAGCCGGTCCATTGGCAATATGGATGGCCTGTTCGGTTGTTGTGTGCTGCTACTGCCCTGACGTACTTTGTTTCCGGGGTGGCCAAAATTTTGGGTGAGCTGGCCTGGAGCTGGATGGATGGCAGCGCCTTGCGTTCGCAAGTAGCGGTAGATTCGCTGCGCAAAGATCTGTTAGGCGAGTCCACATCAGCCATTTTCCCGTGGCTGTATGGGCATAGCGAGATTTTCTTGCTCATGGGTATTTTCACCTTGGTGGTAGAATTGGGTGCTCCGTTCTTCTTAGTCAGTCGTCGTTTGCGCGTGGGGTGGGCATTGGCCACGTGGGGTATGCACTGGGGCATCTGGCTGGTCATGAGCATTACCTTCCGCTACCAGCTGACTGGCCTCATCTTTTTGCCCTTCTTTGCCGTAGAGAAGGCCATTCCCTGGAGCCAGCGTCTGTGGGAGGCCCTTCGCCAACGGTTTACCGGGAAGGTATCGCCCGCCAGTGCTGTGGTGTTGTTTGACGGTGTTTGCCATTTTTGCCATGCTACGGTGCGCTTCATTGCTCAACGCGACCCGTCAGGGATATTCCATTTTGGCTCGCTACAATCGGCCACCGGGCAGGCACTCCTGCGGCAACACGGCATGCCGACCGTGCTCTCTTCATTGGTTTTGATTGAAAATGGCAGAGCGTATATGCGCAGCACGGCTGCTCTGCGCATTGCCCGCCGGCTGAATGGCTTTTGGCCCGTGCTCTACTACCTGTTTATAGGTGTACCTCAGCCGCTGCGCGACGCGCTATACGATGCCTTCGCCCGCCGGCGCTATGCGTGGTTTGGCCGCTACGAGACGTGTCCAGCCCCTACACCGACTTTGCGGCAGCGCTTTCTGGAAACTGCCTGAATATCTACCTCGAACAACATGGTACGAACTGCCCTGCAACGCTTTGGCCTGCGCCTCGAAAGGCAATGGAAAGAGAGCGGTCTCCATTTACTCACGCGATTTTTATGGTCGCACCGCATCCGTGTACTGATTGCCTTTGCCCTGGACCTCCTGGCTAATCTGTGCGCCGTGGCTATTTCCCTACTAACAGCTCAGGTATTAGCGGCTTTTTTGGGCTATCAGTCGGTACGCGGGCGGCTGCTGTTCCCAATGTCGCTATCGCTGCCCGATGTCGTTGGAGGCATGGCATTACTACTGTTGGGAAAGTTCGCCATAGATGTGGTACGCTGGCGCCAGCGTGGGCGGCTGTCGGAGGATTTTGCTCACTTCTTACGTCAGACGGCCTTTGCCCAACACCTTCAGATAACGCCTACCTACCATGAAGGACGCGACCCGGGGCGCCACTTACTGCGCTTTAGCGGCGACTTGGGTAGCGCCCAACGGTTGATATCGCACGGAGTGCTGCAGTATGGTGCCGATGCCTCTATGGTAGTGCTGGGGCTGATAACCATCGCTTATTTAGAGAGCGCTGTAGCTTTGGAAGTAGCCCTCGTACTGGGGTTGAGCTGGAAGGTAGGGCTGTGGTTTAGCCAACGTGCTACACAAGTAGAAGAGCAGCGGCGCCGCCGAAAGGGCCAGCTGCTGGCTTATGTTAGCCGGGCACTACACCACTTGAAGAGCATCCAGGCGCTGAATCGCCAACCGCGCACCCAGCGAGGTTTCGACATACGCGCTCAGCGGGTACAAGACCAAGGGCATAGATATCAAAACCATGTCGCCTGGGTCGAAGCCTGGCCCTTTTTCGCCGTGCACATCCAGCTGTTTGCTGCCCTCGCCTTCGCCTGGCGCAATGGCCTGGAAGGCACCACGCTCTTAGCTATAGCGCTCATTCTAACCAGCTGGCGCACACCGCTAACACGCCTGTTTAAGGCAGGCCTGATATGGAAAAAAGGCCGGCTCTCCTTGAAAAAAATGGCCGCCTTACTTCAAAGACCGCTGGAGAGGTTCGAGGGTGATACCTTAAAAAGTAAAAAGGCAAACCAGCTTCATCTGCAGGAAGTAAGCCTGCATCTGGGCTCCAAAACCCTCTTTGAACGGCTGACCTTCAGGCTGTCTGTAGGTCAGGTACTCTGCCTGTATGCGCCGGCCGGCGGTGGCAAGACGGCTTTCGTTAAAATGCTTCTGGGCGTCTATTCGCCCACGAAAGGCAGTATCTGGCTCGACGACATACCTGCTGACCGCCTGGCCTTGCGCGAGCGACGTCGGCAAATAGCCGTTATCTCGGAAGATTTTCCTCTCTCAGGAAAAAATTTGATAGATGCCCTGAGCACCGATAGTAGTCAGGAGGCTAAAGCGCGCACGGAGCAATTGCTCGACCTATGGAGAGAACACTTCCCTGAAATCAGGGACGCCGATACCGGTAGCCCAGAGTTTAGTGCACTTTCCACCGGTCAGCGTCGCCTTCTTCAGGCAGTTCGCCTGGTCGCCGCTCGCAAACCCATCTGGCTGCTCGATGAGCCTTTTGCCGGCTTAGACCTTTCTACAGCCCGCCGATTGGCGGCTCTTTTGCGCCAGGAGGCCGCAAACAAGGCCGTACTGATCCTGACCGCCACACCGCACCTGTTGAAAGAGGTTGAATGGCAAATGGTACCCGTGCTACCACTCACCCACTCGCCACTCGCCGAAGAAAGGCCTGTGCCGACATGGGAACACGAAGCGTGCCTCACTCTACCGAAGTGAAACCCGTGCAAGCGCTATTTTTTCATTTAGCCCTTGTAACAATTTCCGCTATCCGCGATATGCTGTCAAAAGCATTCCACAACAAACAAAAACCTGTCCTATGTATCCTGAAGTGAAAAAAGCCGCCACGTGCAAAAGAGTTAACCAGTACTTCATTAGTAAGCCACTGGTAGATGAGTACACCCCAAAAGCCGGCGATGTGGGTATCTTTCGAGTCGTCAACCCCAACGGAGGTTACATCATTACGCCGGAAGGTGAGAGCAGTTATCTGTTTGAAGGCGATCGGGTGATGTTGGCCTTTGGCAACCGCTATGCCACCAATCAGTACGAAGGATATGTGCCAGAGGCGCCGACCCGTCAATGTCAGCTACTGGGTCGCGGTGGTGTGGCAGGTTTGGTTCGCAGCAAGAGTGCACTGTTCAAAATGTCGCCGGCACAACTGGAACTGGAAGGCTACGCCATCACGCGCAGTGGCAACGTCATCAACACCATTCGTTGGAAGGAACTGGAGCGTTTTAACCGCCACGACCTGCCCGCTAAAGTCATCCTGTCGGTGGGCACCTCAATGGATAGCGGCAAGACCACTTCGGCAGCCTGGTTGTGCGGCGGCTTGCGTGCCGCAGGCAAGCGCGTGGCTTATGCCAAACTGACGGGCACTGCCTTCCCCAAAGATGCCGCCCTGAGTCGAGACCGCGGTGCCCATTTCGCCACCGACTTTTCGGAATTCGGCTTCCCGTCCACCTATCTGTTCGACAAGCAAATACTGCTCGACCTGTACTATTCCATCGTACACCTGTGCTGGCGACGCGCGCAAGTAGAATATGTGGTGATGGAAATTGCAGACGGTCTCTTACAGCGCGAAACGGCCATGCTCCTGAGCGACCCTACTTTCCGCTCCACCTTGCACGGCGTACTGTTCTCCGCCGGCGATAGCATGGGCGCACTCTATGGCCTGCAGCTGCTCAACCAATGGGGCATTCAGCCCTTCGCTCTTAGCGGCCTGTTCACCTCCAGCGAGCTGCTCATTCGCGAAGTGCAAGAGCAAACCCAAACACCTGTCTTGCGCTTGACCGACTTGCTCCAGGAAAAAACGCTGAAACCGCTACTGACGCAAGAAGAGCCTGAACACAACTGGGCCGAAGAGGGCATCTGGTCCGATGTACAACCGCAACTGGCCCGATCGCTCCGCGCCTGAAAACAAATACTCAGAAACGTCCCTGGATAGACGGGTAAACAGGACATTTCAATAGCCGATTACACACAAAGCCGTTGCCGTCGGAAAGATGGCAGCGGCTTTTGCTCTTCTCCGAGTGCGCCAAAAGTCGCCAGACACCTTCAGCACACATGCTTTAACACACCGTTAAGAGCAGGCGGTTTAAACGCCAAAGGCAGACGGTAGTCTATGAACTATGTTTGCAAACAGCTCTTTCATTCATCAAAAAACACAGACTACGCACTATGTGGTACCGAAACCTATTGCTCATCGGACTGCTGATGGCAGGCATCCTCTACCTGCCCGCCTGCAAAAAAGACGACGCCACTGACGCCGACGTCCTCACGTCCGAAGACGTGGCCGCCTTAGAGGACCTCTCCGCCGAAATTGACCTGGCCGTGGACATTGCTATCGAAGAGCGCGGTGGTAGCGGCACCTGCCCTACCGTTACGCTGGCCCAACCCTGGGGCACTTGGCCCAATACCATCACCATTGACTACGGCACCACAGGCTGCCCCGGCCCCAACGGCGAACACCTCCTCAAGGGCAAAATCATCATTACCCAAACGGCCGAAATGTTCACCGCCGGCGCCCAGCGCACCAAAACGTTCGACAACTTCTACGTGGACGATGTGCGCGTGGAAGGCACCAAAACCTGGAAAAATAACGGCAAAGACGCCAACGGAAACTGGTCGTTCACCCGCACAGCCACCGACATGAAACTGACCTACCCGGACGGCACCTTCAGCACGTGGAACCACACACACACTGCCACCCTAGTGCAGGGAGGCGCCACACCCACCCACTGGGACAACGTGTGGAGCATCACCGGCAACTCCTCGGGCACCAACCGCAACGGCAAATCCTTCTCGGCTACCATCACCGAGCCGCTTGTCAAGCGCGGCAATTGCCGCTGGATTGTGCAAGGAACTATCCAGTTCACCCGAGACGGCAAGACCTCTACGCTTGATTTTGGCAACGGAACGTGCGACCGCTTCGCGCGCCTGACACTGCCCAACGGCGAAGTGATTGTAGTGCGCCTGCGCCGCTGAGGTTAGGGTGAGAAGGTTCTTTGCAAGGCGCGGCTGTGTGCGAAAGGCATGCAGCCGCGCTTGTTTTTCGGAGCGGAGGGCCAAACAAGTTTGGCGGTTACGGGGGTTATCGGCAGCTGGCGGGGAGTTCTTGCGTCAGATAGAGGTCCACCTGTTCGCCTACGCGCATGGTGCCGTTGGGATCGTAGGGTGGCGATTGGCGCCATACATAGGCCGACATCTGGTCTACCACCGTACCGTCGCTGATGACGGCGCCCACATTGAGGTTGCTGGCACTGAGCAGAAAGCGTGCAGCGTCGTAGGTTAGGCACACGCAGTCAGGTATCTCGACGACCAGGGCAATCTGCTCCGAAACGACGAAGTCTATTTCCGACCCCATCTCCACCTCATAGCCGTAACGAATGGCCTCCGTAATCGTATCGCCGCGGAAGAGCACAGCCACGATGGTGTTGGGCGCCAGCTTAGGGTCAGCGATGCGCGCAATAACGCGGGGCTTCAGCCCCAGGCGCAGGCACTTGCGGCTGTATAGCTCGTAGTCATCGTTGCCCACCAAATTGGGCAGCCGCACAATGTCGGGGTTGCGCTTAGCCACCGTCAGATAAATCGTGCGCCCCTCTTTGACGCGGCTCTCCGGCTTCGGATTTTGCAGCAACACCACGCCCGGCGGTTTGCCGAGCACATAAATGGAGTCGTTGATGACTACCTCAAAACCGCGCGCATGGGCCTTCACGATGGCCTCCCGAAAGCCCATACCCACAAAGTTGGGCACCTGGACACTCTCACCGTGGTTGGTGTAGCACTTCAACCACCAAAAGGTGAGCAAGACAAAGCCACCCACAGCAGCCATGAGCGACAGGCAACTCCGCACCACATAGGGGGCCGTCAGAAAACTGTAAACCTCAAAGGCGATGCGCCGAACGAAAGGCCATATTTTTTGCATCATGGCAAAAGAAACGCGGCAGCTGCATTTCGGAACAGCTGCCGCGCAAAAGTAGTTCGCCCCCGCCGGATGGCGAGTGCTGAGCCGATGGGCAGGCGCCAATTATTTCACAAACCGCGTCGAGAGGCGTTGTCCGTCGGGCAGCAGTGCCGTCAGGTGATAGACGCCCGCGGGCCAGTGTGTAGGCAGCCACAGGGTGTAAAGCGCGCCTGCGGGAGCGTTGGCGTCGTCCCACAGCAGGCGACCCAGCGCATCCGTAACCTGGATGCGCATCGGCCCGGGTGCAAAGGCCGTAACGTTTACATGCAGACGGTCGGCAGCCGGGTTGGGAAATACCGCCAGCGCGCCCGTCGGGGCCACCGCGTCGCGGCTGCGCTCATTGGCCCCCTCATCGCCGTCCAGTAGCGTTTGTATCTGCTGCACCGGACACCCAAACACGTTCAGGTGGGTCTCCACGTATGTGTTCGGCGCCAATCGCGCCAGCGCGTAGATGTACTGCGGATCGGCCTGCGGCGGCAGCGTGTACTCGAAAATGTCGGCAGCCCCCAACGCTATGCCCGCGCCGAGACTGCTAAAGCGAATGGAGCGCTGCGGCGAAAGATGCGGATTGCGCACCGCATACGCCCGGCCGCTGGGTGCCGTGTACGTGCCGCCGTTGGCCGGCGCTTTGGCCACAATGCCCTGCGGTAGCTGATAAGCAACGCTGACCAACTCGGCGGCGCACTTGTTAACCAAGCGCATCCGATACGTTTTGTCGCCTTTAGTGTTGCGCGTAATGCGCAGTATCTCAAAGCGTACGCACGGCGTCTCCTTCACCTCGCAGGGCTGGTCTTCGGCAGGCGTGGCCGTTACACTGACGGTGAAGCAGCAGCTCGTCTGGCTCACACAGCCGTCTTCGGCGCCAAAGCAGATGGTGGTTAGGCCCAGTGGGAAGGCTGCACCGCTGGGTAGCCCTTGCGTCAGGGCCCACGCCGCCGGGCCGCAAGGGCAGTTGGTGGTGGCCACAGGGTTGGCATAATTGACCACCGCCGTCGTCGCGCCCGGGGCTGTGCTGACGCTGACGTTGGGCGGGCATTGCAGCGCGGGCTGGCTGGGCTGGAAGTCAATGGTGAACGTATCGCGCAGGGTGCAGCCCAGCGAGTCGGTGGCCAGCAGCGTGTAGGTGGTGGGCATACTGGGCTGGGCGATGACCTCGGGGCATGTGGTGCAACTAAGCCCCGTGGCCGGTGCCCACTGGTATTGGCTGAAGCCTGGGGCTGCGTACAGTACGGCCTGACCGGGGCAGATGACGGTGTCGCCGAAGCGCGTGTCGGGCAGCAGGCTGAAGGTGAAGAACGCCGAGTCGCGCTGGGTACGTCCGCAGGCGTCGGTGGCTTCCACCCAATAGTACAGGCCCGGTTCGGTGGCAGTGAAGGTCTGGCCGGTGGACCCGTCCTGCCACAGGTATTGCACAAAGCCTGGCCCGGCGTCGAAGGTAGCCGAGGTTTTTTCGCACAGGATGCGGTCGGGGCCTAAGTCAAGGGGGAGTGCAGGAGGCCAGGTGAGTTGAGCGGAAGAAAGGTTGTTGTCGTAGGCGCATTCTTCCAGGTCGGTCGTGGGCAGGCTGCTCAGGGTGAAGGGCGTGGTCAGCGAGTTGTCGTAGTTGATGATGCTGAAAACCGTTTGCGTCTGGTTGGGGTTCAGCCATGAGAGGCCGGCGAGTTGGCCGCTACGGCATTCGCCTGGGGCCAGCGGTGGTTCAAGCGTCAGGGTAATGCTGCCCAGCGCAGTGGTGCTGGCCACAGTGGGGTTCTGTGGGTAGAACCATACCTGAACATCGCTGCTGGCTTCGGCAGTGCCTTCGTTGCAGACGGTATAGGTAAGTGCTGTGGCTCCAGCATCGCAAACCGTTCCATCCACCTGGAAAGTCAGATCGGCGCAGGTACCTGTGGGGCCACACAGCATCGTGGTCTGAGCAATGAATTTCACCGGCGGGCTCACCGGCCAGTTCAGGATGAACATCGGAAAACTGGGCACGATAATTTTCGGGTTGCGCGGGCCGTCGTCAGCAACCAAAACGGAGGTTACCGGGGACTCTGAGAACCAGTCGCATGTTTGGGCGATATTGCCGTCTAAGTCCACTCTCAGCACAAACATACTGGCCGGCTGAAGGGAAGGGCTATACATTTTTCCGGTAACGTACAGCGCACCATCATGGACGATGGCCTGGTAGTGGTTTTCTATAAAATCGCCCGAAAAGGAGAAGTTAGTCCGGTATGCCCATTGCACTTCGCCTTCTTTGTCTAATTTCACAATAATGCCCGCTGTGTTGTAGCCGAAGAACACAAAGCCGTCGGGCACCGAAATCAGGTTTTTGGCCGTAATAGAGGCAAACGGCAGGTTCAGCTCTCGCAGCCAGAGCAGGTTGCCATTTGTCAGGTCGTGTTTTTGCAAATAGACCCGGTCGCCTCCGTTGATGACGCCGCCAAATACGGAGTACACGGCGCCATCCTCGACGACGACATCTTTGGCCTCCATACCCGTGGGAAAGCCCGGCATAGGCGCCACAGGGCTGCCCTTGGCCCAGGCGACGAAGCCACTGCTCAGCGATGCACGTGCAACGAACGGCATGAAGCCCTGGTACTGCGTGGGAGAGGCCTTCTCCCAATGCGCGCCCACGACGTACACATTGCCCTGATGCACGGCAATGCGTTTGGGCACGGTGATGCTGTCCACCTGATAGCCAAATGCCGACCCGGGGAGAATGACGCCATTGAGGCGGCTGATCTTGACCATTTCCACCGAGAAGGCCGAGAAGGCTACGGCATACGCATTTTCGGCGGGCAGGTCCGCGATGGCGCCGGCGCTGAAGAGGTTTTGTTCCGATATTCTGGCCCACAGGGTGGTGCGCAAGACGGGGTCGTAGCGCAGGATGAAGCTACGGGCGTTGAGCGAAGGTTGATTGCGTCCCATAATAGCGATTTTGCCCTCCGAGTCGGTGATGGCACTCATCGGATACACGGGTGTGCCTTGCCCGACGCCCACATAATCGGCCGAGAGCACCTGGCCTTGAGGCGTTACCTTCAGGATGACCATGTCGGCATCGGTAGCACCGATGACGTACAGATTGCCATCGGGTGCCGGACAAATGGCACTTCCGGCATCTACATTATTGACTTTGAGCAGAAAGGACTGGTCTGCGCTGGTCAACGAGGTTTGCGGTGTCTGGGCTAAAGCGTTCGTCGCGAACGCGGCAGCGAAGAGTAAAACAACTGGGCGTTTCATACTTAGGGAAAAGTGGCGTGTGGGTGAAACAAAAAAGGGTGGAGCAAATTTAACCTGTTGTAGCGCGGCCCGAACGTCGTCAGGGCGTCAGAGTCGCCTTACCTTCGCACGTCTCATTGCAAAATCTCGTTTGTATGACCCATCATCCAGCCATCGTAGGCGATTTGACCGAAAGCACATCGAAGCTCAAGCGCATTTTCATAGAACCCACCCTTCCAGCCGAATTGATGCCCCTGCGCGACCTGGCACACAACCTGTGGTGGTCGTGGCATTACGAGGCTATCGAATTGTTTCAGTCCATAGACCCACTCCAGTTTGAGCGGCTGAATTACAACCCTTTAGCCCTTCTGGACAACCTGAACATCGAGCAGGCGCAGGCCTTGCTGAAGGATGCAAACTTCATGGCGCGCATGGAGCGGGTGCTTCAGCAGTTTCGAGCTTATATAGAGCAGAAGCCCGAGCGCACAAATCCGCAGGTGGCCTATTTCTGCATGGAGTACGGCCTGCACCAGAGCCTGCGCCTGTACTCGGGCGGCTTGGGCGTATTGGCTGGCGACTACCTCAAAGAGGCCAGCGACCGATGCTTCCCCATGATCGCAGTAGGGCTGCTGTACCGATACGGCTATTTTCAGCAAACCCTTTCGCTACACGGTGAGCAAATACACCAGCTGGAGGCGGCCAAGTTCACCCAGATGCCCCTAATCCCTGTACGCGACTCGCGCGGCGAGTGGATTAAGGTAAGCGTTACCCTTGGCCAGCGCACGGTTTGGGCTAAAGTGTGGCTGCTCAACGTCGGACGCATCCCATTGTATTTGCTCGATACCGACATTGACGACAACCTCTGGGAAGACCGCAGCCTGACGCACCAGCTTTACGGCGGCGACAACGAACATCGCCTGAAGCAGGAAATCCTGCTCGGCGTCGGCGGCGCTCGACTACTCAAAGCCCTCCAAATGAGGCCCGAACTCTACCACCTCAACGAGGGCCATGCGGCCTTCTTGGGTTTAGAGCGCCTGCGCTATTACATCAAGGAACAGCAATTCTCCTTCGACGAGGCCCTCGAAATTGTGCGCGCTACCCAACTGTTTACCACCCACACACCCGTACCCGCCGGACACGATGCCTTCCCAGAGACGCTGCTGCGCAACTATCTGTTCAACTACGTGTACGAACTGGATATCCCGTGGGATACTTTCATCGCCATGGGCCGAATAGTGCCCCAAGACGCCAGTGAGCCTTTCTCGATGAGCCACTTTGCCCTGCGCACCTCCTCCGAAGCCAACGGCGTCAGCCGCCTGCACGGCGAGGTCAGCCGGCGCATGTTCAACGAACTCTACCCTGACTACAACTACGCCGAAATCCACATCGGCCACGTAACCAACAGCGTCCACTACAACACCTGGACCGCCCCGGAGTGGGACGCCCTCTACCGCCAGACCTTTGGCCCCGATTTTGAGCAGCACCAGAGCGACCCGCAACTGTGGGCCAAAATCTACGACGTCTCCGACGAGACAATCAACGGCCTGCGCAAAGCACTCAAAAAACGCCTCTTAGACTGGGTGCGCCGCTCCCTGCGCGAAGACCTGACGCGCCGCGGTGAAAACCCGCGTACGGTCTTTGAAATCACCAACGCCATACAGGAAAACGCCTTAGTCATCGGCTTCGCCCGGCGTTTCGCCACTTACAAACGCGCCACCTTGCTCTTTACCAATGAAGAGCGCCTGGCCGAAATCGTGAACAACCCCGACCGGCCCGTCTTGTTCCTGTTCGCCGGCAAGGCCCACCCCGCCGACAAAGGCGGGCAGGAATTTATCCGGCTCATCTACAACACCACCAAAAACCCCGCCTTCCTCGGCAAGGTCATCTTCTTAGAAAATTACGGCATGGAAATGGCCAAATTGCTGGTGCAGGGCGTGGACGTCTGGCTCAACACCCCCACCCGCCCCAAAGAAGCCAGCGGCACCAGCGGCATGAAAGCCGTCCTCAACGGCGTCCTCAACTTCTCCGTCCTCGACGGATGGTGGCTGGAAGGATACCGCCCCGGCGCCGGATGGGCCTTGCCCGAACACGAAACCTACACCGACCCCGCGCTCCAAAACGAACTCGACGCTGAGACCATCTACAACACCCTCGAAACCGAAATCATACCTGCCTACTTCGAGCACAACGACCAGGGCTTCAGCCCAAAGTGGATGAGCTTTGTCAAAAAAAACATCGCAGAAATCGCGCCGCGCTTCGTCATGAAGCGAATGCTCGACGACTACGACAATCTCTACTACGGCAAGTTGTGGAAGCGCAGCCAGCGGCTGGTCAAAAACCAGTACCACTCCCTACGCGAATTGGTGGACTGGAAAAATCGCATCCGCCGCGCCTGGCTCTCCATAGACCTCGTGTCGCTCGAAGCGCCCGACACCTATAATTATCCACTACCTCTGGGCGCGCCCTTTGAGGCCCGTGTTACGCTGAACCTTCAAACCCTCAGCTCCTCCGACGTCGGTGTGGAGGTCGTCTTCCTGCGCCGCCGCACCGAAACCGAACTGGAATTGGTCGAAATCCAGGAACTCGAACTCGAACACCAAAAAGGCTCCGTCGCCACCTATTCGTGTAACTTTACGCCCCAAAAAGCGGGTGTCTTCGAATACGGCTTCAGGCTTTTCCCGAAGCATCCCCTGCTGGCGCACCGACAGGATTTCCCCTTAGTGCGCTGGCTGTAACTCCGACCGATCCGCTCCATTCTGGTGCGAAACCTGTATCAGCCAGCCATTGATGCCTCTTTTCTAAGAATAAAAAAAATCAGCGCCATGCAAGAAGCGTATATCGTAGCCGGCTATCGAACCGCCGTAGGCAAAGCCGGAAAAGGCGGCTTTAAAAACACCCGCCCCGACGACCTGGCCGTCGAAGTCATCCGCCACCTGACGGCCAGCGTACCCGGGCTGGAGCCCAAGGAAATAGACGACGTCATTGTCGGCTGTGCCAACCCCGAAGGCGAACAGGGGCTGCAAATCGGACGCCTCATCGCCTTGCGCGCGCTGGGCAAAGACGTGCCCGGCATGACCGTCAACCGCTACTGCGCCTCCGGCTTAGAGACCATCAGCATCGCCACTGCTAAAATCCGCGCCGGCATGGGCCATTGCTACATCGCCGGCGGCGCCGAAAGCATGAGCCTCATCCCGATGACCGGCTACAAACTGGCGCCCAACTACCACATCGCCTCCCAAACGCCCGACTATCTGGTAGGCATGGGCCTGACGGCCGAAGCCGTGGCCCAGAAATACGGCATCACCCGCGAAGCCGCCGATGCCTTCTCGCTGCGCTCGCACACCCGCGCTGCCGAAGCTATCGAACAGGGCAAATTCAAGGGCGAAATCGTGCCCATCACCGTCGAAGAGGTCTGGGTCGAAAACGACAAACGTCAATCCCGCACCTTCACGGTAGACACCGACGAAGGCGTACGCCGCGACACTACGCTGGAAGCGCTGGCCAAACTGCGCCCGGCCTTTGCCAACGGCGGCATCGTTACGGCGGGCAACTCCTCACAGACCTCCGACGGCGCCGCTTTTGTGCTCGTCATGTCGGAAGAAATGGTCAAGCGCTTAGGCATAACACCCGTGGCGCGTCTGGTCGCCTGCACGGTAGCAGGTGTGGAACCCCTACACATGGGCATCGGTCCTGTGGTTGCCATTCCCAAGGCCTTGCGGCAGGCCGGTATGCGTCTGGACGACATTGAGCAAATCGAGCTCAACGAAGCCTTTGCCGTGCAGGCGTTGGCGGTCATTCAGGAAGCCGGCCTCGACCCCGAGCGCGTCAACGTCAACGGCGGCGCCATTGCGCTGGGCCATCCGCTGGGCTGCACGGGCGCCAAACTCACCGTCCAGCTCATCAATGAAATGCGCCGGCGAAACCAGAAATACGGCATGGTTACTGCCTGCGTAGGCGGCGGCCAGGGCATCGCGGGCATCATCGAGCGGCTCAACTAAGCCACCGGTCCTTTCGTTAAAAGGGCTATTTCCCTCGCCCTTGCAGCAACACCAGCACGGTGTAGAACAGGATTTTAAAATCCAGCGCCAGCGACATGTTTTCGATGTACAACAGGTCGAACTTGAGGCGTTGAAGCATCTCTTCCACCGAAGAAGCATAGCCGTATTTGACCTGCCCCCATGAGGTGATGCCCGGACGCACCTTCAGGAGGTGCCGATAATGCGGGTTATACTGCAGAATCTGGTCAATGAAGTGCTGGCGCTCGGGCCGGGGGCCTACCAGCGACATGTCGCCCCGCAGCACATTCCAGAAGTTAGGCAGTTCGTCTAAGCGCCATTTGCGCATGATAGCGCCCCACGGTGTGCAGCGCGGGTCGTTCTCTTTGGACAGCTGCGGGCCGTGCTTTTCGGCATCCACATACATGGAGCGGAACTTGTACAGGTAGAAGGGCCGCCCGTGCAGGCCGATGCGTTCCTGCCGGAACAGAATAGGGCCGGGCGAGGAAAGGCGCACGCGCAGCGCAATGTAGAGCAACAGCGGCGACAGCAGCAGAAGCATCGTCAGGCTGACGACCACGTCAATGACGCGCTTTAGCACGCGCTGCCAGCGGGGCATGAGCTCCTGCCGGATTTCAATGAGCACAGCGCCATAGACGTGTGTCATTTTGACCGAGCCAAGCAGGATGTCGTACATGTCGGGAATGATTTTAACAAACACCCGATGGCTAAAGTCGAATAGGATATCTAAGATACGGCGCACCAAGTTGTGCTCGCTGGTTTCGATGGCGATGATGACGTCTTCCACTTCGTGGGTACGGATGACGTCGGCCAGATTGTCGAGCGTTCCCAATTGGGGCAGGTATTGGGCCAATGGGGCATAGGGGCCATTAGCGCCGGTGTCCACGTAGCCGACGAAGCGGTAGCCGATGCTTTTTTTGCGTCCGGCGATGTCCTGGTAGAGTTCGACAGCATTCTGGTTACCGCCAACGAGGAGTGTATTGAACGCCACCTGGCCCGCTTGAATGCGGCGATGCGCGCGCGTCAGCAAGACCATGCGCATGGTAGCCGTCAGGAGGAAATGCAGGCTGAACAGCACCGCAAACGACTGGGCGTACGTGCGCGAGTCCTGCACCACATCATCGAGGATGAGGGTGAAAAACAGCGCCAGCACTCCGATGAACGAGGCCAGAAAGGTGCGCACCAGGGTGCTGATACGCGACAGGCGGTAAATGTCGGGTGTGTAATGGTCAAAGATGGCGTACAGCAGCAACCAGCCTATTGGAATGACAACAGCACCCAACCACAGGTTAGCGTCTTGGAGCACAGTCTCATCCAGCGGAGCACCTTCCTTCGTTTTGCGGTAAAGGAAGAACAGCACCCAGGCCAGTGTGGCCATCAGAAAGTCGGCAGCGGCGTACCATCGAGTATGGCGTTGGCGGAGTCGGCGCGACAAAGGGCGTAGGGTTTTGCTTGCGTGAACGATAGAGATGAGTCAGTAAGCTCGATGCGAAAAGGGCCGGTTCAGGGGCTTTCCTCAAAATTTTTTCTTCAAAAGTGCATCAGTCGGATGTTGTCGAACAGCACCGTGCCCACGGGTCGCTCAAACTGGCCGGCATTATTAGGTCGGAGGGCGAGGCGAAAGAGCAGACGGTGTCGTTTGCGTTCGCCTAAGTTGACGAGCGGGTCAGTGAGGTTGAGGTAGATTTTACGCCACGTGTTGGAGACGCCGAACACGAAGACGGAGGTGCTGGTTTCCGTGGTGCCTGGGCCGTCGTCGGCCAGCAGCCATAATTCAAAAGGGACGTCGTTTTTGCGATGGAGTTCCAGCCAGACTTGGCGGGCCCGAGTGGCGGGTAGCCCTTCAACCGCTTCGGTAGCCACATCGTTGAGCCGGTTCGCTGTATCAGCGCGCATGCGCACAGAGCGGCCGGCGAAGGCGTCTTCCGTTACGAGTTCAAAGCCCGTTTGCGGGTTGTCGTCGCGGTCTTGCAGCACGATAACGCCGGCATCGAACGTGCCCCGCTCGATAGACCACGGGAAGCGGATATCGCTCACATAGCGCGTCATTGGTTTAAGGGCTGTCGTCTGGCCCGGCGTCAGCACGACTTTGCCTTCGTGGCGCTGCAGCATGGGATACACCGAGGGCGTGAGCAGCTGGCCATTCTCTTTGACGCCCGGAAAGACAAGCACAGCGCAGGTATCTTCGGCCAAGACCGGCACTAAAGCCGGAATGGAATAGCCGCCCAGAAATACGTTGTTAACGTACACCCAAGCCTCGGTGATGTTTTGCCATTCGGCGCCACCGAGGGCGTCCACGGCGAAAGGCTCTACGCGCAGATAGGCGGGCACAGGCTCCTGTTCGTCGGAGCAGGCGAGGCCCGATAGCAGCAGGAAGAAGAGGAGCACCTTCCCGGGCGTCGGTCGTATTGGCATGGTCGCTGTGAGCCGATGGATTGGCATCGGCCAGCGGCAAAGATACCGACTCAGGTGCATTTGGGCTTTGGCATCAGGGGCGCGCCCACTTTTCGATGCGGACGATGGGCTTTGGATAGCCATTGACACCGAACTGCTGGCGCTCGCCGGCGTTGAGCAGGTCGGGGCGATGCACCTTGTCGCGGGGCACTTCGCGCAGCTCGGGGCACCACAGTCGCACATAGTCGCCGTTGGGGTCGTAATTGCGCGCCTGGGTCAGGATGTTGAAATAGCGGTCTTCGCGCGGGTCGCTGCCCACACCGGCCACGTAGTTCCAGTTGCCCCAGTTGGAGCAGGGGTCGTAGTCGAGCAGCAAGGACTCGAAGTACTCGGCGCCCATCTGCCAGTTCACCTTCAGGTCGCGCACTAAGAAGGAAGCGACGTTCTGGCGCCCGCGGTTGCTCATCCAACCGGTGGCGTTCAGCTCGCGCATGTTGGCATCAATGAACGGCACGCCGGTGCGGCCTTCCGCCCAGAGCTGGAATTTTTCCCAGTCGTTTTTCAGGTGCGGCATGGGTTTATTTTGCGGGCCGCCTTTGAGGAAGATACGGCTGCGGTACTTTTTGCCCATGAGGCGGAAGAAATCGCGCCACAGCAGCTCGAAGAACAGCCAGTAGGTGCTTTCGTTGCGCACGCGCTCGTGTTCGTAGCGCTTCAGTTCGTGGTAAATAAACTTGGGTGAGAGGCAGCCGGCGGCCAGCCAGGGCGAGAATTTGGAGGAGTAATCGGAGCCTATCAGGCCATTGCGGGTTTCCTTGTAGCGGGCCACGGCGTCTGTTTCCCAAAGGTAATGGCGCAGGCGGGCCAGTCCTTCCGTTTCTCCGCCTTTGAACAACAGCACGGCGCGCGGGTCTGGCTCAAACGGCTCGTGCCCAAAATCGGTAAGTGCAGGTATTTCACCCACTTCCAGCCCCGCCGGCAACGGCGGCAGTGCTGTTGGCGTCGGGAATGGCACGCGTATGGGAGTGATGTGCTCGTTTTCTTTGCGAAACTGAGTGAAAACGTCGGGCGTGTGGTGTACCGGCACGGGCAGGTCCTGCGTGTGATAGAGCATTTTACCGCGCGTGAAGAGGAGCTCTACGCCAAACGACCACAGCTTGCGCTCTAAGGCATCTTGTACCAGTTCTTCCTCGTACGTGCGCTCGCGATTGCACAGCACCCACGAGACTTTGAGCTGTTGGGCCAGTTCGGAAACGATGTATTCGGGTTTGCCTACGCGCACCAGCAGGTCGGAGCCTAAGCGCCGGATGTTTTGCCGAAGGTCAGTCACGCTTTCCAGCATGAATTTCGCCCTGAACTTGCCGGTTTTCGGAAAACCAAAGCGCGTTTTGCCCATAAATACCCGCTCATCGAAGACGTAAATGGGAATGACCTCATCGGCCATGCGCAGGGCGGTGGTGATGGCTTCGTTGTCGTGCAAACGCAAATCCTGTCGGAACCAGACAATGGCGCGGCGCTTCATAGCGAGATGTATTTTGGAAAGCGGTCAGGAAATGACTTTCTCGTGTACCGGCACTGTAAACAGTCGGACGGCGTGCTGGTTCGGCCACAAACACAATACGGACAAAAGGGCGGCGTCTGTCGGCATTTAGCCGCTGCTGGTACATTCCCGGCGGCAAGCGTTGGGGTCAAACACGCAACTTTGCGCCCGCTATGACCCGAATTTTACTGCTGTTGCTTTTTTTGGGAGGGTGCTCTTTTGAGTTTTACGGCCAGGCTGCCGCGCCGGCTGAGGTTGCTTTTTCCGCTACAGGGCGCAGGGTTTCGGGGCAGGCGCCTGATGGCTTGCGCATCCGCAAGTCTCCAGTTTCTATTACTGTAGATGGCCGCTTAGACGAGGCCGCCTGGGCGGAGGCTGATGTGGCCGTAGATTTCACCCAGCAGTTCCCAGTAGATACCGTGCTGGCCGATGCGCGTACGGAGGTGCGGCTGACCTTCGACGACCGCTTCCTGTACGTGGGCATCGTTTGCTGGCAGGCGCGCACCGACTACACCGTGCCGTCGCTCAAACGCGACTTTCCGAACGGCACCAGCGACGTCGTCAATGTGCTCATCAGCCCCCCGCGCGATGGCCTGAATGGCTTCCTCTTTAGCGTCAGCCCGCTTAATGTGCAACGCGAAGCGCTCGTGGACAACGGCGCCACGCTCTCCTTAGACTGGGACAACCGCTGGAACTCCGCCGTTACCAACCACGACGACTACTGGGTGGCCGAAATAGCCATCCCGTTCAAAACGCTGCGCTATTCGCGCACCGAAGGCCCTAATACCTGGAACGTCAACTTCGTCCGCGTCCGCCTCAAAAACTGGGAAGTCAGCTCCTGGTACCCCGTGCCGCGGCAATACGGGCCTAACAACCTGGCTTTTTGTCGCCCCCTGCACTGGCAAACGCCGCCCCCACCGCCGGGCCTCAATGCCGCCATCATCCCTTACGTTACCGCGCGCCACGAAGCCGACTTCCGACGCCAGACGCCCGACCTGAGCATCTCGGAGCGCATCCGCCGCAACGGCTATGGCGTAGGGGCTGATGCTAAAATCGGTATCACCCCATCGCTCAACCTGGACCTGACGTTTAACCCCGACTTCTCACAGGTCGAGGTGGACCGGCAGGTGGTCAACCTCAGCCGCTTCGAACTCTTCTTCCCCGAGCGCCGGCAGTTCTTTTTGGAAAACCGCGACCTGTTCGCCATGTTCGGCTTTCCCAGCACGCGCCCCTTCTTCTCCAGGCGCATCGGGCTGGCGCGCAACCCCGTTACGGGCTTTAACGAAAACATCCCTATCCTGGCCGGCGCACGCCTCAGTGGCAAACTCACCGACGACTGGCGCATGGGCCTGCTCAACATGCAAACGGCCCGCGTCAATTGGGACTCCGCGCGCACCCTGCCCGCTGCCAACTTCACCGTAGCCACCGTGCAGCGCAAAATGTTCAGCCGAAGCGCCCTCAGCGCCATCCTGGTGAACAAGGAAAACTTCCTGGGCAACCTCTCCGAAACCCAACGCGCCGGCATTCAGCCCTGGAACCGCGTGGCCGGATTAGAATACAACCTCTACAGCGCCGACAACCGCTGGGAAGGTGAATGGTATTACCACCGCTCCTTCTCGCCCGACCCGCGCCGACGTGGCCAAACTGCCGCCCAATTCCTCGGCTTCTTCGACCGCCATTTCAACGCCCGACTCGGATACATCCTCGTGGACTCGTTCTACACCGCCGATGCCGGCTTCGTGCCCCGAAAAGGCTACCAGAGCTTCTTCCCCGGCGGAGGGCTGATTTTTTACCCCCAAAAAGGAAAAATCAACAACTGGGCCCTGCGCCTCAATGGCGAATTCACCTATTCGCTCTTCTGGCAAGAGACCGACCGCGAGGTCAATCTGAACGCTCAAATGACCTTTCAGGATCAGGCTGAAGCAGGTATTTATCTGACTAACGCCTACACCTTTTTATTTGAAGACTTCGACCCCACCAATCTGTACCGCCCCGGCACCCAACCACTACCCGGCGGGCAGGGCTACACCTACAATAGCGGCGGCTTCTACTTTACCAGCAGCCGCACCTACGACCTGCAAGGGTGGATTGAGGTGTTGGCCGGCCAGTTCTTCAACGGCCATTCCCAGTCTGTATCGGGCGAACTCAGCTATCGCTGGCAACCCTACGGCACCTTCGCCGTCCGCTACAATTACAACCGCATCCGCTTGCCCGCGCCTTACGCCAGCGCCGATGTATGGATTTTGGGGCCGCGCGCCGAACTGGCCTTCTCGCGTAGCGTGTTCGTCAGCGCCTTTTTCCAGTGGAATACGCAGGCCAACAATTTCAACATCAACGCCCGCTTGCAATGGCGCTTCGCCCCCGTGTCTGATATCTTCGTGGTTTATACTGACAACTCCTTTGCCCAACCCATCGCCGACACGCGGGTACGCTTTTTGTCGCCCGTAAACCGCGCCTTAGTGCTGAAAGTCGTCTATTGGCTGAATGCCTGAATAGCCCTGAGAAACGCCGTATCTTCGCCTGCGTATTAAGGGCCGATTACAAAACAACGAGACGACGATGAACCGTTGGCTTACCCCTATATGGCTGGGCTGCCTCGCCCCTCTGCTGACTTTTGCCCAAAAAAACGCGGACGCTGAAATGGACTCGCTGCGCCAGGCGTACATCCTGCGCTATTGCGATATTGCTATGGATGAAATGGAACGCAGTGGCGTACCGGCCAGCATTAAACTGGCGCAGGCGCTGCTGGAAACGCGCGCCGGCACCAGCGAGCTGGCCCAAAAGGCCAACAACCACTTTGGCCTGAAATGTGGCAAAAACTGGGAGGGCGAGACGTACGCTAAAAATGACGACGAATTTGATGCCAAGGGGCGGCCCGTGTTGTCGTGCTTTCGCAAATACGCCCACGTCGTTGCCTCCTACGCCGACCACAGTGCCTTTTTGCTGCTCCCCGAAAAAAAAGAGCGCTACGGCTTCCTTTTTGATCTGGACCCTTTAGACTACAAAGGCTGGGCACAAGGGCTGCAAAAGGCCGGCTATTCGCCCGTGAGCCACTACGCCGAGCGGCTCATTTTCTACATCGAACGCCACCGGCTTTACGAGTACGACCGGCAGGTACAGAGCGGTCGAATAGCCCTCAAGCGCGTGGCAGTGGTCAATGGGGCGCGCATGGTGCAGGCACGCGGCGGCGAGACGCTGCGTAGCATTGCCGAGCGCTATCAGCTGACGGCCGACTCGCTGGTGGTGTTCAACGACAGCCTGTACACCTTAGATAGCCCTCTTCAGATGGGTGATGCCGTCTTTATCGAGCCCAAAGGCCCGGCTGCGGGAGTAGAAATGCCTATCGCGCATCGGGCCGAAAAAGACCAAACACTACGGCAAATTGCCCAACGCTACGGCGTGCGGCTGCAAACACTCCGGCAATACAATGCCTATCTGCCCGATGCTCCGCTGACCGCTAACGCCATTGTTTATCTGCAACCACCGCCGAAGCCAGGGCTGGGCATTAAGGGTGTACCGGCCAAACGCGACAGCACTGCGCCCAAGCAGCAGCCCCAGAGCGTGGTAGTGGAAATGCTGCCGCCCGAACCACTGGCAGCGCCTGTACCGGTATCGCCACCAGCGGCAGCCAACCGCCCTGCCGAGCCAGCGCCCATAACCATCAACATGCAGACGGGGGAGGTGGAGACGCACCACACCGTTAGCTCCGGAGATACCCTGAGCAGCATCGCTCGCCGCTACCAGACCAGCGTAGAGCGCTTGCGCCAGCTCAACCCCGGACTGAGCGACGCCATACGCCCGGGCCAGACACTGCGCGTTCGCTGAGGAACGTTGTAGGCAAACCTTGCATCTTTGCACCTGCCTGTAACCTGAAACACATACTGGCCGCGATGAAAGACATGCGTTTGCTCTGGTTTTCTCTTCCTCTGCTCATCTGGTTGGGCTGCAAAAGCAGCCGGCCAGCCTCTCCCCCACGCCCGCTGCGTTCGCCCGAACCTGTGTCGGCGGTCAAATCCACCGGCAACGTTCAACTGGACTACGTGCAGCGCTACAAGGACATCGCCATCGCTGAAATGCAGCGCACGGGCATCCCGGCCTCTATCAAGCTGGCCCAAGGCATCCTGGAGAGTGGCTCAGGGCGCAGCGAGCTGGCTGTGAATGCCAATAACCACTTCGGCATCAAGTGCAGCGGCAACTGGACGGGCCGCACCTACCATAAAAAGGACGACGACCGCGACGCCAGCGGCAACCTCATCGAGTCCTGCTTCCGCCGCTATGAGCGGCCTGAAGAGGGCTTCTTCGACCATAGCGAATTCATCCGCGACCCACGCAAGGCCGCGCGCTATGGTTTCCTGTTCAACCTGGACCCTACCGACTACCGCGGCTGGGCGCGCGGCCTGCAAACAGCGGGCTATGCCAGCTCGCCCACCTACGCCGACCGCCTGATTGAGCTCATTGAAAACCTGCGCTTGTACGAGTACGACCAGCCGGGCGCTGCTGTGGCGCCCCCGCCGGGCGGCGTAGTGCCCGAGCGCATACCGCCTCAGGAGCGCATCCAATACGTCAATGACGTCAAAGTGGTGCAGTCGCGCCCGGGTGAAACGATTGCTGATATCGCGCGCATTTACCAGCTCAACCCTGGCGAGGTGGCCGACTACAACGACCGGATATTTGCCCCCGGCGACCGCCTGCCGGTGGGCACGCGCATCTTCATCCAGCCCAAACGGCGCAGCTGGCGCGGGCGCACCACTCACCACTTCGTGCGCACGGGCCAGACCATGCTCGACATCGCCCAACAGTACGGCATCCAGCTCGAGGCATTGCTGGAACGCAACGGCATGACCTACGGGCAAGAACCCGCCGTCAATGAAAAAATCCGCCTCCGGGGCCGCCGCCAGCCCGGCGAAGTCGTGCGCTTGCGCGATGGCGGCACACCTGCACCGCCTCGCCCCACTCCGACGCCGCCTTTAGTGCCTGATGACAGGCCTCCTTTCGAGCGTCCCGACACTACTAACACTCCCTCAACACCTGCACCACAGCCGCTGCCCGACCGTCCTGCTGTCGTCGGTGTCCCGTACCCAACGGACCCCATTCCGGAGCCTGCACCGCAGCCCCGACCGCCAGCACCTACCCCCCTACCGCAACCGCAATGGCCCAGTCCAACACCACCGGCACCGCCAACGCAACCAACGCAGCCACCGCAACCGCAGGCGGTTTTTCACCGCGTCGAACGCGGCGACACGCTCTTTAGCATTTCGCGCCGATACGGCATCTCCGTGGCCGAACTCAAACGCATGAACCAGCTTGCCTCCGACCAAATTCAGATAGGGCAGGTCTTGCGCATTCAATAAAAAACGCCAGACAAACAGCCCCCGCGCTATTCATGAAAAACTGCCTCCTCGCTCTCGCCTTGCTGTTGGCCGCGGTAGTGCCTGCGCTGGCTCAAACGCAGTTGTCGGACCAGGCCCGTATCAGCCTGATGACGGCCGCGCCCGGCACTATGCTGTATAGCCTCTTCGGCCATAGCGCCTTGCGCGTCTATGACCCCGTACTCCGGCTCGACCGATGCTACAACTTCGGCACCTTCGACTTTGAAGACCCTAACTTCCTGCTCAACTTCTGCCGCGGGCGCCTGCGCTATTACTTAGATATCGAACCTTACCGCTACTTCGAGTACGGCAACCTGCTCGAAGAGCGCGTCATGCAAGAGCAGGTGCTCAACCTCAACGCCCAACAGCGGCAGCTGCTGTTCGACCTGCTGGAGGTCAACGCCTTGGAGGAAAACAAGTACTACCTCTACGATTTCTTCTACGACAACTGCGCCACTCGCATCCGCGACGTGGTCGAGAAGGTGTACCTCTACCAGATTTCGTTCGATACGACCTTCCTGCCGCTGGGCGCCACCATGCGCGACCTGCTACACCCTTACCTGACGAATCACCCCTGGACGCGCTTCGGCATTGACCTGGCGCTGGGGCAACCGGCAGACCGCGTAGCCCTGGGGCGCGACTACATGTTCTTGCCCGACCACATGCGCGACATGTTTGCCCGCGCCCGCGTGGCCGACACGCTGCCCTTAGTCATCGAAGAGCGGCAAATACCTGAATGGTCGTTGCCGCCTAAACCCGCCCCCCAACACGGCTTTTTCGGTAATCCGCTCTGGGTGATGTGCCTGGTGGCCGCCGTGGGCTTCGCCTCCATGTTCAGCCGCCGCGCCGAACGGGTATTCGATGTCGTGTTCTGGTTTGCCCTGGGCCTGGCGGGCCTCATCCTCTTCCTGCTGTGGTTTGCCACCGACCACACGACGACGAAGAACAACTGGAACCTGCTGTGGGCATTGCCCACACACCTGCTCTTCTTCTGGCGTGCGAAGCGCACCGAGCTGACCGAAACCTACTTCACCGTGGTAGGCGCTATTGCACTCGTGACGCTGGTGATGTGGGGGTTTATTCCGCAAGACTTGCCTGAAGCAGCGCTGCCCATCGTGGTGCTGGTGGTGGTCAAAGGGCTGATGCGGCGCTATCGGAGCGAGGCATAGGGGCATGCGCCCAAAGTGCGTTTGGCCATCATAAACCCTGCCGGTAGCCCGGCTGAAAAAGCACTGCAAACCTGTAAGCCGGATTCTGTTCCCGTTGCCGGGCCTCTGCCATTTATCTGGGCCGACGCCTCACGACGCGGCTCTGCGCTGCCTACCCCCCTTGCTGGCCGTAGAGAAGGCCGATGTGCGAGCCACACATCCTCCGCCGAAGCGGAGCGCAAGGTATACATGGCATTTCAACCCGCGAGGTTTATCCGCCCTCCGGCTTGCGCCGGAGCGCCGTGCGCTCTTACCGCACGTTTTCACCCTTACCGCAGGCCCTTGGACCTGAGGCGGTTATTTTCTGTGACCCTCTCTGTGCCTCGACCGTTGTCGAGACCCCACCCGTTAGGTGGCGCGGTGCTCTGTGTTGTCCGGACTTTCCTCCCCGCCCCTAAGGGGCAAAGGCGGCAGAGCGATTTGCAGTGCAAGTCTTTTCAGGCGGTGTGTATGTCCTTATGACGACGATGCTGCCGGATGGGTTGGCATGATTTTTTGGTTTTGCACAGCGCTTTTTTAGCCGAAGGCTTCTTGTACTTTTGCGCAATGCTTGCGCCGGTAAGCCTGTAACTGACAAGGAGCGGTGAGCCTGACGAGCCGCCGACGGACGCTACGGAAGCCTCGCATTCACCGCTTTTGTGCGCATATTATGATGAAAAGCTCGCTCCTGTACCTTTTCGCCGGGGTTATTTTGATGGCAGTGGCTTACACTGCGCAAAGCAGCCTCAAAGATACGGCGCTGCTTCGACAATGGGCTGCGCGTATGGAGGTGTATGTGTCGGAACAAGAGTCGGCGGCCCTGCAATGGCTTGAGCGCGAACGCCCGGCGATACAGGCGGTGCTGCGCGGCCATTCGCCAGCCGATGCGGAGGGCTGGAGCAATTCCCTTAAGGAGCAAAGCCAGCAGAATTACACACTGCTCATTCACCAGCGCGACTCGGTGCTGTTTGCCTCCAATAATTTCGTTTCACCCCTGCCTGAAGTGCTGCGCATGCTAGCAAACAAGGGCGAACAACGGCAGGGCGTGCGGATGCCAGTGGGCTATTTTTACGTGTATTCGCGTCCGTTTGAGGCGGAGGCGACGCTATCGGTATGGGTGCCGGTGGAATGGCAGATAGCTGGGCAGCGATATTTTCCAGTGAGTCTTTCCATTCCTTCGGGCGTTGAAATAACAGCTGCCGCCGCTGGAGAGCCGGTTTACGTGGGTGGTGCGCCCTTATTCGGGCTATCGGCGCAGGGGCATGTGCAGGCGATGTGGGTGCAGGGCGTTCTTTTGGCGGCGCTGTTGCTGCTGATAGCGCTGGTGTTAGCCTGGGTGTCGCGGGTGGTGCTGCGCTGGCACGGGCAGGGCAAGCGCTGGCAGGCCATTGGGCTGCTGGTGCTAACGCTGTCGGCGCTCTGGGCGCTCAGTGCAGCTACGGGGTTCAGCCGCGAGTCGCTGGAGGAGTTGTCGGTATTTGATCGGCCCTTGGAACGCCCCATCTTAGGCGTGCGCTCGGTGGGCGATTTGCTGCTGCACCTGACGCTGCTGCTGTGGTTTGCGGTGTTTTTCCATCGCGTTTCGCGAAAGGAAGGTCTGGCACAACGGCTCTCGTTACCCGCCCGCATGGCCATTAGCACGCTGGCATACGCAACCACTATATGCAGTGCACTGGGCGTGGTATGGCTATGCCACTGGCTGATTTTCCAGTCGGGTATATCGTTTGATTTCGATAACCTGCTCAATGCTGACCGCTTTTCAGCCCTGGCGTTGGCCGGTGTGCTGGCGGTGCTGTTGGCATTGTTTCTTTTTCACCATCGCTTCATCTTCACGGCCCACGAATGCGGCCTGCCAACGCCGCAACGCCTGACAGCCTTGGGGATAGGCGCGGTTGTCGCCTTTGCGCTCGCATGGGTCGTTGGTATACCGACTCCGTGGCCGTTGTTTGTGATGATTGCGCTGGCGACGGGCTATGCGGCTCTGTTTCAGCGCTCTATCGCCTTGCGGGTACAGCGCCTGGTTGGCCTGGCGGTGTGGCTGATGCTGTTTTCGGCGCTTACTGCAGGGTCGTTGTATTTCTTCAATGCCGAAAAAGACCGCCAGACGCGCTTAGCCTATGCCGAGGCACTGGCACTGGGGCGCGACTCGGAATACGCCGAGCCGCAGCTGCGCCGGGTAGCGCCCCTGCTGATGCAGGACAGCACCCTGGCCAACCTGCTCAAACCCTGGCCTTTCCGACCTCTGGCTGCCGACCTGCGCCAGCGCGCATACGAATTGACCTACCCATACAGCTATCTCTTTCAAAACTACCGCCTGTCGGTCTTTGCCTTCGATAAGGACGGCTCGGTGTTGCCCCAAGACCAGCCGCAAGACCGCGCGGAAATTGTCGAAAACAGCTGGTCCAAAGGCGCTCCCGTGGACGGCCTGCCTCAGGTGCGCTATGTAGTGGCTGCCAATGGGGTCTTCCGATACATGCTGCGCACACCTATGCAGCGCATCAACGACCCGGCCCAACCCGCCGAGGTGTATTTCTTCTTCGACCACGTCTATCCGCAGCCTACGCGCGTCTATTCGGAACTGTTCTACCGGCAGCCTTATCAGGGCATGCAACGCCTATTCACCTACGATTACGCCGTGCAACGCCGCGGCTACTTAGTGGTGGACCAGGGCGAGGCCAGCCGGGCCGTTTTTGCCAAAGACCTGCCTCGCGGGCGAGCCGAAGAGCGCATAACGGCCAAACCACGTCGCGTCGATGCCGTGTACAGCACCGCCGATGGTACGGCTGCCGCTGCCGTCGGGCGCTCATTAGCCGATGCGCGCAAGCCGCTGTATCTTTTCTCGGTACTCTTCGCCCTGTGCTTGCTGGTCATTGTTGTCGTAGCACTCCTCAACACCTGGCTAGAATTTCTGCCCGCGCATTACCAGCTGAGCTTCGCCGGCCGAGGCTCGCTGTCCAAGCGCATTCACTACCGAACCTTTGCTCTCATTGGGGCAGGCTTTGCCGGCGCCATCGCCCTCACCTATGTGCACTTTGCTGACCAGGCGCGCCAACGCGAAGAGGCCGACTTAGACCGCCGGGCCGAAGCAGTGCTCACGTACATGCGCATCCAATTGGGCGACATACCGCCTCACCAGGATACCCTAGCACAGGTCGTTCCGCAACTCTTAGCACCACAGGCCGCCAGCTTAGCCACAGATGTTAACTTCTTTTCAACGGAGGGCCTGCTCCTCTTCTCGACCCAAAACCCGCTGGTGCGCATCGGGGTGCTGCCCAACCGAATGAGTGCAGACGCCTATGCCCGCCTCACGGCAGGCCAGGAACAGGAAGCCACCGCCACCGAACGCGCCGGCGGTGCCACCTATACCAACCGTTACCTGCCGGTACGCAACAACCAAAACCAGCTGCTCGGATTCCTGGGGGTGCCCTATTTCCTCTCCGGGCGCAAAGTAGGCCCCGAAGTGTCGGACTTCATCGGCCTGCTGGCCAGTGTCTATGTCTTTCTCATGCTCATCGCTTACGCGGTGTCGTACACGCTGTCGAACTCTATCACCAGCCCGCTCAAGCTGATTTCCGACAAAATCCAGCGCCTGAAATTGGAAGACAAAAACGAACCGCTCGAATACGCCGAACAGGCCGGCGACGAAATCAGCGCACTCATTGACGAGTACAACCGAATGGTGGACAAACTGGAAGAGTCCAAAGCGCGGCTCATCCGCTTAGAACGCGAAAGCGCCTGGCGCGAAATGGCCCGACAGGTAGCGCACGACATCAAAAACCCGCTGACCACCATCAAACTATCTATGCAGCAGCTGGAGCGCCTCTCATCTGACCCGGCACAGGCAGCCGCTTACTTGAAAAAAGCCATCGCACGCCTCATCGAACAAATAGACTCACTGGCCCAAATCGCCACCGAATTCTCGCTGTTTGCCAACTTGGACATCCGGCAAAAGCACGACATGGTGCTCAACGATGTGGTCGAAAGCGTCTATGACCTCTTCACCGAAGACCGCAACGTGGACCTGAGCATCCATTTGCCGCCCGAACGCTACCACATCCAGGGCGACAAGAACCACCTCATTCGGGTGTTCAACAACTTAGTCATCAACGCCATTCAGGCCGTACCGGCCGAGCGCAAGGGCCGTATTGAGCTTTCGATAACCCGCCAGGGCGATTTCTCGGTGGTGCGCATCCGCGACAACGGCGGCGGCATTCCGCCCGAAATCCAAAAGCGCGTCTTTGAGCCGAACTTTACCACCAAAAGCTCCGGCAGCGGCCTGGGCCTGGCCATTTGCAAGCGCATCATCGAGGCGCATGACGGTAATATCTACTTCGAGACACGCCCGGGCGAAGGCACGGACTTCTACGTGGAACTGCCCATCTCAGCCTGTGAGACGCCCGCCGAACAGCCGGAGGAGGCCGCTTCTACCTGAGACCTGCAGCCTCCTCGCACCTGCAGACAAATCGGCCGACTGAAAGGCAAGCACTAAAAGCAGAGCATTACCGCCGCAACCCCCAGGCCAGCGCCAGCCACCCGCCGATGAAGCAAAGCCCGCCTACCGGCGTGATAGGCCCTGCCCAACCTACGGGAAAAGGCAGCAGTTCGCGGCAGGCCAACAGGTACAGCGAACCGCAAAAGAAGAGTATGCCCAGCCCAAACAGCCAGCCACTGCGCCGAAGCCACACGCGCTCACTGCGGCCCATCAGTACGCCCACAGCCAGCAACGCCAGCGTATGGACAAACTGATACTGAACGGCCTTTTCAAAGATAGTCGCCTGATAATCCGATAAATAGGGTTTCAGCCCATGTGCGCCAAAAGCGCCCAGCGCAACCGTTGCCGCGCCCGAAAAGGCGGCGATGCGCAAAAGGCGAGAACTCGTCATAGCAATATAGCGGTTTGTTTTTCGGCCCTAAAGATACAGCACCCCATCGTGCGCGTGCAGTTTGCCCTCCGCCGGGCCAGAACAATCACAACCTACAAGGACAAGGGCTTTTTTAACCAATCCTGCACGTACAAGACAAAATGCCATCGTCCTCAGGCAGTAAGGGCGCCACGAATGCACGAATGATATCTATTCGGGAGTGGTCGCCTTTTCGTGCCTCGAAGGCGACAACTCTGCTGTGCCTCCCAAAATCCGCTTAGGTAAGGATTTATTGCCAAACACTGTAGGTGCCCGGCCTTTACGGAGCCTTTGGCGTGCGTCTTTTTTTCAGCCACCCGAACACTCCGGCCCCCACGGCCAACAGCCCCAGCCCGGGCAACGCCTGTTCGGGGCGCTCTAAAAAAGTATTCACAGCAAAAGCTGCTGAAAGAAGCACGAACAGTGCCGGCACTACGGGATAGCCCCAAACACGAATCGGACGCTCCGCCTGCGGGTGTCTGTGCCGCAGAACGAACACCGCTGCGCCGGCCAGGCCCATAAAAAGCGCATCGGCGAAGGTTACAAATGTGATGATGCGCTCGAACAAGCCACCAAAAAACAACAGCACGCCTATAGCCCAAATCGCCTGCACCAGCATGGCCAACACCGGCGTGCGCCAACGCGCATGCACCTTTGCCAGCGACGAAAAGAAAATACCATCGCTGGCCATGGCGAAATAGATGCGCGGTGCTGACATCGTGTAGATGCTGACGGTGCCAAAAATTGAGAGCGCAATGGCTGCTGCTACCGCCTTGCCGCCCCAAGGGGCCACTCGTTCCATGGCCTCACCGGCCACGCGCTGCGTACGGGCGATGTCGTCTAACGGAAGCAACAGCATGTAAGCCACGTTGACCAGCAAATACGCCGTCAGCACAATGAACACGCCCAACATCATGGCGCGTGGCGCCGTGCGCGGCGCATCTATAGCCTCACCAGCCACGTAAGCGGCATGGTGCCAGCCTCCAACCGAAAAAATCACACCGATGAGCGCCGTTAGCAAAGCTGTCGGCCAGGCCTCGGGCACCCCTTCGCTCAGCGAAAATTGCAGCCCTGTGCGCTCAGCACTGCCAAAGACAAAGCCAACCGCAATGATGATGCCGATAGCCAGCAATTTCAACCCCGTGAGCACATTGCTGAGCGCCTGGCTGACGTGCACGCCCAGCATATTGAATGCCGTCAGGCCAAGCACTGTAGCTGCCGCTACGCCCACCTTGACGGTCTCGTCCATGTGCGGGAAGAAAATTTTCATGTACTCGGCAAAGGCCGCACCTAACCCGGCCAGGGCGCCGCTGTTGACCACAAGCAGGATAATCCAGCCGTAAAGGAAGGCAGCAAAATCGCCGTACGCCTCGCGCAAATACGCATATACTCCGCCCGAATGCGGAAACATGCCGCCCAACTCGCTGAATGTCAGCGCTCCCGTCAGCGCCAGCACGCCGCCCAGCACCCATGCCAATAATACCAGCAACGCATTCGGAACGGCTTGCACAATCTGGCCAGGCGTTACAAAAATACCCGAGCCAATGCAGGAGCCAACGGCAATCATCGTCAGACCATACAGCGTTAAGGCTTTGCGCAACATGGCGCGAAGAAAAAACCTTGTGCGCAGGTATCGCCGTGTTTTTTTAGGCAAAGACCTCATCCCCAACGTGCCGGCAAACCTCGCACCGGATACTTCCGGCCTGGTCTTTGGCAAGCAAGATCAGCGCCTCCGCCTCCCATAACCTCAACGATAAAAGTGCCAGCCCAGCCACCATTCGATGACCCTCTCAGCACGAGCACAGGGCGCTCCATAAAGGGGCTGATTATCTAATCTTTAAGTCGAACACTTATCAAATTGGAGCGTAAAAAAGCCCGGCAGTCTTACACCACCGAGCCCTATTTGATTAGTCGTTACTGCTAAAAAGTCGTTGGGAAGGGGGTATGCCCTTTATTCGATCTTTTGGCTGCTGGGCGTCAGCCAGTTGCGGATGTCGGGTGGGTAGGCCCGCTGTTGGGCGCCCATTCGAGTAGGCGGCAGTGGTTGGAGTGGCTGTGCCCAGCGGGCCTGCCGCAGGGCCTGCACTTCGCGCCAGATAGTGGTGTTAGGAGCGGGCGCGCTGCCGGGTAGGGGTGCGCTACTGGGCAGTAGTGGTTCGGCGCGGTGGTCAGCGTTGGGCGCTTCCTTACGGATTTGCGGTGCACGCACCGGGGCTGATGGAGCGGTCTGTTCAGAGGGGGCCATCGCCTCTGGCGCCGGAGCAGTTTCCATGCGCTCGGTCGGTGTGTCGTCGTGAAGGGCACTTGCGGTGCTGGGTGTCTCGGGCGGTGGTGTGGGCCTCAAGAAGGCCCAGTACAGCCCGGCCAGCAAGGCTACAAAGGCTGCGCTGGCCAGGAGCAGCGCGGCAAAAGACCAGCCATTGGAGCGGGGCGACGTTTGCAGGTGGGTGCGAATGCCTTCCCACACGCGCGGCGAGGGAGTATCCCAACCGGACGGCGAGGGAGTGTCGGGTAAATCCTCGAAGGTCTGGCGGAACAGCGCATCGAGGTGGTTGAGCTCTTGGTTATCTTCCATAATTCAGCATGAGCAAAGCAGGCCAGCGTGGCGTGCGATTTTCAGGTGATGAATGATTTGTCCACGATGCGCTTGAGGTATTCGCGCGCTTTGAACAGCTGGCTTTTGCTGGTTCCGATGGAGATGCCGAGCTGTTCGGCGATCTCTTCGTGGCTAAATCCTTCGATGACGTACAGATTAAACACCGCGCGATATCCTGGGGGCAGGCGCTGCAGGTACTTGAGCAGCGTTTCAGCATCGAGGCTGGAGGCAAAGTCCTCTTCGGTGCGCAGCAAGTTCTCGAACGGCGTATAGTCGGGTGTGTCGCGCAGAAAGTCGCGTTGTTTGCGCAGGTGGCTAAGTGCCGTGTTGACCATAATGCGCCGGATCCAACCGCCCAAGGCGCCTTCGCCTCGAAATTGTCCCATGTCTCGGAATACGCGGATGAAGCCGTCCTGGAGCATGTCTTCCGCCTCGGCCCGGTCTCGAGCAAAGCGCAGAACTACCCGGAACATCGGGACGCTAAATTTCTGATACAGCGCCGTCTGATGGGCAGGACTTCCGTTTAATACGCCTTGCACCAATTCCTGGTCGGTCAGTTGTTGCATGTTGAACGGATGCTGAATGGGTGGTCGAAGTGTTGGTCGGGTTGCCTGTAGGCGTATTTTTTTAAAAAAAACGAGGCCCCACAGCCGTTTTTGAGCACCGCGGCAAACGCTGAAGCCAGGTAAGGGGCCGCGGCAGTGTTTTTTCCCGCGAAAGGAGCGCTGCGGTACTGTTCGCCATTGGAGGGCCGCGTTGCCTCAGGTATAACGAACGGAGCGAGAAAAGTTTTGCAAAAGGTTGGCCATTGGCCTACTTATCCTCCAGCTGCACTTTCAGGTGTGCGCGGAAGGTGCCGTTTTCGCGCCCGGTGTGGAGCTCGTAGCGGTCGGGGTAGAGCAGTTCTAGCTGGCGGCGCACGTTTTTCAGCCCGATACCTTCGGCACGGGGCGGAGGGGCGTCGGCGTCCACCGTGTTGCGCACCTCGAAGTCGAGGATATTGTCGCGAAAGCACAGGTGCACAGATATTTCTACGGTACCCGTGGTACCACTGGCGCCGTGCTTAAAGCTGTTCTCTACAAAAGGCAGCAGCAGCAGGGGCGCGATGAAGCCGCCGGGGGGCTCGATGTGTTCCTCATAGTGCACTTTGAGTCGTTCGTTGTAGCGCAGTTTTTCCAACTCGATATAGTCCCGAATGACTTTAGCCTCATCGGCTACAGCGATGCGCGGGGCGCGGCAGTCGTAGAGCATGAAGCGCATGATCTTAGACAGCATCAGGATAGCGTCGGCAGTGTGATCCGATTTTTTACGCGCCAGGCCATAGAGGTTGTTCAAGGTGTTGAACAAGAAATGCGGATTCATTTGCGCGCGCAGAAAGTTGAGCTCGGACTGCAGTTTTTCCTGCATCAATTCCCGCTCAAACTCACGGCTCTTGTAGTGTACTCGGATCATTTTGATGGTCGTCGCTGCGGCCACGGTAATGAACAGGTCAAAAGCAATCAGGTACATTCCCTTCCAGCTGAAGAAGGGCACATTACGGCCCGGCTGAGTGATAGGAAAAAGAATCCACTCGGTGGTCATCCGATACAGCAAGATAGCTACCAAAAAGGCGGCGGCCGTTAAGCCGACGAGTTTCCATACCTTATCGCGGTCTAAATAGAGGGGAATGATGCGGTAAAAAACGAAATAGGTTAGCAGTAGCTTGACGGGTATAACGGAGACCTCATTGATAAAGGCTCGTTCAAAATCAATGCGGTTGTAGAAGCTACCCAGCCAGGTATTCAGGATGAGATAAACCACCCAGAAGCTGATGTGGTAGCCGATGCGGAGCCAGTCTATGCGCGCCATTCGATGTTTTGAAAATCGGGTGAGAGGATAAATTGATAGAGGGTGCGATTATGCAGGCGAATTTCCCGCAGCGGCATTTCAGCGCCGTCAACGAGGCATTTTTGCAAAAATGTGGGAAATCCGACCAGGAAAATTTTTATTTTTTGATAAAAAACAGGCCAGTTGCCGTCTATCTGTTGGCGAAGGTAAAAAGATTGTTGGTTAGCAAAAGTAGCCCACGTGCGCAGGCAAAATTCACCTTGCTGGTAGCCGTAGCCTTCGCCGGCATCTTCGTATAGCTGGCTGACGACGATTTCGGCGGCATTGTGGTAATATACGTAGAGCGTCAGTTCCTCCATGCTGGCCCTTTCGCCGACGTGTTGCAAAATGGGATAGGTGGGCAATACAGCACCCGCTCTGACGAAAAACGGTATCTGTTCCGGCATGACGTTGACGAAGAGTTCGCCCGAGGCAGGTTGGCCATTCCAAAAATAATACCATTGCCCTTTGGGCAGGTAAACCAGTTGCCTTTGCACTTTGGGCTGCACCACCGGGCTGACCCACAGATGGTCGCCGCAGAGGAAGTCGCGCTCTATGTCGCGCAGCTTAGGGTCGTTAGGGTCGGCGAAGGCGGCGTGCTGGAGTACGGGCGTGCCGTCCTGGCAGTTTTTCCACATGGCGGTGTAGAGGTAGGGCATCAGGGCGTAGCGCAGTTCGATGGCCTTTTGGGCCAGGGGTGTCCAGCGGTCGCCGAACGACCAGGGTTCCTGGTCGGTAGTATGGAGGGCGGGGTCGGTCAGTTGAGCTTCGTCTTTGATGGCGGCATCGCCGGCCAGGTGTTGGCCCATGCTGTGTACACGCATGAGGGGGTGAAAAACGCCCAATTGGAGCCAGCGGACGAACAGCTCACCATCGGGCGCGCCGGCAAAACCGCCGATGTCGGAGCCGCAGAACGAAAAGCCCGATGCGCTCAGCCGCTGGCACTGTACGTTGGCTAAGGCTAAGTGCTCCCAGGTAGAGCTGTTATCGCCCGTCCAGACGGCGGCGTAGCGCTGTCCGCCGCTGAAGGTGGCGCGCGTGAGCAGGAAAGGGCGCTTCTCCGGGCGCAGGCGGCGCATACCTTCCCACGAGGCGCGTGTCATAAGCAGACCATACACATTGTGCAACTGCCGATGCGTGGCCCACTGGCCCTCGAAGCGGTGCATTGCGTCGTCTGGCAGCGTCTTGTTCTGCACGTGAAAGACTGCCGGCTCGTTCATATCGTTCCAGAAGCCGCTGACGCCCAGTTCGGTATAAAATGGCCGGTGCAGCTCGCCCCACCATTCGCGCACCTGAGGGTCAGAGAAATCCGGGAAAGCGCAGAAGCCCGGCCACACGGGGCCTTTGGCCAGCGCCCCATCGGGCGAACGCATGAACATGCCTTTTTCCACGCCTTCGCGATAGACGGCGTAGTTCGGGTCTTCCTTGATGCCCGGGTCTATCATGACCACCGTCTGGAAACCGCGCTTGCGCAGGGCTTCTATGAGACCCTGAGGGTCGGGGAAGTGTTCACGGTTCCAGGTGAAGCACCGGAAACCGTCCATGTAGTCAATGTCTAAGTAAATGGCGTCGCACGGGATGCGCAAGGCCCGGAAGGTATCGGCCACCTCCAGCACACGGCTGTGTGGGTAGTAGCTCCAGCGGCACTGGTGGTAGCCCAGCGCCCACAGTGGCGGCAGCTCAGGTCGGCCTGTCAGGCGGGCATAGGCGCGCGCCACATCGGCGGGCGTCTGGCCGCAGAGGAAATAGTAGTCTAGCTCACCGCCTTCGGCCCAAAACGAGACCACGCCCTTACCCTTGCTGTCGAAGTCGAAGTGTGTGCGGAAGGTATTGTCCAGAAAGATGCCATACGATAGCCCTTGATGGATGCCGTAATAAAAAGGGATGGCCCGGTAGAGCGGGTCGGTGTCGGGGCTGAAGGCGAAGGCATCCGTACACCAATTCTCGAAAGTCTTCCCGCACAGGTTGGCGCCGCAGGTCTTGTCGCCCAGCCCGTAGAAGGCTTCCCTGCGCTGGCATTTTTTGGCAATTTTGAGCAGATGCCAGCCCTTGAGCACACTGCGGCGGGCGACGAACTCGGCGGCGTCTTCGTTGAGCAGGCGGTCGTCGGCATCGTAGAAGCGCGCCAGCGCTCCAGTTTTTGTCAGGGCTAGCTGGAGCGCTGAGGTGGCCAGCACGTACTCGTTAGCCGTTTCGCTCAGTGTGGCCGTTACTTTTTGAGCCGGCGACTCGGGCGCCAGAGCGTAGGAAAAGTCAGGTTGAAAGAAGCCATCCGGGCTGTAACGCAGCCGCAAGATGTCAGGCGCAACCACCTGTATGCGCACACAGACGCCATTGCGACAGGCAAATTCATAGGCACCCTCCTTCCAACGCACAGCCACCACCTCGTCAGGGCGCACTTCCTCATACACATCCTCGTAGCGCAGGCGGATGTCCGCTTCGCTCAGCAGAACGACGGCGGGTGGCGCAGGTGTTTTAGCCGGCTTTTTGTCCTTCATGCAGCAAAAGTCGGGTTACTTCGCGGGATTGGAGGCGAAAGCCTGGGTTTGAAGGTTATGGCGATGAATGTCTACGCAAAAGGCGTCGCTCCGAAAGGAGGGACGCCTTTTACCGGGAGCGGACGAGTCGGCTCAGCGCACGCCAATGATTTCCACCTCTGCTCCTGTGAGGGCTGGATTGTACCAGCATTCGACACCTCTGGCTTTGAAGGCAGCCACGGCGGCTTTGGCCTCTTCGGGCGTGGTGTAACCTTTGACGATATAGCTGGCGCCTTTAGCGCCACCGGGACAGGTGCTGCCCGGGTGCCACAGCAGGTAAAGTCCTTCGATGGCAGGCGCTTTGTCCACAGGAGTGTCTTTGCAATAAACGGCGAATTGCACATAGTGCAGCTCGCTGACGGGTGTGAATAGTTCGTTGCCCATCTGGCCACGGCCCGGGCGTACCGTGCGTTGCACATTGAGGCCATTGACGGTAACGGTGGTGGACGGGTCTGGCTCCAACGGTGCCACGGTGGACGTGGAATACGTTACAGGCGCCACCGAGCGCGCATCCACAGCCATAGGGCCAGCCGCCGAGGCGGGCGCGGGCATTTGTTTGCCCTGCACTTTGGCCAGAGCGGCAGCGCGGCGGGCGGCGGCGTCTTGCTCGCTGGTGTTGCTTGTAACAGGTGTTGCCGAGGCGGCGCGTGTGGTTGCCGGTGCCGGGCTTCCGGGCGCGCTGTGCATTACGGGCGCAGGGGTAGGGTCGGAGTTGGCAGGCTTGTACGGCAGTTTAATTTCGGCTTGCGCATGCAGCACAATCGCAGAGGCCATCAACAGACAGAGAATGACCGTATGTTTCATCGTGTTTTGAAATGTTCGAGTGAAAACAAATGATGTACCGACACAAAACGCACTTTTGCGGGCTAGCGGTCTTTTATTTTGAAAAAAAAATGGCTCAGAACAGCAGCGCGGCGCCAAAAACACCGGCGCTATCGCCCAGTTTGGGTTTGAGAAAAACGGTGTCTATGCGGGGGTTGAAGAGATGTTTGCCGGCTTCGGCCACGCCGTCGGAATAGAGGCGCTCGATGTTGCCCAAGCCGCCGCCCAGCACGATGGCGTCAGGGTCGAGGATGTTGATAACGACGGCGATGGCTTTGCCAAAGTAGTGGATTAGCCGGTCAAGGGTCTCCGTCGCAGCAGTGTCCGTTCCGGCCTCAGCGCGTGCAGCGATGTCGGGCAGGCGCCGCTCTTCGCCGGTTTTTTCCCGATAAAACCGCTCTAAGGCTGGGCCGGAGAGGAGGGTTTCTACACAGCCAATTTTGCCGCAATAACACGGGCCGCCTTCGGCGTCAAGGAAGTTGTGCCCCCATTCGCCGGCAATGCCCTGACGGCCGTGGATGACCTGCCCGCGTACAACGATGCCGCCGCCAACGCCGGTGCCCATGATGACCCCAAAGACTACCTCAGCCTGTGGCAACACCTCAGGCACAGCACCCATGAGGGCTTCGGCTACAGCAAAGCAATTAGCGTCGTTGGACAGGCGAACCGGAATGCCGAGCCGTTGTTCCAAATCACGATCGAAAGGCTTGCCGATGAGCGCCGTGGTATTGGCGTTTTTCACCACACCTGTTTGCGGGTCGAGTGTACCGGGGTGGCCCAAACCCAGGCGCTCAGGACGAAGGCCAGTCATTCGGGAAAGTTCCTGCACCAGCGCCGCCACCTGGTCCAGGATGTGTGCATAGCCCTGTTGGGCCTCCGTGGGTATGCGATGGCGCGCCAGTACACGCGGATTGTTGCGGCTTTCCAATACAATCCCTTCTACTTTGGTGCCGCCCAGATCAATACCCCATAGGTTCATGTTTGGCTCGTTTTGGCAGCAAAGAAACACACTTCGGGCAACCATACACCCGGATTGCGCATCAACGCTCCGTGCCCGCGAGAACAGGCCAGAGCAAATGCCTATCTTTGCCTGCTTTTTGTGCCGAAGGACGCATAAAAAACAAAACATCTTGCCACTAATTTATACCTGCTATCATGAAATTTAAGGCTCTGCTTCCGTGGCTGCCGCTTTTCGCCGCTTTATTCTTGGGAAATACGCTTCAGGCGCAATTAATCCCTAAATGCCAGGATGGAAAAGGATACTCATACAACCCCGTAACAGGCGCCCTAATACCTACGGGTGAAAAATGCGCTAATTCCGTAACAAGTGCGGTGCCCTTCCTGCGCATCGCTCCGGACGCTCGCGGCGGCGGTATGGGCGACGTGGGCATCGCTACCTCTACCGACCCCAACGGCATGCACTACAATCAATCGAAATTGGCCTTCGCCGACAAGGACCTGGCCGTATCGGCCACCTATACGCCCTGGATGCGCAACCTGGGCCTTCAAGATGTGTACCTGGCCTACCTGGCGGCCTATAAGCGTTTAGACGACCTCCAGACCATCGGCGCCAGCCTGCGCTACTTTTCATTGGGCGATATCGAGTTTACCGATGAAAACGGCGGCTCGCTGGGCCAGGGTCGCCCTAACGAATTTGAAGTCGCTCTTGCCTATTCGCGCAAGCTGTCGAAAAAGTTCGCCGCAGCCGTCGGTGCCAAGTTCATCTATTCTAACCTGGCTACTGGTCAGATTGTGGAAGGCAATGAAATCCGCCCTGGCGTGGCGGGCGGCGCCGACCTGTCGCTGACCTACCGCACGCCCATGAAACTTACCCGCGCAGGCGGCGAATTTACCTTCGGCGCTGCCGTGTCGAACTTAGGCTCTAAAATCACATACACCCGATCGGCCAACCGCGACTACATTCCCACCAATCTCGGCTTAGGCTTCGCCTGGAAATTTAACCTCGACGACCACAACACCCTCACCTTTACTACCGACCTGAACAAACTACTCGTGCCAACGCCACGCCCGGATATTGACGAAGACGGCGACGGCATCCCTGACTATAAACAGTACTCGTCCATCCGCGGCATCTTCGTGTCCTTCTCCGATGCGCCCGGTGGCTTCAGCGAAGAACTCAAGGAGATCAACATCGGCGCCGGCGCCGAATACTGGTACGACAACCAGTTCGCCGTGCGCGCCGGATACTTCTACGAACACTACTCTAAGGGCAACCGCAAGTACTTCAGCGTGGGTCTCGGTGTCAAGTACAACGTCTTCGGCATCAATTTCTCTTACTTAGTGCCCACCACCAACCAGCGCAACCCATTAGACAACACCCTGCGCTTCTCCCTCCTTTTCGACCTGGCAGCCATCGAAGGGCAGTAAAGATAAAAACGGCCGAATACAAAGCGGGAGGCAGCGACTTACACGGCTGCCTCCCGCTTTTTTTAGCGTGTGCTTTTTTAGAAAGAGGTGTGCGCCAGGTCGAATCGGAAGTACAGGTTTACGCCGGCATTGGTCATGCGCGCCTGGCGCACGGTTTCATTCGTCAGGTCCACTTCGTAGAACCCTTCTAAGCCGATGGCAGTGCGTTCGGCCGGGCCAACGACACGCCCAACGCCCACGCGCAGGGCCAGCAGGTTGCCCGACTGGACGCCCAGAGGATATTCCGGGTTGTAAAACGTCTTCAGATATTGGCGTGCCTCGGCGTTGGTGCTGTATGTGATGGTTTCGGCGCCCCAGCCCCAATCGCGAAACACGCGCTTGAAGCCCCCGTGCGCTGAGAAAAAGTAATCGCTATCGAAAGGTCGAAAGTCTTTGCCCAGCCCAAGCGTCAGGGCCACAGACATCTTCTGGAAACTCGACGGCGAGGACATAAATTCCACATTTCCAAACACCGGAAAGAGACGGTGGGCAAAATAGGCATTCAGCCCATAGCGCGGCTGCGCATAACGGCTGCGCAGGCCATAGTCTTTCTCAAACTCTTCCCACGAGTAGCCGCCTTTGTCCTTATGGCTGATGGAAACGAATTTGTACACCTCCTGCAGATTGGTGGCGTAGAAATGCGTGTTGTGAAACAGCATGGAGCCGCCGGCATTAATGCCGAAGCGGATGAAGAGGTTTTCGTTTTTCTGTGCGGCTGCTTGCAGGCCCAGCCACAGACCGAGGAGCAAGGTAACGGTTTTTTTCATCGTCATAATTCCGTTGTCGTTGGGTGAAAGAATGAACAGGGGCTTCCAATCAGCAGTGATTGGACCTAGCGGGGAAGTAAGACGATTAACCGGGGAGTGCGTCATCTCCGGCAAAAACCGTTCCGCCCAAAGCGGGATCGGCTCTCTTCATGAAGACGCAGGAAAACGCGGCGCCAAAGGTAGGGCACTCGGGCCAGGTACAGGATATGCTATGGCTGAAAAAAGTGATGCATTTTTGATACAGTTCCGGCACCAATCTGTGGGCACTGTGTGGCAGTATTTGGCCGGTTGCTTGACCCGATGAGCCTGGCCAGCATAGGACTACTAATTGACACTGCATTCAATGCCAAGTACTTCTAAGGCCGAGATGAGTTCGCTGCTGACCTGCACTTTGCGACTGGTGGACAGGAAGGCTAAGCGCTCTTTGTGCTGCATATCCAGCAGTTCCATGCGCAGGGCGTGTTTGCCTTGGTGGGCGGCGCAGATGCGCTCAATGTCAGAGATGAAGTCGGGCGTGATGCGTTCTACCGGGATGCGCAGGGTAACGGCTCGGGTTTTTTCTTCGCCGATGCTCTCCAACAGGCGGACGTTGCCGACGCGCAGTTCGTAGTTCTCGGAGCCGAAGCGGGCTTTGTATTCACCCTCCACGTAGAGGCATTCGCCCTCTTGAAGAAAGTTGCGGAATTTGACGTAGGCGTCGGAGAATAGGGACACTTCCAGGTCGCCCGTATAGTCTTGCAGGACGATGCGGCCCCAGCCCGTGCCTTTTTGGGTGGTGCGGTGTTCGGCTTTCATGACAAAGCCGGCCACGGCTACTTTCTGGTCTTTGACGTTTTCCAAATGGCTGATGGGCGTGGCGAAGGTTTCCCAGGCGAAGCGATAGTTGTCTAAGGGGTGTCCGCTGAGGTACACGCCCACCACGTCGCGTTCGCGCTGGAGTAGGGTTAGCAGGCCCCAGGGCTCGGCTTTGGGCAGCGGCGGCAGGGGAATGCTGACGGAGTCCGAGAGGTCGCCAAAGAGAGAGTTGGCGGAAAGGATTTTATCCTCCTGATAAGCGTGCGCATAGCGGAGCAGGTGTTCCAGGAAGGACTCGTGTTTGTCGCTGGGGGCAAACAGGAGGCTGCGGTACTCTTTGCCCTTGCCGGCCAGTGGGGGCAATTCGTCGAAGGCTCCGGCATAGGCTAAGCTTTCGAGCACGCGCTTGTTGATGGCGCGCAGGTTGGCGCGGCGCATGAAGTCATACAGATCCTCGAACGGGCCGTTTTTCCGGCGCTCCTCGATGAGGCTTTGCACGGCCGCCTCGCCTGCGCCCTTGATGGCGCCTAAGCCGTAGCGGATGACGCCTTTTTTATTGACGGAGAAGTTGACGTCGGACTCGTTGACGTCAGGGCCTTTGACCGCCAGGCCCATGCGGCGGCACTCCTCGAGGAAGGAGGTGATTTTCTCGATATTTCCCTGGTGGTTGCTCAGCACGGCGGCCATGTACTCGGCCGGGTAATTGGCTTTCAAATAGGCCGTTTGGTAAGCCACAAAGGCGTAGCAAGTCGAGTGGCTTTTGTTAAAAGCGTAAGAAGCGAAGGCTTCCCAGTCACTCCAGATTTTTTCCAATTTATCTTTGGGATAGCCACGGGCTATAGCGCCTTCGATAAACTGACTGCGCATTTTATCGAGCACCGCTTTTTGCTTTTTACCCATAGCCTTGCGCAGCACGTCGGCGTCGCCCTTGGAGAAGCCGGCCAGTTTTTGCGACAGCAACATGATTTGCTCCTGATAGACGCTGATGCCGAAGGTTTCTTTGAGGTATTCCTCCATTTCGGGCAGGTCGTAGGTGATGGGCTTGCGTCCGTGTTTGCGCGCAATGAACTCCGGGATGTAGTCCAACGGGCCGGGCCGGTAGAGTGCGTTCATGGCGATGAGGTCGTCGAATTTGTCGGGCTTCAGTTCGCGCAGGTATTTCTGCATGCCCGGGCTTTCGAACTGGAAAGTAGCGATGGTTTCGCCGCGTTGGTAGAGTTCGTAGGTTTTGGCGTCGTCGAGTGGGATGTTGTCAATGTCAATGCGGATGCCGTGGTTGCGCTCGATGAGGCGCAGGGCGTCGCGGATGATGGTCAGGTTGCGCAAGCCGAGGAAGTCCATTTTGATGACGCCGGCGTCTTCGATGGTGCTGCCCTCGTACTGGGTGATGAGCAAGGGGGTTTCTTTGGAGGTGCACACCGGCAGGATTTCCGTCAGGTCTTTGGGCGCGATGATGATGCCGGCGGCGTGGATGCCTGTGCCGCGCACGGAGCCTTCGAGCACCATGGCTTCGCGCAAGACTTTAGCTTCCAGCGTGTTTTCCTGGGCCAAGTATTCGCGCAGACGCTTGCAGTTTTCGAGGTCATCGGCGAGGAGGCCTTCTTTTTCAGCCAAGGAGCCTTCGCCCTCCAGCGGTGCTGTCAGTACGCGCTTGAGCGATATGCCGGGTTTTTCGGGCACCAGTTTGGCTAAGGCGTTGGACTGGTCTAAGGGCAAATCGAGCACGCGCGCCACGTCTTTGATAGACATCTTGGCCGCCATGGAGCTGTACGTTACAATCTGGGCCACTTGCTGATAACCGTATTTCTTGACGACATAATCAATCACCTTGTCGCGCCCTTCGTCGTCGAAGTCGGTATCAATATCGGGCATGCTTTTGCGCTCAGGGTTGAGGAAGCGCTCGAACAGCAGGCCGTATTTGATGGGGTCAATGTTTGTAATGCCGATGCAATAGGCTACCGCCGAGCCTGCCGCCGAACCGCGCCCGGGGCCTACAAATACGCCTAAGTCGCGCCCGGCCTGGATAAAATCGGCCACGATGAGGAAGTAGCCGGCAAAGCCCATCGTCCGGATGGTGTGCAACTCGAAGTTGAGGCGCTCCTCAATTTCGGGCGTAATCTCGCCGTAGCGCTTACGCGCGCCCTCAAACGTCAGATGGCGCAGGTAGTCGTCTTGTGAGGCAAATTCCTTGGGGACGACAAAGTGAGGCAGCAGGATATCCTGCTTGAGTTTGAGGTGCTCGCATTTGTCCACGATTTCCAGCGTGTTGTCTAAGGCGAAGGGCACATCGTGGAAAAGCGCCGCCATTTCGGCCTGTGTCTTGAAGAAGAACTGGTCATTAGGAAAAGCGAAGCGCCCACCTTTGGTGACAGTTCCTTCTTCCACAAAGTCTCGAATGGGTGGAGTGGATTGCTTTTCACCCGTGTTGACGCACAGCAGGATGTCGTGCGCGTTGGCATCCTGTTGGTCCACGTAGTGCGAGTCGTTGGTGCAGATGACCTTGACGTTGTACTCCTTTGCCCACCGCAGCAGTACTTCATTGACGCGCTCCTGCTCGGCCAGGTGGTGCCGCTGCAGCTCGATGTAGTAGTCTTCGCCGAAGAGGTCGAGCCACCATTCGAACTCTTTGCGGGCAGCCTCTTCGCCCTGGCGCAGGATGGCCTGCGGCACCATAGCGCCTAAGCAGCACGTGGTAGCGATGAGGCCTTCGTGGTATTGCAGCACCAATTCCTTGTCAATGCGCGGATACTTGCCGTAGAAGCCCTCAATGTAGCCTAAGGAGCACAGTTTCACTAAGTTGCGATAGCCTAAGGCGTTCTTGGCTAAGAAGAGCTGGTGGTAGCGTTTGTCCTTGTCTTCTTTGGTGAATGTCTTTCGATGGCGGTCGGCCACTAAGTAAAATTCGCACCCTACAATGGGCTTGACGCCTTCGTGGCGGGCAGCTTCGGCCACAAATTGAAACACGCCGAACATGTTGCCGTGGTCAGTGATGGCTACGGCGGGCATGCCGTCGGCTTTGGCCTTTTTAAACAAGGCTGGGATGGCTGCCGCTCCGTCGAGCAGCGAGAACTGGGTGTGGCAGTGGAGGTGGGCAAAGTTGGGCATGGGTCAGCGTTTTTTCCACTTCTGGTATTGCTCCTGCACCTCAGGCTCGTCGGGCAGGAGCGCCATGGCTTGCTCGTAGGCGTATTCGATTTCCGCGTGCGGCCTGTTGAGATATTGGTAAATTTCGGCCAGGCGGAACCAGCACCAGCCGCAGCGTTTGCTCCGAGAGCGACGTTTTCGACTCTAACCGGGCTGTTTCGACCGTTCTGGCCCGCAGGAGGTCCTCGATGTTGATGGGAATGGCTGGCATGGCGGCGTGTGCGGAAGTTCGGCAAAAGTAGCAAATCTGCCGGCGTTGTGGGGGCAAGGATAAGCGCTCTTTGTGGGTGGCCTGACGGCGGCCTTTTTACGCATATCCTTTGGCCTGCAGCCGGAAGAGTTCGGCGTATTTGCCGCCTTGCTGCAGCAGTTCTTCATGGCTGCCCTGCTCGATGATCTGCCCGTGCTCTAAGAAGAGGATGCGGTCGGCCATGCGCACGGTGCTGAAGCGGTGGCTAATGAGCACGGCCGCACGCCCACGAGTGAGTTCAGCAAAGCGGAGGAATACCTCGTGCTCGGCGCGGGCGTCTAAGGCAGCCGTAGGTTCGTCTAAGATGACGATTTGCGCCTCGCGCATGTAGGCGCGCGCCAGCGCAATTTTTTGCCATTGGCCGCCGGAGAGGTCTATGCCGCCGGCGAAGCGTTTGCCCAGCATCTGGTCGTATTGGCTGGGCAGACTCTCGATGATGGTATCGGCCAGGCTCTTGCGGGCCGAGCTGACGATGCGCGGGCGGTTGGTACGTTTCTCGATGTCGCCAATGGCGATGTTTTCGGCGGCGGTGAACATGAAGCGCACATAGTCCTGAAAGATGATGCCGATTTCGCGGCGCAAATCTTCGGGATTGTACTCGCATAGCGGCACCCCATCGAGCAGGATGCGGCCTTCGGTGGGTTCGTACAGATGAGCCAGCAGCTTGACTAAGGTGGTCTTTCCAGCGCCGTTTTCGCCCACTAACGCCAGTTTTTCGCTGGGGGCGAGGGTAAAGCTGACATGGCGCAGTGCCCATACGTCGCTGCCCGGGTAGCGGAAGCCGACGTTCTCGAAGCGGATGCCTTCGCGCATGGGTCGGGGCACGGGGCGCTTGCCTGTGTGGTTGGCCGACAGTGGCTTCAGGGCCAGAAAATCAAAGAGGTCGCGCAGGTAAAGGGCCATTTCGGCCATGCGCGAAAAGCGCCCTACGATGGTCAGCAGCATCTCTTGCAGGCGACTGAAGGCACCGGCCAGAAAGGTCAGCGTGCCCAGCGAAAGTGTGCCCCCCACCGTTTGCACCACAATATAAACATAGGCGCCATAGTAAGCGGCTATGCTGAGAGCCGACAGCAGGCCGCCCCACAACGCGCGCCGCACTGCCAGCCGCCGATTGGCCAGATAGTACTGGTTTGAAATGGCGCGAAAGCGCTCGGCCAGGAAGTTTTCCAGCCCGAAGATTTTGATTTCTTTGGCAGTTTCGTTGCTGGCTCCGATGTAGCGCAGGTAGTCCAGTTCGCGCCGTTGGGGCGTCCAGGAGCGCGTCAGGGAGTATCCTTCGCGGTCGAAGTGCGTTTCGCCGATAAAGGACGGGATAACGGCGATGACCAGCAGCACGATGAGCCACGGATTGAAGGCCACCAGGCCGGCTGCGAGAAAGACCACCGAAATCATATCCTGCGCTTGCGAAAGCACGGTGCTCATCAGCACGGATCGGCTGCTCGTCTGCGTACGCGCCCGCTCGAGTTTGTCATAGAAATTGGCATCCTCGAACTGATACAGGTCGAGTGTGGCTGCGTGCCGGATGATGCGCACCGAGGAGTCGTTGTTCACCAGGTCACCCAGCAGGCCATCCGTCAGCACAATGGCACGGGCCAGCAGGCTATTGGCTACTGCCAGCCCAAACTCCAGCGCTACCCAGCCCCAAAGAGGATGCGTCAGGCGCCACACGTCGTCGGGGGCCGACATGGCCTTCACCACGCCGTCTATGATCTCTTTACCCACATACAGGAGCAGCAGCGGAATGACCGACCGAAACAGACGCAACACGGCATTGGTCAGCGCCAACGAAGGCGATACCGCCCAGATCATGCGAAAAAAACGCCACAAATGACGCCATGACGCCCACCCGCCGGCGCCGGAGCGGTTGTTTTCAGAAGGGTTGTCGTTTGCCATACCTGTTTAACGATGCACCAGTCGAAGGGTTCTCCGGTCGGCCTTGCCAACGAAAAAACCTCGACGGCGCAGCGCCTGACGAGGTTTTCTATAGAAAAGAAGGTCGTTCGAAACTGTTTTCATCGCGGGCAAACCCGCTAAGGGAGGACTTCAGGCTTCTTTCAGCATTTTGTTGCCAAAAACCAGAAGCACGAGCAGTAAACAGGTGAGGATCAACATGGCGGATTAAACCGTTTTTTTTGTGAAAGGATTGGAGTTAAGAAAAAGCCTTGTAGCTTCTTACCGCTATTTGTCGGCAGGTGAACGCTTTTCTTAGCCAAAAAAGGGGCCGAAAAATGTTAATGGTCGTTAATGAAGTCTAAAAGGCCGTGCTGGCTATTTTCGCAGGATAGTCGCCCGAGCCATGTTTACCGTGTTGTGGGCTGAACTTTCCGCTCAGGCATTCGTTCATTTGCAGGCATGAAGCACCTTTTTTACCTGAAAAAGTACTTTTGGAAGTACCGCTGGCGATTGCTGCTGGGTGCGCTCTTTGTGGGGCTGGCCAATGTCTTTCGCGTATTGCAGCCGCAGACCATTCGCGAAGCGTTGGACAGCGTTGTGGAGCGCGTGCGCCATTACCAGGAAACCGGCGGCATTGCTGCTCATCCGGAGGCCTTTGACGAGCTGAGTAGCCAGATAGCGCGCTTTGGCCTGACGGTCATCGGCCTGGCCGCCCTAATGGGCCTGTTCATGTTCTTCATGCGTCAGACGATCATCGTCGTCAGCCGGCTTATCGAGTACGACCTGCGTAAGGAGCTGTTTGCGCACTACTCGCGGCTCGACCTGGCCTTTTTTCGCCGCCACAGCACTGGTGACCTGATGTCGCGCATTTCGGAAGACGTCTCCAAGGTGCGCATGTTTTTAGGCCCGGCCATTCTATATGGGCTGGACTTGACCTGTCTGTTTGTGCTGACCATTTCCTCCATGCTGCGCGTGAGTGTGCCGCTGACGCTGTGGTCGCTGGCACCGCTGCCCTTGCTCAGCCTGTCCATTTATTGGGTCAGCAGCATCATGAACCGCCGCAGTGAGCAGATTCAGCAGAAATTGGGCGAGCTGACGAGCATTGCTCAGGAGGTGTACAGCGGCATTCGCGTCGTCAAAGGCTACGCGCGTGAAGCGGAAATGGGCCGTTATTTCGCTCAGCAGTGTGAGAGTTATCGCCATAAAACGCTGGCCCTCACGCGCGTAGATGCCTTTTTCTACCCGCTCATGGTGCTCATGATTGGCGCCAGCACGATCATCACTGTCTATGTCGGCGGTCTGTACGCCGTTCGGGGGGATATTACGGCGGGCAACATTGCCGAGTTCGTCATCTACATCAACATGCTCACCTGGCCCGTAACGGCCATTGGCTGGATTGCCTCACTGACGCAACAGGCGGCAGCTTCCCAAAAGCGTATCAACGAAATACTGCACACAGAGCCTGCAGTGAAAGACCCTCCGCAACTGCCCGCCGCGCTGTCTGCGGCTAACGGCAAGCCAACGACCCAACGCGGCCATATCGTGTTCGAAAATGTGGGCTTCGTCTATCCCGACTCCGGCATTCGGGTGCTTAAGGGCCTGACTTTTGAGGTGTTGCCCGGCCAGAAGGTCGCCATCGTTGGCCGTACGGGCGCCGGCAAAACTACTATCGCCGACCTGCTGGTGCGCATGTACGACCCCACCGAAGGGCGCATCCTCTTAGACGGCATAGACCTGCGCGATTACCCGCTGGCCGAACTGCGCCACCGCATCGGCTACGTGCCTCAAGACGTCTTCCTCTTTTCCGATACTGTGCTGGGCAACATCGCCTTCGGACGCCCGGGCCTGAGCCGACAGGAAGCCGAACTCTATGCTAAAAACGCAGCCGTCCACCACGACATCATGGGCCTACCGCAAGACTACAATACTGCCGTGGGCGAACGCGGCGTAACGCTCTCCGGTGGCCAAAAACAGCGCATCAGCATCGCCCGCGCCTTCGCCAAACAGCCCGAAATCCTCCTCCTCGACGACTGCCTGTCCGCGGTGGATACCCACACCGAAAGCCGCATTCTCCGCTACCTGAACGAAACGCTGGCCGACAAAACCGCTATCATCATCACACATCGCATCTACGGCATGCTGGAGTTCGACCGCATTTTCGTCCTGGAAAACGGCCATATTGCTGAACAAGGCACCCACGAGGAGCTCCTGGCCCAAGGCGGATACTACGCCGAACTCTTTGAACAACAAATGACCGCCAGTGGGCTGGCCGAATAGCCCTCGCTGTGCAGCAGCCCTCCGGAATGGAACCCACCAACGCTTTCGAGCGCCTCATTCGCGACCTTACGCCGCGCTACGGCCCGGGCGAAGCCCGCAGCATTGCTCGTATTGTCTTCGCTGATGCGCTTGGCTATCGTGTGCCGCCCAGCGCCCTTTCGGCGGCAGAAGAGCGCTTCCTCGCCCCCCTCCGCGAGCGCCTGCTTGCCGGCGAACCGGTGCAGTACGTGCTGGGCCAGGCCGATTTCTTTGGGTTGAAATTCCGCGTCAGCCCCAGCGTGCTCATCCCGCGCCAGGAGACGGAGGAACTCGTCGCCTTAGCCCTGCGCTGGCTCAATGCCCGCCCCCAGGGCCAGCCCATCGTGCTCGATATCGGCCTAGGCAGCGGGTGTATCGGCATCACCCTCCAACGCCGCCGACCCGATGTGCGCCTGTTTGGCATCGAAAAAAGCCCTCAGGCCTTAGCCGTAGCCCTCGAAAATGCCCACGCCCTGCTGGATGAAAGCGAGTACACCTTCATCGAGGCCGACATCCTCCAGCCTGAAACGATACCTCCCCACTGGCCTGTATTCGACCTCATCCTGAGCAATCCGCCCTATGTGCAACGCCAGGAGCAACACCTCATGCCCGAGCACGTGTTGGCCCACGAACCGCACGAAGCCCTTTTTGTCGAGGGCGATGACCTCTTGCTCTTCTACCGCGCCATTGCGCATTTTGCGCAGCAAAGGCTCGCACCCGGCGGAGGGCTGTTCTTCGAATGCAACGAATTCAATGCCCGGCAAGTCGCCCTTTTGCTCCGGGAAATGGGCTTCTCCAATGTCGCCCTGCAGCAAGACCTCAGCGGAGCCGAGCGAATAGTGTGGGCGATACGGGAAAGCCCTTCAAAGCCGCCCCTGTGAGGTAGGTGGAAAAGGGAGGCGCTCTTTTTTTGCCCTTTAGAGCGCCTGCTTCTAACGAGAACTGCCACGGTAGCGCCAGAGATGTTTAGCCTCTTTACTTTTTCGTATTTCGTTGCTGAATTGGCTGTAACCTCAAAAACGGATGGCAAACCCACATTCACTTCGGCTCTTTTTTTCTTCATCCCCTCATATTTGCCCTGATATTGTTTTTGTCAACGCCACAAGGAGGAGTGGCTTACCATGACACGCCGTTATTTCATGGAGAAAACGCTTTTAGGTGCTGCCGGCTTCTGGCTGGCGGGGGGACGTAGTTGGACATCGTCGCTGAAGCGCCCGCATCATCGGCCAGCCCGTTTGCGGCCGGGGGCTATGGTGGCGCTTATTGCCCCGGCAGGGCCACTTTCGGAGGAAAAGTTGCAAAAAGCCCTGAGTAACTTGGCTGATCTGGGTTATCGCGTGCGCGAAGGTGCGGCACTGCGCCGCCGCACGGGCTATCTGGCCGGCGACGACGCGGAGCGGCTCCAAGACCTGCACTGGGCCTTTGCCGACCCGGAGGTGGACGCCATTTGGTGCGCACGAGGCGGCTATGGCGCCACACGCCTGCTGCCGCGGATGGACCTCCGCCTCATCGCCCGTAACCCTAAGCCTTTCATCGGGTACAGCGACATTACGGCTCTGCATTTAGCCATCGGGCAGCGCACTGGTCTCATTACCTTCCATGCGCCGGGTGCCTCGGCAGAGCTGCCGCCAGACACGTTGCAACACCTGCAAGCCGTCCTCACCGACCCGCAGGTGCCGTACACCCTGAGCGCTTCACCTGTGGCTACCGATCCGGCACCCATGACCATACGACCCGGCAAAGCCAGCGGCCCCCTCGTTGGCGGCAACCTCACGCTGCTGGCCGCCCTCGTGGGCACTCCTTTCCAGCCCTCCTTCCGAGGTAGAATCGCCTTTATTGAAGACGTCGGTGAGCAACCCTATCGCATTGACCGCATGCTGACGCAACTGCTCCAAACCACTGACCTGCGCAAAGCCGCCGGCATCGCACTGGGCACGTTCATAGACTGTGCGCCCAAAAACGGCGACTTCTCGTTCTCCTTAGCCGAAACGCTACGCCTGTGCCTGGGCAATCTGGACATGCCCATCGCTTATGGCCTGCCGTTTGGCCACATGAACAACCAGGCCACGCTCCCCTACGGCATTCGCGCCGAACTAGACGCCGACGCTATTACACTCACGCTTTTAGAGCCTGCCTGTCGCTGAGCGCACTTAGCGAAACTCCGGCGGCTTGACCACCGTAAACACGCGCGAAATGTTGAACCCAAAGCGGATACCGCTGGGGCTGCCAAACCATCGGTCGGTCGTCTCTGTGATGAAGCCCTTGTACGTCATGTCTGCCGAGTTGGTGAAATGCAGCTGGAACACGTGCCCGCCCGTTTCGATGTCGAAGCCGATAGATAACACATTGACGTATTGCGAGGCCAACTGATTGGGCAACACGTAATAATACTCGGCGTTGAGCGTAACGCGGCGTGTCAGCCGGATGCGGCCCGCCACACCTAGCGAGTACACATCGTTCTTTTCGGCCCGCGTCTCCACCAGGTTGCGGTGTACCAGTGTGGGCATCAGCTGCAGCGTCAGGTAGTCGTTGAACTTGCGCGCCAGCAACACCTGAAAGGTGTAGTATAGCCGCGACGAAAAGTAATTCGTCCGATCCGGGTCTGGAAAACGCACGGTTTTGATTTGGGCATCAGCCAATGCCGATAAACTGATGGGCATACTGCGCTTACCGGTGGACTGCCACAGGATTTTGTACTTTATGAAGCCATCGTAGATTTTCTCCTTGCTGCTGCGCCCCAGCCCTATCATCAAGCGGTCGGTGATGCCGTAGTCCAGCCCAATGCGGATAGTGGCTCCGTCAAGGCCAAAGATGTCGTATAGGCCCTGGTTGATGGGCGAAAAGCGGTGCGAGATTTTGAAATCCAGCACACCAGCACCGGTATTTTCGATGGAATGGCCGTTGACGACGCGCGTCGTTTTGAAACTGGCTGTGGCGTATTCCACCTCAGTCTCCTCTTCTAGCAACGACAGCAGGTCATCGTTTTGGGCAAACAGGGCAGCGGCGCTGCCGAAGAGGAACCATAAAAACACTGTAAGGCGCGCAGGGAATGGTCGAAGTGTGTTCATAGCGATAAAAAGGTTTGAAAAAAGAATGAACGAAGTGCGCCACCCGATGGTTTGCAAAGTTCAGCGTTTATTCTAGGAACAAAGGTCACCAAAAACAGCCTTCGGGCAAGCAAAAACAATACTTAACTGACCTTACGCAAGGCTGCTGTGAGGCAAAGGTCAAAAACCGCAGAGGGCCGCGGAGGTGCTTCTCTCAGCGTTTCCCTGCGTTCTCTGCGGTGAAAAAAAATCCCGGAGCCTGTGGGCGGCTCAACCGTGCGCCTTACCAATTAAAAAGTAGCCACGAATTTGAGGCGACAACTCCCACAGGAAGGTGTCGCCTCTGGACTCTCACGAATGCACGAATTATTCGTTTTTCCTTCGTGCATTCGGAGCGCTCCTATAGCCTGAGGACGATGGTATTTTGTCCTGCCTGCATAAGATCAGTGTTCAAAAACAGATTGGAATGGCACCGTAAACGGGAGGAAATTTCCGTCTATCACCGTACAAACTTGCGCAGGTGGTTGCGTCCTTTGCACCCGATGACAAACGAAACACCTCGCGTCGCCGGCTTCACCTTTGTACGCAATGCCCTGCTGTACGATTACCCTGTGCTGGAGGCCATCCGCTCCATCCTGCCCGTGTGCGACTATTTCGCCGTAGCCGTTGGGCGCTCGGAGGATGCGACGCTCGATTTGGTGCGCAGCCTAGACGACCCGCGCCTGCACATCGTGGAGACCGTTTGGGACGAAACCCTGCGCACCGGCGGGCGCGTGCTGGCCGAAGAAACCAACAAGGCGTTCGACGCCATACCGCCCGAATACGACTGGTGTTTCTACATCCAGGCCGATGAATGCGTGCACGAAGACGACCTGCCCGCCATTCGGGCGGCCATGCAACACTGGTGGCACGACCCACAAACGGAAGGGCTGCTTTTTCGGTATCGGCATTTCTATGGCTCCTACGACTACATCGGCGCCAGCCGCCGCTGGTACCGGCGCGAGGTGCGCATCGTGCGCAACGACCGGCGCATCCGCTCTTGGGGCGACGCGCAAGGCTTCCGCCTCAACGGCCGCAAGCTGCGCGTACGCCTGCTCGACGCCTGGATTTATCACTACGGTTGGGTGAAACCGCCCGATGCCCAGCAGCGAAAGCAGCGCCATTTCCACCGCTGGTGGCATCCCGACGCTGTGGCACAGCAGCGCGCCGGCGATGCCTCCTTCTATACCTACGACGGAACGGAGCCGCTGGAGCGCTTCGAAGGTACGCACCCGGCCGTCATGCAGCCGCGCATCCGGGCACTCAACTGGCACTTCGACGCCGACCCTACCCGCGCCCGATGGTCGTGGAAAGACCGCCTCTCCCGCTGGATAGAACAACACACCGGCTGGCGACCCGGCGAATACCGAAACTATCGCCTGCTACGCCCCTAATGCGAACTTCAGTACCAGCCTTTTGGTTTGAAAGGGACAAAGCCCATAGCACAATCACAGACGCTCCGCTCATTGTATCTCCTCCCATTTACACCCTCTGACCCATGCGCGCCGTTGCCCTTTGCCTGCTGCAGCACAACGACCGTCTCTTACTGCAAGAATTCTGGCACGAGTTCGAGCAGTACACCTACTATCGCCCGCCCGGCGGCGGCATCGAGCACGGCGAGCGTGCCGAAGAGGCCGTGCGCCGCGAGATGCGCGAAGAGCTCGACACTGAACTGGAAAACGTGCAACTGCTCGAGATTTTTGAAAACCTGTTCCACTATGGCGAGCGACAACACCATGAGATTGTGTTTCTCTTTCGGGCCAGGCCGGTGGGCGAGCGGCTGTTTGCCCACGACAGGGTGGCCATAACCGACAACGGGAACCTGCGCACGGGCGTATGGATGCCGATACCGAAGCTGTTGCGCCAGGAGGTAGTGTTGTACCCCACAACACTGCGCGAGCGCTTGCTGGCTGGGCCTCTTTAGCCCTTGAGTGTGGCGGCGATGGCCTGCGCCACCCGTTGGCCATCCATGGCGGCTGAGAGAATGCCGCCGGCGTAGCCGGCCCCCTCGCCGCAGGGGTAGAGGAAAGGAGCGTCTGGGTGCATCAGCGTCTGCGCATCGCGCGGGATACGGATGGGTGCACTGGTGCGGCTTTCGGTGGCTACCACAACAGCTTCGGATGTCAGGTAGCCGCGAAAAAGGCGCCCAAACTGCTTCAGCCCCTCGCGCAGGCGCTGGTAGATGAAGGTGGGCAGCAGCTCGTACAGGGGCGCCGCAAACAGCCCAGGAATATAAGACGACGCGGGCAGGTCGGCAGAGAGGCGCCCGGCTACAAAGTCGGTCAGGCGCAAGGCTGGGGCGCGCTGGCTGCCGTCGCCGGCATCGAACATGCGGCGTTCGACTTCGGCCTGGAAGGCCATGTGGGCAAAGACGCCGTAGTGGTGCCACGGCTTGGTGTCGGCGTGCTCTACGGCGGTTACGACGCCCGAGTTGGCGAAGGGTGAGTCGCGGCGGCTCATGCTCATGCCGTTGGTAACAATTTCGCCCGGGGCGGTAGCCGCCGGCACGATAAGGCCACCCGGGCACATGCAGAAAGAGAACACGCCGCGCTGGCGCACCTGGCACGTCAGGCTGTAGCTGGCTGCCGGCAGATGCTCGCCGCGTTCGGAGCGGTGGTACTGCACGGCATCCACCAGCGCCTGGGGGTGCTCTACGCGCACGCCTAAGGCAAAGGGTTTGGCCTCGATACGCAGGCCGCGCTCGTGGAGCAGCTGGTACACATCGCGCGCCGAATGGCCGGTGGCCAGCACGACGGCGGCGGCCAGCCATTCGCGGGTGGCACCCAGGCCTGTGTCTGTGATCTCTTGCGTAACGACGCCCGCGGCTCGCCCGTCGCGGAGCAGCAGGTCGGTCATCCATTGGCCGAAGTGCACCTCGCCGCCGTAGTACTCGATGGTGGCGCGCAGGTTTTGCACCACGCCCGGCAGTTTGTTGGAGCCGATGTGCGGGTGTGCCTCGACGAGGATATCGCTCTTGGCGCCGTGTTCGACCAGCAGACGCAACACTTTGCGCCAATCGCCGCGCTTCACCGAGCGGGTGTAGAGTTTGCCGTCGGAGTACGTGCCTGCGCCGCCCTCGCCAAAGCAGTAGTTAGAATGCGGGTTGACGATGCCGAGCTGCTGGATGGCCCGCAGGTCGCGCCGCCGTGCACGAGCATCTTTGCCGCGCTCGAGCACGATGGGCCGGATGCCGCGCCCGAGAAGCTCTAAGGCGGCAAAGTAGCCCGCTGGGCCGGCGCCGATAATGAGCACGGTGGGTGCCGCAGTGCTCAGGGGGCGAAAGCCGGCGAGCACGGCTGGCTCTGGGGTGAAGCGCTCGCCCGCCCGATAGACCTCTACGCGCAGGCGATACAAGGGCTCGCGTCCGCGTGCGTCCAGCGATGCACGCAGTACCTCTACGTGCTCAATGTGTTCGGGCAGACAGCCCAGCACTTCGGCGGCCTTTTGCCGCAGCTGTCCGGCGTCGTGGCGCGCTTCGGGTGGAAGCGCAATTTCTGTGATGGTAGCCATGATGGGTGTGTTCCGTTTTTATCGGAAAAGAATGGCCGGCCAAAAGGCCGAAGCGGGGTATTATGGCGTCTTTCGCCGGAGTGTTTTGGGTTTGTCCACCTGGTCGGGGCGCCATTCAGCAGGGTTGATTTCGTAAAAATCAGGAACGAAGACTTTAATGACGGTTTGCTCCAGGCATGCTTTCTTTTGCCCCTCGCGAAACATGTAAATAGGTTCGCGCCGTCGGGTTTTGGAATAGATGCGCAGGGTGTTACCCTGGCGTTCCGCCTCGAAGGCATAGCGCCCTTTGCTGATGAGCGTATCTACGCGCTCAGGCGAGGCGTCCCACACTTGCACGTGCACTTCTGTGAGGATGCTGGTGCCGGCCCACAGATGCACTTCCGGATAGATGAAGTTCACCATGTCAATCACGACGGTTTCGATGGAGTCCACGGCAAAGATTTGATAGACCGTGCGTTCCATCTGCGCGGAAGCGCTCCAAGATCCGAGGCTACACAGCAGAGCGAGTCCTGTGCGAGCAGCGATTTTTTTTATCATAAACATAAGTGGACGTGGCAGTTGTGCGGTTTTTTGCTGTTGCAACGCTTTTGACCGGGCACAAATTTTGCCCAAAAATCAGGGCTTTTGACGGAACTTCGGCGCGGGGTTTCGTTTTCAGCCGGGCGATCGCATTTGCAGTTGACTCAGAAGGGTTGACTTAATGGCCTTTGGAATTTCCTTTTTTACATGCCGAGGATGCAGAGAAACGCTGAGGCAAATACTTCTGCGCCTCCGGCGATTTTTTAAAATTCGGCCTTAAAGTAGCCGTGCGTAGGCTCAGTTATTCACCTGCATCCTTTCGGAATGAAGCGTACCATGTCTAATGTCGTTGCTGTGGTTTTAGGAGGCGCCGTGCTTCTGTTACTGCTTTTGGTGGTTGTTATCAGCTTAGTCGTAGGTCTTTCGGCCCGTCAGTGGGGTGCTGTTCTGTTTGGGGTGGTTTTAATGGGGTTGGTGGGCTACAACCTCTGGCGTGTGGCGCAGCGCGGCCTTCAAATGCGGCATTTGGTGCTGGAGGGCGTGGTGGGTACTGCCTATGTAGAGGAAAAAAAGTCCTTTCGCACCACGCGCGGCGGAAAGCGCTACCGGCTGACGTATCGCTACACCGCCGCTGGCGGACAAACGTTTTGGCACACCCCCGATGTAACCGGAGATTTCTGGCTGAGCGTTAACGTCGGCGAACCAGTTCACATCGTTTATCTGACTGAAAATCCGCACATTAGCGCTTTAGAAGAAGACGTAGAGAAAATGCGCCGAGCGCTTCAAGATACCCGAAAATAGATGGCCACACACCATGCCCTGTTTATGAACATCGAGCAATTTCGCACCTATTGCCTGAGCAAGCCGGGCGCCTCGGAGGATTTCCCTTTTGATGAAACGACGCTCTGCTTCCGTGTAGCCGGAAAAATTTTTGCCATCACTGACCTCCAGGCCGAACGCCTGAGCGTCAACCTGAAATGCGAGCCGGCCTATGCGCTGGAATTGCGCGAGCGCTACGACGAGGTGCAACCGGGCTGGCACATGAATAAGAAGCACTGGAATACGGTGGACTTCGAGGGCAGCATCGGCGCCCCCCTGCTGCGCGCGCTGATAGACCACTCCTACGAGCAGGTGGTGCGCACCCTCAGCCGTGCGCAAAGGCAGGCTCTTCAAAATGAAAAATGAGAACCGGGAGCGGTTTATTCCCAAAAGAGCAGGGCAATGCCGGAAGCGATGAGGGTCAGGCCGGTGATGAGGCCGGTGTTGTGCTCCCAAGCGTGCCAGTCTAAGCGTTTCAGGCCGTGGAGGGCCAACCACACCCAGATGAGCATGCCGGCTATGGTAACGACGGCGTAAAGCAGGGCAAGCAGGCCCACAAAGGCCCAGCCGTATTGGCCGGCGGCCAGGAAATAGCCTTCAATCTCCAGGCAAGGCGAAAAGAACATGGCGGCAGCCAGCGTACCGATAACCCCCCAGCGCGTCTGTTGCGTATGCAGGTGGAAGTGGTGATGGCGGTGATGCTGGTAAAGATAGAAAGCTCCCAAGGCCACAAGCAAGGCGGGCGCTATCCAGAGGGTGAAGACTTCCACGCGGTGCGACATCCAGCCGCCGACGAAGGCCAACAACAGGCCGATGAGCACGGTACTCAGTACGTGAAACAGGCCTGTCAGGAAGGTAACCCAAAGGGTCTGCTGTGCTGTCCAGCCGCTCTGGCGTCCGATGGCGACGACGGGCAGCCAGTGGCTGGGTATGAGGGCATGAAAGAGGCTGAGGGCCAGACCTCCGAGCAAAAGGGCGTCCATGGCGTAGCGGCGTCGGGTGCAGTGGTTTAAACTCACAAAGGTGCAGCATTTGACCGAAAAGCGGGTACAGGGAAGCGGAGCCGATGCCGCTATCTTTACGCCCTAAAGGTTCTCGAACATATGCTTCTCAACATTCTATTTGTGATTGCGGGCATCGCTTTGGTTAGCGGAGGAGCCCACTACCTGGTAGAAGGCGCTTCTGCGCTGGCCAAACGCCTGGGGGTTTCCGACCTCATTATCGGCATGACGGTCGTTTCGTTTGGCACTTCAGCGCCAGAGCTGGTGGTCTCGGTAGTGGCGGCCATGAATGGAGCGGGTGAAGTGGCTATCGGCAATGTCATCGGCAGTAATACGGCTAATATAGGCCTTATTCTGGGCCTGACGGCCATCATTCAGCCGATGCGCATTCGGCACAACACGATCTGGAAAGATATCCCTTTCAGTTTTGTTAGCATCATCGTCGTCATGCTTATGGCAGGCGACCACCATTTAGACCGTTCGATAGCATCGCAAGGGGTGATTTCACGCTCGGATGGCCTGGTTTTATTGTGCTTTTTCGCCGTGTACCTGTATTACACCTACAACATTGCGCAGCAAGAAAAGCCGGTCGAAAGCCCGGCGCAGCGGCGTCCGCTGTGGCTGGCCATTTTTTGGGTGTTAGGCGGCTTGGCGGCGCTGGCCTACGGGGGGCGCCTGACGGTGGATGGCGCCGTGGGTATCGCTCGTACCCTTGGCGTCAGCGAGGCCATTATTGGCCTGACGTTGGTTGCCGTGGGGACTTCGCTACCGGAATTGGCCACCACAGTTGCCGCAGCATTGCGCGGGCGAGCCGACATGGCGATGGGCAACGTGGTGGGTTCCAATATCTTCAACACGCTCTTTATTCTGGGCGTGAGCGCTACGGTCAACCCACTGCCTATTGGCCGGATTACGTTGGTGGACTTTATCGTGTGCATCCTGGCCACGGTGCTGATGTTTGCCAGCGGTCTGGTACTCAAGAAGCAGGTTATGTATAGGCCCAAAGGGGGCTTATTATTGGGCCTGTATGTGCTCTATATAGTATGGCTGGTGCTAGAGGCCTTGGGGAAAGTGTAAAGAGGTCAGGCATTGTCGAGGCCTTTCCAGCGTACGAAGGCTTCCATGGCTTCGTATTCGGCCAGTCCTAATTGGCGATAGGTGTGGGCGGTGGCGCGGTTGCGGTCTTCGGCGCGCTGCCAGAATTCACGGTTGTCGTCGCCGGGGAAGGGCGGGCGGTCTTTCTGGCTTTGGTGCATGAAGATGGCCTGGCGCTTGCGGCGCAGTTGTAGGGGGCTCATGGGTACGGCCATTTCGATTTCGTGCACGGCCCATTCGTGCCAGGCTCCGCGGTAGAGCCACAGCCAGCAGTCTTTCATCCAGGGGCGTTCGCGCAGGCGTCGGAAGGCTTCGAAGATGGCATCTAAGCAGACGCGATGCGTGCCATGTGGGTCGGCCAGGTCGCCGGCGGCATATACCTGATGGGGTTGGACGCGCTCCAGTAAATGAGTAACCAGTTGGATATCTGCTTCGCTGAGCGGAGCCTTTCGGGCTACGCCAGTTTCATAGAAGGGCATGTCTAAGAAGTGGATGTGGTCGTCATTCAGGCCCACGAAGCGGGCGCCGGCGCGCGCTTCACCGCGGCGGATGAGGCCTTTGATGGTGCGCACTTCGGGGATATCGAGCTGGTCGGCGCGTTTGTGGCGCAGAAAGTGGATGACTTTTTCGTACAGCGCACGGTTGCTGTCGGTAAGTGCTTGTTGCATTTGGTCGAATTCGAGCATGAACTCGGCGTAGCGTAGGGCGTCGTGGTCATGTACGGCGATGTTGCCCGAAGTTTGGTAAGCCACATGGACGTCGTGTCCCTGGTCTACCAGGCGCTGGAAGGTGCCGCCCATGGAGATGACGTCGTCATCGGGGTGAGGGCTGAAGATGATGACGCGCTTGCTGGCTGGGTGGGCGCGTTCGGGGCGGTTAGTGTCATCTGCGTTGGGTTTGCCGCCTGGCCAACCGGTGATGGTGCGCTGCAGGCGGTTGAAGATGCGGATGTTGAGCTCGTAGTAGTTGGCCTCTTCGATGAGTAGTTCGCTCAGGCCGTGCTCGTTGTAGTCTTCGTCGGTGAGTTTGAGGATGGGTTTGCCCGTTTTTTGCGAGAGCCAGACGACGGCTTTGCAGATGAGGTCATCCGTCCAGTTGCAGATGCCTACTAGCCAGGGCGCTTTCATGCGGGTGAGGTCTTCGGCGGCACTGCGGTCCAGGATGATGCGCGTGTTGGGGTGTTTTTGCAAGAAAGAGGCGGGTACAGAATGGGAGATATCGCCCTCGACCGCCTCGCGAATGATGCTGGCCTTGTGTTGGCCAAAAGCCATGAGGTAAATGATGCGGGCTTTAAAAATGCTGGCGATGCCCATGGTGATGGCGCGATAGGGCACCTCGTCTTCGCTGCCGAAATCTTTAATGGCATCGTGCCGGGTCAGGTGGTCGAGCCGCACCATGCGGGTGGTAGATGTTTCCCACGAGCCGGGTTCGTTGAAGCCGATGTGCCCGGTGCGCCCGATGCCCAGGAGCTGGATATCTATACCGCCGGCCAGGTCAATCATTTTCTCGTAGCGCTCGCAGTAGGCGGCCACCTCTTCGATGGGCAGCGTGCCGTCGGGGATGTGGATGTTTTCGGGCAGGATGTCCACGTGGTCAAACAGGTATTCGTGCATAAAACGCCAATAGCTTTGCCGCGCCTCTTTAGGCATGGGGTAGTATTCGTCCAAGTTGAACGTTACCACGTTTCGGAAACTCAGCCCCTCTTCTTTGTGCATGCGTACCAGTTCTTCGTACACTTTGATAGGTGTACTACCAGTGGCCAGGCCAAGGACGATTTTCTCGCCGTCTTGTTGCTTTTGTCGAATAGCCAGGGCGATGCTTTGGGCCACGTAGCGTGAGGCCTCGCGGGCATCGTCCCAAATGCGCACAGGCATTTTCTCAAAGGTTTTGAGCTCGTATTTAAGGTAGCCGGAGGTGATTCTTCCCTTGACGTCGTTCATAGTACTCCTGGTTTTGCCCCGCGCAAAGGTAGGCATCGCTGTTGGGCATGTCTTCAGGAAGTATGCCACCCTCGCCCGATAATTTTGATATTTGAGCCCAATGGCGCCGCTTTTAATACGCCTGGCCACTCGCTATCGGGTTTGCCTTCGGGTATTTTTCGGTTAGTGAGATCCGTGCCTTCTGCCGTTTCGTATATCATCCTGGGGTATATGTTTCTTTCCATTATTCTTCCCACGCTCAACGAGGCCGACAACCTGCGTCGGCTATTGCCTTACCTGCAGTCCAATACGGAGGGGTATGCCGTTGAAATTTTAGTGGCCGATGCCATGAGCACCGATGATACTGCCGCTGTTACGCTTCAAGAAGGCGCGCATTTGTTGCGGTGCCAGCAGCGCAATCGCGCTGCACAGATGAACACAGGCGCCCGGGAGGCACGGGGCGATGTGCTCTATTTCGTGCATGCCGACACCGTACCACCGCCCTCGTTTGCCGCCGATATTGCTGCTGAGATGGCTGCCGGCACCGTTATGGGTTGCTATCGCTACCGCTTCGACTCACCCAGTCGCCTGTTACGCATCAATGCCTATTTCACGCGCTTCCAGCACCTTTGGTGTCAGGGCGGCGATAAGACGTTCTTCATCCGGCGCGATGTCTTCAGGGCCATGGGCGGCTACGACGAACGCTTTGTGGTCATGGAGGAATACGATTTCTTGCGCAAAGCCACAAAAAAATATCCGCTGCGTATCCTGCCCAAAGACGTCATCGTCTCGGCTCGCAAGTACGACCACAACAGCTGGCTGCGCGTGCAGCTGGCTAACGCCGGTGCTTTTCTGCTCTTCCGCCTCGGCGTTGAACCGCACCGCATCAAGCGCTTTTATTACGCCTGCCTCCGACATCCTAAAGCCGCCGATGAAGCCACACCTCCGGCTGTGCTTTGAAAATAGCCCTCGCTTATTTTGTGAAAAAAATACTGCTCCTTTTTACCGTCCTGCTGGCCGCCCTTGTGCTCTGGTTCACTTGCGCCAACTGTCGAGCCATCCGGCGCGACGTCGTCTCAAGCCCCGTCTCGCACGAGCGCTGGGATGCCCTCCTCAAAAAACACATCACCCCTGACGGCCTGGTACGCTACCGCGATTTCCTGCGCGACAGTGCCGAACTGAACGCCTACCTGCGCCTGCTGGAAAGCGCGCACCCCAACGACAAGACCTGGACGCGCGCCGAGCAAATGGCCTACTGGATCAACGCCTACAACGCCTATACCGTGCAGCTCATCTTGCGCCACTACCCGGTGAGCAGCATCAAGGACATCAAAAGCGGTATCGCTTTCGTCAACTCCGTGTGGGACATCCCATTCATCCGCATACAGGGCTATACCTACGACCTAAACAACATCGAGCACAACATCCTGCGACCCGTCTTCCAAGATGCGCGCATCCATGCGGCCATCAATTGCGCTTCCATCTCGTGCCCGCCGCTGCGCAACGAGGCTTACGTCGCTGAGCGCTTAGACGCGCAGCTCGACGACGCCATGCGGCGCTTCATCGCTGACAGCCTCCGCAACCGCATCGGCCCCGACCGGGCTGAAGTCTCCAAAATCTTCCGCTGGTTTAGCGGCGACTTCGAACGCGACGCCGGCTCTGTGCGCGCTTTCCTCAACCGATACCTCACCCTCCCCATCAGTGCGCACACGCCCATCTCGTATCTGGATTACGATTGGGCGCTCAATGAGGCGAGATGAGGGTATCGCCGCCGTTGGCGGACGCATTTTTTTTGCGCTGGCGCCACTGTTGCCATTTTTTCCGAGCATAAGTAGCCGCCACAGGTGCCAGCAGTACCAGCAGATTGCTCCAGCGGCCATGGACGCCCACGGATCGCATGAGGGTGCGCAGCAGCGTGGTGCTGACCGATTGCTGAGCATCCTGCTTCAGAAATTGTCCTATCTGGTTGGGTATTTCCATTTTCTCGGCTACATACGCCTCTAAGGTGTTGCGGGTGCGCAGGGCACTGGCCAGCAGTTCTTCTTCCGCTATGCGCATTTTGGCGCGCAAAAGGGCCTTCTCGGCAGCTAAATCGCTCAAATTATGAATGTTCTTGCGGCTCATGATGTTCGGGTTCGTCCGTATTTTGGAAAAAGGCTTTAAGCAGGCTACTCAGCAGTGGATTGGTCAGCAGCGGCTCTTTAAAGGTTGCCAACAGTACGGCCAGCAGGAGGTACAGGCCAGCTATAGCCAGAAAACCTGAGGCATAGGAGTTCCACCATGCTCCCAGCAAGAGGGCCAGGGCGATGGTTATCATGAAGAAACCGAGCGTGAGTAAGGCGCCTACGACCAGAAACACGGCCAGAATGGACGCCACTTTGGCGATGCGCTCGGCCAGGTCTAGGCGAAGGTAATCCAGCTGCAGGCGGATGTACTCGCGCAAATAGGTCGCCGTTTCACTGGCGGACTGGAGCAGTTCTTCGGTATCTCTTTTTGTTTCAGGCATATTCTGAAGAGGGCTACTGCAGTGTAAAGGGTTACGGGCGTTTCAAGGCGGCCCATCGTTCGGCCAGTCGCTGGCGGGCGCGTTCGGCCCCTGTGGTGAGGGCCGCGTGGACATCTTCCTCTCGGAGCGATGCTCTTTCGACCGGCGCAGGTGTGAGGTCGTCTTCAGCAACGAGGGGCAACACTTCATTTTCCAGGGCTTCCAAAGGGATGGGGAACCATTGCGTTAAGCGCTCGGCCATTCGTACACCCAGGGCGTTCAGACGCACAAAGAGGTAGTCAGCCACTCGCCGGCGCAAATCAGGCCTTTTTTGGATGGCGAAATAGGTGCCCAGCGCCAGACCTATCGCTGTGCCGGCTATTACTACCTTTATGAGAGACGTCCTCCGCTTTTCCATAGCATTATCGTTGCTGCTTGAGCACAAAAATAAGATGCCGGCAACAGGTAGCGGCAACATCTTCCGGCTAAAAAAGCACAAGGCAGGTACATGCCACCTTTTGCAGCTGGCTTCCTTTCTCGCCTGAAAAAGAAAAACCGCAGGGGATGAGGCCTGCGGTTTTCGCGCTTAGGTAAGCGGTTATGGGTAAAATCGGTCGTTGGCAATGGCTGGGAGGTCTCTCGTCATCGAACGAGGAGCTTTCCGGAGGCTATGGGTTCGCCGCGGTCGGTGGTGATGCGGAAGAACAGCATACCTGCCGGCAGTTGTTGCCGTTGCAGTCGGAACGTGGGTTGGTTATAGGTTTGATTAAAGAGACGTTTTCCTTGCAAGTCGAAGATTTCCAGCACATAGCCCGAAGCGGGTGCGTCGGTTATTTCGAAGGTGGCGCTGTCCTCAAAGGGATTGGGATATACCTTGACATCAGCGCCTTTCCACTGGATACTTTTGGTTTTCACCACCACGAAGGTGTCCAGCTGGCATACGGTGTGGAAGGTTTGGTTGGTCAGCCCTGGCGCGTTGAAGTCGAAGTAGATGGCGGCGGTATTGCGGACTTCCGTTCGGCAGGGAAGCCCCTGAGCAAAGGCTACGCGGAATTTTACAAAGCCCTCATTAGCATCGCTTTGCGGCGGGAGGGCGGCGTTGGATAGTGTAAACTGCACAATACCGCTGCCGTACACTTCAAACTCGTACGGATGGCTGGCCGTTCCTGGCCTTACTGTGGCAGGGTCGAGGAACGGCGACAGCGTATCGCGCACGATGACCTGGAACACCGTATCGGTACCGGCATTCCGGAACTGGATTAAATACTCCATTTCAGTTTCTGGGCGGACGTAGTGCTCTACGCCATAGCCTTTGGGATGGCCTCGCTTTAAGTACGTGGGATTAAAGTCAGGCTCATGGCTTTCCTGACAGTCGTAAGAGCGGAAAGGCTCTAAGTCGTCTTCCGCAAACATGGTGTAAAAGCCCGTGGTAAATGTTGCGCTGGTGTCGGAGCGACATCCTTCTACCGCTGCCGTAGGATAACTGGTACCCGGATAGCCTGCCGTTTGTTCAGCGATGACGCGATAGGTGCGCCCATTGGCCGGTGTCGTCCAAACGGTGGACTCTTCGCCCGCCATTAGCTGGCGCCGGTAAAGTGGGTCACCGGGTTGGGTAAGCATGATGACGTCTTCAGCAATCACAAAGCCAACAGATGACTGCATGTCGCCCGTGCCAACGTTTGCTAAGCTTAGGCGTACTGTGCCCTGCTCGCACGTAGCGCGCGCTTGCACAATGGAGCGATCCCACCCGCTGACATTGCAGAACGAATCCGGGAAAATGTGCGCGCGCACACAATGCGCCTGGCCAGTAATGGTATTGCAGTCGAGGAATGCCGTGAAAGTAAATGAGCCGCATTCGCTGTTGGGCAGCAGACCTACGTCAAACGAGTACGTATTGCCCTGCACCAACGTAGCCGGCACAGAGCTGCTGATGAGCGTGAGGCTGGGGTCCAGTTCCACTTCGATGCGTGTATCCGCCGAAGGCAGTGTGCCCGAGTTACAATAGCGCACCGTGTAAACGTTTTCTGCACAGCGGCGCAGGATAGGCGTGGCTACGTCCACTTCGTTGCGTGGGCACAACGACACTGCGCGTACCGGAATGGCAACTTCAGAGGTGTCCAGAAAACCCGAAACTTGGAGCGGTATTTCTTCGGTGCAGGAAGCCCACGAATTGTTGGGCGGGAAGAGTTTAATCTTATAGTTACCCGTATCTACCAAAAGCAAAAACTCACCACCGCCTTTGGCTACAGCATAGCGCGTGAAATTGGGACTTTCTAAACGCACAATCCAGTTCTCCAACCCCGGCTCGTTGGCATCTTGGGTGCAGTTGCCGTTGATGTCGTAGAAAACTTTGCCCGAAATGTAGCTGGAGAAAGACACGCAATTGCGGTCCATCTTCACCAGATAAGGGTTGGCTTCAGAGCCAATAGTCGGGAAGAAGAACTCACCTACGCCGGCAGCGATAGCGCCTCCGTCCGGCGTGATGACGACGCTGGTACCCTGGTCAAAGCCCGGGCGACCAACCGCAATATCGCATATCTTGACGCCTTGCGCTGTAGCGCGAACGAGATATACATCCTCTGACTGATTCGTCGCCTTCGTACCGGCGGCGTATATCTCGCCTGTGAACGACTTGGCTATGCCGTATAAGTCTGCCCGAGCGAAGCCAGAACGCCATATGACCTGGCCCGTGCCCTGACCGTTGATCTTCATCAGCAGCCCGACGCCATTTTCCTCGTAAGTGCTCCGGCCACCCACCAGGATGTGGCCATCTGTGTCTGCAATAACAGCCCGGGCAACATCATCAGCCGGTACACCACTGGTGATCTCAAAGAAATTGAAGAGGTTTTCCCACAGCAAGTCTCCATCCGCCGTATTTATCCGGATAACCCACACGTCGCGCGGCACCACCCGCTTCTCGCCAACGGCGACCACCGAACCATCGGGCATCACTGCCAGCGCATTGGCCTTTTCCACCACATTCGCTTCGCCATACGTATTGACCCACAGCAACTGACCATTAGCCGACACGCGAAAAACCAGGCCATCCTCTATGCCCGAGCTGTTCTTACGATGGCCGCAGACCACAAAACTCCCATCGCTTAGGGCCACAATGTCTTTGGCCTCTGTGTCAAAAGTAGTGGGCAGAAAATACGTCCACAGCGCATTACCTTTGACATCCGTCTTTATGATAAATGCGCGGCGCGGTGTCAGGCCCGTGCGGGTAAAGCCCGTAATACCATAAGTACCGTCGGGGCAAACCGCAATCCCTTCTGCTGATGTTTGCGTGCCCAGCGAAAAATCTTTGGTAAACTGGAGGTTGCCGTCGGCGTCTGTCTTGAACAAACGAGCGCGGTTCAAACTAGAGTAATAACCTACAGCCACATAACCTCCATCAGCAGCAGGGGCAATGTCGTTGATCTGGCCCTGACCGCCACCGTCGAATACGCGCTCCCATCCCTGGGCGAAAAGCGTCGCTACCGACAGCAAGAGACTACATACGAGAAAAATTCTTTGCATACGCGGGAGGATTAGAGGCAGCTGTTTTTGACAGTACAAAAGTGCAGCCCGACAACGCCCCGAATAAGGACAAAATTTCGCCTTTGTTGTAGATTTTTTTGAAATTAAGACCACCTGAAAATTCGATAAATTTTGAAATAATGTCCAGATAATCAGGTTTTTTTTGAAGGTATCCCAGATGATTTTTGTCGGACAAAATTCCTATTTTGTTGTCTGATAAAAAGCCCTCGTAGAGGGAGCCGCTTTTTCGCGGAGCCGCTTTTTGCTTATTCTGCTGCAGTTTTTCAAGCCTGCAGGCTTTGCGTCTGTCGGTTGCGCCTAACTTCGCCCCGATGATACGCGCCTTTGCTCCTGCTTTGCTGTGGTTGGCCGCCGTTGTGCTTTTGTCCACAATGGGCGGTGTTTCGATGCCCAAATTTCAGCTGCTTTCGACCGACAAGCTAGCGCATGCGGCGGCGTATGGGTTACTATCGTGGCTGACGTTGTGGGGCTTTGCCCGCTGGAAAGGGCGCGCTACGGTGTACGACGGGCTTCTTACCGTGCTGACGGCTACATTCATCGGTGCCATGCTGGAGTATGTGCAATTTCGATATTTCCCCGATCGCATGTTCGAGTACGATGATATGCTGGCGAATGCCGTAGGAGCGCTTCTGGGTTGGTGGGCATTTGTGCGCTTCCTTCCGCCCGAGCGGGTGGCGGCCTGGCTGAAGGCACTGGAGTGAGCCATCACACCCACACGCGGCAGCCTTCGGAGCAATTGGAGCAGATGTCAATCGCTTTGCGCCCGCGCAGCAGGCGCTGCCGGAATTGCCGGTAGGCCGGGCCATGCCAGATGTTTCGGAAGGCTGTGGCCTTGAGGTCGCCCAGTCGGTATTGGGCATCTTTGTCGAAGCAACAGGGCACCACGATGCCGTCCCAGGTGATGACGCAGGCGCGCCACAACCGCCAGCAGCGGTTGAGCAGGGCGTGGCGCGGTGCCCAGGTGCCGTCAGGTTGCCTCACGTAACGCGCGTAGCGCTCCTGTTGGGGAATGAGTGGGTGCCCCTGCTGGTAATCATACACCTGGGCGCTTTTGAGGCGTACTTCGTTGGCACCCCATTGGCGGGCCAGGCGTCTGACGTCGGCTATCTGGTCTTCGTTGTGCCGAAAGACCAAAAACTGTACAACGATATGCGGCCGGCGCGAACGCAGGCGGCGTTTCCAGTGGGCCACCTCGCGAATGCCCTGTACGACCCGCTCCAGCTGCCCGCCTGCGCGATAGCGTTCGTAAGTTTCCTGCGTAAGACCGTCCACTGAGACGATGAGTCTGTCCAGTCCTGCCTCCACCGTACGGCGCGCCCGCTCCGGGTCCAGAAAGTGCCCGTTTGTGCTGGTGACGGTGTACAGGCCGCGCTCGTGGGCATAGCGAACCATCTCGAAAAACTCCGGGTGGAGGTAAGGCTCGCCCTGAAAGTAGAAATATAAAGAATAGGTGTAGCGGCTCAGCTCGTCCACCACCCGGCGGAAGAAGTCGGCGCGCACCCTGCCCGTAGGGCGGCTAAATGCCCGCAGACCACTGGGGCACTCCGGGCAGCGCAGATTGCAGGCTGTTGTAGGCTCTATGCTAATGGAAATGGGTAAGCCCCACTGCACGGCTCGCCCGGTCAGGCGCGTGAGATAATAGGAAGCCAGTACACAAGCAGCATTCCACGCCCGATGTATGGTGATTTTGCGAGCGGCATTCAGCCCGTCTGCCCAATAGAAGTAGCCCATGGCAGTTTAGCCTCGCGGGCTTTGCTATTTTTTTAAAATTTCGGACAGAGGATTTGCTCGTTCTCGTATTCGCCCAGATAGGCTACCGAGAACTCCAGTGCGCCCTGGCGACGCCCGAAGCTCAAAGCGCCCGGATTGACGTCGTAGCTAATGCCAAAAAGCACATTGTTCACCTCGAAACCCACCAGGCCTACGATAGCATCCAGGTCGAAGCCGGTTACGCCGCGCACTGGCCTGACCCAACTGCCCAGGTGCACAGCCGAGGTCCCGTAGCGACCCACCGGGAAGCGCACATTGGCACCCGTGTTGATTTGCGCATGCGGCCCCTGAACGGCGAACAGGAAGCGCGGCAGCAGCGCTACACGCGAGTCGCCCATCGGAATGTTGGCTGCCAACTGACCCGAGATTTTTTTGTAAAATCGGTCGCCGGCGATACCCTGGTTGTAAAACGTAGCGCGCGGCTCCAGAATGTGGTGAATGGCGGCCCCGGCAAACAGCGCCCCGCTGCGGCCAAAGCGCAGCGAGTAGTTCAGGCCGACGTTCAGGTCAGGATAGGCAAAATTGTTCTCCGGAAACTGCTCGCCCGTGGGCAGCACAAAACCCGTGAAGCCGTCGAACTGGTCCGAGAAATTCAGATAGGCATAGTTCACGTTGCGCTGCGTCAGGCCGCCTTGCACGCCCAGCGTCAGGTATTGGCGTCCATCCGCGTCTAAAGCTTTATGGTAGGCCATGGCCAGCGCAATTTGGGTCGTGCTGAAGTCCAGCACGCTTACCTGATCGGTGAAAAACGTCAGACCTATGCCCACGGCATCTTGCGAGAGGCGGGCAAAGGGCGGGTCGAGGCGCAGGTCGCCCGCCACGGCGAAGGTGCGGATGGGGTTGTCCAGCACGTTGCGCCATTGGTCGCGGTAAATAGCGCTGACGCGATAGCGCCCCTCAAAGGCACCCGTCAGCCCGGGGTTGAGCAATTGTGGAGAGGCGTAAAACTGGGTGAAATGCTGATCCTGGGCCACCAACGTGCGCCCAACAAACAGGAGGCAGAAAATCAGTAATCGGGCGTGTACCGTCATGCGATGCAAAAAAGTTTGGGCAAAAGTACAGGATATGCGCCAGGCAAAGGGCTTGCCTTTCAGAGCGGCTCTGGCCGCAAAGGAACGGCTACCTGCGGCAAAAATTTTGGTCGCGGCATACCTTTGCACGCCGACCATGCCTTTGCTCTTCACCCGGCGCTTTCCCGCTGCCCATCGGCAGCCGCTGCTCTTCGGCGTGTGGCACATCGTCGAAGAGGAGAACTTCTTTCGCCAACGCCTCCACCTGACAGCTGTCGAGGAGGCCGATCTGGCTCGTTACAAAGGCCTGCGCCGCATGGAATGGCTGGCCGTGCGCTATCTGCTGCACCTGCTCACGGGCAACGGAGAGCGTTGGGCTCTGGATAAAGACGCCTTCGCTAAGCCGTTTTTCCTCAATAACAACAGCTTACACTGCTCCCTGAGCCACTCCAAAGGCCTGGTGGGCGCTCTGTTGGCCGACGTCCCGGGCGGCTGCGACCTGCAGGTGCTAACCCCCAAAATGCCCCAACTCGCCCCCCGTTTCCTGCATGAAGACGAAGCCTCCTTCGTGCGCACTTTTGCCGCCGACATCCAGTATGACCTGCAACACGTCTTCTGGACGGCTAAAGAAAGCCTCTACAAAGCCTACGGCCTCAAGGCCTTAGACTTCCGCCAGCACCTGCGCATCGAGCCGTTCGACTGGAACGCCGGCAGCGGCGAAACCACCGGCTGGATCTGCAAACAGCCGCCGTTTCAACCTTATCAAATGTATTTTGAAAAACCCACACCACGCCCGGGCATACCTTCCTTCGTTTGGGCCGTTTGCCTACAGAGCCAGCCCCTACCCGGCTGAGTCCGTCGCTTTTTTAAAGCCCCTCCAAAATTTCGTTTTCAATACCGCCACTATTTCCCGGAAACGCCTTTACCTTTGCAGCCCGTTTTTTCAGACAGTCTGTATTTTTTGAAGAAAAATAGCGATGAAACGTACTTATCAACCGTCCCGACGCGCGCGCAAAAACAAACACGGTTTCCGCAGCCGTATGGCCACCAAAAACGGCCGTCGCGTATTGGCCCGCCGCCGCCGACAAGGCCGCTACAAGCTGACCGTCTCCGACGAAAAACGCTTGAAATAAACGCTGCACCCAGGGGCAGATCGTCCTCCCAGGCCGTCAGGGCGCATCAGGCGCGCTGACGGCCTGGTTGTCTTAGGGGCGCATTGCGTGTCGTTTTGGGGGGGCAGAAGCGTTGCGTGCAACGTCTCTACGTGGGGGAAACGTTATTGATGATGAATACCTTTGAACGCTGCGAACGCCTGAAGGCCCGGAAACTCCTGGGGCGTCTGTTCCAGGAAGGCCATTCGTTTGTGGCGTTTCCGGTGCGCGTCGTGTGGCTGCCGCTTTCGGAGGCCGAACGGGTGGCGGCCCGCTTCGAGGCTAACCGCGCCCAAATGGCCATCAGCGTGCCCAAGCGCCTGTACCGCCAAGCCACCGCTCGAAACCGTATCCGTCGCCAGATGCGCGAGGCTTACCGGCTGCACAAGCACGTGCTTTATGCCATTTTGGAGCAGAAAAATCTACACATAGCCCTGGTGCTTATCTTCATCGGCAAGGAAGTGCCTACCAGCGCCCAACTGAAAGCCTGCATGGTCAAAATCGCGCGCTATTTTGACCAACTGCGCCAGCCGGCGCCGGAGGCAGAAGCAAGCCTTTGACGAAAGCGCGTCTGCCATTGGCCAGGGAGCCATAAAAACAACGGCCCTCCTCGGCGATCTGTGTCGAAGAGGGCCGGCCATTTTATCTCCTTATCTTCTCGGATGCCAGACAGGCGGAGTACCCGTTATTCCTGCATCACAAACATCTTCTTCGTCGCGCTGTGCGTGGGCGTATCGATCTGGTAGAACAGCAGTCCTGCGGGCAGTTCGGCGCGGTGCAACACGGTGCTGTTGAAGCCGGCCTGGAAGGCTCCTTTGATGCGTTTAATCAGGCGGCCTTCGGCGTCGCTGATGGTGAGCGTTGCCTCGGTGGCCTGCGGCAGGTAGAAGACGATAGTGGTGAAGTTGCGCACCGGGTTAGGCGTGTTTTGCAGCAGTTCAAATTCGCCTTCGAGGGCAGATGCTGTGCCGTTGCTGAAGCGCAGCTCGAGGGCTGTTTTTTGCCCGTCGGGGCGATAGGCCTCGGCGCGGGTGATGTGGCTGCTCAGGCGGAGCATCTGGCTGAGTGCGCCATCGCGTCGGGCACGGAAGCGCAGGGCGAAGCCGGCGCCGCGGTCGAGTGCTGCGGTCAGGGCGCGCTCGTTGCTAAAGGCGGCAAAGTGGTCGCGTGTCAGTCCTTCGCCGGGCAGAATGTCTAACAGTTCCAGGTCCGGATGGGCCAGCGTAAATTGGTAAGCGACCACCGCTTCAGGCTGGAAGGCGACGGTGAACGTCTCGCCGGCCTGTACGCGGCGCTCCTCCAGCGTTAGCGCGCTCGTGCCTGCGGTGCGCTCCTGAGCGGAGGTAGCGTTAGCAACGGCATTACCGTTGACATCGCCGACCTTAATGGCGACGAAGTTTTCGTTCAGGCGGTCGGCCAGTACGTTTGTGGCCAGGATTTTTTCCGGGAACACCGTCTTAAACGGGTTGGTCGGGTCGGAAAACTCGAAGTCGGCCGGCACGAAGCGCCAGCTAGGCACCGCGGGCAGCTCCGTGTAGATGCCGAGAATCAGCTTGCGCAGCTCCACCAGGTCAAAGGTGGTGATGGAGCGGCTGTCGTTGGCATCGGCGGCAATCATCTTATAGGGGCTGTTCAGCGGTTCAATGCCGAGGATGTGCTTGTTGATGAGCAGCAGGTCGAACGTCGAGACACCGTTGAGCGGGTCGTCGTCTTTCACCGGAATGAGCTCGTAGGAGGAGCCTGTGGGTAAGGCGCCGGCAAAGGCATAGGTGCCGTCGTTATTGGTTGGCAGAACGAGCTGCAGCGGCGGCATGCCCGGGGCAAAGAGGTCAACGTTCAGTTTCACCTGGGCATAGGCCACGCCTTCGTCTTTTTCCGTTTTGAGGGCACCGGCGACGCTGGCGTTGACGGCACTGCACGTACCCATATTATCCTGTACGTTGACGGTGGCGATGCAGAAATCGGCATTGCCCGCCAGGTCTCTCGACCAGATTTCCACTTCCTGCGGCCCTAGGTCGGAGCAGGTGAAGGTTACCGTTTTTTGCGGCTGGCCGTTGGGCAGCGTCGGGAAGCCTTGCCCCTGGCCTTTCCGGCGGATAGCCGTTACGAGCTTATCGGTAGGTGTGCAATTGTCGAAGGTGGACTGCAGGAAATCCGCCTCATTGAGCGTGATCATCTTGGTGGGCATGAGGTTGACGCCGATGTTTTTGCACAGGATCGTCGGCTTTTTGCAGTCTTTCACCTCGAAGACCCACTCACAGGTTTGCTCGTTGCCGCAGCCGTCGTCCACGTACCAGATGATTTTGTGCGAGCCGTAGGGCAGCTCGGGCACGACGAAGGTATTGGGCGACTGCTGTGTGTTCCAGCGGACGGCGGCGGTGCGCTTGTTGCCGCTGGTGGTTACCTGCAGGGCGAAGCCGTATTTCTGGTTGGCGGGTACGGGGCGGAAGTCAAACTCGCGCGCTTCGCCGCCGGTGTAGTTTGGGTTGAAGGCGTTGTTGAAGTTGACGCGGTTCCAGCCCAGGCCGCCTAAGCCCGTCTGTGTGCTGCTGATGATGGTTTCGCGCACACCGTCGCCGTTGAGGTCTAAGCACAGCAAGTAGCGGAAGTTGACGTTGGCACCCGAACACAGGTCGGTAGCCGTAACGCTCAGGTCGGTCGGACCTTCGCACAGGTCATGGCTGTTTGTGGTGGCATCCCACCAGTACATGGCATTCCACAGGTTCGGGTCGTTGTTGGTCAGGTCGCACACCGTATCGGGGCTGGCTTTGCAGTTTTCGAGGATAGGCTTCTGGTTATCAATGATTTTAATGATCTGTTTATACCGGTAGCCATTGGTGTTAGCACTCCAGTAGGTGGAGAAGTTGGTCGGCGGTGCGCCCGGCGTGAGGGACACCACCGTGGGCGCCCAGGGCGCAGGTGTGCCCAGCGGCGATACGGTCGGGCCAGGCAGGTTGGAGGGGTGGTTGGTTGTAGCGTTTGGCTCCGGGTTAGGCACATTAGTCAGCCCCTGGTTGGGGTTATAGCTGCACCAGTTGATGACAGTCCACGTGCGCTCGATAAGGAAGCAGGCGTCAGGTACGACGGTGAAAATTTCATCTTGATGCGAAACGGCCAGCGCCTCACAGTCTTTGCCGAAAAACGTAGGTTGGCCGTAGTTGCCCGTGCCGTCGCACGCCGTAACGATGACGTCATTAGGGAAGCGGACGAAGTAGTCTTGCTCGTAGGTAACGATGATGCGCTGCGAGCAGGTTTGTGAGTTGCCGGCGCAATCTCTGATGCAGAAAATGCGCGTGATGGTGCCGCGGTTGCACAGCGTGTCGAACTGGGCCAGGTTGACCAATTCGGCGCAACTGCTGTCTATACAGCAATTATCAGAGCCTTGTGCAGTGCCGTATTTCGACAGCGACGGATCAAAGTTTTTGCAGGAGACGGTAATGTTGCTCGGAGCAGTACACGTGGGTTTGAGTTTGTCTTCCACCGTTACCTGTATCATGCAGTCGTTGGCGTTGTCTTCGCCAAATTCGAGCGAGACCTCGCCACTGGGCACCGAGATGTCGTACACGCGGAGGATGATGGTGATGCTTTTGCCCACGTCTTCGCAGCAGAAGCGCACCTGGTCATAGAAGCGGTCGTTGGCCTGGCAGCCGTTGGGGTCCATGCGGCGCGCTTTAAAGCGCACGGTAGGCGAACAGTTGTCGTAGGAGCCTTTATCAAACGTGCTGGCATTCACCAAAGACACGCCCGAAGCGCCTAAGGATACTTTGGTAAATTCAACGCATACCGCGTTAGGTGGTGTCTGGTCGGCCACGGTGATGAGGAATTCGCACGTCGAGGTGTTGTTGCAATCGTCGCGCACCACGTAGCGCATGAGGGTGTTGCCCAGCGGCAGGCCTTGCGCCACGCCAAATACGCCTAAAGTATCGGGTAGCCAGGGGTTATTGCCCGGGAAGTTTTGCAGCGTGCCGGCCAGTGTTCGGCCGATGCCGTTCACGGTGTATTCGGCCCAAATATCCTTGATGCGCGAGCAGTTGTCTTCAATCATGATGTCGGGTAGGTCGAGGTCGCGCACGCAGTTCCACGGGTTGGTGTTCACTGTGATGTCCTGAGGGCAATCCACGATGGGCCCTTGGGCATCTTCAATCTTTATAATCTGCAGGTGCTGGCGCGGGTTCGAGCCCGGGCTGGTGGGCAGGCACCAATCGAGCACCGTCCAGGTGCGCAGGATTTTGCGCGAGCCGTCGCAGATGGGCAGCGTCTGGTCGGTGTAGGTAATGCTCAGCTCGCAAAACGTATTCTGCGGGAACAGCGGGAACTGCCGACCAAATTCGGAGATGAACGGCACACCCGTGTTCGAAGGGTCTGTGTCCGGATTTTCGCAGGAAATCGTTATATCTGCCGGGAATTGCACCACGTTGACGCTGCGACGCTGGAAGTAGATAAACTGTGTGCACGAGGCCGAGTTACCGCTCTGATCTACGGCCGTCCAGGTGCGGCGCACATAGGCGCTGATGTTGGTCAGGCCGTTGATGGTGCCGTTGCAGGGCAGGTCAGTGAACTGGTCAATATACGACAGCGTGGTATTGCCGCAGTTTTCGACCACATTGGGATAGGCGGCGTTGATGCTTAGTTCGTTTTGCAGGTATTGCGGCGTATAGTTGGTAATACCGCAGGCCAGCGTGATGTTCGTGCACGTGATTTGCGGAGCCAGTTTGTCCTGCACTAAGATGTACCCCCAGCAGCTGTTGCCACTGTTGAGCTCGCGCACGCGCACCTGAAGCGTCTGGTTGATGTGGTTGGCATTTACCACGCCGGGAACCCAAACGCCGTTGACCCGAATCTCAACGACAAAGTTGCCGTTTGGGCAGCCGTTGCCCTCCAAGATCATATCCGGGTCTATTTCAACCTCGCAGTCCTGGTCTAAAGAAATTTGCACGAAGTTGTTGCAGGTCATCGTGCATTGCGCCTGGGCGGGGGTGGCCGTGCGCAGGGCGAAAAAAGCCAGCAATAGCCACCCGAAAACGGTCAGAGTAAAGCGGTTCTGATTCATGTGATTAAGATAAAGAGATGGAACCATGAGACGTGAGATTATGCGGGAGGGCAAAGGCCCTAAGTATTGGGATAAAGGTCGGTTGTTTTAGCCAATTGACCTCATCCCTTGCAAAAAGAGTGCCTCGCTTAATAAAATAAGCCTGCCTCCTCCCGCTATTTTTTTTACGGCAGAGAGAAGGCAGGTTTCGTGCCAATTTTTTGAGGAAGCGTCAGACTAAGTGATTTTCCAGCGCAATTTTGACCACGCTGGCCGTGTTGTTCACCTTGAGTTTGCGCATGATGTTTTTGCGGTGCACGCTGACGGTCTGGTCGCTGATGAAGAGCTGTTGAGCAATTTCCTTGTTGCTCATCACCTGGGCGATATAGCGCAACACTTCCATTTCGCGACGCGTCAGGCCGTATTTGCGAGCGAAGCGCGTATCGGGCAGGGTGGGATCCATGCCCAAGCCCGCCATATGTTCGTTGAGGGTGAGGCCAGGACCTAAATGCGTTTTTCCGGATAAGACCTCTTCCATTGCCTGGAAGAGTTCTTCGGCAGATGCGGATTTGAGCAAGATGCCGTCAGCGCCACCGCGAAAGGCGGCTTTCAGCAGGCGTACATCGTCGTTATAGGTGAACACCAGGATGCGTCCGTAGGGATAAACTTTGCGCAAGCCGGCGAGGGCGTGTGCTACCTCGCCACCCAGCAGCGTGATATCCACTATGAATAAGTTGGGCTGCTCCTGAACCAGCATAGGCGACAGGTCAGCCAGTTGCGAGGCAATCCCTCGTATTTCAAAGCGATAATGGTCGCTTCCCAACGCAAGTGCTTGCTGAAGCCCTTCCACAAAAATGGGCTGCGGGTCGGCAATAACGATGCTGAGCGTTCTCACTGCAGGACTGGTCATAACGTGTGTGTAGCGTAGTCAAAAGAGAAAGGCGCAATTTCCGTACCAGGCGGACGGTTTTGGCCAGTTAAAGGAAATTTAGCGACGCGCTGTGCGGCCTCCTGTCTGACAGGCGACAAAATACAGTCGCCGAGGTTGGCAAAATTCTTGCCGCACACAACGCGGGGTAACAGGCCATTAAAGCCTTGCTCAATCTACCGCCTGAAATGGGCAGGCTGCCGTCGAGAAAAAACGCGAACTTTGCCCCCGAAACGTATCATGAGAAAAGTCGGCGCTTTATTTCTGCTTATTATCCTGCATTTGCTGGCCTGCCAGCGAGGGCCCGACACTTCGGCCTCGGCACATCTGACCTACCAGGCCCAGCGCTACGAGGGCCGCTTCCTCAATGGATGGGTGGCGCTGACGCTCTCTGCCATTCAGGAACAAAGACTCACTTCGCCGGAGGCTGCCCGCATCCTCGGATACGTAGGCCTCACCGCCTGGGAGGCTGTCTGCCATGGCATACCTGATGGACAGAGCCTGAGCGGTCAAATACGCGACTATGAAGCGCCCGCCTTTGACCCCAACAAAGTTTATGACTGGGGCATCGTGCTGTGCTCGGCCATGCGCAACCTGCTGCCTGAAGTGCTGGAAGATATGACCAACAACCAGCGCTCGGCCTTAGAAGTGCTTTCCGCTGCGCAGGAGGATACGCTCGTCCGCCGCGGCATCACGGAGCGCGTGCGCCAGGACTCGCGCCTGCTGGGCGGTCGCATCGCCGCCACCATTGCTGCGCGCGCCCGACGCGATGGGCGCATCGGCCTCCGACAACTCACGCCGGCACTGCCCCAACGCGACGCCGACCATCCCCAATACTGGACGCCTATCCCACCCGACCAGGCCGCTGTGGAACCCCTCTGGAGCCGGGTAAACACCTTCGTCTGGGAGCCCGGCACCTCCTGCCTGCCGCCTGTACCACCCCCGTACAGCACCGATAACGACACCGACTGGTATTTGCAGGCCATAGAAGTGGCAAATACTCCCAAAACTACGGCCAACCGCATCATCGCTTTCCACTGGGAAGATGGTGTCGGGCGCTCCAGCACTGCCGCCGGGCATTGGTTCAACATCGCCCGCCAACTGCTCGAACGCGGCGGCAACCACTTAGCCGATTGCGCCCGCCTCTATTGCCAGCTTGGCCTGGCCGTCGCTGATGCCAGCTCGCTGTGCTGGTCGGTCAAATACCAGTACTTCCTCCTGCGGCCCATTACTTACATCCAGGAAAACATAGACCCTAATTGGCGGCCTTCTATCTTCACTCCAGCACACCCTGAATATCCCAGCGAGGTCGCTGCCATTGCTACCATCAGCGCACTCATCATCGTCCGCGAGTTGGGCGACACCGGGCTGGTGGACCGCACCCATTTGGGCAGTCTCCTGTATACCCCCGACGGTGGGCCTTTCGTCTTGCCCGAACGCACTTTTGGTTCCATCCATCAGGCCGCTCAGGAAGCCGCTTTTGCTCCCATACTTGGTGGCATTCACTTCCGGCGCTCTTGCGAGGAAGGGCTGCGCTCCGGCCAGTGTCTCGCTGAGCAGCTGCTCCAGCGTCTGCGGTTTGTGCGTTAGCCAAACGCATCCTTTTTTTGCCGTCGGTTGTTTGCGGTAAAAAAAGAACGCCAGCGTCGCCTCGGCGGCGCTGCTTTAGTTTGTCCTGACGCATGAGCACTCCTTTTCCGCATTTGTTTACGCCCCTCGATCTGGGCTTTACCACCCTGCCCAACCGCCTGCTGATGGGCTCCATGCACACCGGCCTAGAAGATGGGCGCGATCTGTCGCGTCTGGCTGCCTACTTCGCCGCTCGCGCCCGCGGTGGTGCAGGGTTGATGGTTACCGGTGGCATCGCTCCCAACCGGCGCGGCTGGCTGGCGCCGTTTAGCGCTAAAATGACCACTGCCGCCGAGGCCCGCCGCCACCGCGTAGTTACCGAAGCCGTTCATGCCGAAGGTGGCAAAATCGCTATGCAAATCCTGCATGCCGGGCGCTACGCCATGCACCCCCTGCTGGTAGCACCCAGCCCCTTGCGCGCGCCCATCTCACCCTTCCGCCCCTGGGAAATGTCGCCCCGGCTCATCCGCGAAACCATCCGGGACTTTGGCCGCGCCGCCGCCCTTGCCCGCGAAGCCGGCTACGACGGCGTCGAAATCATGGGCAGTGAGGGCTATCTCATCAACCAGTTCATCGCCCCCCGCACCAACAAACGCACCGACGAGTGGGGCGGCCCCGCCGAAAACCGCTTCCGCTTTCCCATCGAAGTGCTCCGCTCCGTACGCCAACAAGCTGGCCGCGACTTCATCATCATCTTTCGCATCTCTATGCTCGACCTCGTCGAGGACGGCAGCACCTGGGACGAAATCGTCGCCTTAGCCCAAGCCTTAGAGCGAAACGGCGCCAACCTGCTTAATACCGGCATCGGCTGGCACGAGGCTCGCATCCCAACCATCGCCACTGTGGTGCCCCGCGGCGCCTATGCCTGGGTAACGGCTCGCCTGCGCAACGCCGTGCGCCTGCCCCTCATTGCCACCAACCGCATCAACACGCCTCAAAAGGCCGAAGAAATCCTCGCCTCCGGACAGGCTGACATGGTCAGCATGGCGCGCCCCCTACTGGCTGACCCGGACTTTGCCCGTAAAGCCCGCGAAGGACGCCCTGAGGAAATCAACACCTGCATTGCTTGCAACCAGGCCTGCTTAGACCACATTTTCGCCGGCAAAGAGGCCAGCTGCTTAGTCAACCCACGCGCCTGCCGCGAAACACTACTGCCACCACCCGTTTTAAAGCCCGAAAATGCCTACCGTCGTATCGCCGTCGTGGGCGCCGGCCCGGCAGGTATGTCGTGCGCCGCCGAATTGGGCGAAATGGGCTTTGATGTTCATCTTTTTGAAGCCAGCTACGAACTGGGCGGCCAGTTCAATCTGGCCAAACGCATCCCGGGCAAGGAGGAGTTTGCCGAAACCATCCGCTACTTCAATACCCGCCTGCAAAAAGCCAACGTCCAGATGTTCTTTGGGCGGCGCATTAGCGCAGAAGAATTGGCAGAAGGCCAATACGAAGCCGTCGTGCTGGCTACGGGCGTTGCTCCTCGCCAGCCCTCCCTGCCGGGTATTGAGAATCCCAAAGTGCTTTCATATGTAGATGTGCTGCGTGGCACTCAGCCTGTGGGCAAGCGCGTGGCCATCATCGGCGCTGGCGGCATCGGCTTTGATGTGGCCACTTTCCTTACGGTGCTGCCCTACCAACACCCGGAGGCGTACCTGCGCGAGTGGGGTATTGATCCTAACTATACCACTCGCGGTGGTCTGGGCAAAGCCGAACCTGCCTCTACTGGCCGGCAGGTATGGCTATTGCAGCGCACTAAAGGCAAAATGGGCGCTCGCTTAGGCAAAACCACCGGCTGGGCGCACCGGCTTGCCCTCAAAAACCGTGGCGTCCAGTTCTGGAGCGGCGTCGAGTACCACCACATTGACGACGAAGGCCTGCACCTGAGCGTCAACGGACAGGCACAAACGCTGGCCGTGGACAACATCGTCATCTGCGCCGGCCAGGAGCCCCTGCGCGACTTGCAAGCCCCCCTCGAAGCCGCCGGCCTGCGCGTCCACTGCATCGGCGGCGCCCGCTTAGCCGCCGAACTCGACGCCGAACGCGCCATCGAAGAAGGACTGCGCTTAGCCCTCGAGATCGGGCAAATGGCTTGAAACCCCCGTCTCATAACGTACAAGAGCAGCGAGCCCCAAAGGCCTATCGAAACAGCGTAACGTCGCCGCGCAACAGTTCCACCACGCCGTCGAAGTATTCCACTTCGGCATACCACACATACACGCCCGGGTTGAGCAGCTGGCCGCGGTAGCGCCCATCCCAACCCTCGGCGGGGGCGTTAGGCGCAAAGGCGCGCCGTTCAAAGACGAGGTCGCCCCATCGGTCGAACACGCGCATCAGACGAATCTCGCGCAAAGCCCCGGGACGGGCATAGAGTGTAAAGTACTGATTATCTGACTGCAACGCCTCCAAATAGAGCGCGTTGGGCGCATAGACGCTATCGCGCACGACACTTACCAGGATGCGGCTTTCGGAGCGGCAGCCGCTTTCTGTTGTGAATTCGACCACGTAGGGTGTGGTACGCAGTGGGCGCACCCACAGCGTCGGGCAAGTGTCGCACCCGAACAGCACGGCGGCAGGATTGATCCACTGGAAGCGCACCGAGCTGGTGGTTACTGCCTGCGGCGACACTACCACGCGCAGCCAGGCACTGTCGCCCAGCCGAATGGTAGTATCGGAAAAGACTTCGCCCAACAACGCCGGCAGCGCCGGCATGGAAAATGCGTAGGCAAAGCGACAGTCCGCCGAGTCCACGATGTTGAGCGTGAGCGGCCCGCCACCTACGCCGCTGAAGCGCGGCACATCAGTGTTGGGCGCCTGATTGAGGCCGTAGCGCGTGCCGGGCGGGAAGCCTGCCACGGTCAGGATGCCGTTGGCCCGGTCGGCACAGGGCTGGCGTTCCACCTCGAACAGCGGCTCGTAGGGCGCTGGCTCGCGCACTGTAGCATTGGCCAGCAGCGTACAGCCGTTAGCGTCGGTCAGTGTGAGTGTGTAGGTGCCCGCCGGCAGGTTCTGAGCCGACGCTATCGTGCTGCCGTTCGACCAGGCATAACCGTATGGCAATGTGCCGCCGGCGGGTTGCGCTGTGGCGTTGCCGGTGTTGTCGCCGAAGCAGCGCACATCGGTAACACTCACCGCCGCCGACAGCGGTTCGGGTTGCGTAACCGTCGCTGAAAGCAGCACCGCGCAGCCCTTAGCATCAGTCAATTGTATGGCATAGGTGCCCGGCGCCAGGCCCGTCAGCGGTGGGAGTACAGGCTGGCCGCCTTGTTCAAACTGATACGGAGGCGTGCCGCCTTGGGCCGTCAGCGCGATACGTCCGTTGGTGTCGCCGAAGCACCGCACCGGCTGGGCCAGCGCCTGGCCAGTAAGAACGGGTGGCTGGGCGATAGTGGTTTGCAGCACATACGTGCAGCCCAGCGCATCGGTAACCGTTACTGCGTAGGTGCCCGCTGACGCAGTAATGCTGGGGCCACTGGCGTTGTTCGACCATTGATAGATAAAAGGCGCATAGCCCGAAGCCATTACCTCAGCGCGCCCGCTACCGCCGAAGCAGGCAGCAGAGTCTGCGCTCACCGACACCTGCGACGTCAGCGTCTGCAGCACCGTGTCGGCGCTGACACTGCATCCGTTGGCATCTATTACCACCACCGTGTAAGCACCGCCAGAGAGCCCTGACAGCTGCTGCACAACGCCGCCAGGCGGCTGGTTGTTGAGCCGATAAGGCCCGGCACCGCCCTCAATCCGCACGGCGATGCTGCCGTTGGCTGTGCCGGAGCAACGCTCATCCTGAAGCGTCAGCGAAAGCTGCAGCGGCAGTGGTTCGATGATTTCGACGACAGCTTCGGTAGTGCAGTTGTTGGCGTCTGTCAGTGTGAGTGCGTATGTGCCTGGCGGCAAGTTCGTCGGGTTTGGCCCACTGCCGATAGGCAACCATTCGTAAGTGTAAGGCAATACGCCGCCTGCGGCTGTGGCGCTGATGGCCCCATCGGTAGCGCCAGCACAGGAGATGCCAAAGCCGTTGTAGTCCGTCGGCGTCAGCTGCACATCCAACGGCGCCGGCTCGGTAACGACAGCCGTTACCGTATCGGCGCAGCCCAGCGAGTCCTGCACAATCAGCCCGTAGGTGCCAGCGGGCAGCTGAAGCAGCTGGCTATCGGCACTGGCGCCTGTGCTCCACAGGTATTGTAACGGCGGCAGCGCACCCTGCACCGAAGCCGCCAGTGCGCCTGTGCTGTTGCCCGCGCACAAGACAGGCGATACCGCCAGAGTGGCCTCTACTTTGCGCACGACAATGCGCACCGTATCGAACGAAACACAGCCCTGGGCGCGCGTCGTCTGCAGAATAAACTCTTCCTGGTGTTGCAGCGACACATCGAACAGCCCGTCGTAGCGGTAGGTCGGGTTAGCAATGGTCGTATTGCTCAAAGCAGCCGACGCCGGCGACCAGCTGTATGTAGCCCCGCTCAGGGGCGTTGAACCAAGGGTAGCCGCCTGGCCAGCACAAAGGACTAGCACCTGCCCTGCATTGCGCAGCGGCACAAACGGAGCATACACCGCGTCGGGCTGACAGGCGCAGACGCTATCGGCCAGTACCACCCACAGTCCCGAGCAACCCTGCGCCACCGACACGTCAGCTGTGAAACTAAACGCCTGCTCGATGCCCGGCAGCAACCCATCGGCAGGTATCGAAAATGACGTCAGCAGCGGATCACTCGGGTCCAGCTGGCCGTTGCGGTCGGCGTCCAGGCGCACCAGAAGCGTTAGCATACCGCCACCAGCTACAGCCGAGAGGTTCAGGATGCGCACATCCATAAGCCAGTTTTCCAGAGTACCACTAGCAGGCTCAGCAATACCCTCCAAAGCCGTGAGGCGGTACGTGGGCTTTTCCAACGTGAAAAAAGCCTCAGCCTCGAGCATGGTGAAATCCACCGCACAGCTCAGAGCACCACACGGAAGCAAGGTGGTCTGGAGCATTTGCGCCACGACGGAATAGGCTTCGGAGCAGCCCGCCGAAGGCGACGTGTTGCGCACCTCCAACAGGAAGACGATGGAGTCGCCGACCTCAACGCCCGCGGGCAGCGAAAAGGCAAGAAAGCGGTTTCCGTCCGCGGTCAGAACGACCGGGCCGTCGGTGGGGCCGTTGTGGATGGGCTGCAGGCTGCCGGCGACGTATTGAAAGCCCTCAGGCAGCACCAGGCGCACCTTTTCATTCGCCTGAGTGGGGCCGAGGCTGCCAGGATTGACGATGCGCACGCGCAGCGGGATACGACCGCAATAAGCCGCAGGCGAGGGCATCGTCAGGGCAATGTCGTAGTCATTAGTCTCCGTTGGCGCACCCAGGATAGCCATGCGCGGCGCCGCAAAAGGTCCAGTTTTTTTCTCTACGCCGACGCAGGCATTTTGCCAGGTTGCACCGTAACGAATACGCGCAGCATCTAAGTAGTCGCAATTAGCGGCCACGTTGAACCGGAACACCAGCGTATTTTTCGGGGCGGCGCTCAGGCCGGGCAAGGCCTCAATAGGTAAAGCCAGTTGGGCGAAGTCCACCACAATGCGCAGACCTTCGGGCGTTATCAGCGGGTCGGGCAACGGCACGGAAAAGCCTTCGTATTCGACCGACAGGCTACCGGGCACGTACGTCTGGCCAATTTCGGGCAGGCGCACCTGCACGACGATATCGTACATCGGCCCTTCGCCCTGATTGACCAAATAGACTTCGTAAAGCGCAGGTGAACAGAGATTTACAGCGGAAGGCGGCCCGGAGGCAATGATTTGCGGAAGGGCATCCTGGGGTTGGAAATACAGCTCCAGCCCTTCTTTGAGGAAGCACGGCTCGCTCTGGCCCGCGCATTGAAAGCCCGCCCGCAGGCGCAGCGTATCGGGCAGGCAATCGGGCGGTGCAGCAGCGCGGACAATCAACGGCAGGCACTGCGCTTTGCCCAGCGCTGGCAGACGTGCGATTTGCTGGCCATTTGGCCCCGACTCGAGGGTCAGCGCCAGCGTGTCGAAGAAGGGCGTGAGGTATTGCACCGACAGCAGCGGCATATCGCTGTTGCTGTCAAAGTATAGAACAGGCTCGGGTATGGCGATGCCTTCGTTAGGGTTGCACAGCCGCAAGTTCCAAGTAGGCACGCGCAAATTGGAAGTCGGATTGTCGGCGGTCAGCCGGGTTTCGTTCAAGCCTTCAAAATGGCCAAAGGCACCGCTGTAAAAGACGCTGAGTGTGTCGTAGAGGCTGTAATAGTTATTGCCAATGATGCGCACTGGGAAAATGGCCGTATCGGCCGGGCAAAGCACTTCGAGTAAGAGCGATAGGGTAGAAAACGCGCCACCTTTGTAGTAGTCCGTTACCGGAAGGCCGGCGGGCCGCACGTAGCGCAGGAGCGTGCTCCCGTCGAACAGCGGAATGATTTCCGGGTCGGCCAGCGCCTGGGAGGCAAACGGCGGAGTGCCCGAAGCGCCGTCGCCCACCCGATAATGCCAGTTGGAGCTGCCCGGCACGTAAGCGTATCCGGGCAATACGGCGACGGTCAGCGTGTCGTACACAAACAGCGGGCGTATTTCGCCCGGGAAGAGATCGGTTTCTATGCGACCGGAGACGCCCTGAATCAGCAGGATATCCGCCGACAGCTGGCCGCAAACGCCGTCTTTGAGGAAGGCGAACATGATCACATCGTAGTAGGGGTTGATGCAGCGGAAAATGGCGTTGGCTGTTTCGCACAGCAACGTGTCGCCGCCGTAGCGATAGGGGAAGCGCACGCGCAGGTCGTTGATGGTGTCTGCCTCTTCGCTGGGCAGCGCTTGCGTCATGACGGCTAGCACCTCTATACGAACGCGGTCGCCAGTCGTAGGTCGCACGCCCACGTCGAACAGACACCCGCCTGGCGCCGTCAGAGGCAGCAGATCGAAGGCCCACACGTGGTAGCCGTCCACGTATCGGTAATCCGGTGCCAGGCCGCTGCAACTAACCGATGCGCCTGTTTCCAGGTCTTCGAGCACAATGCGAGTCGTCAGGTGTTGGAAGTATGGCCCGCCGCCGTTCCAGTAATAAATTTCCATTCTGGAGGAGTCGAACGCCTCGCCGGGGAAGCCCTCGATGCGGCCCAAGGCTTGCATGAGCACCGTATCGAACGGCAGGGCCAGGTCCAGCTGCAAGCCGGGTTGCGGGGCTATCTGGGCAGACAGGAGGTTGTCCACATAGCCCAGCGTCAGGCGCTGCACGAAGAACGTATCGGCAAAGATGCCGTGCCGTTGGCTGAGGTCTTCGGGGCGCGGGCAGTCCACGGTAAAGAAGGGGCCGCCGATACAGACCAGCTCGTAGGTCTGCGGGCAGTTGTTGCCGCAGCGCCAATAGATGCGCACAGGCATGCGGTAGGTGCGCGGTTCGTAGGTAGGCGTACAAATAGCCGAGTTGTCAATGTCGGGCGGGCAGACGACCAGCAGCGGCAACAACAGGTTGCCGCGTTCGCGCGGCAGCAGCAGGTTGAGGGTGCTGTCGTTGGGTTGCCACCACGGCAGCGGCTGGCCGTCCATTTCGGGCAAGAACGCCGGCGGCCGCTTCAGCGTTACAGGCAGGGTGAACTGCGCAATAATGCTGTCGTCGGGGCACAATTCTGACAGGCCGGTGAAGGTGGCATCCAGCTGATAAAAGAACGAATAGACCGAGTCGGCGATGAGGATGAAATCGTGTATGATATTCAGGTCGCTGCGCTCAAAGCCGATACCGATGGGAGGCGGTGCTTTCAAAGGGCTATTTTGCGATAGGTTGCAAGCGTTGACGTAGTACACGTCGGAGGCGAGATACTGCTTTATCAAGTTTTGGCCGCACTGCTTGCAGGACGGGTCGAGGGCAAAGATGAACGACAGCGTAGCCGTAGCGCCGGGTGCCAGGTCGTCAAACTGGCCATCGCCATCTTCGTCGCTCAGGCCGCCCGGGCCGTCGGGGTCGGTGGCCAGCAAAGAAAAGGGAAACAAATACGGCTCGGACAGCGCGCCGCCAGAAACATCGGCAAGCCATGCGTTGCCTACGCGAAACTGCGTCATCGGGTAGCAGGTGCTTTCCTTAGTACCCGCGTCAGCGGGTATCCCTGGTGCAGACACTAAGCCAAGCACCCATTCGACATTGAGCGCCGGCGACAGGCCTTTGTTTTCTATTTTAAAAATGACCGTGTCCTGCTGGCAGGGTTGGGGCGTTTTGAACGGCTTGTCTAAGCGAATTTCTACCGCCGTCTGGCCGGTGGGGTCGCCAGCGGTTTCGTATTGCTGAAAGCGAAGAACAGCACAAAGAGGGCTGCCGGGGCAGCTCCACCCGTAGGCGACCGTTGTGCTGGCTGCCGAGCAGCTGCGAAGACGGAAGGTCTGGGTAACCACAACCGAGTCTCGAAATGCCAGCAGGCCGTTGGGGCCCAGGTCGGTGTCGGTCAGGATCAGCGTATCGCCGCTAAAAGCGCCGGTGGTCTGGACGAGTTCCAGGCCAGCCTGGCCGTAGGGGTCAATGACGAATATGCGGTAAGCATTGCCCACCCCTTCGTTGTGTAGCGTAAAGGTGCGGGTGAATGTGGCGCCGTTTGGACCGCTAAACGACCAGTTGGTGCCGGGCGTCAGCGTAATGAGTGGCGTACGCACGTTGTACGCACTGCTCAAAACGGGCGGCTGAGGCGTTCCGCCCAAAGTGATGCGCACGGTATCGCGCAGGTTGCCGGCGTCCGTGGCGAAGCAGCCCACGCGCACGCGCAGCTCAAAGGTCAGTTTACCCTGAAGCGCTAGAGCGGGCAGGGTCAGTACCGGGCAGCGCGGGTCGCTGCTGTTGGCTACGGCAATGCCCGTAGCACTGACGAAGGTCAGCCCCGGCGTCAGGCAGTACTGCAGCGTGCCGGCAGCTAAAGGCTGACTGCCCGGGTTGGCTACTTCCACAGAGAACACGACTTCTGAACAGGCCGAGAGATCTGTAGGAATATCGGTTGTTACAGCCAGCGGCTGGGCGAAAGCGGTGGTGGTGAGTGCGACGCACAGCACCGCACCAGTAGGCCATTGAGTAGCAAAGGCGGTCATAAGGGCAAGAGATTTAATGGTGAATAATGCCGAGCCGTGCAAGTAGCCTGTGCCCGTTTTGTTAGATTGGCACACTCGCCCCGGGTAGATGCGGGCTTGCGAAGCTTCGCTGGCAAATATCGCCGAAAAACACACTCGACACAAGCCCTGCCGCCTGTAAAATGTTGGATTGTTGGAAAAAAGACAAAATATGCGAACTTATCGCGTCAATTCGTACCGTTTGCCAGGCAGGGTGCGGATGATGCCCTTGAACTCTAAGCCCAATAGCAAGGCCGCCAGCTGGCCCGGAGCGCACTGGGCGGCCAAAGCCAGCTCGTCCACGGCGATTTGCGGACGCATCCGAATAATGTCCACCAAAGTCTGTTCGGCGGGCGAAAGGTCTAAAAAGAGGGTTTGCTGCACGGCCCGTGCCTTGCCCTTTTCGCTCCAGTTGAGGGCGATAGCTACATCGGCTGCCGACTCGATAAGCGAGGCCGTATTGGTACGGATGAGGCGGTTGCAGCCAGCGCTCTTAGGGTCGCGCAGACGCCCGGGTACGGCGAAGATAGGGCGCACGTACTGTTGGGCCATGTTGGCCGTAATCATAGAGCCGCCAGTGGCGCCTGTTTCCACCACGATGAGCGCATCGCACAGGCCGGCAATGATGCGGTTACGCATCGGGAAGTGCTCCCGTTCCGGGCCAGTGTCGTGGGTGAATTCGGTGAGCAGACCGCCGTTTTCGGCGATGCGCAGGGCGATGGAGCGGTGCTCGGCCGGATAGATACGCCCCAGCCCATGGCCCAATACGGCTATGTTGGGCATGCCAAGTGCTACGGCTTTGCGATGTGCCATCACATCAATGCCGAAGGCCAGGCCGCTGACAACGACGGCGTTGTAGGTCATAAGCCCCTCGACCAGTTCCTCACACACCGCCCGACCATAGTCGGTGGGCTGGCGCGTGCCCACTATCGAGACGATGCGCTGGGCATTGAGCCACTCCAGTGCCGACCCTTTGAAATACAGCAGTACCGGGCTGTCGTTGTGTTGCCTCAGGCGCGCCGGATAGCGGCTGTCGGTGTAGAAAACCGCCTCTATGCCGTGGGTTCGCATGAAATGCAGCTCTGCCTCGGCTCGCCGGAGGGCTTCGCTGGCGTTGGCGATGCTTTCGGATATCGTTGGCCCAATGCCGGGTATCCGGAGCAGCTCTCGGCGCGAAGCGCGAAATACCTCATCGGCGCCGCCGCAATAGCTCACTAAGGTGCGGGCGGTGATGGCGCCCACTTGCGGCAGAAACGTCAGGGCAATTGGGTATAGCAGGGCATCCGTCATATCTGGCAGCGCGTAGCTATTTTTGCCGGCTAAAGGTAGGGCGGGCCTTTGGCTTATATGCCCACCACCGGCGGTGGATTTCAGCAAAAACTCCGTTTCCCTATGGCGAAAAGAATGCCCCGAGTCGAGTCGCTCATTGTCGTCGCCTTTCTGTTCAGTGTGGCGCTGTGGGCCATATCCAAATGCTCCGAGTCGCGTCGCGAGCATATCCGGACGGCACTCACCGAAGAAGAAGAGATGCGCGCCCGCGAACGCTCAGTGCCCAAACGCGACACCATCTATCTACCTCAGCCGCAAGCCACTGTACCTGTGCCGGCAAGCCAGCCAGCCGCCGCCAGCCCGGGCGCCCCACAGCCGACGCCTACACCCGCACCCGCAGGCCCGCCGCCCAAACGCCCTACGCTCACCCAGGAAACCCAACCCGCGCCCGCACCTACGGCCACAGCTGCTCAGTACAGTACCTTATACGTTACCATTGACGGCCTCAATGTGCGCAAAGAACCCAATCGCCATAGCGCCATCGTCGAGCGGCTCAAACTCCACCAGCCCGTGCTCTATCTCAACAAAAAAAGCAACCAGCCCGAAGAAGTCAACCTCGGCCGCGAAAAGGTTACCGACTATTGGGTCAATATCCGCACACCCTCGGGTAAGGAAGGCTGGGTCTTCGGCGCCGGAGTCCACTACTACCCCATGAAACGCCCTGGCGTGGACTGACGGCTTTTTCTCACTTTTACACTCCAGGCGGCCCAACGAGGTGCTGCGTTTCTCCAATAAAAAGTATGTCTGTCAAGAAATTAGCCGGCGAGACGGCTCTGTACGGCCTGAGCAGCATCGTCGGGCGCTTGCTCAATGTGTTGTTGGTGCCCTTCTACACGCGCGTGCTGACTTCCACGGCGGAGTACGGCGTGGTCATTGACCTATATGCGCTTTCGGCCTTTGTCATGGTCGTGCTGTCGTACCGCATGGAGTCGGCGTTTTTCCGCTTTGGCACGCCGCCCGAAGACCGCGAACGGGCTTACAGCACAGGCATGTGGTCGCTGATGGCCACAACGGCTCTCGTCGTGGCTGTGCTGCTCGCTTTTGCCGCGCCCATTGCCGGGGCCTTGCGCTATCCGGAGCACCCCGAGTACGTACGCTGGTTTGCACTCATTCTGGGGTTAGATTGCTTAGCCGAACTGCCTTTCGCTCGCCTGCGCATGGAGCAACGCCCGCTGCGCTTTGCCGCCATTCGACTGACAAACATTGGCACTAACATTGGCATGAACCTGTTCTGGTTGGTCTTTTGCCCCTGGGCCAGCCAGCACGGGCACGAGTGGGTGCGCGCCGTGTGGTCGCCCGACAATCTGGTAGGCTACATTTTCCTTTCCAACCTTATCGCCAGCGCCCTCACCCTGCTGCTGCTGAGCAACCAACTGCGGCGCGTTCGGGCGCTGTTCGATGTCCAACTGTGGCGGCGAATGGTCGCCTACGCTGCCCCGCTCATCGTCGTCAGCTTCGCCGGCATTGTGGACGAGATGTTTAGCCGTGCCATGCTAAAATATCTGTTGCCCGGCTCTGTAGAGGAGAACCTGGCCCAGGTCGGCATCTTTGGGGCCAACTACAAATTAGCGGCGCTCATTTCGCTCTTCACCCAGGCATATCGGTATGCAGCAGAGCCGTTTTTCTTTCGCAACGCCCAGACGGACAACGCCTTACAAAACCAGGCCCGCGTAACACTGTGGTTCACGGCGGCTGCCGTGGCGGGCATGCTGGGCATTCTGTTGTTCTTAGACGTAGTCAAATACTTCATTGCACCGCAGTATTGGTCGGGGCTGCACGTGGTGCCGGTGCTGCTGATGGCTAACGTGTTTTTGGGCATATACTACAACTTTTCGGCCTGGTACCGGCTCAAAGACCGCACCGCCCTGGGCGCCTGGATTTCAGTGGCGGGCGCCGCGCTGACAGTGGGGCTAAACCTGTGGCTCATCCCGCGCTTCGGCTACACGGGCGCCGCTTGGGTAACGCTGCTGTGCTATGCGTTTATGTGCATCGCTACGTGGTACACTGGGCGGCATCATTATCCGGTGCCGTATCCGCTGGGGCGCATGGCTGCCTATATCGTTGGTGCATGGGCACTGTATGCCTTAAACTTGGCGCTCAAATGGGCCTTGCCTATGCCCATGGCTGGCCATCTCGTCATTGGTGCAGTGCTCTGGAGCGGCTTTGTGTGGGCCATTTTTCGCTGGGAAAAAACCGCCGTGCGGCGGTAGTTGTTACAGGCGTCAAAAACACTGACACCGCTATGTTTCATTTGAAAGAAGGGGATGCTGCTCCCGACTTTGCGGCGCCCAACGAAAAGGGCGAAATCGTTCGCCTCTCCGATTTCAAGGGTAAGAAATTGGTGCTCTACTTTTACCCTAAGGACGACACACCGGGCTGCACCGCCGAAGCCTGCAGCCTGCGCGATGGCTACAGCCAATTCGTCAGTAAAGGGTACGCCATTCTGGGCGTCAGCCCCGACTCAGCCAAAAAGCACGTGAAATTTATCGAGAAGTACAATCTGCCCTTCAGCCTGTTGGCCGACGAAGACCATGCAGTAGCCGAAGCCTACGGCGTGTGGGGGCCTAAGAAGTTCATGGGCCGCACCTACGACGGCATTCACCGCACCACGTTCGTCATTGACGAAAACGGACGTATCGAGCGCATCATCACCAAAGTGGATACGGAAAATCACGCTGCCCAATTGCTGGAAGCCTGAAACGACAGCGGCCCTCACATCCATCCAGATGATATGAGGGCCGCTTTGCTTTAGAAATACCTCCGACTAGTCCAGCGACTGGTTGGCCACACTGGCGCTATTGACCAGCTGCTGATATTCTACAGGTGTCAGGTTGTCCATGCAGAAGTGAATGGGATTGATCGGCTTACCCTTGTAGTGCACTTCGTAGTGGAGGTGCGGAGCGGTGGATAGGCCTGTATCGCCCACTTCGCCGATTTTTTGGCCTTTCTTGACGCGCTCGCCGACGCGGACGGACATTTTGTTCATGTGCGCATACCAGGTTTCGTAGCCGTAGCCGTGGTTGATACGCACGCAGTTGCCGTAGCCCTGATGCCAGCCCGCTTCAATGACCACGCCATCGCCCGTAGCCTGAATAGGCGTGCCAATGCGCGCCGGGAAGTCCACGCCCTGGTGAAACTTCTTGATCTTATAGACCGGGTGAATGCGGAAGCCAAAGCCGGACAGCACGTTCATGCTTTTCTGCAACTTGTCTTCGCGCACAGGCTTGATGCTAGGAATGCTGGCCAGCATTTTTTCCTGGTCTTTGGCCAGCGCCATAATCGTGTCCAACGAACGGGCCTGAAGAGCCATTTGCTGTTGCAAAGCATCTATGCGGCTGAGCGTTCTCCGAATGGCCTCGCCGCCATATTTGAAGGCGTTAGCTTCCGGATGACTCTCATGACCACCCATACCCGCCTGCCATATGTCGGGGTCAATCGGGTCCATGCCAAACACCGCGCGATGCACGTAAGCATCGCGCTCCTGAATGCTTTGGAGCGTTTTAGACATTTGCTCCAATTCCTCGTTGACCTGGGCGAACTTGCGCTCCATTTGCGCAATTTCCTGCAGGAGCTCTTTTTCGCGCGGAGAGGGAAAGAAGTGATAAAGCAAGGCGAGAAGGCCAATAGCCGCTACCAGGACGGCCGAGAAGAAACCAAAGGCCTGTAAAATTCTTGTTCTGAGGGGGACAACTACACGCTCGTAGCTGAGGGTTTGTGTGTTGTAAACAAACTTTTCTTTCCTGCCCATACGGTCGGTTTTTACCCAAGCCATCATTCACATGGCTGCCTGTTTGAAAACATGCCCTGGCGTGGACGGCTGCGGATTAAGATGCTTTCGCATGTTTGCTCGGATTGTGGGGGCATTCGCCCACAGCAGATGACTCAGGTTGGTTCTGTCGTTCGGCTCTTTCGCCAATCGGCGCACAAAAGTACTTAGACGTTCGAGAGTAACCAAACATTTTTACAAAAAATAAGACAAAAAAGTCTGCTGCGCAGCAAAATTGCCTTCTACGGCCCGGCTGAATTCGCCTTTTGGAGCGCCATAATGCCTACAGCGCAACGCTTTTTGCAAGGGCGAAGAAAAAACTTTTTAAGGTATTCGTTAAACGCCTGTCTAAAATTTTAACACTTTCGGCCCGGGGTGGGCAGGCTTTTTCAATGATATAATGTGCTGATTTTCTGATCTTTCAGCCAGAGGCGCCCTTAGGCTGGATGGCGTTGACTATTTTTCCACAATCGTTTTTTGCACCTTTGCCGGCTATGATGCAGACGGGAACAGTTGTCAAATCCACAGGGAGTTGGTATCAGGTACGGCTCGACTCCGACGGTTCGGTGTGGGAGTGCCGCATTGTAGGAAAGTTTCGCTTGGAAGACCTGCCGCTGACCAACCCTGTGGCGGTAGGCGACCGGGTAGAAGTGAAGCCTGAGCGGACAGGTCAGGGGGTTATTGTCCAGATTTTGCCGCGACGCAACTACGTCGTGCGCCAATCGCCACGGCGCAAACACGACCTGCACCTGCTGGCTGCCAACATTGATCAAGCCATGCTCATCACCACCGTGGTGCACCCCGACCTGAAGCCGGGTTTCATTGACCGCTTTTTGCTGATGACGGAGCCGCATGAGATCCCAGTGGTCATCGTGTTCAATAAGGGCGACCTCTATGATGAACGGGCCGTAGATATTTTTTTTGAGATGAAAGCCCTCTACGAAAGTATCGGCTACACGGTGCTGGCCACTTCTGTGGTGGAGCGCAAGGGTTTGGAGACCCTCAAAGAGGTGCTAAAGGGCAGGACGACGCTGCTCTCCGGCCAGTCGGGCGTGGGCAAAAGCAGCCTGATAAATGCCATACAGCCGCACCTGAATTTGCGCACCGGTGAGCTGAGCGATTACTCGGGCAAGGGCAAGCACACGACGACGTTCGCCGAAATGTTCGAGCTGGATTTTGGCGGGTACATCATTGACACGCCGGGCATCAAGACGCTGTCGTTCAACAACATGGACCCGCAGAACGTGGCGCATTCGTTCCGCGAATTTTTCCACCTGTCGGCCCAATGCCGGTTTGGCGCGGCCTGTTTGCACCGCAACGAGCCTGGATGCGCCGTGCGTGCGGCCCTGGAGCGCGACGAGGTGAGTGAACTGCGCTACTTCAACTACCTGGCCATCCTCGACGAGGTCGAAGACATCAACTACTGGGAGCGGCACAAGGATATTCGGTAGAGGGCTACATCTTATAGGTCGCCCAATTGCGGGCGCACCACGAGTTCCTCCACCACTGCGGAGGGCGAAAGCTGATAGGCGGCCCACACCAGTTGCGCGATGTCATCGGCCTGCATCAGCCGCTCGGCGGGCAACTCGACGCCGCGCCAGGAGTCAGACCACGTGGCGCCAGGCAGCAGGGCGGTTACGCGGATACCCTCCGGCTTCAGTTCTTCGCGCAGCGCTTTAGAAAAGCCCAAAAGGGCGAATTTGGAGATGCTGTATGAGCCGCCGTTGGGGTAGGCCATGAGGCTGGCAATGCTGCACATATTGAAAATATGGCCGCTTCGATAGGGCCGCATCAGCGGCAGCAGTGCGCGCGTGAGGTGGTAGGCACTGTACAGGTTGGCCTCGATGAGGAACTCTAACGTGCCTGCGGCTTCGTCGCACACGCGCCCGGGGCGAAAGACGCCGGCGTTGTTGACCAGCACATCTATGCGAGACCAACGGCTGCGAATGGCTTCTGCAAAGCGCTGCACTTCGGCTTGTCGGGCCAAGTCGGCGGGTACGGCTAAAATCTCCCGGCCCGGATAATGTTCCGCCCAATGCCGCTGCATGGCCTCCAAATCGGCCAACGTACGCGCGCAAACGGCCAGGTCAAAGCCGTTTTGGGCAAAGCGCTCCGCAATAGCGCGGCCCAGTCCTTTGGTAGCGCCGCTCACGACAGCTACCGGCGATCGCACTGGAATGTCCTGTTGTGGCATGTGTCCAATGTATAGTAAACAAATAGGTGTGTTAAAGCCGTGGTGCCTTTGTGGCTTTCTTAAAGCCTTAGTGGTAAATCTTCGTTCCTGCCTTCGTGCTGAAGAGTTACTTCGCCTGTTTTCTGAAGATGTCGCCTTCTCGTGCCTCGAAGACGACACCTCTTTGACGTGCAAAAACTGCGAAACCCACGAGGCGCACCCAAAGTTTGCGGAAAAGCGCAATCTTTGCTGCTACAGACAGCACTCATCACCCGTAGAGACACCCATTTGCGTCCTTTATGCTTGCTTTAGATAAGCGCTTCAATTTCATCTACCACTTTGGCCGTTACCTGCTGTTGATGAAGCAGACCTTCGGGCGTACGGAAAATTTTTCCATGTACTGGAAGGAAACCATGCGCCAGATGAACCACATCGGTATTGGGTCGCTCATCATCGTCTGCCTGATTTCCATCTTCATCGGAGCGGTGGCGGCGGTGCAGTTTGCCTACCAGCTCGATGGACAGCTCATTCCGCGCTATTACATTGGCTATATTGTGCGCGACTTAGCCATCATCGAGCTATCGCCCACGATTACCTGCTTAGTGCTGGCAGGTAAAGTTGGCTCCAACATGACGGCTGAAATCGGCGGCATGCGCCAGAAAGAGCACATTGATGCCATGGAGGTGATGGGGGTCAATTCGGCGGCGTATCTAATACGGCCCAAAATCATTGGCGCCTTAGTGGCCATTCCGCTGTTGGTAACCTTTTCGGCATTTGTAGCCATCCTTGGCGGCTACGTGGCCAGTGTGCCCACCGGCTGGCTGACCGACGACGAATACAACCAGGGTTTGCGTTCCTTCTTCGAGCCGTACAACGTGTTCATGATGTACGTCAAGTCGGTGGTTTTTGCCTTCATCCTGACCACTGTCTCCTGCTATCAGGGCTACTACGTTCAGGGCGGCAGCATTGAGCTGGGCCAGGCCAGCACGCGCGCCGTGGTGTATAGCGATATCCTTATTCTGCTGGCCGATTACTTAGTGGCCCTCATCCTGATGCGCTAAGTTGAAGAGCGCAACGCCGCCTGCCGCAGGCGTTGCAGGAAGGGGGAGGCAAAGATGAAAGACTGCAGGTTTTCGTTGCTGCTGCCCAGTACTTCGTGGCGGTTGCCGCTCCACTCCACACGGCCCTCGAAGAGGAAGCAGATGTTATCGCCGTTTTCCATCACCGAGTTCATGTCGTGGGTGTTGATGATGGTGGTGATGTTGTTTTCCTGCGTGATGCTGCGGATCAGGTCGTCAATGACAATAGCTGTTTTCGGGTCGAGGCCCGAGTTGGGTTCGTCGCAGAACAGATACTTGGGGTTGAGGACGATGGCCCGCGCGATGCCTACGCGCTTTTGCATGCCGCCCGAGAGCTCGGACGGATACTTCTTGTTGCTGCCGGCCAGATTGACGCGCTCTAAGCAGTAGTTGACGCGCTCGGTTTTCTCCTTGGCGCTCATGCGGGTGAACATGTCCAACGGGAAGCGCACGTTTTCCTCCACCGTCAGCGAGTCGAAGAGCGCGGAGCCTTGAAACAGCATGCCCATTTGCATGCGGATGGCCCGCATTTGCTCGGCATTCAGACTGGTAAACTCAATATCATCATACCACACCCGGCCGCTTGTGGGTTTTAGGAGGCCTACCAGAATTTTCACCAGCACCGTCTTGCCCGACCCAGAGCGCCCAATGATGAGGTTACACTTGCCGGTCTCGAAGGTGAAATTGATGCCCTTGAGTACTTCCTGCTGCCCAAAGGACTTGCAGATGTTTTCTGCTCGGATCATGCGTTGACTGTTGAGACCCGCCTGCCTATAATGGCAGCGCGGCATAGCGCTCGATGAAGCTCTTGAGTTCGTCCACCATGGCAGGCGAACCAATGGCTATCGTGGAGCGCTGATGCAATTCTTTCGGCTCTATTTCCAGAATGCGCTTCAACTGGGTATTGATGGCTTTTCCGCCGGCTTGCTCTACCACCATGGCTAACGGGTTGCATTCGTAAAGCAACCGCAGCTTGCCTTTCGGATACTTGCGCGTGCTGGGGTACATGAAGATGCCGCCCTGGATAAGAATGCGGTGAATGTCACTGACCATGGAGCCAATGTAGCGCAGGCCATAGTTCTGGTCGCTGCAGTGGTCAATGTAGCGGCGCAGCTCCAGGTCGAATTTGGAATAGTAGCCCTGATTGACTGAGTAGAACTGCCCGTTTTCGGGGATACGCATGTTGCGGTGGCTGAGGCAAAACTCGCCAATGCTGGGGTCGAGCGTAAAGCCGTTGACACCATTGCCGGTCGTGTACACCAGGATAGTGGAGGTGCCGTAAAGCACATAACCTGCGGCCACCTGTTTGATGCCGGGCTGCAAAAAGTCCTCGCGCGTGGCCGGCCCAGAGTTGTCGCTCTTGCGCCGGTAAATGGCAAAGATGGTACCCACCGACACATTCACGTCAATGTTGGAAGAGCCGTCTAAGGGGTCGAACAGTACCACATAGTTGCTCTTTTTGGAGTGTACCGGCTCTACCTGAATAATGTCCTCGCATTCCTCGGAAGCAATGGCACAGCACTCGCCGCTGTTCTTGAGGCATTCGATGAGCTTCTCATTAGCATACACATCCAGCTTCTGCTGCACATCGCCCGAGGCATTGTCGCTGCCGTCGGCGACGCCGAGGATGTTGACCAAACCCGCTTTGTTCACCTCGCGATTGATGATTTTAGCTGCCACGCCAATGTCGCGCAGCAGGCCTGTGAGTTCGCCTGTGGCAAATTCAAAGTCTTTCTCCGAGCGAATGATGAACTCATCGAGCGTAACGATGCGATTGCTCGGCTGATAGAGTTTGCTCGAGGTTTCGGCGGTTTTGCCGTTTTTTCCGGTAGCCATAGCGATTAGGTAAATGTGGTTAGGGTGTGGCGGTAATGGTTAGAATGACGAAGCAAAAGTAGTAAAGTTCTTCGCCAGGAATGGGTTGGTTTTTCAAACACTCGCGAGCTGCCCTGCCTTCATTCTACTGGCCGACGCTTGATTTGCCCATTAGGCAAAAGGTCTAAGGGCGTATCGGGAAAATCCGCCCGCGTCAGTTCGATAATGGCCTGGATGACCCGCCCCTGTGGGTCGAATTTTGGCCCATGGTGTTTTTGCTGGTAGGTTGGAATGATTTGGCCCGCCACGAAGCGGCCCTGTTCGTCAATGTCCACCTGCAGGATGGGTGCAATGCCTGCCGGGCCGGCTAAGCTGAAGCGCCCGTAGGTGCAGAAGTTGCCGAGGCTGTAGGCGATGATGCGGTCGTTGTACAGTTCTACAGCGCGCGTAACGTGCGGTCCGTGCCCAAAGACGATGTCGGCCCCGGCATCCACGACGGCGTGGGCAAAGGCATGCACATCGCCGCGGTTTTCGCCGTGGAAGTTTTCGATGCGTTGGGGCACGTGCTGGTGTGTGGCCCCCTCGGCGCCGCCGTGGAAGGAAACAATGACGAAGTCGGCCTGCTCTTTCAATTGGCGCACCAATGCCTGGGCGCGCGGGATGTTGCGCAGGTCGCACGTGCCGGTGTTAGGCGCAAAGGCACACAAGCCCCAGCGTTTGCCGGCGCGCTCGATGACGACCGTTTCGCACACGCCTTCCAGACCGGCAAACGCCAGCCCGGCCTGGCGCAGCGTCGCCATCGTCTGGCGGCGACCTTCGGGGCCAAAATCCCCTGAATGGTTATTGGCCAGGCTGAGCAAGTCGAAGCCCGCGTCCACCAAATGCTGCACATAGCGCGAGGGTGTGCGGAATACGTAGCACACCGAAGGGTCTTTGCATGTCTTGGGCGAACCGCCCTGGTCGAACATCGTACCTTCCAGATTGCCAAATGTAACATCGGCCTGACGCAGCGTATCGCGCACATCAGCCAGCAGCGCAGCGCCGTCGTCGGGAGGCAGGTACGAGGGTGAGGGGTAATTCGTGCCCAGCATGATATCGCCCACGCCGATGACCCGGTACATGCGCGGTTGCGGCAGCGTATCCGGTGCCTGCGGCAAGGTGAGCGTGTCGAGCTGGCCCGGCCCGTCAGGGCTCGAAGAACGGCCAAGCCATCCACTGGCTTCGGCACTCCACCACATCGAGGCGGCAGCAAGCAAAAACAGGCCCAATCGAACGAAAAGCGTTGGCATAGCGTCGCACCTTTTTTATTACCGGCCGGGCCGGTATTTTTTGTTAAAAAAACCTCCGAAGGCGGCGCCGATTACAAAGGCTGGGGCAAAGGTCGCCAAATGCGCCCATCCTCGTTCCGTATAGGGGCCAGACCCAGGCACTCGCTTTTTAAACCTGCCCTTGCGCGAGGCTCCTATCGGGCAAAAGGTTCAGACAAACCAGTAACCTCGGTTCGGACTCACTTTGCTTCTACAGCTGGCACAGCTGTCGGCACACGAGCACGGCTTCGGGCGCTACCTGCGTCGGCGGCGTGCGCGGGTCGGGTCTGGTGCCGCTGCCAGGCTTGAGTACTGCCGCTTGCAAGAGCGCCTGCGGGCGAACGGGGGTATCCGCGGGCAGAAACGCCCGCCCTGCCTCCATGAACAGTGCCGTGCCCAACGGGCGAAGGCCGGCATCGCCATACACCGGTGCCAGGCGCTGGTTGAAGGCCTCCGTGATGGCCGCGCCAAATTCTGCCAGCCGGCGCACGGCACGCGAGGGATTGTCGGCGGCCTCTTTCAGGAAGCGGGCCAGTGCTACGCCAGCATCGCGGGCTTTTTCGATGATGGTGGCCTCGGTAAAGAAGAGGCTGTCAAACCCACTTTGTTTCTCCTTGAGCAGATGGAGCAGATCATCGGTGAACGCCTCTATGCGCGCCAGGTCGTACATGCGGCGGGTGGCCGCAGGCACGTCGGGCAGGCGTTGGAGCAGGTCATAGATTTCCTGCAGGCGCAGCTTCAGGCGGCTTTGCGTGCCGGGGTGCAGCAGCAGGGCGCGGCGCTGGTCGGCGTCGGGCCAGTTCCAGTACAGGCCGTCGTCGGTCAGCAGGAGTCGGTTGCCCTCGCGACGAAAGCCTGTGGAGGGTATCATGGCCGAGTAGGCCACCAGTGCCGGTGCGGCCTTTTCGCCGTATTTGCGCGCATCTTGGAAGTAAAAGAGCGGTATCAGCTCGCGCATGCGGCGCTGGAGATAGCGCGACATGCGCGTGTACTCGGGTGCCTGCGGGTTGAGCGGGGCGCGTAGCCAGGCCGAAGCGACTCGAGCGGGCAGTGTTACATCTAAGCGCAGCAGCGTATCGCCTAATAGACCTGCGCCGTTAGGATTTAGGCGTTCAGCATCCCGTTCGAGGGCCTCTATCCAGGCCTCAATAAACGTATCGGCATCCTGGCCCAGGGTTTCGCTCAGGTATTGCTGAGCGTAGGGCTTCACCTGGTACTTCAGCTCGACAGTGCGCAGGGCTGGGCGCAGTTGCTGAAACGAGTAGGCATATGTCAGCGCCTGCTCGTCGTACACGCGCACGCAATTGGCCGCCGCGCGGAAGTAGGCTCCTATGGTCAGCGCGCTCACCTGCGTGCGGTTACTCACCGCCGTATCGGTCGCCTTCAGGTCATACACAAAAATGCGTCCGTCGGCTTCGTCTACGGCGTTGGCTTTCGCTAAGCTCTCGTTCAGATAGACGCCGCTGCCCTGCCCGAACGGCAGCTGCACCGAAATGCTGCTTTGTGTCCGGATGCCGTGCGTGAGCGTACCCTCGTGCAGCGTTACGCCCGCCTTGGAGGCAGTGATGAGCGCATCAAAGCGACCCACCAGCGCCTGGCGGAGCCATTTGCTAGCCCGGGCTCCATCCACAGTGATATCGAGCAGCGCCGCATGGCTGACGCTCTTCTGGAAAGCAGCGCTCAGACCATACCCGTAGTGGCGTTGGAGAGCTTGCAGAGTTTTTTCATAAAAAACTTCCTTTTGTGCCAGCAGGCGGTGCACCGTTTCGCGCACCTGCCGGACGTGTGGTTTGCGGAACGCCTTTTCATCTAAAAAACGGGCCATTTTGAGGCGCAGCCATTCGTCAAGTCGTTCAAGCTCTAAATCGTCGGTCCACTTTTCGGCTTCCTCGATGCGCAGGCGTTTGTTCAGCTGGTTTTGCAGCCGCACCAGCATATCCGTAAAGGCGCTACCGTCGAGAATGGCCGCTGCCTTGTTGGCGCTTTCGCGCACCTTCTGAAAGACGCCCCGGTCGCTCAGCAGCGTCAGCACGTTCTCCTCGGGCATTAGTGCCAGCAGGAACTGGCCGCCCAGCGTCTGGAAGAAGTCCACCTTCTCGATTTGTGCGCGCAGGAAAGCCTGGGCTTTTTCCGTGCTGGCCTGGCGCAGTTCCTCGTTGAAGGCCCGGATTTTCGTCAGATTAGCCTTCTTTTCGGCCTGTTTCCATAGGAAGCTAGCCACCTCGTGGTCGAGTGCATTCCAGCGGTCGAGCCAGGTTTTGAGGGTCTGTTTGGCGTCGTCAAAGGCTTTTTTCGGGTCCACCTTTGTGGTGTCTTTAAGGAATTTCTGAAAGTACTGGGTGCTCAGCCCGGCCAGCATGCCGGGCAGGTCGGCATCGGGTGCCGTCCAGTGTTCGACGTCTTCGAGGTCTTTGAGCACCTGCACGCCTTGCGTGCCGAAAGTAGCGCGTACGAAGTCGGTCAGGTCGGGCGGAAGGAAGCGGCTCAGGTCGGCCCGGATGCCGGCGCGCACGTCGGCGCTGGTGTTCCACCCGCGTTGGCGCTGCTTAAACAGCCGTATGCGCAGCCGGCGGTCTTTAGGGTCGTTGCCTTCGCGGCTGATGACGACGGCAAAGCGCCCCGAGGCCTGTACGCCCACGCCTGCCGTGGCGCCTACTTGGAGGTGCAGCCCGACATCGCCCGAAAGGCCCTGCGCCTGCGTCTCGCGCACCCAGCTGTACCGAAAACCGTACTGCGCCTGCAGCCCGGCGGCTATGTTGCTATCCACTTCGGCAATGAGCCATGTGCCCGGCTCGAGGTCGTCTGCCGAAGTGATTTGTGCCGGCAACAACCAGCTTTGCGTGGCCTCGAAAACGGCCTCGGCGGCGCCCATGTCTTTGGGCAAACGCCGCACGATAGCAAACAGCCCTTCACTGCGACCTTCCGCGCTGGCCGAAGCCGACACTGCCCCCCCAAAAAGCGCGTTGCTTTTGCCGCGCGCAGCAAGGGCATATGCCCAACGCAGCAGCAGATAGTTGCTCCCGGGGTCGGCCTGCAGCCGCAAGCCAGGGCTGACGTCGTCTTCCAGGCCCAAATCACGCACTAAAAGTGCCGGGTCAGGATACACCGCCATGCCCGACGCTACGCGGCCCTGCGCCTGAAAACTCACCACCCCCTGGCCGTTGGCAAACTGAATACCCTCACCGCCCGCCGCGGCTTGCGCCGCAACCTCACTCAGCCGAACAATGCGCTGCGGAAAGGGCTGGTTCTGCAACAGCGCAAACAACACATCCGGTGCATTATTCACCGTGTAGCGCACTGAAGCGCTCGAACGCTCGCCCAGAAACTTGCGCGGCCTGACCAACGGCACTTCAATGCCATTAGAGGTTTGAATGACTTGCGGCATAGGCAAAAGAATTTTTTGTATAAAATGCTGAAGGAGTGGTTGCCTGCTATGGGCCAATGCGGGCTGGAAAAGCAATGACCGTGTGGCGGCCAAAAGCTCGCCCAAATAGCCCTCAAAGATGCGCCTCCGCCTCGGTTGTTGTGCGTTTGGGTCTATTAAATGTTCGTTTCGCCGTTCGCAAAAGGCGGATTTGTCTGCCTGGCGCCACGTGGGATACACAGCCATCTTTGTGCTGAAGGCACCCGCGCAGTTTTGAGGAACACCTCATCGTCTCTTTGGCGCCGTGGGCAGCGTAGATGCACCCATCGGTCTATTTTTGCCAACAATCCGCGCGGGTGGCGCGTTAACGGTGCACTATGAGAAAAACCCTATTGCTCTTGCTGGCGACGACGCTCGCCATTTCCTCAATGAAAGGACAGGACACGATACCATTTATCAAAGCAGCGCAACTGAGCGCCTGGCGCTCGGGCGCATCGGATACCGTCTATGTGCTCAACTTCTGGGCAACGTGGTGCGCGCCGTGTGTGGCCGAGCTGCCGCATTTTGAAAAACTGACCGCCGAATACGCCCAAAAGCCAGTGCGGGTAGTGCTCATCAGCACCGATTTCCGGCGCGATGTGGACCGCCGGCTGAAGCCATTTGTCGAGCGCCAGGATCTGAAAAGCCAGGTGGTCTTCCTGGATGAACGAACGCCTAACGACTGGATTGACCTGATAGCGCCCGAATGGTCGGGGGCCATTCCGGCCACGCTGGTGGTGCGGCCCAAGGCGAAATTTGAGCGCTTTTTTGAGCGCCAGCTGCGCTACGAAGACCTCGAAAAAGCCGTACAGGAAGCCTTAAGCCAGTAAGCAGACTTTTCTTCAAACAAATTATACTATAACACATGAAACACGCACTCCAACTGTCGCTTCTGTTTTTCTTCCTCTCGGCTGCTGCGCTTTGGGCGCAAAGCGGCGGCTATCGCGTCGGCGATGTCGCGCGCGACTTCAACCTCAAAAATGTGGATGGCAAAATGGTCTCTTTGAGCAAGATGAAGAAGGCCAAAGGGTACGTCGTCATCTTCACCTGCAATCACTGCCCATTTTCGGTGGCGTATGAAGACCGCATTATCGCCCTGCACAATAAGTATGCGAAGAAGGGCTTCCCGGTCGTGGCCATCAACCCCAACGACAAGGATGTTCAGCCCGCCGACAGCTACGAAAACATGCAAAAGCGCGCCAAAGAAAAGGGCTTCCCCTTTGTTTACCTTTACGATGAGACCCAGGAAATTGCCCGCGCCTACGGCGCCACACGCACACCACATGTATTTCTGTTAGACAAAAACTTGCGCGTGCGCTACATCGGAGCCATTGACGACAACCACGAAGAGCCGAACGCAGTAAAGGAGCGCTACTTGGAAAATGCTATTGAAGCCCTGCTGGCTGGCAAAGAGGTACCGCGCACCGAAACCAAAGCTATCGGCTGCACCATTAAGTGGCGGGCGACATCGAAGTAACACCGGGCACGCGAAGGTCAACTGCCCAGACGCAGCCCCAGCAGCAAGAAAGCGGTGCACACCACAAACTGGCCCGCCACATAAGCCAGCCACGCGCCATAGTGGCCGCTTTGCCAGAGGCCCCAGCTTTCGGAGGTAAAAGTGGAATAGGTGCTGAAGCCACCGCAGAAGCCTGTAATCAGCAGCAAGCGGCGGTCGTCCGATAGCCAGCCATGCCCCTGCCAGGCCAGAAACAGGCCGAACAGGAAACAGGCCAGCGCGTTGGCGGCAAATGTCGCCCACGGAAAATGGGCCTGCCATGGGCGTAGCAACAGCCACACACTATACCGAACCAAACTGCCGATGCCACCCCCGAAAAAAACCAGAATGAAAGGCTTGAGCATGCGCGTCGGAAAATGCAAAAGAGCGGTGGAGTTCTTCAGCGAACGCCCACCGCTCTTGCTTTTTGTGATGAAGGAAGTATTTCGTAACCGCGTTGCGGGCTTATTCTACCGGTTTGCGACCGCCGATGAGCATGTCCTGATAGTCTTTCAGCTCTTCCCACTCGCCATTGGCCGCAAAGCGGGCCTGAGCGGGCCACGTGCCCGGGTCGTGCACCTGATAGCGCGGGCCGGCTGCCTCCAGAATTTCGCGCAGACGCTCCACGGGCGTATTCGCTAAAGCTTCCCAGGTGTCAATGCCTGCCTCGTGCAGCAGCTGCTCAATTTTGGGCCCAATGCCCTCGATGATTTTCAGGTCGTTGAGCTTGGGCGCTTTCTTGGCGGATTTTTTGGCCGAGGCACTGACCTCTTCCTCAGCTTTTGCCTCAGCGGAAGCAACCGGGGCTTCTTCTACAGCCGGAGCTTCTACGGCAGGCTCCGCAGCAACCTCAGCAACCGAAGTCGGCGCTTCTACCGCTGCAGTTTCGGCCGGCTCAGCGATTGCGGCCGGAGCCTCGGCTTCTGCAAAGGGCGCCTCGGCCACAGCTACTGGAGCAACAGCTTCAGGCTTGCGCGGGCTGGAAGCTGTCTTCACCACGGCTTCCGGAGCCGCTACCTCCAATACCTCGGAAAACGGAACGACGCTGACGATGCGGCGGTCCTTGTACGTGCGCTTGAAGGCCACAACGCCATCTACTGCCGCGTGAAGAGTATGGTCGCGACCCATGTAAACATTGTCGCCAGGGTGAAACTTCGTGCCGCGCTGGCGCACGATGATGTTGCCCGCACGGGCTTTCTGACCGCCGAAAATCTTGACGCCCAAGCGCTTGCTTTTACTGTCGCGGCCGTTATCGGTAGAACCTACGCCTTTCTTATGTGCCATGACGTGGAGTCTTTTTTAAGGTGGATGAATGAATGGCCGTTAGCCGGCAATGGCTTCAATTTTCAATTGGGTGAACGACTGCCGATGGCCTTTTTTCTTGCGATAGCCTTTGCGGCGTTTTTTGTGAAAGACAAGGACTTTGTCGCCCTTCAGGTGCCCTAATACAGTAGCTTTGACCTGAGCGCCCGTTACATACGGGGTACCAATAGACACCTCTGCGCCGCGGTCAATGAGGTGCACGGTGTCGAAGGAGACAGCATCTCCTTCCTGAGCTGCCAGCCGGTGGACGAAGATCTTCTGACCTTCCTCGACTTTGAACTGTTGACCGGCGATGGAAACAATCGCGAACATGTGAGAAAATGCGGTTTTATTGCCAGAAAAATAATTACCCTCGAAAGGGCCGGCAAAGGTACGTACGTCGAGTTTGGATAACCAAAGATTTTTTAAAGTTGTAAGACTTTTTGCACCGTTTCATCGTCGAGCAGATGGGGCGCCCACTGGAAGAGCAGGGCACTGCGTTCGGGCGCGCGCTGGAAGGCTCGCTGGAGCAGTTCGAGTGCTGGTTCGCGTTGCCCGGCCATGAAGTGGCAGGCGGTGGCGCAGTAGAGCAGTTCGGCGGTATCGGCGTGTTGCAGGGCGACCTGAGCGGTTTGGGCGGCATCCTCAAAGTTTTGTTGTCGGACAAGGCTTTCCAGCAAGCACATCCATGCTTCTGCGGCGTCGGGGGCCTGCTCGACGGCGCACCAGGCATGGTGCTGGGCCAAATGCGGCCGATCGGTCCGGTTGTACACAGCAGCAAGCAATTGGTGAGCGGCGACGTGCTTGTCGTCGTTGCGCACGGCCTGACGCAGCCAGCGCAAAGCCTGGCGGTCGTCGCCCTCTTCGGCAAAGCCGGCAGCCAGCTGGTAACAGGCCTCGGCATGGTAAGGGTCGAGCTGGAGCGCCCGGCGAGCAGTGGCTTTTGACGCCACCACGTCGCCAGCGAGGCGCTGACTCATAGCAAGGCGGCACAGATCCTGGCCGTCTGCATCTAAGTGCTGCATCATCTCGTCGTAGCACAACCAGGCGCGCCGGGGGCTGCCGCTGAGCAAGGCCCAAGCCGCATACGCCTCATAGGCCGCCTTTAGCGTAGGCTGGGCCAGATAGGCATACTCAAAAGCATCTAGGGCCCCCTCCACCTCGTTCAATCCCGCAAGCGTCCAGCCCAAATTGTACCAGGCATGAGCACAATACGGATGCCGCTGCGTAAGCGCTTCGTACAACTGGCGGCTCTTGGTATAATTGCCTAAGCACTCCGTATGTATCAGCAGCGCACGGAACAAACCTACATTTCCTGGCTCCCGAAACGCCCGGCGGGCCAGACCATCAAAAGACTCGTTATCAAACATTTAATTCACAGACAGGCCAAAACCCGCCGCGGCAAAGGTAGCCAGGATATTGGCGAGAGGCAGGGCATTTAGCCAGTACATGACTATGGTACTACCGGGCACATCATCCTCCTTACTCATCTTACGCAGACAAAACAAAATTCCATCGTCCTCAGGCGGTAAGGGCGGCACGAATGAAAAACGAAAAGCCCGAAGACGACACCTCCCCACAGGGAACCCCAAAAGGCAAATGCACCGGCGAATGGCCTATCTGCTGCTTTATGCTTTCTCCGCACAATTGAACATCCAGCGCACGCCAAACTTGTCCACACAAGCGCCGTAGTAATCGCCCCAAAACATGTCTTGCAGCTCTTGCTCTATCTGGCCGCCTTCCGATAGGGCGTTGAATAGTCGGCGGGTCTCTTCGCGCGTATCAGGGCTGAGGTTGATATAGGCGTGATTGCCAAACTGTACGTGGAAGCCCATTTCCTCTGGCGCGTCGCTCGCCATCAGGGTGAACACGCCGCCCAGAATAGGCAAGGAGGCGTGCATGACCATGTTGCGACAACGCTCCGGCAGCGGAGGCATGCCCTCCTGAGGCGGCATGTCGCTAAAACGCATAATGCCCCCGCCTGCAAAGTCGCCGCCGAATACGGAGTGATAAAAATGCAGCGCCTCCTCGGCGTTGCCCGGGAAATTCAGATAAATATTGACGTCTGCCATGTTTTAAAAAAGGATAAAAGGTGAAGAAATACGGTGAGGCTTGTGGCCTATTCGGCCAGTTCTTTTACTTTTTGTAAGGCTTTGGGAAAAAGGTCGCGAAATACGTCTGCATGCTCATCTTCCGTATCCACTTCGACTTGCAGGAGTGTGCCGTGTTCGCCGTGGGTCAGCCGATAATTTTCCATAAAACCTGACCACTTTGTCCGGTCCTTAGCATTGTCGCGTAGCTGACCCAAATGCTCGAAGGACATGTATTCGTTCGGAATGAGCCGGGCAATCCGGCTCAACATGCCGTTGCCCTTGCCGTCTAAAAAGCGCACGAAGCTGCCTTCCTGCCAGTCGCTTTCAGCGTGCGAATCGTCGCTGAACACTGCTGTCCATTGGCGGTAAGTCGCGTCGTCCCACAGCACCTGCCATACGCGCTCTCGCGGTGCATGGATGGAGATGGAAAAAGCTAGCCGCTTCATTGCCTGATATGGGTTTGAAGGTGAATAAAAATGTTTGAAAAGTGCAACAAAGGTGCAGCAAACCCTTTTTTAAAACAAAATTTTTTTAAAAAAATAACTTGTTTTTTGTGGCGCTCATGGCTGACGAAGGCATAAGTCTTTGCGGTACAGTCCATTGGCTCTTGCTATCAGGTTTTCATCAGGTATAAAAAAGGGCCAAAAGAGCTGACGAGATTTTTCGGTCTAAGGCCAGAGCTTCGCGCGGATGGTATTATTGCAACACTTCGCGGCGGCCCGGCATTTCTCCAACTATAGCCCTCGTCCTTTCTTTGCACTTCAAAAAACACACGAGGCGTATGGTCTCTTTTGAGCGCCGGGTTTTGTCCAACGGTTTGCGTGTGCTGGTGCACGAGGACCCTAATACACCGCTGGCGGCGGTGAACGTGGCCTACTTCGTTGGCTCGCGCGATGAGCGTCCCGACCGCACGGGCTTTGCCCACCTGTTTGAGCACCTGATGTTTTCGGGCAGCCGCAATGCGCCCAACTTCGACAACCTGCTGCAGAGCGCCGGCGGCGAAAACAACGCCTACACGACCAACGACTATACGACTTTCTACGAGATACTGCCGGCCCAAAACGTGGAAACGGCGCTTTTCTTGGAAAGCGATCGTATGCTGGACCTGCGCATCACGCGCCGCGCCTTCGAGACGCAGCGCCGCGTGGTCATCGAAGAGTTCAAGGAGACCTGCCTGAGCGAGCCATACGGCGACATGCTCCACCACCTGTCGGACATGCTCTACCGCGTGCACCCGTATCGCTGGCCGGTCATTGGGCTTAACCCCGAACATGTGGCCAGTGCCACATTGGAGGAGGTGCGCGCTTTTTACGAACGCTGGTACGTGCCTAACAACGCCGTGCTGAGCATCTGTGGGCCAATCCGAGCCGATGAGGCCTTCACCTTAGCCGAAAAGTGGTTTGGTGCCATCCCACCTGGCCCTGTGCCCGAGCATACTATGCCTGAGGAACCGCCGCAAACGGCCTTGTTGGAGCGCACTGTGGAAGCCGACGTGCCCGTTCCAGCCGTATTCATGGCCTTCCGAACACCGCCGCGCCTGCACCCTGATTTTTACCCGGCCGACTTGCTGTCCGACGTGCTGGGCATGGGCCAATCTTCACGCCTGTACCGCGCCTTAGTCAAAGAGCAACCACTGCTGGCTTCAGTGGATGCCGCCGTAACGGCCAGCTTCGATCCAGGCATTCTTCTTATTGAAGCCAAACTGAACGAAGGCACCACACCCCGACAGGTCGTGGAATCTATCTGGGCCGTTCTCCACGACCTGACCGCTGCCCCTATTAGCGAACGCGAATTGGCCAAAATCCGCCACCGCTTCGAAAGCACAGTCATCTATTCGGAGACCAGTGTTTTGAACAAAGCGCAATACCTAGGCTTCTACGAACTGCTTGACCGCGCCGAATTGCTCAATCAGGAAGTGGATACCTACAACGCCGTGAGCGCTGCAGATATACACCGCGTTGCCCAGCTCCTCTTCCGACCCGAAAATGCCGCCATACTTATCTATCAGCCGCGTGTGGCGGGCTGAACCTTTGGCTTTTACCTCCCAACCACCACAGCAAACACGCCCGAACATGCTCGACCGCGAACCTGCCATCCTCTGGACCCCCGACGACAAGACGCGCGAACACGCCCACCTGACGCGCTACATGCGCTGGCTGAGAGAACACAAACGCCTTTCGCTCGACCACTACCCGGCACTGTGGGCCTGGTCGGCCGAACACCCGGAAGCCTTCTGGGAAACGGTCTGGGAGTACTTTGAGGTCATCAGCCACACTCCCTACGAGCGGGTACTGTCGGGCGATGAGATGCCGGGCGCGCGCTGGTTCGAGGGCGCTACGCTCAACTACGCCGAGCATGTGTTCCGCTGTAAAAGTCCAGAGCACCCCGCGCTTATTTTTCAAAACGAACGCGGCCTGAGCGGGCAACTGAGCTGGGCTGAACTGGAGCAGCAGGTGGCGGCGCTGGCGCAATTCCTCCTCCAGAGCAGCGTGCAGCGCGGCGATCGCGTAGCCGCCTATTTGCCGAATACTCCGCACGCAGCGGTTGCCGTGCTGGCCGCCATGAGCATCGGTGCCGTGTGGTCGAGCTGCTCGCCCGACTTCGGCGTCAGCAGTGTGGTGGACCGCTTCGCCCAGATTGAACCCAAAGTCCTCATTGCCGTAGACGGCTATACGTACAACGGTAAGCCCTTCGACAAGCGCGAAGCCGTGCGCGACATCTGTCGCCAGCTGCCCTCGCTCCAGCGTGTGGTATGGGTGTCGTACCTGGACGCGCACCCTCGCCCCGAAGGGCTGCCCGGCGTTGTACTCTGGGATGAAGCCCTGCAAACACCCGCCGGCCCGCTGGCCTTCGAGCCGTTGCCCTTCGCACATCCGCTATGGGTGCTCTACTCGTCGGGCACCACTGGCGTACCCAAAGCCATTGTGCATAGCCACGGCGGCAACCTGCTGGAGCACCTCAAGTACATGCACTTCCACAACGACGTGCATCCGGGTGAGCGCTTCTTTTGGTACTCTACCACAGGCTGGATGATGTGGAACTTCACCATCGGCTCTTTGCTGGCCGGCGCCACGGCTGTGCTCTACGACGGTAGCCCGGCCTACCCATCGTTAGATGTCTTGTGGAAGCTGGCCGAGCAAACGCGCATCACCCACTTCGGCACCAGCGCGCCGTTTATCCTGAGCTGCCGGAAGGCCGACCTGTCGCCCAAAGACACTTGCGACCTTTCGGCTCTGCGCAGCATAGGCTCTACTGGGTCGCCGTTGCCGCCGGAGGGCTTTCGGTGGGTCTATGAGCGCGTTAAGCCCGACGTATGGCTTTCCTCGATGGCGGGCGGTACCGACGTGTGCACGGCCTGGGTGGGTGGCAACCCGCTGCTGCCCGTGTATGAGGGCGAAATCCAGTGCCGCTGTCTGGGCTGCGCCATGGAAAGCTGGGACGAAGACGGACACCCCGTGCCGCCCGGCGAAGTGGGCGAAATGGTCGTTACGCGCCCCATGCCCTCTATGCCAGTGTTTTTCTGGAACGACCCCGACGGCTCCAAATACCGCTCCAGCTACTTCGAGCACTATCCGGGCGTATGGCGCCACGGCGACTGGCTGTGCATAACGCCACGGCAGACGCTCATCATCCTGGGCCGCTCCGACGCTACGCTCAACCGTCAGGGTGTACGCATCGGCACTGCCGAAATCTACCGCGCCTTAGACCAGATACCCGAAATCCGCGACGCCCTCATCCTCAACCTCGAACGCCCCGACGGCTCCGACTGGATGCCTCTGTTTGTGCAGCTGGAACCCGGCGCCACCCTCGACGACGCCCTACAGCAACGCATCCGAAACACCCTGCGCACCGAATGCAGCCCCCGACACGTGCCCGATGCCATCATCGCCGCACCCGACATTCCGTACACCATTTCCGGAAAAAAGATGGAAACGCCCGTCAAAAAAATCCTCCAGAAAAAGCCGCTGGACAAGGCCTACAACCCCGACTCGATGCGCAACCCAGAGGCAATGCAGTTCTTTATCGAATGGGCCGAAAAGGCTCCGTGAATACCCTCACTATCTACATGCTCATCTCTTCGGCCACCCACCGCTCGATGTTGCGCGTCTGGTTCGACAGTTCCACTCCCACACCTACCACGGGCTTGCCCAAGTGCCACCACGCCTCATAGTAGCGCTTCCGACGAATTTGCTCCAGCGCCACCTCCACCGGCTCGTCCAACTTGAACTCCAGCACATACACCCGGTGCGACGTCTCCACCGCGCAGTCCATCCGACCGTCCGACGTGCACACTTCGCTGTGTACCCGAATGCCTAAGTACCGAAACAGCAGATGAATGACGGCCTGGTAAAACCGTTCCGGCCAACTTTCGTACACCTGATATGGC
>CALJPQ010000018.1 GCA_937980645.1 uncultured Saprospiraceae bacterium | reverse complement strand
GCAGATGACTTCTTTGCCCTGGAAGTACATCCGGCTCCCCAGTTCTCCTTCCAATTGAGGGAACATGTAGTAGCCTTCGGCGATGTCGGCGTATTTGCCCAACGGGCCGGCTTGCTCTAAAATGCGTGCGAATAAGTCCATAATGTTTTAATAAAAAATAGGCGTGCAAAGGTACGCTCGTTGTTGAGTTAGACTTTCATACCATTACCGTAAGGCGATAAGTTGGTTAGAGCAGCTTCCGCTTCAGCCTCTTCCTCAGGCAGGAAACCCTGCTTACGCATCCAATCGTCGTCGAACACTTTCGAGACGTATTTGCTGCCATGGTCGGCAAAGAGCAGAACAACTACATCATCAGGGGTCAGTTGTCCCTTTATTTGATGCAGGCCCTGCAGTACTGCCCCGCTCGAATAGCCGACCAATATGGCCTCGCGACGCGCTAACTCGCGCGTGCGCAAAGCGCTATCTTTGTCCGTAACCCTGACAAAGCGGTCGATGAGCGCAAAGTCCACATTTCCAGGAATGAAGTTCTTGCCTGTGCCTTCGATGTGGTAGGGGCCAATTTCGTTTTCATCGTAAATGCCCGTTTCGTGGTACTTCTTTAAGACTGAACCATAAGCGTCGACAGCAATAATGCGCAAATCGGGGTTTTGCTCGCGCAAATAGCGCCCAGTACCACACAGGGTGCCGCCTGTACTGGCGCTGCCGATGAGCCAAGTCACTTTACCGCCGGTTTCCTCCCAAATTTCCGGCCCCGTGCTTATGTAGTGCGCTTCAGGGTTTTCTGGGTTAAAATTCTGATTGAGGTAAAAAGCCCCGGGAATTTCGCGCGCCAACTGTTCTGCACGGCGTACGTAAGAGTTAGGGTCGTTGTGCCGCGCCTCTTTAGGGCATAGAATAACTTCTGCTCCCATGGCTCGCAGGTTGTTCAGCTTGTCTTTTGAGATCTTGTCGGTTACTGTCAGCACACAGCGGTAGCCCTTCCAGGCGCATACCATAGCTATGCTAAAGCCTGTGTTGCCGCTCGTCGCATCCACCACCGTGCCTCCGGGTTGTAAACGGCCCAACTCTTCAGCCCGCTCAATGATGTGCAGCGCAATGCGATCTTTCGCACTCAAACCCGGGTTGAACGATTCCAACTTCGCGTACACCTGTGCGGGAATGTCGGCCACTGTCTTCTGTAAACGCACTAATGGAGTTTTGCCGATAGTCTCTAAAATGTTACTGAAAACCATTGCTTTGGTGTTAAATTAAACAATAAAAGGATCAACCTGGCCATTGTCTGACCAAATGGCTATACCATAAAAAAATGATAAGTACAGGTTTGAAAAAAGACGTTACGAGGCACCGACTAAAAAAAAGACGGGCTTCGCTTGAAAAATGACAATCACCCGGTAAGAAGGAGGAAAACTCGAGGTCAGGCCCTATGAGAGAGGCGGCGTAAAGGTAGATAGGCGTTTGCCTATAAGAGAACGATCGGATATCAAAAGTAAACAAAAAATGGTAAAGGTGAGCATTAACATGAGCCATTTGCCGATAAGGTCTTTTCATCTCGTTGAGTTCTGCCCGGGAAGAGTACTCCAAAACGGTGCCTATGCCCGTACTTTGCGGCTCGTTTCAACGGAACCTTATACGATACACGATGAAGAATTTTTCTTCGCTGGCCTCTCTTGGCCTGTTGTGGTTGATATCGCTAATTAGTGCTACCGATGGCACCATCGTACGCTGGACTGACGGCACGGAACACGACTTTGGCCGAGTGCGTCTGGGCCACACTTTCGAGCATCGCTTTGTGTTTGAGAATATTGCTGGCCAAGCCATTGCCCTGCAAACCGTCCGTACCGACTGCGGTTGTACCGCAGCCGATTGGCCTGAAGAACCTATTGCCCCCGGCCAGCGCGGCGAGATCCGCATCGAGTTTCATGCCGACCGCGGTGGGTCTTTTCGCAAAAAGATCAAAGTTTATTTCGATCGACAGCGCCGAGCCGAAATTCTTTGGATTTACGGAGAGGTAGAGAATGAAAAATGAGGGGATGTTTCGGAAAAATAGTAGGGTGGTCTTTGGGCCGATTTTGTTAAAAACTTTTTCTAAATTCCAACAGCTGACGGCTTCTAAACGATTGGTTTTTTAAAAGCTCAGAAGTAGGCAACCAGGCCTACCTAGCTGGCGTCAATGGCCAGTTGTTGCCGAGTTTCGATGTGTGGAGCCAATCGCCAACTAAAAGTCTATTCTACCTGCTTTCTGAAAATGACGAGAAGAAACCTCCTCTCTGCGACGGTTTTAGGTCTTCCTTTGCTAGTGCTGTACGCCTTTACTTTGCCCGAACCGCCGGCTGGTTGGAAATCGTATGCAAGGGCGCGGCTGCAAAACCTTCGTGAATTCTCCCTATCTTTTTCAGCCGACACGCTTCCACCGTTGAGGGATCGCCAGGATAACTTCATGAACCCCTCCGGGCGTAATCCGATTGATTTGCAAGATCCTAAAGCGGTTGAGAAAAAGGTAGAGTACGACCCCACCACTGATCGCTACATCATTATCGAAAAAATCGGCGAAGACTACTTCCGCACACCTTCATACATGACGTTTGAAGAGTACGTGCGCTGGCGCGAACGCCAACAGCGTGAAGAGCATTTCAATCGAATGCTGGGCGTCAGCACACCGGGTAGCCGTAAGTTGAGCACCGAAGATCCGGCTGCAAAATTTGACGTCAAGACGAGTTTAGTGGAGCGCCTTTTTGGTGGTACCAACGTGGATATTAAACCGCAAGGCAACATCAACCTCCGCTTCGGTTACCAGTACCAAAAGGTACAAAATCCCATTCTTACCCTTCGCCAGCAGCGCATCGGCAATTTTGATTTTGACATGGACATCAACATGAGCGCTGCAGGGCAAGTGGGGGAAAAACTGAAAATTAATTTCAACTTCAACAACCGAGCCGTCTTTGATTTTGACAACCAAATGAAAATCCACTACGACCCCAAGGGATTTTCGGAGGATGAAATCATTCAAAGCGTTGAAGCCGGCAACGTCTCGCTTCCGCTTCGCTCTAACCTCATCCAAGGGGTGCAGAACCTCTTTGGCTTTAAAACCGGCATGAAGTTCGGGCACCTGAACGTAACTTTGTTGGCCGCTCAGCAGCGCTCTCGTCGCAACAACCTCACCCTTCAGGGCGGCTCCCAAGTTCAGCAGTTTGTCAAGCCCGTAGACGAATACGACGAGAACCGCCACTTTCTCATTAGCCATTGGAATCGCGACCAGTTCGAGCCGGCGCTCGCTTGCTTACCCGTACCGCAGTCGCTGTTCAACATCACCCGCATGGAGGTGTGGCTCACGAACGTAACGCGCGTGCCCGACAATACTCGCGACATCGTGGCTTTCATGGACTTGGGCGAGCCTTTTCCTTATCTGGACGGCTCTGCGGCCGATCGCCCCGATTTTTCGCTGTCAGCCCCGCCTGCTCGCGACATAAAGGGCCAACCTCTGCCCACTAATGAAAACAACCGCCTCTATTCGGCAGTCCTGCAACTCGTCGCTCAAGACTCTACCGTCCGCTTTTCGGATAAAATTGTTGCTCGCCTACGCAACGACTTGGGCCTTCAGCAAGTGCGCGATTTTGAGAAGGTGCGCGGTCGCCTGTTGTCGCCCAACGAGTTCACCTATAACGAACAACTGGGCTTCCTGAGCATCAACACCAACGTGCAGCCCGACCAGGTGGTCGCCATCGCCGTGGAGTACACTTACAACGGCCAGCCCTATAAAATTGGCGAGTTCAGTAGCGAAGTGCCCAACACCGACACATTCAGCCAGAACGTGCTCTTCCTCAAAATGCTCAAGAGCACGACGGCCAACGTGCGCTACCCTATCTGGGACCTGATGATGAAAAACGTGTACTCCATCGGTGCCGTCAACGTGGACCCGCAGGAGTTCCGTTTCGACATCTTCTACGAAGACCCGGGTAAAGGCCAGCGGCGCTTCCTGAACGCCGACGACATTCCGCCGGGCGTGGCGGGCGTGCCTTTGCTGCAGATTTTTAAAATGGACAGCCTCAACCTGCAGGGCGACCCAGGCCCCGACGGCATCTTCGACTTCGTGCCCGGCCTGACCATTAACCTGCGCAACGGCCGCGTCATGTTCCCGGTGCTCGAGCCTTTCGGTGAGCATCTGGCCCGCAAACTGCGCGCCGCCGGCGCCTCCGAAGAGGTTATTAAGAAATACGCCTATACCCAACTGTATGACTCGACCATCTTCCGCGCTCGCGAATTTCAGCAGCTCAACCGCTTCACCTTGCGCGGATCGTACAAGTCCTCTACCTCTTCCGAAATTTCGCTGGGCACCTTCAACCTGCCGCGCGGCTCGGTGCGCGTCAGCGCTGGCGGGCGCCAGCTCATCGAAGGGCAAGACTATGTGGTGGACTATAACATCGGCAAGGTGCGCATTCTCAACGAGGCCATCCTGCAATCGGGCCAACCCGTCAACGTCAGCTTCGAGGATAACGCCCTGTTCAGCTTCCAAAACCGCTCCATGTTTGGTGCCCGCTTCGACTACACCATTGGCAAGGACATCAACATTGGGGCCACGTACATGAATCTCTTCGAGCGCCCGCTCATCCAGAAGGTCAACTTCGGCGACGACCCCATCAACAACCGCATGTACGGGCTGGATTTCAACATTACTAAAGATGCGCCCTGGATCACGCGACTTATTGATAAAATTCCGCTCATTGATACCAAAGCGCCCTCTACCATCACCGCCCAGGCCGAGGTGGCGCTGCTGCAACCCGGCCACAACCGCGCCATCAATGTGGGCGACGACCGCGGAGGCGTGGTCTATATTGACGACTTCGAGGGCAGCACTGCCAACCTTCCGCTGGCCAACCCGGCCAATAGCTGGGTCATTGCTTCCGTGCCGCAAGGCGACCTAACGCTCTTCCCGGAAGCTGACCTGACCGACAACCTCGCCTTAGGCGCCAATCGCGCCCGATTGTCGTGGTACATCGCCGACCCCAGCGCCCGCGACGCCGTGGACGGCACCAACCCCTACACGCGCATCATCCAGTTCCAGGACATCTTCCCCAATCGCCAGCTGACGCCGTTAGAAGTATCGGCCCTTAGGCCCCTGGACGTAACCATCTTCCCCCGCGAGCGCGGCCCTTACAACTTCGAACTCCCCGACGGATACCCGGGCATCTCCAAAGGCCTGACCGTTCGGGGCGAACTGGACGAACCCGAAACCCGCTGGGCCGGCTTCATGCGCGGCCTATTTACGGTGGACTTCGAGGCCGCCAACATCGAGTTCATCGAATTCTGGATGCTCAACCCTTACATGGAAAAGGGCGATGGCTCGAGCATCTCCAAAGACGGCGATATGTACATTGACCTGGGCAATGTCTCCGAAGATATCATGCGCGATGGTCGCCAGTTCTTTGAAAATGCGCTACCCACTGGCCCCGGCATCGGCAGCACGGCTAACTCCACCTGGGGGCGCGTACCGGTGTTGCCGCCCGTCGTCAATGCCTTCGACAACGACCCGGCCAAGCGCCCCCTGCAAGACTTAGGCTTAGACGGCTTGGACGACGACGGGGAACGGGAGTACTTTGCCGACTGGATCAATATCATCCAGAACTCCGCCCTCTCGCCCAACGCCAAAGCTGCCATTCTGGAAGACCCCTCCAACGACAATTTCCGCTTCTTCCGAGACCCGCTCTACGAAGAAACCAAACCCGGCCTACTGGAGCGCTACAAACGCTTCAACAACCAACAGGGCAACTCGCCCGTCAATGAAACGGTTAACCTCAACCCTTCGGCCACCAACTTCCCCGACGCCGAAGACCTCAACCGCGATAACTCGCTCAACGAAACCGAAGCCTACTTCCGCTATAAAATACCGCTCAAGAAGCGCACCATCACCTTCAACGACGGCGTACAAATGGAGGTCATTGACACTGAACACCCTGAGCTGCGCGACCTCATCACCGACACCGTTGTCTTCGACCGCGACGGCGCCCGCTTTGTGTGGTACCGCTTCAAACTGCCGCTCGACCACCCGCGCCGCCAGAACATTAACGGCATCCAGGACTTCCGCTCCATCCGCTTCGTGCGCATGTTCTGGAAAGGCTTTACCGAACAAACGACCTTCCGCTTCGCCACCCTCGAACTGGGCCGCAACCAGTGGCGCCGCTATACACTGCCCCTGCCCAACAAAGACCCCAACCAGCCTGGCGGTGTGTGCGACGTAGGCCCGCCCACCAACTTCGACGTCAACGCCGTTAGCATTGAGCAAAACGCCGCCCGAACGCCGTTCAACTACACCATCCCGCCCGGCATCTCGCGTCAGCAATCCGTCGGTGCTTTCCCAGACATTTTGCAGAACGAGCAAGCCCTCTCGATGAACATGTGCGACCTCTCCTTCTGCGATGCGCGCGCCGTGTTCAAAATCCTCAACATGGACTTGCGGCAATTCGACCGCCTTAAAATGTTCGCCCATGCCGAGGGACGCAACGGCGATAAGCTGGATAGCACACACCTGAGCATCTTCATTCGATTAGGCTCTGACTTTGTAAGCAACTACTACGAATACGAACTCCCGCTGACGCCCTCCGACGAAACGCGCCTGAACGGCAACCCCGAGAGCCGCGAGTACAAATTAGAGGTGTGGCGACCAGAGAACAACTTCGACATTCCGCTGCGCCTATTCACCGAAATTAAAAAGCAACGCAACGCCACGCTGAACTGGGACGTGGGCACCCCGTTCGTGGGCGAAGACCCCGACGAGCCGCGCGCCCGCGTGAAGGTGGTGGGTAACCCCAACCTCGGCTACGTGCGCGGCGTCATGGTGGGCGTGCGCAACGTGGACCCCAACCTGCAGCCACACTGCGCCGAAGTGTGGATCAACGAACTGCGCCTCAACGGCTTCAACGAACAGGTCGCCTACGCCGGACAGGCCCGCGTGGACATCAAGTTGGCTGACCTGGGCAACCTCTCTCTCTCTGGCCGCTACACCAGCATCGGCTGGGGCAGCATGGAACAAAAACTCGTTCAGCGCCAACGCGAAGAGGTGGCGCAGTACGACCTTTCGGCCAGCATCGAATTGGGCCGGTTCTTCCCCAAAAACTCCGGCCTGCGCCTGCCGTTTTACGTGCAGTATTCCAACATCACCCGCACGCCCGAATTTGACCCCTACGATTTAGACATCAAGCTGCGCGAGAAACTGCGCGAGGCCGACCCCACCGAGCGAGACAGCATCCGCCGCGCCTCCCAGGAGGTTACCATCATTCGGGGCTACAACTTCACCAACGTGCGCAAAGACCGCGTCGGCGCTCCGCGCAAGGTGCGCCTGCCGTGGAACATCGAAAACTTCAGCCTCACGTATGCTTTCAACCAGGAGCGCCGCCGAACGCCTTTCATCGAATTTGATGAAATCAACCGCTACAAAGGCGCCTTAGACTGGCAGTACGCCACGGGGCTGAAACCCATTGAGCCTTTTAAAAATTTGGTCAAAAACGACAAATTCCTCCGCTGGCTCAAGGAGTTCAACTTCAACCCCGTACCCAACACCTATGCTTTCAATACCACCCTGGAGCGCGTCCGGCAGGTAACAACCTACCGCTTTGCAGGCGAAGACCCGGCGCTTAACACCTTCTACAATCGCCGCTTCACCTGGGACCGCAACTACGATGTAGGCTGGGAAATCACCCGAAACCTGCGCTTCAACTTCAACGCCCAAATGCGCAGCCTCATTGACGAACCCCAGCCCTTTGTCAATGGTGAACTCGTAACACCCGAAGAACGCCGCGACTCCATCCTCAAAAACCTGCGCAACCTGGGCCGCCCCAAAAACTACACGCATAGCTTCGGCCTCAACTACACGCTGCCGTTCAAGTATCTGCCATTGCTGGACTGGATTACGGTAAAGGCCTCCTACAACGGCAGTTACACCTGGACGGCGCAATCGCTCAAGCTGCAGTTCATGGGCGACGTGCCGCCGGCCTTTGCTAATGAGGTTAACCTGCGCTCGTTGGGTAACGTCATCCAGAACCAGAGTGTTCGCCAGATAAACGGCGACCTCAACTTCGAGGGCCTGTACAACAAGAGTAAGTACCTGGCCAAAATCAACAGCCCCAAAGGCCGCGGCCCTGCCGGCCCTACGCCCCCCGGCGGGCGCGGCAACCCGCTCAATCGAAGCATGCCCGGTGGCTTTGACCGACCCGGTATGCCTGGCGGCTTCGACCTACCCGGCATGCCCGGTGGCTCTATGCCCGGCCGCGATACGCCGCCCTCCGGGCGCGACTCAGGCAAACCCTCCGGACCCGGTGGCGGCAACCCTGCCGACCCTGCAGCCCCGGGCGCCAGCGGCGACAAAAAAGGTGAAAAGGACAAAAAAGCCTCCAAAGAAAAGCGCGAAAAAGGCCAGGATCGCCAGCCCTCTGCCGCCGAACGCATCGCCCTGCGCCCGCTGATGCTAGTGCGAAAAGCCCGCTTCACTTACAGCGAAAACTTCGGCACCGTCGTGCCCGGCTTCACCCCCGACGCCCACCTGATGGGCCTCAGCCAGGGCTTCAATGCCCCGGGATGGGCCTTCGTCGCCGGCGTGCAGCCCAATACCGAATGGCTCTTCAACGCCGCCGCTAACGGATGGATCACCCAACGACCCGAACTCAACCAGCAGGTAACGCGCAACTACACGCAAAACGCCGATATCGCCATCACTATCGAACCCTTCCGAGACTTCCGTATCGAACTGACCGCCAACCGCCAGTACGCGCGCAACAACACCGAACTGTTCAAGGACTTCAGCTTCATCCTACACCCCGACTCCACCGACTACCAGTCGCGCGCCTATCGCGATTTCGGCAGCTTCACCGTCTCGTACTTCTCGCTCAATACCATGTTTGAGAAGGACATCAACGGCCTGTTCGCCCGATATGAAAGCTACCGCTCTGTCATCTCCGACCGGCTGGCGCAATCCGCCGGAAACGTCGAACAGCACGACAAAGACGGCCCGGCCTACCGAAAGGGCTACGGAAAAATTCAGCAAGAAGTGCTGATCCCGTCCTTCATCGCCGCTTACACCGATAAAGACCCAAACACGGTGCAGCTGGACATCTTCAAAACCCTGCCCGCCCCCAACTGGCGCCTCAACTACAACGGCCTGCACAAGGTCAAACCTTTGGACAAGGTTTTCGCCAGCGTACAGATTACCCACGGCTATCGCAACACCCTGACGGTCAACTCGTTCAACACCGATATTTTCTTCGACCGCAACAATCCCTACCAGCTGGATACCATCAGCTTCAACTACATCGCCCGCTTCGAGATACCGCAGGTGGTCATCAACGAGCAATTTTCACCGCTGCTGGGTCTGGATATTCGGCTGAAAAACGACATGACCTTCAAGGTGGATTACAAAAAGAGCCGCATGCTGGCCATGTCGTTCATTGACTACCAGCTGGCCGAAACGCAGTCCTCAGGTCTGACCGTGGGTTTTGGCTACCGCATGCGCAACGTCAACATCGCTTTCCTGACGGGCAAGAAAAAACCCAAGTCGCGTACCAAAAAGCCCGCACCCGGCTCCGCACCGGCACCGGCACCACCGCCACCCAGCCCCTTCGGCGGCGGGCAACAAGCCAACGACATGACGTTCAAATTCGACTTAGACATCCGGGATGACGTTACGCTCAACCACCGACTGGACCAGCTCGACGAGGCCGTGCCCACCCGCGGCGCCCGCATCGTCAGCATCAACCCTTCGGTGGACTACGCCCTCAACCGCCGCCTGACGCTGCGCCTGTTTGCTGACTACCGCCGCACCGTGCCCAAAACTTCGCAGTCCTTCCCCATCACCACGCTTAACACGGGGGTGATGGTGCGCTTTTCCTTGAACTGATGCTCTGACAACCCGATGCTGTACCTGCGCTGCCTTTTTCTTCTGGGGTTTATCTGGCTGCTGGGAAGCCGCTTTTCAGGCTTTGAAGAAGCGGGCTTCTTCGACATTCCGCCCTCGCCCCAGCGCCCCGGCAACCCGGAGGCCGGCTATCGCTACCTGCTCTACGGCGACGTGGTGCGCTCAGGTATCCCGCTCGAACTGTTTCAAGGGCTTTCGGCCGAGAATGCCGACGACTTGGGCCGCACGGGCGATAGCCGTGGTCTCCCGTACCTGTTCAACGCCGTTGAAGCGCCCAATGGCGTCAAGGTGGCAGCACCCACGTGTTTGACCTGCCACGCTGAGCGCCTGAATGGCCAGATCATCATAGGGCTGGGAGCCAATACGTCCGACTATACGCGCCCAGCGCCGTCGCCCCTCTTCGACCGGGCCGTAGAAATGCGCTACGGCAAGCAATCGCCCGAATGGGCCGCCTATTGGCCTTTCAGCCGAAGCCAGAAAGCGCTGGCGCCCTACATCCGCACCGCCGTACGCGGCCCCAATCCGGCCGATAAAATCTTTGCCGTGCTGGCCGCCCACCGCCGCGCCGAGGACCTGACGTGGTTAGACTCCGCCCAATTCCGCCTACCCACAGAGGTCGTGCCTACTGATGTGCCCGCCTGGTGGCTGCTCAAAAAGAAAAACGCCCTCTACTACAACGCCTTAGGCCGTGGCGACTTTGCCCGTCTCTCTTCTGCCTCGGCCATGCTAACCCTGACCGACAGCGCCGAAGCGCGCCGCGTGGACGCCCACATGGCCGACGTCATTGCCTGGATACGCACCCTGCAACCGCCCAAATACCCCTATCCAATTGACTCCGTACTCGCCGCTCAGGGCAAGGTAGTTTTTGAAAAAACCTGTTCCAACTGCCACGGCACCTATGGCGAAAAGCCCACCTATCCGAACCGCGTCGTCGAACTCAGCCGCATCGGTACCGATCCGCTGCTGGCCCAATCGTACCAGCAATACCCGGAGTACCACACCTGGTACAACCGCAGCTGGTTTGCCCAGGGCCCGCACAAAGGCGAACTGCGCCCCACTAACGGCTACATCGCCCCGCCCTTAGATGGCATCTGGGCCACAGCGCCCTACCTGCACAACGGCTCCGTGCCCACCATAGCCGCCCTGCTCAACAGCACTCAACGCCCCCAATACTGGCGCCGCACCTTCGACAACAGCGACTACGACCCCGAACGCTTGGGCTGGCGATATCGTACCGAAGACAAACCCTCTGGCCCCGAAACGTACGACACTACCCTGCCCGGCTACGGCAATAGCGGCCACACCTTCGGCGACCACCTCAGTGATGCGGAGCGCCGCGCAGTGCTGGAGTATCTGAAGACGCTTTGAGCGATTGGAATAATTGCATCTAGTAACGGCCACCATACAATAAATTGAGTGAAACTGGGCGCCAAATCCGCTCAATCTACCTCTGAAGACCCACTTTAAGCGGATTTTAGCGTCAAATCCGCTCCATCCTTGCCACTGCTGTGTAAGGCAGTTCCTCCGAATTTTACAAACAGAGCCGTTTCACGCGCAGCGTGCTGTGCGGCTTACCTTTGCGCGGTCGGGCAAAAAGCCCCGACCGCTTCGGATGAGTTCTGTTTGGAAAAAAGCCCTTCGCTTCCTTTTGTTCTTTGGCCTTGGCGCGCTGCTGCTGACGCTGGTGTTTCGGCATCAGAACGCCGCCTATCAGGAGCAATGCCGCTTAGATGGCATTCCGGCCGAAGAGTGCCGTTTGACGGACAAGCTGCTGACCGATTTTTCGAGTGTGCATTTGGGCTGGATGGCGTTGGTGTGGGCGGCGTTTACGGCTAGTATTTTGCTGCGCGCATGGCGCTGGCAGGTATTGCTGGAGCCGATGGGCTATCGGGTGCGTTTGGGCAATGCTTTCTGGACGATTGTGCTGGGCTATTTTGCCAACCTCGGCCTGCCGCGCATGGGCGAAGTGGTGCGAGCCGGTGCATTGGCGCGCTACGAGCGCATACCGATTGAGCGCGTCATGGGCACATTAGTCATAGATCGGCTGATGGACTTTGTGTGTCTGGGCCTGTTCGTTGGGCTGGCTTTTGTGTGGGAGGGCGACACTTTGTGGGCTTTTATCCAGCAAAACCGCCATTCGGAGGCGCCGATGTGGCAAAGCCCGGCCTTTTGGGCCGTTTTGGGCCTGCTCGTTACGGGCGGCGGCGTGCTCTGGCTGTTTCGCCAAAACCTTGGGCGCCTGCCTTTTTTCAAAAAAATAGCCGGCCTGATAGCAGGTTTTCTGGAAGGGCTGCGCAGCGTGTTTCGGCTTCAGCGCGCCGGGGTATTTCTGGCCTGTTCGCTGGGCATATGGGTCATGTTTTACTTGCAGACGTGGTTCAATCTCAAGGCCTTTGGCCCGACATCGCACTTAGACCTGGGCGCAACGCTGATGGTCTTTGTGTTTGGCACGCTGGGGTTTGTCATTCCCTCGCCGGGTGGTATGGGGTCGTTTCACGCGCTAGCGGTGGCCGGTCTGGCATTGTACGCTATTCGGGGCGACGACGCCTTTTCCTACGCTAACATTGCTTTTTTTGCGGTGCAAATTTTCTACAACGTACTGGGCGGCCTGCTGGCGCTGGCACTTTTGCCGTTGCTGAACCGTTCCGCCACTGAAAAGACTCCGCAACATGGATAACCTGACGCGCCTCCGCCAGAAGATTTGCACCCTTGAGGAGTTGCTCCAACGCGCGCAGGCGTGGCGCGCTGCCGGTGAGCGCATCGTATTCACCAACGGCTGCTTCGACTTGCTGCATTACGGCCACATCTGTTACCTGGCCCAGGCGCGCGACCTGGGCGAGCGCTTAGTGGTGGGCCTTAATAGCAGCGACTCTGTGCGCCGCCTCAAAGGCCCGCGCCGGCCCATCAACGACGAGACGACGCGCGCACATGCGCTGGCGGCTATGCAGGTGGTAGATGCCGTGGTGATCTTCGACGACGATACACCGCTGCGTCTCATCGAAGCGCTTGTGCCCGATGTGCTGGTCAAAGGCGGCGACTGGAAGCCGGAGCAAATCGTCGGCGCTCCTGTTGTGCTGGCACACGGCGGCCGGGTGCTGAGCCTGCCCTTCGTGGAGGGATACTCCACCACACTCATCGAGCAAAAAGTCCGTTCGTAAAAATTTCGCTCACGGTTTCCACACGCGCACAGGGCCGAGCCAGGCGCGTTGCTCCGGCAGCCACAGGCGAAGGGTATAGATGCCCGGCGAGAGGCGATAGGCAGCCAGGTCAATGGGTGTATAAGCCTGAACGACAGCCGTTTGCCGCGTCACTTCGCGCCCCAGCGCATCGAAAAGGACGACCACAACACTGCTTCCTGCCAGGTTGCTGGACAGTTCCAAATATACCTGGTCGGTTGGGATGGGGTTGGGAAAGACGCGCAGGCGCTCGGCATTCGGGTGTTCTCCGGTGGAGACGCTTACCATGCGCAGCAGTGTAGCGATGCCGTTGTAGTCCGTCTGCCACAGGCGGTAGTAGTTGAGGCCGGGCAGCGGGTGAGCATCGAAGTACTCATATTTGCGCCGCTGAGTGGAGGTGCCGGCGCCACGCACACGTCCCAGGGTGTGGAAGAGATCCGCATCGGCGGAACGTTCGAGGGTGAAAAAGTCGTTGTCGCGTTCGGTAGCCGTTTCCCACGTAAGCCGAACGCCGCCGTCGGTGGCCTGAGCAGTGAAGTGGAGCAGTTCTACTGGTAGTGGAGCCGTGCAAGGACCGGCGGCGTTGCAGGCGCTAGGAGGCGTCAGACTCAGGCAGGCTGGGTGCGACAACAGCGTCATTGCTCCCGGCCCGCAGGGGTTGGCAGGTAAGCTAAGGACGTAATCGGCGCCGGACTCTTCGTTGCTATTGAGCACCCGACGTGCCTGGCCAGGGCCAATGGAGCGGTGCATGACGGCCGTATTATCCACAATGTGCTGCAATTGATGGCCGTGCCCAAATTCGTGGAAGGCGACGCTCTGAAAATCAAACTGACCACTGGGCACTACGGGATTGTCGCAAAAGTACCAGGTAACACCGCTCTGGCGCATATTAATGTCTATCTCCGTTACGCGCCAATGAAAGCCACCACCGCTAAAACAGGCACTATAATAGCTGGAGGCTCGCCCCAGCACTCCCCCAGGTAGCGGAGTGCCTACGTCATAGGTGATGACGCTGATACCGTCGGAAGCTTCCGAGTTTACTGAGGTAGTAGAGGTGGAGAGCCGCCAGTTCACACCCGACACGCAGCGCCATTCGCGCAGCGCGCGCCCGATGGCATTGACGGCATCTTGCTGCGAGCTGTTGCACAAGGTCGTGCTTAGGGTAAAAGTCATACCGCCCATACCGTTTACATTGGCCAGTTTAGCGCCTACTTTGCTACCACTGAAGGTGAAGTTGGTATAGCCAAATGTAACCGTAAGGTTGGTGGAGCTGGTCGTGCTGTTGCTGCTGGCGTCCACTACAGTAATCGGACCAGTGCCGGCGCACCCGCCGCTGGCAGTGGTAGAGGGTACAATAACGGTTATCAGGTTATCCGACCAGCTGGTAATATCGGAGGCATCCACGCTAAAAGCCGACCCCGTGTTGGAGTTGATGAAACGAACCGAGCCAGGCGTGGAGCCAAAGCCACTGCCGTTAATCGTTAGGACATCACCTGTACCGGCACTAATGGAAGTGGGGCTAAAAGAACTGATAGAGGGCATCATGCGTTCGCTGACCGGCCTGTCCAGTTCCTCATCAGGAACGATAAGCTGTGGCCGGCCGATATGCGTTTCCACCCGCTGGCGAAAAGCAGCGATGCCCGTAGCTGCATGAAACGGGTGCTCTACAACATCGGCCCGAGTATCGTACTTGAAAAAGCCGTGAGGAGAACCGTAGTTTTCCCACATAGGGCTGATGGGCAGGTCGTAGGCACACGGGATGAGGCAAAACAGCCCGTAATCGCCTATCTCGTATTGAATAGACTCGGACACAAGCTGCATGCGGTCATCAACGATACCGCCAAGGGTGATCACGTTCAGGTATTTGCCAGACAAAACCTGACCCTTATACACCCTCGTTACCTCAACGATATTGTGGGTATAAATGCCGCGCCGGCCATTGTCCCACAGGGACTGCCGGACCATGACGCGCCCCTCCACGACGATAGAAGAGCGCTGAAAGAGATCCGAAAACGGTATCTCGTATAATTGAGCACAGAGCGGGCAGACGAGAAAACCGAATAGCCCTGAGAGCAAAACACGTATAAAAAGATTCGTTTTCAATTGCTGAAAAGTGATTTGCCGATTAGATTGAGGAACGGCCCAAAAATAAGATGCTCCTGTAATTCACATCAAAAAAGCCTATTTTTTTTCTCTCGCCATTGCTGTTGCAGGTTTGAGTCAGGAAGTACTACAATTAAATTTATATTAAACCAGCACATAGGTGCTCCTCTAATCATTGCATATTGTGGAAATTTAAACATCTCTTTGCAAGAGCGAGCAACAATCATCTATTTCCAAAAAATAGGGAGCCATGAGAGGGAAATTTTTCACCATGGGTTTACTCGTTTTAGTGGCGAGTATGCTTTTTGCGCAAAGAAAAGAGGAGACACTATTTGGCAAGGCACGCGTGAGCGGTGGTTTTGGCGGCCCGTTTATGGTGCAAAGCCGCGGCGATGGCTCTCGAGGCTGGGGTGGTGGTGGTGGTGGTGGTGTGGTTGTGGGCGCTTTTTTCCTGGGCGGTTTTGGCCAGGGGGAGAGTTTTGGTAACCGCATCATTCAGGGAGTGGAGCATGAGCTCAGTCTGGGCCTAGGCGGTTTGTGGATGGGTGTTACGTATCCGACGCACAAGCTGGTTCATCCTTACGGCTCACTCAAGTTGGGGTGGGGCAGTCTGTCGCTGTCGCCGCGCGAAGGGTCCAACGATAACGGCTTCAACGACGTGATTTTTGCCACTATTCCGGAAGCGGGTCTGGAGCTGAACGTGGTGGATTGGTTCCGTGTAGCAGGCCACATAGGCTACCGCTGGGTCAGCGGCGTTGACGGGCTGGGAGGCCATGTGCGCGCCAAGGCCTTTGATGGCGCCATCTGGGGCATTACTCTACGCTTCGGCAGCTTCAGCAGCACCTCGACAAACGACGATTAAGCGCAAAAGCGCTTCCTCAGACCGTTCCGTAAAGATAGGCAAAGACGCCAAACAGCACGCTGCCAGCCAGCAGGCCATAGGCGAGTGGACGGTCACTGCTGGTCAAGTACGTGAAAGCGCCGGCTAGTAAGCCACCGCCGACGAGGAAATAGTATGGAATAAAATACTGCAGGCCAACAAATGCCCCAAAAACCAGGACAACGCGGAGCAGAACGGCAGAAATGCGCTTGAGCATAGTGCTGATTTAGAACGGTTTGTCTTTTGATAAAAAAGAAGCGGGGCGCTAATTTGCAGCACTGCCGTCAATAGCCAGGACAATTTTGCCGAATTGCTCGCCAGCGGCTAAGCGCTCTAGGGCGGCGTTGCCCTCCGCCAGTGAGAATACCGCATCTACAATGGGCACGATGCGATGCTGTTGCACAAAATGGAGCATGCACTCAAACTCTTGCGGCGAGCCCATACTGGAGCCGTGAATGCTGATCTGCTTCCAGAAAATCACCTGGGGGCTGAGGCCATTGATTTTGCCTGAGCCACCGCCGTATATGCCAATACGCGCACCGGTATTGCACAGCGTAGGCAGCAAGGCGAAAGCATCGCCGCCCGCCGAGTCAATGACGACGTCGAAGCCACCGGCCTGCTCGCGCAATTGCTTGTGCCAGTCAGCCGTGCGGTAATTGGCCCCACCTTTGGCGCCGAGTTGAACGGCTCGCCGGATTTTTTCTTCCGAGCCGGAGGTAACGAACACTTGCGCACCGGCAGCTAAGGCCAGCTGACAGGCCATAAGTGCCACCCCGCCACCAATGCCAGTGATGAGCACGCGCTCGCCCGCTTGTAACTGGCAGCGGGAAAACAGGACGCGGTAAGCCGTCAGACCGGCTAAAGGCAGGGCAGCCGCCTGTTCCCACGTCAGGTGCTCTGGCTTGGGAAACAGGTTGGCTCGCGGTACGCGAATGTATTCGGCAAAGGTGCCGTCTTCCGGCATGCCCAGCACGCGAAAGGCAGGGCCGGGCATAGTGGGGTGGTTGCCCCAGTCCAGGGCCGGATAAATAACGACAGGCTGACCTTGCCATTCCCCTGCGCCGTCGCTACCCAAAATAGCCGGTAAACGGATTTGGGCGTATTGCCCCTGAACTATCCAGTAATCGCGGTGATTGAGCGCGGCAGCATGCAGCCGAACGACAGCAGTGCCCGCAATTTCTTCTGGCATGGGGCGCGTAGCTATGACGGGTAGCTGGCCTATTTGCTGTAGCTCCAGAACATTCATGGACAGGACTAAGCATTTATGTGGAGCAAAAGTAAGACCTTTGCCATGCCTATGTTCGGGAGATTTATGCGTGCACGCCTTTTTCAGAGGTCTGTGGGTTTGCTGATGTTGATCGCCTGCCTGCTCTTTGGTGATCTGGGGCGTTTCTGGCTGATGACGCCGCTGCCGTTGGCACTCAGTACCTCGCAAGGTCAAACAGATGAGGAGGAAGAGAGCGCACCGCTGCTACCTCAGAATAGCACCTTTGAAGAGGAAGCCAAGCATCATTCCGGCAGCTTTCATTTCTTTCTCAAGCCCGCATGCAGTCTCCTTGTGCCGTTTGTGGCCTCTCATCGAATAGAAGATGAAGATGCGGTCTCTTTCGCTTGCCGCTCTGTAGCAGTGCCTCCACCCGACTGCGTCTGCTGATTTCTTTCACCCGTCGAAGATTCTAACCCGGCAAAATCCATACAGGCTGTTTCGAGGCCTGTATATCCTTTTTCCTTTTCATACCATTCCACTGAAGCACAAAACTTGTTGCTATTATGAATACACTGAGAAAATACGCGGCTAATCTGAAATACGATTTGCCGGCTTCCATTGTTGTATTTTTAGTTGCTCTGCCGCTGTGTTTAGGCATTGCATTGGCTTCGGGCGCCCCCTTGTTTTCAGGTATGATTGCTGGCATTATTGGCGGCATTGTCATCGGATCGCTGAGTAATTCGCACACCAGTGTGAGTGGGCCGGCAGCGGGTCTTACAGCCATCGTACTGGCAGCTATCACCCAGCTGGGTAGTTATGAGGTTTTCTTGCTGGCCGTTGTGCTGGCTGGAGCGCTTCAGCTGGCACTGGGGCTGTTGAGGGCAGGAGGGATTGCCGATTTCATCCCTTCCAGCGTCATTCGCGGTATGCTGACGGGTATCGGCATCATTATTATCTTGAAACAAATTCCGCATGCAGTGGGCTACGACCGGGAGGCCGAGGGTAGTCTGTCCTTTTTTGATCCAAGCGGTCAGACGACTTTTTCGAATCTGTGGATAGCACTCAAACAGTACATTCATCCCGGTGCCACGCTGGTAGCCCTGGTGGCAATTGCCATTCTGATTGCTGCCGAGAGGCCGGCTGTAAAGCGCTTTTTGGGGGTAATTCCCGGTGCATTGGTGGCCGTAATCGCAGGTATTCTCATCAATAGTGCCTTTGCTGCCGCTGGAGCGGAGTCATGGATTATCCAACGCGGGCATTTGGTGGACATCCCGGTTGCCAACAGCCTGACAGAGTTCTTCAGCATTTTTACCCTGCCCGACTTCTCTGCCTGGAATAATCCGAAAGTGTACACGGTAGCCCTGACGTTGTGTGCTGTAGCCTCTATTGAAACCCTTCTGTGCATCGAGGCCATGGACCGGGAAGACCCGTTCAAGCGCACCACTAACCCTAATGTGGAGTTACGCGCTCAGGGTATTGGCAACATACTCTCGGGCCTCATCGGCGGCCTGCCTATGACGTCGGTTATTGTGCGTAGTTCAGCCAACGTCAACGCTGGAGCGCGTACCAAGGCCTCTACCATTTTACACGGTGTATTTTTGCTGGTAAGTGTCATTACCATTCCACAAGTGCTTAACCTCATCCCGCTGTCGGCCCTGGCTGCCGTGCTTTTGATGGTAGGCTATAAGCTGGCTAAGCCTTCTATTTTCAAGCAGATGTGGCATAACGGCAAGTACCAATGGTGGCCTTTCATTATTACGGTAGTAGCCATCGTCTTGACTGACCTCCTCACTGGTGTGCTGATTGGTCTGGCGGTCAGCGCCTTTAGCATCCTTTACGGTAATTTGAAAAATGCCTATTACTTCCATGAAGAGGAATACCACGAGGGCGACCTCATCCGCATACGCCTGTCTCAGGAGGTTTCTTTTCTCAACAAAGCCAGTATCAAACGTACACTTGACCACCTGCCAACGGGGTCTAATGTGCTCATTGATGCATCCGATACCGCATATATTGACTTCGACGTGCTGGAAATCATCCGCGACTTCGCCGCCGTTAAGGCGCCTTCCAAAGGTATTAACGTAGCCCTTCGGGGCTTCCACGACCGCTACGATATCGGCGACGCCGACTTCGTGCACTGCGAGACGCTGGCACCCGACGATCCGGTGCGAACACTTTTTACGTCACTCGCCAACCAGCCGTCGGCGGTCAAGGGGTTTCCTCCGGGTATGTAATGCCTGTTTGCTGAACGAATACGAAAGGTAGGGACCCAGCAGCACGCGGCTTGAAACCGGTATGAGCTCTATGGCTTAGATTTCCGCTGGCGTTTCACATGGGCAACAGCGGTGGGTATCGCTGGCCGAAAGAAGTGCTCGGCGATGGACAACGGTCGGAAGATGTAGCGCTTTTTGAGGTGATGCCCTCCGCTGCGGTGCAGGATGTCGCGCAGCGAGTTGAGTACGGCCAGCAGGTACCGACCCTTATTGAGCATGACACACTCGGCATGGGCGGCGCGGGCTGCATCGGTTACTTCGGCGCGCGTGGCCACGCCACTTTTAGCCTGCGTTTCGAGTACCTGGGTGGCCCATACGACGGGAGTGTGCGCGGCTTCGCACAGCCAGAGGATTTCTTCCTGAATTTCGCTCATGCGCTCGAACCCGATCTCGACGGCTAAGTCGCCGCGCGCAATCATGACGCCGAAAACAGCCTCATGCATGCCCTGAAAGAGCAAAGAGGGCAGGTTTTGTACGGCGTCAAAGGTTTCCATCTTAAGCACGATAGGTAATGGCCGTTGGGTAATCTGGCGCAGCAGCGTTTGCAATTGGGCCACGTCTTCTGCTCGCTGTACAAAGGAAAAGCCAATAATATCGGCATATTGAGCGGCGAAGGGGAGTACGGAGCGGTCAAAGTCCGTCAGGCTGCTGATAGGCAGTGCGGTATCGGGGAAGTTGATGCCCTTTTCGGCCCGGATGCGCGGTTTGGCGGCGGAGGCGCGTACTAAGCGCAGGGATGCGACATTTCCGTTCACTTTTTCCACGACGGCCTCGTAGAGGCCATCGTCGAAAAGGACGCGGTCGCCCGGGCGTAGGGCCGCCACCGCACCGGGTAGCGTGCAGCCGACGGCTTTGGCATCGGGTGGGACAGGGGCGCGCTCGTCTGCGAGCAGGAAGTGCTCGTTTTCGCGCACTTTGAGGCGCCCGCGTTTGCGGCCCTTGGCCAGCAGTACAGTGCGGATTTTGGGGCCGGCCAAATCAACATACACCTTGCAGGGCCTTCCGGTAGCGCGCACGGCTTTACGCACGTTGCGGATCATGGCCAACCAGGTGTCGGAGTCGTCGTGCGCGCAGTTGATGCGCGCCACATTCATACCGGCCAGCAGCAGGGCCTTCACCTGGGCGTAATCTTCGGCCATAGGGGTATCGAAAGTAACCATTAGGTGCGGGATGTGGGGGTTCACCTTCGGCCCGAAGAGGGCTGTGGCCCGCTGCTGCAGGATGCGGCGAGCGGTGGGAAAGTCACAAAAGGTACCCTCCGTGAAGTTTTCCCCTAAATGCTCGAGCACGGCCTCTACTTGGCAAAGGGCATGGCTTTCGCAGCTGGCCAACGAGGACAGACCTGCGTTATGCAGATCGTCCTGCAAGTCTCGCAGGTCGTGGCAGCGCAACGAGAGGTAGTGCAACAGGTTGCGCGAACTGACGCGCTGCTGCGGATGCACTGCCTCCAGTAGGGGCTGGTGTTCCTGCTCTGCCCGGAGCATATTGGTGCGCAGTGCCAGGAGCGCATCGCGCAACGTGTCGGCCGCCTTCATAGTCGCAAATGTTCCGAAAATGAAGCCCGATGGATAACCCTCTAAAACTTTGGGCAATCGCATTTGGGCTTGAAGAGGCTGCAGGCCTCCAACACCATCATACCGATGACTAAAGCCCAGAAGAGCAGGCGCCAGCCGTTTATTTTCATGTTCTTCCTGTTCATGCTCGAGTTCTGTGTTTGCGTTAGCGGCAGCGAAAGTAGGGCAAATTTTTAGCGCAGCGGGGCAGTCTTCATTTACGGCCTGGTGCAGCGCCGTTGCGCAGCAATTGGAGGGCTTTTTCGACGGCCGGGTCATCGTCGTTGAGGACGCGGTAGTAGCCTTCGCGCTCGAAGAGTTGCCGGGCAATGAGCGCTTTGAGTTGCCGCTGTAATTCGGAGCGACAGCGTTCCCATTGGTGCGCGTCGAAGGGCACGCCCTGCTCGGCGGCGTAGTTGGCCAGTTGGCGGGCCAGGTTGGCAGGTGGGTTGTACTGACGGACAAAGGCGACAGCATCTGCGGGCATTTGCTGCCGGCTTTGCCCCTGCAGCCAGCGCGCCACAAAAGGCGAAAGATGGGGCAGCACCTGAAGGTAGTAGTCGTTCATGAAAGAGGTGTCGGCCGGGATGAACACGTCGGGCATAATACCGCCACCGCCATAGACGACGCGCCCGGCGCCGGTGAAGTAGCGCGTGGTATCGGTTACCTTCTGAGCGGCCGAGTCGGTCAGTTCGCCATTGTGGAGTCGGCGTTCCAGTTCGCCATCGTAGTCGGGGGCGTCTTTGTAGGCACGCTGGATGCAGCGCCCGCTGGGCGTGTAATAGCGCGAGGTGGTCAGCCGCAGAGCACCGCCGTTGCTCAGCGGGTATTCGGCCTGCACTAAGCCTTTGCCAAAGGTGCGCCGCCCGATGACCCACCCGCGGTCGTGGTCTTGCACGGCGCCGGCTACTATTTCGCTGGCGGAAGCTGAACCTTCGTCCACCAGCACGGCAATGTTGGCAATGTCGAAGCGGATGCGGCCGTGGCTTTTGTACTCTTGCCGGGACTCGGCGCGTCCCTCAGTGTACACCAAAAGTTTGCCTTTAGGGAAGAACTGGCTCAGCAGGTCAGTAGCCTCCGTCAAGTAGCCGCCCGGGTTGCCGCGCAGGTCGAGTACTAAGTGCTTCATGCCTTCCTTTTTTACCATGCGCTCTATGGCCTCCATGAATTCCTGCTGCGTGGTGGCGCTGAAGCGATTGATCTTGACGTAGCCCGTCCGATCGTCGAGCATATAGGCGGCGTCCACACTGTGCACCGGAATGACATCGCGCTCGATAGTAAAAGAGCGCAGCCTCCCCTCGCGGCCGCGCAAAATACCGAGGCGTACCGTGCTTCCCTTCGGGCCGCGCAGTCGGCGGACGACCTCCGCACTGGTAATGCCTTTGCCAGCCAAAACAGTATCGCTCACAGATACAATTTTATCGCCGGCCATTAGGCCCGCCCGCTCCGAAGGCCCGCCAGGGATGACCGAAACAACCTGTATGGTGTCGTTCACAATTAAAAACTCTACGCCGATGCCCTCAAAACTACCCTTCATCATCTCTTCCTGCAGGCTTAACTCTTCAGGTGAAATGTATGCTGAATGCGGGTCGAGCTGAGCCAGCAGGTCGTGAATGGCATCCTCCTGGAGGCGCTCCATAGAAACGGAGTCCACGTATCGGGCTTCGATGTAACGCAAGATCTCCTCTATGGGGCCTCGCGTCGCCGAAAGGCGATAAGCCGCTGGCGTTATCCACAGATGACCATCGTAGCGCGGCAGTTTCTGGCCAATGAACATTCCTAAGGCCAAAACGCCGGCCAAAATGAGCGGAAGTCGGGTTTGCAATGTTGTAGGTGCGGACATGAAAAACAGGTTGCTCAAACAGACAGCAAAAATACATGCCTCCCAGCGGCCATGGTGTGGTGCATTTTTGCGCAGCCAATGAGCACGGGAGTCGGCAACTTTTGCTTCCGCTTCACGCATCCGAACTTACACCGGCCTTTTACAGTAAACGTTCTATTCTTTCATTAAAAAAACAGCCTGCCAACTGCAATGACTGCTCAGCCATCCATGCGCCCCGACTCTTTTGTGGCCAAAGAACAGGCGGAAAACCGCACCACCGCGCCACACATCCTGCCCATTTACGCCACGTCCTCATTTGCCTTTGAAAATCTGGATGAATGCATCAAGGTCTTTCAAAACCCGACCACGGCCCACACGTACAGCCGCTACGGCAACCCGACTACGGATACCGTCGCCCGAAAAATCGCTGAGCTGGAGGCCTTTGGCTCAGGCATCGAGGCCTATGGCGTTATGACCTCATCGGGCATGTCTGCCATTGCGGCACTGCTGCTGGGCCTGCTGCGTAACGGCGACCAAATACTCACTCAGGGCAACCTGTATGGAGGCACCACCGAACTGCTCGCCGACATCCTCCAGCCCTTAGGCGTGGGCGTTCACTTCGTCCACCTGCGCGATCTGGAGCAGGTGGAACAGGCGCTGCGCACCTATCCGCGCATCCGGATGGTGTATGCCGAAACACCCGCCAACCCGACGCTGGCCTGCATTGACCTGGAGGCTATTGCCCGGCTGGCTCACCAATACGACGCCTGGCTGGCCGTGGACAATACCTTCGCCACGCCGCTGCTACAACAGCCCCTCGCCTATGGGGCCGACTTCGTCGTCCATTCGGCTACCAAATTCCTTAACGGACACGGCAACAGCATTGCCGGCGTCGTCGTTGGGCGCGACGCCGCACTCACGCGCCAGCGCGTGTGGCGCGCCGTCAAACTCATCGGTGCCAACTGCTCACCCTTCGAGGCCTGGCTTGCCCACAACGGCCTCAAAACCCTGGCCCTCCGCATGGAACGGCACTGTACCAACGCCATGGCCCTGGCCCAATACTTAGAGCAACACCCCGCCGTAGCCCGCGTCAATTACCCCGGCCTCCCCTCCCACCCCGACGCCGAACTGGCCCGCCGGCAGATGCGCGGTGGCTTCGGCGCCATGCTCAGCTTTGAGCTCAACGACGGCTTCGAGGCCGCCCTACAATGCGTCAACCGCCTGAAATTCTGCTCCTTAGCACCCACACTGGGCGATGTGGACACCCTCGTGCTGCACCCAGCCTCATCGTCGCACCTCAACATCCCGCGCGAACTGCGCCTGCAAAACGGCATCACCGACGGCTTGGTGCGCGTATCGGTAGGCATCGAAAACCCCGCCGACATCATCGCCGACTTTGAACAGGCTCTGCAATGGTGAGGAAAATCACCCGTATTTTTTTTCTGTTAACCGCTGGCCACTCCTGCGGCGACCATTACCTTTGCCCTTGTGTTAAATCAATCTAAATAAGCGCAAGATGAATAAGGGTTTTGTCGCCATCAACTACATCACCTGCGAGGCCGACTACGCCTCGCGCTTCGAGGATTTGTTTCGCACCCGGGCGCGCGCCATTGACCGCATGCCCGGTTTCCGCTTCATGTCCGTGCTAAAGCCGCAAAAAGAGGGCGAGCCGTACTTAGTGGTGAGTCACTGGGATAGCGAAGAGCACTTTAAGGCCTGGACGAATTCGCCCGAATTTCTGGAAGGGCACAAGCGCGGCTTCGAGGATGTGCGCCAGGCTAAAGAGAGCGGCCAAAAGCCGCCGATGGTTTCCGTATTTAAAACCTATGAAGTGATTACGGACTGATGAGCAGCGAACCAAAAATGCCCTGGCGCCAGCGGGTGCTGGTGTGGGTGAAAAGGCTGGGCTTTTGGGGCTTTCTGTTCTTTCTGGTGAAAGGGCTGCTGTGGCTTATTTTGCCGTGGCTGTTGGCGCGCGGCATTTTTTCGTAAGCCGTTCAGGGCGAAGGAGGCCCATAGGTCAGGCGTTGGAGCGTTCGTCGAGTGCGCGTTGTTTTGCGCACGGTAACGACGAAGAGGTTGTCGTAATCCCGGTTGGCGATGCTGACCGTTTCGCCGCACAGACCTTGCACGAGATCGGGTATGTTGTCGGAATGACCGACGATGAGGATGTTTTCGCCGCTGATGTTTCGGAGGCGTTCTAACAATCCGGCGGTAGTGTCGGGTCGGTAAAGCGTAATGGGCATGGCGAGCGTATCGGCCAACGGGCGCGCTGTTTGTTGGGTACGTACGTATGTGGAAGCAAAGATGCGGTGAATGTTTTTGCTCAGTAGCGTATCGCGCAAGGCCTCGGCACGGGTATGCCCAGCCTCTGAGAGCGGCGAGTCAGGGGTGCTGTCCAGGCGCTCAGCGTGGCGCACTAAGTAGTAGCGCGTCGTGCAGGTGGTATTCATAAGAGCAAAAAGCAGGAGAAGTGCACAGGCTTTCATAAACACTTTAGATAAGTGATTGGGTGTCGGTTACAGATATTTTAAACTCAGCTGATGAGGAAGATTAAAACCCCGCTGCTGTATAGACGCAAGCAATTGACACAGCGCTCTTGCCTGGAAATCTGTTCCTCCTGTGCTCAAAATGCCTCTCCCGTGAACAGATAAAACGCCGGCCCTTCGCGGGTAAAGCCCACGTCGAGGCGAACGAAAATATCTTTTTTGGGGAAAATCAGATAGCGCAGCCCAACGCCGCCGGCCCAGCGCACATTTCGCCAGGACATTGCCGAAAACGTTGGTGCTACAGCGCCCACGCCAAAAAAAGCCGCAGCGCCGAAGTACTCGCTGAAAGGAAGCGGCAGAAACCGATATTCTGCCTGAGCAGCGTAGTAGTGGCGGTCGCGATAGCGGCCGGTGTAATAGCCGCGCATGAGTGACTCGTTGCCCATGAGGCTCAGCTGGTTGAACGGTGCATTGCCTTGTACGATGCTGCCCAGCGCCTGCAGGGCCAGTACCTGTCCGCGTCCCATACTCTTGTAGCGGCGCACCTCCGAGAAGTAGAGGTTGAAGCCGTAGTCGCTGCCCCAGGCGCGGTCGTAGTGGAGCCAGGAGAGTTCGGCGAACCACCCGTTGCGGGTGTTGAGCATGTTCGGGCGCGAGTCATAGACTGTTCCAAGTCCGATGCCGAAGTTTGTAGAGCCTTGTGCGCCTTCTGGGAGTGATCGGGTGAGGTATTCGCCGCCAAAGTCCACGCGCGTGAGCGACTGCACATCTATTTCCGGCCCCAAAAACCAGTTGCGCGCCACACGGCGAAACGCGCGCTGCCGCAACAAGAAGTACGTTCCGTTGACGACCGTAGGCGCCTCTGCAGGAGCCTCCGGGCCAATGCCGTAGTAGAGCAGCGGAAAGCGTTGAAAGCGCATGCGGCCCAGGATGATCCACTGGTCGCAGTCGGTATAGACGGCATTGTCTATCCACAGGCCATACTGGGCGCGCGCGGTGCCAAAACCGAAGATGGTGATTTCGCTCAGGCGATTGCGATCAGGGTTGTTTTTTGCATGGAAAAGGACGGAGCCGGCAGCGCCGAACTCCCAACTGGTCTCCGGCGAGTAGCCCAAAGTAGGATACACTAAGAAACGCGGCTTCTCCGCTGGCCGATCGTCGTGCGTAAAACGCGCAATGACGCGGTTGAGCCAGCTGCTTGTCGTGTCCGAAAAAGCCGCCAGCGAAGAGGCGAGCAACACCGTCAAAGCTAGCACTAGCACAGAGCGTAGGAGTCTTCTCATGAAGGGTATTTCTGTTTTATTGCAGGTACCTGCCATAACGATGCCAGAAGGCATGCTGTTGGCTGCCCGCAGGTGTTTAAAAAAATAACTCTCTTCATCGAGCACTCCTGTATGCCGCTTCGTGCGCCTATGCCCCCATTGATACCTTCGCAGCTCAACCTTTTTGTGCCTTTGCATTTCTGAAGGTGTCGCCTTCTCCTCCCTCGAAGACGACACCTTAGGCAAGCGTGAGGCGACATCTTCCCTCCGAAAGGTGTCGTCTTAGAACACGGCATTTGAGGTGTCGCTCTCCCATGCCTCGGAGACGACACCTCAGAGGCCAACTCAAAACCCATTTGTGCGTTCGTGATAACAACACTGCGACAAAAACCGAGACCTTTGTCGTCATGGAACTGCGCTCCTGGTTTTCGTATCACTTCTATCCGTTAGAGACACTGGATGTTTTTCTCATTCGCGCCGTGCGGCCGTTTCTGGAACAATATGTATGGTCTCAGCGAGGTGCTCGGGCATTTTACATCCGCTACGACGACGAACGAGGGCCGCACATACGGCTGCGACTGCACGGTGAAGCCTCCTGGATGGAGGCCATGCCAGAAGCCGTGAGCACGTGGTTTGCCGAGCGCGGCACTATAGAAGAGGTGGCATATTCGCCTAACCAAGAAGTTTTCCGCTCACTGGAGGCGTTGTATTGGGGCGAAGAGCATTTCCACCTTTCCTCGCGAGTGGCCCTGGAGCGCATGCGTCCGCCTTATACTTACGGCGATGCGCTGTTCGACGCGCTGCGGCTGCATGTCATCGCCGTGTTTGCTGCTGGCTGGAGTCGGGAACAGGCTTCCGACTACTTTGGGCGCCTGAGCGAACAGTGGGCGCTGCTGTTCATCCGGCCCGCCGAAACTAACAACGGCACCCCGGAACAATGGCTGGAAGACCTCAAAGCCCTCTTTGAGGCCAACTTTCGCTCTCAACAGGAAGACATTCGCCTGTCGGTGGTAGAGTTGTGGGATGCGCTGCGCAAAGGCCGTTTCGACACTGAGCAGCCCGAATGGGTGCGCTGGCTGCGAGGCAACGAACTCATCCTGTCGAATTTGGGTGATGCCCTGGCACCCGCATTTCCCACGCTCATTCATCTGACGAACAACCGTCTGGGTATCAACAACGCCGACGAGGCCTATTTAGCCTACGTATTGCATAAAGCCCTGTAAGAGGGCTTTTTAATCGAAACGACGCTTGAAGAACCAGGTCTCATCGTTGAAGGTGAAGCCCAGCGTAATGCGTGCATATGTCTCTCGAATGCTCGTGCCGCGGCCCAGCCGCCCGAATTCGAAGGCTGTCTGAAGGAATGACGACTGTTGGCGCGGGAGAATAAGGGGGAAGCCCATGCCAAAGGATAGGCCCATATCATCCAATTGCCCATCGCCCACGATACGCGGATCCTGTCGATAATGAGCGCCGAAACGGTAGCGCACGCGCTTGAGGTAGCGGTTGTAGGAAATGTGGTCGGGAATATATTCAATGCCGGCACTGACCTCCATGATATTCCGGAAATCGGCGTCGTTAGGACGGGCTGCATTTTCAAAGACCGACCAGTTCTCGTAAGCGAATTCGGCGCCCATGCGCAGTTTGTTTGTCTGTACGTACTGAAATCCGGCGCGCAAGGATGTCGGGAGGGTAAGCGCGTAGCGCTGGCCGCTTTCCAGCAGCAGCGTGTCGGCGCTGCTGTACTGGCCGTTAGCCTGGCGTCCGCGATGTCGCACGAAAATCCGGTCGGCTGTGCTGCTGATTTTTCGCTGGGTGCCGCCGGTGATACCGAAAGTGATCCATTCTTTGGGCAGGGTTGAGTCGGCTTCAAGGGATTTCAACACGACATCATGTTGTACACCGACTTTCCAGACAAAGCCACTAATGTGTTGATCGTCGCGGCGTGTACTGATGAACGTTGGAAACGAGTCTCGGAATGCTGTAGAGCTTTCGTAGGTTGCTCTACCGAATAGCCATCCTAAGTCTATGCCAACGGCTGTTCGCTTGTAGCGCAGGGCGTGTCCCCAGGCGAGGCGATAGGTGCCGCCGTCGCCCTTAAATTCGCTCAGAAAGTTGCCCAGGTCAGGTAGAGAGTCGGTGACGGAGACGTTGTATCCAACCATCGTGTGCGGCACCAGGACCAGCCCTGTGCCGTAATGCCAGGGCGACCGCTGGCGGTCGAGGAGGTCGTTAATGACGTTACGCAGCGGGAAGCCCAGGGCCAAGTAGGCCATATTGCCCGTCCAAGCCTGCTGGCGGGTCGAAGGTGACCGGTAAGCACTGTATTTGGCATAGGCGCCTCCCTCAAAAGTGGCGGTGCGCAAGAAAGCATAAGAGGCCGGGTTGAAGGGATTGAGGTGGTGATAATCATGGAAAGCGGCTGTTTGGCCTCCGTAACCGGCCTGGGCGGCAAAGGCAGGATGTACCGGGTCGCCCAATCCGTAGCGCGAATAGGGCGAATTGAATTTGGGCTGCGCCCAAAGCGAAGAGGCAGTGCTCAGAAAGAAAGCAAAGACTAGCAGCGATGAAAGCTTCATACAGAGTGGTTCGAATAAAGGTTTTGGGTTAGCCGGGAGTGGTGGTGTTAAACAGGAGCAAGTGGTTCAGCCCGTGCAGGGTCAGTTGCGGTTCTACAAGCAGGTCAAATGGCAACGCAGCACGAAAAAAGGTTGCATCGCCACCCGTGAGGATAACGGTCAGGTCGGCAAAACGCCGGTGAAAGGTTTGGACAAAGCCCTCCATTTCTAAGGCTGCACCGCGCAGGGCGCCGTTCTGGAGCGCGGTAGTGGTGCTATTGCCGATGATATCGGCCGGCATTTCCATAGCCACTAACGGCAGCTGTGCGGTGAACTCGTGCATGGCTTTCAGGCGCATAGAGGCACCGGGAGCGATGTTCCCGCCCAGATGAACGCCCTCTGCCGTGAGCAGGTCGTATTTGATGCACGTACCACAGTCTATGACTAAGCAATTGCGCCCAGGGCACAAAGCATGGGCTCCCGCCACAGCGGCGATGCGGTCGCGGCCCAAGGTATGGGGCGTTTTGTAAGCAATCGTGAAAGGCATCGGCGTCAGGTGGGTAATCTCCAGCCAGTAGTCAGTTTGCTGTTTTAGCCGTGCTACCACCGCCTCATCCACAGGCGCTACCGACGCCAGCACAACCCGGCGCACCTGCATTTCATCGGCAAATTCGGCGATGAGCGGCCATTCCTCGGCAGCCCAATCGCTATGCTCCAGCAATTGCTTACCGCGAAAAAGCCCGCTTTTGATGCGTGTATTGCCGACGTCGAGCGCTAAATTCACTATTGCGAACCCGTGGGTTTTGAAAACGGCGCGAAGGTAAGCCGAAAAGGAGCGCCGAACCCGAAAAGCCAAATGTGTTTAGCCCAGATATGCGCGCAGTGCATTGCGGTTGTATGCCTTGCGCAGGCGCCGTATCGCACGCTCTTTGATTTGGCGCACGCGTTCGCGCGAGAGGTCGAACTTGTCGGCGATGTCGTCTAACGAAAGCGGTTTTTGGCCATTGAGGCCATAGAAATCCGCGACTACCTGCATTTCACGCGGAGGCAGCGACGCCAATCCCTGAGCGATCTCCTTCTTGAGCGACTCCTCCATCAAATCAATTTCCGGGTCGGGCGCTTCATCGGCGGCAAAGACATCCAGCAGCGTGGCCTCGCCATCGTCGGCAGAAAGCGGTGCGTCGAACGACACGTGGCGGGTGCTTTGCGCCGCCAGGACGGTTTCCACCTCTGTAACCGTCATATCCAGCAGGTCGGCCAACTCCTGCGCCGTCGGTTCGCGCTCGAAGGTCTGCACAAACGAGGAATACGCTTCGTTGACCTTGTTGTATGCGCCTATTCGGCTCATTGGCATGCGCACGATACGGCTGTTCTCTACGATGGCCTGCAGAATACTTTGCCGGATCCACCACACCGCATAGGAGATAAATTTAAAGCCCCGCGTTTCGTCGAAACGGTGAGCGGCTTTAATAAGCCCAATGTTACCTTCATTGATCAAATCGGCCAGACTCAAGCCCTGATTCTGGTACTGCTTGGCCACCGACACCACGAAACGCAAATTGGCCTGCGTCAGCTGGTGCAGGGCCTCCACGTCGCCTTCGCGAATACGTCGAGTCAATTCCACTTCGCGTTCTGGTGTCAGGAGCGGTATTTTACCGATTTCAATTAAGTAGCGCTCCAACGCCTGGCTTTCGCGGGCGGTAATTTTGTGGGCTATCTTAAGTTGGCGCATGGTGAGAACAGTTTTTTCAAGGTTCTATACGATACTACGCTAATGGGTGGTAAAGTTGCGCACACTCAATCCTTCGTTAAGCAAAAAACTTGCTAATTTTCGTTTGACCTGCTTTTTCAACGTTTAGAACGCAACGTTCGTTCCGGCAGAGCACCTCCCTGGTATTCGTACCTCGGTCAGCATCGTACCTTTACCTGGCACAGATTCACGACAGCAGACATGCCCTTAAAAATGCAGCATATACGCGGCCTTTTTTCCCGCATCGGAGGCTTTTTGCGTCGCTATCCTAAGACGTTCATCGCGGCGATAACGCTGGCAACGGTGTGGCTTTTTTGTCTGCCTCGTCCGCTGTTCGACGTTCCCCTGTCGGTAGTACTAGAAGATGAGGACGGGCATTTGCTCAGCGCCCGCATTGCCGCTGATGGGCAATGGCGGTTTCCGCTGGCTCCTGTGCCCGAAAGATACGCCACTTGCGTGGTGGCATTTGAGGACAAGCGCTTCTGGTATCACCCGGGCGTTGACCCTGTTGGCCTGGCCCGCGCGCTGTGGTCGAATATGCAGCAGGGACGCAAAGTAAGCGGTGGCAGCACGCTGACCATGCAAGTCATTCGGCTGGCGCGCGGTAACCCACCCCGCACCCTGTGGGAGAAGGTTGTGGAAATGTTCATGGCCACCCGTTTGGAGCTGACGCACTCAAAGCGCGAAATCTTGAGCCTATACGCCGCCTATGCGCCCTTTGGCGGCAACGTGGTGGGCTTGGAAGCCGCCTGCTGGCGCTACTTTGGCAAAGCCCCTGAAGCACTCTCCTGGGCAGAAGCGGCCACCCTGGCCGTATTGCCCAACAGCCCGGCCCTCATTCACCCGGGACGAAACCGCGAACGGCTGCTTCAAAAGCGCAATCACCTGCTAGAGCGCCTGCGCCAGCAGGGCAAAATCGCCGACGACGCCTGCGCACTGGCCCAGGAAGAACCGCTCCCTGCAGCCCCACTACCCCTACCCGATCTGGCGCCACACTTGCTCGACCGCTTGGCCAAACGCCTGCCCAGACGCAGCGGCGGGCGCTTCCAAACGGCCATTCGACAACATTGGCAGCGGCAAATCACCGACATCGCTGCCCGCTGGCAGGCACTCTATCGCGGCAACGGCATCCACAACTTAGCCATCGTTGTCATAGAAATTCCCTCTGGCCTCGTGCGCACTTACGTGGGTAACGCCCCTAACGCTGGTGCTGAGCACAGCGAACAGGTGGACATCATCGCCGCCCCACGCAGCACGGGCAGCATCCTCAAGCCCTTCCTCTACGCCATGGCGATGGAGGACGGCATCCTGCTGCCGCACAGCCTTCTGGAAGACGTCCCCACCCAAATGGGCCGCTATCGCCCCGAAAACTTCCGGGCTGATTACGACGGCGTGGTGCCTGCTCAGCGCGCGCTGGCGCGCTCGCTCAATGTGCCTTTTGTGCGACTTCTTCAGGATTACGGCGTGGAAAAGTTCCACTTCGACCTGCAACGGCTGGGGCTTTCCACTTTCCGAAAATCGCCGAGTCATTACGGCCTTTCGCTCATCCTAGGCGGAGGCGAAGCCAATCTGCTTGAAGTTACCAACGCCTATGCCGGCATGGCGCGCCGTTTGGGCGCCTGGTACGAACGCAGCAGCCGCTACGACGCCCACGATTTCCGCCCGGCCCAGCTGCTGGCCGCTGCCGCGGCGCCTCAGCCACGCCTGCAACAGCAGCCCAATGGCCCTGGTGCTGCGGCCATCTGGTTCGCCCTTGAGGCCATGCAGCGCGTCGAGCGCCCGCTGGGTGCCGGCGAGTGGGAGGTCTTTCAAAACAGCCGCCGCATTGCCTGGAAAACGGGCACCAGCATTGGCTTCCGCGACGCCTGGGCCGTTGGCGTTACGCCTCAATATGCTGTAGGCGTGTGGGTCGGCAATGCTGATGGAGAAGGGCGCCCGGGCCTTATCGGCGTGGAGATGGCCGCTCCCGTGCTCTTCGATGTGTTTGACTTCCTGCCCAACGATGGGCGCTGGTTCGACCCGCCCTACGACGACATGGCACGCGCTCCCGTCTGCCCACAAAGCGGCTACCGCGCCGGTCATCACTGCGAAGCGGACTCCGCCTGGATCCCCCGTAAAGGTCTGCTGGCGCCCACCTGTCCTTATCATCAACTACTGCACCTCTCCGCCGATGGCCAGTGGCAGGTTAACAGCGACTGTGCCAATCCGGCCGACATGCGGCACCAACCCTGGTTCGTGCTGCCGCCCCTACAGGAGCACTATTACGTCCGCCGAAATCCCGCCTATCGCCCACCGCCACCGTTGCACCCTGATTGCCCGCAACAAGCTGCCACAGATAAACACCGGACCATGCAGCTCATCTATCCGCGCGACCTGCGGCGCATCTATGTACCCATTGACCTCGACGGCCAACCCAGCCGCGTGGTGTTTCAACTGGCCCACCGACATCCGGCCACAGAAGTATTCTGGCACTTAAATGGCGAATATCTGGGCAGCACGCGCCACTTCCACCAAATGGCCCTACTGCCGCCAACAGGTCAGCACGTGCTCACAGTCGTAGATGAGCAGGGGTACCGCATTGAACAACCCTTTGAGGTCTTGGGCCGGAAGCGCCGTTAAAAACGAACAGACGAAAACACCGCCCGAGGTATCGCCTTCTCGTACTACTACAAATGTGCGACCTCTTTCGAGGTCGCTCGCACACAACCACAGGACCTGCATGGAGGTAATATGCCAGTGCAAATGGAAATCTACGGCGAGAATGCTCGTACACACCTCGAAAAGGGGAAATGTCTGTAGAACTGGAATAAAGGCAGCAACATGCCAGCACAAACGGCCAACCCCTCGAAAGGCCGCTCACGAATATGCTCGTAGGACCTGTAGGAGGGCAATATGCCAACACAAATGGCCAACAAATACGCAAACAACTCTCAAGACCGCACCCTCACCTCGAAGAGGTGAAATATTTGTAGAACGCCCCGGCAACGACATCTGAATGACCTCGGAGAGGTCAAACCAAAGGCCCAACAGTATCCAAGAGCCACAGGAAAAAGCACGCACCAACAACGACGCGGATGTTACACGCCCGAGACGACACCTTATGTAAGAAGATATCGCCTCGGAGGTATCTAAAAACCGACCGCCCGGCCTCGGTTTTCCGAGACAGGGCGGCGGCGCGTGTTTTAAACGATAGGTTCGCGACGTCCGAAAGGACTTCGCAAACAGGTACTCACTTACTTCGTCTGAATCATCTTGCGCACAGCGCTATCCGTCGGCGTCTCTACGCGGTAGTACAGCACACCCGGTACCTCTACCAACGAACGATCCACATTGAAGGCGTTGTAACCCTTCGCAAACTGTCCGCGCTGCGTCCACACAATGCGGCCCGACTCATCAAACACCGTCAGCGTCGCCTCCGTAGCCTCCGGCAGGTGGAAACCTATCTGCGTGCGGCCTAC
>CALJPQ010000017.1 GCA_937980645.1 uncultured Saprospiraceae bacterium | reverse complement strand
GCGGTGCTCGCGGCCGTAGTAGTGCTCCAGCACCGAAAGGAACAGGCTCTTGCCAAAACGACGCGGACGCAGGAAAATGTGGTACGACGTACTTAGACGCTCCAGACGCTCAATGGCCCACGTGCGATCCACGTACACATGGTTCTCGCTGACCAACTTGCTAAAGTGACTGACACCATAGGGGAAAAGAGGTCTGGCCATCTCGCGCGCTTTTTGAGCACAAAGATAGGCCACCAAAACCGCTATCAGCAGCATCTGAAACAGCCTGGCAGGCATTCCAGCGTTAGAAAACAACACTTGCTCTCTTATCTCCGAAGGGCCTTTGCGGATTTTTATTTGCGCATTACGTCCTCTAAGGCTTTCAGGTAGTGTGGCAAAACCACTGCATCCGAGAAGCGCTCCAGCACCCATTGGCGCGCATCTTTTCCTATAGAGGCTCGTTGCTCGGGCGACAGGGAGGTGACGTGAGTCAGGACGCGCGTCAGGGCTTGTACGTCGCGCGGCGGCACGAGGAAGCCCGTCCGGCCGGGTACAATAACCTCCCGGCATCCTGGCATGTCGGTGGCGATGGCGATTTTTTCCATGCACATGGCTTCTAACAAGGCGCGGGGCATGCCCTCGCGGTAATAGGTGGGTAGCACCACAGCATCGGCCTCCGCCAGATGGGGGCGCACGTCGTCGGCGGAGCCAAGGTACTGGATGGCGCCAGTGCGATGCCATTCCGTCACCTCTTCCAAGGGCAGCGAGGCGGGGTTGCCTGCATCGGGCGCGCCAAGGACTCGGAAGACTGCAGATGCGCCTGCCGCGCGCACTACCCGGGCAGCCTGAGCGAAGAGGTGTACGCCTTTGTTGCGCAGCAAGCGCCCGCAATACAGAAAAACAACCTCAGCGCGTTCCGCTGAAGGGTGTGGCGCAAAATGCACGGCATCCACCCCTGGCCCGGGCACGAGTGCGGCTTTTTCGGGCGCGACAACACCCTGGCGCGTCGCCTCACACAGGTCGTCAGCGTTGAGAAACAGCACGCGCTGTGCCCCTCGCAGGGCGCTGCGGAACAATGGACGGCCTACCCATCGCCAGCGCAGCGCATGGGCGCCAGCATAGCCCAGCCCTTCTACCACCGAAAGGTAGGGCGTTTGCGTCAGGCGCGCGGCCCAACCGCCCAGCAGGTTGGCCGATGTGGTGAACAACAGACACAGTGCTGGCTGCTCGCGGCGCATCAAGCGCACCATTTCAGCCACAGCCCGCCCCACAACCAGCGGCGATACCCAGCCGCGCTCCAAACAACGCAGCGGATAAAAAGGCGCCCTTAAAAAGGCACTAAAGCGGTCTTCCGGGGCGGCCAACAGAACTTCATGACCCGCTTCCTGCAGGGCTTGAACGAGGCTCCGACGATAATTCCACAGATTCCAGGCGCTGTTGGCAATCAGGAGAATACGTCGGGATGACATGCGGCCAAGAGATCACACAAAGAGCACTCTGCGTTCGCGCGCAGCGGCTCTTCCCACTCAAAAGGAGCGTTCTGGAAGAGAGCCTTAACGGTTGCTTGCCGGGTATATCGTACCCGGCCCATTGGCCATGGCAGCTATTTGCTCTAAGGTGTAATGATTGCGGTACAATTCGTACACCTCATACGCCTGGTCGGGGGTAATAGAAGGAAATTCGTGCAAAAACTCCGATACGCTAACGCCAATGCGGATATAATCGTAGAAGGTCTCTACACGAATACGGGTGCCGCTAAACACCGGAGCGCCTTTTTGGATTTCGGGGTGTACGGTAACGGAGGTACACTGTTGTCTCACGGGATGCTGTTTACGGTTTAGTGAATGAAATCCTCGGCGTTGGTCAGACCGTACAACTCCCTCATTAGGAGCGACAAGCGGATTAACAAAATTCAACGGCTAAAGTAGGAGATATTTTTCGGCAGCAAAAAATTTTATCCAAAAAAATCTGCTGCGCTACAAAAATTCCTCTCCAAACTGGCGTTGGACGTCCGCACGGGCCTGCTTAATGGCCTGTTCTTCGGATTTGGGCCATATCAGCAGCACATCGCCTTCGTCCACAACGATGTAATCACGCAGGCCGCGCACGACGAGCAATTTGCCCTGAGGCGCCCGCACGAGTGTATCCTGTACGTCGTAAAGCAGGGCTGTTTGAGTTTGCACGACGTTGTCGTGGGCATCCTTGGGCGACTCCTGGTGTAGGCTGGCCCACGTGCCCAGGTCCGACCAACCGAAGTCGGCGGGCAAAGTGAAGACGTTGTCGGCTTTTTCCAGGATGGCGATGTCCACGGGGGCCTTTCGGGTGGTAGGGTAATGCTCTTGCAGGTAGGAGGCCTCCTGAGGAGTATTGTAAGCGTTTTTTCCTTTTTGCAAAACCTCGTAGATGTCTGGAGCGTGTTGCTCGAAAGCGCGTAGGATGGCAGGCAGGCGCCATATAAAGATACCTGCGTTCCACAGGTATTGGCCGGAGTTGAGGAATTGCTGTGCGGTTTCGGCATTGGGTTTTTCAGTGAAGCGCTCCACGCGGAAGATGCCGTCGGTTTCTTCCTGGCCTACCTGGATATAGCCGTATCCGGTGTGAGGGTGTGTGGGCTGAATGCCCAGCGTGATGAGGGCCTCGCGCTGGTGGGCAAAGTCAATGGCCTTGCGCAGCAGATTTAGGAAGACATCGGGTTGCAAGACGACGTGGTCGGACGGGGCGACAACAAGGGTAGCGTTCGGGCTCAGGCCGGCCAATTTAAAGGCCGTGTAAGCGACACAAGGAGCGGTGTCGTTGCGACTGGGTTCGCCCAGTATCTGGTTAGGGGTTAGTTCGGGCAGTTGTTCGGCGACCAGGTCGGTGTAGGCGGCGTTTGTTACGACAAAAATGTGGGAGGCCGGGCACAGGCCGAGGAAGCGCTCGAAGGTGAGGCGCAGCAGGCTTTTGCCTACGCCGAGGATGTCTAGGAATTGTTTGGGGCGATGTTCGCGGCTTCCGGGCCAGAAGCGGCTGCCTACGCCGCCGGCCATGATGGCTACATAGACGTCAGGAGTGTTCTGCATGTTTGGGCCAGAAATGTGCGGCAAAGTTGCGCAAGGGCGGGCAATGGGCGTGCACAAAAGGCGCGTGCGCTATTGCAACAATTCAGGGACGGTGTCCGCAGTTGCGCGCCGGAGGTGCAGTTCAAAAGGCAGGCCACGTAGGGAGAGGCTTAAGACCAAAGTGCTATCGGTATGCTGGAGCACCTCGTAAATTGTGGCGGGCGAAGTTTGATGCCGAATGGTGTTTTGAGCAATCTCATACGGCAACGGTGCTTCTATACCGATAGGCAGGTTGGTGGTTAGTTTGCCGTCGGCGCTGAAGAGGAAATAGGTACCGATGAGGGTTTGGGTTTCGCGTTGGTTGCGGAAGCCGCGCGTCAGCTCCCAGCGGCCTTGCAGGTCGGCTGCGGCGATCTCCGGCTTTTTTTCGGCGTAGTCGCAGCCCCAAATAAGTAGGGTAGTGAGGCAACAGAGGGCCGAAGGAGAGAAAGGGGACATAGCGTTACCGTTTACTGTTGTTTCAGTTCAAAATAGCAAACGCTTTTGTTAGGGTGGCTGTTTTGAATACCCAAGCAGAGCTTTCAAGAAGTTTTAATGTCCACACAGCCAAAGCCAAGGTGCGGATACTCGCCAAAACCGGCGTAATAGCAGAACTCCATGAGTGGCTTAGGCATGCTGACCTCAAACTCATAGATAAAACCGCGCAGTTGCGTCAGCCCATCCATGTTGGGTTTGAGGTGAATAAGTCGGGATTTGGCCTGCCCCAGCAACCGATATTGCATCGGAAAAGCAGGATCGAGCAGCCCCAGCGCCGCCAACGAGCGATATTGCATGGCGGCCTTAAAGCGCCGGACAGCGTGATTGAAGAAGCTGATGTCATAAGTTTCGCTATCGGGCAAGATGAACTGGTGTGCGTTTTTGCCCTCCTCCACACTGGTGATGGATATGGGCGACAGCGCGCGAAACTGCATAGTTTCTTTTAGCTGCGCCTTGGGCTGTACCTGCCAGTGCTTGACGTTGAACTGAGCAGGCCCTCCCTCAAAGGAGCCTAACTCTAACGGCGTGTAGCGAAACAGTTGGATGACTTGATACTCATAGGCCGGGTCGAGATACATCGAGATAGTCAGTTTGACTTGTTGGCCTAATAGCTTAAATTCCTGCCGTGCCTGATCCATTTCATAGGGATAGATGGCTAACGGACTAAAAGTGAAAAGCCGAAAGGTTCGCGTCCCAACATCAAATCCTAATTGTTGAATGTACTGGGACAGCTCTAAACCCGCCTTAGAGAGCACCGTAAAGACCCAGCTCGAAATTTCCGACTGGTAATTGATCGGAATAACGGTGCCCTTCTGGCATGAGAGGCTGAACTGGATGCGCATAAAGGGTGTGCCTTGAGATTAAAGAAAAGATTATGCCCAAAAATTTCGGGCCTAACCGTGTCTTTCAAACATTTGCTTCGATTTCGCCGCGAAAAGTACGGCACCTTTAGATTTAGTGTAAAAAAAATAAAAAAATGGGGGTATTCCGTGAGGGATCGGCGTTTGTCTGTGCCCACCTCTCACACTTGATCACACTTATCGTCAGGGACTTAATCAGGACTCGAAGAAAGCGTCGTACTGGTTGCGCCCTCGGGCCTCTTTAGGCGGTGTTTGTGCGGAAGCGTTCAGGTCGAGGACGTTCTTAGGGTCTTCAGCCTGAGCGATTAAGACATTCTTCTCTTTGCCCAGCAGAAGCGAAACACCTTCTTTTTCCCATTGCTCCAGCATGCGCAGGCCTTCCTCCTCAAAGACGCCGTTTTGCAGGTCAATGGAGTCCATGAAGCTCTTCGATAGATCCATGAAGCGCTCCATCTCGCCTACTTTGCGGCCTACGTCTTCGGCCATGGCCTCCAGCGCCATATCGTACATATAGCGCTTATCGCCGCTGCCCGTCAGGATAGACATCGCCGAGCGAATGGCCGAATGGCTAGCCTTAATGGCCTTATACTCCTGCTCCTTGACGACGACCTGGTCTTGCAGATCCTCAAGCATTATTTCGGAGGTTTCGTACATCTTCGTCAGTACGCGGTAGAGCACCTCCATGCGCTTGTAAAGATCTTCCAACTTCAGGTTAGACTCTTGCAAGCGACCTGCCCGACGCGCCTTAAGCACCATGACAGCGTCTTTGCCGCTCTCTTTGGCCCGGCTGGCCATGCCCAGACTGGTTTGTATCTCGCGCTGGTTCTGCTTGATCATCTCGCCTAAGCGGTACATCTGGCCGCGCAGTTGGCTGATCTGGGCGTTCATACTGGCCAAATTTTTCTTCAGGTCTTCAATGTAGCTCTTTAAAATGCCGATCGGGTCGAGCTGTACAAATAGGCCTGTTATCCAGCGCATGAAGGATTTATACATGAACCAGATCAGGTTGCGCATCTTCGGATCCAGCACCACATATAGCAGACCGGCCAGCAGGGCCAGCAGCCCAGCCAGGTAGAGGGTGTTCTCGGCCAATTGAATCAGCGTGGGCAGAATCTTCATGAACAGGTACCCGCCGCCAATCACGAGTGCCAGCAGGAAGATGGCTCCCGTAACGCCTTCAGGGCGCTGCCAGAAGCTTTTGGGTTTGAGCGGTTGCATTTCGGTTTGCATAGCAATCAGGTAAGTTGTGAAAAACGGTGTGATTTAGCGAAAAAGTCGAGAGAAAAAAGCCTGTACCGCCCGGCGAAAACGCTCGTTCAGGATAAAAAGCAGTACAAATGCCAGCACCACTATCCAGAACTCACTAACAACCACTCGGAGCACTTTGAGCAGCAGCCAAAGAAACAAAAGGCCGGCAACAAAAACAGCGACGGGATTTTTTAGCAAATCGTTCATGCGTGCAAGTGGCGCGTGCATCCGCGTGCAACGGACGCAGTTTCAGGCCGCAAGTTACGTGCGTGTGGAAAATTTGCGGCCACCGAATGTGGAAATGGCGGCACCCGCCACCAGCCCGTTACCTTTGCCGCCCAAACGAACAGTACCCACCGCATGCTCACCTTCGATGTTACGATACCCGTGCTCAACGAAGAAGCCACCCTGAGACGCCAGGTGTGCACCCTCCACCAGTTTCTATGCGAACACTTCCCCGAGCGCCGACGCCAGTGGCAAATCGTCATCGCCGACAACGGCAGCACCGATGCCACCCCGCGCTTAGCACTGGAACTCTCCGACGAACTGCCCGAAGTCAAACTCGTTCGAGTGCCCGAAAAAGGCGTAGGGCTGGCCCTGAAAACCTCCTGGAGCCAAAGCGAGGCCGACATCGTAGGCTACATGGATCTGGACTTAGCCACCGACCTGAGCCACTTCATCCAGGCATACAATGCCATCGCCACAGAAGGCTACGACTTAGTCTATGGCACGCGCCTGCACCCGCGGGCCCGTGTCATCGGGCGCACGCTCAAACGCGAAATCACGTCGCGAGCCTTCAACTTCATCCTCAAACACTACTTGGGTACCCACTTCTCCGACGGCATGTGTGGCTTCAAATGGCTCAAACGCGAATACGTCCCCACCCTCATTGCCGGCGGCGCTGTGAGCAATGGCTGGTTCTTCAGCACCGAGCTGCTCGCCGTAGCCGAATGGCAGGGCCTCAAAATGTGCGAACTGCCCGTCCGCTGGACGGACGACGCCGCCAACAGCAAAGTGAACATCCCAAAACTGGCCCAGCAGTACCTGAAAGCCATGGCCATCCTGAAAAAACGAAAGCCGAAATGACGAACAAACAACTACTCTTAGGCACGGCTCAATGGGCCTGGACAGTCAGCCGCGAAGAGGCTTTCCAACTGCTCGACCACTGGCTAAAGGCCGGCCAAAAAGGCATTGACAGCGCCACCAACTACCCCATTGATAAAAACCCGGCGCATTTCCGCGCAGCTGAAGGCATTCTGCAGGAATACCTTCGGGCACATGGGCTGAGCGATCTGCAAATCACGATGAAAATCGGTGCGTTAGACAACATGCGCTCGCCCGAAGTCAACCTGTCGCCCTCTTTCATACGCATGATGACAGGTGAATACCGCCGCCTGTTGGGTACTAACCTGCACGGCATCATGCTCCACTGGGACAACCGCAACGACCCCGGTGCCATTGCCGACACGCTGTATGCCCTTGCCGATGTCTGCCGCGAAGAGGGGCTGCGCCCAGGGCTTTCCGGCATTCGGCACCCCGAGGTGTATGCCCCCATTGTCGAGCAAATGCAGGTGTCGTTCGACATCCAACTTAAGCACAATATCCTCCACTCCGACCTACCCCGCTACGCGCGCCTCCAACGCTCGGCACACCGTTATTTTGCCTACGGTATCAACGCCGGCGGCCTGAAACTCGAGGGCGAATATGCTCCGGGCAGCACCTTGAAAGCCCGAGGCGGCGACCCTGCGACAGCTGAAGACTTGCTTGCCCGCATACGCGAGGCGTTGCCCCAGTGGAATACCGCCTTTGTCCGACCACCTATCACCGCCTTCTACCAGATAGGCCTCCTCTTCGCCGCACTCCAGCCACATCTCGACGGCATCGTCCTGGGCTGCTCCTCCATTGCCCAATTGCGCCAAACCCTCAACTTCTGGCGAGACCTGGAGACTTTCGACTATACCGATATCTTCGAGCAGCTGAATAAGATAACCCCCGGCCAGAGTCGGTAAAAAACAAAGTTTTCTGATTTTTCAGGAACCATACCGGCCCATCCCCAGATATTTGCTTACCTTGCTGGTTCATTTGAACAATAAATGACCAGCCATGAAAAGAAAGCAAAAAAAACGCGATTGAAAGGCATAGCCCAGCTGTTTGACCGGCTCTTCAAATTGTTTCTGAGCTTTGCCGAAGTAGCAGAAGACATCGTCCGGGGCTATACTCCCAAGAGCGTACGCCGCCTCGTGGACTTCTCACATTTCGAGCCGGCCCCATCGGAACACATCAGCGGCCGATTCGGCGCATCGTTCTGCGATAGCATTTATCAGACCCAACTCAAAGGCGGCAGACCGGCGCGTCTGCTTTTCCTTTTTGAACACAAAAGCGATCGGCCAACCTACCCGGTGCATCTGCAACTGCTCGACTACATGCTGCAGATATGGGAAAACGACGCCCGCCGTAACCGACCCCTATCGTACGTCATCGCTATTGTGCTCTACCACGGCGAACGCCCCTGGCTGCACGAAGCCTTTTTAGAAACGTTCGAAGACCTGCCCGACGTCCTCAAACCCTACATGCCCAACTTTCGCTACATCGCTATCAACCTGGACGAGATATCGGTCGAAGAAATTCTGCAAAAGCCGCGCTCAAACTATTTGAAGAGCCTGTTCATTTTAAATTTGTTCGAAATTTGCCCCAACTTTGGCAGTACCTGCCCATCGTGCGGGCAGCCTTGCAGGAAAAAATGTCCGACGAGCGGATACCGATGCTGGGCCAATCCACCTCTTTATACGTCGTAAAAATGCTGGAAATGAAAAAAATAAAGACTGCCGAATGGATGAAAAACGTTCCGCCGCAGACACTGAAAGCATATCTGGAACTGATAGAAGAATTTGGCCAGGGCCTTGCATTCGAGGAGGAAATGGAGGAAATAAGGAAGAAATGGCGTGAACAAGGCCTTCAAGAGGGTCTTCGAGAGGGGCGCCAAGAGGGCATAGAAATCGGCGCTCAGGAAGCTAAGAAGACCGTCGTGGTCAACTTGCTGCACGCATTCCCTGATTTAGCGATGCTGATATTGCTAAGTTGGCCAATACCTCGGAGGAAGTGGTGGCCCAAATTCGCCAGCAATTGTCAGAGGAAAAGCACGATGGCCACTCGAATAATTAATTGAAAAAGCAGCTGACCACGAAGGCTGGAACGCGCGCAAGTCTTTGCCTGGCCCGTTGCAGGTATTTCATCGTCAGCGATGCAATAGTGAACCAATTCTATTTATAGCAACTAAGGTGTCCTTAGAAGACTGGGAATTAGATTTTGAATGGCTGCGCGTGCGGCACGAGGTGAAAGATGCCATGAAACGCGATGCCTTGCCCGACCTGAACACGATGCTGTTCCTGATAGGCATCCAGGAGCTGGGGCGTTGGAAAAAAGGGTTTACCAAAGAGGAGAAACAAGACCTCATGCACATTGCCGTCTGCCGTCTGCTGGCCTACGACGGTTACTACGAATTCGTGGGCCGCGATGCCGATGGCTGGCCGCATTGGCGGCAAATACGCAATATCCAGACGCTACCCTTACCCGAACAGGAGCGCTTGCTGAAAGAAAAAATCGTTCAGTATTTCAAAGACTTAGAAGCCGAACGATGATGCGCAAAGACGTGTTCCCATTCCAAAGAGGTACGCGACTGCCATACCTGCTTTTTTCCCTGCTTCTCCTTTTAAGTGCCTGCCAGAAGCGCCAGACCATCGTGCGCATCGAGACGAAGTTTGGCGATATCCGCGTGCGGCTCTACGATGAGACGCCACTGCATCGCGACAACTTCCTCAAATTAGTACAGTCGGGCTTTTATGACAGCCTGCTGTTTCACCGCGTTATTCGGGACTTCGTTATTCAGGGTGGCGACCCGACCTCAAAGCATGCTACCCCGGGCGTTCTACTGGGCGCGGGTGAAGTTGGCTACACAATACCGGCAGAAATTCGCTTCCCTCACGTGCGCGGCGCGCTATCGGCAGCGCGCAAGTCTGATGCCGTCAACCCACAGCGCGCTTCCGATGGCAGCCAGTTCTACATCGTGCAAGGGCAGCTGCATACCGACGCCTCCCTAGATGAACTGGAGCGTATTATGGGCATCAAATTCAGCCCCGAGTGGCGCGCCCGCTACAAAACCGTGGGCGGTACGCCCCAGCTGGACGGCCAGTACACCGTCTTTGGAGAGGTGGTATCGGGCATGGAAATAGTAGATCGCATTGCTGCCGTGCCACGCGACGCCAACGACCGCCCCCTGGAAGATATCCGCATGAAGGTGCGCGTCGAGTAACGCCAAGAATGTTCTTGGTATTCAGCCGCAGAAAGACGAAGCCGGGCGTTGCTCCGGCAAGACGATAAAAATCACCTTCACTGCGTCTTCCGCTGTCCTACCTTTGCCGCGCTTTTATCAAAACACGACTCATGAGCAGGAAAAAAATCCTATTTGTGGTGGGCTCTCCTAACCAGACCACCCAGATGCACCAGATTGCCAGCCACCTGCAAGACGAGTTCGAGTGCTGGTTTACCCAATTTTTCCCCGACTCTCCCGTAGAAAAATGGGCCCTTAAAGCCGGCCTGTTGGAAAGCACCGTCATGGGCGGCAAGTTTAAAGAGCGCGCCGACCGCTACCTGAGCGAGCACAACCTGCCCGTGGACTATATGGGTCAGCGCAACGAGTACGACCTGGCTGTGCTGTGCTCCGACCTCGTAGTGCCGCGCCGCCTGCGAAACATTAAAACCGTCTGGGTGCAAGAAGGCATGACCGACCCGGTAAACGTGCTGACGCGCATCGTCCAGAAGGCGAAGATCCTGCCGCGCTACCTGACGTTCAATACCTCGCTCAACGGCGCTTCTAACCTGTGCGACATCTACTGCGTGGCTTCGGAAGGCTATAAAGAACATTTCGCACACATGGGCACCGACCCCGAAAAAATCGTCGTAACGGGCATGCCCAACTACGACAACCTGCACCAATACCTGCACAATGACTTCCCACATCGCGGCTACGTATTGGTAGTTACCTCTGACATTCGCGAAACGTTCCGCTATGAAAATCGGCCCGCCTTCCTGCGCGAATGCGTCCGCATTGCCGCCGGGCGGCCCATGATTTTCAAACTGCATCCTAACGAAAACGCCGAGCGCGCTGTGCGCGAAATTCGCGAAGTGGTTGGCCCCGATGCGTTGGTCTTCACCGACGGCGACCCCTATCCCATGATTGCCAACTGCGATGAGCTCATCTGCCAGTATTCCACCTTAGTTTACGTCGGCATTATTTTGGGTAAAAAGGTGCACTCTTACTTCGACCTGGAGCAGCTGCGCCGTCTGGCCCCGTGGCAAAACGGCGGCACCTCCGCTCGTCGCATTGCCGACCTCTGTCGGCAGTACCTGGCCTTTCCAGAAAAGAACGGCCCCGCATTTCTGAGTAGCATCGGTGTCACCCAAACCGCTTCTGTGGCGTGAGTCATATTGTTACCGTCATCCAGGTCCGCACGGGCTCCAGTCGCTTACCCGGCAAAGTGTTGCTCGACCTAGTGGGCCAACCACTGCTGCTGCGCATGGTGGAGCGCGTACAGGCGGCCCAATGGGCAGGTACCATCGTCGTGGCTACCACGGTAGAACCCGCCGACGACCCCATCGAAGCCCTGTGCCTTCAGCACGGCCTGCGCTGCTATCGCGGCAGTGTGGACGACCTGCTCGACCGCCATTACCAGGCCGGACGGCTGTGGAATGCCGACGCTGTGGCCAAAATACCGTCCGATTGCCCGCTCATTGACCCGACCGTCATTGACCGCGTGTTCGAGTATTTTTTACAAAACAACTTCGACTACGTCAGCAACCTGCACCCGGCTACTTATCCCGACGGCAACGACGTGGAAATTATGACCATGAGCGCTCTAGAAACCGCCTGGAAAGAGGCCCAACGCCCCCTCGAGCGCGAACACACCACGCCATACATCTGGGAAAATCCAGACCGATTCTCCATCGGAAACGTCCGTTGGGAAACGGGCTTAGATTACTCCATGACCCATCGCTGGACGATTGACTACCCGGAAGACTACGCCTTCATCCGCGCCGTGTATGAAGAGCTGTACCCAAAGAACCCGCACTTCGGCCTGCAAGATGTCCTCGACCTGACTACACGCCGCCCCGATATCTTTGCCCTCAACAGCCGATACGCTGGCGTCAACTGGTATCGGCACCACCTGCACGAACTCAAAACCATCACCGCTGACCAAACGCGACATTTGTGACTGCTTCCAACACTTCTCCCGCTACTACACACACGCACGCCGAACTGGCTCAACTGGCCCTGCGCGTGCGCGAGCACATTCTGCGCCTCTCCACCGATGGGGGCTGCTTTACGGGCGCCTCGCTCTCCTGCGCCGACCTCTTTGTCTTCCTCTATACGCGCTTCTTGCGCGTTGGACCTGAGCGCCTGAACGACCCCGAGCGCGACTACCTGCTGCTCTCCAAAGGCCACGATGTGCCTGCCCTCTACGCCACACTGGCCGAACTGGGCTGGATACCTATCGAACGCCTGCAGAACCATCTGAAAACCAACGACTTCATCTACTGGCATCCCAACCGACATATACCCGGTGTAGAGTTTCATTCTGGTTCGTTGGGCCACCTGCCCGCCGTTGGACTGGGCATCGCCTTGGATATCAAACTGCGCGGTGGGCAAAACCGCGTCGTTGTCGTTACTGGCGATGGTGAGCTCGACGAAGGCTCCGTGTGGGAAGCCCTGCTGGTGGCTGCGGCGTATCGCTTAGACAACCTCGTCATCGTGGTGGACCGCAACCACTTCCAGGCCAATGTGCGCACCGAAGAACTCATCCCGTTGGAGCCACTGGCGCCTAAATTCGAGGCTTTTGGATGTGCAGTGGAGCGCATAGATGGCCACGATTTCGCCCAGATGGAGGCCGCCTTTAGCCGCCTGCCGTTTGCTGCAGGCAAGCCTAGCGTCATCATTGCCGATACTGTGCGCGGCAAAGGTGTGCCCAGCATCGAGGCCCGCGCCGACCGCTGGTTCTGCAACTTCACCCACGACGAGGTGGAAGCCTTGCTGCGCGAATTGCACGGCGAGGCTCAGGCCCATCTAACCTCCGAAACCCTCACCGTACGCTAACCTGACCGACATGAACTACCAGGAACTCATCCGCCAGACGGCTCTCAACGACGAGCGCATCATTGTGATGACCGCTGAAAACCGCGCCGTCCTGCGCGAACTGCCACCCGTGCTGGGCGACCGCTTCATAGACGTCGGCATCGCCGAGCAAACCATGATTGGCGCCGCCGCCGGCCTGGCTCTGCGCGGGCGTATTCCCATTTGCCACGCACTGGCCCCCTTTCTCATCTATCGCGCCTACGAATTCGTCCGCACCGATGTGGGTATTGCTCACCTGCCCGTCAAACTGAGCAGCTGGATTGCGGGCTTTCTCTCCGAAGCCAACGGCCCTACGCATCAGGCCATCGAAGACGTCGCCCTTATGCGGGCCATTCCGGGCATGACGGTCTTTTGCCCGGCCGACGAAGCCGACATGCTGACCATGCTGCCGGCCATTTGGGCTTCACCCGCCCCCGCTTACGTGCGCCTCATCGTGCGCAAAACGGATTACACCCATGCACCTTTTGAAATTGGAAAAGCCGAAGTGATTCAGCAAGGTGCCGATATTACCCTACTCGTCTATGGCCTGCTCTTCGAAGAAGCCCGCCAGGCTGTCCGCCTTCTCGAACAGGATAACCTCTCGGTGGGCCTTATCAATATGCGCTCGCTCAAACCTGTGGACGAACAGGCCATCGTGCGCGCCGCACAAACTTCAAAACGGCTCATCACCATCGAAGACCACCTCCTCACCGGTGGTCTGTACAGCATCGTGGCCGAGGTGCTGCTCAAACACCGCATCAGCGCCGACGTGCAACCCCTCGCACTGGAAGAACGCTGGTTCCACCCCGCCCTCCTGCCCGATGTGCTGGCCCATGAGGGCTTCACCGCCGAACACATCGCAAGGCGCATCACCCTGCCCGCGTGGGTCTAACCCAGTACCGCCCAAACTCGTTTGGCCTCGTACCGGCTAAACTTGTTTAGCCCAGTACCGCCCAAACTTGTTTGGGTAATTTGCCAGCAAAAGCATTTATCACCCAAGCTAATCGGTTTAAATAAATTTGGCCGCTATCCTACTAACATGCCTAACACAGTATCGCTCAACGCAGACTATCCGAACATTTCCAAATCGCTGGAAATGCTGGCGAAAGCTCGCCAGATCATGCACCCCGTCACGCAAACGCTGGCCAAAGGCCCCGGCCAATGGAGCCGCGGTGTGGCGCCCGTCTATCTGGAGCGCGGCAAAGGCGCTCGCGTGTGGGACGTGGACGGCAACGAGTACATTGACTACACGATGGGCGTTGGCCCTCTTTCGCTGGGCTATTGCTACGACCGCGTGGATGCCGCCATTCGGGAGCAACTGGGGCGGGGCATCACCTTCTCGCTCATGCACCGCTTAGAATACGAAGCCGCAGCAGCCATACAGCAGGCAGTGCCTCACACCGAGAGCGTGCGCATCTCGAAGACGGGCTGCGATGTAACCTCAGCTGCCGTGCGCCTGGCCCGTGCCTTTACGGGCCGCGATGTCGTAGTGTGCTGCGGCTACCACGGCTGGCACGACTGGTACATCAGCACTACCCCGCGCAATGCGGGTATTCCGCAGGCCGTACGTCAGCTGACGCGCACGTTCTCGTACAACAATTTAGACAGCCTGCGTGCCGTGCTGGATAAAGACGTCGCCTGCGTCATCATGGAACCCATCGTCTTCGAGGCCCCGCGCGACAACTTCCTCCACGAGGTGGCGCGCCTGACGCGCGAAAACGGCTCGCTACTCATCTTCGACGAAATGTGGACGGGCTTTCGCTTAGCATTGGGCGGCGCGCAGGAGTACTTCGGCGTTCAGGCCGACCTGGCATGTTTTTCAAAGGCAGTGGCTAACGGTATGCCCATCTCCTTCCTCACGGGCCGCAAGGACGTCATCAGCCAAGGCGAACACGATGTGTTCATCTTCACCACCTTTGGCGGCGAAGCGCTCTCTCTGGCCGCCACTATCGCTACCATTGCCGAAATCCGGGAGAAAAACGTGCCGGCCTATCTGGCCCAACAGGGCAAAAAGCTCAAGGATGGCTACAACGCCTTGGCCGCGCAATTTGGGCTGCAGGACGTTACGCACTGCACAGGCTTCGATTGCCGCACGGTCATCAACTTCACCGGCCAGGGCGGCGATCCGCTCGTACTCAAAACCCTGATGCAGCAGGAGATGCTCAAACGCGGCGTACTGTGGGGCGGCTTCCACAACATGTCGTTCAGCCACACCGACGCCGACGTGGCCTATACCCTGGAAGCCTACGAAGACGCCTTCCCAGTACTTAAACACGCCATCGAAACCGGTAAACCCGAACAGTTTCTGCGCGGCGAAGTGCTCGAAATGGTGTTCCGAAAAACAAAATACTAACCCGCAACGGCCAAACTTGTTTGGCCCAGTAATGGCCAAACTTGTTTGGCCCAACCCACCACACATGGACCTTTTTTCATTAAAAAACAAAACCGCCCTCGTAACCGGCGCTTGCGGCCTCCTGGGCCGCGAGCACTGCCGTGCCTTAGCGGAAGCCGGTGCCTCCGTAGTGGCCATAGATGTGGATGAAGCCGCCTGCCAGACCTTTGCAGCAGAATTAGGCCCTACGCATCTGGGCCTGAGCGCCGACGTTACCGACCGCGCCTCGTTGGAGCGCGTGCGTGAGGCCGTGCTGGCGCGCTATGGCTCCATAGACGTGCTGGTCAACAACGCCGCCATCAACGACATGTTTGAAAACCCGGCGCTAGCGGCCCAGCAATCCATGTTTGAGTATTACCCCTTAGATCTGTGGCGCAAGTCGCTGGAGGTTAACATTACGGGCGTCTTTCTGTGCTCACAGGTATTCGGCGCCGTCATGGCCGAACAGGGACGCGGCAGCATCATCAACATCGCCTCGACTTATGGCATGGTAGGGCCCGACCAGAGCATTTACCAGAACGAGCGCGGCGAGCAGACGTTTTACAAATCGCCGTCGTATCCGACCACTAAGGGCGCTATCATCAATTTCACGCGCTATTTAGCCGCCTATTGGGGCCGCAAGGGCGTGCGGGTCAACACACTCTCGCCCGGTGGCGTGGAGAACAACCAGGAGCCTTTCTTCATTCAAAACTATAGCCGAAAAACGGCGCTGGGCCGCATGGCTCAGCCGACCGATTACCGCGGTGCTATCGTCTTTTTGGCCAGCGACGCCTCGGCTTACATGACGGGGGCCAACTTAGTGGTGGACGGAGGGTGGACGGCAATGTGAATGGAAAATAACCAAACGGGTTTGGGGGGTATTTTGCCAAACAAGTTTGGCGGGTACTGAGGCCAAACAAGTTTGGCCGTTACTGGATGGATATGACGACTTACACGGATGAAGTACTTGCGGCCAAAGCGAGCCGCATTCGGCTGCTACTGACGGACTGCGACGGGGTGCTGACCGACGCCGGAGTTTATTATTCGGCGGAGGGTGAGGCCCTCAAGCGTTTTTCTATCCGCGACGGCATGGGGGTAGAGCGCCTGCGTCAGCTGTGCGGTGTAGATGTGGGCATTATGACGGGCGAAAATTCGGCTATCGTGGCGCGGCGGGCCGAGAAGTTGCAAATGACGCACCTGTATCTGGGCGTCAAGAACAAGGCAGCTCGCGTGCGAGAGATTCTGCAAACCCACAACTTGCAGGCCGACGAGGTGGCCTTCATCGGCGACGACATGAACGACTTAGAGGTGCTGCAATTCGTCGGCCTGAGCGCCTGCCCGGCCGACGCACTGCCGCCCGTTAAAGCCGTCGTACACTATGTTTGCGCGCAGCCAGGAGGACATGGCGCTTTTCGCGAGTTTGCCGAGTGGATGATCGGCCTGAGAACGAAGGTTTCGTAGCGACTGTCAGGTCGGTTTTTTTTATAGAAAAACAAAAACAAGCATAAGCACATCCGCATGAATACCATCGAATTGCCCAACGGGCGCAAAATCGGCCCAGGCCAGCCTTGCTTCCTCATTGCCGAAATCGGCATCAACCACAACGGCTCTGTGGAACTGGCCTTGCGCCTCATCGAGGAAGCGGTGAAAGCTGGCTTCGACGCCGTCAAATTTCAAAAGCGCACGCCGGAACTGTGCACGCCGCGCGACCAGTGGGACATCATGCGCGACACGCCCTGGGGCCGCATGCGCTACATTGACTACCGCTATAAGGTGGAATTGGGCGAGGCCGAATACGCTGCCATTGACCGGTTTGCTCGCCAGCACAACATCGTTTGGTTTGCCTCTTGCTGGGACGAGCCCTCGGTGGATTTCATCGAGCAATTTAATGTACCGCTTTACAAAGCAGCCTCCGCCTCGCTGACGGACATCAGCCTGCTGAAAAAGAAAAAGGCCACCGGCAAGCCGCTCATCATTTCCACCGGCATGTCCACGATGGAAGAAATCGAAGCCGCCGTAGATGCAGTAGGCACCGATAACCTGCTCATCGCTCATGCTACGTCGGCCTATCCATGCGCCGTCAACGAACTGAACTTGCGCATGATTCAGACGCTGCAGCAGCGCTATCCTGAAGTGCCTATTGGGTATTCGGGCCACGAAACGGGCCTGGCGACCACACTGGCAGCCGTAGCCTTAGGCGCCTGCTTCGTCGAGCGCCACGTTACGCTCGACCGCGCCATGTGGGGCTCCGACCAGGCCGCCTCTGTTGAGCCCGTGGGCATGGCCCGGCTGGTGCGCGACATTCGCGACATCGAGGCCGCCCTGGGCGACGGCATCAAGCGCGTTTATGAAAGCGAAATGGGCCAGCGCCAAAAGCTGCGCCGCGTAAAGTGATGAGGTGAAATCTCCCGCAGGGAGGTGTAACTTCAGAAAAGGAGGGTATTATGGATTTGCTAACCATTACTACGGCCATTCTGCTGGGTTGGATGCTGCTCATCATCACGCTGGAGCGGCTCTTCCCCTACACGCCCGGGCTGAAGCTCTTCCGCGAGGGCTGGTGGCTCGACTTAGTGTGGTACACGCTCATTCAGAGCTATTTTTTGAAAATCCTTATCTTCGACTACATCCTGGCGCCGGCCAAATCGGCCTTAGGGCTTTCGGAGATGGGCTACCTGTCGCATTGGCCAATATGGGCGCTGGTATTGCTCTTCCTGGTTACGCACGACCTGTACATCTACTGGTTTCATCGCTGGCAACACCACAACAAAATCCTGTGGCGCACGCATGAGGCGCATCACTCCGTTAAGACAGTGGACTGGCTGGCCGGCTCGCGCTCGCATGTGCTGGAAATCATCATCAACCAGACCATCGAGTTTGCGCCCATCGTCCTGCTACTCGACAATGAAACGGCGGCTGTGGTAGTACCTATCAAAGCTCTGCTCGACGCCATGTGGGGCATGTGGATTCACTCCAACATTGACGTGAACATGGGCAAGTTGCAGTACTTCATCAACGGCCCACAGATGCATCAGTGGCACCATGCCAACCACCGCGAGGTGTTCTACGCCAACTATGCGACCAAGTTTGCCTTCTTCGACTGGATTTTCGGCACGGGCTTCCTGCCTGGCCTCAAGCCACTCAAGCACGCTTTCTTCAAACCACGCGAATATGGACTGCCCTACGAATACCCGCGCGAATACTTCCTCCAGCACGCTTTCTCCTTCTGGCGTTTCGACGTGAAAAAGGTAGAAAACCACCCGTGGGTGAAGCCCTACATCGAGTGGCAGCAAACCCTATTGCGCTGGCTGGGCTTAGATCCTAAAGAGCCATCTGCAGCAGCTGCCGAAACGCCATCGTCCACAACGGCCAAGCCGGCCCAGACAACTCTAACACCATGAACCCCTGGACGGCATTAGCCATCGCCTCCGGCATGGAAGTGTGCTGGATTTACAGCCTTAAATGGCTTGACTTCAAGCGTATTGCCGCCTTCGGCTTTCCACGCCTCTTTCTGGAATGGGACGGCTGGCTGGCCCTGCTGCCGCTGCTGGGATACATCGCTTTTGGGCTGGCCAACATCTATTTTTTTTCTTTAGCCATGAAAGGCATTCCGCCCTCTACAGCCTTCGCAGTGTGGATGGGGCTGGCGCTGGTGGGTACCAAAATCGTCGGTGTGGCCTTCTTGCGCGAGGAGTGGAGCTGGACGCAAGTGCTGTTCATCGTCCTCATCCTCGTGGGCGTAGTAGGGCTGAAGTATGGGGAAAAGGGAAACTAACCTTCAGAAAGCCCTCCTCAGGAATGGGGGCCGGGTTCAGTGCCACTGGCTTTCAAAGAGAGATATGCCGTTGCCCTCTCTATTTTCGCCGCCTAAAAAGCACTTTGTCCCATGCGTTGTCCTGTCCCTTCGCTTCGGTGGCTTTTGGCCACCACCTTTATTTTTCTTTTAGTCGTCTGCGCCTTTGCGCAGCGCCCCAACAAGCCCAATGCTGCCGACCTGCACGACGCCATTAAGCGCCTGAGTGTACTCGGCTCCGTGCTCTATGTGGCGGCCCACCCCGACGACGAAAACCAGCGCTTCATCTCCTATTGCGCTAATGAAAAACGCCTGCACACCACCTATATCTCGCTCACCCGCGGCGACGGGGGGCAAAACCTCATCGGCGCCGAATTCGGCGAATCTCTGGGCGTGTTGCGCACTCAGGAACTTCTCATGGCCCGCGCCATTGACGGCGGCCACCAGCGCTTCAGCCGCGCCAACGACTTCGGCTACTCCAAAACACCCGATGAAACCCTGCGCATTTGGGATAAAGATGCCGTCCTGGCCGACTTGGTGCAGACCATCCGCGAAACGCAGCCCGACCTCATCGTCAACCGCTTCTCAAACGACAAAAACACCCGCACCCACGGTCACCACACTGCCTCCGCCATGCTGGCTGTGGAGGCGTTTCACTTAGCCAATCGCACCGACGCTTACCCGGAACAACTGACCTGGCTCTCGCCTTGGCAACCCCGACGCCTGTTCTTCAACACCTCCTGGTTCTTCTTCGGCGGCCGCGAGGCGTTTGAAAAAATGGACAAAAGCCACCTGTTCTCCTTCGACGCCGGTGTCTATTTGCCCTTGAAAGGCAAAAGCAACACCGAAGTGGCCGCCGAAGCGCGCTCGATGCACCGCTGCCAGGGCTTCGGCTCCCTGTCCTCCCGTGGCGAAACGCTGGAATACTTCGACTTCGTGGAAGGCGACCGACCTACCACCAACGACCTGTTCGAGGGCATCAACACCACCTGGACACGCCTGCCCGGCGGCGCACCCATCGGCGAACTCCTGGCTCAAATTGACCGCAACTTCCGCCCTGATAATCCGGCTGCTTCCGTACCTGACCTGCTGCGTGCCCTGCAACGCATCCGCGCCCTGCCCGACAGCCACTGGAAGCGCATCAAAGCCGCCGAAACCGAAGCCGTCATCCGCGGATGCCTGGGCCTCTACCTCGAAGCCTCCACCACCACCGCTGGCGCCTCACCTGGCGATACCGTCCGCCTGCGCTTAGAGAGCATTTACCGCAGCACACCCGACGCCAGCCTCGCCATTACGCTCGAAGGCCTGCGCATCGAGCCCAACTTGCTTGACACCACCTATACCCAAAAACTAACCCTCAACCGCCCCTGGACGCTCGCCAAAACAGTGCGCCTACCCGAAGACATGCCTTTCACGGCGCCTTTCTGGCTGCGCCAACCCTATACGGCGGGTATGTACACCGTGGACACGCCTCAGTGGCGCACACTTGCCGAAACACCGCGCGCCTTTCGCGTTCGCTGGCGCCTGTCAGTGGCCGGGGTGCCTATCGAGTACGAAACCGAAGTGGCCAGCAAAACCGAAGAGCCGGCCATCGGAGAGGTGTGGCAACCCTTCGAGGTGCTGCCGCCCGCCTTCGTAGAGTTCACCGAACCGTGCTACCTCATCCGAAAAGCCGCTCCGACGCGCGTGCCCGTAACACTGCGCGTGCGCGCTTTCCGCGACAGCATACACTGCCGCCTGCGCCTCAGTGCACCTGCCGAATGGAAAGTCTCGAACGCCAGTGGCGCGCCCGAAGTGTTCCTGGCCCGCAAAGACCAGGAGTGGACGTACACCTTCTTCGTAGATGCCCCCAAAGGCCCAGACGTGGCGCTGCTGCGGGCCGAAGTGGAGGTCAACGGCAAACCCTACACCGACCGGCTCGTTACGGTGCGCTACGACCACATACCGCCTCAGTACATCCTGTTGCCCGCCCAAGCGCGCGCCGTTCGCTTAGACCTCAACATCGCGGCACGCAATATCGGCTACTACATGGGCGCCGGCGACGACGGCCCCGACGCCCTGCGCCGCATGGGCTGCTCCGTTACCCTGCTCGACGACCGAGACTTGCAGCCCGAAACGCTCCGAAAGTTCGACGCCATCGTGCTCGGCATCCGCGCCTACAACACCCGCGATGCCCTCAAACGCCACCAGCCACTCCTCTTCGACTACGCCAAAAACGGCGGCACCTTAGTCATGCAATACAACAACAGCTTCGACTTAGTAACGCCCCAGGTGGCACCCCTCTCCCTGCGCCTCAGCCGCACCCGCGTAACCGATGAAACCGCCGAAATGCGCATCCTGCAACCCAAACATCCGGCCCTAAACACCCCCAACGCCATTGGCTCAGCCGACTTCGACGGCTGGGTGCAGGAACGCGGCCTCTACTTCCCAGACCAGTGGGATGCTCAATTCACTCCGCTGCTGGCCTGCAACGACCCCGGCGAATCCTCCACCGAAGGCGCTCTCTTAGTGGCGCCCTACGGCAAAGGCTATGTGGTCTATACCGGCCTGGCTTTCTTCCGGCAATTCCCCGCCGGCGTGCCCGGCGCCTATCGGCTGTTTGCCAACTTAGTGTCGCTGAAACGAAAATAGGCCCTTCCAGAGGCGACATCTCCCGCAAGGGAGATGTCGCCTCTGGAAGGTTGCAGAACTTACACTTTGGATAACCAGCGCCGCACTCCTTCTATGCGTTGCTTCAAATCCGCCGAATGCGGATTGATAGCCAGCCGCTTTTCTAAAACATCCAATGCCTGCTCCAGCAAGGCGCGGGCGCGCGGCCGGTTGCCGTTGGCCTGGATTTCCCACTCACCCAACTTCGCCAGCGCCACGGCCCAGTCGCGTTGGATTTGTTCGGCGTCGGGATTGGCCTTGGCTAAAGCCTCGAAGATTTCTAAGGCTTTTTCAAAGAACTTCCTGGCTTCCAGCGGCTGCCCGAGGGCTATGGCCACGTCGCCCATCCTGGCGTTGGCCACGGCCCAGTCGCGTTGGATTTGTTCGGAGTCGGGATTGGCCTTGGCTAAAGCCTGAGAAATTTCCAAATCTTTTTCAAAGAACTTCCTGGCTTCCAGCGGCTGCCCGAGGGCTATGGCCACGTCGCCCATCATGGCGTTGGCCACGGCCCATTCGCGTTGGATTTGTTCGGCGTCGGGATTGGCCTTGGCTAAAGCCTGGGTGATTTCTAAATACTTTTGATAGGCATTCCGTGCTTGCGGTAGTTTACCCGTCTGGAGGTTTCGGTCGCCGGCGATGCGCCAAAGTTGGGCTTCGCGGTAGGGTTGGTTTTCGGTTTGAAAGATGCGTTGACACTCCGTGAGGAGTGCGTTAGCCTCCTGATTTTGGTTGAGGGGCAGCCCTTCGGCCAGCTCGAGGGCGAGTTGTGCCCATTCGAGGGCGTAGTCTCCGCCGCGGTTTTTGAAGGGTTCCAGAGCGGCTAATCGTGCTCGCAGGCGCTGGATATGTCGGGGGCGGGTGTTTTCGCGTTCGATGGGGGGGGGCTGGATGGCGATGGGCTCGAAGAAGGTCTCGAAGCGGAAGCAGTAGGCGATCCAGTCCCAAAAATCGGGGGCGCCGTTTTGGACGCGGATTTGCGTGGCCTCGTCGCTCCAGAAGACGAAGCTGGCGCCAGTATTTCGGAAGAGTTGTTCGCGGTGGAAGTTGAGTTCGGCGATGAAAGGGGTAAGTCTGTCGCCGAGTTTTTCGATGTCAGTGATGTGGACGAGGGTAGGTTTTGGATTGGGTTCTTGCTGCTGGAGCCATTTTTTAAGAGGGGTATAAAGCGAGGCGCCTTCGAGTTGGGTGAGGGAATAGTTCAGTTGTCGGAACTGGCTGAATTCGCGCTCAAAGCGGGCTTGCTGGCGGCGCTGTTCGGCTTCTGTGACGACGACGCACCAGGCAACAACTGTAGCGGAGCGCGCTCCGAAGACCTTTCGGATACGGGCCCATTGTTGTTCGTTGTGGGCATCTATTTGTTCGCGGGTGCGAATGCTGTCTGTCATAGGCCGGCGGCTCATTTCGGAGCGAAGAGCGGTTCCAGGAGCGGGTTGAGGCGGCGTTCGATGTGGTCGCCGTTGTACTCCATGACGTTGACCGCAAAGAGCAGGTCGAGCAATTCGCGCGAGATGTCGTGGAACTGGCGCTCGGCCAGCAGCTTCTTGTGGGCGGCTGTCAGGCGGCGTTCGCGATCCACGGTCATCTGGTTAAGGGTGTATCGGAGGGTGTCCATGCTTACGCAGTCGGCGTCAGCATTTAGCAGGCACTGATTGGCAATCTGGAGCAACTGGCGCGGGCTGCCGCCTGACATGCGCACTATCTCATCCAGCACGCCTTGCTCAAATAGCGACGCATCGGCCCGCCGCGTAATGACCTGCGAAAGCGCCGCCTGAGCCTCCGGATTTTCCACCCGAATCATCGGCAGATAGGACGGTGTGAAAATGGCCGTAGCTTCCTGTTCCTGTATCTCGTAAAAAGTGGAAATCGGCACACAGCAGATGAAATGGGCGCGCAGTTCCATAAAAAATTGCGGGTCTTCCACGAACACCTTCCGATACACTTCCGGGCGGGTTTTCTCGAAGTCGTCAATAATAAACAGCAGGTCTTGCCCTTGCTTCGCCTCGCGAATGGCTACAGCCACGCCCTGCAGAGCGGCATTTAGCCGTCGCGACAGCGCGCCCGGGTTGATCTGGATAGTGCGCCGAATTTTGGTCGTCGTGGCATTGTCGTAGCCGTACATGGTCTTGCCCAGGCCTTTGACGGCAAAGAGGTTCCAAAAGTTAAACCCTAAGGCCAGCTCATCGCCCCTTTCCAATTTGTAATTATCGCGGAGTTCTCTTTGGATTTCTTCATCTTTGACCCACTCTTCGGCGATTTCCTCAAACTCTTGCTCGTCGAAGCGGATATTGCGCCGCTTCAGCTCCTGTATGAGGGCTTTGATGAGGATGAAGTACAGGTCCTCGCTCTCCATGCGAGTGATTTCTATCTCCTTTTGCAATGGGATAAAGACGGAGAAGTAGCGGTCGGGGCGGTTGATGGCCTCATGAAAGCGCAGCAACTCGACGGTTTTGCCCGAGCCGCGGTGGCCCGAAAAGATGATCTTGGCCCGACGATTGGGCAGATCTTGCAGTTTGCCGCCAATGATACCCAGCTCGCGCTCTATCCGCTGAAATTGCCGTGGGCTGCGCACCTGCTGGAGAGTTTCCACATATAGTGGCTCACGGCCGGGTACAGAAATATCAAACTCCGGCTCAGTAGCTTCCATTGCACGCAAAAGCCGCTTCTCCGGAAAACGGTAATCCTCACTGTTGACTTTTTCCATGTTTTTTGCGCCGACAAGTCAAAATCGAAAAAGGGCCACACCGGCCGGTGCGTTGCAAAGGTACTCTATCTGGTGCATCGTAAAGAAAAACACCGTGGCGGCCTCCGGCGGTTTTTTGCGCTTCCGGAGTCAGTATTTTCACCAGATGCCCTCGCGTATGGGTACGGGCTGTATGCCAGGCATATTTTGCTCGAGCCAGCGCACAGGGGCCTGGAGTTTGTCGCCCGTTTGGGTATCGCATTTAAAGAAGAGGTAGTACAGCTGGCAGCAGTGTTCGATTTTGGGCATGAGTTGTTCGAGGGTTTTTTCTGGATTTTCCTGTCGGAAGGTTTCGCTTTTGTGGGCCAGCCAGGCGTAGTAGGCGTCGTCGTGGGTTTCGACGACATCGAGGACGGCGCGGTCGTCGGTGAAGCGTTCCAGGAAGCGGCGGGCCAGCACGCTGTGGTGTTTCGACCAGTCGCGCGGGCGGGTGCGTGCTTCGGCGTACTTGAAGGTATCGTGCACTAAGGCTATGAGGCGCAGCTGGCGGCGCGTGTCTTCGGGCAGGTTTTCGATGCACTCGATGTTTTCCAACACTTCGCGCACGTGGAGGACGATTTTACCTTCAGGGTGTCCGAAGCGGGGTTCGCCCCACGTCAGGCCTCGTTGGAATTCGGGTAGGGTCAGCAGATGCCGCTCTAATTCCGTTTCCGGGCGCAACAAAGCGCGCAGTTCGGCTGTTGTGGTAGCCTGTGTGGAAGCGATTTTTCGTTTGAGTTGCCTGATGTTGAAAATGTCGGTTTGGGCGGTCATCGTACGGCGAGTGGCATTTTGCAGAGGGCTTCAAGCGCCCTTCCAAACAAGGTTAATGAGACGTTAAAGAACGCGCGAGTCGAAGCAAATTGCCTGTTGAGGCGTTCTTTTTGTTGTCGAAACAAAGGTAGGTGGAGTGCCTATCGCAAACCAACACTGCGTCATGAATAAATTTTGGTCCTCACTGTTAGCCGGCGCCACAGGCGGATTGTTGGTCTTTGGCGCCCTGAAATGGATGGATCGAAGCGAGGTAGAGGCAACGGCTGATACGCAGCCGGCGCCGACTGTCCGGCAAGTACGTTTCGATGAGAGCGGCGGGCCAGGCCTTTTCGACTTTACGCGCGCTGCAGAGCGCTCGATGCCTTCGGTGGTGCATATCAAGGCCAGCGAAAGCCCTCAAACGGCAGCCCAACGCTATCGGCGCACCAATCCGTTCCACTTCTTTTTTGGCGACCGCTTCTTCTTTGAAGATGAAATCCGCCCGCGCTCGGGCACCGGCTCGGGGGTCATCTACACACGCGACGGCTACATTCTGACGAACAACCACGTCATCGAATTTGCCGACGAATACCAGATTACGCTGCACGACGGGCGCGAGTTCAAAGCCCGCTTAGTGGGCGCCGACGCCAGTACCGACATGGCTGTACTGAAAATAGAGGCAACCAATCTGCCGGCCATCGAATTGGGTAACTCCGATGCGGTGCGCGTGGGCGAGTGGGTACTGGCCGTGGGCAATCCCTTCGATCTGACCTCGACGGTTACGGCGGGTATTGTGAGCGCCAAGAGCCGCGACATCAACATCATCCGCCGCGGCGCGCCCATCGAGTCCTTCATCCAGACCGACGCTGCCGTCAACCCGGGCAATTCGGGCGGCGCTTTGGTGGACGTGTACGGCCGCCTCATCGGCATCAATACGGCCATCGCCTCGCCGACGGGCGCTTTTGCCGGGTACTCCTTTGCTATTCCGGTCAACTTAGCCAAACGCATCGCCGACGACCTCATCCAGTATGGCAAGTATCGCCGCGCCTATATGGGCGTGGATATTGCACCCATGGACAATAACATCGCCAACTATTTGGGCATTCCTTTCGTCCAGGGAGTATGGGTCAAAGCCCTCGACCCGCAAGGCTCCGCCGCCCGCGGCGGCGTTCGCCCCAACGACATTATCACCAAAATCAATAACCGCCCGGTGGCCTCTGTGCCCGAATTGCAGGAAATCATTGGACGTTCTAAGGCCGGAGAAACGATTGCGCTCACGGTTGTACGAGAAGGCCGGGAAAAAACGTTACATGTGCAACTCCGAAGCCGGGGCGACTAAGACCACCTGATTACCACGCGAAAAAGAAAAAGTTGGTTTTTCGTTTTGTTTTGATGTGCCTGCTCTGCGGAATGCAGGGCAGGCTTTTTTGCTGCTCCAGATCCGAGGATGCCGCTCAAAGGGCTTCGGAGCGCAGGGCTTCGACTTCAGCGATACTTTTGGGCACAGGCTTACCCAGGATGCGGTGCCCGTTGGCGGTGATGAGCGCGTTGTCCTCGATGCGGATGCCGCCGAAGGAGCGGTATTTGTCCACAGCAGCATAGTTGATGAAAGCAGCGCAGTGTTTGGTGCGCTTCCACTGCTGGATAAGCTGTGGGATGAAATAGATACCCGGCTCTACGGTGATTACGAATCCCGGCTCCAGTTCGCGCGCTAAGCGCAGATAGGCTGTGCCGAATTGAGCGCTTCGCGGCACGGTGTTGGAATAACCCACGTAGTTTTCGCCGAGGTTCTCCATGTCGTGTACGTCTAAACCAATCATGTGGCCTAGTCCATGGGGAAAGAAGAGCGCATGGGCGCCTTGGGCTACCGACTCATCCGTATCGCCCTGCATGAGTCCCAAAGCTTTGAGGCCTTCTGCTATGCGACGCGCGGCAGCCAGATGTACGTCTAAGTAGCGCACACCCGGGCGCAGCAGGGAGATGGCATGTAGTTGCGCATCGAGCACGATCTGGTAGATGTCCCGTTGCCGGGAAGTAAAGCGCGCGCTGACGGGAAAGGTACGCGTCAGGTCGCCCGCGTAGTGCAGTGCCGTTTCGGCGCCAAAATCGCCTAGCACCAGCTGGCTGGGCTGAAGGGTGTTGCCGTGGTAGTGGTTGTGCAAGATTTGTCCTTGTACGGTCAGGATAACCGGATAGGCCAGATGCCCGCCCGCGCTGACGGCGATGCCCTCGACTAAGCCGGCCAACTCAGATTCGGTTTGGCCCGGTCGGGCCGCTTTCATGGCGGCCACGTGCATGTCGCCGGTGGTATTGACGGCGCGCTCCAGTTCGGCTATTTCTTCGTCGGACTTGCGTGAGCGTTGGGCCACTACGGCCCGGATGAATGCCTCCGAAGCAGCGGTCTTTTGCCGCTCCGGCGCTATATTGAGCCAGCCCTTGAGTGCCATTTGGTGCTCTGGGCGGTAGGGCGGCAGGAAATGGATGGCCTGGCCAGAGCGGCGGACCTTTTTTAGAAAGACGGCTAGCCGGCGTATGGGCAGCACCTCGCGCACGCCGACGTGCTCGGCCTGTTCGCGCAGGCGGGGCTGTTGGCCCATCCAGACGATGTCCTCGAGCGTCAGGTCGTCGCCAAAGAGGATTTCGCGGTCATTATCTACGTCAATGACGGCTACCAGGTCGGGTTTGTCTATGCCGAAGTAGTAGAGAAAGGTGCTGTCCTGTCGGAAAGGATAGGGGTTGGCGACATAATTCATGCCCACCTCGCGGTTACCGAGAAAGAGGGCCAAACCGCTGCTCAATGCTTTCTTCAGCTGGGTGCGGCGAGCAATGTACGTTTCGGTAGAAAACATGGAACGAATGCCTTTAGGCGTGAAAGTGCGGATACGGGTGAAGCGGCAAATATCGCCCGGAAATTGGTTTTGCTTGTCTAAGGTCGCTATGAGGATGGTGTCGGTGGAGGCTCAGGGTAGAACTCGGTGGAATAGGGGGGGCGAGGCGAGAGGCTCGCCGGCACCGACCTGAGCGTTTGGCTGGGCGATTTTCAAGGTTTTTCGTGAACACTGGCTGCTGTTGTTGCATTAGCATGAAGCATCAGCGCAACGCGCCGTTCGTTGGCTTCGTAGCTAACAAAAAAGCGTTTTTTTCTGCCGTTTTCTTGCGTTGTAATCCTCTTACGCCGTTAGAAAATTATAGGGGTACCTTTGTGTCTGTTTCCTGTATATTTCTTTGTTTTGCTCAAACTACTCCCAAACATGAAGTCTGGCTACACCCTATTGCTTGCCCTATGCCTGTTGCTTTCGTGGAAAGTGGCGGCCCAGTGTCCGCCGCCGGGTTTTCCGGATGCGGGTAACACCTGTCCGCAGGCGCCCATTTTGTGCGAAAACCTGCACGGCTATTGCAACACCATCAACAACAACAACACACCGCAGAACTTTCCGGGCTGCCCGGGCTGGCAGCTGAACAACGACGAGTGGTTTGCTTTTTTTGCCGGCACCACGAGTATCAGCATTCAGGTGATACCCAGCAACTGTTCGCAGGGGCCAAACATGGGCCTTCAGGCCGGCATTTACGCCGGATGTGGGCCGCCCTGGCAGGCAATGGCGCTGCAATGCGCCTGTACGCAGAACCCATTCACGCTTACCTCGAACAACTATGTGGTTGGCCAGATTTATTATTTCGTGCTCGACGGCTGTGCGGGTAACGTATGTAACTATACTATTAACGTCCTCTCAGGCTCGACGGTGGGTGTGCCGCCCAATGACCCAGGACCTATCAACGGCACGTCGCCGGTGTGCCAGGGCTCTTCTACGCCGTTTAACATAGCAGCCGTTCAAGCCGCTACCGTGTACACGTGGACACTGACGCCCTCCAACGCTGGCACCATCAGCGGGCAAGGTTCGCGTAACATCACGGTTAACTGGTCAAACAATTACAGCGGTCCGGCCGAGCTGTGTGTACAGGTTTCGAACCTGTGCTATTCAAACCCGAACATCCAATGCTTTGAGGTGGAGGTGATTGCGCGCCCGACGGCCCAGATTTCGGGCAGCGGTGTCATTTGCGCGGATAATCCTCAACCGGTCAACCTGAATGTGGCTTTTACGGGCGAAGGGCCGTGGGTATTCACCTACGCCATCAACGGCGTCAACCAGGCGCCCATCACGACCAGCGAAAACCCATACACCATACAGGCCACGCAGCCGGGTACCTACACGTTAGTGAGCGTTGCTACCCAAGTAAGCAACTGTTCAGGCACCGTCTCTGGCTCGGCCACGGTTACGCAAATCAACCTCAATGCACAGGCAGTACCCACCGACGAAGAATGCGGCACGGGTAACGGCTCTATAAACCTCAACTATGGCGGTGGCAACAATCCCTACACATTTGAGTGGTCTAACGGTGCTAACACGCAAAACCTGACCAATCTGCATGCTGGCGAATACACGGTAACCGTTACCGATGGCAATGGTTGCACGGTAGTCCGCACCGCAACAGTACTGGACCATCAAATCAACATCAACATTACCGGCAGCGTGCAAGCTAACACTACCTGCATCGGCGGAAATGGCGCCATCAACACCAGCGTCAGCCCTTCGGGCACATACACCTATCAATGGTCAAATGGGCAGAACACCTCCAGCATCAGCAACCTCGAACCTGGTACCTACACCGTTACGGTAACCACCGGCGTTACCTGCTCGGCCACCGCCGAATTTACGGTGGACGACCAGCCCAACGAGCCCAACCTGAGCGCAACCGCTACCAACACAACATGCGACCTGCCTAACGGAAGCGTCAACCTTACTGTTACGGGTGGTGTATCGCCTTACACCTTTGAATGGTCGAACGGCGCTACTACGGAAGACCTCTCTAACATTATGGCCGGCCCATACGCAGTAACTGTTACAGGCGCCAACGGCTGCACGGCCACCTTAGAGGTGAATGTGGACAACAATAACCCGCCCATTTTCATCAATGGTAATGTTATTTCCAATACTACCTGCATCGGCGGCAACGGCAGCATCACGCTGTCGGTATCGCCCACGGGCAACTACACGTACACCTGGTCCACTGGTGCTACGACGCCCAACATTAATAACTTGCAGCCTGGCACCTATACTGTAACTGTCAGCGCGGGCGGCTCCTGCACCGAGACGGCCGAATTCGACGTACCGGACGAGCCGTTAGAGCCTAATGTTAGTGCCAATGCCACGCCCAGCACCTGCGAGCTGCCCAACGGCAGCATCACCGTGAGCGTCTCAGGCGGGCAGGGGCCATACACGTACCAGTGGTCCACGGGGGCAAATACACAGAATATCAATAACATACCGGCGGGTGTTTATACAGTTACCGTTACGGGTGCTAACGGTTGCACGGCGGTAGAAAGCGTAGAGGTGGACAACAACAACCCGCCATTCAGCGTCAACGGCAACGTGCTTTCGAACACCACCTGCATCGGCGGCAATGGTAGTATTACGCTGTCGGTGTCGCCCACGGGCAATTATACGTACACCTGGTCCACAGGCGCCAACACGCCCAACATCAACAGCCTGCCGGCGGGCACGTACACCGTAACCGTCAGCGCTGGCGGTGCCTGTGTGGAGACGGCTGAGTTTGAGGTGCCCAACGAGCCGAACACGCCCAACATCTTTGCTAACCCGAACAACAGCACTTGCGAGCTACCCAACGGCAGCATCACCGTCAGCGTGTCGGGTGGAGTAGCGCCGTATGCCTATCTGTGGTCTACGGGCGCGACGACGCAAAACATCGCCAACATTCCATCGGGTAATTACACGGTAACCGTTACGGGCGCTAACGGCTGCTCGAGTGTGGAAGAGGTGTTTGTGGAAAATGAGAACCCGCCCATTGATGTGTTTGCTAACATTCAGCCCAACACGCGCTGCGTGGGCGGCAACGGCAGCATTTCCATCACCGTCAGCCCGCCTAACCCGGCCTACACCTTCCAGTGGTCAACGGGCGCGACAACGCAAAACATCAGCAATTTGCCGGGCGGCATTTACACCCTGACCGTCAATGGCGGCGGCGCCTGTGTAGAGACGTTTGCCTTCGACGTGCCCGATGAGCCCTTAGAGCCATTTATCAATTTCACCCAAAACAATGCCACCTGCGGCCTCAGCAACGGCAGCATCACGGCCAGCGCGGGCGGCGGTACTCCGCCCTACACCTTCCTGTGGGCAGGCGGTCAGACGACGCCCACCCTCAACAATGTGCCGGCCGGCCTTTACCAGGTAACCGTTACCGGCTCCAACGGATGCACGGCTACCGACGCTGTGTTTTTAGAGAATGAAGATATTCCCATTTCTGTGGACGGCGACGTTACGGACAAAACGTCCTGCATTGCCAATAATGGCGCCATCCAGCTCTTCTTTTCACCGAATAACGTAACGTTTACCTGGTCAAACGGCGCCACGCAGCCCAATTTGAACAACCTCGCAGCGGGCACCTACACCGTTACCGTCAGTGCTGGTGGCACATGCACTGAAACGGCCGAGTTCACGGTGAACGACGCTACCGAGCCGCCCAGCATTTTTGAGGAAATCACGCCGGCTACCTGCGGCTTTTCTAACGGCATCATTTCGCTGCAGGTATTTGACGGTATTCCGCCCTACTCGTACCAGTGGGCGCCGCCCGCTGGCAACACGCCTAACCGCACCAACCTGCCGGCGGGCAACTACGGCGTTACGGTAACCACCTCGGTGGGGTGCACGGCAGTGGGCTTCTTTACGGTACCCGCCGAAACTATCAACATCGAAATCAGCGGCACGGTGTCGGACAACGTTTCCTGTACCACGCCCAATGGCTTTGTGGACATTGACTTGTTCCCAACAGCGCCCTACACCTACCTATGGTCGAACGGGCGCACGACGCAGGACATCTTCGATGTGCCCGCCGGCACATACACGGTTACCGTAACACTGGGCGTGGGCTGCAGCGCCGAAGCGACGTTTGAGGTGCTGAACAATACCACACCGCCTAACTTGTCCACCTCTACGACACCGGCCACGTGCGGCCAGTCGAACGGCTCGGCCAGCGTCAATGCCAGCGGCGGCTCGTCGCCCTACACCTTCCTGTGGTCGGGTGGCGGCAACACGGCCACCATTAGCAATCGCGCACCGGGCATTTACACAGTTACGGTAACAGACTTCTGGGGCTGCTCGGCAACGGCTTCGGCCACTATTGCTAACACAACCATTGCCGTCAATATCAGCGGGACGGTTACGCCCAACACGTCGTGCACCACGCCTAACGGGGCAGTGAACATCACGGCCTCGCCCAACGTGCCCTACACGTATTCGTGGTCGAACGGGCCGACGACGCAAAACATCGCCAACGTGCCGGCGGCGACCTACACGGTTACCGTTAGCGCCGGGGTGGGCTGCTCGGCTACGGCTTCCTTTGCCGTGCCCAACAACACCGCTAACCCCACGCCTGACTTAGCGGTAACGCCGTCCATTTGCGGGCTGAGCAATGGCGCTATCAGCACAACCGTTACCGCCGGCATGGGGCCTTACCAGTTCCTGTGGTCGAACAACGCCACCACACAAAACCTGACCAACATCTTGGCTGGCATTTACACCGTAACTGTCACGGATGCCAACGGCTGCACGGCTGTGGGCACAGCTACCGTGCCCAACAATGCCTCCACCTTCAGCCTGTCGGGGACGGTAACGCCACTGACGAGCTGCACGGCCAACAACGGCGCCATTGACCTGACGGTAACACCTCCAGGCGCCTACACTTACGAGTGGTCGAATGGCCAGACGACGCAAGACATCTCCGGCCTGCCAGCTGGAACGTACACTGTTTCGGTAACCGAACAGGGCGACTGCACGGCTTCCACCACCTTTGTGGTGCCTAATAACCAGACGTTTGCCACGCTCAACCAGACGGTTACACCCGAGCTGTGCAACCTCGGCAATGGGGCCATCAACCTGACCGTCAGCGGTGGTGCCTCGCCCTTCTCGTTCCAGTGGAACAGCGGCCAGACCACAGAAGACCTCGCCGGCATCACCGCCGGCAATTATGCGGTAACCGTTACGGGCACGAATGGCTGCTCGACTACCGCCTCTATTGGGGTGCCAGCCGACATCGTTACGTTTTCCATTTCCGGCACGCCTTCGCCCAACACCTCTTGCGTGGCCTTCAACGGCGCCGTCAACCTGACGCTCAACCCACCTGTGCCGCCGCAAGGGCCGGGCTACTCGTTTGTGTGGTCGAACAGCGCTACTACGCAAAACATCAGCAACCTGCTACCGGGTCTTTACACGGTAACCGTTAGTGCAGGCGGCTCGTGCACCAATACGGCGAGTTTCAACGTGGCCAACACAGCCCTGCCGCCCAATGTGGCCGAAAGCGTAGGCGCAGCCCTGTGCGGACAGAGCAGCGGCTTCATCAACCTGACGATCAGTGGCGGAGCCTCGCCCCATACGTTCAACTGGTCGAACAACGCCACCTCTAAAGACCTCGTTGGCCTCACCTCGGGCACGTACACCGTTACGGTAACGGGCGCCAACGGCTGCACCGTCGTGCGCACCTACACCGTGCAGGAAAACACGGTAACGCCCACCATCTCAGCCACGCCGACGCCCAATACATCGTGCTTAGCGCCCAACGGGGCTATCAACCTGAGTGTGCTGCCCACCAACTTAGCCTACACCTACCAGTGGTCGAGCGGCCAGACAACGCCCAACTTGAGCAACCTCGCTCCCGGCGACTACACCGTAACCGTCAACGGCGGCGGCGCATGCACGAACACAGCTGTCGTAACGGTGGGCAACAACACGCCCGCGCCCACCAGCAGCGCCGACATTACACCGGCCCTGTGTGGCCAGAGCAGCGGACGTATTGACCTCACGGCCACCGGCGGCGCTTCGCCTTACACCTTCCGCTGGTCGAACAACGCCACTGTGGAAGACCTCACTGGTGTGCTTTCGGGTACCTACACTGTAACCATCACAGGCGCCAACGGCTGCTCCTCGACGGCCTCCTTTGTCGTGCCGGAAAACACGGTCACCCCCGACGTGAGCGCCACCGTTACGCCTGTCAGCTCCTGTGTGGTGTCCAACGGCGCCATCGCGCTGTCGGTAACGCCGACCAACCTGAACTACACGTACGAGTGGTCGGGCGGCCAGACGACGCCCAACCTGAGCAACTTAGCTGTGGGCAACTACACGGTAACCGTCAATGGCGGCGGCGCTTGCATCGCTACAGCCACCTTTACCGTTACGAGCGCTACAGGCACCGTGGTGTTCGACCAGCTGGCGCCACAGCACGTGAATTGTTTTGGTGAAAAAACGGGCGCCATTCAGGTCAGCGTCAGCGGTGGTGCGGCGCCTTATACCTTCCAATGGTCGCCGGCCATACCGGGCAATCCGCAAAGCCCAACGGGTCTGGGCGCTGGTACGTACTTCGTAACGGCCACCGACGCTGCAGGCTGCACGGCCACAGGCTCGGTAACCCTTCAGCAGCCGGCATCAGCCCTGCAATTGTTATGTGCGCAGGCCAGTGTAGTGAGCGAACCCGGCGCTAACGATGGCGTGGCCGCCCTGACGCTTGCAGGCGGCACCGCTCCTTACACGGTGCTCTGGACGCCGCCGGGCGCTTCGCAAAGCGGCGTGCCTGCAGGGCCATTTTCCATCACCAACCTCGCCGTAGGCACCTATAATACCGTAGTTACCGACGCTAACGGCTGCACGACCAGCTGCTCGTTCAACATCCAGCTGCTGGCCTGCGAAACGAAAATCGGGACCATGGGCACTGCACCGCTCTCACTGTGCGGTCCAGGCTGCCTGACGGCGACATACAACTCCGCAGGCGAGTTTCTGGAACCAGGCGACGTGCGGCAATTCATCCTGCATGAGGGCGCCGGCGCGCAAATCATTGGTGAAATTGCACGCAGCAGCACGCCCACCTTCTGCTTCGACCCGACGCGTATGACCTACGGCAAGACGTACTACATTTCGGCGACCGCCGGCAACGACGACGGCGCGGGCAATGTGGTGCTATCGCACTTCTGCACGGTCGTGGCGCCAGGCACGCCCATCATTTTCCAACAAAAACCCACGGCCAGCATAGCGCCGCCAAAGCCCATCACGTGCGCCGCCACCCAAGTGCCGCTCACAGGCACCTCCGACATAGCAGGCAGCACCTTTGCCTGGACGACCACCAGCGGCCAAATCGTGGGCAACCCGAGCGCGTCTGACATCAGCGCGGCGCGCGCCGGCACGTATCGGCTCATCGTTACGGCTAACGGCTGCTCCGACACAGCCGCCGTGCAGGTGCAAGACATCCGCAACCAGCCCAAAGCCACCATCGTAGCCAACCCGGCCAGCGTGCTCAACTGCCGCATTGACCAGATCATCCTTAGCGGCGGCATCGAGGGCACCACGAATGCCAACACCGTGTGGCTCTACAACGGCAACATCTACGCTTCGGGCACGGTCATCAACATCAGCGCGCCAGGCAACTACGAGTTTGTCATCCGCGACACGCTGACGCATTGCTCCGACACAGCACGCATCCAGATTCAGGAAAACCTCAACTTCCCGCCGCTGGCAGCTCCGACACCCGCAGCGCTCAGCTGCCGTAACAGCACCACCACACTAACGGGCGGCTCCTCTATTCCGAACGTGCAACTCACGTGGGCGCGTCTTAACGGCGCCGACACGGTCGTCGTCGGCAGTGGCCCCAGCCTCACGGTGAACACGCCGGGCACGTACTTGCTCATCGGCCTCGAGCCGACCAGCGGATGTACCAATGCCATTTCGGTGCTGGTACAAAGCGATTTCGTCTATCCCATCGCCGACGCTGGCCCGTCGTTCAGCATCTATTGCTTCGGCCAGACAGCCCAATTAGATGGCTCAGCCTCGTCGGGCCTGCCAGGCATGACCTTCCAATGGACAACCACAAACGGCACCATCGTAGCCGGGGCCACCACACCCACGCCGACCATCAGCCGACCGGGCACGTACGAATTGGTGGTAACCCACCCGGCCAACGGCTGCACCGACAGCGACAGCGTGGTCATCGAACCCGACGCACCCGTAGCCTACGTAACGGCCAAACACCCGCCCTGCACCGGCGACCGCGGCGCTATCATCGTGGACAGCATCATCGGCGCACAGCCGCCCATACGCCTGTCGTTCGACGGCGGCCAAACGTTCACCAACAGCCGCCTGCTGACCAACCTGCAGCCGGGCAACTACTCCATCTTCCTCGTGGATGCCAATGGCTGCTCAGCTACGCAAACGGTAACCATCAACCAGCCGCAGGACTTAGAAATCACCCTCGTACCCGAGGTAACCATCCGACTGGGCGAAACCTACCTCATCGAGGCAAAAGTCAACCAGCCCGCCAGCGCACTGGCGCAAATCCGCTGGACGCCCTCCGACGGCCTCAGCTGCGACACTTGCCTGATTACGGAAGCGCGTGTGCTGACCACCACCTGGTACCGCCTCACTGTGGTGAGCAACACTGGTTGTAGCGACAACGCTCTGCTGCGCCTACAGGTGGACCCGTCGGCCGATGTCTATATCCCGAATGTGTTCAAACCCGACAGCGAGGGCGAAAACGCCGTCTTCCGCATCTACGCCAACCCGCTCATGGTCAAGCGCGTGAAAACCTTTGAGGTCTTCTCCCGCTGGGGCGAGCGCGTACACTTGTACGCTAACTTTTTCCCCGACTCGCCCGCTCACGGCTGGGACGGCCGCTTCCTGGGGCAACCCATGAACCCAGGCGTATTCGCCTACTATGCCGTCATTGAACTCATTGACGGCCGCGAACTGCTCTTCGAAGGCGACGTTACGCTGGTGCGATAAAGCGCCTCTAAAGCGGAATTTTGAGGCGACACCCTCTTTTTCAAGAGGTGTCGCCTCAATCTCTTCAGTGAAAAATGAAAATTCCAGAGGCTACAAAGAAGGCTTCCACCAAAGCAGTCGTCTCAACCGGGCGAAATGTCCGGTTGTAAGTGAATTCACGTTCAGACAGCTATCGTCGCGATTGCCCCGCCCATTTTTACCCCTCATAGCATCCACACCAACAACTTGCCTATTTTTGCCGGCCTTTGAGCGCCTGAATAGGGGCAGTCAGGTATTTTTATCAGGAAAGGCTACGGTACTATGCGACTAAAATCCCTTGAGCTAAAAGGATTTAAAAGCTTTGCCAACGAGACGGTCATCCATTTCAATGCCGACGTAACGGGCGTAGTAGGCCCTAATGGTTCGGGCAAGAGTAATGTCGTGGACGCCATCCGGTGGGTGCTGGGCGAGCAAAAGAGCAAAGAGCTGCGTCTAGACAAAATGGCCAGCGTCATTTTCAACGGTACCAAACGCCGCAAAGAGGGCCAATTGGCCCAGGTGTCGCTGACGTTTGAGAACACCAAAAACCTGCTGCCCACAGAGTTTCAGACTGTAACCATTAGCCGCTTGCTCTACCGCAGCGGCGAAAGCGAATATCGGCTCAACGGTGTGCCCTGCCGCCTCAAGGACATCACTTCGCTACTTGTGGATACCGGTATTGGGCCAGACTCGTACGCCATTATTGCCCTCAACATGGTCGAAGACCTGCTCAGCGACCGCGAACAGGCCCGGCGGCGTATGTTCGAGCAGGCCGCTGGCATCAGTAAGTATAAAGCCCGCAAACACGAAACCCAACTCAAACTGGAGGCCACCTCAGCCGACCTCGACCGCGTGGAAGACCTCCTGTACGAAATCGAAGACCAGCTCAAAAAACTCGAAAAACAGGCCCAACGCACCCAGAAGTACTACGAACTCAAAGACGCCTACAAAAACGCCGTCATCGAATTGGCCCTGCACCAGCTGGCCCAACACCGCCGGCGCTATCGCGAAATGGAAACCCAAATCCAGCAGCAGGAAGACCAATATCGCGCCAACGAGACCCAGGCCCGTCAACTCGAAGCCGACATTGAGCGCCTCCGAAAGTCCTACACCGACGAAGAGGTCGCTCTCAGTGCCCAACAGCAGCAGGTCAACCAGCTGACCGGACGCATCCGCTCCAAAGAAAACGAAAAGGCCCTGCTGGCCCAAAAGCGCACCTTCGTCAGCCAGGAAATCGCTCGCTTGGAAGACCAGCTGGCCCGTGCTGCCGACACCGTGCGCCGCCTCGAAGCCGAAATTGAGGGCTACCAGACCGATCTTAACTACGAAAAGCGCCTCGAAGCCGACTTAGAAGGCGAATTGGAACAGGCACGCCACACCTTAGAAAAAGTGCAGGCCGACCATAATCTGCTCAAAGGCCACTTAGACGAATTCGTCCGTGAACAACAAACGCTGGAGCGCCAGATTGTGGAACTGGAGCGCCAGAAGGCCGTCCAGCAAAACCAAGTGGAAAACCTTCGCCGCGACGTAGAGCGCACGCTGGCCGACGTAGCTCTGCGCCGCGCCGAAATGGATACCCTACAAAGCAGCATCGCAGGCATCGAGGAGCGCATCGGCGAACAAAGCGCCAAAATTGCCCAGTTGGAAGCTGCCGAAGAAAAGCGCCGCAAAGACATCGCCAACACCGAAGGCGAATTAGACGCCCTGACCCGCCAACTGGCCCAGCACAACCGCCAACTCGACGCGCGCCGCAACGAGTACAAGCTGACCAAAAGCATGGTCGAAAACTTAGAAGGCTTCCCAGAAAGCATCAAATTTCTCAGCCAGCAAAAGGAATGGGCCAAAAACTGCCCGCTGCTCAGCGACCTCATCTACGTGCCCGAAGAGTACCGTGCCATCATCGAGGCCTACTTAGAACCGTACCTCAACTACTACGTCGTACCCAATGCCGACGCAGCTGTGGAGGCCATCCAGCTGCTGGGCCGCACGCAAAAAGGACGGGCCAACTTCTTCCTGCTTGACGCCTTCCAGAAGTACGAAGCGCCACTCACGCTGCTGCCCGCTGGCCTGCGCGCCATCGAGGTCGTCGAAGTGGATCCGCAATACCGCCCGCTTGTCGCTTTCCTGTTGGAAAACGTCCTCATCGTGGACGACGCCTCCGCCGCCGCAGCCACCTCGCCAGAGTCAGCGGGTATTACCTTTGTCTCGCGTTCGGGCGCCTTCGTGCGCCGGCGCTTCAGCCTCAGCGGCGGCTCCGTAGGTCTTTTTGAGGGCAAAAAAATCGGCCGGAAAAAGAACTTGACCATCCTCGAAGCCCAGATCCGCCAGCTGGAAGAACAAGAGAATGACCTTAACAACCGTATCGGCGTGCTGCGCGCTCATCTGATGAGCCTCAAAAACGCCGACCAGAGCGCTCTGCTCACCCGCGAACGCGAAGCCCTCGCCCGCCTGCAAAGCGAACGCGCAGCCCTGGCGGCCCGCATCGAAAACATTGCCGCCTTCGTCCAGAACTTCGACGCCAAAGCTGCCGAAAGCGGTACCCTCATCGAACAACTCGCCGCCAGCAACGAACGCATCGAAGCCCAACTCACCGAAAAGCAAGCCCTCGCCACCCAACTGCGCGAACGCCTCACCCATACCGACGGCTCCTTCCGCGAAATCGCCGAAGAACTCAGCCACGCCAGCCACGCCTTCAACCAGAAAAACATCGAGTTCATCCGACAGCAAAACCGCGTCAATACCTTCCAGCAAGAACTCGCCTTCCGCCAGAAAAGCCTGGCCGAATTGACCACCCAAACCGAACAAAACCGCAACACACTGGCCAAAAACGCCGACGAACTCAACCTGCTCACCGCCGAAATCGAACGCTTGGACCGGGAACTCGCCACCGCATACGCCGACAAAAAAGCGCAAGAGACTACCCTGAGCGCCGCCGAACAGCAGTACTTCAAGGCGCGCAACGAAATCCACGAGCGCGAAAACCACCTGCGCGACCTTTACCGCCGCCAGCAAGACCTCCAGGGTGCCATCAACCGCCTCAAAGACAAATTCACCGAAGTCAAATTCGACATCACCGCCCTGCACGAACGCCTGCGCGCCGAATTCGGCTTACAGCCCCATGACCTCGCCCAGCGCGAACCCGACCCAAAACTCGACCCCGAAACCCTCGAACGCGAAACCATACACCTCAAACGCCGACTCGACAACTACGGCGAAATCAATCCCTTAGCCATTGAGGCCTATAACGAAATCAAAGAGCGATACAACAACATCGCCAACCAGCGCAACGACATTCTCGCCGCCAAAGAAAACCTCCTGCAAACCATGCGCGAAATCGAAGAAACTGCTACCCAGCGCTTCCTCGAGGCCTTCGAGCAAGTGCGCCAGAACTTCATTCAGGTCTTCCGAACCCTCTTCAGCGAAGAAGACTCTGCCGACCTCATCCTGACCAATCCGGCCAACCCGCTCGAGTCGGACATCAACATCATTGCCAAGCCCAAAGGCAAACGCCCACAAACCATCGCCCAACTCTCCGGCGGCGAAAAAACCCTCACTGCTACCGCTTTGCTCTTCGCTCTCTACCTGCTCAAGCCCGCGCCGTTCTGCATCTTCGATGAGGTAGATGCCCCCTTGGACGACGCCAACATTGAAAAATTCAACCGCATCATCCGCGAGTTCTCCAAACAGTCCCAGTTTATCGTCGTTACCCACAACAAGGCCACCATGGCCGCTGTGGACACCATCTACGGCGTCTATATGCCCGAACAGGGCGTCAGCGCCGTTACCCCGGTGGACTTCCGACAACTTGATCACGAAGCGCTGGTTTTCGAGGCCGGATAGTAGCAGATCGCTGTCGTTGAAGCGTTTTCACCCACAGACCAGGCGGGATAAGCATGCCCTCAAGGCTGGTAAAAAACGATTTTAGCCGGTCCGCTCAGGGTGTGGTCCTCCAGATAAATGCCCAGTTCGGTATTGGCAGCCAGGTCTATTTTTCGCAGGATGTTCAGGCGGCTGTCGCAGGCGTATAAGTAACCGTCGGTGCCGAGCGTCAGCCCTTCGGGCCAGCCAAAGCCGTGCGCTACCGGGCCGGCATAAGCCCAGCCGTCGCCCTCCGGCCGGAAGCGCTTGATGGAGGCCGTTTCGTCGGCGTCAGCGACGAGCAGGTCGCCATTAGGCGCCAGGCAGAGCGATGTGGGCGCTTTCAGGCTGCCTTCCGGCGTCAGCCGGTGCGGCGCAGCGTCAGCGGGAGGGACATACCACACGCCACGCCCGCCTGCGCAGGCGACGAGCAGCCGGCCACGCGCATCCCAGGTCAGTGCTACAGGGTGCGGCAGCCCCTCGGCCAGCGTTTGTATCAGGCGCCCCGAAACGCCGTCGAAGCGGAGAACCACGCCCGTGCGTTCGCAGACGTACAGGTGCCCCTCTGGTCCAAAAGCCATGGCGGTGGGCGCCTGCAAGGCATACCCTTGCAGGAAATTCGCTCCTTGCCCCGTGGTGGGAGTTAGCCGGAGCACGGTGGGTGTCGTTCCGCTGGTCAGGATGTAAGCCTGCCCATCAGGGCCGAGGCAGAGGTCTTGGGCAGGCATCGGCCCGCCGTAGAGCCGTCCTATTGGTGTACCGGTGTGCGCATCGAAGCGTTCGACGGTGCCACTTTTGCGGTTGCATATCCACGCCTGATAGCCCTGCAGCGTAGGGCGCATGCGCAAAATCGCCTCATCAGTGCGGCCAAACCACACCTCGCGCACCTCCTCATCGGCACCGCTGAGTGTAACGCGCAGCGAAACGCTGTCCACTAACCAGTACTCGATGGTCTGCGGGAAACGGTGCTCCAAATTCTCGAATGTCCACGACGAGGCGGTGAAAAACGTTAGCGCAAAGTCCGCCACCTGGCCTTCGTTCTGACCAGGCGCGGTAGTGCGGTAAACGATGCTTCCATTAGGGCGGCGGAAAAGTACTGGTGTTTCCATCAGCGCCGGCCCATTGGGTGTCAGCGCATAAATTGCCCCTTTCAGCGTGTCGGGTGCGGCTATGCGCCACTGTTCTACGGCTTCGCGGCGCAGATCTTTCCAGGTGCCCACCAGCTGTTGCAGGCCCATCCACGGGTTTTGGGCCTCCAGTGCCATAGCGGCCAGCCACAGCCCAAGCGTCAGCAGTTTTCTCATTTTCCCGGCTGTTTTGGGCAAATGTAAGGCGATGCCTTTGCTTCCCTAAGCGCCTACTTAGCTCTTCCTACTGAGAAAGCGCTTTAGCCCCGCCCTTCAGCGTTCGCGTAGAAGATCCCGCTTTCTCCAGAAAGAAAAAGAGACACTCGCACACAAATCCGTCGGCAGATTTCGTTAGAAAGCGGTTGTTTTTTTTGAGAAAAAGGCAGAAAAAATTTTTTTGCGGAAAAACGTCCTATATTTGTGCCCAGAAATGCGTGCTGCGAAGGCACCACAAGTGACCCGGAAACGACCGGTTCGTATAAGCAAGCAAACCAGTAAAAAACGCTGCAAGAGCAGCGCTGAAGAATAAACCGAAGGCGGGGGCCCTCCGGCCCTTTCAAAGGAGAGAGGGAGGGGGGCTATTTTTTGAACACACACATTTTACTTACGCATACGGATATACTGTTAGAAAGCGCTGAGCCGGCTGTGCACCCCGCACGGCCGGCTCTTGTTTTTTGCCCTGAGAGGACACCTCCCTGTCGGGAGATGTAACCTCGGAAAGTGCTCTATTTCACTACGCTCATCTTCGCCACTTTTGCAACGCCGGTGAGCGCATTTTCTAAGCGCACCACGTACGTGCCTGCCGGCATGTGGAGCACTTCGAGCAAGAAGGCGTTATCGCCTGCTTCGACGCGCACGCGCTGGTGGTGGAGCAGCGAGCCGCCCATGCTGTGGACGCTGAGGATGCCCTCGTAGGCCTCGCTGGAGCGGAGCATAACCTCGCTGGAAGTGCGCGCTGGGTTAGGGTAGAGCAGCATTTTATCGCCCCAGGTCTCGAAGTCGTCCACGATGGTGGTGGAGCCTCCGTAGTAGCACTGTGGGTCAACGGCATAGGCTGGGCTGATGAGCGGTATTTTGCCGTAAGGGGCAAAGAGGCTTTCGGAGAGTACCCAGTCGTTGGCGCCGAGCCAGTCTTGCAGCAGCGTGGCGAACACCTGGCGGTAGTCGTGTTGCGTACCTTTGAGCTGGTTGTCGGCTGTTAGGTCGTTGAGGTTGACGTTGGTACCCTGTACGCCCGGGTTGACACCCTTACCCACAATGTACATGGGCGCCAGTGTGCCGTGGTCAGTACCGAAGGAGCCGTTTTCGGCAGCACAGCGTCCAAATTCGGAGAAGGTGCAGACAACAGCCTGGTGGGCAATGGACATTTTTTCTAAGTCGTCCATGAAGGCTTTGATGGCTTCGCTGAGCGTTCGGAGCAGGTTAGTATGCGCGCCTAAGGTGGTATCGCCGGAGTCCACCTGTGCGCTGTGGGTATCGAAGCCGCCGATGCTGCAAAGGAAAATTTTGGTCTTGCTACCGCCGCGGATGAGGCGTGCCACAGTTTTGAGTTGATTCGCTAAGGCTGTGTTTGGATACGAGCCGACATTCGTACCGACATTAAACACGTCGGTGATGCGTTTGGCGTACTGGTTGACGCTGCGCTCGACGGACATGATGTAGGCCAATTCTTCGCCGTGCTCGCTATCGGGCGCATCGAGCACGGGGGCGCCGCCGATGGTTTGCACTAAGGAGTAAAAGCCAGCAGGGTCTTGTCCGCTGAGGTTGATGGCGTTTTGGTGTTCCGTTTCGGTATGAAAGCCCAGCGATGGGTTGGTGTCGCCTACCTGGATGCCCAGCGGGTCGGGCATAGTGGGGGTGGGTGCGCCCTGCACATCGGGGAAGAGCGCTTGCAAAGAGCGGCCCATCCAGCCCGATCCGAGGCTAAAGTTGGCCGGCGTACCGTCGCCGCCCGTGAGCCACAGGTCGGTACTTTTGAAGTGCGACTGGTTAGGACTTGGATAGCCTACGCCCTGCACGATGCTCACCCAACCGCGGTCGTACAAGTCTTTGAGTGTCTGCATGGCTGGGTGCAGCCCTACACGTTTGCTGTCTTGGAGCGTGCTGTCCAGTTCGATGAGGGCGTTTTCGGCCAGCCCTGTGGTAGGCCTTAAGGCCCGGTAGCGGTCGTATTGGGCCAGCGGGACGAGGTTGTTGATGCCGTCGTTGCCGCCTTTGAGCTGGATGAGCACTAGTGTGCGCTCGCGGATGTCGTCGCAACCGCTGAGCATATTCGCCAGGCGACTATTGGCAAAGGGGCGCATGGCAAAACCATTGAGCACAAAGGAGGAGATGCCAGCAGCGGGCATTATTTTGAGAAAATCACGGCGTTTCATAAGTAAGCATTGGTAAAGAAAAGTGAGCGATAGGCAGAGATAGAAGAGGGTCAGAACGTTTGAAATTCCTGCGAATATAGGATGGCTTTGAACAGCCGCTCTAACGGGATGCGTACTTCCGTAGCGTTGTTGGTTTGCAAATAGGCCTGCCATTCGTACGTCCAGTCGTAGGGCGGTAGGTGGTTGAGGAAGACGTCGTCATAGAAGTAGTTGAACCGCTCGTTGCTGATGGGCGCAGGTAACAGGTAATGGAGTAGCTCCTCCACCAGTGCGTGCGGGTCGGCCGGATTGGAGAAGAAGCCGCTGTTGCGCACCCAGGCTACGATGTCGAGTTTGAAGGCCAATTGCGCATTAGGGTTAGAGCCTATGCTTACACGACCGGTTAGCAATTGCTCGGGAAACTTATAACGCGCAATGATGGTACTGGAATTGAACCACTGGCGGTTGTATTCCGGCTCCTGATGATAAGCCGGGTAGCCGGCTACGTCGCTCGGTAGGAAAAGCGGGAAACCTGATGGTGTAAGGATGCGCTGCAATATGTCGCGCGAGAAAAAGGTCTCATAATGGAGTTGTGGATTAGCATTCGGATCAGGTACTGGAATGCCGAAGAAAGACAGCATTTGCAGCGTTGCCTCCAATGGAGAGCGGATCATGCCACCAATGATTTCATCGCCCGTTTCGGCGTCATCTTCGTCGTAGAAATGCTGACTTTGCAACAGTTTTTCCAAAACGGGTTTGATTTCATAGCCGCTATTGCGGAACGTTTGAGCCAGTGGCTCGATGATGTCGCTCTCAATTTCGGGGGTGATGTGTCGGCTCACGAAGAAGCGGTATATCCTTCGGCAGAACAGGCGCGCTACCTCTGGCTGGGCAAATACCATATTGACGAAGGCGTCCAGTTCAGCCCACATGCCAGCGTTGTTGGAGGCTCCCTGAATAGTGGTATTTTGAAATTTACTGCTGAACGTTTTGGTGCCGGTGTCGTGTTGGGCAAAAGCCGTTACCCCTCGCGGGATGCCCGTTTCCGGGTCTATCTGATCGCGTTGGGTGCGCGCCCTAAAGCCCGTAAATACGCGGGCTGCTTGTACAATGTCTTGTTCGGTATAGTTCGTGTAGTCCTCTGGGCCTATTTGCGGGCCTTTCCCGATGGTGAACAACTCGAAAAACTCACGGGCAAAGTTTTCGTTAGGATTTGCCTTAGTGTTTTGATGGTTGTTCAAGTACCGCAACATGCAATTGTCGGTAACGATTTTGGTAGCCACTTTCTTGAAATTACCCAGTGCCGCCCAGCGCAGTAGCGATAAGTAATCGAAAAAGTGGGCATTGTTAAAAGATTGAGCATCCACCGTTAAATATTGGTGCAAAAACAGCGTCATTCGATGTACAATACCCGGATCATGCAGGGCTTCATTGACCCACCACGCCATGACGTAGCGGCGCAAGATAAAGTCTTGAGTGGGAAAAGTCTGCCCCGGAGGTGGAAGTATCCAGGCTACATTGCCGTCGGTGCCCGGATAAAGGGGCTGCTGCATCTGCAAAGGATAGGGCTGGAGCAACCTGGCCACGGCCTTGTCTGCAGGCAAGGAAGCCAATTCATCTATGCGCGCTTTGGTATATCGAAAACTCGTCCGCCGCAACAAGTGCGCTGCACGCCGATGCCCCAGCGCGCTTACCGATAAAGGTTGAAGTGAAGCCATAAAACGACAAGGTGTTGTTTTTGAAAGAAAAAAGGGAAGAGATCTGCGTTAAATATGACTGTCTTGGAGCGGGCAAGTTTAATCAAGAATGTTTGCTTTCAAAAGATGAAAAAATGTGTTGACGGGTGTCGGTGCTGAAAAGTAAACCACGGACGTCCGGGGCTGTTACAAATATAACCAAAAGTCATCACGATGGAGGCTCTTGGCGAAGAACAACAACTGCTGCAAAACACTCGTCTCCTTTTACATGAAAGTTGCCGTCATTCGCAAAGCCCATTTCAACGCCGCTCACCGGCTGCACAACCCTGCCTGGGACGACGACCGCAACCGCGAGGTCTTCGGTTTGTGCAATAACCCCAATGGCCATGGCCACAACTACGAACTTGAAGTGAAAGTAACCGGCGAGATAGACCCCGACACGGGTATGGTCGTGGATTTAGGCTGGCTGGCCGGCCTTATCCGTCGAGAAGTGGAACAGCGTTTCGACCACAAACATTTGAACTTAGATACCGAAGAATTCCGAAACCTCAACCCTACGGCAGAAAACATTGCTGTCGTCATCTGGCGCATCCTGCGTGTGCACTTACCCGAACACCTCGGCCTGCACGTGCGGCTCTATGAGACGCCGCGCAACTTCGTGGAGTGCCCGGCATAACAGACCAAAAAGCAAGAGAGGTTCGCTTCTTTACAGTCTGCGTCGAAAGGTGTTCGGGTTTAGCCAGTAGTTTGTGCGCTAGTGCTCCTTTAATGCGAGCGGAAATCGCATGCCGGTAACGAGACCTATCTTTGTGGTTAAAAAGCGCGCAGAATGGCCAGGCCTTCGTTTCCCTATGGTGTGAGCAACTTTGCCACTTTGGTGCAGGACAACTACGTTTACGTGGATCGAACGGCGCACATAGCAGCCCTGGAGCGTTTATCCAGCCGGTACCACATTTTTCTGCGTCCGCGTCGTTTTGGCAAGAGCCTGTTCCTTTCGGTGCTGGAGCACTACTACGGCCGCGAGCACCGCGATGAGTTTGAAGCGCTCTTTGGCAAATACTACATCGGGCAGCATCCTACACCGCGGGCTAACCAATACTTGGTGCTCAAGTTTGACTTTAGCGGCATAACAACGGGCAGTCCGGAGAACCTCGAGCGAGTTTTTGCCTCAGAAGTCCAGCGCAGTATCCTGCGATTTATGGGTAATTACGCCGAGTGTTTCAAGGATGCCGACTATCGTCGTGTGGAGCCGAGTCTGCCGCCTAGTGATTATGTGGCGGAGTTGCTGCTGTTTTTGTCGCGCAATTGCCCGGATGAGAAGGTTTTTCTACTGATAGACGAATACGACCACTTTACCAACGAGTTGGTGGCCTTTTATCCGAACGACTTCGACAAGGTGGTCAGTCGCAATGGTTTTGTGCGCAAGTTTTACGAGAACGTCAAGAAGGGC
>CALJPQ010000016.1 GCA_937980645.1 uncultured Saprospiraceae bacterium | reverse complement strand
CCGAATGCCGTTCCGGCGGGTGTTTACGTGGCTACGGCGACGGACGTTTCGGGCCTGTGCACGGCGGTGGATACGGCGGTGGTAACGCTTCAGGACAGCATAGACCTGACGGGTCAGGTGAGTGCGCAAGAGCAGTGCAACAGCAAGGAAATACTTTTCAGCAACACCAGCGGTGTGCCGGGCGTGTGGAACTTTGGCGATGGCGTGGGCACGAGCACAGCGGCCAGCGGTACGTACACGTACGCGGCGTTTGGCACTTATACAGTAACCTTTACGCCGAGTGCGGATTGCGCGTTGCCGGTGAGCATTGAGGTGTCGCCTTCGGAAGAGGACTTTGTAGTGAATGCGCCCGATGTGTTGGGCTGTGAGCCGTCGGCGTCGTTGGTGGCGACGACCAATTTGCCGGGTACAGTTGTATGGACGACGATAACTGGTCAGCCGGTGTTGAATCCGGATGCCGTTCCGGCGGGTGTTTACATTGCGATTGCTATGGACAGCATGGGCTTGTGCGTGGCGAAGGATACGGCAGAAGTTCGATTATTAGATTCTATAGACATTAGCGCTCAAGTTTCCATCACCCCTCTGTGCAACAGTCTGAGGGTGATTTTTGAGAACACTAGCGGCTATCCGGGTGTGTGGGATTTTGGCGATGGTACCCAGAGCAATCAGGAATTGGTCGAGCACACCTATGCGGCAACGGGCTTGTATCCAGTTTCGTTGGTCAGCAGCGAGCTATGTGTGATGCCATTTGCGATGGTGCTAGAAGTGAAGTTCGACAGTTTCACCGTAACGGCGCCTGATGTAACAGCGTGCGGCTATTCAGCGGAGTTACAGGCGACGACTAGCCTTCCTGGTACGGTGATTTGGTACGACGCTCAGGGCAATATTGTTGACCCCAGTGGCGTCGAGGAGGGTATCTACATTGTTGTCGCTACCGATCTTTCAGGCCAGTGTACGGCTACGGATACGGTTCAAGTGCGTACGATCGTGGTTGAGGTAACGGCGGAGGTTATCGGCAAGGACACCCTTTGCCGCAACGACACCACCACGCTGTTAGCCACAGTGAAAGGCAATGCCTCGAATTACGTCTATTCCTGGACGCCAGCCCAAACACTGATTGGCGCCAACACGCCGATGCCGCTGGCTGTACCCAATGGGCCACAGACCTACACCGTAACCGTCACCGCCGACGGCTTGTGTGTGGACACGGCTTCCGTACAGGTATATTTCATAGAATACACATGCACAGAGCCGTATGTGTTCATTCCTAAAGCCTTCACGCCCAATGGCGATGGCAACAACGACTACTTCCGCGTGCGGGGGGCCGACATTACAGAGATTTATTTCATCGTCTATACGCGCTGGGGCGAAGAAGTCTATCGTACCGAAGACCCTAACCACATTGGCTGGGACGGTACGTTTCGCGGCAAACTCGCCACGCCCGATGCCTACGGCTGGTATGTGCGCGTCCGCTGTGGCAACGGCCAGTGGTTCGAAAGCAAAGGCAGTGTTACGCTGTTGCGTTAAGGGCCTCTTCTGAATGAAAAACAACGTCCCGCGGTTGCTGTCTCTGCGTCGCGGGGCGTTTGTTTGTGGCAAGATGCGGTTCAATTGTCTACTTTCAGCAACTTCTGTCGATGCAGTACCTGCTCGGGATGTTCGGCGTCGAGCAGGAGCACCCAGTAGAAGCCCGGAGGGAGTGAGGCGACGTCTAAGGTGCCGTTGTGCAGCGTGAGGGTGCGCACGGTGCGTCCGTCGGCGCTGTGCACCAAGGCGATGAGCGGTCGGTCGTAGGTGCCGGTGTATCGCACCACGTCGCGGCACGGGTTGGGCGAGAGGACGGAAGGCTCCGATGTGCCGGTGTTGAACTCGATGACCCGCACCGCATCGCCGTCGGCGGAGATTTTGTAGAGCGACACCTTTCTATCGCCGCCGAAGAGGTGGAAGCATTTGATGAAGACGCCTCCGTCTTCGGTAGGCACGATTTGCATGGGCGCCACAAAGAGGGTGTCGGAGTGTCCTTTGAATTCCTTCGACCAGATCAGTTGCAGATCGGGCGTGTACTTTTGCACCAAGAACTTTTCGTAGCTTTTATGCACGGCCTGAAAATAAATACTCCCATCCTTGCCTTTTGCAAAGGGCATATTACCGCAATAATGATACCCACACTCATTGATTTTGAATCGTCGGATGGGGTTGAAGTTGAGGTCGCGCACGTCAATGGCGACAGTGGGTGAGGGACATCCGCCGGGGATGTTTTGATAGCCGATGTAGGAGAAGTACAGCCGGTTGTCTATGACTCCGCCGTTGCACAGGGTAGGTCCCACCGGGTTGAAGCGGAAGCCTTTGATGAATTGTCCGTTGTGGTCGAACCATCCTACGTCGCTCATTTGTTCGCTGTAATTTTGGCCGATGTATCCCAACACATAGAGTTGGTTGTCTCGAAAGAAGAAGGCGAAGCCGATAACATTGATCAGGGGGTGCTCGGCGAGTACTTGGCCGTCTAAGGTTCCTTTAAAATAGCCATGCTCCCGACCTAAAATAACCAGTGGACTGTCTATGACGAAGTATTGGCCAGCAGCATAAAAGGTGTCTTCTTTTACGTAGTAATCACTCGAATATCCATAGATATCATCTCCTATAACCCTGTAAAGGGAAAAAGACTTTTGAAAGTCAAAGACAGGAAACTCAACCTCTCTAATGATATTCAGATTTTTGTCAAATTCTATGCAAGAATAACGGTCGGAGTAAAACTTATCTGATAGAAAATAATGACTCAAGTAATAAATTTTTCCGGAGTTGACGAAAGGTAGTCCGTAGTAAAGGCGATTTCCACGGTTAAGGTTGAATGAGTCCAGGACATCTCCATTTTCATTGATCATATAAAGCCAGCATTCGCGCTTGTTCTGGCCGTTTTCTATTTTATCTAAACCGATATTTAAAATGTATAGACTATCAATCTTTGCGATATTTGCCTGTACCATGTCAAGCCCCATAAATCTGGGTATTCCAGATAAAATTGTTTGGGAGAACACTGCGTGAGTGCTTAGAAGAATGCCCAAAAATGTAACGACTATGCTTTTCATATTTTTTTAAATTTTAAGATGCTAAATCGTTTGCTAATTAGGATGTCAGTCTCACAATAGCCTCTCATACTCAGTATCAGATTTTTTTGATAGAAATAAGAATACAACCCTTAAAGGCGGAGAGCAGGAGACCTTCCTGCCCTCCGCAATTTAAACTACATATCATTCATAGGAAATGGCTGCGGCGGTAATTCAAAGAAAACCACCAAACCGAAGTAATGCTTCGTAATATGTTCTTGATATATCAGACCATGTTCCGATTTTGCATCGTTGTCTGCTCTAACCCTCGTGCACACTAATTTTCGCTCGAAGAAGAGCGGCCCGATGTTTGGGAAGACGATTTTTACTGGCGGTACATACTGCTTTCCGTTGTTGGCCAGGTCAATGCGGTTGGCTGTAATCAATTGGTTGATTTCATCACCGGTTAGGCAGTTCCAGGTAGGGTTATGACCACCGTAGGCGATGCTGTTGTAGTGTTTGTTTTGTAGGTTTGTGCCGAAAGTCGAGATGTCGTAAACTTTTGGAAACGGCAGCGGCGGGTTGTAGGGCGTATTGAACAGTTGGTGTACGCCATAAACAATCCGCGAGACCACTCGTCCGGGTAGCGGTGTATTTCCTGTTTCGGGGCCCTCATTGATGGGTAAGTAAAAGCCAATCAGTTGGTTGACCCGGGCACCGATGACATTGTCTGCTGCTCCGTCACACGGTGTTGGATGGGTATACCCTTTGGGCGCCTTTGCCCAGCGCGTGGTTTGCAGGGGTGCGTTGTCGGGTTCTTCCAGGGGGTTAATACCCACCTGAAGCATCAGCCGGACGACAGTTGTACCGCCCTCTTGTTCTTCTGGATTGCTCAGCACCAGCACGTGCAAGTGTCGGTGGGTGCTGCTGGAGAGGGCCTGAACCGCGATGGCTTTGACAGCATCGTAGAAGTCGACGATCTGAGCGGGTGTCCAGGTTTCGTTGGCGCTGACGGGTAGGTCTTGCTCGATGGACTCGTAGGACTCAAAGGGAACGGTCGGGTTGCCTTGGTACAGGTTGAATGCGATTTCGGTTTTTTCGATGACTTCAGCGGCGGGCATAGGGTCGCCCGTCGGTTCGTTTCGCCAGGCGTGTACCTGGGTGCGGAAGTTGGCGATGGCTTCGAGATGAGCCTGCAAGGCCGCCTGCTGTTCGGGGGTGTAACCACTGCCTTCCGATCGGAGTGCGATGGATGTAGCAGTGGTGTTGCCCGTCTGCGGCGTTGGGTCTTTGTGGCAGGCATTCAGCCCAAGTACGGCGGCCAGCAAGGCCGCAGCGGTAAAGAGGGAGAGACGCTTAGTCAGTCTCCCCCCCCCCGCGGAGTCGGAAAAGGGAAAGTGGTACCATAATACGTACTTTTTTAGGAGTGAATGTTGAGAGGATTTCATGGTTGAAAAACGACTTAAGTCTGTTTTTGGTTTATTTTCGTTGGACTTTTGGGGCGTTTTTGCCTGGTTTTGGTGGCAAATTATATTTGTATTGGAATTTTATTTTTACAGCAGTCATAGATGGCTCATGGTCTTTTAATAGATTTTTTTAATGCGGCATAAGGCCATTTTTTATTTTTAGTTAAATTTTCGTTAAGGTTGGCTGGTTCGACAATTTTTCAGAGGGTGCGTTCTTGTGCCCTCGTTTCGGGGCGCTTTCCCTTTTGGACGATGCCTGGTGTTTGCGCGGAAGGTATGTCATACGACAGTATGAGACTTAATGCTGGCGTAACGCGAAAATCTGGAAATTTGCACCCAACAAAAAACGCATTTTATGAGACCATCCAAGAGTAGCAGAACCCCTTTGATGTACCTGATGCGCAGGGCTATTCAATAGGCATTGCGTGCGTCCAGGAGAGAGGAGCCTTATCCTTTTCCATCCACTTCTGCAGCGCTTTGGAGCCGGCGGCGTTTTATCAAGACGGCCGGGAAGGCCATCGTTATAGGCGGTTTTGCGACTTCCGTGCCTCTTCTTTCTTGTCGGCGAGAGGGCCGGGAGGTGAAGGTAGTCATTGTGGGTGCCGGTATGGCCGGACTAAACGCGGCCCGGCAATTGAAAAAATCCGGTATTGATGCCACTATTTATGAGGCGAGCGATCGCGTAGGCGGGCGCGTGTACACTGCACGCGGTTTTTTCGGCACAGGTACTGTTACGGAGTTTGGCGGAGAATTCATTGATTCCATCCACGAAGACATGCTTTCGTTGGCTCGGGAGTTTGGTCTGCCTCTGTTGGACACCGCTACTGACAAAGCCCTGACCAAAGATGCTTATTTCTTTAATAATCAGCACTACACGGTAGCGCAGGTCATCAGCGAGCTGCAGAGTATTGTACCGCGCATGCAGGCCGATATCCATCTGTACAAGAGCAATTACACTCAGGCCGTTGAGGTTTTCGATAAGCTCTCGCTCGAGCAATACCTGAGTGACATTGGGGCCACAGGCTGGCTCAGGGCATTGGTTACCGAGGCATATGTGACGGAATACGGCCTCGATGCTGGCGAGCAGTCGTGCCTGAACATGATTGCCCTCATTTCGCTGGATACCAGCGGCGGAACGTTCGATATCTTTGGCGAAAGCGACGAGCGCTACAAGATCCTCGGCGGCAACGAACGCCTCATTGACCAATTGGCCAGTAGGCTGTCGGGGCAAATCAACACCGACCACCGACTGACGGCTCTGTCTAAGTCAGGCGCGGGGTACCGACTGGTTTTTGAGCAAAGCGGCGGCGGGACGAAAGAAGCATTCGCCGATTTTGTTGTGCTGACATTGCCCTTTACTCTTCTGCGGGAGGTTAAGCTGGATAACAGCCTCAATTTGCCGCCTCAAAAAGTTCGAGCTATTAACGAACTGGGCTATGGCACCAACGCCAAGCTCATGTTGGGCTTTAACGGTCGCCCTTGGCGCATGAATGGGTTTGCGGGCTATCTTTTCACCGACAATGGCCTGCAAACCGGCTGGGAGAACACGCAGTTGCAAAATACGGCTGAAAGCAGCTACACCATCTTTTCGGGAGGTACGGCGGGTGTCAGTGTAGGCTCGGGTACTCCGGAATTTCAGGCGGCGCAGCACCTGCCTTTGCTTCAACAGGTATTTCCGGGCGCCCAGAGTGCATACAATGGCCGGGTGGCACGCTTCCACTGGCCTACCAGCCCTTATGCCAAATGCAGCTATGCCTGCTACAAAGTTGGTCAGTGGAAGGAAATTGCCGGGTGGGAGTATGAGCCTATAGATCGCCTTTTCTTTGCTGGCGAACACTGTAGCGAAGACTTTCAGGGATACATGAACGGTGCTGCTGAAACGGGCCGGCGCGTAGCAGAGCAAATCTTAGAGATGGTGTGAGAGGGTAGAGCATTATGTATTCTACTGCTCCAATTGCATCTTCATGCGCCTGGCTTACAGCCAGCGCGTACATTTGTTTTTTAAAACAAAAACCCATCCACTGCTGACCATGTCGCGTCTTTTGCTTTTCTTGCTACCGCTGTTGCTGATCTTTTGCAAATACGCCCAACAGTCGAAACCAGCCCCATCCACGTCCACCCAACCCGATACCGAGATTATGGCCAAAACGAGCACACCAACGCCGCCCCAACACGGCGATTACGCCGATGAGTGGGCCAAAATTGACAGTTTGGAAAAGAAAGGCCTGCTAAAAAGCGCCTTAGAGCGCACGGAGGCCCTCCACGCCCGCGCCAAAGCCGACCAGAACACGCCACAAATCATCAAGGCCTTGCTCTATCGCGGTAAGTACGCTACTCAGCTGGAAGAGGACGGTTTTGAGAAAACCGTTGCCCTGTTTGAGCAGGAAGAGAAGACGGCCTCCGAGCCTGCGCGTTCCGTGCTGCAAAGCCTGCTGGGTGAGCTGTACAGCCTTTATCTGCAGAATATAGCCTGGCGCATAGACGAGCATACGCCGCCAGCGGAAGACCAGCCAGGCGACCTGAAAACTTGGTCGGCCGAGCAAATCGAACTGCAGGCCCTGCGCTACTACCGCGCCTCGGTGGCTAACGTGGACGTACTGCGCGCCACGCCTGCCGACCACCTGCAAGCCCTGCTGACCAAGCCGCTCAACGACTCTGTGGACGGCGCCCCGCTGCGCCCTACGCTGTTCGACCTGCTGGCCCACCGCGCCCTGAAACACTTTGCCGATGAACGCAGCTACCTCACCCGGCCCGCCTACGAGTTCTACTTAGACCAGCCCGAAGCCTTTGCGCCCGCAGCGGAGTTTGTCCGTTTCAACTTTGCCAGCCGCGATACTAATTCAGGCAACTGGTTGGCCATTCGCCTCTTTCAGCAGGTGCTGGCAGGGCATTTAGCCAGCGGAAACATAGCAGCGCTCATTGACGCTGACCTCCTGAGGTTGCAATTCGCCTGCAACAAATCTACCCTCAGCGACAAATGGGAGCGCTACGCCGAGGCGCTGCGCCTGCTGAGCCGCGAGCATTACAACCACCCCTCCGAGGCGGAAATCGCCTATCACTTAGGCGCAGCCTATCGGCAACTGAGCGAACAGCCCGAAAATGCTCAGAGCGATCTGCTGCAGCAAGCCGTGGCCGAATGTGAAAGCGCTATAGCGCGGCATCCGAACACCTATGGCGCGCAATTGTGCCAGACGCTGGTCTATCAAATACGGCGGCCGGCGGTGCAAATTCAAGTGGAGCAGGTCTATTTGCCTGACCGACCCGCCCTCCTGTCGGTCTCGTTCAAAAACATAGCGCAGGCACATGTGCGCGTGGTGGCCCTGCCCCATGCCGACGCCGCAAAAAACGACCAGCTTCAGCTGGGCGAGCTGCTCAAGCTGGGCGTTATAGAACAGCGCATATGGAACCTGAATGCTCCCGAAGACTTCCGCGAACACCGCACCGAGCTACGCCTGCCGCCTCTGCCCGTGGGCTACTACGCTGTGCTGGTTGCGCCGACGGACAACTTCGAAGGGCGCGACCAACCGGTCAGCTACGCCTTCTTCACCTGCTCCAACCTCGCAGGCGTTACCTACGATTTCAACGGCGCCACCCACGTTGCCGTTGTCCACCGCGAAACGGGAGCGCCCTTAGCCGGCGTGCTGGGCGAGTATTTTGAACAAAAATGGGACTCGCGTGCGCGCGACTACCACAACGAGCGCATTGGCTACGCCACCACCGGCAAAGATGGCCTGCTGCGCCCACAAGTGGCCAGCAACCGTCCGTTCTCGGTGCGCCTCAGCCAGGGCAAAGACACCCTCTGGCTCGGCCGTACCTTCTACCGCTACTCGCACGAGCGCAACCGCACTCAGCAAGAGGTGGTATTCTTCACCGACCGCAGCCTATATCGCCCCGGACAGACGGTCTATTTCAAGGGCATCTTGCTGGAGCGCGACACCAAGGGTATGCCACGCATCCTGCCTGGCACTAAGGTGCAGGTAACGTTCTACGACGCCAACCTGCAGCCCAAAGGCCAGCTGGCCCTCAGTACAAACGAATACGGCACGTTCAATGGCGCTTTTCAGGCTCCAGCCGGCGGCCTGACGGGCGCCATGAGCATCCGCGCCGAAGGCTACAGCGGCCAGGCGTCGTTCTCGGTGGAAGAGTATAAGCGCCCCAAATTTGAGGTAACGTTCAAGCCCATTGAGGGCAGCTACCGCGTCGGCGACGTCGTCAAGGTGCGCGGTGAGGCCAAAAACTACGCCGGCAGCAGCGTGGACGGCGCCCAGGTGCGCTATCGCGTTGTGCGCCAGGCGCGCTTGCCCTGGTGGTGGCGTTGGCGCATCTGGCCCCCGTATGGCCGGGAGGAAGAGGTAGAAATTGCCAACGGCACCACCACTACCGCCGCTGACGGCTCGTTTGAAATTGAATTCACGGCCCTACCCGACCGCAAACTGCCCGAAAAAGACCTGCCCACCTTCCAGTACACGGTGAAGGCCGACGTTACCGACATCACTGGCGAAACGCGCAGCAACGAAACCTACGTCTCGGCTGGCTATGTGGCCCTGAACGTGGACCTCGCCCTGCCGCAAGAGGTAGAACTGCAAGACCTGCGAAAAGTGGCCCTCAAGACCACCAACAACGCCGGCCAACCGCAAACTGCCGAAGGCACGGTTGAAATCACGCGTTTAATGCCGCCCACCACGCGCTTCATCGAGCGCTATTGGCCCGCGCCCGATGTGCTGACGCTGAACGAGCCGGATTTCCGGCGCGAATTCCCCCTATACGCCTGGAACGGCGAAGACAACCCAGAGAAGTGGGACCGCCAGGACTTTACCCGCACCGTCTCGTTCCGCAGCAGCGGCAGCACCGACCTCGACCTGCACGGCGGCCAGATGACAGCGGGCCACTACGAAGTGGTGCTGAAAACGCGCGACGCCTTTGGCAAGCCCATCGAAATCAAGCAAATCGTGCGCGTGTGGGACGCCAAAACACCCGCTACCCGCTTCGACAAACCCGCCGGCGTCTTAGAAAAGGCTACCTGTGAACCCGGCGAAACGGCACGCCTGTGGCTGGGCGGTGGTCAAGGGCTGCACTTCCTGCTCCTTACTGGCCGCGAGGGCAAAGCCCGGGAGCCGCGCTGGCTGCTCCTCAGCGGGGCTCAAAGCACCGACATCGCCGTGCAGGAAGCCGACCGCGGCGGTATCGAGCTGAACGCCTTCACCGTGCAACACAACCGCTTCTACCAGACCGGCCCGCATAACCTCAGCGTGCCCTGGAGCAATAAAGACCTGACTATCACCTTCGAAACCTTCCGCGACCGCCTCGCCCCTGGCGACCGCGAAACCTGGCGACTGCGCATTAGCGGGCCTAAAAAGGAAAAGGTCGCCGCCGAACTGGCGGCCGCCATGTACGACGCCTCACTCGACCAGTTTCTGCCACACGGATGGAGCAAAATAGGCTTCCCCAGCCATTACTACACTCTGAGTCTGTCTTCCAACGGCTTCGGCCCCCAGGGCGGCAACGTGCGCTTTGCGCACAGCGAGAGAACCACCCTGCGGCAGCGTAAATACGCTGAAATCAACTGGTTTGACTTCCCGCGCTACAATGGCGGCTATCTTCTTTATGCGAGGTCCCTCTCCAAGGATGTTATGCATGCGGTACCTGGGCGCTACAAAAGAGCAGACGAAGCCTTAAATGGAGCTATAGAAGATGATTCAGTTGCATCAGAATCGGCAGATGCTTCCGCTGCTGGGCCTGCAGTCGCTTCAGAGATTCCCACTGACGAGCCTAAGCCCACTGAGCCCGTGCTCGCGCCTATTCGGCGCAACCTGAGCGAAACGGTGTTTTTTCTGCCCGAGCTACGCACCGACGCCCAGGGCAATGTGGTGCTTCAGTTCACTATGAACGAAGCACTCACACGTTGGAAGCTGCTGCTGTTTGCCCACACGAAGGAACTGCAGCAGGCCTTGGAGGAGCGCACAGTGGTCACCCAAAAAGAGCTCATGGTACTACCTAATCCACCGCGTTTTTTGCGCGAAGGTGACGTCCTGGAGTTTACGGCTAAGGTGAGCAACCTGTCGGAAGCACCTATTTCGGGTACGGCTACGCTCAGCCTGTTCGACGCTATTACGATGCAAGCGGTAGAAGCACTTTTTGACCTTAACCCGCGCGATATGGTCGTTTCGTTCACTGCTGCTCCGGGCCAATCGGTCCCCGTTGCCTGGCGCTTAAAAGTACCCCAGGGCCAGGTAAGCGCCCTGACATGGCAGGTTTTTGCCGAAGGCAAACAACACCGCGACGGCGAAGAGAACACCCTGCCGCTCGTAACGAACCGCATGCTCGTAACCGAGACGCTGCCGCTGACAGTGCGCGGCGGCCAGCAAAAGACCTTCACCTTCGAAAGCCTGAAAAACAGCGCCTCCAACACCCTGCGCCATCATCGCTACACAGTGGAATTTACCAGCAGTCCAGTGTGGTACGCCGTGCAGGCCCTGCCGTACCTGATGGAGTTCCCGCACGAATGCAGTGAACAAATCTTCAGCCGCTTCTATGCCAACGCACTCGCCGCTCACGTAACGCAAAAACTGCCCAATTTGCGCCGCGTCTATGACCGTTGGAAAGCCACTAGCAGCCCGGCCATGCAGTCGAACCTGACCAAAAACCAGGAACTCAAGGCGGCCTTACTCGAAGAGACGCCCTGGGTGCTGGAGGCCCTGAGCGAAGAGCAGCAAAAGCAAAACATCGCCCTGCTGTTCGACCTCAACCGCATGGCCGACGAACGCGCACGTGCCCTCAGTACGCTGGCCGAACGCCAGGCACCCAGCGGCGGCTGGAGCTGGTTCCCCGGCGGACGCGAAAGCTGGTACATCACCCAGCACATCGTCGCCGGTCTGGGCCACCTGCAACACCTCGGCGTGCTCGACGCCCAACAGGACGATGACGTCAGCCACATGCTCGACCAGGCGCTGAGCTTCTGCCACCGCGAAATGCAGCGCCACTACGCCGAGCTGGAAAAACAGGCCCAGGAAGGCAAAATCAAACTCGACGATGACCACTTGCACGGACTGGCGATCCAGTACCTGTATGCCACGTCGTTCTTCGCACCCGATAAGCCTGATCGCGTAACGGCTTATTACCTGGAGCAAGGAGCACGCTACTGGCTGCAGCGCAACCTCTATGAGCAAGGTATGCTGGCGCTGGCGCTCCATCGCTACGGCCGCCCCGACGCCGCTCAGAGCATCGTGGCCAGCCTGCGCGAGCGGGCCATCGTCAAAGAAGAGCTCGGCATGTACTGGCCTTTCGACCGCGGCATGTACTGGTACCAGCTGCCCATCGAAACCCAGGCGCTGCTCATCGAAGTCTTCGACGAAGTAGCCAACGACACCCGCGCCGTAGAAGAATTGCGCATTTGGCTGCTCAAAAACAAACAAACCAACCGTTGGGAAAGTACCAAAGCCACTGCTGAAGCCGTCTATGCCCTGCTGCTGCGCGGCGATAACTGGCTGGCCTCTACGCAGCCCGTCCGCCTGCAAATGGGCAGCAAAGCCATCTCTTCGCAGGAATACGAACCTGGTACAGGCTATTTCAAACAGATCTGGAGCGGCAACGAAATCCAGCGCGATTGGAGCACGCTGCGCGTGGACAATCCCAATCCGCACACTGTCTGGGGCGCTGCCTACTGGCAGTACTTCGAGGATTTAGACAAAATCACTGCCTTCCGTAATACGCCGCTGACCATCGTGAAGCAGCTGTTCCGCGAGGAAAACACGCCCACAGGGCCAAAGCTGTACCCCCTCGCAGATGGCTCGGCCCTCAGACCCGGCGATCGCCTGAAGGTGCGCATCGAAATCCGCACCGACCGCGCCATGGAGTTTGTCCACCTCAAAGACATGCGCGCCGCCGGCTTTGAACCCACGAGTGTGCTCAGCCGATACCGCTGGCAGGACGGGCTGGGCTACTACGAAAGTACGCGTGACTTAGCTACGCACTTCTTCATTGACTACCTGCCACGCGGCACGTTTGTGCTTGAGTACCCGTTAGTGGTCGCCTATCGAGGCGATTTCTCTACCGGCATTGCCACCCTGCAGTGTATGTACGCACCTGAATTTTCCAGCCACTCGCAGGGTGTGCGCGTAAAAGTAGAGTAACGCATGGCGCTTGTTAATGAAATGCAAAGCGTTTTTTGTAAATGCTTGCTGTATGGCCTGAAAATGAGGCCCAACCATAGCTTTACTTGTTAATGGCTTTCAAAATGCTGGCCCAGTCTGCCGTGCTGGTGTGACTCTTGCTGTTACAGGCGTCAGAAAGACGTCTTTGCGGACGAGCAAGGGCAGGCAATACAAAAGGAAGATTGTTTTCATTTGGTTTTTTGGGGTTCTGCCGCCGACGCGTAACGCGCTCGGCGGCTTTTATTTTATGGCCACCGAGAAACCGCATACCTGTGGCGTTCGGGCATTGCACGTCGCCAGTACCGTGCCAAACAGGCTGGTGCGCTTACCGGCTCAAGTCTTCCGCCACCCAATGTTCGATGTTTCGGGTTTTGGAGGAGAATTGGACGCCTACGCCGGTTACGGGTTTTCCCAGGTGCCACCAGGCTTCGTAGTAGTGTTTTTGGCGGATTTGCTCTAAGGCTGT
>CALJPQ010000015.1 GCA_937980645.1 uncultured Saprospiraceae bacterium | reverse complement strand
TATCTCGACCACCCGGTCGAACAAGGCCTTTTCCAACCCTAATTGCTCAAAGTTGACATCCTTGAGCGACAGGCGAATAACCGGTCGCGTTTTTGTCCAGTCCCATTTATCGGCTATCCACAAACCTTCAAACAATTCTCGGCTGCCTGAGTATAACTCCTGCAGCGTTGAAACCGTCAGCGACTTACCAAAACGGCGCGGGCGCGAAAGAAAGTAAAATTTCCCCGACGTCGCCAGACGGTGTAGGTACTCTGTCTTGTCCACGTATTTGTAGCCCTCCGTCCGGATGGTCCGAAAATCCTGTATGCCAATGGGCAGTTTGTGCATCGCAAACTTGTCTTTTGGGCAAAGATAGCGTCTGGGGCTTCAGAGCGGCAGCATTTTGCGCTGGCCGCAGGCTGATTTCCGCTGTTTGGAGGCTTTGTTGCAGGTTCAGGAGGAGACTTTGGGAATAGAGGACACCGGAGCTGGGCAGATCACCTTCAAGTGCGAGATATTGCTGCTTTTGCTACGGCCTCAATGGCATCGAGTTTCTGCCGAACTTCTGGATCTATGAGTGAAGGAGACAGGTAATCTATGAGTTGGAAATATTTGTTTTTGCTCAGACTCACCGGGAGGTTTAGTTTTTGGAAGTAGTGGCGGAAGATACGTTCCATCCATTCGCTGGCTTTTTCCTCTTTCCAGAATTCGTCCTCGGGTGTGCGGCGGGCATAAGCGGGTAGCACGTCGTCAAGGGCTTCCTGCATGGCCTGTTGGCGTCGTTGCTGCTCAGTGGCGGCAAAGAGATCGCTGGGCGAAGCGCCGGCAGCATATATTAGAAAGAGGTTTGTCTGGAAGAAGTAGTTTTCCAATTCTCGGCGCTGCCACTTGAGTTCGAGTAGATCGCCGCTTTCTAAGGGATTGTCAATGCGGTCGAAGAGGGCGACGGCTTTCAGGTGCGGCAAGGCTTCCTTGAGGGCGCGGAAATGTTCGCGAGCATAAGCGGGTTGGTTGGTTCCCAAATAATGGACAAACGGCGCGTCGAGATGCGGCTTTGCGGGGTGAGCCAGTTTTTCGGCAAACTTTCGGAGCATATCCAAGTCGGTTGATCCTTCCAGATAGAGCACCCAGCCGCGCTGCTCGCCCAGCACGTAGTGGTCGAAGCCGAAGCGATTGAGTGCTTTGAGGGTTTGCGAGCCGCGGTCGTTAATCTTGTGTGGCTTGCCCGCCGGTAGGAAGGCCACGACGATGTCTTCGGAGGCCGACTCTTGCAGGATGACCTCTGAATGGCTGGCGGCAATGATCTGGATGTTTCGCTCTATGGCGAGGTCTTTTAGCAAGTTGTACAGTTCGCGTTGTTTGAGCACTTCCAGGTGCGCATCCGGCTCGTCGAACAGGAGCAGTGTGTTCGGATTGGTCAGCATGTAGCTGAGCAGGAGCAGGATTTGCTGAAAGCCACGGCCGGCGGCAGCAATTTCCAGGCGGTTATTCTGGTGGTCTTTGTAGAATAGCATCAGTTCACCCCGGGAGTTAATTTCAGGTTTTTGGAGGCTGATGAGGAAGAGACGCTCCAATTCGGTGCACAGCCGGTTCCAGTCCTGTTCGGGGTTGCGCCCTTGTCGCTGGCGCTCTGTTTCCGGGTAAAGGACGGCGTAACAAATGTTGCGCAATACTTCGGCCGTACGGCCTTCGCCGATACGGGCTTCTACGGTTTGGGGTAACAGCTTTTCTTCTTCGGTTTTGAGGCCCGACATGGGCGGCAGGAAGGCGATTTTGACCTGCTGTAACCATTCAGGATATTCCAAAAGGACGTTGTTGGCGAAGTTTCGGAGCGGTCGGCAGTAAATGACCTCTTCGTCGCGGTATTCAAATTCGAGCCCGCATTGCCAGGTCTGGCCGTTGGTAATGCCCTCGACCTCGATTTCGATGTTCACATCACGCGGGATATTCTTGCCGCTGGCATCCCGAGTAGTACCCATGACGAAGAGGTCGGACCACAGCGCTTTGTTTTGGGCTATGGGTATGGCAAACAAATCTTTGCGGTTGAGCGCCACGCCTGTGCGCTGAGAGCCGTTGCTACCTGAAGCCCCTTTGCGCCTAAGGCTTCTTTTCTCCAACCACTTCTGTACGCCAAATTGCCACAGCATCAGCGCCTGCAGGCCCGTGGTCTTGCCCGAGTTGTTGGGCCCAATGAAGACCACAGCCTCCCCCAGCGGAATTTTATCCGTGGACTTCAGCCGCTTGAAGTTTCGTACCGTCAAGGAGGTGAGCATGATTTTGAAAAAAATGCCTTCACAAAAAGAGGCCGTCTTGCACTGTCGAAGGCAAAAGTAGGCCAGCCGAACGTTTTTCAGGATGTCCAGACCACGTTTCACAGGGCAAATGCCTTCCTTAAGCGATGGCTGCGCGCGAGTGGGCAGGCTGGCTGCCTGTCTCTCGTTTGCTCGAAGTGTCAACTGTTCACTAGTCCGCTGATGTGTGGGGTAAGTTCAGGGTAAAACACCGAGCACAGGTAACAATGGGGGGCGTTTTCCCTTCCCCGAGCCGTTAGTTGCCACGAATGCACGAATTATTCGTCTCTCCTTCGTGTATTCGTAGCAGCCTTGCGCCTGGATAGCAACCTCAAGAAATTTACCTCTTTGCAGATTGCGATTGCCTTAGTGGAGTCGGAACCAGTCCGTATTACCGCCACCATAGCGCGTATTTTTGCAGCGTTTTTAGGTTTTGTGTATGAATAGTGTTTTGCCACCGGATGCCTTTCTCGCGCTGCGCGCCGAGTGTGCGGTACTCGACGTACGTTCGCCGGCGGAGTACGCGCAGGGACATATTCCGGGGGCATTCAATTTGCCGCTGTTTACCGACGAGGAGCGCGCGCGGGTGGGTACGCTGTACAAGCAGCAGGGGCCGGAGCCGGCGTTTCTTTTGGGCCTTCGGCTTGTAGGGCCGAAGCTGGAGGATTTCGTGCGCACTGCGCGCAAGGTGGCGCCGCATCGGCGTGTAGCCGTTCACTGCTGGCGCGGAGGGCAGCGCAGCCAGAGCATGGCGTGGTTGTTTCGGCAAGCGGCCTTTGAGGTAACGACACTGGAAGGTGGCTACAAGCGCTATCGCCAGCACGTGCTGGAGGGCTTCGAGCGGCGACGGCTCCAGCTCATCGTCATCGGCGGCAAGACGGGTGCGGGCAAAACTAAAGTGCTGCACGCGCTGCAGCACATGGGCGAACAGGTGCTGGACCTGGAGGCGCTGGCACACCACAAAGGCTCCTCATTCGGCAGCATCGGCGAAACGCCACAACCGACTACCGAACAGTTTGAAAACGACCTCTTCGACGCCATCGAACGCTTAGACCCTCAGCAGCGCATCTGGGTAGAAAACGAAAGCCGCAGCATCGGGCGCATCTACCTACCCATGGGCTTCTGGAGCCAGAAACAAACAGCACCCTTGCTCAATATCGAAATCCCGCACGAACAACGCATCCAGAACCTGATAAACGACTACGCTTCGGCTCCTCTAGACGAACTCCGGGCTGCCTTCATCCGTTTGGAAAAACGCTTGGGCGGCCTGCGCCTGAAGACAGCCTTAGAAGCCTTGCAGCGCCAGGACTTCGCCACCGCCGCCGAAATGGCGCTGGCCTACTACGACAAAACCTATCGCTACGAATTGGAAAACAGCCGGGCATCTGTGATAACAACGCTAACGTTCGAGCACGCCGACGCCGACGAAATCGCCCGCCAATGCCGTCAATGGGCTGACAACTATCAGCTCGCCGCCCGACTGCAAACGCCCTAAATTTGCCGCACACATGGCCATAACCAGGACTAAATCATTCAAAATCTTTGCATTATGCACTATTACAGCCTCGGACAAATACCGCCCAAACGCCATACGCAGTTTCGCAAACCCGACGGCTCGCTCTACCATGAGGAGTTGTTTAGCACAGAGGGCTTCAGCGATGTTTATTCGCTCCTCTACCATTGCAACCCACCCACGCAAATCGTGCAGGTAGGCGAGCCCTTCAGCATTGCCCCACGCACGGTGCACGACCGACAGCTGAAACACCGCTGCCTGAAGGGCTTCCAGATACACCCCGAAGATGACTACCTGCAGGCGCGCAAGCCCGTGTTGGTCAACAACGACTGCAAAATCATTCTGGCTGCTCCGCGCAAAAGCATGACGGACTACTTCTTCAAAAATGCCGACGCCGACGAGGTCATCTTCGTACACGAGGGCTCAGGTACCCTGCGCACTATGTACGGCAACCTCCGCTTCGAATACGGCGACTACTTAGTCGTGCCGCGCGGAACGGTCTATCAAATGCACTTCGACGGCCCCGACAACCGCCTGTTCATCGTGGAAAGCGCCGGCCCCGTCACCACACCCAAACGCTACCGCAACGCCTTCGGACAATTGCTCGAACACTCGCCCTTCTGCGAACGCGACATCCGCAAACCGGTGGACTTAGAAACCCACGACGAACGCGGCGACTTCCTGTTCTTTATCAAAAAACAAGATACCATCTACCCCTACCATTACCTCAACCACCCCTTCGACCTCGTCGGCTGGGACGGCTACCTGTACCCATACGCCTTCTCCATCCACAACTTCGAACCCATCACCGGGCGCGTCCACCTGCCACCGCCTATACACCAGACGTTCGACGGGCACAACTTCGTCATCTGCTCCTTCGTGCCGCGTCTGTACGACTACCACCCGCTGGCCATCCCGGCACCCTACAACCACTCTAACATTGACTCCGACGAGGTGCTCTATTATGTGGACGGCGACTTCATGAGCCGCAAACACGTGGAACGCGGTATGATCACGCTGCATCCGGGCGGCATCCCGCACGGTCCGCATCCGGGCACGGTAGAGCGCAGCATCGGCGCTAAAGAGACACGCGAATTGGCTGTTATGGTGGATACCTTCCGACCGCTGCTGCTGACGGAGTATGCGGCGGGGATTGAGGATCCGGATTATTACAAGTCGTGGCTGGGGTAGGTGCCCAAACAAGTTTGGGCGGTACGGGGGCCAAACAAGTTTGGCGGTTACGGGGGCCAGTAGTGGTATTGGGTGGTGTCTTGGGGTCGGAAATAGCGCTTGGGCAGGGCGTCGAAGGGGTAGTTTTTAAATTCGCCCAGGAACAGCCTTGTTTGGGTGCGTAGCGAGTCGAAGCGCTCGGGGGTTTCATCAATGAGCAGGCAGCGGGCGCTATCGGGGTGCTCCAGTGCCGAGAGCATGAGAAATTCGAAGGCGGAACCCCAGGACATGATGAGGGTATCCATGGGCACCTGGCTTTCGGCCACGAGCCATTTACGGTGTTGGGTTTGGGCGGTTTCTTGCAAAAAACGGCGCTCCCAGTGCACGCGCGCCGTCCAGGTAGAGTGGGCCAGAACAATGCGCACCAGCCCGGCCAGCACCACGACGGCAACGGGTATCCAGAGGCGATGGGCCGGCAAAAATCCGGGCAGCGCGCCAAACACCCAGGGCACGGCGGCCATGACGCCCAACGGCAGGTACAGGTTTTCCATGTAAAACTGCGGCGCACCATAGTGATGCGGCACGTTGACCATGAACACGAAGGTCACCGGGCCAAGGGCCGAAAGGGCCGCCAGCCACCAGCGCCGAGTCCACAGGAAGCTGGCGACGTTGAACGCCACGACGATGGCCAGCACGTAGTAGTCGGCCATCAACCATTGCAGGAAGTCGCGCTGACTTTTAAGGTCGAACCACCGAGGCCACAGCTCAGCAAAGGCCCGCGAGCGTTCCATGGCCATATTGTCATACCAGTCTAACGGCAGCACGAAGTACTTGACCACAAAACAGGCGGCAAAGAGGCCAGCCAGCAGGACATAGTTCTGCTTTTGCCCGCGCGGCGTGTGGGTGTCGAGCCAGAACCAGGCGGCGCAGAAGGCAAATGCGTGCAACACCAACGGGTGGAAATAGAAAGCGGTAACCACGGCGCCACCCAGCAGGGGATACTCCCAGACGCGGAAGTCTGGAGGCGACGGGCGCGTATGCATCCAGGCCAACAGGGCGACCAGAAAAGCCAGCCCTTGAGGCATTTCAGATAACCAATAAAAGGTGTGGGTGGTCATCAGGGTGGCCAGTAGCAGCAAGATCAGGCCCCAGCGCCACTGCCAAAAGCCGAACATAACGACGGCAAACAGGGCAGCATAATAGAGCACATGGCCCAGCGAGTAGGTGAGCAATACGCCGCGCAAGGGCAAACCTAATGCCTGAGCAACCCAGGGAAATACCTGCGTGCCAGCAGCGCCAAAACGCCCGCTCTGGATTTGCAGCTCACCCGTGCGCAGGATATGGAAGCCCTGGAACGCCATGTCCAGCAGGGTCATGCGCTCCAGATAGAACACGACGGCCAGCAGGCCCAGAATGCCGTAAACGAAGGCGCCCAGCCCAAGGGTGTGGCGCCAGGCGAGAGCCTCAACAGGCGAAGCAAAGCGAGAAGCAAACGGCATAGGGCGGAGCAGCGGAGTGTAGTTTGTTTGTCTGAGAAGCGGCATTTAGCCGCGGCGCGCAAAAAGAATAGGCGACAAACCTAACACGGGCTGCCTTATTTTCGCCGCGTTATCTGCGTTTTTTCATAGAAAAACAAAAATGAAAAGGTGCGGACCGGCGTTCAGGGACGCCTTCTTGGTTTGATTTTCTTTTAAAAAACACCTGCTGATATGGCATTTGTCTGGAAAAGCACTCTTACCCTCCTGTTGCTGGGGCTGCCTTGGTTGCTGGGCGCGCAGCAAACGACAATTTACACCGAAGCCAACGCGGCCTACAAACGCGGCCTGGAATTTTACGACCAGCGCCTCTACGGTTTGGCGCAAAAGGAGTTTCGCGAGGCCATGGAACTGCTTCGCCCGGTCAATGAGCCGGAATGGACGGCCCTGAAAGCCGATGCAGAGCTGCACTTTGCTAAGTGCGCCGTGCGCATGGAGCACCCGGAAGCCGAAAAATTGGTCTTCGACATTCTGCGCAGCCAGGCACCCTCGCCCGAAGCCAGCCAGGCGGCGCTGGAAATTGGTAACTATTATTTCGATAGCAAAAAATACGACCAGGCCATCGCCTACTACGACATGGCGCCCAAAGAGGCGGCCTCTGGCCCTGTGCGCGATGAAATTCGCTTCAAGCAAGGCTATAGCTACTTCGTTACCAAACGCTTTACACAGGCCAAGGCGGCCTTCGCTCCCTTGCGCGAAAACCCGCGCAGCGCCTGGTACTATGCGGCCAACTACTACTTTGGCTCAGCAGCCTATATGGAAGGCCGCTACGACGAGGCCGCTGCTGCCTTCCGCCGCTGCGAAGACTCGCCCGAATACGGCAAAAGCGTGCCCTATCACCTGACGCAAATCTTCTTTGCCCAGAAGAAATACGACCAGGTCATTTCGTACGGCAGTGCCAAGGCACAGGACGACAAGATGCGCAACCGCGCCGAACTGAACCAGCTAGTGGGCCGCGCCTATTTTGAAAAAGGCGACTTCAAACGCGCCCTGCCTTATCTGGAGTTTGCTGCCAAAGAAGGCGCGCCTATGAATTCGGCTGACTTTTATCAGCTGGGCTATGCGCAATACCAGTCGGGCTTTTACCAACAGGCCATTGCCAACTTTGAGGCGCAAACAAAACACGACCGCAACAACGCTATGGGCCAAAGTGGCCTGTACCATCTGGCCGATTGCTATCTGCGCACCAACAACAAGTTCGCCGCACGCACGGCTTTTGGGCAGGCAGCAGCGCTCGACTTCAACCCGGCCATCAAGGAGGACGCGCAGATTAACTACGCCAAGCTGAGCATCGAACTGAAGTTTGACCGCGATGCCTTAGTAGCCCTGCAAAGCATACCGCCCACCTCGCGCCACTACGAAGATGCGCAGGCGTTGCTGGGCGAAATGTTCCTTAGCACACGCGACTATGAACGCGCCATCGCCACGCTGGAAAAAATACCCAACCGCACGGCCCGCCTCAACGAGATTTACCAGCAGGTAACCTACCTGCGCGGCCTGCAGCTATACCAGAACAACCAGCCCGAAGAGGCGCGCCGCATGTTCAACAAGTCCTTAGAGAACCCTATCAACAAGCGCACGGCCACCCTGTGCTCCTTCTGGCTGGGCGCCATCGCTAACGAAAAGGGCGAGTACAACTTTAGCAAAAACCACCTGGCTTCCTTCCTGACGCAGGCCAAGATCTACAACGATCTGCCCGAAGAAAGCAGCCCCTACATGGCCAACTACATCCAGGGCTACAACCTGATGAAGCTGAATGACTTCCCGGGAGCTCTAACGCACTTCAAAGCCGCTGTGGACGGCATCAAACGCGAGCTGCGCAACATCCAGTCCGACCAGATAAAAACAGCCGTGCTGACGGATGCTATCTTACGCGCCGGCGACTGCCACTTCAAGCGCAACCAATACCGCGAAGCCCTGGCGTATTACAACGAAGCCATCGAGCGCAAAAACGACGGCTTCGAATATGCTCTCTATCAGAAAGCCATCATCAAGGGCCTGACCGGGGCACCCTTAGATAAAATCATTGCCCTGGAAGACCTCGTGTCGAAGTATCCTAATAGCCGTTTTGCTGACGATGCCCTGTTCCACATCGGCGACACATACATCGAACTGGGCCGCTTCGACCAGGCCATCTCGGCCTTCCGCCGCATTGTAACAGATTACCGCAACCGCTCTGCCCTGGTCAACCGTTCACTGCTCAAACTGGGCCTTATCTCTTACAACCAGGGGAACACCACCGCCGCCATCAACTATTACAAGCAGGTGATGGCCAACAACCCCGACCCCAACGAAGCCAAAGACGCCTTAGCCGCGCTGGAGGAAATCTACGTGCGCGACCTGAACCGCCCCGATGAGTACTTTGCCTTCTTAGCCACGGTACCGGGTTACAACGTAACCACTGCCGCTAAAGACAGCGTAACGTTCCAATCCGCCGAGGTGCAATATCAGAACGGGCGCTACCAGCAGGCCATTGACGGCTTCACGAATTATCTGGCGCAGTTTCCCAACGGTCGTTACACGCTGCAGGCGTACTTCCTGCGCGCTGAAAGCTATGCGCACCGCAGCATCAACAAGCCCGAGCTGGCCCGCAAGGACTACGCCTATGTGGTAGGCAAAGGCCCCAGCCGCTTCTACACGCGCGCTGCCGAAAAGGCGGCTTTGCTGGCCTACAACGCCCAGAACTATACCGAGGCACTGGATTTCGCTCGCAAATGGGAGGAGTCTTCCACGTCGGAGGCCTCGCGTTTTGAGGCACAGGTGCTCATCATGCGCACGGCCTATGCGACGAAAAACTACTCCACGCTCAACGAGTATGCCCAAAAAGTGGCCAATGCCTCGATGGCCTCGAGCGAGCAGGTGGCTACGGCCAATTACTATCTGGGCAAAATGGCCTACGACAACGGCGACCTTGCCCGCGCCCGGCCCTATCTGGAGCGCGTAACGCAGACCTCGACCACCGAAATCATGGCGGAGTCGTACCACCTGCTGGCGCAAATCCTGTACAAACAGCGCCAGTACCGACAGGCCGAAGACCTCATCAGTAACGCCAACCAGGCCAGCGCTGGCTACGACGACTGGATTGCCCGCAACCTCATCCTGCTGTCGGATGTGTATCTGGCCCAAAACGATAAAAGCAGCGCCGCCGCCGCGCTGGAAGCCGTCCTAGATAACTACAAGGGCGACCCGCAAATCCTGCAGGAAGCGCGCACGAAATACAATCAGCTCAACTTCAGACCCAGCCAACAGCCGCGCGGCGTACGACCGCCAGATATTATTGAGTTTGAGGGCGGCAATTGAATGGTTCTTCGGCCTAACTCTTCTTTTTGGTTATTTTGAAAGACAAACACCGCCATCCACTGGCTTTTTTTAGTCATGAAAAAACATATCACCCTTCTTATCAGCCTTATCGCCCTGCTCTCGAATTTGTGGGCGCAGCGAGACCTGCCCACTGAACAAGTGAGCATCATTAAAGACTTCGACGCTCGCCTGCTGGAGTCGAACAAGATCAACGTACCGCCCACACTGCCTGCGCTGGATACGTCCTCGAAGCGCTTCGACTATCTGGTGCCTCAGCGCCCGCAAGCGGTGGCTTATGAGGCGCCCACTCTGCGGCCCCTGAGCATGCGCACCGTGCGGCCCGAAAAGCCGTTCAACGGCTTCGTCAAAGTCGGCGCCGGCGCACCTAACCAGTATTGGGGCGAGGCAGGGTATGCTTTCAAGTCCAAAGACAAGTTCGACGGCAAGGCGTGGTTTCGCCATCACCAGGCCAACAACAAAAAACTGGAAAATCAGCGCTTTGCTAACAACGACGCCCACTTGCGCTTCAACTACTACCTAGAAAACAGCCTCGCCGTCGAGGGGGGCGGCAGTTACTCGGCCGACCGCGTCTTTTTTTACGGCTATGACCACGACTCCCTGCAGTTCAACCCCGAGCAGGTGCGCCAGGAGTTCAACCTGCTCGAACTCGGTGGGCGCTTTTACAACAGCCAGCGCAACGACCTCGACCTCAACTTCAGCTTTGCGCCGCGCTTCTATCGCCTGAGCGATTACTACTCCAACGGCGAAACGGGCTTTTCGCTCGACATGCAGGCCACCAAGTGGTTCGCTCAAAAGCACGCCTTGCGCATCGGCATCCGGCCCGATTTGACGTCGTACAGCGACACCGCCGACCAGAAGCTGAACAACATCTACCTACAGCCCAGCTTTACGCTGCACTTCAACATCCTGCGCCTGAAATTGGGCGGTAACTTCGTCAACAACCGCGACGAGTTCTCCATCTTCCCCGATGCCGAACTGTTGGTGCGCCTGTGGGGCGACGGCATCCAGGTGTTCGGTGGCGCCACGGGCGACTTGCGCAAAAACACCTACCGCTCTATGAGCGAATACAACCCATTCCTGCAAATGCGCGCTTCGCGCATCCGCAACACGGTGTGGCGTGAGTTCTACGGTGGGGTCAAGGGCAACTTCGGCTGGCTCAGCTATGAAGGCCGCGTCTCGTACGGCAAAGCTGCCGACCTGGCGCTGTTCCAGACGCAGTACGACTCCATCGGGCGCCCGGGCATCACGCGCTTCCGCACTATTTATGACACGGCACAAATCTTTGGCATTTCGGGCACCGTCAATGTGCAGGTCAGCGAAGTGCTCACCGTGGCCGGCACAGCCAGCTACCGCGGCTTCGAGCTCAACAACGAGAACGAAGCCTGGGGCCTGCCCAATCTGGAACTCAACGGGCGCGTGTTGTTCCGACCCTACGACGGCAAAATCACCCTCAAAAGCGAACTGTATCTGGCCGACGACATTGCCTTTCGCAACCAGGCCGACCAGCCCAGCTTCACCGACCTGCTCCTCGACCTCAATGCCGGCTTTGCTATGCAAATCACCAACAACGTCGGTATCTTCTTGGACGTCAACAACATCCTCAACAATCGGCGCGAACGCTGGTTAAATTATCCGATCCTGGGCATCAACGTGTTGGGCGGCCTTACCGTCCGTTTTTAATAAAACTGTGCGCTGTGGCAGAAGGCCACATTCAGCCTGTTGCCACAGCCTTTTGTCTCCTTTTGAAACATGCCTGCTGCAACAGATTGGGAACTCCGCTGGCAAACCGGCCAGACGGGTTGGGACATTGGCCAGGCCTCGCCGCCCTTGTGCCGCTACGCTGACCAGATACCGCCCGAACGGCGCCACCTGCGCGTGCTCATACCGGGCTGCGGCAACGCCTACGAGGCCGCCTACCTGCTCGACCAAGGCTTCAGCAACATCACCGTCGTGGATATCGCGCCCACAGCCATCCGGCGCCTCGAACAGCGCCTCGACGCCAGCTACCCGCAATGGCGCACCCGCCTGCGCGCGTTGTGCACCGACTTTTTTGCTCTCGACGAAACGTTCGACCTCATCTTGGAGCAAACATTCTTCTGCGCCCTCGACCCGGCACTGCGCCCGCAATATGCACAGCACATGCACCGCCTGCTCAGCCCGGGCGGCACGCTGGCCGGAGTACTCTTCGACCGCGACTTTGAGGGCGGCCCGCCCTTTGGCGGCCATGCCGACGAGTACCGAGCGCTCTTTGAGCCGCTTTTTTTCATTAAAACCCTCGAAGCCTGCTACAATTCCATACCGCCCAGAGCGGGCACCGAGGTGTTTGTCATCCTGAAAAGGGTTGCAGGCTAATCCCACGCCTCGGCCAAACGCGCCAGGGCATACGCTTTGATGCGGGCCAGCCGATACGCGCTCCAGGCGTCGGCTTCGTCGGACTCGTCCACCATGTGCCTGAAGTGCCGAAAAGGCTTAGGACTGCGCAAGGCCTCCAGCAGGCGTTCGCGCAAACGAGCATCCTGTACCTGTTGGGCGAAGTCTTGCATGATCTGATAAGACTCTTTGGATGGCAAGGGGGCTATTTCGACAAAGTCAGCTGCTTCCGCCTCAAGACGGTCTTTTATGGCCAACCATTGGTCTAAAGCATCTAACTCGCTCCAATGCGCAGGGTCAGGATAGCTCAACAGTTCAAAAGTGTGCCGATGTACGAACACGATGAAACCCGTGTCTAAGGACTCGACGATCTCTTCCAGCAAGGTATCCTCCATAGGGCAATGCTCTTTTAAAAGACAAAATAAGGGCCTTTGGATTGAACCTATCACTCCCCCTGCCTGTTTACAAGCATTCAAAAATTTATCACTCAACACCACACCTACCCGATATGTACCCGATAGAATTGGTAACGCCCATGGCGCGCGACCTGACGGATGTCGGCTTTGAGTCGCTGACAACGCCAGAAGAGGTGGCTCAAGTGCTCGAAAATCAGAGCGGCACCACGTTGTTAGTGATCAATAGCGTTTGCGGATGCGCTGCGGCCAACGCCCGTCCGGGCGCCAAAATGTCGCTCCAGCACGGCAAGCGCCCCGATCGTTTAGTTACGGTCTTTGCCGGCGTAGATAAGGAAGCCACGGCTAAAGCGCGCGAGTATCTGGCTCCGTATCCGCCCTCCTCGCCCAGCATTGCCCTGTTCAAAGATGGTAAATTGGTGCATTTCTTGGAGCGCCGCCACATCGAAGGCCGTTCGGCTTACATGATTGCGGAAAACCTGAAAATGGCTTACGATACCTATTGTTAACCGGGCTCCGCCTTTCTCAGTAAACAGCGCGCCCCGTGTGGCTCTCAGTAAGCCACACGGGGCGCGCTCTGTAACCGCCAAACTTGTTTGGCCACAAAAAAAAAAACCGCGACGCTCGTTTGCGCCGCGGCGGTTTCCCGTATAATCTCATGAAAAGTCGCAAATCTCTTGGTCAACAACCTGTGCGATTTTGTCGCGCTGTCATTTCCACGTCATTGACGATACAAAAGTGCAGCGACCCCTCACCCTCGCAAAGAACAAAAAAAGCGATTTGTTGACGAGTTTTTGGGCCGGCGTTTTTAAGCAAAATAGTCATTTTTGGACAAAATTAGCGTGAAAATAGGCGTAAAAGCCTCCTTTTGCATGCTCTTTTATCTTTAAAAATTGGGTATTTTGTTGTCTAAAATCTTCTTTGGCGGGTCTATTTTTTTTGAAAAAAAATTGTCGAAGGCTTCCTTTGGCCTTTTATGGCCCTTTCGGAAGGGCTTTTGGTGTGTGCTTTTGTTCATGGCAACCGGGCCGGCGTACCTTTGCCGAAGATTGAAGCGGGCTGAAAAGTAAAAAGGCGCTTTTGACCGTTAGTACCCAACTATTCAGTAAAATACGACGACTGTGTTGCAACGCTTTTGGATATTCCTGCTGCTCGTGTGGGCGAGCGTCCCTGTGCTTCCGGCACAGAACACTTTTCAGGGGGCTGCAAAGCGCGTCCCGGAGAGCGAAGTTGTTCGCCAAAGCGCCTTTATTGAGGCGGAGTTGGAGCGTCAGCTGGGGCATTACGATAAGGCTGTGGAGAAATACCGCAAGTTTCTGGACACTTACGGCGACGAAGCCGCCGCGTGGTACGGACTGGCGCGCACGCTACAGGCACAAAACGAGCCGCGAGGTGCCTTAGACGCTGCCGCAAAGGCGGCTGCGCTCGACCCCGCTAATGTCTGGTACAAGATTCTCCAGGCCGATATTTTTGAAAAAATGGGGCAGCCTGCCGATGCGGTTAAGGTCTATCAGGCTCTGTGCAAACAATCGCCGCGCAATACGGACTTCCTTGACCGGCTGGCCTACCTTCAAGTGCTGGCTGGCCAACCCAAGGACGCCCTGAACACGCTGGAGCAGCTGGAGAAAATCACGGGCATTACAGAGGCCACTGCCGATAAGAAGCACCTGATCTACTTGGGCATGGGCGATATCAAAAAAGCCGTTGGCGAGCTGCAAAAATTGGTCAATGCCTATCCTTCGCGCGTGGTTTATCGGCATCGCATTGCACAGGTGTATGAGTCTGCAGGCGATAAGGCAGCTGCGCGCAAGGTATATGAGGAAATTCTGCGCATTGCCCCGGACGATGAGGCTGCTAAGATGGCGCTGTTGGCCGACCGCAAAAGCAGCGGCGGCTCCGTCGTTGCCGATTTACAGGCGCTGAAGCCCGTTTTTCAAGACCCGAAAATTTCGATAGACAGCAAGGTTAAGCAGGCGATGCCCTACTTCGGCCAAATGGCCAAGGGGTTACCTGCCGAAGCGGTAACCCTGCTGCTCGAATTGGGCGATATCGCCGAAAAGACGCACCCCGACGATGCCAAAGCTTGGAGCCTTTCGGGCGACCTGTACTATCACGCCAATCGCTATGACGAAGCGCTGGCGCGCTATCGCACGTGCATTCGCCTCAACCCGCGTGTGTTCTCCGTGTGGGCCAACACGCTGGAAATCCTGCACAGCAAGGGCGACTACGACGAACTGCTGCGCCTGTCCGAACAGGCTATGGATGACTTTCCGAACCAGCCACTGGCTTACTACTACTATGGCGTGGCTGCCATCGAAAAAGGCCGCCCTGACGATGCACTACCTCCATTGGAACAGGCCAACTTGATGACCGTCAATAACCCAGCACTGGCGCTGGACATCGCCGACCAGACCGGCCGGGCCCTATTACTAAAAAAAGACTACACTGCCGCCCAAAAACACTACGAGCCAATCCTGAACAAGGGGGGCGACCGCCACCCAGGCATCTTGGAGCATTACGGCGATGCCCTTTATTGGGCCGGTCAACAGGCAAAGGCTATGGAATACTGGCGAAAAGCCGCGCAAATCGCACCCTCACCACGCCTGGAACAAAAGATCAGTGCCGGCAGGCTCTGACGCCTCCCCCTTGTGCCCATCTGCCTGCAGGTATGGACAGCAGTACACCTATTATCGTTAAAACTTTCCACGGTCTGGAGGCCGTCTTGGCCGAAGAGCTGAAAGCCCTGGGTGCCGCCGACATTCGTTTGATGAAGCGGGCCGTTTCGTGTACGGGCGACCTCGCGCTCGTCTATCGGGCCAACTATGAATTGCGCACGGCGCTGCGTGTGCTTATTCCTATACACACTTTCGAGGTCTCGAACGAAAAGGCCTATTACCGCGCCGTTCGGGAGGTGGAATGGAACCAATACTTAGACGTAACGGGCACACTGGCTGTGGACGCCGTGCTCTCAGGGGGCATCTTCCGCCATTCACAGTACATGGCCTTACTGACGAAGGACGCGATTGTGGACTACTACCGCGACCGCTATGCGCGGCGGCCCGATGTGAACCCGGAGGCGCCACACCTGCGCGTCCACGCCCGCATTCACGGCTCCAAATGCACGCTCTTGCTCGACGCCAGTGGCGACAGCCTGCACAAACGCGGCTACCGACGCGACACTGTGGAAGCGCCGCTCAACGAAGTGCTGGCCGCCGGCTTGGTGCTCCTGTCGGGCTGGAACGACTCCGGCCCTTTTGTGGACCCCATGTGTGGCAGCGGCACCATCGCCATCGAAGCCGCTCTGCTGGCCGCAAATATTCCGCCGCAGCGCTCTCGCCCTTCGTTTGGATTTTTCCGCTGGAAAAACTTCGACCGCAAACTGTGGGAACGCCTCAAGGCCGACGCTGATGCGCGTGTGCGAAAACCTCTCTTTACCCTTTATGCCTCCGATAAAGACACACGCGCCCGAAACGCTACGGCTATCAACCTGCTCTCGGCTGGGCTGGAGAGCCTCGTTCAGGTGCAGAAAATACCTTTTGAAAAACTCACACCGCCAGAGCCACCCGGCGTGCTCATCACTAATCCACCCTACGACGAGCGGCTGCGTACCGACGATATCGCGCAGTTTTACAAGGCCATTGGCAACCGCCTCAAAAAACACTGGACGGGCTGGACGGCCTGGATCATCTCCTCCAATCGGGAAGCGCTCAAGCATTTGGGGCTTCACCCCACCGCCAAAAGCATCCTCTACAACGGGCCGTTGGAGTGCGTGTTTCAGAAATTTGAACTGTACGAGGGAAGTCGGAAGGCTTAATTGTTTTCTTTCATTTTACCTTCCACCCACGTGCCGCTTTTAGCACTGCCGTTTTTGAACGTGATGCGCCCCTTGCCGTGCATCAGGTCGTTTTGCCATTCGCCCTCGTAGGTTTCGCCAGAAGCGAAGGTATATTTTCCATAGCCCTGGCGTACGTCCTCTACAAACTCGCCTTCATAGATGTCGCCGTTCAGGTGAATGTGCCTGCCCTTGCCGTGGCGCTTGTTGCCTTGCCAGTGTCCGATGTAATAGCCGCGCTCTTTGTAAAAGCCGATGCCGAAGCCTGAGGGTTCGCCGTAAGCCAGCCGGCCCAGAAACGACACTTCCACCCCTTTGGGCGACAGGAAACTAAGCGTATCTACGCGGGTGTTTTGCAGATGTTGGAGGGCTTCGGCGAGGGCATTTTGCAGGCTATCCTGACGGCCTCGGGATGCCTGGAGCAGGCGGTTAAGCGAGTCCTGTCTTTGCTGCTCCTGCGAGCGCAGCTTGTTTATTTGCTCCAGTGTGCGCTCCAATTGCTCTAGTTTATCTTCCGTTTGTGCGTTTTCGCGGGTTAAAACGCTTACTTCTTGCGTTTTATCCTGAAACAGACGGTGTATCCGGGCCAGCATCGCCTCGTCAGAGTAGTCTTTGCCCGGAGGATGCCCCTGCGCGCGCAGGAGGTCGTGCAATGAGGCCTGAAGGGCCTGATAGCGCTCCATTTGCTGGCTGCTTTCGGCTAATTGTTCCCGCAGGAGGTGGGTAGTTTGTTCGAGGGTTTCCAATCGCTCTTGCGCAGCGCTGGCCTGTCGGGCTTGTTGTTCTCTTTCCACATACTGATAGCCTGCTATGGCCAGGCACAGGAGCAGGGCAAGTGCAATATGGCGATGGTTCTTTTGCATGCCAAGTATGTTTAATAGCCTAAGTTAATTGGCGGTATCTTCTTGTCAGTTTTTCGCAAATCCAGCCCCAATAAGACGTTGAAGCGAAGGATATGGCTGGTTCGGTACTCAAAGCCTGAAGATTTCTGGCCCAGCGTCCACATATGACCGGCAAAGAAGGTAACATTAGAGTTGAGGATATAGCCGAAGCCGTTGTAGGTTCGGAAGTCTTCAAAGGGGTTGTAAACGATAGGCTTGCCAGAGTGGAAAAAAATTTCGACGCTAGGGGAAAAGTATAGTGCACCGTCTTCGATTTTCTTTTTGTTGAGAGGGATAAAGGCGAAAAGTTTGTAGCGATAGCGGTCGGTATATTCATATTCAGCGCCTTTTCGGTTGCTTCGTCGCCAGCGGTGTTCAAAGCGGAATTGATGGAACACTCGAAAACGACCCATCATCGGCATAATAAATAGCCATTGGTGCCAGATACGGGGTTCGAGAGTAACGGGCTCAAAATCATCGTTGCCGGGTTGAGGAGAGTAATTAAAGACGAGCGTTGGACCGATAACAGCCTCAAAGTATTCGTTGAACAGCAGGTTGATACCGGCTCGGTTGTAGATCTGACGGGTGCGTCCGACGAAGCTGGTAACGTCGTCCAGTCGGTTGCGGACGCGGTAATGGTGTTCGCCGTAGTAGCCGATTCTTCTGGAAATTTTAGCTTTAAGGTATAGGCCATTCCAGATGCCTGTTTCTTCTAATTGGATGCTGGGCGAGGTTTGTTGAGCGTCTAAGATGGGAATACTCAACCAAAAGGTGAGGGTGATAGCAACAAAGTGAACGGATAAACGAAGGAGGTGCATTTTTGGATGGCTTTACCTCTATTTTCCTGAGCGATTGGCGCAAGTATAGGTGTTTAGCGCCTAATTACATCTGTGTGTCGTACCAACAGATGCTGCCGGCTCCGGTTCATCTGCGCGCTTGTGATGGGTCAGGGCGTTTGTTTACGAGGTATTGGGCGTAAGGGAGGGTGCGAGGATGAAGTTTTCTTTTGCCGAGATCGGCCATTATTGCATTGTGTAGCCGTAAGAAAACAGGGTGATGCCTCCTCGGCATCACCCTGAGTCTTTTAGCCAATGGTTCCCGCAGGTACCGCTTACGGGTTCGGGATAATGGCCTTGTTCGTTGCCCGTTCTGTTGATGGGATAGGCCAGAGGTACTCCGAAACCGTAGGAGACACAGCGCCTACCGGCCCTTTAGCTGGGAAGGGCTGCAATAGGCGCTGGATGTCGAAAGCACGGTGGCCTTCGCCCAAGAACTCAATGCGGCGCTCAGTCAGGACGGCGTTAATGAAATTATCCACTGTAGCGAAGTCGGCAGCCGTGTAAGCGGGTGCCGGATTGGAGCGGCCGCGCACGGCATTGAGTGCCGCCAGTGCGCGATCGTTAATGCCGTTGACACGGGCTTCTGCTTCGGCTACATGGAGCAGCATTTCGGCATAGCGCAATACCGGCGCATAGTCTAAGTGCTCAGGGCCCAGCGGGAATTTGTTCAGGTACGGCTTGTTGTTGGTGTGCATCAGGACGAACTGGCGGCGAGCGTCGTCGTTCGGAAAGGCATTTGTGTTGCCGATAATTCCCTGTGGGTTGAGCGAATAATCACCTATACCACGCGGGCCGGGGTTGTAATAGCTGCCTAAGCCATTTTGCGTGCCAGGCAGGTTGTTCGATGTAAACGGCATGGAGAAAATGCTCTCCGTAGTGGTGAACGGCGAGGTGAACACGTTCTTAACGTTCGCTTGCAGCTCGTGTGCTACGCCGCTGGGCGCCTTGAATGGCGGCGCAGCGGGTACGATCTTGTTTAGTTCCGTCAAGGCGTCGCTGTAACGCTGCATACCTATATACACGCGAGCCTTGAGGGCGATGGCCGTGTTGCGGTGGGCGCGCGTAACGTTGAGCAGGGCACTGCCGTTGTTGGCAGCCAACTTCGGCTCGGCAGCGTTCAGGTCTTCCAAAATCTGCCTGTACACTTCTGTTACCGGGCTGCGCGCCAGATCGTTGTTTTCCGGGCCGATTTCCGGACGCAAGCGAAGCGGCAGGCCAAACTGGTTGCGGCTTGGGTTAGCCACCACATCAGCATAGGGCGGGCAGTACATGCGGGCTAAGCTGTGGTAGCATAAAGCGCGGATAAAACGCGCCTCAGCAATATACTGATCCACTAAAGCGTCATTACCTACCACGCTGCGGTTTTTATCAGCGCGATCAATGTAGATGTTGCAGCTGTTGATGGTTTGATAAGCAGCGCTCCACAGGTTATTGACCTCGTTGGAAGACTCGAACACCGAGTGGTTCCATGTCTGCAGTGCTGTTACACCGTTGCCCGTTTCGTTGAGAAACTCTTCGCCGCGCACGTCGTTATAGACTAAGAAGCGGCCACCATAAAACTGCCCACTTTTGAGCTGGGCGTAGATGCCGTTGAGGTTGCTCAGGAAGCGGTCGGGTGTGGCGAAAGCTGTGGCGTCGGCCAGTGTGTTGATGGGCACCGGGTCGAGCAGCTCGCGCCGGCAGGAGTGGGGGAGGAAAAGCAAGAGTGTGGCTACGGCCAGCACTGCCGCTTTTTTCGGTATTTGCACAATATATTTCATAGTTGTGTTTGCTTTTTAAGAATTAAAGACCGAGGTTGATGCCAATGGTGAAGCTTTGGGACATCGGTACCGTGTTGCGGTCCACGCCCGGAGTGGTATTGCTGTTGCCGTTCGAGGAGACCTCTGGGTCAGTACCCGTGTAGCCGGTAAACAGGAAGGCGTTGTTCACGTTGGCATAAATGCGCAGGCTGCTGATGCGAGCAGGGTCGAGCCAACGATTGGGCAGGCGGTAGCCTATGGTAATGTTGCGAATGCGCAGGAAGTCGCCTTTCTCGACATTTTCCGAAATGGGCAGGAAGGAGCCATTCGAGACGTTATCGCCAAATACAACGCGCGGGATGGTGCCGTTTTTGTTGTTTTCCGTCCAGCGTTTTTCATACACCTCTACGGAGTTGTTCCAGAAGCGCTGGTCGCGTTGGCCAGCCTTGCTGCCGTTGTACACGAAATAGCCACCGGCGTAGTTCATCTGGATATTCACGTCCAAATTGCCATACGTGAAGGTATTATCCCAGCCACCGAACCACTTTGGAATAGCCGGGCCATACACCTTGCCATCGGTGGCTAATGACGGGGCACGTGATGGAGCGCCATTGTCCACTCGGGTCCAGCGCTGACCGGCCGGAGCAGCGTGGTTGTACTGGATAAGCGTACCGTCGCCCAGCACGAAGATGCGGCGGCCGTTTTCCGGGTTGACGCCGCGTGTTTCGACGGCGTAGATGCTACCCACCGACTCGCCCACGCGCGTGATGTTCGTGGTTTCCAGGTTAGAAGTCGCTGCTAAAACGTCGCTGTTTTCGTACAGCGAGGTTACTTCGTTGGTCATGAACGTGATGTTAGCGTTCGACGACCAGGAGAACTTACCACGACGCACAATGGTGCCGCTCAGGCCAAATTCATGGCCTTTGTTGACCATTGAGCCGATGTTGATGGCGATAACGTTGCCCGGGATGCCCTTCGACGGTGCCTGCGGGGCGTTCTGGATAAGGCCGTCAATGTTGTTTACGAAGTAGGTGTATTCACCCTGGATACGGTCATTGAACAGGCCGAACACCACGCCAACGTCAGTCTTTTCACTCGTTTCCCATGACAACAGCGGGTTGCCCGCCTGGCTGTACACGAACGTAGCGGCAGCACCATACAGGCCGGAGCCATACAGGCTTTGCGAGGCAAAGTCGCCAATACCGAGGTTGTTACCCACCGTGCCATAGCTACCGCGAATCTTGAAGAAGTTGATGGCACTCCCCAGTGCATCTTGCCAGAAGCCCAGTTCGGAGAGGGTAAAGCCTGCCGAAGCGCCCCAGAAGGTGCCACGCTTGCGACCGGGAGCGAAAGCCGAGTACTCGTCCTGGCGCCAGTTGGCAGTCAGGTACACCATGCGGTTGAATTCGTAGTTGGCGCGACCGAAGTACGACAGCAGGTAGTTCTCACCCTGGAAGTTGCCCAGCGGGTTGATGGTCGTGAAGTTACCCTGGAAGCTGGTGAAGAACGGGTCGGCAATCTGCGTACGAGAAGCGCCCCAGCGCTCATCCACCGTGTGCTGCTCTTCATGACCGGCCAACAAGCCGATTTTGTGCTTTTCAGCCAGCGTCAGGTCGTAGGTCAAGATGTTCTGCCAGTTCCAGCGGCGCAGGCGGCGATTTAAGTTTGCGGCATAGCCGTTCTGACCAAAGCCATCGCCGTGGTAGGGGTTCCAGAAGGTAATATCTTCTACGTTGATATTGTCAACACCGTATTGGGTCTTGACCGCCAGACCCTTGAGGATGTCCCACTGTCCGTAAACAGCACCCTGAATTTGGTTGGACTCCGAACTATGCTTATTCAGGTCGAGGATAATCGTCGGGTTGTAGAAGCCCGTCTGCTCTAAGTTTTTGCCGCGGCCCAGCTGGTTATTAGAAGCGATGTTGTAGCCTGCAATGCCGGGTAGGCGGTTGCCGTTAGCGTCGTAGCGATACGGGTCCACAATGGGCGCTGCCACGAAGGCCAGACGACCGGCACCGGCAGTTGCGAAGGCGGAGCCAGGCAATGAGCCAGACTGCGGGCCGAGGTTGTTCGAGTTAGTGTAGCCCAGCGTACCACCGATTTTGATCTTGTTGCTCAGGTTGTGGTCTAAGTTCAGGCGACCGTTCAGGCGGTTGAAGTCGTTACCGATGATCATGCCCTCCTGGTTGGTGTAGCCCAGCGCGAGATAGAAGTTCGTCTGGTCATTGCCGCCGGAGAAGCTGAGCGCGTGGTTGTGCGAGAAGCCTACGCGATAGACGTAGTCAGCCCAGCGCGTGTCAATGTGCGTGTTGCGGCCCGGGATGGTGTCTAGGAAGAAGCGCGGTGTGGCCAGACCGGCGTTAGCAGCGGCTTCGTTCTTCAGCTCTACGTACTGCAGGGCGTTCATCATTTCCGGCTCGCGGGTTACCTGCGTCCAGCCGGCCCATGCGTCGTACTGCACGCGCGTTCTGCCTTTTTTACCGCGCTTGGTCGTGATAAGCACTACGCCTGCGGATGCACGCGAACCGTAGATGGCCGCCGCTGAGGCATCTTTCAAGATGTCAATGCTCTCGATGTCGTTGGGGTTCAGGCTCGACAGGGCGTTGTTGGCCGCGGCTGTACCGCTCAGGTCACCCGTGAACGTCGGGATGCCATCAATGACCACCAGCGGAAAGGAGCTGAGGTTGATGGAGTTGATGCCACGCACCCGGATAACGGGCGGGTTGTTTACCACGCCATTGGGCAGGTTGACGTTGACGCCCACCGCACGGCCTTGCAGTAGCTGGTCGAAGCTCTGCGCTGGCAGAGAGGCGATGTCCTGGCCGCGTATCGTAGATACGTTACCCGTGATGGCGCGCTTCTGCTGGGTGCCATAGCCCACCACCACGACCTCAGAAATGGTGCTGGAACTGGTGGACAGCGTTACATTGTACACATTCGCAGCCGTGAGCGGCACCTCCTGCGTCTCGTAGCCCGTGTACGAAAACTTGAGCACTGTCGCGTTGGCCGGCACATCCAAAGAGAACATGCCGTTCACGTCGGTTTGCGTACCGGCTCGGGTTCCGGGCGCCGTTACCGTAACGCCCACCAGCCCCTCACCGTTGTCGTCGGTCACTTTACCGCTGACCGTGCGTTGGCCTAAAGCCACGCTGGCGCTGCATAGCAGCAAGACCAGCCCAAGTAAAATCCTGTTCATACTCAGAAAGTTTGGTTAGTGAAACTAATGATTAAATGCCTGGGTAGCTCTCAGACCGCCTTTAAAGGGCAGGGCAAAAATGCCGAATTCCTTTGAGATTTTTTAACAAAAAATTTTTGTCGCGATAATACTCAGCCGAAGCCAGGCGGCCGATACGGGCCACACAGCACCCAGCATTAGCCGTTCGAAGTGCCCGATGAGGGGTCTATGACACCGGCCTGAATACGTTTAGGGCAATTTCTTTAGCCCGTGGACTTGCCTCTTGTTCGTTAAAGACGAGCGGTGGGTAGATTCAAAAAAATTGGAGCGGTCGTAGCGACAGCTGACCGCCCCAACAGGTGTTTTATTTTGGCATCCGTTACTTATCCCAGAAGACAAAGGGCTGGGAAAGGGTGTTCGGTTCCTTCTGTCGCGGAGCGTTCGGGTTCAGGTCTATCTCGGACTGCGGATAGAACAGCGAGCGCAGCGGCTGCGGATAGAGGGCATTCGATGGTGCACTAATGACCGGATAGCCCGTGCGGCGCCAGTCGTTCCAGGGTTCCATGACCACACCATAGAGAGCGACGAACTTCTCCTCGATGATTTTCTTCAATTTTTCATCGTTGGAGCCGGTCAGAGAACCATTGGCGGCCAAGTAGGCATCTATTTCTGCCGTAGGCACGTTGGCGGCTTGCATGGAGAGGCGGATGCCGTTTCTGAAGAACGTTTCGGCATCGCCCGGAGCACCAAAGAGGGCCAGTTCGGCGCGCATGAAGTTGTACTCAGCGGCAGTAATCATCCGCACCGGTGCTGTGCCGTTATAGGTGTAAGCCGTAGGCGATATAGCGCCGTTGGCCATGGGTGTTACCGGCGTAGTGTTGGTGGTGTCGCCTCTGAGATATACGTGCATACGAGAGTAGGTGAGCGCAGGGGGATCACCACCTGCAGCGCCCTTATACTGCGGATTTTCCCGCGTGAAAGGGAAGGGCGTGAAGTAAAAACGGCGGCGCGGGTCGCTGGTGTTGTTCATCAGGTCCACCAGCGTTTTGTTCGGGAAGAACTGATTAACGCGATCCACTTCAAACTGATGGATCGGATTCTGGCGTCGTGCTTCGTTGAGGAATGCCATCTGGAAGTTGTCGGCGTTGGCATCAATGAACGAAGGGTTGGTCGCCAGGAAGGCGTTAATCTTGTCCATCACTCCGGGCAATTTGCGCTGGTGGAGCAAGAGGCGCAACTTCAGCGTGTTGGCGGTCTTAATCCAGCGTGCTTTTGATGTAGAGAACGGCGCAGGGAAGATGGTGGAAGCATTCGCGTCCGGCGACTTCGTCGAGGTGGCGGCATTCAAATTAGTGATGGCTTCGTCCAGTAAGCGCTCCAAATCGGCATAGATAGCCTGTCCATTATCGAACTTGGGCTTGGTATTTTGCGCAAAGCCAAAAGCTTCACTGTAGGGTGCATCGCCCCAGGCATCCACGATAATCTGGAACAGATAAGCCTTCAGCACTTTGGCCACCCCGGCATAGTGCGGGCTGCCCTCTGCTTCTGCCTTGCGGATGATGAGTTCAAGGTCCGCCAGAGCACCAGCGTAAAGGATATTCCACACGTTATTCAGGTCCGAGCCCTGAATGTTATAGCGCTCATATTCCTGGGTTTGCGTAGCAATGCCCTGGCCCTGCCCCGAAAACTGCTGCGAAATGAGCGCCGTGTAGCGATGCATATCAGAGCCGGAGATGAATCCAACCGTAGCGGTTGCGGCCGGAAGGATCAGTTCCAGCGGAGAATCCAGCACGTTGTTCGGACTTACATTGATGTCTAAGTAGTCCTTGCAGGAGGCCAACAAGGTGATGGCCATGACCAGTGCCGTACTTTTTAAAAATTTTATCTGTCGCATAGGAGTGTTTTTTAGATGAAGTAGTGCCTCATGTTTAGAAGGTTACGGTCAGCAAAGCTCCATAGGAGCGCATGGCAGGCAGAGCGTTGAATTCCAGGCCTTGTGCGTTGGAGACGCCCAGCACGTTTTGCTCTGGGTCGAGGTGTGGGTAGTTAGGCGCGCTCAGGAAGAGGTTGCGGCCAAATACGCCAACAGTGAGTGCTCCCAAAGGCGTATTCTTCAGGGCGCTCCTCGAGAAGGTGTAGCTCAACTGGGCTTCCCGCACCCGGAACCATGAGATATCATAGATGAAGCCCTCAGCTGCCACGTGTACCCCGTTGTTGCCCCAGTATTGCTCAGCGGTTACACGCTTCTCGAACTGACCTTCGTTCCGCTGTCCGGCATTCGGAGTGCCTGGTGCGAACACGCCTTCGAATTTGTAAGGCGTAGCCAGAGTACCATCGCTATTAAAGCGGTCAAATTCTGCTGTTTCGATAGCGACGCCATTGCGGCGCAGGTCAGCGAGGTTACGGGAATACTGGTCGCCGCCTGTGCGAATATCCAGCAACACATTCAGGTTAAGGCCTTTATACGAAATCTCGTTCGCCACACCGAGTAACCAGCGCGGGTTGGGGTTGCCAATTCTTTCCACGTTTGGCGAAGGCAAGGGCAAGCCGTTGGCATTGAGCAGAAGATTGCCATTGGCATCGCGCTGATACTTGTTTCCGTAAAGCTGACCGTACTCTTCACCGGCCACCAGGCGGACATTGGGCGTTACGAACCCCCCCAGGAAGATGTTTTCTACACCTGGGGCCAGTTCTTTAACGACTGACCTGAACTGCGTAAAGTTGAACGTGCTGGACCACTTGCCATGGCGGGTCTTGATGGGTGTGATGGTTACGCCTGCCTCCCAGCCCGTGGTTTCGAGTTTACCGGCATTCGTTACTAAGCTGGCAACTCCGGATGCGGGAGACACCGGTACCGCCAGGATGACGTCTGTGCTCAGCATTCGATAACGAGTTACCTCAATGGAGAGGCGATCCTTCAGCGTGGAGATGTCAACACCTACTTCTTGCGAGGTGGTGAATTCGGGACGCAGTGCCGGGTTGCCGGCCGTGTTCGAGTACGTAAAGCCTTGGCGGTTGCCAAACGGGAACTGGATATTTGGACCAAAACCGTCAGCTGGGTTCGCCTGCGCATAGTACGTGTCCGTAGCATAAACTAAGCTCGCGCGGCCTGTTCGACCGTGGTTGGCGCGAATCTTCAGCAGGCTCAGCCAATCCGACTTAATGCCTGGAATGGCCTCGGTCAGGTTGAGGGTACCGGCTATCGAGTAGTAGAGATAGGAGCGATTGCTGGCCGGCAGTGTCGAGTTCCAGTCGTTACGCACCGATAGGTCCAGGGTTGCAAAGTTGCGATATACCGTAGTCAGGTTACCGAACAGACCAATGATGCGGGAGCGTTCGATACCATACGACGGCACGTACGACAGGGCGTTGGCCATGTTTCGGAAGTTACGCACGTTGAGCGTGCGGCCGATGAGCTGCGTGTTGTTGAGGTAGTTGTCCACCGTTTCCTGACCCAGTACAAAATCAAAGTTAAACTGGCCCACCGACTTCGAGCCGTTCAGGGTGAGGTACGAGTTCAGGATGCGGCTGAGGTTGCGGCCTTCCAACAGACCACCGAGGCCCTGCGCTGCCGTATTTGCACCGCCGCGGGCACCGATCTGGTCGTAGCCGCGCTCGGCAAAGCTGAAGTAGTCCACCCCGACCTTGTAGTTGGCCGATAGCCAATCGGTCAGCTGGAGCCGGAAGTTGATGTTCCCAAAGATGCGGTTGATTTCGTCCTCGTACAGGTTGTTGTAAATGGTCCAGAACGGGTTATCCACCTGTGGGTCGTAGTGCAGTTGAGCGCCCACGGCGTTCTGGTAGGGCAGCCCTTTGAGGTCCCAGCTTCTGGGAGTGAACCATGAACGGAAGAGCGGGTTCGACAGCTGGTTGCCCTGTTGCGTACGTTCAGACTTGTTGTAGATGTAGTTCACGGAGATACCCGCATCTAACTTTTGGGTGATAGCAGAACCTGCGTTCAGGCCAATGTTATAGCGCTGCAGGCGGTTCTTATCCAGCACCCCTTGGTCGTCTAAGTAGCCCAGCGACAGGCGATAATGGTTACTTGCGCTGGTACTGCCCTGGAAGGTCAGGTTGTGCTGCATGTTGCTGCCCCGGCGAAACAGGTCGCGGACATTGTTCGGATAAGCCACAAAGGGTACGGAGTCTTTGCCGACTACGCTGCTGAAGCCGGGTGGCAGCACCACATTGCGCCCATCCATACGCGGCCCCCAGGAACCGATGGCGGTGGGGTTAAAGTTACCGCCCGTGCCCTGGCCGTACGTGTTCTGAAAGTCCGGGAAGCGGTTCACCTCCTGGAAGGCGTAGTTGGTGCTGTAGGTAACCGCATTCTTCTGCCCTGCCTTGCCTTTGCGGGTGTTAATCAGGATAACACCACCGGCTGCACGCGAGCCGTAGAGCGCCGTGGCAGCAGCGCCTTTCAAAACGGAGATGCTCTCGATGTCTTCCTGGTTGAAGTCAATCGCACGGTTGGAGGTAACCGGGCCCCGCTGCAACTGCGTCCCACCACCGCTGTTATCCACCGGAATACCATCCACTACAAAGAGAGGCTGGTTGTTTCCGGTAAATGTGGTGTAGCCGCGGATCAGGATGTGCGAACCGCTGAACGAGCCACCCGAACCCTGCAAACGCACGCCAGGTATCTTGGCGGCCAGAGCGTTCGTAACGTTGGTCGTCCGTGCGAGCGTCAGCTGCTCTGAACTGATCTCTGTAACCGCGTAGCCTAAGTTGCTCTTGTCCTTCTTCACGCCAAAAGCAGTTATCACCGCTTCCTGAAGGATGATGCTCTCCTTCAGGGTGACGTTGATCTCACCGCCTTCGCCAATGGGCGTTTCTGTGGACTGGTACCCCGAATAACTCACCACTAACGTGGTCGCATTGGTAGGAGCGCTCAGGCGGAACGAACCCGTAATGTCTGTTACGGCCCCCACGGTAGTACCTTTTACGACCACCGTTGCGCCGACAAGAGGTTCGCCCTCCTCCGTTGTAACCCTACCGCTAACGGCCTTCTGCGCAAAAACTGCAGAAGCTGCCAAAGCCAGTAAAAGCATGAGTAAAAGCCTCTTCATACACATGAAAATTAAGTTTGTGAAAGATGATTCTGTCTCGTCCATGGAGCCACCTCTCGCATCCCCACTAGCCTTGTCCAGATGCTCATCCTCTTTCAACCCTTCTCCACTCTGAACCTGATTGAGTCAAAAACCAGCCTCGCACTCAAAAATCTGAAATGGCTACCCTCACTGTACCCGGCCTGTTTCCAAAGCGTAGGGCAAAAATGCCGAATTCCCTCGAGATTTTTTAACAAAAAATTTTTAAAAAAATAACGGATGTTAAATCCGCGGCCGAATACCGACGCTTCAATCCTCAAAAACCACCTCCACTACATCTTCCTCTTTGAGGCCAAAAAGCGTGGCAGCGCGGCCCATATGGATGGCAATTTCCAGAAAACCCGCCGAGTTGAACAGGCACAGTGGCTCGCCCTCGGGTACATCAGCATAGCGGCGCGACAGCGTGGTAATGGGGTCGTGGCGTTTGAAAAAAAGCGCAAAGGGGCGCCCTTGCCCGATGCGCTCGAACGTTTCGCGCCGGATATTCACCTGCACATTGTCGAAGTTGTCCACGTGCATCACCACGCCCCGTATGCGCGAGCGCGTTGTAACAGGGCGCAAACCAACGCGCTCCACCAGCGTGCCCGCCGGAGCGCCTAAGGTGTCCAGTGGCTGCCCGGCGCTCAGGTGCCCTACCGCCAGTGCGAACGCCTCCAGAACGGGAAAAGGACTATCGGCCGATACCGGAAGGGTGCGGGCTTCCAGCGGCTTCTCGAACAGGAGCGACAGCACGCCATTATCTGGCGCTGCAAAGTAGTGCCCATCTTCCTGCACGGCGATGAAGCGAAAGTCGGGCGCATAAGCACAATGCACACCTATTACATGTATAGAACCCTCCGGAAAAAGGCTATAAGCATTCCGAACCACAAAAGCAGCCTGCACGATGTCGAACGGGCGAACGGCATGCGAGATATCCACCAAGTATGCTTCCGGACAGGCGCGCAAAAGGGCGCCCTTCAAGGCGCCAGCGTAGTAATCCTGGAGGCCAAAGTCCGTAGTGAGCGAAACAATAGGGCGAGCGAGCATAGAACTTTTCGCGGGCAAATCCTGTTGGTTAAGCCGTCGCCTTGCCCTACATTTGTGGGCGATAACGGTACGGCAAATGTATGCACAAAGCATGGAGGCGTCTCGCACAGACCGGATGAGCTGGCGGATAACTGCTGGAAGCCCTCCCGCTGCTACAAAATTTTAATGAGGAAAAACTTGAGCGAAATCATCCTGACCATTGAGGGCGTTGACCCGGTAGAGCTCTACGGCGAGAACAACGCCAAACTGAACCTGCTTCGCAGAGCCTTTCCCGAGCTGACCATCACTTCCCGAGGCAATAGTCTCAAGCTCACCGGCGAAAAACGCCACACCCAGGCCGCCAAAGCCAAATTTGAGCTCATGGTGCGCTATTTGCGCGAGCACCGCGAACTGCCCGTCCAGACGGTGGAAGACCTGCTGGGTGGCGAAAATCCTTTCGATGTGCGCTTGCCCGAAAGCGGCGACTCCGACAACGTCATTCTCTTCGGACGCGACGGGCGACCCATCAAGGCCAAAACGCGCAACCAAAAACGGCTGGTGGAAGTGTGCGAACACAACGACATCGTCTTCGCCATCGGCCCGGCAGGCACCGGCAAAACCTACACGGCCGTCGCTATCGCCGTGCGCGCGCTCAAAAACCGGCTGGTCAAAAAAATCGTCCTCACCCGCCCTGCCGTCGAAGCCGGCGAAAGCCTCGGCTTTCTGCCTGGCGACCTTAAGGAGAAAGTGGACCCCTACCTGCGCCCGCTCTACGACGCCTTAGACGATATGCTGCCCATGGACAAACTCCAGTTTTTCATGGACAACCGTATCATCGAAATCGCTCCGCTGGCCTTCATGCGCGGGCGCACCTTAGACAACGCCTACATCATTCTGGATGAGGCGCAAAACGCCACGCCACTACAGCTGAAAATGTTCCTCACCCGACTTGGCCCCAGCGCCAAGTGCATCATCACCGGCGACCTCAGCCAGGTGGACCTGCCCGGTCACCAGAAATCTGGCCTCCGCCAAGCCATGGATATTCTGGAAGGCGTGAGCGGTATCGCCGTGCTCAACCTGACCGCTGAGGACGTGGTACGCCACCGCTTAGTCAAAGAAATCATTCGGGCCTACGATAAAATAGAGGCTGAAGAGCGCACGCGCCGCGAACGCCTGCGCCAACAAAAGGAACGCAAAGAAAACGAGCCGCCCGCCGCAGAAGAGGACGAAAAACCGCAGGCGACCGCTGAATAAACGCTTCCAACACTGTTGGAAAACCTTTTGACCGCCAAACCGTTATGGGCATCCAACCCAGACATATTGTGCCTGCATGACTTTTGAGCCTGTCTTCTCTGCCCGGCGCCCCATCCTGATGGCTGGCCCCTGCTCCGCAGAAACGGAGGAACAAGTGCTGGCCACAGCACATGCCCTGCGCCGCAGTGGTGTCGCGCTCTTCCGAGCCGGCATTTGGAAACCGCGTACCCGCCCGGGAACGTTCGAAGGTGTCGGGACACCCGGCCTGAAGTGGCTTCAGCGCGTCCGGCAAGAAACCGGTCTGCCGGTAACGACGGAGGTCGCCAATGCCCAGCACGTAGAAGAGTGCCTGGCCCACGGCATTGACATGCTCTGGATAGGCGCCCGCACTACCGCCAACCCCTTCTCTGTGCAGGAAATTGCCGATGCTCTGCACGGCGTGGACATTCCCGTACTGGTCAAAAACCCCATCAATCCCGACCTCAAGCTCTGGATAGGCGCCTTCGAGCGCCTGTACAGCGCTGGCGTGCGCCGAATGGCCGCCATACACCGCGGCTTTTCCAGCTACGGCGACTCCGCCTACCGAAATGCTCCGCGCTGGCAAATCGCCATTGACCTGATGCAGACCTTTCCCGATTTGGAAGTCCTCTGCGACATCAGCCACATCTGCGGGCGCCGCGACACCCTGGCCGAAACGGCCCAAATGGCCTACGACCTCAACTACGACGGCCTGATGGTAGAGGTACACCCCACGCCCGATGAGGCCTGGAGCGACGCTGCCCAACAAATCACCCCGGCACAATTTGAGCAAATGACCCGCACCTTAGTGCGCCGCTCTCTGACCGCCGACGACCCCGATTTCTTAGCCTCTATCGAAAACTACCGCCGCGCCATTGACGAAATTGATGAGGAAATTATCGCCCTACTTGCCCGCCGCATGGAGCTGGTACGCGATATTGGTCTTATCAAAAAGGAGAAAAATGTGGCTGTTTTGCAACCCGAACGCTTCCGCGCCCTACGCGAAGCGCTGCTGGTGCGCGGCCGAAAAAATGAGCTCAGCCAGGAGTTTATCACGCTCCTGTTGGAGGCCATTCACCAGGAGAGCATCCACCAGCAAGAGCGCCTCATCAATGCGCCAGCGGTTGCCGCGGGCAAAACACCGCTTTAAGAGTGTTGAGGTAGGTGTTGGCCCTTGAAATAAAATGGGAGTACCCGAGGATTTCGGGTACTCCCATTTTAGCCTTCTACACTTCTTCCTACCGGCTTACACGGGCGGGTCGGGTGGCGTATTGGGGTTGTTGTCGCGCTCAACGGTCGGATAGGGATAGAAGTTGCGGCTGCGCTCTGCACCCGGCTGGCCAGGGCCGGGGCGTCCGAAGCGGCGCGAGTCTTCGAGCTTGAGGCCGCTCATGTATAGCTCGATGCAGCGCTGCTGATAAATATCAAGTAGGATGGCGTCCTTATCGGTGGGGCTGCCTGCATAGGGCCCTAATTTGGCCGTTACGCCGAAGGGGTCTGTCGTCTTGGTACGCACCTTGTTCAATTCGGCAATCGCTTCAGGCAATTGGTCCAGACGTGCATGGCATTCCGCCTTGATGAGTGTGATTTCGCCGGGCAGATAGAGCGGTATAGGGTCAGCATCGTTTTTGAAGAACCCTTGCACGCGCACCGGGGCGGTGTTATTGCCCAGATAAAAAGGTATGCGCCCGTCGCCAGCTTCGGGGGCTAAAGCGCCCGTCAGGCCGAAGTTGACCACGCCATTGTAGGTGTTGTTGTTGACTAATGAGACGCGGAACACCGGGTTCTGGCTCACAGCATCGTAACGGAATACGGAGCGTTTGCTCAGGTCCACCTTGTTGGCGGCAGCCAGCGCTTTGGTGTAGTCGCCTACCATCAAGTTGTAGCGCGCCTGAAGGGCATAGACGAGGTTTTTGATGTCAATGTCGGTGCCCACCTTCGTATTGAAAAAGGCTGAGGGCGTTACGCTTTCGACCAGCGGCTGGGCTGCCTCAAGTAGGGCAATGGCTTCGCGCAGGGCATCAATGCGGTTTTTGAACGTTGGGCGCCGGCCAGCCAGATATTCATTGACCGGCACTACTTCCGTAGGAATTTGCTCCCAGAAATTGGCCAGCGTGCCGATAGCCAGCGCTTTAAAGACATGCCCATACACGCGGATCATTTCCGTAGTGCCCGTTTCGCGCACATTTGCGGCGTTGTCAATGAGCAATTGGGCGTTGGCTTTGACGCGATGGCAGTTGGCCCAGATGTTATTGATAAAGGCGTTGTTGCCGCCCACCGTGCCGCCGCCCGACTCCAGAGCGGTGAGCTCGCCGTTGCCCGTGTTAATGACGTAGAGCTCTTTGGTTGTCAGGCCGTTGCTCGAAATGGCATTGTATAGCCCGCTGGTGGCGCCCACGCTGAAGTCGCGCTTGATGCCCACAATAAGGGCCGTAAGGCCTTCGGCCGTCTTGACGACCTGGCTGCCGTCGGCGGCGTTGGGGTTGAGAAATTCTTTTTGGCATGCCGGTGCCAACCACAAAGCCGGCAGCAAAAGCAAAAGGAGGTATTTTTTCATGACGTTGAACATGTTTGATGGTTAAGGTACTTAGCCCAAAGGGGGCGATATGCTGTCCCATTTAAAACCTTCCGGCCAGTCGGATGCCGAACATACGCGGGATGGGCACGTTGCCGAAGTCGTCGCCGCGCACGCGGTCGTTTTGGCCTGCCGAGTTTGTTTCCGGGTCAAAGCCCTGGTAATTATCCCACGAGTGAAGGTTGCGGCCCCACAGGCTGATGGAGAGGTTTTCCATGCCGCGGCCGACGCGGCCCAGGTCGTAAGTGAGGCCGATTTCGCGTACTTTCACATAGGAGCCGTCTTCGACGTGTTCTTCCTGGATGCGCTGGCCTGTAACGCCGCCGGCAATGGAGGCCACATAGCCGCGCGGTACCTCGCCTTTGAGCTCTTTATCAGCCAGCGGGCCAAAGCCTACGTTGTTGCTGGTGATGCGGTTCCAGTTGTAGACGTCATTACCGCGCGAGATGTCCAGCTGCAGGTTGAAGGTCAATTTTTTAAAGCCCACGGAGGTGATGAACGTACCTACCCAATCAGGGAAGGGATTGCCCAACACCTTTCGGAGTTCCTGTGTGCCGGTAGCCAGCGGTTGGCCGTTGGCATCGCGCATGGGCACAAACACGCTGCCGCCGTAGCGATAGATGCGGTTTTTGAGCGCTCCTGTGGGCAGGCTGGCTTCGTTAAACTGCGCCTCCGGTATGACCAATCCGCGCTCGGGTTGTGCCAGGCCCTGTGGGGTCAGCAGCAGCGAGCCATCGTCGTTGCGCGCATAGTAGCGCCCAAAGAACACGCCGAAGGGCTGCCCATTGAGCACCGACTGTGTGCCGTCGGAGCCGCGCAGGCTCAGGATGCCCGTTACGCCGGAGACCTCATTGATGTTACGCGAGAAGTTGAAGCCCACATTCCAGGCAAAGTTGTTGGTGCGCACCGGCTGCGCATTGAGCAACAGCTCGATGCCGCGGTTGGTCATGCTGCCCACGTTCGTTACCACGCTACTGCCGCCTATAGAGGGCGGTAGCGGACGGTTGATGGCTAAGTTGTCAATCTGCTGTTGATAGAGCGTCAGGCTCAGACCGATGCGGTTTTTCCACACGGCCAGGTCGAAACCGCCTTCTACTTCTGTCATCACCTCGGGCGCTACGTTCGGGTTGTTCAGCAGCGATGGCGGCAGCAGGGCCGGAAAGCCGGTGAGGTTGCTGCCCGGGAAGTTATTGAAGCGGTCGTAGAAGCCGATGCCCGTCAGGTTGCCGGCCTTGCCATAGGAGCTGCGCAGTTTGAGCGTGCTGATGCTGTTGGAAAGACCGCTGTTGCGGAACATTTCCGAAGCCACCCAGCTGAGGCTGGCTTTGGGATAGAAGTTATTCTGCTTGTCTTCCGAGAAGTACGAAGAGCCGTCAATGCGCCCGGCCAGGGTGAGGAACAGCTGATCCTTGACGCCGAAGGTCTGTTGCAAAAAGTAGCCGTTGAGGGCAAACTCACCAATGGACTGCGCCGGCAGGCTGAAGAGGTTGGAAGCGCCGGCGATGTTCTTGATGAGCGGTGCCAGGTCGCGTCCTTCCACGCCCGTGAACTGGTTTTTACCGTACTGGTACTGATGGCCTGCTGTGGTGGTGGAGGTGATGTGTTCGCCTATTTGGGTTTCATAGGAGAACAGTAGGTCGCTGTTCAGCTGAAAAACATTGCTGTTGGCAAACGCCACGTAGCCATCGGGGAAGAACGTGGCGGCTACGCCGGCATAGGGCAGGCGCGGATAGAGTTCGTTGCCCTGAAGGCCGTAGTTATCCAAGCCCAGCGTATAGTCCACCCGGAAGCCTTTGAAAGGGAACAGTTTGAGGTTTACGTCGCTGATGACGCGGTTGGTGCGCTGGGTAATATCAAAGGTCTCGATGACAGACAGCGGGTTGACGCGTACCAGTTCTACTTGTTTGAGCGTGCCGTCGGCGTTGCGCTCAGTGATGTCCCACACGTTGTCGATGATGAACATGCAACTGATAGGGTTGAAGAAGTTGTTGCCGTTGGGCATATCGCGGCTACCGCTGCGGGCGTAGCTGAGGCCGGTGCTGAGCGTGGCCCACGAGGTGAGTTCCTGATTGAGGCGTAAGCGTGCGGAGTAGCGTGTGAAATTGGTGTTTGGGATGATGCCGTCGTTGTTCGAGTAGCCAAAGGAGACGAAGTAGTTGCTGCGGTCCGTGCCACCACGTACCGACAGGTGGTTATCGGTGCCGAAAGCGTCGCGAAAAATGTTGTCCTGATAGTCGTACCGCTTCACGTCGTACTGGTTAGTGACGAGGATGCGATTGGCCGATCCGACTTTGACGTAGCCGATGTTCTGGTTGATGAGCTGCTGTTCGGTCAAGCCCAGGGTGAGCAAGATGGTCAGGCGATCCTGGTTCGTCTCTAAGCGGTCGTTGCCCTTAACTCCGAAGCGCTTTGGATATTTCGTAACGAATACCCGTTTGCGCAATTGGCTAAGGCTAGCTGAGGTGCTGAATTCGATGACCGGCTTACCTGAACGGCCGCGCTTGGTAAAGATTTGCACCACGCCGTTTGAGGCGCGCGAGCCGTACAGGGCAGCAGCAGAAGCGCCATTGAGCACTTCGATACGCTCGATATCGTTGGGGTTGATGTCAATGAGGCGGTTCTGGCCGGCAGCCAGGCCTACCGTCATGGCGTCGGCGCTGCGGTTGATGACGTTCTGCGAGGAGTTGTCCACAATGACGCCATCCACGATGTACAGCGGGTCGGAACTACCTTTGACGGAACTAACGCCGCGCAGGCGGATGGTGAAGCCGCCGCCTGGGTCGCCCGAGTTCTGGCTGATTTGCGCTCCGGCTACCTTACCTGCTAAGGCGCCTAACGTGTTGTTAGAGCCAGCCTTTTCCAGGCTGCGCCCGTCCACCACGCCAATGGCGTTGCCCAGTTGCTTACGTGTAGCCGTGGGCGAGTTACCTGTAACGATCACCTCGTCGAGGTTCAGGATGTCGCTACTCAGGCTGATGTCCTGCGTAATTGGCTGCCCCTGGCGAATGGTTACTGGCGTGCGGTAAGTGGTGTAGCCCACATACGAGACCGTCAGAGTGTACGTGCCTTCGGGCGCCGCCCCCTCTAGCGCGTAAAAGCCGCGTAAATCGGTGGAAGCACCCACCCGACGCTCGGCCAGACTGACCACGGCCCCCACCAACGGCTCACCCCGCTCGTCGGTAACCGTGCCTTTGATACTGAAACTGACAGACTGCGCTGCCAGCATTGCAGGCATGAGCCACAAGAGCATCGCCCGCACACAGAGGTAAATGTACTGCTTCATAACGATGATGAGTTTGAGTGATTTTTCAAATTTTGATGTAAATGCCCCGCCGATATAGCACCCAACACACGGCCCAACACACCATTAGAAAAGCCAGGGCAAACAGCAACGACCCCACCTTGTAAGGCTCTATGGGCACGAAAACAGTCTGGTAAAGCCAGCGATACGCATTCCACTTCTCCTCACCCACCGTCCAGCGAATGTTGAGCAAGGTCTTGACCAACAGGCCCGACAGCACGTAGGCAAACAGCGGATTAGCCCCAAAAACCAGAAAAAAACGAACTCCGCGCCGCCAGCCGAGCACATCAATCACCCACACACTTGCTGCCAGCAACAACATCGAAAGCCCCCCTGTGTAAAGCACAAACGAACTCGTCCACAGGCTCTTATTGATGGGGAAAACCAAATGCCACAACCCTCCCAACGCCGTCAGCACAGCACCAGTCAGTGCTAACGCTTTTACTGTCCTGATTTTCTCTTCGCCCAACCGCTGCATTACTCGGCCTGAGTGCCAGCCTATCAGGACCGTTACCACCGCCGGCAAGGTGCTGAGCAAACCTTCCGGATCAAAAGGTATCCCTTTGCCCTTCCAAAGGTGCGCCGCTCCCAGCACTGCCAGGTCAATGTGCCGCACTACACTGTGCTCCAAGGAAAAAGGGTCAATCCCGGGAGCAGCCCCCCACACTAAAAGCCCCCAATAGCCCAAAAGGATACCCATCGCAGCCCAGAACACTCCGCGCGGCGGCAAGTAGAGCACCAGCAACGACGCCAGCCCATAACACAACCCAATGCGCTGAAGCACGCCCAATATGCGCAACTCCGACAGGCTCTTGTTCCAAAACGGATACCACGCCAACAACAAACCCAGCACAAACAACAGCGCCGAGCGCCGCAATGCCTTCCGCAACAGAAATGCCCGCCCCGCCGGGCCATGCTTAGAAAACGAAAACTGCATCGAGACGCCCACAATGAACAAAAACGAGGGAAACACCAGGTCGGTCGGCGTGCACCCGTGCCAATCAGCGTGCAACAACGGCCCATAAACATGCTCCCACGTGCCCGGTGTGTTGACCACCAACATGAAGGCAATCGTCAGGCCCCGATAGAAATCCACGGATAAATAGCGCATAGCCCGTAAAAAATTCGGCCCAGCAAACGGATAAAGGCCTAAAAAGAAGCGGTTGCAAAATAAAAAAAGATTAATGCGAACCGTTTTCCGGATTTTCGGAAGCCATTGCCACTGGTTTAATCTAAAATTTGGAACGGGTATTTATTTTTTAGAAAATAAAAAATGTTTTTTCTTGTTTTTTTAATAAAATAAAAAAAATTCTGAATCTATTTGAGGTTTTTGCCCATTAAATTTAGTTAACCAGGCAAATGTAAAAGCATCTCCCAAGTGCGCGTCTCTTTGCAGGCTCAAAAAATATCTCCGGCCTCTTTCCTCTGCTGCCCTGGCGCCCAAAACCACAGCGAGTAAAACAGGCTCCAGGCTACGCCGGCAGAGGTTTCGATGGTGTATTCGACCATACAAGAGGCCAGCAGCATGACCTGAAAGATGCCAAACAGCCAGCAGCGCCGCTGGCAGCTGAACAACAGCCCGCTCCAGGCCAGTAAGCTCCCCAGCAGCCCGAGTAGCCCTGTGCCCGCCATTAGATAGATAAACTGATTGTGCGGCAACTTGAACGTTTGGGCGTGCTCCGGAAAGCGCTCCTCTACTGTGCGCTTCATTTCTGCGGGCAGGTCGCCCGTGCCCACGCCCAGCCACGGATTGGCCTGCCACAGCATCCAGCCCGCCTCCAGCGAAACCCAGCGCTCCGAGTCGGAATAATTCGCACCGTCTTCGTGTTGGTAGTGCTCCCAATCGTGTGCAGTGTAGCCCCATTTCTCCTGCATGCTGGGAAACACCCAAAAGGATATCCCGGCCAGCAAGATGATACCCACTACCGCGGCCAGCGCCACGCCCCAGCGGCGCGTGCTCCAGGTCCAGCGCGCCAGCGCAAATAGGACACCAGCATAGAGCACCGCTAAGCCGCTACGCACCGACAGGAAATGAATGAAACCCACCAAAAAAACGAGGGCAATGGCTAAAAGCAGCCGCTCCCAGGCATAACGCAACACAAAGCCGCGCACCCACAACCAGGCACCTGACAGAATGGCCGTTGCCACCATCAGGCTAAAGCGAATGTGGTTGCGCGGCACCGGTATGGGCTTGCCGTGCTCCATGGCTTCCAGAATTTGGTCCTCATGCAGCGCATAATTGATGCAGACACCGATGCCCAGCAGCGCCATCGTCCAGACCAACAGATACAGCACCGTATCGTATTGCCGCTGGCTCAACGGCGGCAGATTGGCAAAGGCCCAGGGCAATACCACAAACGGCACCCGTACCCGCACGCGCTCCAGCCAGAACCCCTGGTCTTCCGACCACAGGCCGCTGACAAAAGGTATCAGCAACAGCAAACCCAACATCACCAATGGCCTATGTGCAAGGAACACCCGAAAAGAGTCCACCAACGACCGCCCCACCAACGACAGGCCCCGAAGAGATGCATCGGCAGCAGCAGTTAGTCGGGCCCGATGCCACAACGCACTGAAAACCAGCCCCCACATGCCCAGCGAAAGCAAAAAGGGCGACACCGGCATACTGACCACCACCACACATGCCGAAAACACAGCCAGGCGCGCGGGTGTAAGGCGCCCTTGAGAGCGCGAGAAATGAGCAAACATACGCAACAGGTTTTGCACACCAAAGGTACAGGCTTGGCATTCACTTCGCCTCCAATGCGGCGCTCAGCCCAAAGAGCGCAAAATCGTATTTGGCCGGATCATCCCCATCGAAAGCCCGCAATGCCTCCGTCAGTTCCAGCACAGCCCGCCAATCCGTCTGGCGGCGTTGCAGTAGCCCCAGTTGGCGAGCCACGCGCTCCACATGTACATCTAAGGGCAACAGCAGCTGCGCGGGCCGGATCTGGCGCCAGAGGCCGAAGTCCACGCCTGCTAAGTCTCGGCGCACCATCCAGCGCAAAAACATATTGAGGCGCTTGCACGTAGAGCCGCGCTCAGGCGTGGGAATATGCTTGCGCGTGCGCTCCGGTGCCCAGGCATGGTCGAAAAAGTCGCGGTGAAACCCCACCAATGCGCGCTCGACAGTAGCGTCGCCAGGCAGCAAATGCCGCGCAAAAGCCGTTTCCAACGAGGTATGGCGGCGGTAATAGTTTTGAAAAAACTCCAGAAAGTAGAGGGCGTCCGTAGGCTGAAAGGTGCGATGGTAAAAGCGCGCAAAGCGCTCCCGGTCTGCCTCGCGGTGTTCCAAAGCAAATTCGTAAGGCGCCCAGTCCATCAGCTCCACGGCGCGCAGTGCGCTCTGAATGATGGTTTTGCGCTGGCCCCACGCCAGCACGGCCGCCCAAAAGCCGGCAATCTCCCGGTCTTGCAAGCGCTCAAAGCGGTGCGGCACGCTGATGGGGTCACCCTCGATAAACGCCACTGTGTTGTAGCGCCGAACGGCTTGTTCCAGAAAATCGCGCAAACCCTCCATGTCAGGCGCAAACTTATGTCCAAACCCCGCATAATGGATGAGGCAGCCTCGGCTTTATACAAATGGGCCAATCGCTGCCCCTTTACGCGTGCCGACAGCTGCCAGAGGCCGCTTCTGTACGACAAGGAACGCTGTGTATGCCAGAGGGCTGCCTTTTTGGCGGATAAATGGCGCCAATCCTGCCAGATAAGCCGATTTTTGCCACTGGCAAGCGTTTTGAAAAGAAGTGCAGTTTGACATAATAGAAGAATAAAGTCAATGCAAGACAAAAAGCGTTTTTCCTCATTGGATTTGCGAAAAACTTTCAACGTTTGCGCGTTATTTGTCTTGGCTAAGGTATCCGCGAAATGACCCATTCTAAGGCAAGAAATACCACCGCCGAAAGCGGGGAAAATGTTACAAGCCTGAACAGGGTCTTATTCTCTAACAAAATGCTTTTTGGCTATACATATGTTTGAAAATTGGTTATTAGCTGTTCAATCGGAAGATGAACCTGAAATATCTCCGATTTTTTCTTTGGAGGAAGACGAGGATTTAGGGCAGGATGAGACTTTTCCGGAAGTGCTACCGATTTTGCCTTTGAAAAATACGGTGCTCTTTCCGGGTATCGTTACGCCCATCACCATTGGGCGCGACAAGAGCATTCGGGCCGTGCAGCGCGCCTACGATGAGCATCGCTACATCGGAGTGCTTTCGCAGCGCGACATCAAGATAGAAAACCCCACGTTTCGCGACCTGTACACCATCGGCACCGTGGCGCGCATCCTCAAAATGCTGCGCATGCCCGACGGCTCCACCACGGCCATCCTGCAGGGCCGTACGCGCTTCGAGGTACGGGAGGCCCTGAGTGAAGAACCCTACCTGACAGCATCCGTCCGACCGTTGGAGTACATACCGCCCAAAAACAAATTAGAGTTTCGCGCTCTCATCAGCAGCATCCGCGATACGGCGCGCCAGATCATTGAGCTGTCGCCGCACATCCCCTCCGAAGCGGTGGTCATGCTCAAAAACATCACCAGCGACAACTTCCTGCTCAACTTCATCGCCTCCAACCTCAACATCAAACTGGAGGAAAAGCAGGCCATCCTGGAGATCAACAACCTCAAGGAGAAGGCCAGTCGCATCCTGCAGCACATGGATGCCGAGCTGCAATTGCTTGAGCTCAAAGACCAGATAGAGGCCAAAGTGCGCCACGACATCGAAAAGCAACAGCGCGACTACTTCCTGAGCCAACAGCTCAAAACCATCCAGGAAGAACTGGGCCAAAACCCGCAGGAGGAGGAAATTAACGCCTTGTTGGAACGCGCCAAAAAGAAAAAATGGCCCAAGAACGTCGAGGAAGCCTTCCACCGTGAAATCAACAAACTGCGCCGCGTCAACCCGCAGATTGCCGAATACTCCATCGGTCTCTCTTATCTGGAAACACTGCTCGATTTGCCCTGGCAGGAATACACCAAAGACAACTTCGACCTCAAGCGTGTAAAGGCCGTCCTGGACAAAGACCACTACGGCCTGACCAAAGTCAAAGAGCGCATCCTGGAGCACCTGGCCGTTCTGAAGCTGAAAGGCGACATGAAGGCGCCTATCCTGTGCTTAGTCGGCCCGCCCGGTGTGGGTAAGACCTCTTTGGGCCAGAGCATCGCCAAAGCGCTCCGCCGTAAATATGTGCGCATGAGCCTCGGTGGCCTGCACGATGAAGCCGAAATCCGCGGCCACCGACGCACGTACATCGGCGCCATGCCGGGCCGGATCATCCAGTCGCTCAAAAAGTGCAAGAGCAGCAACCCGGTCTTCATTCTCGACGAAATAGATAAGGTAGGCAAAGACTTTCGTGGCGACCCCTCCTCCGCCCTGCTCGAAGTGCTCGATCCGGAGCAAAACACCACCTTCTACGACAATTACTTAGAACTGGAGTACGACCTGTCGAAGGTGCTGTTCATCGCCACAGCCAACACGCTCTCGACCATTCAACCCGCCCTGCTCGACCGCATGGAAATCATCGAGATTTCCGGCTACTCGCAAGAGGAGAAAATGGAAATCGCCAAACGCCACCTCATTCCCCAACAGCGCAAAGAGCACGGGCTGAAACCCGAACAGGTCAAAATCACCGACCGGGCGCTTACGCACATCATCCGCCACTACACTGCCGAAAGCGGCGTGCGTAACCTTAACCGCGAAATCGGCTCCGTCATGCGCCATGTGGCCAAAAAAGTAGCCATGGAAGAGCCATACGACCCTGTCATCCGACCTGAACACATCCAGGATATTCTGGGGCCTACCAAATACGACGCCGAAGTCTATCAGGAGCAGCAAGTGCCCGGCGTCGCTATCGGGCTGGCCTGGACGAGCTTCGGCGGCGACATCCTTTTCATCGAAGCCAGCCTCAACAAAGGCAACGGCCGCCTGCAGATGACCGGCAACCTCGGCGACGTCATGAAAGAAAGCGCCACCACCGCCCTCAGCTTCATCAAAGCGCACGCGGAGGAACTCTCCATTGACCCCGAGGTCTTCGATAAAACCGACATCCATATTCACGTGCCCGAAGGCGCCATACCCAAAGACGGCCCCTCGGCAGGTGTAACCATGCTCACGGCCCTGACGTCGGCCTTTATGAAGCGCCCCGTCAAACCTTTCTTAGCTATGACCGGCGAAATCACCTTGCGCGGCAAGGTGCTGCCCGTCGGCGGCATTAAGGAAAAAATCCTCGCTGCTAAGCGCGCCGGCCTGCGCGAAGTATTGCTGTGCAAAGACAACCAAAAACACGTGGCCGAAATAGAGCCGGAGTACATCAAAGGCTTGCAATTCCATTACGTGGACACAATGGCCGAGGTGCTCGAAATTGCGCTGGGCATACCCAACCCCGCCCGACAAAGCAGCGCCAACGGTGTGGACAAGAAGAAGTCGCGAAAAAAGACACCTGCGCCAGCCGAAATAGCCCCCTGACGGGCCACTGCGGCGTACTGCCCCGCAGTATCTTTGCTGGCTCTATTTCCATTCCGACTCAATCCGCACCCATGCTATGTCTGACCTGAAAGCGCGCATTTCTGCCGGCCCAATCCCCAACCACATCGCCATCATCATGGACGGCAACGGCCGTTGGGCCAAGCGCAGGGGCCTGCCCCGTGTGCTTGGCCACCGCAGCGGCGTCAAGAGCGTTCGCGAAATCACCGAAGCCGCCGCCGAAATCGGCGTCCAATACCTGACCCTCTACACGTTCAGCACCGAAAACTGGAGCCGCCCGCCGGCCGAGGTGTCGGCCTTGATGAACCTCTTAGTCGAAACCGTGCGCTCCGAAATTCAGGACCTGCATCGAAACGGCGTGCGCCTGACCACCATTGGCGATTTGAGTGCGCTGCCGGCGGCCAGCCGCAAGGCCCTGCTGGACGGCATCGAACAAACCCGGAACAACAGCCGCCTCACCCTCGTGCTGGCACTCAACTATTCAGCCCGCTGGGAGATCGTGCGCGCTGCCCGCCAATTAGCCGAAAAAGCAGCCTTCGGCCAGCTACACCCTGACGACATAGACAGCGCTATCTTCGAGGGCGCGCTGTGCACCGCCGGTATCCCTGACCCCGACCTGCTCATCCGAACCGGAGGCGAAACGCGCCTGTCCAACTTCTTGCTGTGGCAGGCAGCATACACTGAGCTGTATTTTACTCCCGTGTTCTGGCCCGACTTTGGTCGTGAAGAGCTCATCGAGGCCGTCGTCAGCTACCAGCAGCGCGAGCGCCGTTTCGGCAAAATCAGCGAACAAATCGCCGTCGGATAGCGCCTCCCATGAAGGAAACCGTACTGGAGCTCGCCCGGCGCTACTACGCCGACGTCGTCGAATACCGGCGGCATCTGCACCAATACCCTGAGCTGTCTTTCCAGGAAGAAAAAACCGCCCAATACATAGCATCCCTCCTTCAGGACTGGGGCGTAGAACACCGCACCGGCATAGCGGGCACGGGCATTATCGCCTTAGTGCGCGGTAAAAACCCGCGCAAGCGCACTGTCGCCCTGCGCGCCGACATGGATGCGCTGCCCATTCAGGAGGCCAACCAGACGCCCTACCGATCCCAAAACGACGGCGTCATGCACGCCTGCGGGCACGACGTGCACACCGCCACCCTGCTGGGGGCCATACGTATTCTGCACACGCTGCGCCACCAGTTCTCTGGTACCGTCAAATGCCTGTTCCAGCCCGGCGAGGAAAAACTGCCTGGCGGCGCCAGCCTCCTCATTCAGGCAGGTGCCTTAGAAAGCCCGCGCCCAGCAGCCATCTTTGGCGAACACGTCTATACAGCCCTGCCCGCTGGCGTCGTCGGCTTCCGCGTGGGCGACTACATGGCCTCCGCCGACGAAATCTATGTAACCGTGAAAGGCCGCGGAGGCCACGCTGCTATGCCCCAAGAGTGTATTGACCCCATCGTCATCAGCGCCCAAATTGTACTGGCCCTCCAGCAAATTGCCAGCCGTTACGCCGACCCGGCCATACCTACCGTGCTGACGTTCGGGAAAATCACCTCCGACGGCGGGGCTACCAACGTCATCCCTAATGCGGTGCAATTAGAGGGCACCTTCCGCACGATGAACGAACAGTGGCGCGCCGAAGCTCACCGCCGCATGAAAAAGATGGCCGAAGCCATCGCCAAAAGCATGGGTGGCGCCTGCGAGTTCAATATCGTCAAAGGATATCCGGTGTTGCACAACCACGTCCAGCTCACGCGCCGTGCCCGCGCTTGGGCCGTCGAACTGTTGGGCAAAGACCGCGTAGTGGACCTGCCCATCCGCATGACGGCCGAGGACTTTGCCTACTATTCCCAGATGCTGCCCGCCTGCTTCTATCGCTTAGGCACGGGCAACGCTGAACGCGGTATCACCGCACCGGTGCACACCAATCGCTTCGACATTGACGAAACAGCCCTTGAAACCGGCGTAGCCCTGATGACCTGGCTGGCGCTATGTGAATTAGGCTACAAAGGCCCTTCGGCTGCGCCCTGATTTTATTGCTGCTGGGCTTGCTTCACTAACGCCTCCGAGTCGCGCATCAGCTGCTCCAGTTCTTTCATGAGCGACTGGCGCTGGCGCTCCAGTTCGGCCTTGCGGGCAGCCGTATCGTCAGCAGCCGTGCTCTTTTGCCCTTTTTTGGACGCCGGCGGCGGGGTGTTGCGCAGGGCCTGTTCAGCGGCTTGCAACTCGCTCAGCTGGCCCTCTAAACTGGCTTTGCGCCGCTCCAGCTCACCCAGCCGGCGCAGCACATTTTCATCTAAATACTTAGCGCCCTGGCGCAGCGACTGGTAGGCCTGCCCCAACTGTTCCAGTGCGCGGTCGTACTTACCAGCGTCAAGTTTCTCCTTTTCCGACCGCAGCAGGCTCCAGGTATCGCCCAGCAGGTCGCCCGTTTTTCGGAAAATCTCCTTGGCCTGCTCCTTTTCGGTATCGGTGCCAAAGAAGCGGTTGTACACCAGAATGCCTACGACGAGTAGGAGGCCAACTTTGATGAGCAGACGGATCATAGCAAAAATTGAAGAGTGAGGACAATGAAGAGAGGGGGGCGTTTTACCTGCGGAAATGCAAGCTCAGCGTTTACGCTTTCGCAGGCCGTAAATATCGGCCAAATGTAGCGTATCACCATTGGGTTGGGGTATATCTAAGTCGTATCGAATGACGATGGGAGTGCCCAGTGGAGCATGGTAGTACACGCGCCAGGCGTCGGCCTCGCTGTATCCGATGCAGCCGTTGGAGCTGGCCTTGCCTAAAGAGGCTGGGTTAGTGGTGGGGTGCAGCATCTGGCCGTGGCGTACGCCGTTGATTTCGGTTTCTATCCACGGGATTTGCGGCATTCGGGTGCGACGCCCGTCGTCGCGGCGTGTGGTGTGTAGGCGCCGGCCCGTGTGGGGGTCCACAAAGAACGAGGGCGTGCGGTTGATGCGCACAATGCGCCCGCGGCCGGTGCGGGTGCGCAAGTCTTCGATCCGGCCAGGTATCTGCTGGAAGCGCTTCTTATTTTGGCCTACACGCACCAGCACGCTGAAGAGCGTATCGCTGCCGCAAACGATGCGCAGGCGGTACTCCGGAATGTTCAGGTCTAACCACAGGCTGTCTATGCGCTCTTGCAACCGGCGGGCCGTAGCAGTATCCGGCACTTGCAGGACGTCGCCCGGGTGCAGGACAACCAGGCTCTTCTGGTCAAACACAAATTCGCCGCGCTCCATACGGCGGTAGTAGTCCGTCTCGGCCAGCGTGTCAATGAGCCACGGGTTGGCGTGCACCAGCAGGTGTTCCGTCAGCGGATAAGGCGTCAGGCTATCCAGCCAGGCTACTAAGCGGTCTATGGTCTTGAAGTAGTCCTTGAGCGCCACCTCCTGATGAAATACATAGGTGTACAGCGGCTTGGGAGGCTCAGGCGGTGTGGGCAGTTCCGGGACGACTATGGCCTCTTGTTCGGACGTGGGTTTGGATGACCGCGACCCGCACGCCCCCCAGAGGCATGCCGCGAGCACTAAGGCCAATCCTGCCCGAGTCACTGAAAAGGCAGGCGCGGTTAAGCGCTGAAATAGGCGCCCGGCAGTCACTGGGCCAAAGTTGCGTGTTTTTTTCATACTAATGTCTCAAGAGGCGGCCTGCGCCCTTTGCTTTTGGAAACCCGTTTTTCCAAAAAATGAGCCATAAACATCCGGCGCCGTTGGCGCTTTTCCTGCAAAAAGCAGACGGGCATTGTGAAAAAAGGCGCTTGTTTTTTGAGGCGCCTCTCTCGGAATTATTCACAGACCTTACGCAAGGCTGCTGCGACCTCTGCGGTTTTTTTAACCTTTTGCCTTACAACAGCCCTGCGTAGGGGCTGTCCGTAAATCGTTTCAGGCATAGAACAGCATTGCCGACCTGAAGAACTCGGGTCGGCAATGCTGCTATTCAAAAGGCCGGCACTAACGCTGCACCACTAAGCGCAGGCGGACGACACCCTGCGGAGTGAGTATGAGTGCCGTGTACGTGCCCGAGGGCAGATGAGCACACGCCAGTGTCGTCTGACCCTTATCCGACAGGCGTTCTTCGGCGGCTAAGCGCCCGGTAGCATCTAAGAGCAACAGGCGGCCTTCAGGGGCTGACTGGCCCAGATAGCGCACCTGCGCCCAGTCGCCTGTGGGGTTGGGGTAGAGGCGCCACAGGCTTTCTTCAGCGGGTTCCCGCGTCCACACGCCCACATCGGGGAGGAAGATGTTAGCTGTGTTGGTACAGCCGTTCGAGCCCACGACCACTACTTCGTAGTCGCCGCCGGGTATTCCGCTCAGCGATGCTCCCTGTCCTACCGATTGCCCATCCCGGTACCAGTTCACGACGTAACCGCCCGTATGCGCCACCTGAATGGTGATGCTGCCCACCGAATGGCCCAGGGTATCCGGCACAAGGCTGACGATGGTAATCTGCGGCTGGCTTTTATCTTCGGGCGCCACCAGGATTACCTTGCTGATGCAGCCGTTGCCAGGGTTGACCACGTCGTAGTGATACACTCCACCGGCAGTAATGGTCTGAGGCGTCCAACCCGGCACCTGCGGCAAGATCACTGTTACAGCGGGCTGTAAGCAAGTCAGGGTGTCTATTTGCTGCGTCAGCTGGACGGCAGCAGTGTCTATGCTCAGGACGATCATTGCCGTAGCGGAGCATGTAGTAATTGGGTTGACGACTACCACCTGATAAGCGCCTGGTTGCGAGACCAAAGGCGCTGGCTCCGTTGAGGCAAAGCCGCCGGGGCCTGTCCACGAAAAGAGTAGCCCTGTAGGGTCAGGAATGACCCGCAACCGTACAGCGGTGTCCTTGCACATCAGTGGTCCTACCGGTGGTATAGGTGGCAGGATAAAGTCTTGCTCCGACCCAATCGTCAGCGAAGCGTTGGTTGAGCAGCCGTTGTCCAGATTGGTTACGGTAACTTCGTACACGCCGGGCGTGGTAACCACAGGGTTTGGCTCTGAGCTGGTGAAGCCCAAGGGACCGACCCATTGGGCGGCAAAATTCGAGGCGGAAGTTCCCATCGTCAGCTGCACGGAAGGCTGAGCACACGTGAGCGTGTCGTTGCTGACGAGGACTATGGGTGGGTCAACATCTATTTGATAAACGACCTCTTTAGTGCTCTGGCAACCGTTGGGCGCCGTAGCCACCACGCTCAGGCATTTTCCATTCATTTCCAGAGCGCATTCGCAGGTGGAAAGCGGAATGTCCACTTCGCACATGATTTGCGCCGTCGGGTTGTAGCAGTTGGTGACCACCGGAGGCAGAGTGATTTGCGGAATGCGGAAATCTTCTGCTACCGTCATAGAAGCCGTTGTCGTGCAGCCGTTGGCGTACGTAACCGTGAGCGTGTACAAGCCACCGCTTGTTGCAAGCGGGTTAGCCACTGGAATGGGCATGCCGTCCTTCTCCCAGCTGCATTGGGCGCCCAAAGGCGCCGGGCAAAACAGCGTTATCGAGGGCATGTTGCAGTTGATTTCAGCATCGGACAGCGTTACCGGCGGAGCCTCAAGGTCAGTGGTTACCAGCGCTGTAGCCGAGGCATTGCAGCCCGTGGCAGGGTCGGTAATAACGAACGTGTAAGGCCCTGGCACATCGGTCAGCGGTGCAGGGTCAGTAGAATAAAAGCCATCTGGTCCAAACCATCCCGTCAGCAAGCCCGGCTGGCTGGAATGGCCCACCAGCTGCACTTGCGGTTGGGCGCACGTGATGACGCCGCCTAAAGCCGATGGCGTTGCCGGCGGAATGCCCTCCACCACCACTACCGTATCCCGGTCGGTGCACACCTGACCACCAGCCAGTGCCTCAACGGTGAGGATATAAGTACCTGGATCACTGACTATCAACTGATTGCCCGAGCCTAAGAAAGTACCCGCCAGGTTCGTCCAGGTAAAAGTGCCTGCACTTTGCAGTGCCCTCAAGGTCAGCGGAAACGTAACGCAAAGCGGCTCTGCTTTAGGGAAAATTTCGGCTTTAGGCTCAACGACAGCGATACTGAAGTTAATCACCGAGTCACAACCCTGATACGACTGACAGGTATAAGAGTAGGTACCCGGATTGCAAAACGACTGCCCGCACACAGTTATACACTCGCCAGCGCAAATAGTCAGCATTCCGACGTTAGTGATGATGGGCGTACGCACGACTACTTGCTGCCGCACCACGCTGTCACAGTCAAACTGAGTTTTGTAGGTGTGCTGATAAATGCCAGTGCTGCTTACCTGCTGCCCCCAGGGCAACGTGTAAGGCGTTGCCTCATGGCATACCGTTACCGAAGGCAAGACGGTAGGTGGTACAGGCGCTACCTGCAACGTGCGACATGAGGATATGCCGGCCTCGCAACTATTGATAGGTGTTACGCATATCTGCGCTAAACCAGGCGTATTACCAACGACGACTTGCACAAAATTGCCCCCTGGCGCTTCGAGTACAACGGTCTCTTTATTCTGCCCTTGTATACGCCAACCCGGTGGCACAGACCACGTATATGCGCTGGCATTCGCTACCGGTGGCACAAAGTAATTGAGTACGCTGCCCGGGCAAACAGAGGCTGGCCCTTGTACAGGGCCTGGACTGGCTATCGGCTTCGCCTTAGCCGCACCGGGCGGAGAAACCGACAGCGTAAAATTGCACATATCACCCGCATAGCCGTCCATCCTTAGATAATACGACTGACCAGGTGTAACTTTCGCAGTAATGCTGATGGGCGTATTGCCCTTTCCTTTTCCACCGGCCTCGCAGGCCAGCGGCTGCTCCTGAGCACCGCAACTCGCGCGATATAAGGCCATCTGCATACCATCGCCATTCATACAATTGGAGGGCTGTAATGTAAAGTGAACGACGGTATCTCCGGCGATAAAGCCCAACCACTGGTCGTTCTCGATAGTACCGCAGAAAAGACCTGTGCCTATCGAAGCCGAATATCCGAGGCTAGAGCCACTGAAGGTACTGAGGTCGCAGTAAATGCACACATCCTCACAAAGGTCGGGAGCCGGAAACGTACTCCCCGGGCAAGGCGGGTCTAAAGATTTATCTATTAGCACGACGCGAAAGTCTATACACGTTGACACACCCTCCGAGCACGCATTTAGCGGTGTTACACACAGCTGGCCACTCTGGCTGCCAAAAGTTACCTCTACCTTTGTTCCCTCAGCGGCAGGCAATACTACCGGAGAAGGCACACCATTGATGCGTATCCCGCCCGTACCACTCTACCGATACGCACCAGCGCCAGACACCGGGCTAATGACGTATCGAAGCGTTGCGCCAGCAGGCACAACAGTAGGGCCGGCAATAGAAGAGACCGTCCCTGGCACAGGAGCCAGCACCGCATCTTCAGGATCTGTGGTTATGGTAAAATGGCACAGATCGCCATTGTAACCATCCACCAAAAGACGATAAGTACGCCCGGGAACCAATGTGGATACTCCCAGAAAGCGCTCAGTGTCGCCGCCACCCGCCGCACCAACAACACAAGACGAAGGAGCCTGCTGACAGTCTTCATAGATAGCAGCCTCAATGCCATTACCCTGAACACAGTTGGATGGCTTGATACTCACCAAGATCGAGCCGGTACGCGCAGTAAAGCTGTACCAGCGGCCATTATCCACATCCCCACAGAACCCAGGAGCAGTACCCGAGGCCGGCGCTCCCGTCTGGCCCGTCAGACCATTCAACGAACAAACAAGACATGCCTGCGAGCACATCGAAGCGCCCTCTATCGGCAAACCGGGACATGGCTGGGCTTGCTGCGCCCACAAAACACCCTGCCACCACAGGGCGCATAGCACAAGGAGTACATTTTTGAGCATACACAAAGCATTTTTAAAATGAAGAATTCACAGTGGTTTCTTAACGCTGCTTCGACGCTCAAAATAAAGAATATCGCTGGACACAGGCGCTACATCCATGCTATTTTAACCGCTCTGCAAAAGCTATTCTATTTTTGACCAAATTTTTGCGCTGCGCATGAAACGCATCGGCTTTCCATACGGCATTAGCAACTTCGAGACCTTAGTCCGGACGGGCAAGCACTACGTGGACAGAACCATGTACCTGGCTAAGATGGAAGACATGGACACGCGCTACCACTTCTTCTTGCGTCCGCGTCGTTTTGGCAAGAGTTTGGCCGTGTCGGTCATGGAATAC
>CALJPQ010000014.1 GCA_937980645.1 uncultured Saprospiraceae bacterium | reverse complement strand
CGTGTCCAGATCCCATGGATTGTTGCCCGGAAAATCAGACGCCGAACCCGGAACAATGAATTCGCCAATTTGCTGGTTCGTCTGCGGATCAAACCCAATCACGCGAGCGCTCACGCGCTTAATGCGCGAGCAGTTGTCCGTCACAATCACATCCGGCAAATCCACCGTTGCGCAGCACTGGAACGGATCCGTACCCACCGTCAGGTTGGCCGGGCAGTTGAGCGTCGGCGCCTGCATGTCAGACACCTTGATGATCTGATTGTGCTCGATTGCTTGGCCAGTACACCAGTTGACAATATTCCATTTACGAGCGATTTTATAGGTGCCGTCGCACACATTGATACGAGTATCTGTGTATCCCCATCCGTAGTCGCAACCATCGGGTTTGCCAAATACTAATGGGAAGCCCTGACGGCCAGAGGCCTGTAACCATTCGGGTGATGGGTAAGCATTGGCCGTGCACTGGATGGAAGGTTCATCAATATCATCATAGTTAGGCGGCAGACTCAGATCGGCTGATTTTGGACGCAGCACATTGACGCGCTGAGTGCAACTGGCGGAATTACCGCTAGCATCGCGGGCTACCCAGCGGCGCGTGATGGTACGCACGTTGGGGCTGGAGCAAGGCTCCGTCACGGAAGCAATATCGGTGTATGTCAGCGTAACATCGGAGCAGGGTTCCATGAGCGGTGTACCGGCACCCCGCGGGACGCGGTACGTGAACGGCGCAATTTTGAAAGCGTTGACGTTAAGCGTCAGGCCGTTGGGCAGGCAGGTGGGCGGTACGCTTTTCTTGTACTGGACGAAGCCGTTCCACACGCGTGGCGTAAAGACTGGAGCGGCAAAGAAAGCGTTGGTGGTAGAGCCCAAGTTTAGCGTGATCGTGCCGTCCGTGTAAGTCTGATTACCACCAGTGCCATTGGTGTAATTGGAAGAAGCGCTTACAGTGTGCAGACCAATACCAAAGGTACCCGGGGGTAGTGTGATGGGTGTGGCCAGCGGGCAAGGAGTAATGGTACCATTACCTGGGAAGGGGCCCGAGAAGGGGCCTGTTGTGCCATCAGCAGTGCCTACTAATGTCCAGGCTGCAGCATTAGTTTCAAAACCGACATGTGTACCGGCGCGAGCATAAATATTGACTTGGGTGGGGCCGGAGATGTTCATGCCAATAGCTGTAACCTCCACAGGTAGACTGGTGTTATTCGTGATGTTGAAGAACACCATACCACCGACGGCATTACCGTTGTTGGCCGTGTTGATGGTGAACAATGGAGCGGCAGGTAAAATGGTCAGCGGATCAGCGCATGGCTCAAAAGGTTCGGCGCTGTCTTTGGTGGCGTCGTTGCAGGGCACGAAGGATTCCTGACAGCTCAGTACTGGCGGGAGTTTGTCCTCGATCGTGATGAAGCCCCAGCAGCGGTTACCTGTGGCCGGGTCGGTTACGCGCACCTGGTAGGTCTTGCCCACATCGTCGGGCCCCAGCGGTTGCGGCGTGCCAAAACCCGGGAAGTTGGGCCCCTGGCTAATGCGGATCCATGGGCCATTGCCGAAGGGCAGGGTCTTGTCCACTTCCACTACGTAGTCATCGTAGCACTTGTACGGGCCGCCTTCGAGTACTTTGTCGGCGTTTACGAAAGCCGAGCAGTTGGCATCCAATGAAATCTGCACGTTGTTGTTGCAGGTGAGTGCATTGACCGGGTTGGGGAAGGGATTGACGGTGATGGTAAAAGAACATGTCGCCGTATTACCGGCAGCATCGGCTACCTGGTAACGGATGGTGAATGGGCTATCGTCTTTGCAGAACGAGCTGCCATTAGCTGGACCTGCCGTCTGAACTACCTGAGCCGGGCCGCCGATTTGATAGCGCACAAAACCGTTCCATACGCGCGGCGTGAACGGTGCGCCCCACAGGGTATTGGCTGCTGAACCGAGGTTGATCGTGATGTTGCCGTCGGTATAAGTCTGGTTGGCGCCGTTGCCGTTGGTGTAAATGTTTTGCGCTGTTGGCGTATGCAGGGCAATACCCCATAAGCCAGGGCCGAGGGTAAGCCCACCGGCAGGATTAGTGACGGGAGCGGGTGTGATGATGGGAGAGCCGGGGAACGGCCCGGAAAAAGGTCCAGTAGTTGCATTGGCAGTACCGGCCAGTGTCCAAGCGGCCGGATTGGTCTCGAAGCCTACGTGAGTGCCCGACTTAGTATAAATATTGACTTGTGTAGCAGCCGAAATTCTCATACCTAAATCCGTAATGACAATCGGCTGACCCGAGGTATTGTTAATGTTGAAAAACACCATACCACCTACAGAACCGGCATTCCCCCCTAAGTTGATGGTATTCAGCTGGAATGGCCCTTGCAAAAATGGACAGTTGTCGGTAGCCGTCGGCTCTGGCCAGGTAATGTTGCGGCAACATTCACCCGGATTGAGGTTGACGATGATGTTTGTCGGACAATTAAGTTTAGGAGGCTCGTTGTCCACGACGTTGACCGTCTGCGTCGCTACACCTGCTGTAGCACCGTTGGAAATGAGAAAGGTCTGCCAGACAATAATGTTAGCACCTTTGGGTACGCTAATGGTGATACTGCTGGCAGGTAACGCCACATTTACAAATGGGCCACCATTGAGACTGTATCGCAAACCCACGGTCGTGCCGTTGGCGCATCCCGGTGGGTTAAATGTCGGAAGGTTAATGGTCGCATTTGCTGCACACAGCCCCGGGGTCGTATTGAAATTCAGCGTTGGGCCAGCAATTGGGTTACAAGCCTGAGGCAATACAAACTCGATGCACTGGCCGTTGTTTACAGAGGCTACGTTGAAGCCCACCAGCGTGAATGGGCGCGGCGTAGCCACTACGTCTTCCAGGCCGATGGTGGCGCTCAGGCCGTTGTTAAACGTTACGTGAGGACCGTCAAAAAGGACATCTAAGTACTTGAATTGCAGGCGGTTGCCATTTTCGAATAGGCGGACTTGAAACGTAATATCACCCGTACCTACCGCCATATTAAAGTGCCCGATACGCCACCATTCGATGGTGAAAACGCGGTTAGGCGCTGTGCCGTCCACCCGGGTATACACCCCAGACCCCGGCACCACTAAAGGATCAGCATCCAGGTCATCCCAGAAGGGATACAAGGCAGCACCTGCTATCGCCGTGGGCAGGTTGGCATTCGTGAAACCACGGTTAGTACCCGGCTGAAAAACGACGAAGCCATTAGTGCCGATATTGACTGTAGTATAAGTATTGGTGTAAAGGGTAAATGGAAATGGTAAGGCAATGTTGGCAAATACCACATCGTCACCGCTGCCCAAGTAGGTAGCGCCGGGTTGTTGGCCAATTTCAACATAAGGATCGGCACAAGCCGTGGCGACGTAATTAAGCTGTGCGTAGGCTACCTGAACGCCCCAAAAACACAGCGCCAGCGTCATCAGCTGAATATTGGCGCGTTTAGCCACCAATAGAAGTACGCTTCGTGTAAAAGACTTTTTCATGAGATAAGTCACTTGAAAATGAAGGTGATAGAAAAGGTTTTAACTGGGAAAATCATCAATTTTGCAACAATTGCGTCAACTCCTGGCGATAAGTGGCCCACGTGGAGAGCGGAATGGCGTTGGGATACTCAACAGGAATGTCCACAACGCCAGGCACAAAAAGCCCGTAGTTAGCGTCCACCGCAGTGGGCACCTCTACGCCCTGTTCGATGGAAATGAACACGGTGTTGTAGTACTTCAATTTGTACACCAACGGACTGCCCTGACCCGCCGATTGCACCTGCTGTTCTAATAAGCCAATGGCCTGACCTAAACGGTCCATCGCTTCGTTAGGCGCTACCCAGTTGATCTGAACGTCCGGGATAGCTGGCCCAACTGTTTGGGCACGCAGCGCACTGCTGCTCACCAACAGGAAAAACGCCGCGACCCCCAGCGTCTTTGTTGACTTTCCACGCAAAAGACTTTTCATAGATACTATGGATTTGTGTGATGAAATACCCTAAAAAATAAGCGCTAGGCAGGCCCCCTCAGGACCGCTTAGCGCCTGCAACATTTCGCCAAAACCTCGTTGCCGAAGTTCTTTTCATGAGATTACTGTGCTTGTAAATGAAATTTGGATTAAAAAAACAGGTATAAACTGCGGCAAAGTTATAGGTCTCGTCGGAAGCCGCGCAACTGTTGCTGCTAAATTTTCGTAGAAAAAATTTACTTCAAAGCGTGGGCTAGCGAATATCCATACCCAAGACTACGCCTGTTCGGTAGTATTGGTTGCCGAAAAAGCCTGCAGCTACGTCTATGTGAAAGGGGCGGAAAGCCTTGAAGCCGATGTTATAGAATCCCCAGCCGATTTCCCAGTAGGGCAGGCGGATATCGGGTCGTAGGTTTTGCACAGCAAAGCGATCGGCGTAGTAAGCGTTGATACTCAGGGCTTCGCGCCAGCCCAATTTGCGCAGCAGCGGAAGCTTTTCCAGCACCCAGCCGTTGAAATGATGACGCAGGTGTGCATAGGCATAGGTGCCGTCGGTGCTATACTCGTAGTAAGGAAGCAGGAAGAAGCTGTTCAGGTATTCCGAGCGTCGGCCAAAGATGGTCTGGTTGCCGCGCGGATGGAAGTAGTCCACGAATTCCATGCGCTGGCGGTTCAGGAAGGCACCGGCGCCTATTCTGGCGTCTAAGTAGCCGAATAGTCCCCAGCTCCAGTCTGTATGGGTGATTTCCAACTGCAGGCGCTGGTAGTGCATGGTGCTGCCCGCGATACCGGGTATGGCTTGTGTGTAAAAAAGGGTTATGTCAGGCCAATCAGAGCTGGAGTACACGCGAAAATCCGGGTAGGTGCTGTACCCTTGGCCAAAACGGATGCGGGTCTGCACATCTATGCGAAAGATGCGGTGCGGGTCGAAGAAGGGCGTTTCTGGTTCGCCTATTTCTCTGGGCAGAGGGCTGTTAGGTGCGTACGCACGCGTGCCCTTATACCAGCTGAAGTTGGAGGTGTTGATCAGTGCGCGTCGCTCGGCCCATTCGGCGCCTGCCCGTAAACGAAGCCCCGGGAACAGGTAACGGCTGGTTTGAGCACTCAGATAGGTTTTTTCATACAGTTTCATGTAGTTGAGGTTGCCTAGCAGCGAGTAAAGTTGGTTCGTCCATACACTAATGGGCTGGTTGCGGTCGAATTGCTCGATGGCCAGCCCGCCGCTTATTTCGGCTTGAGTATAAAAAATGCTCTCAAACCTCCGCGAAGCGCTCAGACTACCGCGAAAACGCTGTTCTGAAAAGCCGTAGTTGAGCACGCTACTCACCTCCCAGTAACGCGAACGGCGCCGCCGGCTTTCGCTTTGGCGAAACGACGGGCGTACGTCGAGTACCCAACCTTGAACGGTGTTGAACTGTACCCCTTCCATAGGCGACGGCCAGGTAAATGTTTGCTTTTTGTACGAGTTGCGCCAGGTGTAGCCCGTGAACAGACTCAACGCCTTAAAGCGGTTGCGCACGCGGTCGAGGCTGTCCATGAACTCTTTAGACTCCCAGATTTGCTCCAGGCTGTCTTTGCGCACGTAGTCGCGCTCCTCCTCTTCGGTGAGCGGCACGGGGCGCACGGTATTCCAGTAGGCGCTGTCGCGGCGGCTGGCTGTCTCCTCTACGCGAAATTGCTCGCGGCCCCAAAAGCCCGGCTCGAAGCGCGGACGCAAGTCGTAGTTAGAAAATACGCCAAAAAAGAATCCGCTAAAGCGAAAGCCCAATAGGCCAAACGTCAGCCCTGTGTGTTGGCTGAGCAGGCACCACTGGTCGGGCTTGTTCACCAATGCGAACTCCTGCCGGATGGACATGGTGTCCAGGATGGGCTGATGAATGGCTTTGCCCGTAATGCTCAAGTCCACGCCGGTGAGGTTCCACCATTCGTCGGCAATGTAAATATGGCCGAAAAAGGTAGGCGACTCCGGGCGCTTGGGCTGCACTTCAATCTTGTAGATGTCGTAGCCGTTCTCGTCGCGCAGGCGGCCCAGCAGGCGGAAGTTGTAGTAGGAAAAGGCGTTGTCAGCCAAGGGCGAAAGGATATCCCTGTCCAGCGACAGGCGTTGTTCGTAGAGATTGAATTCCGTCAGCGTAGCCCGATTGATACTGTAGCCGTTGGTGTTGCCGCTTACTTTACTTGAAACCATGATTTCTTTGGTTCGCGATGGTTTTCCCTGCACATGCAACCTCGATACGGACTCTGAAAGGTAGATGACCCCTGTGCGGTTGGTGTCCAGAATGCCACTCATATCACCTACTTCTTGACCCAAAATTTTTTCTGGTGCGTTCAGGATTTTATAGAAGCCTTTGATATAGACATCACAGCTGTAGTCAGGCGTGCGGTTCTTGTAGTAGTCGCGTTTGGCGATGGCTTTGCGCATGATAGCATAAGCCGGGTCTTCACCAGATATGACCACCTCAGCGATTTCTAAGCTGGCGGGTTCCATCTGGACGTTAAGCGTTACGGGCTTGCTGCCTATTACTACCCGCTCCACGTGCTGCTTGTAGCCGATGTACTGGAACACAATGTCGTACTCACCGCGCTCCAGCGGCAGCCGATATTCACCCTCCCCGTTGGCCACCGTGCCTTTTGTCGTATTGCGCGCGTAAACGGTCGCATACGGGAGCGGCTCGCCGCCTTCTCCGCGCACGATGCCGGACAATTGCGCTGAAGCAAGCGTGCTCAGGGATAAAAACGCGGCCACTACACCGCAACGACCTGCAACAGAAAGCCCGCTGCCCTGAAAAGCATTCTTCATCGTACACCTAAAATTATTGTTATTATAGTTGTAGTGGCGAAGATAGGCGCTTGCTGTGGCTTGACGCGGGCGCACAAAAGGCGCTTGACAAAATTTTAACGGACATGACCTCTGCGTGGTGTTGCCGTTCGGTGCCCCGTAGCGCACTTGCCGCCACAGGCTGTTCGTTTTGCAGCCAACAAATCTTCCCATTTTTGCCGCTCAATCGAACATGATGAACATTTACGCGCGAAAATCGAGGTGGAAGTGGTACCTGGCGGCAGGCGGGGTGGCTATCGTCATCATATCGCTGCTGTACACCAAACACCTGGCCGACCAGTTGGTCAAACGCGAAAGCCAACAGGCCGCACAATTCGCTGAGGCTATGCGCCAGATAAGCCGCTTAGATCAGGACCTGAGCTGCGACCTGACGCTGCCGGCGCGAATTATTTCCGACAACAATACCATACCGGTCATCGTCCTCGACGAATATCGGCGCATCGAGCTGTATCGCAATATCGGCCCATCCGACTCGCTTTCGCCCCAGGAACTCCAGCAGGCCCTGGCTCGTATGGTGGAACAAGGCGCCGACACCATACCCGTGCGAGTGCCGCCCGATATTGATAAATTGGTCATTTACAGCCATTCCAATCTACTAAGTCTGCTCAGGCTGTATCCCTACGTACAATTGTTCCTTATCGCCGCTTTTATTGCTTTCGGATACTTAGGCTTCAGTGCTGCTCGCCGTGCAGAAGAAAATTTAGTCTGGCTCGGCATGGCCAAAGAGACCGCTCATCAGTTAGGTACGCCCATCACGGCCATTATCGGTTGGATCGAAGCCCTTAAAGCCACCAATGAGGACAATCCGGTCAATCTGGAAATGCTGACCGAACTGCAAAACGATGTCAGCCGGCTGGAACTCATCGCCGACCGCTTCTCCAAAATTGGCTCCAAGCCCGAGCTTTACCCGGTCAACCTTTACGAAGAGTTAGTCGCCTGCCGCGATTATATGCAGCGTCGTGCACCGCGCAAGGTAACCTTCGACTTTCCCGATCCGGCTCAACACGAGCCGCTGATAGTGCACATCAATCCGCCGCTGTTCGACTGGGTGATGGAAAATCTGCTGCGCAACGCCATTGACGCCATGGAGGGCGGCGCCGGCGTCATTTCCGTCGCCGTCCGAAAGGAAGCCCACGCCGTGTGCATTGACGTGTCGGATACGGGCAAAGGCATTCCGTCCAGCAAGTTCAAAACCATATTCAAACCCGGATATTCCACCAAAACACGCGGCTGGGGGCTGGGCCTATCGCTCTCTAAGCGCATCGTAGAGCGCTATCACGGCGGCAAAATTTTCGTCAAGTCATCCGAATTGGGCAAGGGTACCACCTTCACCATCCGGCTTCCCTTGTACAGGCGTTCTCCAGTATGATTACCAGTCCCATTCCTCTACACCGCGCAGGTGCGCCCGGGTGCGTTCCAAAAAGTTTTCCATAGCGCGAATGGCTTCCTGGGGCATCGGCAGGTCTGACGGCACGCCTTTGACGGCCGGTAGCGCGTAAAAAGTCGTCTTGCCTTGCGCACCGCGGTGCACATAGCGCCATACCGGCACGTAGCCGTAACGGCCCACTTCGGCGCGCGGCACGCCTTCGCGGTGCAACAATTCGACACCAAACAGGATGCCGCCATCGGTGCCGATTTTTTGTTGGTTGGAAATGAAATTGCCCAGCGAATACGCCACCACTGCCGAACGCCGGGAGCCGTCGGACAGCATAACGGTCTCTACCTTAATAGGCTGCACTACATGCGGATGTGCGCCCACGATGAGATCGGCCCCGTTGCGGATGAGAAAATGCGCCAGCTGACGCTGGCTGGCGTTTTCTTCTGTTTGGTATTCGCTGCCCCAGTGCACAAAAGCGATGATGAAATGCGGCCTTCGAGCGCGTGCTTCGGCCAGATCGGCGGCCATTTGGGCCGTGTCGAGCATGTTCACAATCGTTGGCGGATCGGTTGGGATGCCGTTGGTACCGTAAGTGTAATTGAGCAGCGCTATTTTGAAGCCGTTTTGATAAATCATGAGCGGGTAGAACAGGTCGCGTTCGCGCGGGTTTTTGAACGTTCCGGTCTGCTGAAAACCCAGGCGGCGTAGGGTTTCAATAGTGCTCACCACGCCTTTTCCGCGCGCATCGTTGGAGTGGTTGTTGGCCGTAACCAGAACATCGAAACCCGCTTCGCGCAGAGCGACTCCCAGGGCATCGGGGCTGCGAAACATCGGATATCCCGTATAGGGCGGCTGACCGGGAAGCGTCAGTTCCAGGTTGCCCAGGGCAATATCGGCTCGCTCGAGTGTAGGGCTAATGTAGCGGAAACAGGGGCGATAGTCATAAACGCCGGGCGACACTTCGGCGCTCTTGATCTGCATGGAGTGCCCCATGATATCGCCAGCAAAGAGCAGGCGCAGTGTATCCGTTTGGGCTTGCACATTCAGGGCAAGCCAGCTAAGCAGTAAAACAGAAAGAAAACGCGAGCACATGGCTGGCGAAGCTGGTTTTTGTTTTTAAAAAGATAAAACAGACAGTGGCCTGAAAGGGCCGTAGGGAACAGACCTTTGCCCTCGGAACAACGCCCCGGCCTTCTTCGGCGTCAAATGTCTGAACTTTGTCCAGCAATTCAAGTGTTTCGCATGATAATACCCTCCCGATCCTGGCTCTACCTCCTCGTCCTGGTGCTCGCTTTTTTAGTTGGAGGCTGGGCGGCCTACCGCTTTTTTGTACCCAAACCCGCTGAAAAACCTCAGGAAGAGGCCACAGTCCTACTCGAAAAGGTACGCGAAGTCCTCAAACTGACAACTATCGAGGGCGAGTTCTCCGAAGTGTACAGCTACAACGAATATAGCGGCTCCTTTTCCTGGCTATGGGACAAAAAAGCGCTCATACGTGTGCAGGCTACCGTAGCCGTAGGTTACGACCTGTCTAACGTGCAGATGGAGGCTGATTCAGCTGCCCGAGTCCTTCGCATTGGCCCCTTGCCCAAGCCGCAGATCCTGAGCGTAGATCATACGGTGGACTATTACGACGTCTCGACAGGCCTTTTTCAGAGTTTCTCTCCTCAAGACCTGACGTGGATCAATCAGCAGGGTAAGAAGAAGATCTTAGAGAAGGCACAGGAAAGCGACTTGCTGCAAAAGGCTGAAGAACAGTCCAATAAGATGTTCGACCTCATCCGATTTATAACGGAGGCAGCCGGCTGGCAGGTGGTTATTCTTCGTCAGTCCGGTAGCGCGCTACCGATGAGCCGCTAAGGCCTGTGGTGCGACTTTACAAAAACTTTACGTGCGCGCACCGGGCGAATGTTCTACCTTTCGCCGCTTTAATCGCTGCATAAACACTTCCGTATCCTTAGATGCTGACATTTGCCGTTCGGCTATTAGTAGAACAGGATGGGCAGCTCCTGTTTTTGCGCCAGACCAAGAAAAACGGCGGGCGCTTCTCGCTCATCGGTGGTAACGTGGAAGACCGGGAATTTGCCCGCGAAGCTCTGGCGCGCGAGGCCTTAGAAGAGGCTGGTATTCACGTTCATCCAGAAACGTTGCAGCTGGTTCATGTGCTGCACCGCCACAAATTGAAGAAAAACGAGACGCTGCTGGTCCTTTACTTCCGCACAGAGCGCTTCCACGGAGAGCCACTCTCGCAAGAGCCTAAAAAATTTCGCGATGTGCGCTGGTTTCCCATTCAGCTCCTGCCCGCCGAAGTCTCAAAAGCAACCCGGCATGTTCTGGAGGCCATCCAGCGCGGAGAGATCTACTCCGAATACCCTGCGCGCAGCAAAGTGCTGGCTCATTGGGAACAGGAAGCCTCCGAGAAAGAAGGCTTTGCCATTCCGTAGAGCGCCTTTTGCCGCTTACTGAAAGTTAACCGACATTTATCGAAAAAAATAAAGACAGGAACAGGCAGCGCTGTTTTCAGGTCATGTATCTTTGAGGCGTTCTTTTTAATCCTTCTGCACGACACCTGCTTTGTCGCCGATTACACAAGTTCAAAACTCATCCCATCATGAGCAGATTGTTACGCCCATTCTTTATTCCGTTTTCTATTTCCCTCTTCAAAAGGCTGTCTTACGCACGCGGCTGTTCGGACACGTTTATCCGGAGGCTGCCTTTGTCATTGCTACTCGCTCGAATGAACCTTCAGCAGGTGAATTGAAGCGAGATTGAGCGCTTTTACGGGCTTGCCCGGGCGCTCCCCGGTTGTTCAGATGTCTTATGCTTCTATAGGCGAGAACCCCGGTTGTGAAAAGTCACAGCCGGGTATTTTTTTGCCCTCTCGGGCGAGAGGGCGCGTACTTTTGCCCATCTGAATTACGGTTTTTTCATGCCTGTACTGCCCGATTTGACCGACACTATTGCCGCTCTGGCCACGCCGCCCGGTGTGGGCGCCATCGCCGTCTTGCGTCTGTCGGGCCCGCGTTCTATAGCCATCGCCGACACCGTCTTTCGGGGCAAGCGCCTCGGTGAGCAGCCCAGCCATACCGCACACGTAGGCCGCATTGAAGACGAAAGCGGGCGTATCCTAGACGAGGCCATGGCTACCGTTTTTCGCGCGCCACGCTCCTATACGGGCGAAGACATCGTAGAGTTTTCCGTGCACGGCTCTCCTTACGTACAGCAAGCCGTGCTGGAGTTGTTGCTGCGTCGCGGTGCCCGTCTGGCTGCGCCGGGTGAGTTCACTCTGCGGGCCTTCCTCAACGGCAAAATAGACCTCACACAGGCCGAAGCCGTAGCCGACCTCATCACCAGCCAGACCGCCGCCGCCCATGCCGTGGCCATGCGCCAATTGCGCGGAGGTTTCAAGTCTGAAATTGCTCGCCTGCGCGACGAACTTATCCACTTCGCCAGCCTCATCGAACTGGAGCTGGACTTCGCTGAAGAAGATGTTGAATTTGCCAATCGCGCTCATTTACAGGTCCTTGTAGGGAAAATCCGCACCTACATGGCCGATCTGATGCGTTCCTTCCAACTCGGCAATGCCTTGCGCCATGGCGTCGCCACCGTCATTGCTGGGCGGCCTAATGCCGGCAAAAGCACGCTGCTGAATGCCCTGCTAAATGAAGAGCGCGCCATCGTCTCCGACATCGCCGGCACCACGCGCGACACTATCGAAGAGCTTATTAACCTCAGCGGCGTGCCGTTCCGACTTATTGACACCGCTGGCATCCGAGAGGCACAGGACGCCATCGAAGCCATCGGCGTCCGGCGTGCCCTGGAGAAAATCGAACAGGCCGCTATCGTCGTCTATGTGTGGGACATCTCCGAAACCACCCTTCCGGAAGTGTATAGCGACCTGCATATCATCGGGAGCAAACTCGCCCGTTCAGCAGAAACGGCGCATTCACAGGCCGCCCTTATCGTCGCCTGCAACAAAATGGACCGCAATCCGTATTTCCTGACCGACTGGCTGCTGCAGCCAAATGCTCCCGAAATACCGCCCTATTTGCGCCCACAGAGCAGCGAACTGCTCAACCCAGATACCTTACCCTTGAAACCCGCTGTCATCATACCGCTTTCAGCCAAAAACCAGATGAACATCGAATACCTCAAAGAAACCCTCCTGGAGGTCGCCATTGGTAAAGGGGTAAACTTGGAAAACGCCATTGCCGTTAATGCTCGCCATTACGAGGCACTGCGCCGCGCTGATGAGGCACTGGGCGACGTGCTTTCGGGCCTAGAGAAGGGGCTCAGCAATGAATGGATCGCTCAAGACATCCGCCGGGCGCTTGCTTCCTTAGGTGAAATCACTGGCGAAGTTGGCGTAGAGGACATTCTGGGGAACATCTTCTCGCGGTTTTGCATCGGGAAATAGGGCGTATTGTTCAGCGGCATTGCTTCAGCAATTGCTGCACTTCATCGAGCCGATACAGTGGCAGGTCGTTGCCCCAGCTGGTGTGTATGTAGTTGAGGATGTTGGTTATTTGAATGTCCGAAAGTGTTTCGATGCCGGCCATGGCCTCAGCGTATTGCGTACCATTAACGACAATGGTGTCCTTCAGGCCGTGTCGGACGATGCAGGGCAATCGTTCGCGATGCGCGGCCAAGTAGTCGGAGCCTGCCAGCGGCGGTATAAGCGCGCCCAGTCCCTGCCCGTTGTCCAAGTGGCAATTGGCGCAATGCACGCGATACAGGGCGGCGCCTTCCATACGCCCTTGCGTATTGCCGCATTGGCTGAAGACGAGCGCTAAAAGGACCAGGACCGCCCATGCAGTTGTTATTTTTTGGGAAAAAAGAAGCCGCATTTTGCTTTTCATGGAAAAAACATGTGCCGGCTAAACGCTTGAAAAGCCGCGGGGTTCAACGCAGACGCGGCTGCATTGAACCCCGGCGGGGTAAGGTAGGGCGCGCTAAAAGCGCTACCGGACGATGGTAACGTCGCCGGTATAAATTTCGGTAACGCCGTCAATGAACTCAACCTCGAGCACCCACGTAAAGACGCCCGGGTTGAGCGGCTGCCCGCGGAAGGCGCCATTCCAGCCTACGTCAGGATTGTTGGGCTGGAAGTCGTTCAGCTGGAACACCGCTTCGCCCCAACGGCTGAAGATTTGCATGGCTTTGATGTTCTTCACCGTGTTGGGCTTAGCCGAAACGTAGAAGATGCTGTTGGCCCCGTCGCTGCCCGGTGCGAAGGCGTTGGGCACGTAGATATAACGGCGCCTATCCACGAAGACGAAGATTTTATCCGAGTCGGTGCAGCCCTTGTTGGTCGTGATAGTTACCGAGTACGCTGTGGTTACGATGGGCGCCACGGTCTGCGAGAAGCAGCGCACACAGTCGTTCGAGTCTAACGGCGGCCCCCAGGTGATGCTTTGGATGCTATCTAAGGGGACGTTGACGATGATTTCGAGTTTGAGCGAGTCGCCTAAGGCCACCGTCTTGTTGCCACCGAGGCTGACTTCCAGCGGTGGGGGCGAGTTGATGACGATGGTCTCTGATGTTTCACAGCCATTGACATCTATGGCACGCACGATGAAAGCACCCGAACTCAGACCTGTGAACGTGCTGGAGGTCTGGAAGGCGCCACTGTTGAGGGCATACTGATAAGGTGGCACTCCGCCGCTGACCTGGGCGGTAATCTGGCCATCGCGTCGGCCAAAGCAGCTGATATCCGTAACGGCGAAGGCCATCGCTAACGGTTCAGGCTCTCGGAGGGTGATGTTGCCTGTGGCCGTGCAATTGTTGGCGTCGGTAACGGTAACAGTGTACGTGCCGGCGCGCAGGTTTTTGGCCTCGAGGCCCGTTGCACCGGTGGACCAGACGAACGAATAAGGCGGTTTTCCGCCCGAAGCAGTGGCCTTAGCAGCGCCATCTGCGGCGTCAGGGCAGCTGACGCCGAAGCCGCCGTAGTCGAGCGAGGTCAGGCTGCTGATGGTGGGCGGTAGCAGTTGCACCAGCGTGGCCTGCACGGTGGTGGAGAAGCCCGTAGAAGCCGTAACGACGACGGTATAAGTGCCCGCGGGCAGGCCGCTGACGACCTGCGGCGTATTGAGCGAAGGAATGGTGCCAGTGCGCACGGTTTGCCCGTTGCGGCGCACTTCGTACGTGAAGGGTGCGATGCCCAGCGTGGCCGTGATGGTCAAGCTGCCGGTGCTGTCGGCACACGGGATTTCACCGCCCATAGCGCTGGCTTCGGCGCTGCAGAAGGCTGGCGGAGAAAGCGAGGTGGTGGTGATAACGATGCTATCACAGCCCACACTGTTGGTCAGCACCATCTGGGTAACGCCTACTTGGGCTGGGTTGCAAGTGGTGGCTGTCAGGTAGGTAGTGTCGCGGCGCAGGAGTGTTACCGTGGTGGTTACGATGCTGTCGCAGCCGAACTGGTTGGTCAGGTTCTGTACAAACACACCCGCCTGAGCCGGGTTGCAGGTAGTGGCCGTCAGATTGGTGGTGTTGCTGGGCAGCAGTGTTACTGTGGTGATGACGGTGCTGTCGCAGCCTTCGGCGGTTTTTAGCGTCTGGCTGAAGACCCCCGCGTTGGCCGGGTTGCAGGTGGTGGCTGTCAGGTTAGTCGGTGGCAGTGGCACAAATGTTACGGTGATGGTTACTAAGCTATCGCATCCGAACTGGTTGAGGTAGCCTTCAAAGAAGACACCGGCATTGGCCGGATTGCAGGTAGTGCGGCTCACTTCAGTCTGGTTACTGGGCAGCAGTGTTACGGTGGTAACGACGGTGCTGTCACAGCCCTGGGCGGTTTTCAGGGTTTTGGTGAAAACACCGGCCTGCGTAGAGTCACACGTGGTGGTCGAGAGTTCCGTGATGGGCAGTGTAAAGAATGATACTGTCGTAATCACAATACTATCGCATCCGAAGCGGTTGGTCAGGTCTTGCACGAATGTGCCCACGTTAGCCGGGTTACAGCTCTGGGCAGTCAGTTGGACGGTGTCGCTGGGCAACAGCGTCACCGTAGTAATGACGATGCTATCGCAGCCTTGAGCAGTGGTAAGTGTTTGTGAGAAGACGCCCGCAGCAGCCGGGTCGCAGGTAGTAGCCGTCAGGTTGGTCGGCGGCAGTGGCACGAACGTTACGGTGGTAGTTACGATACTGTCGCAGCCGAACTGATTGGTCAGGTTCTGCACGAAGACGCCGGCGTTGGCCGGGTTGCAGGTGGTGTCGAACAGCGCCGTCGTATGGCTGGGTAGCAAGGAGACGGTAGTAGTTACGATACTGTCGCAGCCGAATTGGTTAGTCAGGTTTTGCACAAAGACACCTACTTCAGTAGGGTCGCACGTGGTGGCCGTCAGGTTGGTTGTGTTGCTGGGTAGCAGCGTGATGGTGGTAACGATGGTGCTGTCGCAGCCCTGGGCTGTCGTAAGTGTTTGAGTGAACACACCTGCTTGCGCAGGGTCGCAGGTCGTGCCACTCAGGTTGGTGATGGGAATGCCCTGGAAGTTGACAGTAGTGATAACCACGCTGTCGCAGCCTAACGAGGAGACGTATTGTGCCACAAATACGCCCACTTCACTGAGGTTGCACGAAGAGCGGAAGAACAGTACGGTATCAGACTGGGAGAAACTGACCGTCAGGATGATTGTGCTGTCGCATCCGAAGCGGTTGGTCAGGTTCTGCACAAAGACACCCGTATTGTTGATGTCGCAGCTGGTGCCAAATAGCCGCGTGGTGTCGGTAGGGTAGAGAACGACATTCGTGATGACGATGCTGTCGCAGCCATTGACCTGAGTGAGAATTTGGGTAAAAGTTCCGACCTGCCCGGGGTCGCATGAGCCTGTGTTAATGACGGTGGTGTCAATGTCGAATACCGTGAGCGCCGTAACGATAACGCTATCACAGCCGTGGATGGAGTTCAGACTATCGCGATAGGTACCCGATGTTTTGCGGTAAGCCCCCTGCAACAGAACAGAGTCGCCTTCGCAGATCTGTCGGGCAACGTTGATGGTATAATGCGGGCGCACGATGGCCGCTGCCGAGCCACTCACCACGGCCTGGCAGGTGGGTGAGGAGCCATCGGTAGCGCTCACCAGACCGTAATTGGTGTTGGCCGTGGGGGCCAGTCGGATGGTGTGGCCATTGTTAATACCGTTGAGGGCGTTGTTCTGAGCGCCTGCCGACCATACAACGTTGAAAGGGCCGTTGCCTAAGGTGGTGAAGGTGAGCGTAATGCTATCGCCTAAGCAGATTTCTCCGCCACCGCTCAGCGAAACAGTGGGCAGGGGTGCTACCTGCACGCTACGGCAGATGGGCGCAATAGAGCCACACGCATTGGAAACCTGTACGCACACTTGTCCGCTGGAGGCATTAGAAAAGTCCACCCGTATGGAGTCATTCGCGCCAGTGAACGTGGCGCCGGGTGGCACCGTCCAGGTGTAACTGGTGCCTGCCTGAAGGGTATCTAAGGTAAACAGGTATGTGCCGCCATTGGGACAAACGGCGCTGGGGCCACTCATCTGCGGCGGGATAATGGGCTGCTGCACGACGATAGGCAGACAGGCGGGCGGCGAAGCTCCACAGGCGTTGTTGGCTGTAACGCACAGCGGGCCGGAGATGAGCGTATCCCACTTGATTCGGATAGAGTCGGGGCTGATTTGGGTAATCGTTACCCCCGGTGGTGGTGTCCAGGTGAAGGAGGTCGGGTTGGGACTGCCCACGGGGCGCACCACATATAGTTCGGTGGAGTCTCCACACGGGTTTGGGTTACCAATGATTTGCGGTCTTTGCGGTGTGGCAAAATCAGCCGAAACGGTTACACAGGTGGTGTCCCGACAATAGACGCCTCCGCGTGTGTGGGTTACGATGAGACAGTACTGCCCAGGCTGATTGACCTGTACGGTGGGCTGGTTGGCTGGGCCAACAATGCCTGGGCCGCTCCAACTGTAAAGTGTCAGCCCTCCCGCATTTTCTGCCTGGTTTCGGACAGACATGGAGCCGTCCAGGGTGATGACCTTATTCTGGTCGCAGTCCAGGATGCCCGGCGGCTTGATGATGGCCTTAGGATCCATGACAGCTAAAAAGAAGTTGATGATGCTGTCACAGCCGCGATATCCTTTGCACACGTGGTTGTAGCCGCCAGTTTCGGTATACTCTTCACCGCAGACAATGTGTGAACCGGGCGCGCACTTGTTAATCTGAAAAAGTGGCGAGTTGTAGGTGGGTACGGGTATAATGCGGCAGGTAACCACGCTATCGCAGCCCTGGTAGGTCTGGAACGTGGTATTGAACGTGCCTCCCGAGCTATAAAAATTGCCAGCGCACTCTACCGTCTCACCCGCACACAGGAAGAGCTCAACAGTGGTGGCTTCGCGGCGGCCAATTTCAATTTCGCGACAGTTCTCGTTGTTACACGTCGGACTGGCTACGCATACCTGGACAGGCCCTTGATAGCTGGTATTCCAGTTGACAGCGACAGTGTTGGTGTTGTTGAATTGCCCAACAAACGCGCCGGCATTAGGTGGGTTAAGCGTCCAGTTTCCAGGAATGTTACTCGTCAGCGTGCTGGGGCCTGCTGGCAAGCAGACGCGCGTAGGGGCATTAACGATGCGAGGAGCGCTACCATTGATAACAAAACTACATTGGGCGCCAGCACATCCATCCACCATCAGGAAATAAACCTGCCCCGGCACCAGCCCCGCGCCAGTGATGGTGTACTGCCCGCCGGGATTCATACCACTGACGCAAGGGCCCATGAAAGTGAACGTATTGCAGTCGGTAGTACTCAGGATGGCTGCTTGAAGGCAGCTCCCTACGGTACAGTTGAGCACTTCAAACGTGAGCGATACCGTGGGCGCATCAGCCGTGAAAGCGAACCAGATGTTGTTTTCAATGGTCGTACACCAGGAGGGCGGGAACGACTCTGGCGTGGTGGCTGAGGTGGCACCTTCGTAGCAGTTGAAGGCCGCCGGATTAGGCAACACGCAGGCATTGTGCGCATTGGTGGCCGGCACTGGCGTAGGACAGGGCACCATCATGCACTGGGCGCCCGCCCGAGTTCTCGTTAGTAATAGGATTAGGACGAACAACGTCGCAGCCGCAACAGAAAGCCGCAGCGGCAGAGCAGCAGTGAAACTCATAGCAGGTGTGTAGAGTAGTTTGAGCAATAAGTTAGCCTTAAATAGATTGAGTGCGTAAAAGTAGGGCTGATTTTGGATTTCCAACCCTCCTGTCCAAAAACGGATCGGCGCCACCCAGAGACGATGAATCCCGCGTTCGCCGCTCGATGCCCCTTCGCGGTGGTATCGTCGGGGCATTTTTTGAAGGTTAAAGGCATTTTTGGGAGAGTCTTTTGGCGCACCATTTGCTGAACATCCTTTTAAATGCGTATCGCCTTAAATCTCAGACCTTAAGCCCTGTAGGTTGCCTGTTAAAATTGTCGCCAAAAAGGCGAATGTCCAAAAAGAAGGGGAGGGTGTGTTTGGTTTTGCCCTAAATTTGAGCGGTGCGATATGACGCTTTTGCCATTGCGGCTGTATCTATGTAATCCTGATGTCAATTCTCATCTCTAAACGTACCGAGTTATGCGTTTTTTTCCGCTTATCCTCCTTGTCCTGCTGAGTTCATGGATCAAGGCCCAACAGCCTGTTTCCGGGCCGTTTCCCTGTCCAACACCCTTCCCTGGCGGAGCTATCAACTGCCAGTCGGCTTGTGTGCTGTGCAACTTTGATAGCATATCCGATATCGCTAACCTTCCCATACAGGTACCGCCCTCGCAGCAGCCACCGGCGTTTACGGTTTGCTTTCAGGGAAACCCACCCATGGTTTTAGAACGGCCACGTTGGTATGGCTTTATAGCCGGTTCCGAGACGGTAGCTTTCTGGATTCGAAATCTGGGATGCATATCCGGCTCGGACATTGAGGCGGCCATTACTTCGGGCTGTGAGATCCCTAATGTAGCACTTACCTGTGGGCCGGTGGATCCACTCAACCCACTTGTAGTGGCTACCGGTCTGACCATTGGCCATGTGTACTATTTAGTGGTAGATGGCATCAACGACGCCAACTGCCGGTTTGAAATAAGATTGGCATTAGGTTCGACTAAGGTGCCTTTGGGGCCTATTGATAGCATTCAGGGCTTGAAGCAAGTATGCCCAAATGCCACCACTACCTATACTTTACCTCCGGTGTCAGGTGCTATCTCTTATACCTGGACAACGCCACCCAATAGCAAAATTAACGGCACCAACAGCAACGTGCTGACGCTACCCGCCTATTCTAACGTTCCCTCCACCATTCAAGTAGAATTCGCCAATCAGGGAGGAGCTATATGTGTAACGGCAAACAGTGCTTGCGATACACCAAAAAGCACGTGTATCTTCGTAAGCAACCAACCTCTCCCTATCACCCAACTACCCGACCGAGAGATATGCTTTGAAGAACTGCCCTTCTTTTGGGATGAGGAGCCCTTCACAGCTATCTCTACTCCTGGCACCTACATTCTAACCTCATCGCCACCCTACACCTCCTATCTGGGCTGCGATAGCACCGTACGGCAGCGCATTATCGCAAAACCGCGCAAACAGCGCGTGCTGCCCCTGACGCGCCTGTGCAACGACGAATGCCTTGAAGTTAACGGCTTTCCGTATTGCGACTCCGGCAGCTATCAGGAGTTTATGACGGCAGAAGACGGCTGCGACAGTGTGGTCATCTTCTCCATCCTCAAGGTGCGCGCTCGCGCCGGCATTCAAAAGCCCGACACCATCAACTGCCGCCGCCCCATCGTAACACTGCGCGCCGATAGCCTGACTACTAGCGGCAACTCGGTCTTTTACAAATGGTTAGACAATCTGGGTAATACCATCAGCACCTCAAAAACGGTGAATGTAGAAACGGCAGGGCCATTTTATTTCATCGTCAACAACGTCAGTGGTGGCATCATTTGCTCCGATACGGCGGAGGTAACCGTGCCTGTCAATTTGGCTATACCAAATGCTAATGGCGGCCCTGACCGTGTCATCACGTGTGAGGAGCCGGTCATTCAATTGCAAGGCGTTGGCCCGGTGGGGCCTCAGTATTCTTATCTGTGGCTCGCGTTAGAAGGCGGGAACATCGTATCGGGCAGTACGACATTGACCCCTGTAGTGAATGCCGCCGGGCGCTATCGGTTGCGGGTAACGAACGAAATTAACGGCTGTACCCAGACCGATGATGTTATCGTCAAAGCCCTGACGACGCCGCCCACGGCCACTGCATCAGGTGGCACTATTTCATGTGCGGTACCAATAACAACCATTACGGCCAGCACCAATGCTCAAAACCCAACCTTTGAATGGAGTGGGCCGAATGGCTTTTCCTCTAACCAGCAAAGTCCAACCGTCAACACACCGGGTACTTACACCATACTGGTGCGCGATGGCAACACCGGCTGTACCAACTCCGCCATTGCCATAGTGCAAGCCGACACCTTACGGCCAGGGGCTTCCGCTGAAGGCGGCACCCTAAACTGTGTTATCGAGCAGGTTACGCTCAACGGTACCTCGCCGGCCAGCAACCCATCATTTGCCTGGAGCGGCCCGGGCGGCTTCACGTCGAATTTGCCCAACCCGATGGTAAACACACCGGGCAGTTATCTCCTCACCGTAACCACCCCCAACGGCTGCACCAGCACCGCCTCAGCTGTCGTAACCATTGACACCGTCCCACCTCAGGCGGGTGTAACCGCATCGGGTAATCTCAACTGCAAAAACGCCAGCATCAACCTCATTGCCTCCAGCAACATACCCACTTCGGGGCGTACGCACCTGTGGCGGCGGCCCGACGGCATCGAGTTTAATACGGGCAACATACCGACCTTTGAGGTGAATACTCCGGGCACTTACACCTTAGTCATCACCGATGAAAGCAACAGCTGTACGGCCAGCGCTACCGTTACCGTCATCCAGCGCCAGCCGGTCTCTATCAGCATAGAAAACGTAACGCCGGTAACCTGTTTTGGTCAGCAAAACGGCGCTACCTCTGCTTCCCCTACCGGTGGTGATGGGGCTTATACATTCCTGTGGTCAAACAATGCTAACACGCCCGCTATTTCAGGCCTTGCTGCCGGCACCTACACGGTAACCGTTACCGACGGTGAGGGGTGCTCCTCTACGGTCAGCGTAACGGTAACGCAGCCGCCACTGCTGACGCTAACTACCAGCAGTACGCCGCAAACAGCCAACGGCGCCGCCGACGGTACCGCCTCTGTTACGCCTGCCGGTGGTACGCCCGCATACTCGTATACCTGGAGCACGGGGGACTCCACAGCGGTCATCGAAAACCTGTTGCCCGGGACTTACACCGTTACCGTCACGGATGCCAACGGTTGCACCGCCGTGGGCGTAGCCAGCGTAAGCGCCTATGACTGCACCATTGACGTAGAAGTAAATGCCCAAAATGCCAGCTGCAAAGGTGCCAACGACGGCTCGGCAGAGGTAATTATCGTGCAGGGCGTTAGCCCATTCACGTACACGTGGAGCAATGGTGAGACCTCACCTTCCGTAGCCAACCTTGCTCCAGGCACCTATACCGTAGAAGTCGTGGACGGTGCCAATTGTCCCGAGGTACTTTCGTTTACCATCACAGAGCCTACAGCCGTTGTAGTCAATGCCAGCACCACCGGTACCAGCGGCATCAACACTTCTGATGGAACAGCCACGGCTAATCCAACTGGCGGTACCCCTCCTTACTCTTATGCCTGGAGCAACGGCGACTCCACTCAGACCATCACAGGGCTTGCTGCTGGGCTGTACACCGTAACCGTAGCAGACGCCAATGGCTGCACAGCCGTGCAAACCGTAGAAGTGCAACCGCCAGCATGTGCGATTACGACCAATACGCTGGCCAATCCCGTGCTGTGCAATGGCGGCTCTACCGGCAGTGCTTCAGTGATCATTACGGGCGGAACGCCGCCCTTCACCTATCAGTGGAGCTCGGGCGGTAACGGGCCAACTGAGCCCGGCCTCGCTGCTGGCACCTACACGGTTACCGTTGTGGACAGCAAAGGCTGCGATGCCGTCGCCGAAGTAACCATCACCGAGCCACCTGCCCTGACCATCGAACTGGTCTCTGTCGTCAACACCGAATGTCTGGGACGCCCTGAAGGCAGCGCAAGCGTGAATGCCAGCGGTGGTACGGGTACTATTTCCTATAAATGGAGTAATAACCAGACTGGCCCTGAAATCGCCGGACTGACGCCAGGCACGTACACAGTAACGGCCACGGACGCCAACGGCTGCACTATCACCACGCAGGCTACCATCGTCGTAACCGACAATGAACCGCCTTCCATCGAAGCCGATAACGTGGAGGTCTTCCTCGGCCCATCGGGCAGCGTTACGCTCAACCTGCAAAACCTGCCCGGCCTGTCCATCTCCGACAACTGCTTGGTTAAGGAAATAGTCTTTGAGCCAAAAGCCTTCAACTGTGCACATGTAGGCCAGCAGCCGCTAATCGTTACTGCCACCGATGAGGTCGGCAATACCACTACGGACACCATTACCGTAACAGTGCGCGACACATTGCCACCCAAACTCACCTGCCCCAACAGTATTATTCGCTGCTTTGGCGACAACGTGGTGCAGTATCCGGCACCTGTGGCGGTAGATAACTGCCTGGGCATTGGCGGCTCGTTTGACCTGGTGGAGGGCTTGCCCAGCGGCGCCACATTCCCCGTTGGCACTACGCCCATAACTTACAGCTACACCGATGCCGGCGGCAACGTAGGCAGCTGCACCTTTGAAGTTACCGTGCTGACACCACTGGTCGTAACGCTGGACACCATCTTGCCCGACAAAGGCGGCCTGGGTCTGGGCGGTGTGCGCATCAACGTCAGCGGCAGCCTTTCGCCCTACACCTTTGAGTGGTTCCGCAACGGCCAGCCCTTCCCGGCCACCACGCAGAACTTAGACAGTGTGAACAGCGGCGCTTACACCGTTATCGTTACCGACGAACTAGGCTGCACCACCACGGCAGGGCCTTTTGTAGTGGACAGCCTCTCCAGCACCAAAGCTCAGCCCGAATGGGCCAATGGCTTGCTCATCATGCCCAACCCAACCTCGGGCATGCTGACTGTGCTGTTCCCCGAGCCACTGAATACCGATGTGTACCTGACGGTCTTCGACCTGACGGGCCGATTGGTCATTCAGCAGGCCATTGAGGCACCGCATCGGTTCTCCCTCGACCTGTCTGACCTGGCCGACGGCCTCTATACCCTTTTGCTGCGCGTGCATGACCAGACGCTGGCGCGTAAGATTGTCGTAAGTAAAAGGTATTGAGCCGTCCGCAGAGGTTTTGCCCATGTACGCCGCTTTCCTCCATGGTTGTGAGGAAAGCGGCGTTTTTTTACGCTTAAAATATCGTCTGTATGCTTGTCTCCGCTATCGCTGCCGTGGCCCGCAACGGTGTCATTGGTTACAACAATGAAATTCCCTGGTATTTGCCTGCCGACCTGGCCTACTTCAAGCGCACGACGCTGGGGCATTGCGTGCTTATGGGACGCAATAGTTTCCGGAGCATTGGCCGCCCGCTACCCAGGCGTACCAACATTGTCATTACGCGCGACCCGTTTTTCGCGGCCGATGGTGTGCTGGTGGCGCATTCTATCGAGGAAGCGCTGGGCATAGCGTTTGATACAGGAGAAACGGAAGCCTTCATCATTGGCGGCGGCGACATCTACCGCGAAAGCATGGACTTGTGGGACCGCCTGTACCTGACGGAGGTGGATATTGAACCCGAAGGTGATGTTTTTTTTCCCGAAATCAACCCGGCCGAATGGCGCGAGGTCTGGCGCGAAGCACATGAGCCAGATGAGAAGAACCGCTACCGCTATACGTTTCGCCTGTTGGAGCGCATTGAGGGAGAAGAGCCCTAAGGCTTTCTTCGGTCGTTTGCGCGCGCTTCCAGGATACAGAAGGCATTTAGCCGCGTTTTCGGGCGGCGTGGAGGGCCATAGCGTTGACTCGAAACAAGGGCCTGCGACATTCCCTTTCACACACACAACCCTCTCGGTCATCATCCACCCAAAATCGCAAGGCAAAGACAATGAAAACGAATGAGTTTTCTTCCTTTCGGCAACTTCTGAGCGAAGTCCATTTGAAAGCATTCGGTGAGCCTCTTTCCCCATTAACTTACGGCAAAGCCCAGGCCTTGAGCTGGCTTATTGAAGAGGCCACAGGCCAGGTATTGAGTTACAAAACGCTCTCAAACTACGCCAGGGCCGCGCTGGGCGAGCCATCGGCGCACGTGAACCCCAACGCCAGCACGCTGGCCATACTGGTGCGCTACCTGCGCGAAAAGGTGCCGGCCAACGACGTGGTTGCCTGGAACGTGTATTGCCACGCCGCCGTCTGCTAATCGGGCGCGGGTTCGTGCAGGCTCGCGTCGTCGAAGCCGGGCTTGTTGAGGCGCTCGGAGACGCGGTAATGGGTAAGCCAGCCCGCAGGCGCTGTCTTCAGCAAGCGCTGCAGGTTTTGGGGCGGCAGATAGTTGGAAAGCCACGCCTGACATTCTGCCTCGCTGAGCAGGAGTGCGGGCATGCGGTCGTGCAGGCTGTGCAGGTCGGCACTGGCCGGCACGGTGAGGATCGCAAAGGAACGATGTGCGCCTTCCCTCCCGTGCCATTCTTCCCAAATGCCGGCCATAAATAGCAGCGAGCCATCGGCGGGCAGGATGCGGTAAGGGAGGCGCCGCCCATCGGCCTGGATCCGCCATTCGTAGAAGCTATCGGCGGGTACTAAGCAACGCCGGCGGCGGACGGCATCGCGAAAGGCAGGCTTTTCCCAGACAGTCTCGGCGCGGGCGTTAATGGTGCGTCCCGACGGGCGAAAAGCCTCGGCCCAGGCCGGCACTAACCCCCAGCGCATGGCCTGCAGGGTATGAGGGGCATCCGAGGCGATGACCCACGCGCGCTCGGTCGGCGCAATATGGTAGGAGAAAGAAACATCGGCAGGTAAGGAAATACCTCGAAGTTGCGTTTCGAGTTGCCGCGCCGTAGGCACAAAGGAATAACGTCCGCACATATGGCTATAGATAAGATGCAAGGCATCTGAACGATGCCGGCAAGGCGGTAAAGATGGTCTATTTTTGTGGTTTTCTTCTTTGAAAATCATCTTCCTGCTTATGAAATACTGGCCTTCCTGTCTATGGATGACGGCTATTACGCTAAGCGCGAGCCTATCGCTGTTCGCTCAACCCGCCTGGTTGCCCATTCGGGAGGAGCAAATCGCGTTCGAGCCAGCAAACCGCCTGATTGTGCCTAAAGTCTATCGGCTCTATCGGCTCGACTTCGTACAAATGCAGACCTACTTGCGAGCCGCACCTTCTGAGCAAGACTACGTGGATGGCGCGCCAGGGCTTTTGCTGAATATGCCGTTAGCCAATGGTGAGCTGGTGCGCTTTGAAGTGTGGGAGGCGCCAGTCATGCACCCGGATTTGGGGGCTGCTTTCCCTGATATTCGCTCCTTTGCGGGCAAAAGCGTGTCGCGCAAAGGGCTTACGGCTCGCTTCGATGTAACGCCGGCGGGTTTTCATGCCATGATTTTTAATCCTGGCGGTAGCACTGTATTTATTGACCCTTTCGCGCGCGGCAATACGCACGACTACCTATGCTATTTCCGGAAGGATTTTGTCAAGAAAGACGGCTTTCGCTGGGAATGCCACGTGGCCGAAGAGGCTGTGGCCATCGAATTACCCTCCGGCATTCAGTCGCGCGCTGGCGATTGTGGCAACCGACGCGAGTATCGCTTAGCATTGGCCTGTACGGGCGAATACGCCAATTACCACGGTGCCTACGGCTCGAACAAAGCGCCCGCCTTAGCCGCTATGGTAACCACCATGACCCGCGTCAACGGTGTCTTCGAGCGCGATTGCGGCCTGCGCATGGTCCTTATCCCCAACGATACGGCTATCATTTTCACGGACCCGGCCAGTGACCCTTACACCAACAATAGCGGTAGCACCATGCTCAACCAAAACAAAATCAGGCTACCTGCGATAGCATCATCGGTGCAGCCAACTACGACATTGGGCATGTATTCAGCACTGGCGGCGGTGGTGTGGCGGTGCTCAATAGTCCCTGCGATGCTGCCAATAAGGCCAAAGGCGTTACAGGCTTACCCGACCCGGTGGGCGGTCCTTTCGACATTGACTATGTGGCCCATGAAATGGGCCACCAGTACGGCGCCCAGCATACGCAGTACAACAACTGCAACCGCTCCAATGCCTCTGCTATGGAACCGGGTAGTGCCTCCACCATCATGGGCTATGCAGGTATTTGTGCACCGAATGTTCAGAATAACAGCGACGATTACTTCCATGCGCGCAGCCTGCAGCAAATCGGTGGTTTCGTTACCAGCAATAGCGACGGCAACGCCTGCGCAACACTGGTAGCTACAGGCAACTCGGCTCCTGTGGTGGCAGCATTGTCTAGCTATTCCGTGCCACGCTCTACGCCGTTAGTGCTGAGCGGTTCGGCCACTGACCCCAACAACGACCCGCTGACCTATTGCTGGGAGCAGATGAACGCTTATACTGCTCCGCCGCAGCCCATGCCGCCGCAGCCCACCAACACCTCCGGGCCGGTTTTCCGTTCCCTGCAGCCTGTGGGCGACGGCAGCCGATACCTCCCTAACTTCTCTGCTGTGTTGGCCAATACGACGCCCACATGAAAGGTGTTGCCCTCAGTGGCTCGTTCGATGAGTTTCCGCCTGACTGTGCGCGACAATAACCCTTTAGGTGGCTGCACCTCAGAAAGCAACATGACGGTAAGCACTATCAGCGGCGCCGGCCCATTCCTGGTAACCTCGCCCAACGGCGGCGAAAGCTACCCCAGCAACTCGATGCAAACCATCACGTGGAACGTAGCCAACACCACAGCATCGCCCATCAGCTGCGCTAATGTCGAAATCCTCATCTCCACCGATGGCGGCAATACCTTCACCACGCTGGTGGCCAGCACACCTAACGACGGCTCAGAAAACGTCATGCTCAATGCACCGCCCACCACTCAGGCGCGCATCCTGATACGCGGCATAGGCAACATTTTCTACGACGTCTCCAACAACAATTTTACGCTTACGGCCCCGCTGCCTGTAGAGCTCACGGCTTTCACCGCTCAGCGCATGCCCACAGGCGTGCAGCTGCGCTGGACGACAGCTACAGAGCACAACAACGCAGGCTTCCGCATCGAGCGGAGCGCAGATGGAGCCGTTGCATTTGCTCCCATTGGCTGGGTGGACGGGCGTGGCTATGCCTCAGAGCCGTACACCTATTATTACTTGGATGCCGACTTGCCACATAGCAAGCGCCTCTACTATCGCCTCCGGCAAATAGACCGCAGCGGCGAGGAGCATCTATTGCCCATTCAGGTGGTCAACAACACGGCAGGCGCAACACATGCACTGACGTTGTGGCCCAACCCGGCCTCTGACCGCGTCTATTTTCAATGGCCGGAGACAGCCGAAGTGAACGAGGATGCCTTTCAGGTGTTTATGGTGAATGTCATAGGAGAGGTCGTTCGGCAAACCACCAGGACAGGTACCTCTGGAGAAATAGCGCTGAGCGGCCTTGCTGACGGGATGTATTGTCTCCGCGTGGCGTCGAGTCGTCAGGTATGGCAAGGATGTTTTTTCTATAAAAATCCGTAATGGAATATGATGCGAGCAAAACCCGTAGTGCAAGTGTTGGGCGCTGTGCTGAATGCCGGCGTTCGTATAGCGCCGCAAACGACGGCGCAGGCAGCGTTTTATTTGTTTGGTTTGCCGCGTCCGCGCAAGGTTAAACCTCAAGAGCAGGCCTTCTTGGAGACGGCCCGGCAAGAATATCTACCCATAGGCGAGCAGCGCATTGCTGTGTACCGCTGGGGCGAAGCGGGGCGTCCGGTGGCGCTTTTGGCGCATGGCTGGGAGAGCCATGCCGGCCGTTGGCGCAAGATTGGACCGGGTCTGCTGGGGGCGGGTTACCGTGTCGTTGCGTTGGATGCGCCGGCACATGGGCGTTCGTCGGGTTGGCATTTCAACATGATCCGCTACGCTGACGTGTTGCGCGTGCTGTTGGAACGCGAAGGGCCTGTCCAGCTGATGATTGGCCATTCCGTAGGCGGGGCATCCAGCATTTGGGCGATGGGAGCAGCCGAGCCGGCGTTGCGCCCGCGGCGAGCGGTCATTATGGCATCCTTTGCCTCGCTGGCCCATGTGATGGAAAACGGGCGTCGCCTTATTGGTGCCGAGCCGGCGTTGATAGCGGCCATGGATGATTTCATCGTGCGCCTGTCAGGGCGCCGCATTGCGGAATACGACCTGACGGCAGTCGTGCGCGATTTGGGCGATGTTGAGGCCTTGCTGTTGCACGACCGGCACGACCGTGTAACGCATTTCAGCGAAAGCGAACGCCTGTGCACAGCCTGGCCGGGAGCACGCCTGACAGCCACAGAGGGGCTGGGCCACGGCCTGACGGCCCCACAGGCGGTGAACATCGTGCTGGATTTCGCCCGCCAAGGCCTACCGACCTGATTGTAGGGAGCGCTGCATATCGGCTTCCGCCTGTTGCAGTTGGCCTAATGCCCGGTAAATGTTGGCTCGTGTTCGGTAGGCAATGGTGTAGTTCGGATTAAGGTGCAGCGCCCGATTGACATCGGCTAAAGCCTTGTCGTATTGGCCCAGCATCATGTAGGCGGCGGCGCGGTTGTTCCACGCCGTCGGGATGCCTTCGTTCACATTGATTACGGCTGTATAGTCGGCAATGGCTTCTTCGTAGCGTTTCAGGTTGGCCAGCACTAAGGCCCGGTTGAGGTGGGCATCTATGAGGTTGGGGCTGAGTTCGAGCGCTTTAGCGAAGTCAGCCAGGGCTTGTTCCGGGTTGCCCGTCTGGTTTTCGGCCAGCCCTTTGTACAGATAGGTTTCCGGGTTGCGGGGCTCCAATTCGAGGCTGCGTTTCAGGTCGGGCAAGGCCAGTTCAGGTTTTTTCAGGATAAAATGGCATTTGCCGCGATTGAGGAAGATGCGCGGCGTAACGATGCCGGCTTCGATGGCCTTGTCAAAATCGGCTAAGGCTTCTTCGTAACGTTCCAGCATGAGGTATGCCTGACCACGCCCGTTGTAGGACTCCACATAGGTAGGGTCGAGCTGCAGGGCTTCGGTGTAGTGCTTGATGGAGTTTTCGTATTCGTGGTTGAGCAATTCGCCATAGGCCAGGTTGCACTGGCACAGCGGAGATTGAGGCTGCTTTTCAATACAATCGCGGAAAACAGAGACCTCGTTTTTCCAGACCAGACTACGCTGATGGGCCAGATAGCCATAAAAGGCCGCCAGCACACCCAGCAAAGCCCAGCGAATACCAGGGCTTAAGCGCTGCGCCAACCATACCAACAGCAAAAAGAAGCCCACCGATGAAATGTACACATAGCGGTCGGAGCGCATCTCGAACGTGCCCACCGTAACGTAGGGCAGCATGACGACCAGAGGCAACAAATACCACAAAGCACTTAACCCGACAACGCGCTGTTTTTGGGCAAAACGCCAGACCAACCACGCCAGAACGCCCACAGCTAGAGGGGCCGCGTAATAGTCCCAAGACCACACGCCGCCGGTCTTTTCCATGGGGTAATAGATGCTCAGCCGCAGCGGCGCCAGTAACTTTACCGGATAAAACAGCAGCGAGTGGCACACCATCAAAAAACGGTCGAACAGGTTGTACGCCTTGGATGCCACCACCAGCTGGTGTCCTTCGGCTTCGCGGGTGAAAAAGGTGTAAAGGCCGAAAACGAGGCTGATGGCGAAAAAGGGTATTTTGTTCCACACGTTGGCCCAGCGCCATTTGCCCTGCTGATACCAGTCTAAAGCCAGCAGCAAGAGCGGCAGCGTAACGGCAGCCGACTTGGCCAATACAGACAGCACAAAGGCCAGCAACGTCAGACCATAGAACAGCCCTCGCCGCCGCTGTTGGTAGTGTACATAGGCCAGCAGCCCCAGCAGGTAAAAAAACGAAAAGGTCAGCGCACTCTGGCCAGCAATCCAGCTGGTTGCTTCCACCTGTATGGGGTGCAGAGCAAAGAGCAAGGCGGTGAAGAAGGCCACTTCGCGATCAGGTTGCAGGCGGCGCATCAGGGCAAATACCGTCAGCACGCAGCCGATGTGCAGCAGCAGGCTAAAGGTGTGAAATGCCGAAGCATTTTCGCCCGCAATGGCGTACACCAGCGCATAGCCCAGCCACGTAACGGGGGCGTACATGCCTAAGTTGTTGCTGAAGAAGATGTTGCGAAATGTCGGGTTTTTAATGACCTCATTGTAACGAATGGCTTTGTCATCATCAAACACCATAAAACCGTTCGATAGCGAAGCCCAATAGACTAAGGCCGTCAGCGTGGCCAGCACGGCGCCCCACAGGAGCGGCCGGTCAAAGCGATCCCAGAGGCTGGCAGGCGTGGTAGCTGGGGCAGCCGCTACTGGCGACGGGCGCGAAGGCGCAGCCGCAGCAGATGGGCGAGTAGTGGAAAGCGAGGGCTTCGTTTTTTTCTTTGCCATGGGCGTATTCTTGTCGGCGGGCAAAGTTAGGGCGCGCAACGACACTGCCCGGATTTAGAAATTACTCCTTTTGAGAGAGGCCGCCTCAGGGAAAGCACCCACGGACAAACCCGCAATTGTAAAGGAGTGGTTAAAATTTAACATTTGCCCTATGCGCAACCGCTTGCTGAACACGTTTAAGCGCTGTTTCTTTGCCGGAGCCATCCGCAACACCGGTGTTTTTTAATCTTGACATACGCAGTTCTCGCTGACGCCCGTCAGACATCCATCCCGCCCGATGAGCCTGCCTGTTTGAACACTGCGTATTCTTTTCATCTCATCACTCACAACATTTATTCCGACCATGGCATCTTTGAATCCGCTTCAAGGCGCCCTGGGGCGTAGGCGCGCAGCACACCTGCTGCGCCGAGCCAGCTTCCGCTACACCCGCACTCGCGTGGACGAACTGGCCAACCTGACTGCTGCCGAAGCCGCCGATATGCTGCTTCAGACCGCCCCGCTCCAGCTCGAACAACCGGTTTACGCCGCTAAAGGCGCCGCACCCGTTACCTGGATCAACCCGCCACAACCGCCTTCCACACCGCTGCCCGGCGAAGACGACGACCTTAAATGGTACGTCATCGGCTGGTGGCTCAACGAAGCACTCCACGACCCCGGAGCAGGGCATCGCATGGAGTTCTTCTTCCACCAATACCTCGCCGTAACGCCCAATGCCGGCACCAGCATGACCTTCTTCGACTACCTCATGCTGCTGCGCTGGGGCGCATTGGGCAACTTTAAAAAGCTGGTAACCAAAATGGTGCTCGACAACGGCATGCTCGAGTACATTGACAACAACAAGAACTTCGCCAACAACCCCAACCTCAACTACGCCCGCGAATTTTTCGAGCTGCACACCATCGGCGCTGGACCCGTAGCCGGCCCCGACGACTACACACACTACACCGAACACGATATCCAGCAGGCCGCGCGCGTCCTGACTGGCTTCGGAAACGCCCGCCGACACCAGTACCAAGACCCAGAAACAGGCATCCCTGCCGGACGCGCCTACCCGCAAAGCCATGACTTCGGAGTAAAAACCTTCAGCGCGCGCTTCAATAACGCCACCATTCAGCCGCCCAGCAACGACGCCGCCGGCATGTACGCCGAACTCGAGGCTCTGGTGGACATGGTCTTCGCCCAGGAAGAAACCGCCCGCAACTTCTGCCGACGCCTTTACCGCTATCTGGTAGGGCGCGACATGGACAATGAAATCGAAAACGACGTCATCGCACCACTGGCCCAAACCTTCCGGGCCGAAAATTTCGAAATCAAACCCGTCGTCAAGCAACTGCTTACCAGCGAACACTTCTACGATGCTGACGACGCCAGCGACGCAGACGAAAACGTGGGGGCTATCATTCGCTCGCCGCTGGATTTGGTGCTACAAACGCTCTCCTTCTTCAACGTGCCCATCCCCGACCCAAAAACCAAAACTCAGGAGCACTACGAGATTTTCTGGCGCGACGGCATCCAATGGCGGCTGTTGGACTGGGCTGGCATGTTCCTGTTCTATCCGCCCGACGTGGCTGGCTATCCGGCCTACTACCAGGAACCCGACCGCCAGCGCCAGTTCTTCAACACGGCCACCGTCATCGCGCGCTACAAATGGCCCGAGATGCTCATCACTGGCACCCACGCCTGGGGGCCAGGTGCACAGGAACCCTTGGGCACGCGCTTCGACTTCGCTGCCTGGCTGCGCGATAGTGGCGTCGTCAGCGAACCGGGCAACTCCGCCGTCCTGGTTCAGGAACTGCTCCTGTACCTGTACCCGGAAGAGTCCGACCTCGACCGCTTCGACTACTTCCACGACGAAATCCTGCTCGATGGCCTGCCCGCCGCAGCCTGGACGAACATCTGGCTCGACTATCTGTCCACGGGCAACGACAGCGAAGTCAGCATACCCCTGCGGCGGCTGTTCAACGCCCTGCTGTATGCGCCGGAGTATCAGGTGTATTGAGAGAATGAAAAACGAACGGGGAACAATGAGGAATGGAACCTGAAACAATGAGGCCAAACAAGTTTGGCGGTTACTAAAATTTTTCTATGAAACGACGTCAATTTCTCAAAATAGCGGGTATTACGCCCTTCGTGGTCAATGGCCACCCAATGCGAGCTTTTGCCAACAGCAAGATGGCGCGCATTCTGGCCGCCTGTGAAGACGTGGAAGACCGCGTCTTAGTGCTCATTCAGCTCAAAGGCGGCAACGATGGACTGAACACCATTATTCCCATTGCTCAGTACGACGCCTATGCCAAATTGCGTCCAGTTATCCGAATTCCGGACAAAGGGCCTGAGCGCTTCATCCGCTTAGATACCACGCTGCCTTCGGCCGATCAGGTGGGGCTGCATCCGGTGATGACGGGCTTCAAGGAGTTGTATGACCGCGGCTGGCTCAATGTGGTGCAAGCGGTAGGCTATGAAAACATCAACCAATCGCATTTCAAGGGCACGGACTTGTGGCTTTCGGGCGGCGATGGCACGCTGGAAGGCTCCAAAATTCGCTCCGGCTGGATGGGGCGTGCCCTGGCGGCTATGTATCCCGACATCAAGGGGATGCCGACGCCTGACATGCCTTACCCCTTGGGTATTCAAATAGGCGACCCGTACCCGTCGCTGGGCTTCCACACGGAGACGGAACACCAGAACTACATCAACCTCTATGGCCAGGATCCGCAGGGGTTCTATTCGCTGGTGCAAACGGTGGGCGGTGCGCCGCTGCTTAATGTACCCGACTCGGAATACGGCGACGAACTGCGCTATATTATGGGTGTTGAGGCTGGCTTAGACCAGTATTCGCAGTACATCACGCAGGCATTTAATAACGGCAGCAACAGCATTACTACCTACCCGGATTATGGTTTAGCCAACCAGCTGAAGACGGTGGCGCGGCTCATCAAAGGCGGTTGCAAAACCAAAATCTACCTCTGCTCGATGGGCGGCTTCGACACGCACGGCACGCAGATACCACCCGAAGGCACGGTGGTGCTGGGCCGCCATGCCAACCTACTGCGTATTCTATCGGACTCTATCAAGACCTTCTACGATGACCTGGATGGGCTGGGGCTGGCCGACAAGGTGGTTTCGTGCACGTTCTCCGAATTTGGCCGTACGGCCAAAGAAAACGGCTCTGCCGGCACTGACCACGGTACACTGGCGCCCATGTTTGTGTTCGGAAAGGCACTTTCGGGCGGCATACACGGCACCAACGTCAACCTCAGTAACTTGACCAACGACAATCAGCTGCAGGGCCAGCAGTTCGACTATCGCCAGGTGTTTACCACATTGCTGCAAGACTGGTTGGGCGCCAGTGACTACGTGCTGGAGCAGACGATGTTCCAGGGCTATGCCAAACTGCCCGTCGTCAGCAGCACGTATGTGGTGTCGCCCGACTGCTACATCTCCGTGGGGGTATTCGACACACGGCCTGATGCGCGCCCAGTGCGTCTGTTCCCGAATCCGGCGCAGTACCGCGTGCAGGTGTCGTTTGCCAGCGAGTCTTCGGGCGAGGCCTTGGTGTCGCTGCACAGCCTGGGCGGTTCGTTGCTTCAGGCGCACCGCATGCGCATTGAGCCGGGCCTCAATTTTCATCATATAGATGTGTCGGAAGCGCCGGCAGGTCTCTATTTTGTGCGGGTGGAAAACCTGCGCACCGGCCAGGCCGAAGTGGTAAAACTACAGGTATCTCATTAGCCGCTTACACGGGGCGCAGGGCCGACAGCGTCGGCTGCTGCGCCTTTTTTCGGTTTTCTTCCATTGTCTCACCATCGTTTTTTAATACGTTCCCATGCTCCGGTTTATCTTCCTTTCTATTGCCTTCTTCCCGCTTTGGGTTTATGCACAATTGCCACCTGCTTGCGGCGGCACAGCCACCGTAGTGGCTTGCGAGCAGGTATGTATTTCTTGCAATTTCGATGGCTATTTCGGCTCGACGGAGGGTTACCCGTCGGGGCCAGCAGTAGGCTTTTGTGGTACAGTAGAGAACGCCCAATGGATGGGCTTTATCGCTGGCGCCATTGAGGCCACGTTTACCATAACGCCCAGCAACTGCAGCAACGGTAACGGAGTGCAGGTCGCGCTCTACGAGGACTGCACTAAGCCGCCCTTGGCCTGCGATAAGGGCCAGGAAAAGGGCGGCAATAAGCCCGTCTCCATCAAAGTGCCGCTAACACCTGGGCACAATTATTTCCTGCTCATTGACGGCTACGCAGGCGACCAGTGCGACTTTTCGGTGAGCGTAACACCCAAAGAGGCCGTCTATGAGCCGCCGCTGGGTATGGTGCAGGCCAACATCGTGGGCAAAACTGAGGGCTGCCCAGGCGCCACATTCACCTATCAGGTACCGCCCGTTTTCGGCGCGTCGGCCTACATTTGGGACGGGCCGCCGGGCACGCTGGTCAACGGCGACTCGGTGCCCGTAACGGTGCTGGCCTCGCAACAGGGCAACCAGGTGCAGGTAACGCTGGGCCATCAGAGCGGCAACCTGTGTGTGCAGGCGGCCAACTCCTGCAACCGAAACCCGCCGTGTTCGGGTAGCCTGTATATCAAAATCCTCGACGACAGCTACCGCCCCATGCTGGTAACCGACACAGTGGTAGGCATCGGCTGCATAGACGGCACCGCCCGCCTGCACGTGGATGTGCTGCCACCGGTGAACTACACCTACCAATGGACGCCCGACAGCACAGGCCGCTTGCTAAGCGGCGAAAAGACGCGCACGGCGCGCACCGACCAACCCGGAACTTACACGTTCACCGCCACGGCCGTCGAAACAGGCTGCTCCTCCAGCATCGCCGTGCGCGTGGGTGAGCCGGAATTGCCGGACTCCATCGTCATTGCCATCCGGCACATCTCCTGCTACGGCAAGGGCGACGGCTACGCTGAAATCATGCATGTCAGCGGCGGCGCTCCGCCCTATCTGTACGCCATAGACGGCAGCCCATTTCAAAACGTAACGCAGTTTCGTCGCCTCGAACCGGGCGAACATCGCCTGACTATACAGGCCTCTGACGGCTGCGAAAAGGATACTGTCATCACCGTGCTGGAGCCGGCTGACTTAGTGCTCGACCTGCCGCCCGACACTACCATACACCTGGGCGACCGCATACACCTGTGGCGCGACGACGCACTTAGCGACCCCACGCGCCGCAAACAAACCCTCGTCAGCGAACCACTGACGCCCGAAATGCTGTGCGATACCTGCCAATACCTGCCGCTGAAGTCGTTTCGCTACGAAGTAACCGTCCTGGACTCCAACGGCTGCCGCGCTCAAGACGCCCGCACCGTTGTGGTCGAAACCGACCGCCGGGTGTATATCCCCAATGCCGTGGCACCTGAAGGAGGCATGTACCTCAACACCGGCCTGCGCATGTCCTGTGGCCCTGATGTGGCTCTGGTGCGCTCGTTCCGCCTTTTCGACCGCTGGGGGCATATCGTCGCGGAGCGCCGAAACTTTATGCCCTCTGACGCTGAGCCCATCTGGGACGGCATGGTCAACGGCGAGCGCGTGCCTCCGTCTGTTTACGCTTATATCGCTGAAATTGAATTCATTGACGGCCAGGTGGAGTTCTTCAGCGGCGATGTAACGCTGGTGCGCTGAATGCTCGGAGCGAGCGACTTATTTGCCTGCGCAAGGCAAAAACAGGAGAGGGTCTGTGGAGGTGTCTCTGCAGACCCTTTACACACTATAGAATAGAGAAGGCTGGTACCTTTGGACCTTCACAATGCTACAAGTACTGCTACAACAACAGCGATGAACTTGACAACCGAAAACATCCTGTTGGTCGGCTCTATCCTGCTGCTTATCAGCATCATTGCCGGCAAGACGTCGTACCGGTTTGGCGTTCCGACGTTGGTGCTTTTTCTGATTATCGGGATGCTGGCAGGCTCTGATGGTATCGGGGGTATTTATTTTGATAATCCGAAGGCAGCCCAATTTATCGGTATTGTCTCGCTGAACTTCATCCTGTTTTCGGGCGGTTTGGATACAAGTTGGACGTCGGTGAGACCGGTTCTTAAAGAGGGCATTCTGCTGTCCACGCTGGGTGTCTTGCTGACGGCCCTGACGTTGGGTGTTTTTGTCTGGTTCGTTACCGATTTCACGATTTACGAGGGGCTGCTGTTGGGTGCTATCGTCTCTTCTACGGATGCAGCCGCGGTGTTTTCAGTATTGCGCTCCAAGAGTCTGGCTTTGCGGGACAATCTTCGGCCTACCTTAGAATTGGAGAGCGGCAGCAACGACCCTATGGCTTATGTGCTCACCATTTCTCTCCTGAGCATGGTTGTCCGACCGGAGCAAAGCCCTGCTAACATCATTTTCCTGTTTTTGGAGCAGATGTTTTTGGGGACAATGGCGGGTTTTTTCTTCGGGCGTGTTAGCCGGTGGGTGATCAATGAGATTCATCTCGGTTTTGAAGGGCTATATCCGGTTCTGGTGATTGCGCTGATGTTCATTGCGTTTTCGGCCACCGAAGCCATTGGTGGCAACGGCTTCCTGGCCATTTACATTGCTGCGGTGTATCTGGGCAATCAGGAGCTCATCCACAAAAAGACTATTCTCAAGATGTACGACGGTCTGGCCTGGCTGATGCAGATTGTGCTTTTTCTCACCTTAGGGCTGCTGGTGTATCCGACGCGCATTGTGCCTTATATTGGTCTAGGGCTGCTGATTTCGCTTTTTCTAATGTTTGTGGCACGTCCGGTGAGCGTATTTTTGTCGCTGATGTTTGTCCGCATGCGTTTGCGCAACAAGCTGTATATCTCCTGGGTTGGGCTTCGCGGGGCTGTACCCATTGTTTTTGCCACCTATCCGCTGTTGGCCGGGATTGACAAAGCGGACATGATTTTCAACATCGTGTTCTTCATCGCGCTGACCTCCGTGCTCATTCAGGGCACGACGCTGGGCATTGTCTCCAAATGGCTCCATGTAGCTTTGCCTGAGCAGAGTAAGCCGCTGAGTGAGGTTGAGAAGTTAATCCTGGATTTGCCCAAATCTTCACTTCAAGAGTTTGAGGTTCTACCGACTTCCTGCGCTGTTGGTAAGCGGATTGTGGATTTGAATTTTCCCCATTCGGCATTCATCGTGCTCATCCGAAGAGATGGAAAATACATCCGCCCGGGCGGCTCTACACAGATAGAGGCGGGTGATATGCTCATGGTGCTGGCCGATAGCCCAGAGGACTTTGCTGGTGTGGATGGGTGTTTGTATCGGAAAGAGCGCGCAAAATTGTAGCGGATGCTCTTTGGGTAAGTGGCTTGCTTCCAGTGGTTTACGGATACTTTCTCGTTGGGTATGGGCTGGTTTATTGGCCGGTGGTTGGGCGCATTATTTCCCTCAGTGCCTCTTGGAGGCGTTCCTGATAGACTGTCCACGAATACTGTTGGGCGATGAGGGCAGCTTTTTGTCCGGTGTTGGCGAGCAGGTCGGGTTGGTCGGCGCATCGGAGGATGGCTTCGGCTAAGGTTTGCGGGTCGTTGGCGGGGATGACCCACCCGCCGCCTTGTTCGACGGCCTCACGGGCGCCGGTGCGGTTGCTGACGATGGCGGGTGTGCCGCAGGCCATTGCTTCCAATACGGTTTGTGCCCAGGAGTCGAGTAGGGAAGGGAATACAAACAGATCGGCCTGGCGGTAGTGTTCGGCCAGGGCTTCGTGGTGCAGGAAGGGTAGATACCGAAAGCAACCGGCATGCGTATGCAGGAGGTCGTGGGCGTCGGCCATGGGGCCAATGAGCGTCAGTTCAGCGGTGTTGGGTGGCAGACGTCGCATGGCTTCGAGCAGGGGGCCAATGCCCTTGCGGCGCGTAAGCGTGCCGACGAACAGCAGGCGCAGTGGCCCGGAGCGGCGGTAGTCGGCTTTTGCCTGGAAACGAGCAGTATCCACACCCAGCGGCACGGTGAACAGTCGCTCGGCTGGCCAGCCGTGGCGCAGCATGGACTGGGCGGCAAAGCGCGAAAGGGTAAGCACGTAGTCGGTATGCGACAGGGCTTCTTCCTTGCGCGGGTTGATGTGCTCCACCTCGGCACGCCGTTGTTCTGGCGTCATGAACTCGCGTCCGTACTCGGCAATGTCGCGGTGGTGGATTTGGGCCAGGTCGAGCACGGTGGTTTTGCCCAGCATTCTGGCGGTGCGCAGGGTGTGTCGGTTGGCATTTTCGTAGGTAATAATGAGGTCGAAGTGGTTGCGGTTGAGGTGTTTGGCCACAGCGCGGTCGAACCATTCGTAGCCGAAGCGTATCCTATCGGCCAGGCTTTTGCTCATCAGCCGGTCGGCGGCAAAGAGCGCGGGAAAGTGCTCGATAAAAGGCGTCAGCGAAGCATCTACGGCGCGTTTGCGCAGCTGGTTGCGGACGCGTGGCGGCAGCAGCCACTGCCATGCGGCGAATTTGTTGCCAGAGAAGAGGGTATAGAACCGCTCCAGCCAACCCTTCTGGGCTATGGCGAGCAGCAGGTGATTGCAGTACTGGCGGTCGGAATGGGCGACGATGACTTTCATGTCTGGAGTAGTGCGTGTTTCAGGTTTTCCAGAACAACCTCATAACTATATCGGGCAACAATGGCACGTGAGGCTTCGCCCATAGCCTGGCGGCGCTCCGGTAGCAGGGTGAGTAGGTGGTGCAGTCGCTCTGCGAGTGCTGCTATATCGCCGGTGGGAAACACCCATCCGTTGACACCCGGCTGGCACAGGTCGGCAGCACAGCCGGTGAGGTCTGACAGGAGCACCGGCAGGGCAAAGTTCATGGCCTCGTTGGTGGAAAGCCCCCACGTTTCGCCGACACCAGAGCACATTACGAATACATCAGCAGCAGCATAGTACTGCCCGATGGTGCTCTGGTTGACGAAGCCTGTTATGTACACGACGTCTGCAATGCTCAGCGCCTGAGCACGTGCTTCGACGGCAGTGCGCAGGGCGCCTTCTCCCACATACACCAGCACGGCATTGGGCATATGGGCACGGTGGAAGGCCTCTAACAGGTCGAGCGGACGCTTCTTCGGGATAAGTTTGCCCGAAAACAGCACTATCAGGGCCTCTTCGGGCAAGCCCAGCCGTTGACGCAGCCGTGACCCGTTCTCCGCCCTGAGCGCTGCCCGCTGGTCTGAAAAACGCGCGTTGTCCACACCATAGGGTGTAAACACCAGCCGGTGCTCCGGCACGCCCATATGGAGGTAAAACTGGCGGTTTTCCTCGCCGATGTATAGAAAAACGTCCACAAAGCGGAACAACCCGCACCCCAGCAGCCATTGCTTCAGCCGTCGTTTCCAGCGCGGCAGCTGTTGTTCATGCCGCCAGTTGCTTTCGCCGCGCAGGCCGATGCGATAGCCCAGTATTTTGCCCGCAATAAGTGCCAGCACGTGCGTGAAATACCCCCAGCCGTGCACTATGAGGACGCCTCTGGGCTGTTTCCACAGCCACGTCAGCACACCCGGATTAACCAGACTCCAGAAGCCACTCACGGGCCGATGGGCGCCGCGCCAGTTTCGGAAGAACACACTTCGGTAGCCCTCCAGCAGCGGAATATCCCACTGAACGGCCCGCCCAAATTCTACATCTTGCAATGCCTCTACCCCCTGCGCCGAGCAATATAGCGTCCACACGTCAAACGCCCCGTCTTCCTGAGCTAGCCGGCTCAACGGGGCGAAGTACTGGATAGGGTGCGAGTACAGAAAAACGAGCCGCATCATGGCCGTTGTTTCAATGGGTCAAAATGGCGGTAACTCCAGTCCACAGCGCTCAGGCCCAGTGCCAAAAAGACAAGGTTGTACGTGTTGAACACCACTGGAGCGAAGAACGTGATGAAGATGAATATCAGGATGCGGGCAAAGCCGGGTATTTGCAAGCCGCGCAAGAAGAGCCACAGCAGGGCCAGCCGCCAGAGGAACAGCACATATCCGCCCTCCAGCACAATGCGCTCAGGCTCCTCCTCGTAGCCACCATACTTGAGCATATAGTACGACTCGCCCCAAATAGCCCTTGCGCCCTGATAAGTGCCACCCAGGCCCGCGCCCAGCAGGGCATGGTCGCCTTTGAAGTTGAGCACTTCATCCAGGACGCCAAACGTTCGGCGCCCGTACTCCTCATCGCGGAAGCCGTCCTGAATACGCGAAGCAAAGTTGACCCACGACTGTTGCAGAAAAGGGCTTCGCTGAAAAGCCCAAATACTGCCCGTCAGCCCCAACAGCAACACGACAAGCAGGCGATGAAACGCCACGCGCCGCAACAGATGCCCGTAGGCAAATGCCGTGAGGATGAGGGTAATGACCAGGCTCAAGCGCCCGCCCGAGAGCAGACTGGCCACCACGCCCACGCCTGCCAGCGCCGTCAGCAGCCATACGCGCCGCTTCCACACGGCCACGCTCCACGTCCACAGGTTGAGAAACAGCAACCAGGCCGCATAGCCCGACACGAAGCTAAACGTGCCCGTTACGCGCGCGGCCTCGCCCACAAAGGCAATGCTCACCGGCCCTTCCGTAGCATAGCGATTGATGAAGTGCATCCGCGGCAGATTGTATTGGGCAATGGAAAGGCCCATTTCTACCACCAGAAGAACCCACACCAGCCTGTAGAGCCTGTCCCAGCAGTACAGGTGCCGGTTTTCCAGATAATGAAACCCCATCAGCCACCAGCCCATGTGGAGCAAGATGCCGAACAGGCCGTGGTACAGCGTGTGGTTGAGCGGGTTGAGCGCCATGACGACCAACAGACCGCCCGACACCAGCAGCAGCGGCAAATAGCGCCGCCGTCGGCCGGGCGCCGCGAGATAGAACAACCAGGGCATCAGCAGCTGCCCCAGTAGCAGCGCATTGCTGACAGGCCCGCCCAGCAGCACCCACTTGCGCACCGCGCCGGCAAACACCGTGTAGAGCAACACAAACGCCAACAGGCGCGTCAGGCGTTGGCGCTGCCGTTCCAGCACAGCACTTTCCTCAGCACCGTCAGAGGTTGTTGTTATGGAAAAATCCGCCCCCATTGCTTCAGCCGCGAATTTCGGATAAAACGGCCAGATACTGCTCTGCCACAGCGCTACGCGTGTGCGCACTCAAATGCGCGGCCACCGGCTCGGCGGGCGGCAAAAAGTCAAACGGGCGCTCCCAGAGGCGTTCCAGAGCATCCGCCAGAGCCGTTGCGTCGCCTGCCGGCACGAGCACGCCCAGACCGCCCAGCGCTTCGGGCAGACCGCCAGCCTCGGAGGCCACCACCACACAACCGCAGGCCAGCCCTTCTAAGGCCACGATGCCAAACGGCTCGGGCCATACCGACGGCACTGCCAGCACGCGGTGCTGGTTGAGCAGGGCCGCCAGTTCGGCGCCCTGTTTCAGCCCTTCAAAAACTACCCATTTGCTCAGCCCCAGCGTCGCAGCCAGATGGTGCAGCTCGGTCTCTTCCGGCCCTTGCCCGATGATGCTTAGGCGCAAGGGACGCCCGCGTGCGTGCAGGGCAGCCAAAGCGCGCAGCAGCACGTGCGCGCCTTTGTCCGATACCAGTCGGCCCACAAAGGCAATGTCGCGCTCACGAAAGACCCACGGCTGCCGGTTGCAGAACGTTTGTTCGTCGTAAGTATTCGGTATTACCACCGCCGGCGCATTCAGTTGGGCGGCCAGATGTGCACTGCAGCAGATATTGCGCCGGGCGATGTGCTTTGCTACCCATGTCTTCCAGCGCCCAAGCCGGTCGGGTGTGTGCGGTGTCTGGTGCGAAACCACCAGCGGCCGTCCCGAAAGCAGAACAACCGGCAGCCCTTTCAGGCTGACGTTGAACATCAGCACCACTTCAGATCGCTTCAATGCCCGCCACTCGCGCCAAAAACTGGCCCGCCGCAAGACCCAGAACGGAAAAGCATCCTCAGAACCGTACCCCGGCGTCTGGCAGACGACGACCACCTCGTGCCCGCGTTCTGCAAATGCCTGCGCTAGGTAAGCCACCATATGCTCCAGCCCGCCCGTCAGGGGGTAAAAATTAGGGGAGTAAAGCGCTATCCTCATGCCAGAGCCGGTTTTTGAAACAGCACACCAAAGTTCGCCGAAAACAGCGGCCCACCGATGCGCACATGCGTGTGCCATAACGGCAAGGTATCGGCATGCGTGTAGAAGAAATCTAACAACTTCAGGCCATTTTCGGTCAGAATGCGCCGCACGTCGGCCTGCAAAACGGGTGTAATGTGCGCCGGGTAGGAAAAGTCCTGAAATGCTCGGTGCTGGCCTTTGAACAAGAAAAACAGGCGGCTAAACAGCGACAGGTTGTTGGGCGTGGACACGAAGCCAAACCCGCCTGGCTTGAGCACTCGCTTCATTTCCCGAAAAAAATGGCGCGGGTTTTCCAGATGTTCCACCACTTCGAGGGCTATGGCCACGTCGGCCCAGGCATCGGCTACAGGCCAGCACTCGTTGAGGTCAGCGGCGCGATATTCAGCGTTCGGCGGTAATCCGTGCGGCGCGCAGGCATCCAAGGCGCACACCTTTTGGCAGCGCTCGCCGAAGTATTGGGTAAAATACCCAGCGCCGGCACCCACATCCAACGCCATAACATCATTCCACGCCACAGGCAATGTTTGAAGCGCTCGCTCTGCCATGGCGTAGATGTCGCGGTTCGACTGGCCGCCGGATTGTTTTCCAAGATCCACAGACATGGATTGCCGTTTTGCTACGGGTTCCAGGCCGCAAAGAACGCCAGTAGTGCCCAAACTTGTCTGGCCGTTCATAAAACTTTACTTAAAGCCAACCCGGCCAATTGGCCCAAAACCCGCGTGTACGCAACGAAGCCAGGCAGCGCGACCAATCCCTTGTGCGCTCTACAATGCCATGGGCCAGCATTCCCCTTACCTTTGCTGCCAGGCAAGATGACCCGCTGACCGATTCACACAAAATACTAATCCTGCGCATGAACGAGCGTGCATTCCAAGGTCTGTTTTGGCGAAGCCTCGGCCTCGCCGTGTTATTTTTCATGCCCAAAAACACCGTGGCCTCCGACGGCTGGCCCTCTGTGGTATCAGACACCTGCTTTCGACCTGAGTTGTTGCTGGCCGACCAGGTGTCGGACTCGACAGCGCGTCTGACCTGGACGGACGTAGGCAGTCGCTATGAAATAGAACTCGTAGTGGGTGGGCAGATGTTTACCGGCATTCCTAACATTACGGTGAATGCCGACCCACCTTATGTGATTACAGGGCTGACGCCGGGGCGCAACTACCGCTTTCAGGTGCGCACCGTGTGCAGCGACTCGACTCGCAGCGATTGGTCGGCGCCGCGCAGCTTCACTACGGCGCTTAATAACGCGCGTCCCTGTCCGCTCAACTTAGCTCTGCGCGACTCTTCCTGCGCCAGCCCGCAGGTGTTCCCGTTGTACGTCAATACTGCGCCGGGTGATGCGTTGGGTACGGATGTTGTGCTTCATGCCGTGCGCATTGCTGTGGAGCACCCCTGGCGCGCTGACCTGAACGTCTGGCTCGAAGCACCCGACGGGGTTCGCATCCAGCTCATCGGTGGCCTCAATCCCAGCGACCGAGACATAGGTGCCCCGCCGCAGGACTCCCTGGGCTGCTGGGCCTTTGTGGAACTGACAGACAACGCTGCTTTAGGTCAGCCCTGGAATGCAGCTGCTGAACGAGACAATATCACTGGGTACTTCCTGCCCGTACAGCCTTTAGCGACATTTCATAACGGACAAAACCCAGTGGGGGTGTGGAAGGTTGAGTTTTGCGATAGCAAACCCGGTGATGTCGGGCGTTTGCGCACTCTGGAACTGGTCTTTGCACCAGCCGACTGCCCGGAAGGGCCAATGCCCGGTGTCGTGTCGGTCGGGCAGACGTCGGCCGAGATTACTTGGGCACCCGACGGCTTTGGCGACACGTTGATACTAGAGTACGGTCTGGCAGGCTTTGTACCCGGTAATGGAAGTGTGCCCGGTCTAAGTGGTACGGTAGTCGTGTTACCGCAGCCCTCGGTCAATTCGGTAGTTCTGACGAGCCTTCTGCCTTTGCGACGCTACGAGGCCTATTTGCGCCGCTCTTGTGGTAGCGGGCTGTGGAGTGCCAATTCGGCAAAGGTGGCGTTTTTTACCAGCTGCCCAACAACACTTCTGGAGACCTTTGAGGGCTTGTCTGTCTGCCCGGTGGGTTGTGCCGACCCATGCCCGCTGCCCAACGTATGGCAAAACGCACCAGGCGACGATTTTGAATGGAAAGTATTCACCGGCCCGGGGCTGACCTTTCCTACTGCAGGGCCGCCCTCAGCGGCGGAAGGCAGTCAATACCTGTATTTCCGCAATGCCTGCTCGCCCACCGGCGCTTTGGGCAAAACGGCCGTGCTGCGCACGCGCTGCTTGCAGGTACAGGCTGCCGTCAGCCAGACCTGCCACTTCTCGTTTGACCTGTACATGAACACTATATCGGGCCAGATGAGCACCCTCGAACTGCAGGGCTCCACCGATGGTGGCCAAACCTGGAACACCATAGCCACCTGGAGCGGCAACCGCGGCAAACTGTGGCGGCGCGAATACGTCAACCTGCAGGCTTACCACAACCAGGTGGCTCAATTCCAATTTGTGGCAACAGGCACCTTTGGCGCTTTTGGCGACATTGCCATGGACAACCTCGCCTTCTACGGCTCACAGGTGGCCAACGTGCCGGAATATACCTTCTACCGCGACGCCGACGGCGATGGCTTCGGCGATGACGACCTGCGCATAGTATCGTGCTTCCCCTTTGCTCCGGCCGGTTACGTCAGCAAGGGCGGCGACTGCAACGACGCTGCTGCTTACATCTACCCGGGTGCTCCGGAAATCCTGTGTAACCAGATAGACGAAAACTGCAATGGCATGGACGATGATGACGACATCCCGCCACCCGCCGCCCCAATGCCTGCGGCTACCTGCGCCGGAGGCTCCGTTACGCTTTCGGTGAGCGGAATGCCCTTTGGCGAATTTTACTGGTACGACCAACCCGCTGGCGGCAGCCCCATCGCCTCAGGGCCAACGCTTTCGTTGAACAACCTCACGGCCAGCCGCACGCTCTTCGTGGCCGACTCGATGACCGGCCCCAGTGCCGGCTGCGCCAGCCCGCGCGTGCCTGCAACGGTAACTGTGCACCCCAACCCAGCCCTCTTGCCTATCAGCGGGCCAACCATTTGCTCGGGCAAAACCTTTGACCTGACGCAACTCAAAGTAACTGACACTGCTCAAACGGGTGGCCTGCTCACGTATCACACGGCGCTGCCGGCCTCCGGCGCCAACCAGCTGCCTTCTCCAGTGGTACAGCCGGCTCTTACGACTACCTATTACATTATGAGCACAACGCCCTTCGGCTGTACGGAGGTGGAGCCAGTAACGGTATCCGTGCTTCCTAGCCCGGAGGTCTTTATCACTCAGGGCGATTCTATTAGCGTCTGCCGGTCCAGGACGGTGCAACTGCAGACCACAGCTTCTAGTGCCGGTCAGCCGCCGTTCACGTACGCCTGGAGCAATGGGTTGAACTTGCCGAACATTCAGGTTTCTTCGGGCAACACGCCCAATGCAGCACAAATCTTCACGGTTACCATCACCGACGCCAACGGCTGCACCAGCACGGATGCCATTCTGGTGCGCACGCTTAACAACGTTACCCAGACGGCCATCACGTGGGTTCAAAACGTCAGTACCTGCGGCGGCAACGACGGCAGCATCGCCCTCACACCGCTCAACGGAACACCGCCATACCAATTCCAATGGGCGGGTGGCTCGATTACAGGCGTTACGGGTACAGGCGTCATTACCGGTCTGACGCAGGGCAGTTATCGCGTAACGGTAACTGACGCTACCCATGGCGGTTGTTCGATGGTTATGCCGCAAATCCTCATCAACGCTCCGGGGCTAGAGGTAGAACTGGACACTATTGTTCATGTGCGCTGTCCGGGTGTCAATACCGGCGCCATCTCGCTTTCGGTAAGTGGCGTAAATCCCAACATTGTCTGGAATAACGCTCAAACCGGGCCTCAAATCACCAACCTTGCTCCGGGTCTGTATAGCGCTACTGTTACGGATGGCAATTGCGTGCAGGAGCTCAACAACCTCGAAATAACAGCGCCGATGCCCGTACAAATCGAGTTGAATATGCTCAAAAACGTGCGTTGCTTCGGTCAGAACGATGGAGCCATCGCCCTGGCTGTTTTCGGCGCTACACCGCCTTACAGCTATCAATGGTCGAACGGCGACACCACCAGCGCCATCAGCGGCCTGGCCCCCGACGCTTACTGGTGCACCATTACCGACGCCAATGGCTGTATTTTCCCATCGCCCATTTACAACATCACTGAGCCGTCGCTGCTGACCCTGCAATTGGACTCGCTGCGCAATGTGCGCTGCTTTGGCGAAAACAATGGCTTTTTGCGCGTGAAAGCCGCCGGCGGCATGCCGCCGTATCAGTTTCGATGGAACAACGGCGCTACTTCGGCTACGCTCAACAACCTAACCGCTGGCGTGTACAATGCTACGGTAACCGATGCTAATGGATGTACTGCTACCTGGATTGGCTTTGTCTCGCAACCCAGCGCTTTGCAAGTCGAGACGTTCAAACTGACCCCCCCCACATGCATTGGCGCACAAGATGGCAGCATCGAGCTGAGCCTTTCGGGTGGCCAGCCGCCATTTACTTACCTGTGGAATAGTGGGTCAGGAACATCCAAACTTCAGAGCCTCGGCGTCGGTCAGTACTGGGCCACCGTAACGGATGCGCGCGGCTGTCAGCTCGTTACGCCCCCCTACACGCTGAATGCACCGCAATTACTTTCCATAAAATTGGACAGCCTGCGCCATGTGGGCTGCCTGGGTGAGCAGACCGGCTACTTAGCCGTGCAGGTCAATGGCGCCGTGCCTCCACTGACGCTCACCTGGAACGGCCAACCCGGAACAACCGTGCTGGCCGACCTTCCGGCAGGGCAGTACAACCTGGTGGCCACCGATAACCGCTCCTGTCAGGCCACGGCCACCTATTTCGTCCAGCAGCCGGAATTGCCGCTGGGAATTATTCTGAACAACGTGCAGAACGCTCTGTGCGCTGGCGAACCTACGGGCAGCATTTCAGTGCGCGCCAATGGCGGTACCTCGCCCTATCAGTATCTGTGGAGCAACAACGCCACTTCGGCCAACCTGTCTGCCGTGCTGGCTGGTGTCTATTCTGTAACGGTAACCGACGCCAACGGCTGCACCCAAAAGCGCGACGGCATCGTCGTAGGCGAACCACCGGTGTTGCAGGTAACGCCTCACGTGAACCATATCCCTTGCTTCGGCCCTAAAACGGGCAGCATCTTGCTCAACACCACCGGTGGCACACCACCGTATCAGTATGTGTGGGAAAATGGCGACACGACGGCATCGCGCTTCAACCTGCAAGCCGGCGACTATGCAGTTACGATCTTTGACCACACGGGGTGCGCCCAAGTGTTGCGCAACCTGACGGTCATCCGACGGGCAGATGAGTTCACGGTATCTTCGCTTTACATACAACCCGTATCGTGCAATAATGCCAGCGACGGCTGGATGGCCGTGCAGGTCAATAACGGTACACCCCCATACCAGTTTGCCTGGTCGGCTCCGGTCGGGTTGCACCCTAATGTGCCCGTGCCGCGCGATACCGCTTTCGGCCTTAACGGCGGCTCTTACAGGGTAACGGTTACCGATGCAGCGGGTTGCTTCGCTATTTCGGAGCCGTTACTCGTCGAGGAAGCGCCGCCTTTGCGCATTAGCATTCAGCAAATCGGCCATGTTGCTTGCAAAGGCGACTCCACCGGCCTGGTGGCTGTGCAAGGTGGCGGCGGGGTGCCGCCGTATCAGTTTGCCTGGAACAACGGCCAGACGGCCAACCTGGCCACCAACCTGCCGGCGGGCACATACATGGTTACGATGACCGACCTGCGGGGCTGCACCAAAGTGTCCATTCCGGCAGTCGTTACAGAACCGGCACAGGCGCTAGCGATTGTCCTGAACAGCATCACACCCGACCGCTGCGGCTTCAACCAGGGTGCTATTTCCCTGCAAGCCACAGGAGGGCGGGCGCCGTACACCTTCCAATGGAACAGCGGCCAGACGACCGCTTCCATTCAAAACCTGGCGCCGGGCAACTATCAGGTAACGGTAACGGATGACTTAGGCTGCATACGCACCTCACCCGTTTACGAAATTGTGCAACTGGCGCCGCCCTTAGAGGTCGTTTCGGCCAATGTGGCCGATGTGGCCTGCCGGGGCGATAGCACCGGCGCCATCGCGCCCGTAGTGGAGGGGGGTACACCGCCTTACCAATACGCCTGGAGCAATGGCGCTGCAACGCCGCACCTGACCAACCTGCCCGCCGGCACCTACACGCTGACGGTGGTGGACGCCGTCGGCTGCTTCCAATTCTGGGCCTTTTCCGTCGTGCAGCCCGCCCTGCCGCTGGCCCTGACATGGATGGCCGACTCTACCTTAGCAGGCTGGAGCATCACGGTAACGCCGCTGGGTGGCGTGCCGCCCTATTCCTTCCAGTGGGATGCTGCTGCCGGTGGCCACACCGACCCAACGGTTACCGCCCTGAAAGCCGGCACGTACCGCGTTACCGTCTCCGACGCCAACGACTGCGTGCGCATCGCGGCTATTTCGGTGGGCACCACCAGCACGCATTTGCTGCCCAACCTCGTGCAACACCTCTCGCTGGCGCCTAACCCGACGGCGCACGCCAGCCGCTTGCGGCTCGAACTGGCCGCCCCCGCAGCCGCGCGTGTTTGGGTGGTCTCGCCGTTGGGCCAGCGCATCGCCGAATACGCCACCGACCAGCGCGCCGATGTGCACGAATGGCGCTTGGACGCCACACCGTTGCCCCCAGGGCTATACGTCGTCATTGTGCTGCTCGACAACGGGCAACGGCGAGCACTGAATTGGTTGGTCGTAAAGTAACAAGGCATTGCCGCCAGACAAAACCCCCAGGATAGACTGGTGCGAAGCCGAAGCCTCGCACCAGCGCTAGAGGAATACCCCCTTAGAACTCGCCCCCTATGCCTTCGTCGCCGCCCATTTTCAGGTTCTTGCGCTTGAAGAGCGAGAGGTCAAACTTGCCGAAGCGGTATGAGAAGTTGAGGCGGATGAACTGCGGATCGCGGATGCGCCAGGCTTCTTGCACAAAGAGCGCAGACTCGGAGAAAGAGCCGTTGCGGCGGCTGGCAAAAATGTCCTGAATGGCCAGCGTAAGCGATGCCTTGCGGTCTTTAAAGTCTTTGCGCAGCGACAAGTCCACGAACCAAACCGGTATCGAATAGCCCTGCGCTGTGGAGCTGGGGCCGCCCATCCAGCCGCCGTGCCCACCCCAGCGGTTGCCGCTACCTAAGGCAAAGGCCGTGCGGCTCTGGTAGCTGCCAGCCAGTTGGAGTGTGAAGGACGCGGGCAGTTTGACGTTCAAGTTTTCTTTGACAAACCAGGTGAATTGCTCGCGGCGCAAATCCGTTTCGATGTTGCTGGAATTCACGATAGAGTTGTAGAAATTGAAGTTGCTCGTCAGCTCGAATCTTTTGCCCAGATTGTTACGCAGCGTCAGTTCTAGGCCATAAGCCGTGCTGGAGTTGGCGTTGATGAACGTGGACACAATGACATCGCGTTCCAGCAGGGCGTTGTATTCCGGGAACTGGTAGTTGGCAATCAAGTTAGTGGCGTATTTGTAATACAGGGTCGCCAGCAGGTTGTGCTTGCGGTTGAAGATGTTCTGGTACGATAGTTCTAACGAGTTGGTGAATTCGGGCAGCAAGCCAGGGTTGCCGCGCGACAGCAACAGGGAGTCCGAAAAGTCGGGGAACGGGCTGAGTTGGAAGAAGTTGGGTCGGTTGATGCGCCGGCTGTAATTGAGCTGGATGTTGTCTTCGTCGTTCAGCTTGTAGGTGAGGAATACGCTGGGGAAGAGGCTGATGGGGTACTGAATGTTGAACGAAGAGTCAATGTCCAGCAGGTCGCCTCGGTAGAACGACGCTTCGGCGCGCAGACCGACCTGATAGCCCCACTGTTTGTAGGAGCGGCTGTATGTGGTGTAGGCGGCGTACACCTGGTCTAAGAAGGCGTACTGGTCGGCGAACGTGGGTGCCCGGACGTATTCGTTTTTGACGGGGTCGAACTGATAGCTGGCGTTGTTGCTGCGGAAGTCGCGAACAGCGCCGCGCAGGCCGGCTTCCATTTTGCCAGAACCGTTGATGGGGTTGACGAAGTCGGTTTGGAAGGTGTATTGGGCATTAGTGCCGTCGCCGTTCTGGCGCTGGCGGAAGGCGACAGGGAGGCCTTCGATGCGGGTTTCAAAGTCGCCGCGGTTATCGAAGCGGCTCTGGTTAATGGTGATGTCGGCAGTCAGTTCTTTACCGGGTTGGGTGAAAAGGAGTTTGTAGAGCAACTGACCGCCGAAATTGTTGAACTGCCGGCGGCTAACGGCGTCGCGCAGGGCGAGGCTGCTGCCGATGAGCTCGCCGCCGAGGGCGAGCGAGTCGGTTAGGATGCTGATATCGTCCCAGGTATTGAAGCGCCCGCCGGCGTAGTTGCCGGCGAAAGTGAGGGTATTGCGGTTATTGATGAACCAGTCTAAGCCCGTTCGGGCGAACATGAAGCGCCGGGTGTTGGTCGTCTGGGTGCTTTGAAACACCTCAGTTTGCGGAAATCCGAAGCGGTTGAGTCGGTCGGTTTCGCCTTCGCCCAAAGTTTTGCGGTCGAAGAGGCCGCCCATGACAAAGGCGTTGATTTTGTTTTCGCGCACGTTGAGGTCGCCACCGGCATTGATGCGACCGCGCATGTCTATGCCGGCGCGCACGTTGCCGCTGTAGCCCTGGCGGCGCTCTTTTTTCAGGACGATGTTGATGATGCCTGCATTGCCGCCCGAGGCGTCGTATTTGGCCGAAGGGTTGGTGATGACCTCGATTTGCTCGATGCTTTCAGCGGGTATCTGGTCAATGGTCAGCGTGGTAGGGCGTCCGTCCACAAAGATTTGCGGTGCGGCGTTGCGCAGCGTAACGTTACCGTCAATATCCACCTGCACCGATGGGACATTGCGCAAGGCGTCTTCGGCGGTACCCCCGGCGGCAATGCCGTCTTTATCCACCTTGTACACTTTGCGGTCGAGGGCCAGCGTAACGGTGGAGGCTTCGGCACTGATGGTTACCTCTTTGAGCATTTGGGCAGAGGTGGCCAGAGGGATGTTGCCCAAATCCCGGTCCACCATGTTGATAGCACTCAGGTCGAAGCCACCCGAGGAAGGGCGGTTCATGCCGGAGAGGTCGAAAGAGACTTTTTTCTCCACAGTGGCATAGCCTAAGTAGCTGATTTTTAGCGTATAGGTGCCCATAATGGGCAGGTTGCTCAGGCTGAAGTCGCCGTTGGGTTCGGTCAGCTGGCCAGCCACTATTTTTTCGCGCATGGCGCGGGCGGTGCTGTCGTAGCGCATAGCGGTCAGTTGCACGGAGGCATAGCCAATTCCTTTGCCCGTGCTTTCGTCCACGACTTTGCCGTAGAAGCGGCCAATGTTCATCTGAGCCGGGTTCGGGTTGCCGTTTCCGCGGCCCATGGGTGGGAACTGAGCAAAGGTGAGGGCAGGTGTCGAGAGGATTAAGAGCCACAAAAGGCCTGTACGAAGTGTGAGCATACAGTGTTTGCTGCAAACGAGAAGGTGTTTCACGATGTCCAAATTTTTACAATTCGCTGACAAAACAGGCAGCGCTTACAGGGTGTTTTGCTCTTTCGACCAATCCGGTCAACGGCGCGAAATTTGGCGGCAAAACCTCAACGGGTGTTTTGTTTTGGACGGAGGATAGATATGCCTCGCTGAACCAGGTTGAGCGGCTTGGGTTTTTGCTATCTTTCGCTGGAAGGTATGCCGTTAGGGTCGGGGTTAATCGGGAAGGCTGCGTCGGGCACTTTTCAACATCGGCCTATGAGATTTTGAAATTTAGGAGATTTTTTAACCTTACAAGATTTTTGTTAAGAGGTTTTTCTACCTTTGCGGCCCTGAAAAGCCCGGCGCTATCGGAGTATAGGTAGCCGGGCGAGATACTATCTCTAACAAAAAATTTTCAACACCCACATGGCAGTAAAACTTCGCCTCCAACGCCGGGGCCGCAAAAAGGCACCGTTCTACCACATCGTCGCCGCTGATGCGCGCGCCCCGCGCGATGGCCGCTTCATCGAAAAGTTAGGCACGTACAACCCGCTAACACAGCCTGCTACGATTGAACTGAATATTGATCGCGCCTACTACTGGTTGATGAACGGCGCGCAACCGACCGACACGGTGCTCGCTATTCTGCGCTTCAAAGGCGTACTGTACAAAAAACACCTCATGCTGGGCGTCAAGAAGGGTGCCCTGACGCTGGAGGAAGCCGAAGCGCGCTGGAATGCCTGGAAAGAAGAAAAAGAGGCCAACATCCAGAAGCGCCGCGAGCAAACTGCCGAGAAAAAGCGCCAGTTCATGGCCGCCGTAGATGGCACGCCGAAAGTGAAGGCGAAGCCCGTAGAGGAGACGCCGCAACCGGTGGAAGAAACGGAAGCGCCGGCAGAAACGGTCTCCGAAGAAAATTCCGCCGAATAAGCGACGTATTTGCTGCAAAGGTTTTTCTACCTTTGCCGCATCATTCGGGTTTCAAAGACCTGGCAAAGCCCTCGGGTGCTTTGCCAGGTCTTTTTTCAAAAAATACCTTGCTAAATCGCCTGTTTTAACGTTATGCAGCCCTTAGACGATAAATACTACGAGCGCCTCAATGAGATTGCCTATGCCATCCAGGAGTCAGAGCACCTCCAGCATTACTGGGAAGACGAGTCGGAGGAAAACTACCTGCTCCTGCGCCAGGCATACGAGCCGGCCATTGCTCAACTGTACCACGAGGTGGCCGAGCATGCGCCGCTTCAATTGTTGGAGTTGGAAAAAACCCTGCTCAATCCGGTTTTTGAAGGCTTGTTTCTGCCGCGTATCCTGGGCTATTCGGTGCTGCGCGGTGAAATCAACGACCAGTACCGCTACGTGCGGCCCAACGATCACTTCAAAGAGGTGCTGCTGGCTATTTGCAACAGTGTACACTTCGACCATTTGAAAAAGCGCATCGGCCAGAGCATTCAGGTGGGCTTTGCCCTGAGCAGCGACATTTGGATAACCAACCTGCTCGACCAGATTGAAAACCGCCGTGTGCGCTATTTTTTACAGCAGCAGAAAAACGAGCGCTATCGCGACCTCAAGGAGCGCGAAGCCCTGTATCATCGGTATATCAAACAGTTCCGCAACGAGTTCTTTTATTCCGTTGAGTTCCCGCAGACTCGCGGCGAGATGAAGGCCAACTTCTCCGCTTTGCGTCTGTTTTTGCTCAAGCGCTTTGAGGCCGGGGGCGACAATGCCAGTCTGAAAGAACAGGCCCTGGCCTTCCTGGCCAATCCGGATTTTCAGAACTCGGAGGAGTATATTCAGATGCTGGCTCTGGTGGGCAACTTTCTGGACCTGACCGAAGAGGAACGCCAGCAGGTAGCGGAGCATTTTGCGCGAGAACAGGCGAACTTCCCGGATTTTGAAATCCATTACCTGCGCTTTTTAGCCGATTTGTATCAGGAGTACCCTTCGCTCATGACTCCAGAGGCCGACTTGCGCATGGCGCGCATCGTTGACCTGAATCGCTCGGGCCGAATTACCGACTTTTATCGGGTAGCGCAGGTGGTACACGGCTTGGGCTACGTCCATCCGGATGTAGTAGAGGCGGTTCGCGAGTTTTACAACTCTCACGAAGGGCTTTCGTTGGAAAGCAAATGCCTACGGCTGCTCATGTTGCGTTACTTCACGCAATGGATGAACGGTATTACCGAAGCGGAGTACGGCGACTTCTTCGAGATGAGCAAGACCTTTCACCTGTACATGCGCATCTTTGGCAACCAAGAGTTTAACCAGGCCCTGGAAAAATCGGTGCAGGCATACCTGGGGCGCTTGCTCAAGACTTACACCGACCGACGCGGCAAAGACTATCAGGACATCCGCAAGTTTGCCAAGAATCAGATGGTGGAAATGAGCTTCCTGACCGAAAAAGAAGCAGATACTATCTTCCGCGTTCGTCGCTCGCGTCGTAAGACAGAAGGTGAGGAGAGCAAGGAAAGTTAAACACCTGTCTGTCAGATACTACAAACACTCACTGCCGCCCGGCGGCCTATTTATCTTGTCCTCATGGAAGTGCTGATTTTCCTGATTGTCCTGTACATTTTGCTCTCGCTGAGCATGGTCAAGGTTTTTGAAAAAGCCGGCATTCCGGGTTGGAAAGCACTTGTGCCCGGTCTGGCGTCGGTAGAATGGTGCAAATTGGTGGGACACAAGCCTGCGTATGCGGCCTGGTTGTTGTTCCCGATTGTCAATATCTTCATTTACGCCGGGCTTTGCGTGGACACGATGCGCTCCTTTGGTAAGCACTCCTTTTGGCAGGCGGCTCTGGCGGTGATTTATGCTCCGATACCCTTTTTCCTCATTGGGCGCAACCCGAAGGACAAATACAACGGCCCTATTCTCGAGCAGGAACGCGCTTTTCACCAGCAATACGCCGAAGCGAAGGCCAAAGACGACAAGGCCACGCTTCGGCGCTTGGATGCCAACAATCCTTTCAAGAAGTCGCCGTTGCGCGAGTGGGTAGAGGCCATCATTTTTGCCGTTTTTGCGGCGGCGTTCATTCGCATGTTCCTGATTGAGGCTTTTGTCATTCCTACCTCCTCGATGGAGGGCAGCCTCAAGGTGGGCGATTACTTGTTTGTCAGCAAAGCGCATTACGGCATTCGCACACCGATGACGGTGCTGCAGTTTCCGCTCATTCACAACCGCTTCAGTCAGCAGAGCAGCGGTTTGCTGGCGCGCGAATCGTACTTGCGCGAACCGTCGCTGCCCTATTTCCGCTTACCGGCCTTGGAGCAGATCGACCGCAACGAACCAGTAGTGTTCAACTTTCCGGCGGGTGATAGTGTCATCATCACGCCCGGGCGTACTTATGACATCTATCAGTGGCGGCGCGAAATGGATATGCTTCGGCGCCTCAATCGCCCGTTGCCGCCCATGCCTCCGGTGGTAGCGCGGCCCATTGACAAAAAAGACCACTACATCAAGCGCTGCATCGGCCTGCCCGGCGATAGCCTGGAAATTAAGGACGGGCAGGTCTATATCAACGGCCAGCCCGCCGTCAATCCTCGGCATCTGCAGTTTGCCTACTACATTCGCAGCGAGGGCGGCATGCTTAACCTGCGCAAATTGGAAGAAATTGGCGTCAACCTCAACGATGCTATACCTGTCGAACTGCCTACGGGCGAACTGCGCCGATACTACAACCTCGATGCTGAACAGGTGGCCAAAGTCAAATCCTGGGGGCCGGGCATTATCGTCGAACGCTTCGAGCCGGGCGCCAGACCTGGATACGTCTTCCCTAACGACGCCGCTCAATACGGCCACTGGACGGTGGACAACTTTGGCCCCATTTACATCCCTAAAAAGGGCGCTACCGTAGCCCTCACGCCCGCCAGTCTGCCTTTCTACGAGCGCATCATTCGCGTCTATGAAGGGCATACGTTGGAAGTGCGCGACGGCAAGTATTTCATAGACGGAAAGGAAACGTCCACCTACACCTTCCAGCAGAATTACTATTGGATGATGGGCGATAACCGCCACAACTCCGAAGACTCGCGTATTTGGGGCTATGTGCCCGAAGACCACATCGTCGGCAAGCCGCTGTTTATCTTCTTTTCGACGAAAAACGCCACTCTGCGCGACGGCATCAACTGGAACCGCATCTTCCGTTCGGCCAATCAAATGTAATGGCGTGGCAGTGAAAACGTCTGTCAGGGCGGGTATAAGCCCGTGGGAGGTATCGTTTTCTATCCGCGGCTTTCGGTCAGTTCCCAAAAGTGGCGAATATTGGAGCGCAGGACGATGACATTCTGTACGGTGGGCGGGTAGATAAGGCTTGCGGCGTAGTTGGAGAAAATAATTTGCACATCGCCAGCCGGGACTCTGGCCGTTTCTGCTAAACGCTGTACAAAATCGCTGGGAACGCTCAGCAGCCCCTCAACGTCAGGCGGCGGTGCGAGGCCAAAGCGTTCGCGCACTTGCTGGAGAAACGTATTCATGAGTTGCACACACAGGTAGCGGTAGTTGTGCTGTTGGAAGTGCATTTGCGCGATGGCGTTGACATACTCGAAGGAGTGGTTCTCCTTGCGCGGCCATACAGGCACGGTGCGTTGCCGGCGCTTACTCCGGAACAACACGTACAGGGCTACCAGAGCCACGACCAGGTACCACGCCCAGGCCAGCGAAGGGTGTTGCAGCAGGTGTTTGAGCGGATGCTCGAAAGGAGGGCGTCGGCCGCTGGCCCGCAGGCGCTGCACCTCTTCCGGGTCGCGGAACTTCACATCCCAGTACATGTCACCTTCGGGCAAGTAGGCCAATACCGCTTCGAGATAGCGCTGCACTTCTGGGCGCAGCAAGTGATAATTGGTAAAGACCAATGGCGTTGTGTGCAGATAGAAGGCGCCTTTACCATAAGGGAAACGCGCAAAATTGACTAAAGAGTCGTCGGCATAGCCTAACGGCCTTTGTGGCAACGACGGGCAAAAGTATTCCGCCGGGATATAAGCCCAGGTAAACAACGCGGGTCGGTTGCGGTCGGCATGATAAACACTCGTTTTCAGGATGTTTTCATGGGTTTTCAGTGAGAGCCAAAGGCTATCAGCAGTTAAAGTCTGGTAGTTCGACCACGGCGCTTGCGGGCATTCTTCGTGGTAGAGGTAAAACATCAGGTCAAACGGGATGCGTTCGCTACAGAGGAATGCCGTGTTGCCGGCTTCTACGAACGCTAACAGGTGGGCGGTAGCGGCGGAGTCGTAGTACGGGCGTTCCCCGATGAAGAAATAGGTGGCAGGCGCCTCGTTCTCTAAAGGGAGCACGAATTCCAAGTCTTCGGTAACGGCTGTCAGCGAATGGCCAGGGAAGTATTCACTTAGCAGGCGATATAGCGCCTGAGTACCAAAAGGTTGGGCACTTTTTTCCTGGTAATTAGGCGTCCACACGAAGCGCTTCTCACTGTTAGGGCTGCCGCGAAACAGCCAGACGATTGCGCCCGTAGCCAGCACTATCAGCATGAGTGCGACGAGCCACCGGAAGCGCAGCGATTTCTTGGGCGCGGATTTCATGTTTACTGTTCCTGGTTTTCGCGGCGTCCGAAGAGGCGCTCCAGAATGTTGGTGCGTTTAGTAGGAGGCTCTTCGCTGGAGTCGTGCCCTTCGCCGCCGTTTTCCTGCTCGAAGTACTGGTCAGCGACTTCTCTCAGGTTTCGGAAGCCGTTTTGGCGGAGTTCTTCGCGCAAAGTGGAGTCCGTGAGAAGCATCTGGAGCGTATCGGGTGAGATGTCAATGAAGCCCGGGCAGCCGAATTTAGCCAGCACGTGTGGCGGCGGTTCCGGGAAGCGCTCCTGATACCATTTGACAAATTCGCGGTCGTTGGCCATTTTATGCCAGAAGATGCCGACGATAGGCAACGCCATAGAGGCACCCTGCCCTAACGCCAGCGAGCGGAAGCGCACGGCCGGGCTGGAAGCGCCCACCCAGGCGCCCGTAACTAAGCGCGGGTTGTAGCAGATAAACCAGCCGTCAGCTTGGTTTTGCGTGGTACCCGTTTTGCCGGCGAAATCGCCCTGATGCAGCCCATAGCCGTAGCGCAGGCGCGCGCCCGTGCCGCTGTTGATAACCGACTGCATCATGCGGGTCATGGTAGCGGCCTGGTCAGGTGTGAGTGCGCGCACCGGTGTGGGCGGATTTTGCGCTATCGCCTGAGCGTGGTCGTACACCACCTCGCCCGTACGGGTAACGATGCGCAAGACGACCACCGGCTCGGGGCGCACACCTTGATTGGCCATAGTACCGTACACCTGCATCATCTCGTATAGCGAAATGTCGGCAGCCCCCAGGCTAATGCCAAATTCGCGCGGCATGCGCGCCGTGATGCCCATTTTGCGGGCCAGCTGAATGGTGCGCTCAATGCCTACGCGCTCAATGAGCTGGGCAGCGATGACATTGACCGAGTTGGTCAGCCCGGCCGTCAGCGAATACCAGCCTCCGTAGAAGCCGTCGGCGTTGCGCGGCTCCCAGTCCACAATTTTTACCTGCTGGTTGGGCAGATAAGAACAGGGAGAAAAAGAGTCCTGCAGTGCAGCAGCGTAAACGATGGGCTTGAAGGTAGAGCCGACCTGGCGCGTACTCCGGACGTGGTCGTATTTGAAGTACTTGTAGTGCGTGCCGCCCACCCAGGCGCGGACATACCCGTTGGCGTGCTCCATGGCCATAAAGCCGCAGTTGAGCAGGCAGAAGTAGTAGCGCACGCTGTCTAACGGCGTCATGACCGTGTCTATCTCCGAAGCAGCACCACGCCAGGAGAAGATGGTCATACGCACGGGCTTTTCAAAGTCGGCGCGGATATCAACTTCGCTCCAGCCGGCATCGCGCAAGGTGAGCCAGCGCTCGCTGCGGCGTACCTGCTCGTCTATCCAGCGGTCGTCGCCCCAGGGTTTTTCCACGCCTTTGTAGCCTTTCCAATGGCGGTCGAAAAGGTCTTGCAGCTGGCTCATGTGCTGGCGTACAGCCTCTTCAGCATAGCGCTGCGCGCGGCTGTGGATGGTGGTATAGACCTTCAGCCCGTCGGTGTAGAGGTTGAACGGGGTGCCATCGCTATGCGTGCGGCCCTTGAGCAATTTGGGCAGCACATCGGTGCGCAAGTATTCGCGGAAATAGGTGGCCAGCCCTTCGTTGTGGCTGTCCACGTGATATCGGCGGGCGCCTAAAGGCTTTTGAATGAGTTGCTCGTATTCTTTTTGCGAAATGCGCCCGCGCTCTATCATGGAGCGCACTTGATCCATACCTGGTTCATCGCTGCGTACCGAAACATTGAAGGCGCTGTTTTTCACCATTTGCTTGAGCACTAAGTTGCGGCGCCGCAGGGCATTTTCGGGATTGCGCACCGGGTCGTAGTAGGTCGTGGCTTTCAGCATACCAATCAGCGTCGCTGCCTGGTCGGGCGTCAATTCCTGGGCTTTTTTGTTGTAAAAATGCCTTGCAGCCACACTGACGCCGTAGCGGTCGCCACCAAAGGGCACGGTGTTCAGGTACAGATTGAGCAGTTCCGCTTTGGTATAAATGCGCTCTAAGCGCACGGAGATGAAGTTTTCCCGAATTTTATTGATGAGCAGGCTGATGCCCGGGATGGCGTATCGCTTGCGCGGATACAGATTTTTGGCCAATTGCTGGCTAAGCGTGGAGCCGCCACCTTTATTGTCTTTGGTTATCAGGCCAAGGGCTACACGCGCCCAGCTGGTCAGGTCAATGCCGCTGTGCTCAAAGAAGCGGCGGTCTTCGGTAGCCAAAAGAGCAGTAACAACGTAGGGCGAAATCTTCTCTAAAGGAATGGTAGTCCGATTCTCCACGTAAAACTTGCCCAGCAAGACGCTATCTGCGGAATAAATCTCGGTAGCGTTGGCCGTTTCTATAGAGCGCAATTCATCGGTGTCAGGCAGGTGGCCAAAGAAGCCGAGCCAGACGCAGGCGATGAGGAAGAGCAAAAAATAAATGCCCCAGCGAAGCAAGGTGCCTGCGCCGGACAATACGTTGGCCATCCATGGAAAACGCACCTCGAAGCGTCGCCAGGCGGCACGTGCGGGTGCCGTAAGGGCGGCCCACGCACTTCGCAGCGGCGCCAACACGGGTTGCAGCAGGTCTGCCAACCACTGTTGGGCAGTGCGTATAGGAGCGAGGAGGGACTGTACGCGCCGATTTTCTCGAAGCGAAGAAAAGAGCTTTAGCATGCTGTGGATGAGTCCTGGTACAAACAGGCCTGCGAAGGTAAAAGAGGTTTGCGAAACCACACGGCTTCGCAAACCTCTTCTTTTTGGCATAGGTGGTAAAACGCTATTGCTTGACCACTTTCACGCTACTGGCGCCGGCAGTGCTTTCGACGCGCAGCACATAGACACCCGTGGGCAGGTGGCGCACGTCGAGCGGCGTTACCTGGCCGGCATGCACACCCTCTAAGCGCATCTGGGCGACCTGGCGCCCGTCGGCGCTCAGGATATTGACGAGCACAGGGCCACTCGCGCTTGCGCCGAAGGCTACCGTTACCCAGTCCGTAGCCGGGTTGGGTTGTACGCGGATGCCTAAGGGATTAGCCGCTGCTGGTTCATTCGTACTGACGATGTCGGCTGTATTTACAATGACGCCCCGGGCTGCCGCGCGGGCGCAGGCCTGGTCGCCGGCGCTGGAGCGCACGCACGCTTCAGTGTCGTAGTTGAACATATCGAAGATGTCCACCTGGTCAATTGTCCAGTGGGCATCGGCAGGGGTGGTGCTGGCGTCGGTGCCGAAGCGGAAGCGGAAGGCCACGCTCTTACCTGCGAACTCGCTCATGTCGAAATATGACTGCACCCAGCCGTTCGAGTTGCCCGAGAAGCCGCTCAGGAAGGGAATGGCAAACGTGCTGTACTGGATACCGCCCGTGTAGCTGCCGCGAAACACTTTGCTGCGGTCAAAGCGGCGCCACGTGGACTCGCCATCCACTTGCACCTCTAAAAAACCGGCGTCAACACCCGCTTGGGTATTATAGCGGTGCCAGAAGCGCAGCACAGGCTGGCTACCCTGAATGGGCACCGGAATGTAGTTGTATAGTATCTGGTCGGTTTCTTTGGCAGGTGCGTCCACGCGCCAGGCCCATTGCCCTACACGTACCTGATTTTGTTGCAGGTAGAATGTATTGGGTTCGTTGATAAGCAGTGATGAGGAAGACCAGCGGTCGCCTTCTTCTTCCATGTCGTCGCGGAAGTACAGGGATGACTTCAGTGCCGGGTCCGATTTGGCTGTGTACGTGAGCGTTAGCTGGGCGCCAGAAGGCAGGCTGCCCAAATTCCAGGTAACGACACCGCCGACGTCCGTGCCGCCATTAGAGGCGGATACCAACGACAGCCCTTGCGGCAGCGGGTCGGTAACAACAACGCCCTCTGCCGTTTCGTCTTTGTGGTTGATGACGGTGATGGTAAACGACGCCGTTCCACCCGGTTCGATGAGCGGCGTCGAGGTGCTTTTGCTGATTTTGAGTTCTTTAATGCAGGTGGGTATTGGGTTGAAGTCTTCTATGCCGTCGCCCGAATTGTTGCTGCTGCCCTGGCTGGCGAAAATGCCCATACCGCGCCGGGCAAAAACCTCACTAATGAGGCAGGTGTCAGCACCGTTGTAATATAGGACATTGGCCAGCAGGATGGCATTGCGTCCATCTATGAAGCCAGGGCTACAGGGTTGCAGTTTCATGCCGTCCATGATGTGCTGAATGGCGCGGTAGTTGCCGCTGTTGGGGTTCGTCCAGTCGGGGTCGTAACCGTACTTTTCTATGAAAGCCCAATAGAGGTCCCACGTTACGGTAGCCCACACTTCACCGATAGCGTGCACGCCAGCGCTATTGGCTACGGTGCCATAGGTGTGCGGGTTGATACTCATATCAGTGGTGTAAGGCACACGGCGGATGCCTACGCCGTCGTTAGGCTGGCGGATGACGAAGGTACCCACGCCGCGGCGCTGTTTGGGTACGTCGCCCGGGCGCACACTGGTGATAAGGGTAAACCAGTCGCTCCAGCCTTCGCCCATTTGCTCAGCATTGCCCAAACAACCTGCCTGGCTGGGGCCGCCGGTCAGGCGGTTGGAGATGCCATGGCCGTATTCATGTGCGATAATACCGTTGTCGAAACTGCCGTCTAATTTCTGCGGGCCAGCTACAGTGGGACGGACTAAAGAGATGTTCAGCCCAAAACCAGCGTACTGGCGCAGCAAGTCGCAATTGGGCTTGCTCATCATAACAACGGGTATGGTTACCTGGCCGCCAAAGTTGCCGGCGGCCATGCCTATTGTAGCATCTTCAAAATTGCAGATGATACAGCCAATAGCACCAGCTTGTTGGGCAGTCAGGGCTTTTCGGCCGAACTGGCACACGCCGCGGTCAATCATAGCGATTTTGCCCTGCAGGTTATTGACTGGTGGGTTGCAGTTCTTCGTGGCGTCGTCGCCACCGGAACCGTCGTCTGTGATAACGACATCTCCTGTTACTGGCGTGGTCGTAATGGGAGCTCCCCAGCCGTTAGCTGCCTGGGCGTAGTAGGTGCCTTGCACCAATATTGGACCATTGACGCGCACGACGTTGCCACTTTCGCCACTCCACAGGTACATCTGCATACGACCGTTGCCGCCGTCGGCTGGCGTAGAGAAGTTGGCGTTGTTTTCACCACCGCCATCTAAAGCTTCGGCGCGCACAAAGTCATTGCCCAGGCCGCCGCGGCCGTAGTTGTTCTGCTGGAAGTTGCCCGCCGGCTCATCGAACCCAAAGCGATACGCAATGTCGTGCATCATGTTGTTCATATAGAACAGGTTCGTAATCGAGGCCTCCAGATTGGCTTCCGGTTCAGCATTGGGGTCAAAAGGAAAATCAAATACGTAGTTCACCCCTGTAGCTGACTCGTTAGCGCTGGGCGTATTGTCGTTGGCGCGGTCTTCGTAGGCCCACACGTTGTTACCGCGAGTGTAGGTATATTCCGGACCGGGCTGGCCATCTACATCTAACCATCCGTACGGAGAGGCAACGGGATCGGCAGGATTGACGACTAAGGATCGGTCGCCATGTGCCGGGCTTTCTACGGGCAGGGCAAAGACGCGATAGGCTTCATCATTGGCGCCCAACGACATCGTGGGCTCGTGTGCGGCTGCAACCCGGTCGGTATCTTCTGCGTATTCGCGGCAATCACCGTCGGCGCGGTGAACATGGCCGACCTTGCAATACACCGTGTGGTTGTGCTGGCGCAGAACCTGGCCCGTTACAGCGTCCACGGTGATGGTCCACATGTCGGAAGTGTTGGCCTGGTCGAGGAAGAGTTTCCAGGCCAGTCGCGGCTGCTCCTGGTCATTGAGGTCGTAACAGATGTCCACCGGGATTTCCTGGCGCGCCACTTTTCCGGCTTCGAAGACCCAATTACGGTCGCTGATGCGCTGCTTGAGGCGCGGCATGTCGGTGGCTTTGAAGCCCAGGTGTAGTAATGCCAGTTCCAGTGCACGGGCAGCGCCTAGAGAGGGTAGGGTAGTGTTGACGCGCTGCGCCAACTCGGGCACAAAGCGGTGCCCTAAGTGATAAACCTGGCCATCGCGCACATGCAGGCCGAAAAGCGCATTATACACCGGAATGCCAGCGTGCTGTTGCTGTACCCATACGTGGGTTACGCGGTTGTGTTTACTCATGTAAACGTCGCTGATGCGCACATCGGCCACATCTTGAGCGGTCAGGAGAAATTGCTCAGGATTGGCGCGCAAAAAGCGCAAAGCCGTCTCTTGAGCAGCATTCAGGTCTTGTGCATTGGCTTGCGGAAGAAGCACTGCAAACAGCGCCACCACCAGCATTCCCAGGCGGAGTGTTAACTTCGTAGGCATAAGACAGAGCGAGTGAGTTATTAGTTTGGTGATAGAAATAGAAATAGAATACGTCTTCGTGGCCTTCAGCCAAAAGACCCCCAAAGGTAGTACTTTCGCTCATGCCAACACGTCCGCCCATTATGCTTATATTAGCAAAAAGCCCTTTTGGCCTCAACGGCGCTTCAGCAGATAGCGCCGGATGTCTTCGACTGGATAGACAACCACCACCTCCCAGCCGTTGTCGTAGAGAAAGTTCAGGCCGTCTATCGCACTGCGAAACTCGTAGCGGCGGCCCTTGTTGTCCGTCAGGCAATCGTTAGGGCGACGGCTGCGCGTCTGGCCATAATCTACGCCAATGTGATACGTCCCATCAGTGCGACGCAGAGGAGTAACTTCGATGTAGACACCTGTATTCGAGGGAGTTAGCAGAGTCCCTTCTACATAAATCTGTGCACTGAGCAGGACGCTCCACAGAACGCCCGCAATGGTCATAAGCAGGTGTTTCATAGATTGCGTTTTTTGGGCGACAAAGAAACATGGTGCACATCAGCGCGCAAGGAGATTAACGGGGAATTAACCGATTAACGGTTTTTAACTAAACGCCGAATTGGCCAAACAAGTTTGGCGGTTACTGGGGGTCTACGTCGGCGTAGATGCGCGCTTCTGACCAGCCGGGTTGAGCGTTGAGTTGTTCTGCCGCCTGCAGGATGAATTGTTTGGTTGCGTTCAAGAGAGTGGCGGATTTTTCCATTTTCAGGAGGATTTCCTGAATAAAATAGCCGTGCAGGCGGCTAATGGTTGGCTGGGTTGGGCCCAGTACACGATGGGCCAGGCGTTGGCGCAGCAGGTCGGCCATATGTTGGGCGATAGCGAGGGTGGTTGCCTCTTTGGAGTGGCGCACGTACACGCGAATGAGTCGCGAGAAAGGCGGGTAAAAAAAGTGTTTGCGCTCGTCCAGTTCGCGTTGTGCGTGAGCGTAAAAGTCGCCGCGTAAGGCCTCTTGCAACACAGGGTGGTTAGGGTTCCAGGCCTGTATCATGACCAGGCCGCGTTTGTGTCTGCGTCCGGCGCGTCCGGCCACCTGGGTGAGCAGTTGGAAGGCGCGTTCGCCGGCGCGGAAGTCAGGAAAGCGGGCCAGCTGGTCGGCACCCAGCACGCCTACGAGCGCGACGTTGTCGAAGTCCAGCCCTTTGGTGATCATTTGTGTGCCCACCAGGATGTCTATGCGTTTTTCCTCGAAGTCGTTCAGCAGGTCATTGAGGCGGTTTTTGGCGCCGGCGGTGTCCAAGTCTAAGCGTGCGATGCGGGCTTTGGGCAAGAAAATCTTTAATTCGTCTTCGATCTTTTCAGTGCCGAAGCCGAGCAGGGCGATTTTTCCGCTGTGGCAGGCTGGGCAGGCGGCAGGCATTTTTTCAACATAACCGCAGTAATGGCAGCGCAAGGCGTGATGTTGCTTGTGGTAGGTGAGGCTAACGTCGCAGTGGCGGCATTCGGCTGTCCAGCCGCAGACGCGGCATTCGAGTACGGGAGCGTAGCCGCGGCGGTTTTGGAATAGGATAACCTGTTCGCCCTGTTCCAGTGATTTTTGGATAGATTCGAGCAGTGGTGTGGCGAACAGGCTTTGCATCTGGCGCTTTTGGTGGTGTTCGCGCAGGTCGAGGAGGCGCACTTCGGGCAGGGGCACATTGCCAAAGCGTTCGGGCATTTGAACGAGTCCATACTTGCCGCTTTGGGCGTTGTGCCAGCTTTCCAGGGAGGGCGTAGCGGTACCAAGCAATACGTTAGCGCCGCACCGGTGTGCCAGGTAGATAGCGCTATCGCGAGCGTGGTAGCGCGGCGCTGGGTCTTGTTGCTTGAAAGAAGGGTCGTGCTCTTCGTCTATAATGATAAGTTGCAGGTTTTTAAAGGGCAAGAACAGCCCCGAGCGCGCAGTCAGGAGGACGGGTTTGCCCATGGCGGTGGCCCTCCAGATCTCCACGCGCTCGCTGTCGCTGACTTTGGAGTGATAGACGGCGATATCGGAGCCGAAAATGTGCCGCAGGCGTTCAATGATCTGCGCCGTGAGGGCGATTTCCGGGAGCATATATAAGACCTGCCCACCCGCTCGAATGACCTTTTGGATGAGATCGACGTACACGCGCGTTTTGCCGCTACCCGTAACGCCGTGGAGCAGGACGGGCTTTTTTTGGGCAAAAAAGGCCTCTATTTCGCTGATAGCGCGCTGCTGTTGTTCGGTGAGCGCATCCGCAGCGCTGGTTGCATCAGTGTGTCCGGCGATGCGGCTCAGGGTTCGCTCATACAACTCGAAAATGCCTTTTTTGAGGAGCGATTTCAGGCTGGACTCGGAAGCGTTGGCTTTGTCCAGTATTTCTTGCCGGCTTACCCACGAGCGTTGGCGGCTCAGGTGCAGGTATGCGAGCACCAATTCCTGTTGCTTTTCATATTTAGCCAGGTCGTCCAGCACGGGTGCTAGGTGATCGGGTTGGGAGCGGTAAGGTTCGGCCAGCCGAATGGCCTGGACTTTCTTGGGCCGATAACGTTCACGCAGTTCTTCACGCAGGAGTAGCACACCTTTATTTATTAGGCGCTGCACTACGGGCATGACGGTCTTCTTGTTCAGAATTTTTCGGGCGTCGGCTAAAGTGATCTCTTCGCGCAGTAAGAGGGCTTCGGCCAGCAAATACTCTTCGTCATCCAGTGCCGAGAAGTCGTCGCCGTAATCAGCGCGGCGGACTAAGCGGGTTTCGCTGCTCAACTTGAGTTGTGCGGGCAGGGCCGCCTGTAGCACTTCGCCCAGCATGCAACAATAATAGGTGGCCATCCACTCCCACAGGGCCAGCTGCTCTGTCGAGATGAAAGCACCTTCGGGCAAAACCGCCAGGATGGGCTTTGTGGCGTAATCCGGCTCTTCCTCGTGCACCCGCCATACTATTCCAGCATAGCGCTTACCCTTTCCGAAATCTACTTCCACTTGCCGACCAACCTGGACTTCATCGAGCAAGTCGTCCGGCACAGCATACGTGAACGCTGGTTTGGGTAGTGCCAAAGGCAAAATGATGTCGGCGAAATGAGGCACGATGCACGAATTTGAGTGAGCAAGCAGCCAGAGTTTTTGCTGGAGCAGGACAGCAAAAGTAGGAGCCGTCGTGGAACTTAAAAATTTTCTCTGTCAGGCCGTGTAGCGTCCTGCAAAATGGCTGTACTTTTGTCCGCTGAAGCGTCCGTATCTAAAGCACAAGTCGCTGTTTCTTTTTCGCCTATCTTGCTTTAAGGAAAATAAATTACCTTTCTCTATCGCACCGCATTATTCACTAAACTATTTGCTTAATTGGCTTTAAAAAAAACGTCAAACTCGGGCGGCCCTGGCCGCCCGTTACGCCCAGGAAACGCTCCTAATCCGCGAGGAATGCGCGGGAGACCCCAGCAACAGGCTGAGCACCGCATCAACGGTTTCATTACGGCGCCCGAAGTGCGCTTAGTCGGTGATAACCTGGCCGAAATCAGCGAAGTGGCCGGCCGTCCTATTGAGTCCGGCATCTATCGCACTTCCGACCTTCAGAAGTGGGCCGCAGAAATGGGGTTGGACTTAGTGGAAATTTCGCCCAATGCCACACCGCCTGTGGTGCGCATTATTGACTATAACAAGTTCCTCTACCAAAAGAAGAAGAAGGAAAAGGAACTGAAAGCCAACGCCGTCAAGCAGCAAGTCAAAGAAATTCGATTTGGGCCGGAGACAGGCGAACATGATTTCGAGTTCAAGTTGCGCCATGCGAAAAACTTTCTGGCGGAAGGCAATAAGGTCAAAGCTTATGTGCAGTTCCGAGGTCGTGCTATTGTATTCAAAGACCGCGGTGAATTGTTGCTCTTGCGTTTCTTAAAAGAGCTGGAAGAGTACGGCGTTGCCGAGCAGCTCCCGCGTTTAGACGGCAAGCGCATGGCTGTGATTGTGGCGCCCAAAAAGACGCCAGTCAAGAAACAGCTCTCCTGATTTAGTCCATTTGGCTAAAAATAAATAGGGGGCCACTTGCGCAAATGCTTGAAGGCTGTACCTTTGCGCTCCATTTAAAAAAGAGACTTGTTATGCCTAAGATGAAGACCCACTCCGGCGCCAAAAAGCGCTTTAAGGTAACCGGGACGGGGAAGATTAAGCGAAATCAGGCCAATTTGCGCCACATTGCCAGCTCCAAGACGAAGAAGCAAAAGCGTCATCTGCGCCCTGCCATCGTTGTGGATAAAGCCGAACACGCGCGTATTGAGCGCCTGCTGGCTATCTAAATTTTTGCCTTTCATTTTTTAACGAGGACTTCGGCCAAAGTGTCCTTGTAGGCAAGGACCTCGAAGTCGCACTAAAAAACACATGTATGCCAAGAGCAACCAACAATCCGGCCAGTCGGGCGCGCCGGAAGAAGATTATGAAAGCCGCCCGAGGCTACTTTGGCGCTCGCTCCAAAGTTTATACCGTAGCCAAAAACGCCGTTGAGAAAGGTTGGCTTTACGCCTTCCGCGACCGTAAGTACAAGAAGCGCACGTATCGCCGCCTGTGGATAGCGCGCATCAACGCTGCCACGCGCGCCGAAGGTATTCCGTACAGCCGCTTCATCCACGCTTTGGGGCAAAAAGGCATCAGCCTCAACCGCAAAGCTTTAGCCGACCTGGCGCTCAACCACCCGCACACTTTCCGCGCTATCGTGGACGCTGTTAAAGCTGAGGCATAAGCCCATTTCAGGCCCTACGCGCCTGCGACAGAGGAAGAGGAACGAACGCTATATAGCAGGCCGCTCGTTCCTCTTTTCTGTGCCAATTCTCCTCCGCCATCTTGTTTGTTTTTAATAAGTCCGGAATTCGCCGGATATTGGCCGCCAGTAGGTCTTACACCTGTGGGCGTCGTGCTATAACCTTGCTAAATCTATACAACAAACAAACGATGGTTATGAACAAACACTTACTGCTCCTCTGCATCGCAGGCCTGATGCTGACGAATGCGAGCGTTTTTGCTCAAACTTGCCAGCGCGACTCCAACCTCCTAAATACCAAACAACTGCTCTCTCCGGCACCTTACTCGCCCGACTCTCCGTTTTACAACCTGAAGCCTGCCTGTATCAATGAGCCTTACAACCAATCGGTTACGGTGTTCGTGCCCGACACGTTTACGTATCTTGGCTTTAAGGTGCCCATTCAATCGGTGAGCATTGCCCTGACGGGTGCTATTTCTAACCTTCCTACGGGTCTGACTTATTCCTGTGATCCGCCCAACTGCACGTTTAATGCATTGAGTCTGGGCTGCATTCTGCTATACGGTACTCCTTCGCCAGCCAACAATCCTGATACCTTTGACTTGGGCATATCGGTGCGCGTTCGGACGCTGCTGGGCGAAGTGCCTCTGGTGTTGCCCAGAGATATAGACCCGACCTATCACTACTACCTGATACTGAGGCCGCAAGGTCAGTGCCAGGTCTCTACGTTTGACCCTGATGGGCCATTCAGCACACTGCAGATACTGCCCAACCCAACCTCTGGGCAGACGTATATCCAGGCGGTCAGCACGCGCAGTGGTATTTTCTGGGTAGAAGTCTTCGACGTGTATGGTCAGCTTGCTCAGCGTCAGCAGGTGCTCCTGCTCGAGGGCGAAAATCGCCTCGATTTGGATGTTTCCGCGTTGTCCTCGGGAGCATATTTTATCGTTCTCCGCGATGAAAATACGCGCGCCGTCCGCCGTCTCATCCGCATGTAAGTATTAAGCCGGCTAACGCCTGGCCTCTTTTTTAATCCACCATGCCCATTTTTCCTGCCAGGGGTGTATGGTTTCACTAACTAAAACCGGTTATCAATGAAAAAACTACTCTCTGTGGCGCTCTTTGCACTTTTCTCGGTATCTCCTTTGCTGGCGCAATCGGGGTGCCCGGGTTGTGCTATCAACCTGCCCGCCAATTTGCCGGCGGATACGCTCTATCTGCCGCCGCTGCCTACGGGTGAGCGCGGCAAACCTTACGATGCAGACCTGTCTTTCCGCGTGCCTAAGTCCACCACGCCTGTAAGCAAAGTGGACTCTACCACGCCTCCAGGGCTGCCCATCTCGCGTATCGAGATTGTCGGCGTCGAAAACCTACCGCCCGGCATCCAGTGGCAGGCCAACAAAACTGTGTTTGAAACCGCCAACGAAACTGACGGCTGTTTCAAAATGTGCGGCACACCGCTTAAGGCTGACTCCTTTGTGCTTCGAGTCAAATTGCGTGCTACCGTGCTCATCTTTACACAGGAGACATCCTTCAACATGGACCTGATTATCAAGCCTTCGGTGAGCATCAACAAGGGCTTTACCATGACCAATGCCGAGGACTGTGGCGCCACAACGGTAACGTTTACCAACAACATTCCCTCTCAAGGCAGGAGTGGCTTCTCTTATGAATGGGATTTTGGCGATGGCACCACCTTCGCCGGTGAAAATCCGCCTCCGCATCTGTACAATAAACCCGGCATGTATGTGGTCAAGTACAAGGCGCGCATTGACACCGTGGGCCATATCCTGACCGGCGTTACGCTGTTGGGCCTGGGCTGCACGGATGTCTTCAATGCTCCCGACCCATATCTGCGCATCCTGCGTGGCGGACAGCTTCTTTTCCAGAACAACCACGTTAACAACGTGGTGTTGCCCTACACCTTTAACCTGTATTTCCCCCTGCAGCCGCAGGTGAATTACACGCTGGAGGTCTGGGACGAGGACTCGGGTATAGACCTTTCGGATGACCTCTGTGGCAGTCTGCCTTTCAATACCTTAAGCGGTGGCGACACGTTGGTTTCGGGTTCCCTTCGCGTAGTACTGACTATTGAGAACCCGATTGAGGAGATTATCGCCACCGATACGGTTGTTGTACTACCGCCGCCACCGGCCCCGACGTTAACGGCCAGCCAGGAGGTAGCTTGTCCGGATGAGGTGATTATCCTGCAGTCGTCGTACACCACTGGGCCAAACCAATGGCTGCGCAACGGACAGCCCATCACTGGCGCTTCTAACGATTTCATATACCTGCCTACGCAGAGCGGCACTTATCAAGTACAGGTTGTGGACTCGCTGGGCTGTATCGCCGTATCCGCTGGTCAGACCATCACATTCTACGACCCGCCCGCCGAACCGGTGTTCCTCAACGACCGCAACAACCTGATTCTGATAGACACCACGGCACTGCCCAAAAACTACGCGCTTCAGTGGTACTCCCAGGGTACGCCCATCCCCGGCGCCACGGGCTTCCGCTATTGCGCTCAGGTGAGCGGCACGTATGCCCTGCAGGTAACTGACCTAACTACCGGCTGCTCCAGCCGCTTTACGATGACGGTAACGGTCAATCCGAATTTCGACTGCACGGTGAGCACGCAGCAGCCCGACTTTGGAACGCTGGTCCTATATCCTAATCCGACCTCGGGCGCCGCCTGGATACGCTTAGACGAGCCTCTTCCGGCTGAAGGGCAGTTGCGCATCTGGGATGCTGGCGGACGCCTGTTGCAGCATCGGGTCGTCACCGCAGGCAGCGACCAGATTGCCCTGGAAAACGGCAACTTAGGTGCGGGCATTTACTTCGTTGAGTTGTATGCTGAAAACCGCTGCCTCCGAGGGCGCTTAGTGGTTATGCGTTAAGGCCTTATAGCAGATTTTAGGCTCTTCTACATCGGGGAATTGCCCATGCGACCCGAGCAGGCGCTGTCGCTTGCTCGGGTTTTTAAGTCTTAGACTTCTTACTGACTGCTGCCCAATGAGCATTTGCTGAAAAGTTGAGGTTTTCTCAAAGCTATCTACGGTATTTATGACGCCTGCGCCATCGGGTGCAGCCTGTTCTAGTGTTTCGGTGAAGAGAGAGCGACAGGGTAATCAAGACGCTACTCTAAGCGCCCCAGAATGCCCAGCATCCAGGCGTATTCCAGGGCACGCTCGCGCAGGCGTTCGAAGCGTCCGGAGGAACCGCCATGGGAGCCGCTCATGTTGGTTTTGAATAGCAGCGTGTTCTTATCGGTCTTCAGGTCGCGCAGTTTGGCCACCCATTTGGCCGGTTCAAAGTACTGTACCTGAGAGTCGGCGAAGGACGTGAGTACGAGCAGGTGCGGGTAGTCTTGCGCCTGCACGTTGTCGTAAGGCGAGTATTGTTTCATGTATTCGTACTCTTCGCGCACGGCCGGGTTGCCCCACTCAGTGTATTCGCCTGTGGTGAGCGGGATGGAGGGGTCGCTCATGGTGGTGATTACGTCCACAAATGGCACGCCAGCAATGATGCCCCGGAATTGTTGGGGGGCCAGGTTGGCCACAGCACCCATGAGTAGCCCGCCGGCGGAACGGCCAGAGGCGAAGAGCCGGTCGGTGCTGGTGCGTTTTTGGGCACACAGGTGTGCGGCGCAGTCTATAAAGTCGTAGAACGTGTTCATTTTGTGCAGCATCTTGCCGTCGTCGTACCATCCGTAGCCCATTTCCACGCCGCCGCGGATGTGTGCGATGGCGTAGATGAAGCCGCGGTCGAGCAGGCTGAGGGCTTCACGGTTGAACCCCGGGTCGTACGCAAAGCCGTAGGCGCCGTAGCCCACCAACAGGCAGGGTGCGCTGCCGTCGAGCGGCGTTCCTTTCCGATACACCAGCGAAATGGGCACCTGTTTGCCGTCCCGCGCGGGTGCCCAGAGCCATTCGGTTTCGTAGTTGTTAACGTCGAAGCCGCCCAGCACCGGGTCAGTTTTCCGGAGGGTCTTCTGGCGGGTCTCCAAATCGTAGTCGAAGATGGAATTTGGTGTTTTGAGTGAGGCAAAGCGGTAGCGCAGCGTCTGACTTTCGTATTCAGGGTTAGCATCAGGGCTGACCGTGTAAGTGGGTTCGCCAAAGTCTAAGTAATGTTCCTGGCGGTCGGCCCAACGGATGATGCGCATTTGCTTGAGGCCGCCTTTGCGCTCGACGAGCACGACGTGGTCGCGGAAGACTTCCACGCCATCCAGCAGCACGTCGGGGCGGTGCGCGATGACTTCCGTCCAGTTTTCTGGGGTGGGTTTGTCCACGGGGGTTTGCATCAGCCGGAAGTTGCGGGCGTCCCAGTTGGTTCGGATGAGGAAATGCGCCCCGTGGTGCTCCACTTCGTAGAAGAAGTCCTTCTGTCGGGGGCGAAGGACACGAAATGGGCCCAGTGGGTCGTCGGCGTTCAGGTAGTGGGTTTCTAAGTTGTCGGTATATCCGTGGTTGACAAAGATATACTGACCCGATTTGGATTTAGCCAGGTTGAGGTATAAGGTTTCATCGGGTTCTTCCAGTACGATGGCGTCGCTTTTGCCGTCGGAGCCGATGCGATGACGGCGGATTTTGTCGGGGCGGAGGGTTACGGGGTCTTTGGTTTCGTAGAAGAGGTGTCGGCTATCGTTGGCCCAGGCAGTGGCGCCGGCTATCTGGCCGCTGAAGCCATCGGGCAGCAGGCGTCCGGTGGTCAGGTCGAGGATGCGTCCTTCAAAGAGGTTGCGCCCGCTGTAATCCACGGCATAGAAGAGCAAGCGATTGTCGGGGCTGACGTTGAGGTAGGATACTAAGCAATAGGGTTTGCCCTCAGCCAGCACATTGGCGTCCACCATGATTTCCTCGGGCGCTTCTAAGGTTTCTTTTTTGCGGCAATAGATGGGGTATTCTTTACCGCTCTCAAAGCGGGCGTAGTACCAATAGCCGTTTTTAAAGTAGGGCACAGTGTTGTCGTCTTGCTGGATGCGGGCTTTCATCTCCTCGAAGAGGCGTTCTTGCAAGGCCGCTACGGGCGCCAGCACGGAGTCGGCATAGCGGTTTTCGGCCTCCAGATAGGCGCGCACTTCGGGATTGTCGCGTTCGTTGAGCCAGTAGTAGTTGTCAGTGCGTACGTCGCCGTGGGCTGAGATGAGTTGTTTGGGCTTCTTGGCTGCTCGCGGTGGCGTGTACTGTTCGGGCTTAAACACAGAGGGTGGGAGTGGGCTGGGCATACGTTCGGCAGGATTTGGGTTGCACATGGAAAACAGCAGGGGCAAACAGACCGTCAACAGGAGAGTGTTTTTGCACAGGCGCATAGCAGACAAGGAGTTATTGTGCTGTTGGGTAAGGCGGACATGTAGAGCATTGGTTTATGACCGGATTGGGCGCAGTTAGATTGTTTCAGGCGCAACAGAGCTGGATATGCGGGCACTTTTGGATGAGTGCTTCAGCCCGCGCATTGCTTGAAGGCGACGAGTGTGGCCAACCCAAGTGCTACGGCAATAGCCAGGGCGAGGCCCCAGCGCATGCCCTCGGTCTGGGGCGGCAAATCCTCCTCCGCGCTGAGCGGCAGGCTAATGCCGAGGCTTTCGGCGACCGGAGCAGGCAACACAGCGTTGAGGCGCTGGCGCTCGGCGCGCAGCAGATTGGCTAAGCCCGACACGCTCAGCTCGCCCTTGCGGAGGCGTAGGCTGAGTACACTCAGCACAATAGGGCCGGCGATGCCCAGCAGTGCGGAGGCTGCGGGCAGAGAAACACCCGCATGCTCGGCCACAGCAGCCCGCACGGCGCTAATGCGCTCGCCAAAGAGTTGGCCCAGCAGCTGCCCGGAGCGGTCTTTAGGGTCGCCCTGGGCAAGGTTGCCCGAGCGCAGCAGCTGTTCAGGCTTGCCCAGCATTTCTGAAGGAAAGGTGTCTAAACCTTCGTAGATGCGCTTCATGGCGCGCGGGCGATCCACGTATTGCGAAAGGCCGGCCAGAATGGCCGTGCTCCAGCAGTCTAGGGCTACTGCTGTGGAGGCTTCCTCCTGGCGCACATACTGCGCCACCTCGGCTATCAAACCGGCGTGCAGGCGTTCCTTTATTTGATCAAAAACAAAACTCATGGTAGGGCGCTTAATGTGAGAGTCTTCAACGGCTCTTTAGCCGCCCAAAGAAACGTCAAAGCGCGCACGTGCGTGAAAAATTGCCGCGCATTTGCCCGTCAAGGCACTTAGCTCAGGTACGAAAGGGCCTCATAGCACCAGACTTAGCCCCTGTGGGCTGCGCTACCGGAGGGTATTTTTGTAGATCTTTCCGTCTTTGATGATGACGACAAACTTCTCGGCGGGTTTTGCGATGAGCGAGAAGTCTTGCAGCGGGTTGCCGTCCACTAGAATAAGGTCGGCCAGGGCGCCGGTCTCGACTACGCCAATCTTACCCTGATAGGGGCTTCGCAGGCCGGAGAGCTGGAGCAGTTGGCCATTGTCGTGCGTAACCATTTTGAGTGCCTCGGCGGGCGGGAACCACTTTTGCAGCTGGACTAAGTACTCATTCTGCTGCTCGTTGAGCTCTGGCTCGAAGAGGAAGTCGGTGCCCCAGGCAAGTTTGACTTTGTGCTTTTTGGCCCAGCCCCAGACGTTAGGCTGATTCTCGATGACAGGTTTGCGCTTCTCCCGCCGTAGAGGGTCCATATCGGGAGTACTCTCTCTTAGGTTTTGCATGCTGAGCCAGGCGCCTTTTTTGGCAATATATCGGATGGTGGCTTCGTCGGCCAGTTGGCCGTGTTCAATGCACTTGACGCCGGCGTCTATGGCGCGTCGAATGGCGCGTGGAGTGTAAGCATGTACCATGACGTATGTGCCCCAGTCTTCAGCCGCTTCGACGGCGGCGCGCAGTTCGTCGAAGGTGTATTGGGTAACATCTATCGGGTCATAGGCCGAGGAAGTGCCACCGCCGGCGGTGAGTTTGATCTGGCTGGCGCCGAAGCGCAGATTTTCGCGCACAGCCGTAAGCACTTCGTCGCGTCCGTCGGCGATGAAGTTGGCCCCGTAGCGTTCGGAGCGCGAGGGCATACCAAAGAAGCGGCGCGGGCGCTCGTCGGGCGTGCGAAAGTCACCATGGCCCGCCGTCTGGCTGATGATGGCGCCCGAGGGCCAGATGCGCGGGCCTTTGACTTTGCCCTGGTCAATGGCCGCCTTGAGCGGAAAGATAGGCCCTCCGGCATCGCGCACGGAAGTGAAGCCGCGCATGAGCATCGCTTCGGCGCCAATGGCTGCTTTCTGGATGATCGCCTCTTCCGACAAGTTGGGTGACATCATTTCGGCCATAGTGAGCGCACCGAACACCATGTGCACATGTACGTCTATCAGCCCAGGCATCAGCGTACGGCCATCCCCTCGAATAACTGTAGCGCCGGCAGGTGCCACTATAGGCGCAGTACTCAGGACTTTGATCGTATTTCCCTCTACCAGCACGTTCATCGGGCCAATGAGGTTGGGCAGTTTCCCATTGAAAACGCGGACGTTTTCGAACAGGACGGCGGTCTGCGCTAAAAAACCGGCACTGGTAAGCGCCAGGCATAGCACAAAAGACAATAAGAGTTTCTTCATCGCTTTGAAATTGTTCTTCTTTTGCGTGCAGTCTGATTGGCTCCACAAAGGTAAGGGAGCTGTTTTAGTCAAATCTTTCGAAAAATTTTCTAGAAAATAATCTGCTTTTTTCACCGTTTTTTTGCGCTGTTGGTATTTTGATTTTAAAATACTGCTGTTAGCATACTAATTTTGCATTCATTCGAATAAAATCGATTTCCCACGTGTTTCGCTTGCTGACCATCTGGCTTTGGATATGCTCGCTGCTGGCCTCGACTATTGGGGTAGGTGTAGTGCATATCTATTGCTATTGCAAGGGCGAAGGTGCTATAGTGCTATCGTTGCCTTTGTCGGTGGATGAAGAAGGCGAAGGCGACTGCAATGTTCTGAGGCATGAAGCCGCCGATTGTTGCTCAAAGCCGCCAGCGGATGCGTGTGCGGCCGCAAGTGCTTCGTGTTGCGCCCGTGTAGATGCGCCGGCGTGTTGCGCTGCCGACGAGGAGGGTTGGCAATCGGCGTCGCATGCTTGTACGAGCAAGGCGGTCAAGATATATCAGCTGAAACTCGACCTATACGGACCGTCGTTGTGGGATCACCTGCCCGACCTGCCTTTGTGGGCCGATGAGGCACCTGTCTTCCGCAAGTGGTTCTGCCCGGTGCTCTGCTGGCAGCAGCTGCTGAACAAGGCGCCGCCCGAAGCGTCACCGCCGCTTTCGGGGCGGCAAATTTGCATTCGCCACGAGGTGTTCCGTTGTTAGACCGCCGTTGTTTCCCATTGCTTTTGCGCGCCGGAATTTCTCCGGGGTGCCGTTTTTTTATTTTATTCCACAACAACAAAAAGAAAAAAATAGCAATGAAACAACGGTTTTTCATCATATGCGCGCTGGCCATAGTGTGGCCGGTGAGCGGTCTTTTTTCCCAAAAAACTACCTTGTACGGCATCGTAACGAATGAAAACGCCGAAGTCCTCATCGGTGCTGCTGTGCGCTGGGCCGATACTACGGCAGGCACCTTGACCGATACGCTGGGGCGCTTCTGGCTTCCGCACCGCTGCCACGAGAGCACGCTGCTTATTCAGTATCCGGGGTATCAGCCGGCTCGCGTGCAGGTACTGCCCGAAGAAGACAGCCTGTGGATAGAAGTGAGCGGAGTGCGGCAGCTGCAAGAAGTAACCATCCAGGAGCACCGTTTCGATACGCGCATCTCGACGCTCGACCCGCGCAACGTGGAGCGCATCGAGCGCAATGAACTGCGCAAGGCTCCCTGTTGCAACCTATCCGAAAGTTTCGAGACCAACGGTGCTGCCGACGTTACGTATTCCAACGCGCTGACGGGCGTCAAGGAAATTCAGATGCTTGGCCTGCGCGGCATCTACAGCCAGTTCCTGCTGGAAAACCGCCCGACGCTGCAGGGTATTGCCACTCCGTACGCGTTTGAGTATCTGCCTGGCACCTGGCTTAACGGCATTCAGCTGGCCAAAGGCGCCAGCTCTGCTCGGCAGGGCTTTGCCGGTATCACGGGCCAGATAAACGCGGATCTGGTAAAGCCAACTCAGGACAAACCAGTGTTTGTTAACGCCTTTACCTCCACGGAGGGCCGCGGTGAGCTAAATGTGCACCTCAACCGGCGTGGCGAGGGCAAATGGTCGCACGGCTTGCTGACGCATGCCAGCATCGTCCGCAACCGCTGGGACATGAATGGCGACAACTTCTATGACGTGCCCAACCGCCAGCAGCTGAACGGCCTGTATCGCCTCTTCTATGAAAGCCCGGAAATGTGTGCCCAATTCAACGTGCAGGCACTGACGGACTACCGCCGCGGCGGCCAGATACGCTCCATAGAAGGTGTGCCCGGCTTCTTTGGCGTCGAGATGCAAAACGAACGCCTCGAGGTGTGGGGCAAAATCGGCATAGAAGGCCTAAACGGACGCCCCTACCGCCAGGTGGGCAATATGGTGTCGGCTTCTTGGCACCGCGCTAACGGCCTCTTTGGCTCCAATCGCTACGCCGCCGAACAGCGCTCGGCCTATTGGCAGACCTTGTACCAGTCCATCATTGGCACCACTGACCACCAGATTGTGCTGGCCCCGTCGGTGCAATACGACGACATCCAGGAGCGCGTCAATGAGCAAGACCTCAGCCGTACCGAATGGGTGCCCGGCGTCATGGCCGAATACACATACAGCCGACCCAACTTGCGCATGGGCATCCCGGACTTCGTGGTCGTGCTGGGCGGACGCATAGACTGGAACAGCCGCTTCGGCTGGCTCATCACCCCGCGCGCCAGTGCCAAATACAACTTCAGCCCAGAGACCGTCGTGCGCCTCTCGGCAGGCCGTGGCTACCGCTCGCCAAACCTGATGGCCGAAAACATTAGCCTATTAGCCAGCAACCGCGCGTTGCGCTTCGCGCCCAACCTGCTCCACGAGGAGGCCTGGAACTATGGCATCAACCTGACACACGAGTTCAAAATGGCGGGCCGAAAAGCCAGCCTGAACGTGGACCTGTACCGCACTGACTTCGTGCGCCAAATCGTGGTAGATGTGGACCAATCGCCCACCGAGGTGGCCTTCTATTATTCGCCCGGGCAGGCATTTGCCAACAGTCTGCTGGCTATGCTGCAATACACGCCAGTACAAGGGTTGGATATGCGGGTCGCATACAAATGGACGGACACGCGTTCGACCTTCAGCGATGGCGTGCTGCGCCTGTTGCCCTTGGTGGCTCAGCACCGCGGTTTGGCGACGCTGGACTACACCACACCCGACAAAAAATGGATGTTTAACACGCGCGTGCAAGTTGTAGGCCCTCAACGCATGCCCGACAACAGCCAGATACCGCACGAACTGGTACATGATTTCCCGGAAATAACGCCTACCTACGCCCTGTGGAGCCTGCAAATTACGCGCACTTGGCGGCGCATGGAAATTTACATCGGCGGTGAAAACCTGACGGGCTTCCAACAACACCACGCCATCATCGCCGCTGGCGAACCCACCAGCCCCTTCTTCAACGGCTCTCAAATCTGGGCGCCCATTATGGGGCCTGTGGCGTATGCAGGGGTGCGCTTCTCGCCCAGTGGGCTGTAATGAGGCATACAAAACAGCACAACAAATACCAGGCCCTGAGGCACGCGCCGCGCGTGCTTCAGGGCTTTTAGATTTTTGTTTAATTCCCTCAAAACCCAATCTTCTTTTTCGGTGCCGACAGGTCGCGTTTGAGGGCGGCCATGCGGATGGCGGCGATGGCGGTTTCTACGCCTTTGTTGCCGTGTTTGCCGCCGGCGCGCTCGAGGGCTTGTTGTTCGGTGTCGGTGGTCAGGACGCCGAAGAGAAAGGCTTTGCCGGTAGCGAGGCTGAGGTGAACCAGCCCCTGGGCAACTGCTTGGTTGATGTACTCGTTGTGGGAGGTCTCGCCCTTGATGACGCAGCCCAGACAGATGACGGCGTCCGGGTTTCTTTGCCCGTGTAGGATGCGGGCGCCAGCAGGCAGTTCGAAGGAGCCGGGTACCTGCACGGTGTGGATATTTTCGGGTTTTGCACCGTGTTTGAGCAGCGTATCGTAGCAGCCTTCGTATAGGGCGTGCGTAATGTGGGCGTTCCACTCGGCCACGACGATGCCGAAGGTCATCTCGGCGGCATCGGGCACGGTAGCGGCGTCGTATTGCGACAAATTTTGCAGAGCAGAGGCCATAGCAGGCGATTTATTGCGACTCGATACGTCGGAAGCGATAGGCGATGCCACCGATGTCTTGGGCGGCCTTTTCGTCAGAGCGGTTGGGGATAAGGTGGTAGAGTGTCAGGGTGTCATTAGTCGCATTGTAGCGAAAAGCAAAGCGCTTTTCAACATCAGGCTTGTCTGACTTGCCAAGGATGATAATATCGGTGGGTTCTTTAGCCACGAAGCAGTCTCCTGCCACGCAGACACGGTACCTGTCGTATTCGTTCCACTTCAGGATGCCGCCGCCCGGTGTGAACAGGACTGTATCGCGGCCGGCGCCTTTGCTTATGGGGAGTAGAATGCCACCAAAGAGGTTGTGGTGAAGCGCCACCATAAAGGCACCAAAAGCATCGGGCGTATTTGCGCCCGACTTGATGTAGCGATCCATGCGGGTGCGCCCTTTGGTGCCATCGAAGACGGTCATATCCTTTTCGCCCTGTGAGTGGTATATGGCAAAGATGGATTTACCTTCGAAGGCGTTCTGGAATTCCAGCGTGTCGCGGTTGTACTTGACGGGCAACTTCCAGGAGCGGGTGCCGTCGTAGCAGATGACGCTATCGGTCAGGTCGGGCAGGAATTCGAAGGCGAAGGCGTAGGGTATGTGGGCGTTGTTCATTGCGCCAAGCACGGAGCCATACTGGTTGGCGCGAGCGCAAAAGTCCATGGCTATCCATTGACCTGCCAGGATGAGCGGGCTGGCCTGGGTAGGTGAACCGCCGGTTTGCTCGGTTTTGGCGCGATTATCGTCCTGTTTGCAGGCATTTAGCAGGGATAAAGGCAAAAGGGCAAGCAAAAAAGCGTTTTTCATACATCGAAAGCATTTAGCGGCGCAAAGGTAGCGTGCAAAGCACGGCTAAAGAGCATCCGGCAAAGAGACGGTGAAGCTGTTTTTTAGCCAAGAATGTACGCCGTCTTAGAGGCGTCGTCTTCGAGGCACGCGAAGGAGACACTTCTGGGGCATCTCAGGGCCGCTACGAAGGCACGGATTAGAGGCGACATCCCCCACCAAAAGGTGTTACCTTTCAATTATGCATTTGTGGCAACTTTTTTCTTTTTTTTGACTACAGCAGCAGAGCCGAAACTTCCATTTCCGTGCAGCAGTGACTTTTGTCACGAAATGCTGGGGGTGGGTTTTGGACTTTTGCGTGCGTTCCGCTAAATTCCGTGAATTACAGCCCAATAACCAGACTTCCTTTGGGTTATTAGTGTGTTTTAGCGAGGGCGTTTTTCTGCGTTGCGGTTCTACTGAAAGCATTTTGTTTATGAGTAATGGTATTTACTATCCGGTCATGTGGTTAGTCATCGGGGCGCTGGTGATTGGCGTTCTGATAGTTACAGGGGCGGTGAACTACTCTCAGCGGCGACTGAGCGAACCGGCTTTGGTGTCGTCGGGGTATCATCGTCATTTAGCGTTTCTGAAGGGTATGCGTTGGGTCTTGTGGTCGCTGTCGGTGGTGCTGACGGTTTTTGGCATTAGTGCTTGGTACTGGGATCACATGCGTCAGGAGGAAGCCATTGAGGCACAGCGGGCGCAGTTGATGCCAGTGTACGACCCTCAGAAGTTTTGGGAGGCGCCGGATTTGTTTCTGGCGCAAACCGACGAAGAGGCAGACCTGATTGCCTACGGGCGCGACCTGATTGCCAACACGCAAGATTACTTTGGTGAAAAGGGCATTTTGCGCCCTGGTAGCATCAATGGTCTGAACTGCCAGAACTGCCATTTGGAGGCAGGTGCAAAGCCCTTTGGCAACAACTATTTTGCCGTGGCCAGCACGTATCCGCAGTTTCGGGCGCGCTCGGGTTCGTTAGAAACCATACCCAAGCGGGTAAATGATTGCTTCGAGCGCAGCCTCAACGGTGAGCCTTTGGACACCAACAGCCGCGAAATGAAAGCCATCGTGGCTTACATGCGCTGGCTGGGCACGGGCATTCCCAAAGGTGAAAAGCCACGTGGCTCGGGTCTGGTACAGGTGCCGTTTCTGGATCGCCCGGCCGACCCGGCAAAGGGCAAAGTGGTGTATGCGGAAAAGTGCGCTTCCTGCCACGGCCCCGACGGCCAGGGCCTGCCCATGCCCAACAGCGAACGCCATTACCCGCCGCTGTGGGGCGACAAAAGTTACAATCAGGCTGCAGGCCTCTTCCGCCTGTCCCGTTTCGCGGGCTACGTAAAGGCCAATATGCCCCTGGGTGCCAGCCATCAGAACCCGCAACTGACCGACGAAGAAGCCTGGGACGTGGCCGCTTTCGTCAACTCCATGCCGCGCCCAGGCCATCCTTTCCTGAAGGTGGACTGGCCCGACATTTCCGGCAAGCCTTTCGACCATCCCTTTGGCCCTTACGCCGACCCGTTCCCAGAAGAACAACATAAATACGGGCCTTTCCAGCCAATCGTGGACTTTTACAAGCAAAAAGCAGAGCAAAAAGAGAAGGGAAAACTCACCAGTAAATAAAAGAGAAACATGAAACCGGTATCCAATACTCCTGCTCAGCCCTCGACATCGGGCGAGCATCCGCGCCGCAAATTTTTGCGCAATGCCCTGCTGGCCGGGGCCGGCATGGCTTTTCTGCCCAACTTCGCCCAGGGCCGCTCATGGCGCTTAGCTGACACCCCCACCGCAGAGGGCACTGTGCCGCCCGAAGAGCAGCTGGCCCCGCCTCGGGATGGTGTGCTGACTCTGCTGCAGAGTACCGACGTGCACTGCCAGATACACCCACACGATGAAATGTTCTGGGAAAATAACCGTCCAGTGTTCCGCAAAGCGGGCGGCTATGCGCATTTAGCCAGCTTTTTCGAGGAGGTGCGCAAGAGCAACCCTAACACATTCATCGTGGACACGGGCGATATGTTTCAGGGCAGTGCCCTGTCGGTCAAAACGACGGGGCGCGCCATTTCGCCTATCCTGAACGCGCTGGGCTACGACCTTTATCTGCCCGGCAACTGGGAGGTTGTGTATTACAAAAAGGCTATGCAGCAATTGCTCGGAGGACTGGAGGCGCCCAAGGTGTGTGCCAACATGTACCACGACCTCGGCAACGGCCAGAAAGGCGAGCTCGTCTTTCCACCTTATTACACGTGGTCGCGTTTGGGTGTGAAAATTGGCTTTTTGGGCTATACCGACCCATTGGTGCCGCTGCGGCAATCGCCCAATTATTCCAAAGGCATCATTTACACCAAACCGGAGGAAAACCTGGCCTATTACGTCAACGTTCTGCGCGAGCAAGAGCAATGCGATCTGGTCATTATCCTGGCGCATCTGGGCCTTTCGCAGCAAATTGCGCTGGCCAATATGCCGGAATGCGAAGGCGTGGACTACATCTTCGGCGGCGATACCCACGAGCGCGTACGCAAGCCCATCGTTTGCAAACACGCCAAGGTGGTGGAGCCGGGGGCCTTTGGCTCCTTCGTCGGCCGCTTAGACCTAGAGGTTAAGGATGGCAAAATCGTCAACCAGCGCTACCAGCTCGTAGAGGTAAGCCCGCAGCGCTATCCGGCTAATGCCGAGGTGGCAGCCCTCATTGAGCAGATAGAAGCGCCCTATCTGGCACAGATTGAAAAGGTGGTTGGCTACAGCAAAGTACCGTTGTATCGCTACTTCGTGGTGGAGAATACGATTGACACCCTCATCCTCGATGCGCTGGCCTGGAAGGTGGGCACAGACATCGTGCTTTCGAATGGCTTCCGCTTTTGCCCGCCGCGCGTAACGCCCGACCATACAGGCAACATTCCCATCACGGAAGGTTATCTGTACGACATGCTGCCTGTGGACGCTACCGTCCGCACAGCTAAGGTGCGCGGCAGTGTGTTGCTTAAGTGGCTGGAAAAAGAACTGAACAACGTCTTTGCCAAAGAGGCCGACAAGCGCTTTGGCGGTTGGTTAGTGAAGTTTCGCGGCATGGAGGTGGCCTTCCATGCCTTTGGCGAAATGGGCCAGCGTGTCAAGAGCGTCAAGGTGGGCGGTCAGCCGCTCGACCCTGAGCGCGTCTATACCGTATCGGCCTGCGAACGCGATGGCGACCCAGAGACCATGCTCTGCCGCATACCCGAAGTGTTCGAAGGTAAAAACTTGCCTTACACACTGCATACTGTGCTGCGCGAATACTTAGCCCAACACTCGCCGGTATCGCCCACGCCGCGCGGCGATGCCCGGATTCTGGATGCTCCTCCCACGCTGCTGACCCAGGTGAGCGGGGTGGACTACACCTTCCACTAATCTGCCCACTTCGCGATGAAGCCATGGAATGACTGGAAGCTCGTGCTGATGCTTTGCCTTACCCTCGGCCTGGCACCCTTCGCACCCGAACCGCACATCCTGGGCAAAATTCGATGGGTGGCCGGCGGAGCCGTGGGCATGCAGCCCATGGATTGGTTTGATTTGCTCATGCACGGATTTCCGTGGTTACTTTTGCTGCGCCTCCTGGTGATCAAAGGGACGGCAGCCTTACGGCGCTAAGCAGCCAATTTCGGCTTGAACGTCGCCCGGCCAGCACCAAAGGCGACCTTGCTTCTTTGACCATGTTAATCTGCAGAACAATGGACAACTACCGTCATTTACTTCGCGATTTTGAGGAAGGGCTGCTGGCCGAAATGTTAGAAAAAGGCCGTATTGTGGATGTAGAGGCCGGCCGAACGCTTCTGCAAAGCGGGCAACCCATCCGGAACACGATGATTGTACTTGAAGGTCTCATCAAGCTCTTTCGCGAAAGTGAAGACGACGGCAGCGAGTTTTTCATGTATCACCTGCACCCAGGCGACGGCTGCGCACTCTCGATGATCTGCGACAAAACCTTCCGCGCTAGCTCGGTAACCGCCCGCGCCGTAACCGACTCTAAGCTGTTGGTGATACCCGTAGAGCATACTGAAAGCTGGATGCGTAACTACCGCACGTGGTATCACTTCGTGGTAAGCACCTACCGCCGCCGCTATGAAGAGCTCTTGGAAACCATTGACCACATCGCTTTTCAGAATATGGACGTGCGCTTGGAATTTTATTTGCGCCGCCATAGCCAGGCCCTGGGTACGAAGGTGCTGGAAATTACCAACACGCAAATAGCTCAGGAACTCAATTCCTCGCGAGAGGTCATCTCCAGGCTGATGAAAAAACTCGCCGACGCCGGCAAAGTGCGACTACTCAAAAATGGAGTAGAGCTGTTGAAATTGTAGCCCTGACCCCTTGATAAATGGGGAACAGCAGTAGGGTAGGGAGGCGCCTGCGTTGGCCGTGATAAATATCACTTGCGAAGCCCTCAGAGTAGTTCGATCTTTGTCGTTATCAATTACAGGCATTTGAAGCAATAGCGGTCGCGGTTTTCAGGCTTTTTTTAGGGCCTATTCTGATGAAATCCAGCCAGACCGCTGTTCATCACCTCTGGTCTTATTTATGCGACGTCTTTTCATCCCTTTTATCGCCCTGATGGGTTTGGGTGTTTTTCACCTGTTTTCAGCATGCCAGCCTTCTTCCTCTTCGGCGTCTTCGGCGGTAGGAGACAAGCACCCGGCTACGCCGGAAGCGGCTCTGTCGGCTTTGCTGAAAGGCAATCAGCGTTTTCTTTCGGGCCAGCTGCGGCATCCGCATCAGACACAGCAGCGCATTCACGAGACGGAGAACGCTCAGCATCCGTTTGCCGTGGTGGTTACATGCTCCGATAGCCGCGTGCCGCCCGAAATCATCTTTGACGAAGGCTTGGGTGACCTCTTCGTTATCCGCACGGCAGGCAATCTTATCGGCGACCTGGAGCTGGGCAGTATCGAATACGCCATCGAGCATCTGGGCGCGCCTTTGGTCGTCGTGTTGGGCCACACCGAGTGCGGCGCCGTCAAGGCCTTCCTGGAGGGCGGTGAATGCCACGGGCACATTCGCCAGATAGTGGAAGCCCTGATGCAGGAACAGGAAGAACAGCAAATCCTGGAGCACGAAGGCAAAAACCTTACAGCCTGCATCGAAGGCAACGTCGTTCATGGCGTGGCTCAGATTCGCCAACAGCCGATGATTGCTGAAAAAATGGCGCAAAAGCAGGTGAATGTCATCCCGATGATTTATGATGTACATTCGGGAAAAGTTGCGGTGCTGAACGAGACTGCGTGGCTTGAACAACACGCTTTCTCCATTACCCGGAAGTAAACACCCTGGCATCGTACAACACGCAATAAAGTACTTTTAACCACCCATAAATAGTAGATACTGTGGAACGCTTCGTATATTACTTCGTCGGCGCCGCCGTTGCAGTGATGGCAATAGCCGTGTTTTCATTTTCTAATGCCCATTCTTTACCCGAAGGAATGTCCAAAAAGAAGACACATCGCATTGTTTTTCAGATTACGACCCCCGATACAAGTGCTTATCGCGCGCTGACGCGCCAGCTGAACAACGTGCTGGATCATTGGCCACAGGCACGTATCGAGGTGGTAGCGCCCAACAAGGGCATAAATCTGCTGGTCAAAGACAAAACCAATGTGCCTGCCGAGATGACGGCCCTCAAGAAGCGCGGTGTGGATTTTTACGCCTGCGAGTTCACCCTCCGCCAGTTGAACATCCCTAAGGCCGACATCATTGCCGAGTCGGGCTATGTGGAGCGCGGCATCGTGCACATTGTCGAACGCCAAGAAGAGGGTTGGGCCTACATCAAGGCGGGTTTTTGATTTTTTAATAAGCATCGGCGGATAGGGAAGCATCCTATTCTGGCCTCTTTGCACTACACATGCACCTTTGCGGCATGGAAAATTGCCCTTTATCCAGATATATGGCGCTGTGGTTATGGCTGGCTATTGAGCCTCTGGCTTTGCACGGACGCCCAATACAACCTGACACAGCTGCTATCCCAGAAGAGCGTTTGCCTCGAGCCGAGACCTTGCTTCAGGCCTTTCAGAAAGGTGAGCACGGCGGCCAGTTCCGGACGTTCGTGATGGTTACGGATAACTCCGGTGAACTGTCGGACTACTACGCCTGGGCAGCAGGCGGGTGGCTGCACTTTAAGTCGGCTCCTTGGCACGGCCTGAGCATGGGCGTAGGCGGTGCCTTCAACTTTAATTTACTTTCTTCCGACCTCAGCCAGCGCGACTCGGCCACAGGTGCCATCAATCGCTATGAAATCGGTCTGTTCGATGTGGAAAACCCGCGCAATCGTCGCGACCTGGATCGGCTGGAGGAGTTGTGGCTTCGCTATCAATGGCGCAAGTCGCGCCTGACCGTAGGGCAGCAGCTGCTCCAAACGCCTCTGATCAACCACCAGGATGGGCGCATGCGTCCTACGGCAGAGGCCGGCGCCTGGCTGGAGTGGAACGAATGGAACCGGGTCAAAGTCGAGGGCGGAGTGCTATGGCGCATGTCGCCCCGCAGCACCGTGCGTTGGTACACCATTGGCGAGTCCATTGGCCTGTACCCGCGCGGCATTAATCCCGACGGATCGGCCAGCGGTTATTCGGGCAACCTCAAAAGCGGAGCTATCGGCTTAGTGGGCATTACTTTTAAACCGAATAAAGACCTGACGCTGCAGTTATGGAATCAGTATGTCGAGCGCATTTTTAATACGGCCTTTTTGCGCGCCGACTATCAACGCTCCATCTCCGGCCTCCACCAGCTCATCGCAGGGCTTATGGTCATCCGGCAAGATGCTGTCGCTCATGGTGGTCATGAAGACCCCACCAAAGCCTACTTTCCGGCAGGCGGGCGGTCGTGGGCGTTCAGCACTCGCGCCGGCTGGCGATATGGCCCGTGGCAAGCCCTGGCCGCTTACACCCGGGTTACGGCGCATGGGCGCTTCCTCTCGCCCCGTGAGTGGGGCCGCGAACCATTCTACACCTTCATGCCGCGCGAACGCATCGAAGGCAGCGGAGACTCACACTCCATTAACGGGCGCGTCATCTGGTCTTCAACCGACAAATACTGGCAGATAGAAGCTTCCTACGGGCACTTTTATCTGCCCAATGTGAAAAATATGGCACTCAATAAGTACGGCTTCCCCGCCTTCCGGCAGTTCAATCTGGATGTGCGCTATCAGTTCAGCGGAATGCTCGAGGGCCTACGTGGACAACTGCTCTACGTCTGGAAAGGACGCATCGGCGAATTCTACGGTAATTATCGCCACGTCATCAATAAAGTGGATATGACGCATATTAGCGTCGTTCTGAACTACACCTTCTAAGCGTTGGAGCACTAGTGATGCACCGATGCGTCAGGGAAAAGAAGTCGCGCTCAAAGGCAGGCTATATTCCACGCGCTGATTGTTGCGAATGTCAATAATCTCCATACGGATAAGCGGATCGCTTCGCTCCCAATCCACCGTAATTAGGCCGAAGTGATTGTCCATGACCGGCCCTTCGATGCGGTTTTCGTTAGGTGTGGCAAAGTGCCAGGTGGAGGTAATGCCGCTGGCCGTAACGTCGTAGATGGGATATAGCCCTTCCTCGCGCAGCACCGAGATTTCGCCGTAGTGGACGTCGCCGCTGATAAAGAGCACGCCACTGGCGCGCGTCTTCCGGATAAGAGTCAACATGCGTTGGCGTTCGTGTGGGAAGTTGGCCCACGCCTCGTATCCGTTGAACGTGATGCCGAACTGGGTGCTGGAGGCGATGATCCGCAGGTCGGCAGGCGTGAGCAGTTCATCTTCGAGCCACCTCCATTGCGCTTCGCCGAGCAAGGTAGCGTCGCTGGTTTCGTGAGGATAATAATCTAATGAATAGAAATAGCGCTTGTCTCGGCGAATCTCCCCCTTATACTTACGCAGGTTGTCGCGGAAAGTGCGTGTGTCGAGCAAAATCAACTGCAGGCGGCGCCCCTGGCCCTCAAACAGGTAAGACGTGTAGATGCCCTCGCGCTGATGCCGGGGCGAGTCCGCTGGCTCTTCCCAGAACTCCAGGAAAATCTCTTTGGATTCTCGCTTGAAAGGATAGTGCCGACCTGCATCATTCCAGCCGTAGTCGTGATCGTCCCACGTCGCCAGCAGCCGGGTAGCCTTTTTCAGTCGCTGAAATTCGGGTTTAGCACCCAGTTTCGCATACTTTTCACGCAAAACCCGCATGTCTTTAGTGTCGCCATAGATGTTATCGCCCAAAAAAACGAACACATCCGGACGATATAGTACCACCGTGTCCAGAATAGGTTGCGGCCGATCCTGATGACCACAGGACCCAAAAGCAATGCGGGAAATCAAAGGAGCGGGCGACTGCCCTAAGACACAAATCGATAAAAGCCAAAAGACTGTCAAATACAAAAACCTCATAAACACACAAACAAATAAGCCAAAATTAATGCGAAGATACGACCAACAGTAGCACCAGAAAATGGCAGGGGGTTAAGTATTGGTTAATTGTAGACAGGAAATGGTAGAGAATAAAGGGCTCCTGTAATGCAGAAGTTACAACGGGTGCGATTACAGTCGAGAATCCGCACGCATGGCTCAAGCGCTGGCAAGGTTTCAATTCCAACAGGTGCGATTACAGTCTTCGACGGCTTTGGTTGCTTTGGCTGATGCGCTTATTTCAATTCCAACAGGTGCGATTACAGTGCCCAACTCAGTCGATGTTATCTGGTCTAAAAAGTATTTCAATTCCAACAGGTGCGATTACAGTTCACGTATGCGAATATTTTGGCCTCGTGGCAGCAGCATTTCAATTCCAACAGGTGCGATTACAGTCGGTGCGATGGCAGGCCATGGCATTTCTTACACTGTGTTTCAATTCCAACAGGTGCGATTACAGTTCGGCCTTCCAGATGTTCATGGCGTGGCTTGCCGGGTTTCAATTCCAACAGGTGCGATTACAGTTTTGCGCGCTGGATGTTTAAACCATCGGCGGTTACATGTTTCAATTCCAACAGGTGCGATTACAGTGTGTGAGGTTGAAAAGGAGGTTGCTCAAAGAACCAAGTTTCAATTCCAACAGGTGCGATTACAGTCGGTATCGGCTGGTTTGACGCGACACCAACAGGCCGTTTCAATTCCAACAGGTGCGATTACAGTTACCGCGCCGCCTCCAACCTTTGTGGCAGAAATGCGTTTCAATTCCAACAGGTGCGATTACAGTCGCCGGACACGCTGAACCACTTTTTATCTGACGACGTTTCAATTCCAACAGGTGCGATTACAGTTTTATATCGTGGGACAAGTCAAAAAAAGACGACTTGTTTCAATTCCAACAGGTGCGATTACAGTACCCGGAGGGCTCTCTCACCGTTGATATACAATCTAGTTTCAATTCCAACAGGTGCGATTACAGTTAATCGCGTCCGTTGTCCTGTCGTCAGATAAAAAGGTTTCAATTCCAACAGGTGCGATTACAGTCCGAATATTTCCCAGCGTCTGTCTTAGAACAGATGTTGTTTCAATTCCAACAGGTGCGATTACAGTTCGTTCTCGTCGCTCTCGGATTATCAGAGTTGCGCGGTTTCAATTCCAACAGGTGCGATTACAGTTCCCATTGCATGTCGCGTATAGCCTCTTCATGCTTTGTTTCAATTCCAACAGGTGCGATTACAGTCAGCAAGACGCCGGCACAACAACTCGGACACTGTGCGTTTCAATTCCAACAGGTGCGATTACAGTAAAATCGCGGTCTTTAAAGCGCTAGAGACAACTAAGTTTCAATTCCAACAGGTGCGATTACAGTTTTGCTTTCATGAACAAATTCATACCCGAAAACTTCGTTTCAATTCCAACAGGTGCGATTACAGTTGATTATTTTACTTCGTGCCTGCCATTCCCTCAGGCGTTTCAATTCCAACAGGTGCGATTACAGTAAATTCCGTAACTGTCCAAAGACGTTTACCCTATTAGTTTCAATTCCAACAGGTGCGATTACAGTAATTGCATGGTCTAACCTCTCGACCTCCTTCATCAAAGTTTCAATTCCAACAGGTGCGATTACAGTTAACGTCGCAGGGTCCATAAATACTACATTTAAAAAGTTTCAATTCCAACAGGTGCGATTACAGTCGCGTTACCGGTGAGTTTCGCGACACGCTCGACTTCGTTTCAATTCCAACAGGTGCGATTACAGTGTCGAAGCGACCGCAAAAATGACTGCCATCGAAGAGTTTCAATTCCAACAGGTGCGATTACAGTGATGACGGTCTTGTCCTCGCCAGTAAAGGCGAGGTCGTTTCAATTCCAACAGGTGCGATTACAGTATGTAGCGCGCCCTAAGTACTGCACGACATGACCAGGTTTCAATTCCAACAGGTGCGATTACAGTGAGTTTCATCGGCCCTGCGCGCCGAACTACGCTCAAGTTTCAATTCCAACAGGTGCGATTACAGTGGTAAAGCGGCTTGCGTGTAGGCATCGTGCGTCAAGTTTCAATTCCAACAGGTGCGATTACAGTCGAGCGCTCATTTACGCATGAGGTTCTGCGCGAAAGGTTTCAATTCCAACAGGTGCGATTACAGTAAACATTGCCGCCCTTAAAGTCTCTTATAGAGAGCAGTTTCAATTCCAACAGG
>CALJPQ010000013.1 GCA_937980645.1 uncultured Saprospiraceae bacterium | reverse complement strand
CCTCAAAAACGCCAGCACCCTGGCTGCCCAAGCCCTCAAACAAATCGAAGACAACCAATACCACCGACCTTATCTGGCGCAGGGCAAACCCGTCATACTGATGGGCATCGGCTTTTTGGACAAAAAAATAGCCGCAAAAGTAAAAGTCATAGAATAACGGCCTTGTACCGGGTCTTTCCCTTTTCATTTCCCTCTTTCTTTCCCAAATTGCAGTCGCGGGTGGTAGAGGTAGATGGTTTCCTTGAGGTACTCGGCGTCTAAGTGCGTGTAGATTTCGGTGGTGGTGATGCTTTCGTGGCCGAGCATGTCCTGCACGGCTTTGAGGTCGGCGCCGCCTTCGATGAGGTGGGTAGCGAAGGAGTGCCGGAAGGTGTGGGGGCTGATGTTTTTGGTGATACCGGCCTGAGCGGCCAGTTTTTTTATCAATAAAAAAATCATGACCCGGCTCATGCGGGCACCGCGTCGGTTGAGGAAGACGAACGCTTCGTGGCCCGGCTGGATGGGCAGCGTTGGGCGCACTTCGTCTAAATAGCGTTGTAAGAAGCGGGCGGGTTCTGGACCGATGGGCACGAATCGTTCTTTGCGTCCTTTTCCGCGCACTTTGAGGAAGCCGGCGGGCAGCGACAGGTCGGTGCAGCGCAGGTTTACCAGCTCGCTTACCCGTAGCCCGCAGGCGTAGAGCGTCTCCACGATGGCGCGGTTGCGCACGTCTAATGGCGTTTCGGTACCGATGCTGGCCAGCAGCCGTTGCACTTCGCCTACAGAGAGCACCTGTGGTAGATGCGCGCGCAGGCGAGGCATTTCTATAGCGTCGGTAGGGTCGTTTTCGAGATAGTCTTCCAGCATCAGGAAACGGTAGAAGGCCCTCAAGCCGGAGAGGATGCGGGCCTGCGAACTGGCTTCCAGCCCCAGGTCGTTGAGCCAATAGACGAAGTGCGTGATATCGTCGGCCTGTACCTCCAGCGGCAAGCGCTCCTGATCGCGCAGCTGCAGGTATTGGCGGAATTTCTGCACGTCTGCCATGTAAGCGGCCAACGTATGTTCGCTCATCGAGCGCTCTAAGCGCAGGTGGCTGTCGAATTGCTTAAGCGCCGTCGTCCAGTCTATCATGGTTAGCAAAGGTAAGGCCGCCATTGCGCCGTACTTTCGCCTCAAAATTAGGAACCGTATGGCTCTCACGACGATAAGCGCAGAACTGGCCGCCTTGCGGCGCGATTACGCGATGGCTTCTCTTTCCGAAACGGACGTTGACCCTGACCCTTTTGCCCAGTTGGAGCGCTGGATGCAACAGGCGCTCAACAGCGAATTGCCTGAGCCGACAGCTATGACGTTAGCCACGGCTACAGCCGATGGCCGCCCGAGCGCGCGGGTGGTTTTGCTCAAGGGCTTTGATGCGCGCGGGCTGGTTTTTTACACCAATTACGAAAGCCGTAAAGGGGCGGAATTGGAGCAAAACCCCCAGGCAGCTCTGCTCTTTTTCTGGCCCGAGCTGGAGCGGCAGGTGCGCCTCGAAGGCCGGGTAGAGCGTGTTTCAGCCGATGAGTCCATCGCCTATTTTCAGAGCCGGCCCAAGGAAAGTCAGTTGGGCGCGTGGGCCAGCCCGCAGAGCCGGGTTATTGCCGGGCGCGATGTGGTGGAGCAGCGCTACCAGGAGTTGGCTGCCCAGTTTAAGCACGACGAAGTGCTGCCGTTGCCGCCGTTTTGGGGCGGCTATCGGGTAGTGCCGGCTTATTTTGAGTTCTGGCAGGGACGCCCCAGCCGCATGCACGACCGCATTTGCTACACGTTAGGCGAGCAGGGGTGGGCCATTGCGCGTCTGGCGCCTTAGTTGCGCCATTGCCACACTTCCAACCGGGCGCCGTTTTGTACCAACAGGTGTCCCTCTGCCAGCCAGGCGGGTGCTTTTTGCGCAACCATGACAGGCGGCAGTGGCAGACGGCGTTCGGTCAGGCGCAGACGGTCGAGCAGCAGCAGGTGGCTATCGGTCAGGCAGGCCGCGCGCTCGAAGGCGGCGATGCAGGCTTTAGCGCCTTCTATGGGCTGCCGATAGCGGAACTGGGCGTAGGCGTCGAAGCTGAGCAAGCCTACGTCAGGGGCAAAGGCGTACACCGAGCTGCCGTCGTCGCGCAGGCTTTCAATGGGCAGCCGTTCGGGCAGCAGGGCGTTGAGGCGCTGACTTTCGGCCAAAGTAGTGCCTTCCGGGCTAATTTTTCTGAGTTGAAACGCCACCTCATCGTATATCCAGAGGTTACCGTCGGTAGCAGAGGCTATCGTACGCACCTCCGGATAGCCGGCCTGGATGAGGTTCAGCTCGCCTAAGGGCGTCAGGTTGCGGTCTAAGAAGGCCACCACGCGAAAGTCAGCATACCAGACGATGATTTTCATTGGGTTGGTGGCATCCACTGTCGAGGCAAAGCCCGCGCGGTTGTTGGTGTAGCGGGTGAGCAAACGGCCATCGGGACTGTATTTCTCCACAGCATTTTGCGGTGTGATGAGGTACAGATTGCCCAGGTTATCCGCCGTGGCAAACCGCGTCAGAAGCGGGAAGGTATTGCGCAGCGCAAGCGTATCCAATGGCTCCTGCCCTATAGCCATCCAGGGCAAGAGGGCCAACAGCAGGCCCACGGTTTGCGGGAGGATGTGTCGAAATCTCATTCACTGTATTGCCAGACGTCGCCCCAAAGGTGGGCGCCGCCATCCACATAGATGGTCTCACCGGTGATGTAGGTTGCCGCCGGGCTGGCCAAAAACAGGACGATCGCTGCAACTTCCTCTGTGCCGCCAAGTCGCTTCATCGGGATATGCTGGGAAATGCCGGCGACCAATTCGGGTGGGTACTGCTCTAAGCCGCTGCTGCGGATGATACCCGGAGCCACGCAATTAAGGCGAATACCGCGCTGCGCCCACTCGACGGCCAGCGATTGTGTGAGGTTGCTCACGCCCGCGCGCGCTGCACCTGTGTGGGCCATGCCCGGAAAGCCGCGGTAGTGGTTGACTACGATACTGACCACTACTCCCCCTCTTTGCTCGAAAAAGAAGCGCCTCGCCATGGCCTGCGTTACGTACCACGTGCCGTTCAGGTTGGTATTGATGACGGCCTGCCAGCCTTTGGGTGTGATGTCTTCGGCCCGGCTGGGAAACTGCCCACCGGCGTTATTTACCAGAATATCTAGCCGCCCACTCCGCTCGGCGATAAACTCGGCCAATCCGGCCACCTGGTCAGGCTCGCGGATGTCCATTTGATAACTGTGCACGATGCCCAACGGCTGCAACACGTTCATGGCTTCTTCTAAGCGCTGTGCCTTACGCGAGGCTATGTACACTTCAGCGCCTGAGACCAGGAATTGGCGCGCGATTTCCAGCCCAATGCCGCTGCCGCCGCCAGTAACCAGGGCAACTTTACCTGAAAAAAGACCTTCTTTGAAAATCATAGACGCTGTTGGTTTTACCACAAGGGCACAAAGAATTTCTCAGGCTATGAATGCACGAATAAATCTTACACCTACAAAGGCTCAAAGAGTTTTTCTAGGCCGCAAAGGCACCAATGGCGCAATGCAAAGAGACACTAAGGAGGGCTTGGCGAAGGCCTCCTTCGTCAGCCTTTGCGTCTGGCGAAGTCGCGCATGAGGTCAACCAACACCTGGACGCTGCTTTTGGGCAAGGCGTTGTACATGGAGGCACGGAAGCCGCCCACCGAGCGGTGGCCTTTGAGGCCGACGATGCCGTTGGCTTCGGCTTCTTTCAGGAACTCTTTTTCCAGTGCCTCGTAACCCGGCGCCATGACGAAGCAGGCGTTCATCAGCGAGCGGTCCTCTTTAGCTGCGGTACCGACGAAGAGCGGGTTAGCGTCCACCTCGTCGTACAGCAGCTTGGCTTTGGCCTTGTTGCGGCGGTGGATAACTTTGGTGCCGCCCAGTTTTTTAAGCCAGCGCAGCGTGAGCATGGAGACGTATATGGGGAAAACCGGAGGAGTATTGTACAGCGATTTCTCTTTGATGAAAGTGCGGTAGTCAAGCATGGTGGGCAGGTGGCGATTGACCTGTCCGAGCATGTCTTCGCGCACGATGACGACCGTTACGCCTGCCGGGCCGAGGTTCTTCTGGGCGCCGGCGTAAATCAGGCCAAAGGCCGACACATCTATGGGGCGGCTCAGAAAGTCCGACGACATATCGCACACGATAGGCACGGGGGACTTAGGGAAGCGCTGGTATTGGGTGCCGAAAATGGTGTTATTGCTCGTCAGGTGCAGGTAACGAGCATTTTTGGGCACCTTCCAGCCCTTGGGTATGAAGGTGTAGTTTTGCTCTTTGGAAGAAGCGAGCACCTCGATTTGCCCGAAGGCTTTGGCTTCTTTAATGGCTTTGTTGGCCCAGGTGCCGGTGTCCACATAAGCGGCCATTTGGGTGCTGTCTAAGAGGTTCATGGGCACCATAAAGAATTGGGTGCTGGCGCCGCCGGTGAGCCACAGTACGTGGTAGCCGCTGTTAGGAGGGATTTCCAGCAGCTCTTCCACTAAGGCGGAGGCTTCTTCAATGATGGCCGTGAATTCTGGGCCGCGGTGACTCATTTCCAGCAGGCTGAGGCCGCTGCCCTGGTAGTTGAGCACTCCTTTAGCGGCTTCTTTGAGGACGGTTGCCGGCAGGATGGCTGGGCCGGCGGAGAAGTTATGTTTTTTCATGTGTCAACAGATGCCTCGTCTTTTTGCGGCTGCCGAGGTTGGCGCAAAAGTAAGGCAGCGTTTCAGGCTGCGCACCGATAAGGCCTAAAAGGGCGGCTCTTCGGAGGCGAGGTTAATCTTCGACTCAAGGATGGTGCCAGCAGGCAGGGCGTTGAGGTCTCTGGGGTCTTTCAGGCTGGAAAAGACGGGGTCTTCGATATTCTCGAAGCGGGAGAACTCACGCGCGAAGCGCAGGCGCACGGTGTCGGTAGCGCCGTGGCGGTGTTTGGCAATGATGAATTCGACGATGCCTTGCACCGGTCGGCCGCTCTCGTCCTCGACGAGACCGTAGTAGTCGGGGCGGTACAGAAAGGCCACGATGTCGGCATCCTGTTCGATAGCCCCAGACTCACGTAGGTCGCTGAGTTGTGGACGTTTGACGCCACCGCGCACTTCGACGGCCCGGCTGAGCTGCGACAGGGCAATGACCGGGACGTTGAGTTCTTTGGCCATGTTTTTGAGCGCCCGCGAGATGCCGGCGATTTCCTGCTCGCGGTTGGTGTTGCGCATGTTCTCGCTGGCACCGCTCATCAGCTGCAGGTAGTCAATAATAACCAGCTGAATGTCGTGCTGGATTTTCAGGCGGCGGCATTTGGCACGCAATTCAAAGATGTTGATGCCTGGTGTGTCGTCAATGAAGATGGGCACGTTGGACAGGCTCTCGACAGCCCGCTGCAACTGCTGCCATTCGTAGTCTTCCAGCCGGCCATTGCGCATCTTGGTACCGGGTATTTCGGAGGCCATGGAGATGAGGCGCTGCACCAGCTGAGTGCTGGCCATTTCCAAAGAGAAGATGGCGACCGGCTTGCCAAAATCGCGAGCTGCATTGAGCGCCATGGTGAGCACGCAAGCCGTTTTACCCATGCCAGGGCGGGCCGCCAAAATGATGAGATCGGACGGCTGCCAACCCGAAGTAATGCGGTCCACGTCCGGGAAGCCGGAAGGGATGCCTGTGAGGCCATCGGATTTTTGGGCCAGAACCTCCAGCTCACGCAGAACACGCCCGCTGAGTGCACTCATGCTTTCAAAAGTGCGGCTGAGGTTGTTTTGGGTGATGGCAAACAAACCTTTTTCCGTTTCGTCGAGCAGTGAAAAGACGTCAGTCGTCTCTTTGTAGGCTTCTTCCAGGGTGCGATGGCTCAGGCGAATCATTTCGCGCAGGATGTGCTTTTGCGCTATGATGCGCGCGTGGTACTCGGCATTGGCCGCCGAAGCCACGCGGTTGGTCAGCTCAACCAGATAATAACTGCCACCCACGAGCTCGATATCGCCGCTTTTACGCAGCTCTTCGGTTACCGTAAGCAGGTCCACCGGATGCGAGCGCTCAAAGAGGCGGATGATGGCGCGATAAATAGCCTGATGGGCCGGGGTGTAGAAGCTCTCCGGGCGCAAAATGTCCATCACTACCGGCAGCACGTCGCGTTCCAGCATGAGCGCGCCCAAGACAGCTTCCTCTAATTCAAGCGCTTGCGGCTGCACTTTTCCAAACACATAGTTGGAAAGTCCTTCGCTACCGCGAGGGTTCCTGCGCGAGCGGCCATTGCCCGGTGCCTGGTCGCGGCCTTCTGAAAACTCCTCTTTTCTTTCCATAGCATGACTCGTTTTTTGGTCGGGACAAACATACCGGCAAAGACACATCCAAGCAGCTCCCCAAACATTCCGTTTCGCCGAAAACTCGTGGAAAACCCAACCTAAACCTGTGGGAAACTAAAAATTTTTCCTTTTTTTTCCACATCAGGGTGGGATTATCCACATTTATACACCTCGCCACGTAGGCTCTGCTTGGTCAATCCTATCCAAAATAAGTCGGTGAAAAGGAACACCTTCTACCCTCAACAGATCCAACACTAAAAGGCGCGATAGATTAAACTATAGAGGACTCTACATGAAGTCTGGATTAAATTTTTAAAATCGCCTGCTGTGGGAATTTTTTTGGCATGCGCTTTTAGGGCTCAAAGTTAACACAAACTGTTTTTAGTCGGGTGCCGGGGGGTGAGTTTTTTATTCCTCCCCAGAAGGCAAAAGGACGAAAAGCAGCGAGGACAAAGTAGAGGGGGCACGAGCCGCCTGAATGGTCAGATTACCAATAAAAAAAAACCGGCTAACGCCTGAGTAGCATTAGCCGGTTCGGAGGTCAGCCAATGGCTTACCCTTCGTATTTCAAAACAGGTTTACTTCTGCTCTACGGCTGCCTTTTTGGAAGCGCAGCAGGATTTGCCGTCGGCTTTACCAGCACAAGCCTTGGCGCCACCCTGGCCAGCACAAGCCTTAGCCTCTTCAGCGGAGCACGATTTCTTCGTCATGCCTGTGGTAGTGGAAACCGATGCCGGAGCTACGTTGACGAACGTCTTGGTTTCTTCGTCGAAGCGAACGCTTACGAAGCGAGCGTTGCCCTGAGCGTCGGTTTCTTTGCGCACGTAAGAGACAGTGCCGTCGTCGGCGATGCGCTTCTCGATGCTGGGGTCAGCGGCAGCGGCCTTAGCAGCAGCCGACTTGGAAGCGCAGCAAGATTTGGAAGCAGTAGCAGCAGCACCCTGGCAGCTCTGAGCATATGCAGCACCCAGACCGAAGACAAACGAGAATGCGAAAAAGAGAAGTGCTTTTTTCATGACACAAGAAGTGTTTTTGGATAAAAAATGAAATGTGTAAAAGCGGCCCAAAAGTAAACAGCCGAGTAACATCTGCATGCACTTTTTGAGAAATCTTAACAAACCTACCGGAGACGGACGAAATTCCTCTACTTTCGCCGGCGCGAAACGGAGCATACTTTTTGGAATTGTATGAGTAAGCGAAAGAAGGCGAAAACGGGAAGCATCCGCAGCACAACCCAACGCCCGACGGCTGCACCACGCGCTGCAAAGTCCTCGACTCCGCCTCGGCAGAGCAGCCTCACATGGGTAGGGGTCGTGGCTGCCGCATGGGGTATCCTGCTGTACGTCAACACTTTTGGTCATCAGTATTGCTTAGACGACTATTCCGTCATCAAGGAAAACTGGGTAACCCAAGGTGGTCTGAAAAACATTGGCCTCATCTTTTCCACCGAATATCGCTACGGCGCCTGGAACAGCCCGGGGTCATTGTACCGCCCCCTGGCATTGCTCATCTTCGCCCTGCAATGGCAGCTATCGCCCGACAACCCCATGGTGGGCCATGTGATGAACGCTCTGATGTACGGCTGGACGGGCTGGCTGCTGTGGGTTACCTGGCGGCGGATCCTGGCAGCGTATCCGCCCATTCTGCCGGCGTTGGCCACGCTCTTTTTCATCGCGCATCCAGTGCATACGGAGGTGGTGGCCAACATCAAAAGTCTCGATGAAATCCTAGCTCTGTTCTTCTGCTCCGCAGCCCTGTGGAGCCTTTGGCGCTATTTTGACACTGCACGTCGAGAATATGTTGGATTAGCCGTCCTCTTTTATGCCCTGGCGCTGTTTTCCAAGGAAAGTGCCATCACGTTCCTGGCCATTTTCCCGCTGACCATCTGGTTTTTTGCCGACCGCCCGCTGGGTGAAAACCTGCGGCTTTCAGCCCTCTTTCTGGCGCCGGCGGCGTTGTTCCTGTTTATCCGCCACCAGATACTGAGCGCCCAGCCCTACCCGGAGGTGTTTTCTGTTCTGGACAATTTCATTGTGGGTGCAAAAGACACCGCCACGCGTTTAGCCTCGGCGTTCATGATGTGTGGCCTGTACCTGAAAACGCTCCTGTGGCCACATCCCCTTGTCAGCGACCGCGGCTACCCGCAGATGACGTTAGTTACCTTCGCTGATTGGCGCGCGCTGGCCGGGTTCCTGGCCTGTTCCGGCATGTTTGTGTGGGCTGCTTTCAACCTGCGGCGCAAACATATCCTGTCGTATGCCATTTTGTTTTACCTCATCGCCTTTTCCTTGTTTAGCAATGTCTTCATTCTCATCGGTACTTCTTACGGCGAACGCCTGCTTTATGCACCCTCTTGGGGTTTTGCACTGGCGCTGGCAGCGGCCCTGATGCTGGCGTTTCGTCTGAAGCTGCAACCTGAGGCTTCGCCCACACAGCAAGTACTCAATCCTAACGGAAAAGGTGCGCTGGTATGGAGCGTTGCCGGGACTGTCCTGCTCATTTATAGTTTCCTGACGGTGCAGCGCAACCCGGTGTGGTACAACAGCTATACCCTGTACCAGGCCGACATCCCGCACTCGCCCAATTGTGCAAAGCTGAACTTCCATATGGGCATTGAAACCATTAAAGAAGGCCTCATTGAAGAAACCGGCCAGGTAACCGACTCTACGTGGGTGCGCAAAGCCATCGGCTATCATACGCGCGCCATTGAACTGTATCCGCAATACCACGACGCTTTCGGCAGTCGAGGCTTGGCCTACTTCCGACTGGGCCAATACGACAGCGCCTACAACGACTATATGAACGCCCTCAGATATCGGCCAAACGACGAAAAAGTGCTCTCCAACCTCGGCTTCATTTACTTCCTGCGCCAGCAATTAGACTCGGCTGAAACGGTCTATCGAAAATCTTTAGAGTACAACCCGCGCTTTATTGACGCCCGCCGCAACCTGGGTGCTGTCATGGCCATGCAAAGACGCTTTCCGGAAGCCATCGAACAGTGGAAAGAAGGCCTGAAATACGAACCTGAAAACCCTACCCTACTCCACTACATCGGCTCAGCCTACAACGACATGGGGCAACCCGAACAGGCCAAGCCCTGGCTCGAGCGCGCCGAAGCGGCGCGGGCCGCCGAAGCGCGTAAAAAGAAGAAGTAGTTCCCTGAGCACCGCCCGAATGCCGGAAAGTGGCATCGGCGCTCAGAAAGCCAGATGGCGTAAAGCGCTTATGGCGCGCTGTATCATTTCACCGCTGACATCCAGATGCGTAACCATACGCACGGTATGCGGCCCAAAAGGTGCTGCGCGCACGCCCTGCTGGAGGAGCTTTTCCAGAAAAGCCATAGCCGACAGGGGTGGCTTTAGGTCGAAGATGACGATATTGGTTTCGGGCGGATACAGGCGCTCGACCCAGGGCATTTCGGCCAAAGCTTGGGCCAATTGTTGGGCGTGTAGGTGGTCTTCGGGCAAGCGTTCGATATGGTGGTCTAAGGCGTAGATGCCGGCAGCAGCCAGGTAGCCGGCCTGCCGCATACCGCCGCCCATGACCTTGCGCACGCGACGCGCCTCGGCAATAAATGACCGGCTACCGATGAGTACAGAGCCCACCGGTGCGCCCAAACCTTTGGACAGGCAAACGCTCAGGCTATCGGCCAGCGCCCCCACCTCTTGCGGGGTGCCGCCGCGCGCTGCTAAGGCATTGAAAATACGCGCGCCGTCTATGTGCAAGGCCAGCCCATGCCGCTGACAAACGGCGCGAATTTGCCGAAGCGCCTGCAAAGAATATACCGAGCCACCGCCGCGGTTGCAGGTGTTTTCTACTACTACTAAGGCGCTACGCGGCAGCCAGTCGTAGCGCGGGCGGATGGCCGCCTCTACCTGCTCGGCGCTCAGGATGCCGTTGGGCGTGCGGATGAGGTGAATGGCCAGGCCGCTATTGACGGCATAACCACCGACTTCGTACTGGTAAATGTGGCTCATTTCATCGCAAATCACCTCGTCTAATGGTCGCGTATGCACGCGCAAGGCAATCTGGTTGGTCATTGTGCCGCTGGGGCAAAACAGGGCGGCCTCATGGCCAAACATTTCCGCACATTTCGCCTCCAGGGCATTTACCGTTGGATCTTCGCCAAAAACATCGTCGCCCACCTCAGCGGCCATCATGGCCCGAAGCATGCCCTCTGTAGGGCGCGTAACGGTATCTGAAAGCAGGTCTATGAGCATCTTCTTCCAATAGCATTATGGAAGCCCCAGCACGCCGCCTGGCACCAGCGCCAGCAGAGCAATTAGCCCCAAACCCACAGCCATAGCTGCCTTAAAACCCCAGGGCATTTGCACCTCATAGGCGCTCTCCTCTGAGGTAAAGTACATGGCGACAATGACTTTGAAGTAATAGTAAATGGAAATGGCCGAGCCAATTACGGCGATGACGACCAGCCACGGGAAACGCTCAAAGGCAGCAGCAAACAAAAAGTATTTGCCAAAAAAGCCCGCCGTAGGCGGTATGCCTGCCAGCGAAAGCATCGAAACGGCCATTGCAGCAGCCACCAAAGGCTGTTTTTGGGCCAGCCCATTAAAAGCCGCAAACGACTCATCCTGGTTTTGCTCCGACACAATGAGGAAGCAAGCAAAGGCGCAAATCGTGGCTACCGAGTAGCCCAGAATATACAGCAGCAGCGCTCCGGGTGTCTCGGGGCGGCCAATGGCCAGCAAAGCCAGCATCAGATAGCCCGCATGTGCTACCGATGAGTAGGCCATCATGCGCTTGAAATTCGTCTGAAACAGTGCCGTCGTGTTGGCTACAACCATCGTCAGCACGGCTACCAGCGCTACTGCAGCCTCCCAAAACTCGCCTGCACCGGTAAAAGCCATGCTGAACAGCCGATAAAACGCTGCAAAGGCCGCCGTCTTGACCACCGTAGCCATAAAGGCCGTAATCACTGTCGGGCTACCTGTGTAAACATCCGGTGCCCAGAAGTGAAACGGCGCGGCCGACACTTTGAAGCTCAGGCCTACCAGAATGAGCAAAATGCCGATGCTCAGCATTTGCGGCGAATGCCCCTCTGCCACAATGACGGAATGTATCTGCGCCAGGTCGAAGCTGCGTACCGCGCCATATACCAGGGCAATGCCAAAGAGCAGAACGCCTGTGGCGAAAGCACCCATCAGGAAGTATTTGAGTGCCGCTTCATTGGAGCGCAAATCGTCGCGCCGACTGCCGGCCAGCACATATAACGGGATGCTCAGGATCTCTATGCCCAGAAAGAGCATCACCAGGTTGGTAAATGAAAACATGCACAGCGCCCCGCACAAGCTGAACAATAGCAGCGCGTAGCGGTCGCCAATGGTGTCGGACCACTCCCGAAAGCCCCAGCGCGTAAAGCCGAACAGCAGCAGCGTGCTCAGCAGGGCCGCGCCACTGAATGCCAGCGCATAGTCGTCGAAGCGAAACATGCCGGCATAGCGCTCAGGCCACGGTGCACCGGCATACAAGAACCAGCCTGTTAGGCCCAGCGCCAGGGCAGGCCCGATAAAACGCACCGCCCGCAGCAGCACGCGCGCCTGCACCAGGCCAGCAAACAGAATGACCAGTGCCGTCAGGAAAATCGTAATGAGGATAAACATATCGGAACTCAGTAGTGCAAGAAGACAAAGAGACGCATGTCGCCTCAAACAATTGAAGCCCGCTCACGGATGCAATGCATCCAACATCTATGCAAAGGCGCGGGCAAAGGTAGGGCGCTTCAAGCAGTGCTCGCTTGATGGAAAACACTGGCCAGGCAATGAGATACAGCTCTTTTGCACAGGTCCTTTCGGCGGCCGTCAATCACCGGCGTTTTTTTTCTCTTCCCGATGGGCATGGGCCAACAGGTCTTCCATGCGCACATAGCGCAAGGCGGCCTCGTTGGTGCTTTCCAAAATGACAGGTGGTGCAAGGCCAGCTTCCAGCGCCTCCTTCCAGCGCAGGGCGCACAGGCACCAGCGGTCGCCCGGTTTCAAGCCAGGAAAGCGGTACTGCGGCTGCGGTGTGATGAGGTCGTTGCCGCGCTCGGAGGAAAAAATCAAAAACGCCATCGTCATGATGGCGCACACCACGTGGCGCCCCGTATCGTCGGGGCCGGTCGTACAGCAGCCGTCGCGATAAAACCCCGTCAGCGGCTGAAGGCTGCACGGGACGAGCGGCTCACCAAAGACATTCAGCGGGTTGGCTTCCACAATTTGTGCACAGAAAGTTTTAACGATAGATGAACACCCGTTCGGCCCATTGGCGCCGGTCTTGCTGCCAGCGGGCGATGTACCAGCCACTGCTCAGCCCGGTTGTTTTGACATGCGTTACAGGCCACGTCCCCGCTGGCCCCTGCTCGATGCGGCGCTCCAGCAAAAGACGTCCATCTGTGCTATACAGGCTGAAATGGCAGGGCCACCACTCGGAAGGAATATCCAACCAGAACTCTTGAGCGCACACGGGGTTGGGATACACAAGAGGCTTGTTTTGCACACTGCCCGGCTGGGCTATGCTGGAAGATTGCACTAATATATTGCGCGGCCCTTGTAGCACTGCGCGCATGTGGTTGACCTGGCCCTGAGTGAACATGTTCATGCAGCTTTCGCTGGAGTAGTCCATGTAGTTTTCAATCAGGTCAGGCATGTCCATGCCATAGAACGGCTCAACTTTGACACAGGTGTTGCGATTTTTGTTGCAATCGAAGTTGGACTGTGCGTTGGCGAAGGGAGTGTCGTCAATGCCGTCGCTTTGGTTGCAGTCGTTGTTGCCCAACAGGCCGCCATCGCCCCAGATGTGGCGCAAGCCTAAGTAGTGGCCCACTTCGTGCGTACCCGTTCGCCCGCGAATGACGAGGTTACCGCCGCCGGCAGGGCTGGGCAGCGGGTTAGGGTTGTTGCGCCCAACCGTACGGAAGTCGAGCACGACACCATCTTGCCCTATTGCGGGCGCACCGCTGTTGGCCGGCCAGTTGGGCAAATTGTTGGGCGGAAAGGCAAAGCCCAGCACCTGGCCCAATGGGATGCCCAGAATGGTAACAGGCTGTATGCGACAAATCCAGATGTTTAAGTAGCGCAGCGGGTTTTTGGCATCGCTGCCTCCTTGTGCCGAATTTTTCAAATTGGCCATCAGGTCGCCCGTCAGGACGTTAAGCTGGAAATTGGCGTTGGTCTTGACGCGGCGTATTTCATCCAATTCAAATCGTATCTGAGCATTGCCAGCCACATGGCTAAAAATGGCACGCAAGTTACCGGTGTCGGCATTGAGGCGATTGTAATCTTCATTGAGCACCGTTATCTGATTGAGCAAGATGCTGTCGTGAAGGTTCTCTTCTGGGTTTTTCCACACGACGTGTATCACCACTGGAATGACGTATTGCGAACGCTCTTGCGCTACCGGTGTGGCAGCGCGTGCGCGGCATTCGTCGAATGTGGCTTCAAACGCCCGATGCAGATCGGGGTAATGCTCACGAACGATATGGTTGAACACCTCCTGACCGCACAAAATGGGCAGCCCTTGGGCGTGTTGCGCATGAGCAGGCATAGACAGGAACAGACACATGACGGTGCCCAATCCGAAGCGAATGACCGTGGGTAAAGACAGCATAAGACAGGAGCATTTTTACATAGTGAAGGCCGAAGGCTTTTTTCAACCGCTAATATCGCAGTAGTTGGCTCAAGCAGGTGCTTTCCCGACCAAAGACGCTGCGAAAAAGTCGAAAGCGCTACTTTGGACAAATCTGTTTTTTAGGTCATCTCCAACGGCTCCGGCTGGACTCATGTAGCCATTTCCACAATACTCGACAATCTAACACCGCTGTCTGCCTCTGCCCGGTCTTTACAAGCGCAATCGTCGTTCATTGGGGTAGCTAAATCACAGAGGTCGCATGGAAGTCGTCTCTGGCTGATGGGATTAATGTTTAAAAAACCGAGATAGCTCCAGAGGCGCAGCAGCATGGTCTCCTGGTTTGCCTACTTTTGCCTGCCAGAAACACAAGACACACTATGCTTTCCAAGATAAGCGCTCTTTTGCTGCGCTGGTGGGGGTGGAAGGTTGCCGGTCAATTTCCTCACGACGTACCCAAGTTTGTGATGATTGTTGCGCCGCACACGTCGAACTGGGATTTTCCGGTGGGCGTGCTGGTCAAGTCAGCGTATCGCCTAAAGGTCAACTACGTAGGTAAGCACACGTTGTTTCGCTGGCCGTTTGGCGCCTTTTTCCGGTGGTTGGGCGGCATTCCGGTGGATCGCTCGCGGCGTACCAATTTTGTAGCTGCCATGGCGGAAGCGTTTGCGCGTGAAAAGCAGCTGCACCTGGTGCTCTCACCAGAGGGCACACGCAAGAAAGTGGAGCGGTTTAAAACAGGCTTTTACCACATTGCGCGCCTGGCCGGCGTGCCCATAGCGCTATGCAAGTTTGACTGGGCGCGTAAGGAGGTATTCTTCGACCCGCAGCTATTCTGGCCGACGGGCGACGAACGCAAGGACTTAGATTACCTGTGGAACTACTATAAAGGTGTTGTGGGTAAAATCCCCTCGCAGGGCATTCTTTAGAGGAGTGCTTCCACGATGTTTTCTTCCGAGACGCCTTCGGCTTCTGCTTTGAAGTTGCGCACAATGCGGTGGCGCAGCACTAAGGAAGCGATGGCTTGCACATCTTCGATGTCGGGCGAGTATTTGCCTCGAATGGCGGCATGGCATTTAGCGCCCAAAGCCAGGTACTGACTGGCACGTGGCCCGGCGCCCCAAGAGAGGTAATCGTTGGCCACTTTGGCCGCCCGCGGCGTGTTGGGGCGGGTTTTGGAGGCCAGCGCTACGCAGTATTCCAGGACATTGTCGGCCACGGGTATTTTGCGGATCACCTGCTGGAACTCCTGAATTTGGGCGGCATTGAGCACATGCCGCAACGACACCTCACGCGCCGAGGTGGTGTTCTTTACTACCAACACCTCTTCCTCGTAGGCCGGATAGTCCAGCGGGATATTGAACATGAAGCGGTCGAGCTGCGCTTCGGGCAGCGGGTAGGTGCCCTCCTGCTCGATGGGGTTTTGCGTAGCCAGCACGAAGAAAGGCACCGGCAGGGCGTGGCGGGTGCCGCCGACCGTTACAGCGCGTTCTTGCATGGCCTCCAGCAGGGCGGCCTGCGTCTTAGGCGGGGTGCGGTTAATTTCATCGGCCAGCACGATGTTGGCAAACACCGGCCCGCGCACGAAGCGAAAGTGGCGCTCCTCGTCCAGGATCTCCGAGCCGGTGATGTCCGACGGCATCAAGTCAGGCGTGAATTGTATGCGCTTGAACTCCAGGTCGAGCACCTCGGCTATCGTGCTGACAAGCAGCGTTTTGGCCAAGCCCGGCACGCCTACCAGCAGCGAGTGGCCGTTGGAAAAAAGCGAAATGATGACGGCTTGCACGACCTTCTCCTGGCCAACGATGACTTTGGCAATCTCCTGCGAGAGGTCGCGATACGATTGGGCAAGGGCATCTACGGCCTCAACATCCGATTTAAAATGAGACATAAATGGATCTTTTTAAACGCCCGACGAAGTCTTGGAGGCTTCGTCGGGTTCTTTTTGAAAAATACGATGCAATTGTGTGGGTAATAAACGGAGTTTCAGACCAAACCAGCGCTGCAGCGAGAGGGCCAATAGCGCATAGCCCTCCGTGATGCCCGGCGCCGGCACGACGATAACGACAAAGAGCGGCAAAAAACGCGGCAGGTCGCCCAACTGTTCGCGCGCCTGGGCCAGTTGTTCATCGGTCGGGCGCCTACTGGCGATGGGCAGCACGTAAGACGCCCCCAAACGGGCGTAGGTGTCCACCATTTGCCTGGTCTCGACGCCTTCCATCACCAGTGCCCAAAACATCAGGCGTGGCAGGCGGACCACTCGCCGAAAGCGCGTTCGAAGAGCCATGAGATGAGGGAAGCGCTGGCGTTCAAACGGTCATAATTTCTTTTTCTTTGGCCGCTACTAAGTCATCAATGCGCTTGACGTAGCGGTTGACCATTTCCTGAAGATCGTGCTCGGCGCGCTTGGCCATGTCTTCTGGGTAGCCTTCTTTCGTTGCTTTCTTAAGGTGCTCTAAGGCTTTATGGCGAGCACCGCGCACGCCCACCTTGCTTTCTTCGCCGGCGTGCTTGAGTTTTTTCACCAAATCCTTGCGGCGTTCTTCCGTAAGCGGCGGAATAGATAAGCGCACCACTTCGCCATCGTTGGAGGGCGTCAGACCTATGTTGGCGTTGATGATGGCCCGCTCAATGGCGCTCAGCAGGTTGCGCTCCCAGGGCTGAATAACCAGCGTGCGCGCATCCGCCACCTGTATGTTAGCCACCTGACTGAGGGGCGTAGGACTTCCATAATACTCCACCACGATGTCTTGCAGGATTACCGGCGACGCTTTGCCTGTGCGGAGTTTGACCATTTCGTGGTTCAGGTGCTCAATGGCTTTCTCCATGTGGGCTTGAGCCTCCGACATGGTGCGACTGATATCTTCCATAGAAATGCAGTTTTTACGATAAAATTCAGGCGGGTGTTTGCTTTATTCGGGGCGCAAAGTTGGCAAGTTTTTGCTGCCCTTGCGTATGTTGGCGCTAAAATGCGTCAGTGCCCTCGTTGCCTTCGAGTGCCGAAACACCTGGCCGAAGCCTGAACGGCGAATTGTCCGTATTTTTCGGGCGATTATGATGGCTAAACGTCTTTCTTTGCACCTTGGTCTGAAAACAACCGATTAACATCCACTATCCTTGTCGAATATTGAGCAATTAGAACGAGAGCTGTCGCTCAGAAAGCTGCAACTGAACAATCTGCTGACGCTCACTCAGGCCATCAACGAGAATGTGCCTGCGGCGGAGCTGTACAAAATGTACTGCGACTTCCTGCGCTGGCATATCGGCATTTCTAAGGTGGCGCTCTTTTTCAGGGAAAACGGACGCTGGCAATGCGTGCAATGGGAAGGCGTCGCCGACGAAGAGGTGCGCCGCTACGATATGAATGACGTGCTGCCACGCTTCGTTACGAACACGCGCGTAAACGGAGACGAGCATCCGTTCGTGCGGCAGTTTGACTTGGTGCTGCCCGTCATGCACAAGCGTGAACCCATCGCCTATGCCTTTTGGAGCGAGGCACCAGGCGAAGACGCCTACAGCAAACTGCAAATTGCCATCGCCATTACGAACGTGCTGGCGGTAGCTATCGAAAATAAACGCCTGTTTAAGAATCAGCTTCAGCAGGAGCTTTTCAATCGCGAAGTGCAGTATGCTGCCGAGATTCAACAGGCGCTTGTACCAGTGCGGCTGCCCTCAAGCCAGCACTACCAGCTGTCCAGCATCTACAAGCCGCATTTCGCCGTCGGAGGCGACTACTACGATGTTTTTGAACTCAAGGACGGCTCGCTCATCTTCTGCATTGCCGACGTAACGGGCAAGGGCATTCCGGCGGCGCTACTCATGTCGAACATTCAGGCCACACTTAACGCCTTAGTTACACGCTGCCAGTCGCTGGAGGAGATGGTAACCGAAATGAACGCGGCCATCTTCCGCGTTACGGGCGGCGACCGCTTTATCACCTTATTTATCTGCCGCTACGAACCGCGCCACCGGTCACTGCATTACATCAATGCCGGCCACACACCGCCACTGCTGTTGTGCGAACATGAGGTCATCCCGCTGACCAACGGCTGCACCATCCTTGGCGGGCTACCTAAACTGCCCTTCCTCGAAATCGGTGGCCTATGCTTACTGCGCAACGCTACCCTTTTCGCTTATACCGATGGCCTCACTGACGTGCGCAACAATCGGGGAGAATTTTTCAGCGAAGAACGCCTTATCCCGTTCTTGAAAGAAAATTGCCACTTAGACGCCCGCGCTCTCAACACTAAACTCCTCGAACACGTCGAAAACTTCCGACAGCAACAACCCTTACCCGACGATATCACCGTACTGACCTGCAAAATCTTTGTCTGACTTAAGGCCATGACTACCCACGCCAAAAACGAACCCTTTCGCATTGCCGTCAACGACCAATATCAGCTGGACGTACTGCCCGAAGAGGCTGCTCAGTTAGACATCATCACTGACGGAGCCGACCACTTTCACATCCTGTACGAAGGGCGGGCTTTCCGTGCAGAGGTGGTAAAGGCCGACTACGCCGCGCGGCACTTCACCCTCCGCATAGACGGGGAGCTGTACAATGTGCACATCGCCGACCTCTACACACGCCTCGTGCGGCAGCTGGGCATGGGCGCCGGCAGCGGACACAAGATGAACATCGTGAAGGCACCCATGCCGGGTTTGGTGCTTCAGGTACTGGTACAGCCCGGCCAAACCGTTCAAAAAGGCGACCCGCTGCTCATCCTGGAAGCCATGAAAATGGAAAATGTCCTCAAAGCCGCCAACGAAGGCGTGGTCAAAGAGGTGCCCATACACAGCGGTCAGGCCGTAGATAAAGGCGCTACGCTGGTCGTTTTGGACTAAGTGCAGCGCGGCAAAAGCCATTTGCTCCGGAAAGTAGGTCAAACGCTCGTTTAAACGCTTCTGCCTCTCACCCAAGAGGTGTCCTGTCTTGGCCGAAAAACAAACGGCAATAGCCGTTATGAGCGACCTTTATCTTCGCAATCAAGACGACATCCGCAAGCAAGTATGAATCTATCCGACCTCTCTTTGCGCCGGCCCGTATTGGCTACGGTCATGAGTATTTTCATCGTAGTCTTTGGCGTGCTGGGCTACACCTTCCTAGGTGTGCGCGAGTACCCGGCTATTGACCCGCCTACCATCACTGTGCGCACCACCTACACGGGCGCCAGCGCCGAAGTAATTGAAAGCCAGATAACCGAGCCGTTGGAAAAGGCCGTCAACAGCATCGCCGGTATTCGCACCATTAGCTCCCAATCGTCGCAGGGCACCAGCTCCATCACCATTGAGTTTGAATTAGGCTCCGACCTGGAACGCGCCGCCAACGACGTGCGCGATAAGGTCTCGCAGGCCGTGCGCTCATTACCACAGGACATTGACGCGCCTCCGGTCGTTACGAAAGCCGATGCCAACAGCGACCCTATCATGTTCATCCCGGTGCAGAGCAGCACCCGCAGCGTGATGGAACTGTCGGACTACGCCGCCAACGTGCTGGCCGAACAACTGCAAACGATTCCCGGCGTCAGTGAGGTGCGCATCTTCGGCGACAAACGCCCCGCCATGCGCCTGTGGATTGACCCGGCCAAACTGGCCGCCTATGGCCTGACGGTTCAGGACGTACAGGCAGCCCTCAACCGCGAAAACGTGGACCTGCCCGCCGGCAAAATCCGCGGAAACACCGTCGAACTTACCGTCAAGACCTTCGGCCGCCTGGAAACGGAAGAGGATTTCAACAACATGATTATCCGCCAGCTGCCCCCCGAACAGGGCGGCGGGACGGTACGCTTTCGCGACGTAGGTGAGGCGATGCTCAGCCCTGAAAATGAAGAATTCAGCGCCCGGCGCAACGACGTGCCAAACGTCTCGATGGCCTTAGTGCCTCAGCCCGGTGCCAATATCATCGAAATTGCCGACGAGTTCGAACGCCGCTACGCGCAAATCAAAAAGAACCTGCCGCCCGACATCATCATGGAGGTGGGCCTCAATCGCTCCATCTTCGTGCGGCGCGCCGTCCTGGAGGTGCAGGAGACGCTTGTCATCGCTGTGGCGCTTGTGATTCTCATCATTTACCTCTTTTTCCGAAACTGGCTCATTGCTCTGCGCCCGTTGGTGGACATACCCGTGTGCCTCATCGGCACCTTTTTTATTATGTACCTCTTTGGCTACTCCATCAACGTGCTCACGCTGCTGGCGGTAGTGCTGGCCACTGGCCTGGTAGTGGATGACGGCATCGTGGTTACGGAAAACATTTACAAAAAAATCGAGCAGGGCATGGACAAATGGCGGGCGGCTCGCGAGGGCACGCGCGAAATCTTCTTCGCCGTCATTTCGACCTCACTGACGCTGGCCGTAGTGTTTGTGCCCATCGTCTTTTTGCAGGGCTTCACAGGCCGCCTGTTTCGCGAGTTCGGCATCGTCATTGCCGGCGCAGTGCTCATCTCGGCCTTTGTGTCGCTGACGCTAACGCCAGTGCTGAGCGTAAAAATGAGCGGCAAAAACCCCCAGGCCCATGGGCGCTTTTACCGCGCCACAGAGCCGTTCTTCCAGGCCATGGACCGCTTCTATGGCCGCCTGTTGCGCGCCTTTATGCGCCAGCGCTGGTTGGGTATTGCGATTGTGTTGGCTTGCTTTGCCGCTATTTATTTCATTGGAAATTCCTTAAAAACCGAGCTGGCGCCCTTAGAGGATCGCAGCATCATCCGTGCTATCGTAACCGCTCCGGAAGGCACCGATGTGGACGCCACCGAAAATATCATCAGCAAAATGGTGGTGCAAATCATGGACTCGGTGCCAGAGTATCAAATGGTCTTTGGTATCACCGGCGGCGGGCGCGTGGGCGGAGGCAACTCAGGCTTCATCAGCTTAGGCCTCGTGCAGCCACAATACCGCAAACGCTCGCAGCAGGAAATCTATGACCAGCTGCTCCGCATGAGCCGCCGCTTCACCGAGGCGCGCATCTTTCCCAATCAGGAGCAAACCATCTCGACCAGCTTCGGCGCAGGGCTGGCCCTGCCTGTGCAGTTCGTCATTCAAAACCAGGACTTTAGCAAATTAGAGGAAGCCCTCCCGCGCTTTCTGGAAGAAGCCGGACAGGACCCCACCTTCGCCAACGTGAACGTGGACTTGAAATTCAACAAACCCGAACTCCAGGTTGAAATAGACCGCCTCAAAGCAGCCGAATTGGGCGTCAGCGTCTTAGACATCAACCAGACGCTTCAGCTGGCCCTGTCGGGGCGCCGCTTTGGCTATTTCATCATGAACGGACGCCAGTACTCGGTTATCGGGCAGGTAGAGCGCACCAACCGCGATGAGCCGGCTGACCTGACCAAACTGTACGTACGCAACAACCGCGGCCAACTTATCCGCTTAGATAACCTCGTCCGCTTCACTGAAACCAGCAGCCCGCCCATCCTGTACCACTACAACCGATTTAAGTCGGCCACCGTCAGCGCGGCCTTAGCACCAGGCAAAACCTTAGGCGAGGGCATTGCCGCCATGGAAGCCATTGCCAAACGCACCCTCGATGACTCCTTCAATACCGACCTCAGCGGCCCCTCGCGCGACTTCCGCGAAAGCCGCGGCAATACCGCTTTCGCCTTCTTGCTTGCCTTAGGCTTAGTTTACCTCATCCTGGCCGCCCAGTTCGAGAGCTTCCGCGACCCGTTCATCATCATGCTCACGGTGCCTTTAGCCATTGCGGGGGCTTTCCTCTCGCTGGCCCTCACCAATCACACGCTCAACATCTTCAGCCAGATAGGCATGATTATGCTCATCGGCTTGGTTACCAAAAATGGCATCCTCATCGTCGAATTTGCCAACCAGAAAATGCGCGCAGGCGCAGCGCAGTCGAAAACAGAGGCCGTCATTCAGGCGGCCCAGCAGCGCCTGCGACCCATTCTGATGACCACACTGGCTACCGTACTGGGCGCCCTGCCTATTGCGCTGGCCTTAGGCGCCGCCGCCACCTCGCGCATTCCGCTGGGTGTCGTGGTTGTGGGCGGCATGCTGTTCTCCCTCATCCTGACGCTGTTCGTCATTCCGGCCATGTACACGTACCTAAGTGGCGTGAAACGCGGCCTGCCGACGGAGGCCCAAAACCCTGAGGCGGCTCCTGTAGCAGAAGCATGGGCATAGTCTGGATAGCAAGCACACCCAATAGAACGCTGCAGTGCGGCTACTCTACCACCGTAACATCGCCCTTCACTACCTCCTCGCTACCGTCGGCCAGCAGCACCTTAAAAGCATAGACGTACACGCCCGGGCTGACCTTTTGCCCGCGCGCCGTGCCGTCCCAGCCCGGCCATTCGTTGGGTGGTATGGGCGTGGTCCAGCGGTAGAGCAAGTCGCCCCAGCGGTCGAACAGGAGCACTTCGCGCAATTCGACCACCGAACGGCCCGCCGACAGGCGCCACACGCTGTTTGCCGGGTCACCGCTTTGTGGGCGCACGGCGTTGGGCACATAGAGCTCTACCGTGCGTAGCACCCGCACCCAAATGCGGGCTGTGGCCGTACAGCCGTTTTCGTCCGTGATACGCACCGTTAACCGTTGCGTGCGCTCCGGCGTCCACGTCTGCCGCAGGCAATTGGCACACGCGCTATCGGGCAAAGGCTCCCACACTAAGCGCTGCCACGACGTCAGGTTGGTCACGGCCTCAATCGTCAGCGCATTGCCCATGACCACCGACGTATCTGGCGGCAGGGAAATTGTCGGTGCGGGCGGCAGGGCTACCGTTATCGTCGAGTCCACCATACACCCGTTGGCATCCCGGACACCTATCGCATACGTTCCCATGGGCAATCCGGGTACAGGGCCTATGACTGCGTTACCGTTCAGAGTAACCAAATATGGCGAAAGCCCCCCATTAGCCAGTACGGCAATATCCATTAGCGTATCGCCACAGTCCACTGTACCCGTCCGAACGCTAAAACTCAGTGGCGGGGGCGCTGCCAGCGTTACCGAACCCGCTGCCGTACAGCCGTTTGCATCGCGCACCTGTACCGTGTAGGTACCCGCCGATAGCCCTGTAACCTGCGGCGAAATGCCGCCCGTGCTCCAAGAATAAGCATAAGGCGAAGTGCCGCCCGCTGCCGTAGCCACAGCCGAACCATCAGCACTATCGGAGCAACGCACGCCAAAGCCGCCAAAATTGGAGGTAACTGAGGCCGAAACGGTCAGGGCCGGCGGTGCCGTCAGTGTTACGTTGGCCGTCGCCGTCAGGCCATTCGAGGCTGTAATAGTGATGAAGTACGTCCCTCCCGGCAAATTGCTCACCACAGCAGGCGTTGCCAACGCCGTAATCTGCCCCAAACCACTACTGCCGCCCCCCGCCCAGGCAAACGTCATGGGCAACTGCCCGCTCTGCGCCTGAAGGGCAAACGAACCACTCGCCTGTCCTGCACAAAGCGGACTTTGACCCAATACAGACACCACTGGCGCACATCCAGCAAGGTCTAACGACACTGTCGTGATAATGATAGAGTCGCACCCAAAGCGATTCGTCAGGCTTTGCGTGAAAACACCCACCGCCGATGGGTCGCACGTCGTCCGGCTCAGCAGCACCGTGTCCGAAGGCAGCAGCAGCGTGGTCGTAATCACTACCGAGTCGCAACCAAACTGGTTCGTCAGCGTCTGCACCGTCGTGCCTGCCAAACTGGGGTCGCACGTGCTGGCCGAAAGCAGCGTCGTATCCACGCCCGCCGGGTCGAATGTTACCGTCGTGATGACCACCGAATCGCAACCAAACTGGTTGGTCAAACTTTGCGTGAAAACACCCACCGCCGCCGAGTCGCACGTCGTCCGGCTCAGCAACACCGTATCCGTAGGCAGCAGCAGCGTGGTCGTAATCACCACCGAGTCGCAACCAAACTGATTGGTCAGCGTCTGCACCGTCGTGCCCGCCAGACTGGGGTCGCACGTCGTGTTATCAATCAGGAGCGTGTCTGCACCACCGGGTACTACGGTGATATTGAATGATATGGGCGTGCCGGAGCAATTTCCGATAACCGGTGTGGCAGTGATGGTCGCCGTCTGGGGCACGCTCACGGAAGCTGAGGTAAAGGACAGGTTGCCTATACCCGAAGTGGGCAGCCCGATGGCTGGGTTGCTGTTAGTCCATTGCACCGATGCCCCTGGCGAGGTCGAGAAGGCCAGGCTGACCTGTTGGTCGCTGCAAGCTGTTACATTGCTAACTGGCGCTATCGTGGGCTTTGGCGTTACGGTAATACTAAAGGTTTGTGGCGGCCTGACACACACGCGGGCGGGCGCAATGAAGCGTCCAAAAGCCGTAGCAGAACCACCTACGTTGATGACTTTGGCGACCGTATTGCTGGCCGTGCTAATGACGTACACCTCACCCGACAAACAGGCCACATACACCCGCTGGCCATCGGGCGTTATGCTTACGCCAATAGGCCCTACGCCGGTAGGAACAGTGGCGACGAGCGTACCCGTTGCCGGATTGACCACCGACACATTATCCGAATTCTCATTGGCCACATACACTAAGCCATTTGAAGGGTTGAACGCCACGCCATTGGGCGCGCTACCCACTGTGGCAAAGGCTGCCGTGCTGTTCGTTTGAAGGTCAACTACCCACAGACTATCTGACGTCGTAAGCTTACCGTCGTAAGCCGCAAATAGGAAGCGGCCCGCCGGGTCGAGGTCTATGCCGTGTATTTGCGCCTCCGTGGGCGTAGGAATGAAGTTTTGCGTGTAATTCGTCAAATTGATGCTCCTTATACCCGATGATGCACCGACATAGGCAACCGTGCCGCTAAGGTTGACGGCAATGCCCTCGTAGTTGAGTGGCGGTAAAATAAGGTTGTTTTTAACTGCCAGAGTTTGGGCATCTAGCGTAGTGAAGTACCTGGGCAATGCACCGATTGTGCTCGCATAAACTTCGCTGCTATTGGCAGATACCGCCACACCATAGGGATAAGCCAGCGGCGTGCTCCCTACAACTGTATTCGTTGCGACATCAATGGCTGTCAACGAGCCATTTGCGCTCGCATTTCCCGTGCCGACATACACCCGCGCACCATCCGGGCTAACCGCTACGCCATACGCTCCAGCATCTACTGGAATGTTTGTTACCACTGTATCGGCTGCCAGATCTATTACCGATACGTAGCCGAGTATATTCGGCACATACGCATAGCCCATCGGTGCCACAGGCTCTACCGTGATGTTGGCGGTTTCCACGCCACTGACGTTGGCCGCGGTGAAGTTGAGGTTTCCTGTGCCAGAAGCCGGCAGCCCAATAGCGGGGTTGTCGTTCGTCCAGTGCACATTCGAGTTCGAGAACGGCACCTGCACCGAGTCGCCCGCGCACGCCGTGCGGTCGCCAGGGTTGTCCACTTTCAACACCGGTTGGACGACAATCTTAAACGTGCTTGAAGCGCCCGGGCATGAGCCTGAAAGGAGCTTCACCGAAATCAGTGCCTCCGTCGGAGCACTCACTTCCGTTGCCACAAACTGAATGGTATCCTTACCAGAGGCAGGTAATCCAATGGCGGGGTTGCTGTTCGTCCACTCTACCGAAACGCCTGGCCCTGAGAACGTAACGAGCGCCGTATCGCCTGAGCATACGCTCAAGTCGAGCAGAGGCGGCAGCGTAAAGCCCGGGCGTACGGTGATGCTGAAGGTCTGTGCCAACCCCACACAGCCACCCGCTTCGGGCGCTACCGTGATTTGTGCCGTTTGGGTCCCGCTCACATTGGCCGCGATGAAGTTCAAATTGCCCGCGCCCTGTGCTGGCAGGCCAATGGCTGGATTGTTATTCGTCCAGTTAAAAATGGCTCCCGGTGTTCCCGAAAAGGAAATAGCAACCGACTCCTCCGGGCACACGGTGATGTTGCTCACGGGCTGCATCGTCGGCGTGGGGCGCACTTCGATTTCAAACGTTACCGGTGGCCCGCTGCACGTGCCAATGACGGGCGTTACCGTTACCAGGCTTATTTCCGGCGAACCTACATTGGCCGGAGTAAACACAATGGTACTGCCACTGCCTGAAGCTGCTAAGCCCGTGGCGGTATTGTTGTTCGTCCAGATGAATGAGGCGCCTGGAGAGCCACTCAAAGCAATATTTTGCCCCTGACCCGCACAAGCCTCCACGTCGTTGACCGGATTAGCCGTTGGCGCCGGGCTGACGATGATGGTAAACGAAACCGTCGGCCCCGTGCAACCCGCCAGCGAGGGCGTTACTAAGATATTGGCAATCTGCGGCGTCATTACCACTGCTGAAGTGAAATTGATGTTGCCCACGCCCGCAGCGCCCAGCCCGATAGCCGGGTTGTTGTTCACCCAGGCATAGGCCGGGTTGCCCGAAGGGCTGCTGAACACCACGCTTACCGGGTCGCCCCCGCAAACGGCGCGGTCGCCCGGAAAGTCCACCTGCGGCGTCGGGCGTATCGTAATGGTAAAGGTGCGCGAAGTGCCGGCGCAGCCGTTGAGCACGGGCGTTACCGTGATGGTCGCCACCTCGACGTTGTCCGGGTTAGCCGAAACGAACAGGATATTGCCCGTGCCCGCAGGCGCCAGCCCAATGTTGGGGTTGTTGTTCGTCCATTCAAACACGGCCCCGGGTGTGCCGGCAAAGGCCACGTTCACCACAGAGCCACCACAGGCGGAAGCATTGGCCGGCTGGCCCATCGTTGGGGCCGGCGACACCGATATAGTAAAGGTCGTCGGCGCCCCCGTACAGCCGCCCAATTGAGGGGTTACCGTGATAAGGCCCGTTTGCGAACTGCCCGTGTTGGCGGCGTTAAAGTTGATGTTGCCCACCCCTGCAGCACCCAAGCCGATAGCGGGGTTGCTGTTCGTCCACGTGTAGGTCGGATTGCCCGAAGGGCTGCTAAATGTTACACTGATGAACTCGCCCGCACAGGCGAACACGTTGCCCACCGGGTCTATTGCTGGCGTGGGGTTGATGGTCAAGGTAAATGAAAGGGGATTGCCCGTGCAGTTGCCCAGTTGCGGCGTTACGGTAATGGTTGCTGTCTCCGGGCTGGTCGGGTTGGCGGCGGTAAAGTTGATGTTGCCCGTGCCCGACGCCGGCAAGCCGATGGCCGGGTTACTGTTCGTCCACTCAAAGGTTGCGCCGGCAGTGCCGCTGAAATTGACCGTTACCGTTTGGCCACCGCATGCCGTCTGGTTAGCCACCGGGTTCACCGTTGGGCGCGGTGTTATGGTGATGGTGAACGTCTGGGCCGTGCCCGTGCAGCCGTTGAGCACAGGCGTTACCGTGATGGTTGCCGTTTGGGGGCTGGCCGGGTTAGCAGCAGTAAAATTGATATTGCCTGTGCCCGACGCCGGCAAGCCAATAGCCGGGTTGTTATTCGTCCAGTTGTAGGTCGGATTGCCCGAAGGACTGCTGAATACCACGCTCACCGCATCGCCTCCACAGGCGGCCTGGTTGGCCGGAGCATCCATTGTCGGGTTGGGGTTGACGGTAATGGTGAAACTGACCGGCGTGCCCACACATCCGGCCGGGCTGGTCGGCGTAACCGTTATGGTGCCCACCTCCGGGCTACCGACACCAGCAGCCGTAAACGAGATGTTGCCCGAACCCGAAGCACCCAAACCAATATTGGTGTTGTCGTTTGTCCAGCCAAACGTGGCTCCCGCACTGCCCGTGAAATTCACCACAACCTGCTGACCCGAACACGCCGTCTGGTTGGAAGGTTGGTTCACCGTCGCCGCCGGATTGATGGTAATGGAGAACGTCTGCGCCGGCCCCGTGCAGCCGTTTTCCGCCGCCGTTACCGTGATCGTGCCCGTCGTCGGATTGGCCGGGCTGGCCGCCGTAAACGAAATATTGCCCGAACCCGAAGCACCCAAACCAATAGCCGTGTTGTTGTTCGTCCAGTTATAGGTCGGATTGCCCGAAGGACTGCTGAAATTCACCGTAACCTGCTGACCCGCACACGCCGTCTGGTTACCCGGCGGGTTCACCGTCGGTGCCGGGTTCACCGTGATGGTGAACGTCGCCGGCGTGCCCTGGCAGCCGCCCTGAACGGGCGTTACCGTAATGGTGCCCACCTCCGCATTGGCCGGGTTGGCCGCCGTAAACGAAATATTGCCCGTGCCCGAAGCGCCCAGCCCAATGGCTGTGTTGCTGTTCGTCCATTGAAAAGTGGCCCCGGGGCTGCCGCTGAAGTTGACCGTAACGGTCTGACCCGGGCAAGCCGTCTGGTTGGCAGGTGTGTTCACGGTAGGATTAGGGTTAATCGTGATCGTGAAAGAAACAGGGCTACCCGCGCACCCCGCCGGGCTGGTCGGTGTTACGGTAACAGTACCCACTTCCGGGCTGTTGACGTTGGCTGCCGTAAAGTCTATATTGCCTGTACCCGACGCCGGCAGGCCGATGTTCGGGTTGCTATTTGTCCAGGCAAAAGTGGCCCCTGGGCTGCCCGTGAAATTGACCGTAACCTGTTGGCCTGCGCAAGCCGTCTGGTTGCCAGGGTTGTTTACCGTCGCCGCAGGGTTAATGGTGATAGTAAACGTCTGGGCCGCCCCAGTGCACCCGCCTTGCGAGGCCGTTACCGTGATCGTTCCGATAGTTGGGTTGGCCGGGTTAGCGGCGGTGAAGGAAATATTACCCGAACCCGAAGCGCCCAGCCCAATGGCCGTGTTGCTGTTCGTCCAGTTGTAGGTCGGATTGCCCGAAGGGCTGCTGAAATTGACCGCAACCTGCTGACCGGCACAAGCCGTCTGGTCGCCCGGGTTGTCCACTGTCGGCCCGGGGTTGACGGTGATGGTGAACGTAGCCGGATTGCCCACACAGCCCGCCGGGCTGGTCGGCGTTACGGTAATGGTGCCCACCTCCTGACTGCTGACGCCCGCCGCTGTGAACGAGATATTGCCCGTGCCCGAAGCGCCTAAGCCAATGTTGGTATTGTTGTTCGTCCAGGCAAACGTCGCTCCGGCGCTGCCCGTGAAATTGACCGTAACCTGCTGACCCGCACAAGCCGTCTGGTTGGCCGGCGGGTTCACCGTCGCCGCCGGATTGATGGTGATGGTGAACGTCTGCGCTGGCCCTGTGCAGCCGTTTTCCGTAGCAGTTACTGAAATAGTGCCCGTCGTCGGGTTAGCCGGGCTGGCAGCCGTGAACGAAATGTTGCCCGACCCCGAAGCGCCCAGCCCAATGGCCGTGTTGTTGTTCGTCCAGTTGTAGGTCGGATTGCCCGAAGGGCTGCTGAAATTAACCGTAACCTGCTGGCCCGCGCATGCCGTCTGGTTGCCCGGCGGGTTCACCGTCGGTGCCGGGTTCACCGTGATGGTGAACGTCGCCGGCGTGCCCTGGCAGCCGCCCTGAACGGGCGTTACCGTAATGGTGCCCACCTCCGCATTGGCCGGGTTGGCCGCCGTAAACGAAATGTTGCCCGTGCCCGAAGCGCCCAGCCCAATGGCTGTGTTGCTGTTCGTCCATTGAAAAGTGGCCCCGGGGCTGCCGCTGAAGTTGACCGTTACCGCCTGGTTGCCGCATACCGTCTGGTTGTTGGGCACATTTACCGTTGGGCCCGGGTTGACGGTGATGAGGAAAATGACTGCGCTGCCGCTACAGCCCGCCGGGCTGACGGGCGTAACGGTGATGGAAGCCACCTGCGTGTTGCTCACGTTGGCGGCAGTAAAGTCTATGTTGCCAGAGCCGGAAGCCGGCAGGCCAATGTTGGTGTTGTTGTTCGTCCAGTTGAAGGTAGCGCCTGGGCTGCCCGAAAAGTTCACCGTTACCTGCTGCCCCGAACACGCCGTCTGGTTGGGCGGTGCCGTCATGGTGGCTGCCGGGTTGACGGTGATGGTGAACGTCTGCGCCGGCCCTGTGCAGCCACCCAGCGTAGCCGTTACCGAAATAGTACCCGTAACCGGGTTGGCTGGATTAGAAGCGGTGAAATTGATGTTGCCCGTGCCGGAGTTGCCCAGCCCAATGGCTGTGTTGTTGTTCGTCCAGTTATAAGTCGGATTACCCGAAGGGCTACTGAACGCAATGGATACGGCCTGGCTGGCACAGACGGATTGGTCGCCGGGGTTATTCACCGTTGGGCCGGGGTTGACGGTAATGGTGAACGTTGCCGGCGTACCCACACATCCGGCCGGACTGGTGGGCGTAACCGTTATGGTGCCCACTTCTTGGCTGCTGACGCCCGCGGCCGTGAACGAGATGTTACCTGAGCCCGAAGCGCCTAAGCCAATGTTGGTGTTGTTGTTCGTCCAGGCAAAAGTGGCGCCTGGGCTACCGGTGAAGTTCACGTTCACCTGCTGGCCCGCACACACGGTCTGATTAGCCGGCTGATTGACCGTAGCTGCCGGGTTGATGGTAATCGTGAAGGTTTGAGGAGCACTCGTACAGCCATTTTCCGTAGCCGTTACCGAAATCGTGCCCGTCGTCGGATTCGCTGGGTTAGATGCGGTGAACAAGATATTGCCCGAACCCGAAGCACCCAAGCCAATAGCCGTGTTGTTGTTGGTCCAGTTGTAGGTCGGATTGCCTGAAGGACTGCTGAAGTTGATCGCAACCTGTTGGCCCGCGCACGCCGTCTGATTGCCCGGGTTATCCACTACAGGGCGCGGATTAACGGTGATGGTGAAGGTAACCGGCGTGCCCTGGCAACTGCCTTGCGAAGGCGTTACCGTGATGGTAGCCACTTCCTGGCTGGCCGGGTTGGCAGCGGTAAAAGAAATATTGCCTGCGCCCGAAGCGCCTAAACCAATATTGGTATTGTCGTTCGTCCATTGAAATGTCGCCCCTGGGCTGCCCGTGAAGTTAACCGTTACGGCCTGGTTGCCGCACACCGTCTGGTTATTGGGTTGGTTGACCGTCGGAGTGGGAATAATGGTAACGGTAAATTGCTCCTGGTCGGAGCAGCCCGGCCCATTGCTGTCGAAAGCGTAGAGCGTTGTAGTCGTCGTGATGACGTCGCCCGGGTCGTACTTCGTCCCTGTGCCGTTCGGGCCAGTGTAGTAAGCGGCGTTGGGCGTCAGGTTCGTGCCCGCAATGGGCGGCAAGGTGTAAGAGCCGCACGCCGTTACGTTGGCAATCGGGTTGATGTTGGGCGGCGGAAAGGGAGCCGATACTGGCGGCGCCACACAACCATCATTGCCAAAGGTGCCGGCTAAGGGAAGCATGTATGTGCCGTTGCCTACGGGCACCTGTTGAAGGTCGTACGTAATGCTCTGGTTGCAACCGCCGGCAATAGAAAAATTAGTGGTGCGCGTCCCATTGCCACCTCCGTTGGTGAAAGCGCCAGCTGTGCGCACACAAGTGCTGGAAATGACAAACACACACTGCCCACCACCGCAGAGGTTCGAGAAGTTGTAGGTATTCGGCTGCGAACCTGCACTTGTTTGCAGCACCACAATAGCATTGGGAGGAATATTGACGCCTGGCCCCACAGCAATGAGGTTCGAGCATCCCGTATAGGCGCCTATGTTGCCCGCTGTTAAGCCACAGGGGTTGGCGTTGATGTTGATGTCGTTGTTTGGCGAACCAGCAAAGTTATTATTAGGGTCAAAATCCAGCTCAATCTCCGATGTATTGAAGCCACCACCCGAATGAATGATGACAAATTCATTCCACTGTTCCATTCCGCAGGCATCAATCATGATAGCCTCGATTTGCGGGCATTGGGCCATTGCTTTTTCGCAGGAAAGAAGCGGGAAAAGTACCGTCAAGAAAACGACAGAAATGAGCAGTATCCGAACCATAAAACGCGACATCTGAGGAAATAAACGGACGGAATTTGGTCAACAAAGGTACTCCGATGCACACAGTCCATTTGGTCGCTGCTTGTTAAATAACCATTTCTTCAACTACGGCGGACGTGCTACTTTTGGGCCGCTGTTTGAGGCAAGCGGCTTTTTTCTGCACGAATCTCTCCGCCATGCAAATCATTCCTTCGTTCGACCTCATGGACGGTCGGCTCGTCCGACTTCGCCAGGGCGATTTTGAACAAAAGACGGAATACTCCAACGAGCCTCTGACGCTGGCTAAAGAACTGGAAGACGCCGGCATCCGGCGCCTGCACATCGTGGACTTAGACGGCGCCCGCGAGGGCCGGCCGGTCAACCTGCGCATTTTGGAGCAGATCGCCGCCAACACCCGCTTAGAGATAGACTACGGCGGCGGCCTGCGCTCCATTCCGGCCCTGCGGCAGGTGTGGGATGCCGGCGCACACATGTTTTCCGTGGGCAGCGTAGCCGTACTGGCCCCCGATGAGTTCAGCGCCTGGGTTGAGCGCTTCGGCCCCGACCGCTTCCTGGTCAGCGCCGATGTGCGCGAGCGAAAAATTGCCGTCCACGGCTGGCAGGAGCAAACGGACATGCACCTGTTCGACCTGCTCAAGCGCCTTCAAGGGCTGGGCATCCAAAATGTCTCCGTTACCGACATTGCCCGCGACGGCGAACTCTCTGGACCAGCTATCGAACTGTACAAAGACATTCTCAAAAATTTTCCAGATCTCCATCTCGTGGCTTCCGGTGGCATCAGCAGCGTCGCCGACTTAGAAAAACTACAGGCCATCGGTTGCGCTGGGGCGCTGGTGGGCAAAGCCTTCTTCGAGGGCGTCATCCCGATAAGATACTTCCGCATCCACGCCAAAGCCGGATAGAGACCTCCACCTTCAGCCTTCTGTGGCGCCCATCTGGCAAATTCAGGCGAAATGCGCTCACCAAAGGCAAGCGCCCTCACCGGTCAATAGGGACGGGCAAGGGCGCTTACACTCCCGAAGAACACGCTGCAAAAAGCGCTAATCAAAATGGCACTCCTCGACCAACGCCTCGTAGTCGGGCCTATCCCAGGCGTGCTCGTGGATGAACGAGTGCTTGATTTCACCTTTGTGCAGCAAAAACACACCCGGCATCTGAAAGCCGTCGCCCAATTCATCGCTGTGCAGGGCCATCCCGTGGCCTTCCAGCACGGCAGCCTGAAAGCCGCGTATCCAGTTCATCAGGCCAAACAACTGGTCGGGTCGGCCACGCCCCAGGCCAAAAGCAGCGTAGTAGCGCTTCTCCGGGTCGGATATGTGCTCCGCAGGCGACAATTTGTACCTTCGGAAGAAACGCTCAGCCGTTTCGCGGCTGGGCGACATATGGACGAAAACGACCTGTACTCCCTTCTTCTCCAAACGCTTGCGAACTCTAGAGATGTCAGAAAGCGCCTCCCGGCAAAAGGAGCAGCCAAAATGCCGCAAAAAAATGAGCAGCACCGGCGACTCTTCCGACAGCTGAGCCAGTGTTTTTCCCGAGCACAGGCCAACCATCTCTTGCCAGACCTGCGGCGCCACCGTAGAAGATTTGGATGCCTGTTCACTCATAAGCCATTCATCAGAGAATGTTCATTTTGTCCAGTGCATTAGCAACCTCGCGTACAGCAGAGGCGGACTGATGTAACAAGGCTTTTTCGTCGTCGTTCAGTTTCAGTTCAATAATTTGCTGGACGCCCTCGCGGCCCAGCTTGACCGGCGCCCCTACAAAGAGGTCGTTGATGCCGTACTGCCCCGTCAGACGTACGCAACAAGGGTAGATGCGGTTTTCATTCTTGAGGATAGATACGGCCATTTGGGCCGCTGCTGCGCCGGGAGCATACCAGGCGGAAGTGCCCATGAGGTTCACCAATTCACCGCCGCCAAATTTCGTGCGCTCAATGATGGCGTTTAGGCGGTCGGGCGCCACCAGCTCGGTTACCGGGATGCCGCTCACGGTGGTGTAGCGCGGCAGGGGCACCATCGTGTCGCCGTGCCCGCCCATGAGCATGGCCGAAATGTCTTTGGGCGAGCAGCCAATTTCTTCAGCCAAAAAGGCGCGATAACGGGCCGTATCGAGTACGCCAGCCATGCCCAACACCCGACGGTCGCTAAGGCCAGAAGCCTTCCAGGCGGCGTAGGTCATCACATCTAACGGGTTGGATACGACGATGATAATTGGGTTCTCCGAGTACTTGAGCACCTCGCGCGTAACCCCAACGACGATGTTGGCGTTGGTGCTGATGAGGTCGTCGCGGCTCATGCCCGGCTTGCGCGGAATGCCCGCCGTAATGATGACGATGTCCGAGTGGGCCGTCAGCGGATAGGCATCATTGCCGCCGCCCACCACGCGCGTGGAGTAGCCATCAATCGGCGCCTGTTGCCAGGTGTCCAACGCCTTTCCTTTGGCTATGCCTTCCTGGATGTCAATGAGAACAATTTCGTTGCAGATGTCCTCGTGCGCCAACACATTAGCGCAGGTTGCGCCGACGTTGCCAGCGCCAATTACAGTTACCTTGCTCATTTTGTAGGAATATCAGACAATGAATGACTTGCTTTTCGCAGCAAAGGTATTTCGCCGTCGGATTTTTCAAACGGCCAGGGGAGCCCTGGGGCAATCGCTCTCAAAAATGTGTGAAATGGTCAAAAGGTCAACTTCGCTCTATTCCTCCAGACACCCTGCCCCTCCTAACGACGCGGATGGCTGTGTATTTGCAGAAGGCCACTCATTGAGGCAAAGCCACCGCCAGCCGCAAGCGGGCAAAGCCGGAGAAGTTTCCATAGCCGCCCTGGATATTGTTGAAGAAGGCATCCGGGTCGCTCAGCGGCGAGCCCTGAGTGGCCAGCGAGAGGTGGTATCGGTAGTAGGCCTCCGACAGGGTTCGCCATTCTAACAGCAGCCGCATTGGCTCTTCCTCATTCGGGCGGTACGGGATAACGACCTCCAGGTCCAGGGTTTTCCGCCCATCGTTCCAGTAGTTTTCGTTGAGCAGAAATACGCCTTCTGGCGTGCCGTAAGTGAGGGCCAGCGTTCGTCCGTTGGCCAGGAAGCCGCTGGTGCGGATTTCACTGCTATTGGGCGGTGTCGGGCCGCTTTTGCGCAGTTCGTGTTGCAGTCCGAAGGCAAAGTAGCGGCGTTGGTTGGGTAAGTCCTCCACTGAAATGGAGACCGGCACGCGCAGGATGCGTAGCCCGCTGGTGTCCTCGAGGGTTCGGATGCTGTCCTTTTTTATTTTTAAATATACGGCTGAAATGCCGTGAGGAATGGTATCCGATGCCTGTGCCGTTTCGTAGCCTGGAAAGCGGGCCGTAATCGAATAACGAACACCGGGCCTCAGCAGAGCGCGGCTCTTCCAAAAGAAGCGACCATCTGGCCCCTGTTCCAGCGACAGGCGGTTGAGGAAAAGACCGTCGGCAGCCAGCGTAACGTCGCCTGCCGGCAGCGCGCTCTGCGGGTTCCCGCCTGCCGTAATGGGTTGGCTCAGCGAGATATACGCGCACAACGGCTCATCAGCCGTAAAGTGGCTGGTAATGGTTACTTTAGGCCCTTCGGTGATAGGCAAATCTACGTACTCCTCGCGGAGGCAGGCGGCCGAGAAGAGAAGTGGCAACAGCAAAAGCAGGCGGTATGGACGCATATCGGACATTGACTAAAAGCGCAGCGCATAACGCAGTTCGGGCACAATGGGCAGCAGCGTGTACTGCACGGCCCGCACTTTACCCGACTCCGAGACGCTGGCGCCATCGAGGTACATGAAAAAAGGGTTGGCCCGGTTGTAAGCGTTGTAAGCACCCAGTTGGATTTCGTGCTGGAAGTTTCGCGCCGGAAAATGGATGCGGCAAGAGACATCCAGACGGTGATAATCGGGCAAGCGGTAGTTATTGACGCTGCCATAAACGAGCACTTCGCGCATCTGGGCATTTTCCTCGTGCGTTTGGTGCTGAAATTTCAGCGCAGCCAGTGTGATGGGATTTCCGCTGGCATACACCCACAGGAGCCGCAAGTCGAGCCAGCGCGTAAGCGGCTGCTGCACGCTGAGGTTAAGGGCGTGGGGGCGGTCAAATCGGAAAGGAAAGGGCTGGCCGGCATTCAAGTCGGGAAACTGCCGCACCGCCCTCGACCAGGTATATGCCGCCGAAACAGTGGTGTATTGAAGGCGCTTTTCTGCCGAAACTTCGATGCCCCTGGCCCAGCCCGTGCCTGCAATGATGCGGTCTTCCCAGCCGCTGGCATCTTCAGCGCCGGCAATCAGCAGCGCCGTCGTAGAGGCCTTGAACGCCAATACCCGATGCAAGTGCCGGTAATAACCCTCTACCGAAAGCGACCAGTCCCCACTGGCAAAGCCAAAGCCCAGCGTGGCTTGCCAGGACTCTTCCGGCAACACCCGTGGCGTCGTCGGCACCCACAACTCAAAAGGAAAACTGAGGTTGAAGGTGCCCACCTGGTGCAAAAACTGCCCCATCCGGTGGTAGCCCGCCCACACCTGCCAGTGCTTCATCAGGCGTTGAGACACGCGCAGACGCGGCTGAAAAAGCCGGAACACCCGGTTGCGAATTTCAAAAGAACCGGCGTGAAGCCCGGCTTCTAAGCGCCCCCCGCGACCAAACTCCCAGGTGGCATCCACATGAAGGCTCAGCTCGTCGGCCTTTACCCGCTCCCGATTGAACAGCGCCTTCGTCAGCGAGTCGGCCAGCAGTGGCGACTGCCCCGGCAACAGAAAGTTGACCGTCAGCGCCCCAGGCTTAAACGTATGAAAAGCGTAGGAGCCACCCACGTGTATCGTCAATGTGTTGAGCGGCTTAAACTCCCAATCGGTCTGCAATGAGGCATCCTCAATGAGGGTCTGGTAGCGCTGGGCGTAGTTGGCCAGCACCTTCCGCCGGGCTGAAACGAAGCTAAAGGACTCCGACAACAGATCTTGCTGACTCTGGTAGTAAAAACGGCTATATCGAAGAATCGTCTTGGTAAAAATGCCCGAGTGCAGCGTCCGGCTCCAGCGCAAAGCGGCCATATTATTGCCCCAGTTCGCGCCCAACGTATATCGGTCGTTAAATAGCGCGGTGGCTGTAGAGAAGGTTTGCGAAAACTGATTCTGAAACAAATCGCCGCCCAGATACAGGCTCAAATGAACGTGGTCGCGCTCCGAAAACTGGTAGTTGGCCTTGAACGTCAAGTCGTAAAAGCGATACCGGGCCTCATCTCCGGCCAGAAACAATGCTCCCCGGTACGGATGGCGAAACAGCCCTTGCCATAATTCCAAAGGTGTGCGGCGGAAGCACAGTAGAAAGGTTCGCTTCGGCGCTCCGCTATCCTCACTCCAACGCCTGTTGTCTTTTGCCCTCAGAGAAAGAGGCCCTTCCAGCAGAAGCGAAGCGGCCAAAAGCCCTGCAGAAACCTCCCCGCCATACCGATGCGGATTGCCATCGCGCAAGCGAACATCCAGCACCGACGACGCCCGCCCCCCATAACGCGCCGGAAAGTCGCCTTTCCACAACTGCGCGTGATTGACCGCTCCGGCCGGAAAAATCGAGATGATACCCAGCGCATGACTGGGATTGTACACCGGCACGTCGTCCAACAAAAACAGGTTCTGGTCGGCATTACCGCCGCGAATGTGCAGACCACCCAGGCCATCCACACCCGTGATCACGCCGGGCAAAAGAGCCGCATAACGCATCGGGTCGGCCTCTCCGCCCAACATAGATATCTGACGCATATCTCCCGGCGACATGCGCTGCCCACTTTCCAAACTTAAAGCCGGGCTAAAGCTACCTGCTGCAACATTCCGTATGGTTACTTCCGGCAACGTAGCATCCGGCTCCAATCGAAAATAGATAGACTGATCCGCCTCAACCTCCGCCGTCAACGTCTGGGAACGATGCCCCACATAATGCGCCGTTACTCGATAGCGACCCTCGTAAGCCTTGAAGCTGAAAAAACCGTATTCGTTGGTTGTAACGCTTCCACTTGCACCACTGCTCCCTGTCCACCGAACCGTGGCGCCAATGAGCCACTCGCCACTTTCGGCATCGAGCACTCGACCACTCAAGGCGTACTCTCGCAACGCCCGAATGACGATCTGGTTATCCCCCCATTCCACCTTAGCCAAAGCACAACTTGTCAAGCGCTCCAACACCTCTCGGAACGGCGCCTCCCGAACGTTCAGTGTTATGCGCGGACACGCCGAAAAGAGATGGGACGGGTAACTGACGTTGATGCCATAACGCACCGCAATGTCCTGAAGTACAGCCCTCACCTCACAGTTGGAGCATTCGACACTCACACGCCGATCCGAAAACGACGTCTGAGCGTGAGCGGCAGCAAACAACAGCGCCCACGCTACACAGGCGGCCAGATACGATAGAATACGAGTGCGCATGCAGCAGGATTACAGGCCCTAAAATTAAAGCCTCGGCAGCTTCTGCAGCGTGGAAATTTACGCCCCAACAGTTTTCAACGACCAAAGCACCACACCGAACGAGTATTCGGCAACATCAGACCCAAGAGAACACCCATTTGCTTGCGGGTTGCGGGCTAACCGCTAGCACCTCCACCTCTTGCTGCTCAAGCTCCATTGATACCGAGGCGACCTGTTCTTCGCTTCAATTTCCTTTCCAACGGGTGCGTATCGGCTAAAGCAAGGGTAAGATTCAGCCATCAGCGTTCGCCTAAAAACATCTGGAACCAACGCCCGGAGTCTTTCACGGTGCGTTGCTGCGTGGCAAAGTCCACGTGTACCAATCCGAAGCGAGGGCGATAGCCTTCGGCCCACTCAAAATTGTCCAAGAGCGTCCAGGCGAAATAGCCAGCCACCGGCGCACCTTCGCGTTTGGCGCGGAGCACCTGAGCAAGGTACTGCTCAAAAAAGCGTACCCTACGGGTATCGTGCACCGCATCACCCACGCGCTCGTCAGGGAAGGCCGCACCGTTTTCGGTAATGACAATCTGCTTCACCCCCGCATATGCGGCAAACTGCCGAATGATGCGGTAGATGCCTTCCGGATACACCTCCCAGCCCATTTCCGTGATGTTTTCGGGGGAAATGCCGCGCCTGGCAGGCGGCACTTCTTTAGCCCACAAGTAGGGCGGGAACAACGCCTTTTTGGCCACTGTACGGAAGTAGTTTTGCAAGCCGATGAAATCAAAATCGAAGCGCAGTCGCTCCTCATCGCCGGGGCGCAGGTATTTTTCTAATTTTTCTAAGGCCTTAAAGCCTTTCGGATAGCCCATGCCCAGTGCTGGCTCGACGAACAGGCGATTGAACAAGATGTCGAATCGGTGGGCCGCCCGTTGGTCCTTCTCGCGCTCGGTGGCCGGGTCAACAGGCGTGCACGAAAACGTCGTCCCGATGTGTGCCTGCCCGACGTTCTGCCGCACCACGCGCCCGCCCTCAGCCTGACACAGGGCTGCATGATGTACAGCGGGCAGGAAGTTTTTCAGGCCCTTGCGCCCGGGCGCGTGAAAGCCAGCAAAATAGCCTGCAGCCGTAAATACCAAAGGCTCGTTGAGGATCATCCAGTGTCGGACGCGGTCGCCCAGTGCGCGCGTGCAGGCGTCGGCGTAGTCCGTAAACCAGCCTACTACGTCACGGTTCGTCCAGCCGCCGCGGTCTTCCAGCGCCTGGGGCAGGTCCCAGTGGTAGAGCGTTATCCAGGGCTTTATGCCTAAACGCAGGCATTCGTCCACCACCCGCTGGTAAAAGTCCAGACCCTTCGGATTGACTTTACCCACCCCCTGCGGCAAGACGCGCGCCCAGGCGATGGAAAAGCGAAAGGCGCCAAAATTCATTGCCCGCAGCAGGCGCAAATCCTCCGCATAACGGTGGTAAAAATCGCATGCCACATCACCCGTTTCACCGGTTTTTATCCTGCCTTTGCGGCTACAAAAGGTATCCCAAACCGACGGCCCACGCCCGTCTTCGCGCACGGCACCCTCAATCTGGTAGGCCGCCGTGGCGGCACCCCAGACGAAATCATCGCCAAAATCAGCCTTGCGAAAGCGCGTGGTCGCATACGCCAGCGCACGCAGCGACCCGGACACCCATGGCGCCAGCGCACCGACGCCTAACAGACGGAGAAAGGTTCTTCTATGCATACTGCAGCCCGCCAGGTCGGTTGATGCGCCTGAAACAGACTCACAAAGATATAAAGCGTGATTGTTCAACCAATCGCTCGCGGGTGTGTTCTCCCGCTGCACAAAAACACAGCCGTCATGTCCAGATTTTCTACGTTCGCATTTCTCTGGCTTTTTATCTCTGGCGCTGCTTTAAGCAGCTGCTTCGACGCCAACCAAATTGCTGCACGGCCCTCTGCTGTGCAGCCCCGAAAGGATACCCTCCCGACCGCCACCTCTTTTTATTCGTTCACCGTCCTGTCGCTCGACGGCCAGCCCGTCTCGATGGAGCACTTTCGGGGCAAAAAAATCGTCGTGCTCAACGTCGCTTCCAAGTGCGGCTACACCCCGCAGTACGCCGACTGGGAAAAGTTTTACCGGGAGCATCGGGAACGCGTAGTGGTATTGGGCTTCCCCTGCAACGACTTCTTGGGCCAGGAACCTGGCACCGCCGAAGAAATTGCCGAGTTTTGCCAGAAGAATTACGGTGTTACGTTCCCGATGTTTGAGAAGGTACACGTTAAAGGCGACGCCAAAGCACCTATCTATCGGTGGCTGACCGACCCACAGCAAAACGGCTGGAACAGCCAGGAGCCGACGTGGAACTTTTGCAAGTACCTGCTCAATGAGAAAGGGGAACTGACGCACTTCTTTGGGCCGAAGGTAAAGCCAGAGAGTGCGGAGTTTTTGGGGGCGTTGGGGCTGTAGGCGTGGTGTTGGCCAAACAAGTTCGGCCGCTACGGAGTGCGGTTGGGGTAGTCGGTGATGATGCCGTCCACGCCGAGTTGAATGAGGCGGCGCATGGTAGGGGTGTCGTTGACCGTCCAGGGGATGAGTTTCATGCCTTTTTGGCGGCAGAAGCGCACGGTGGAGGCCTTGACGAGGGCGTGATAAGGGCTGTAGATGGCCGGTGTAAAGCCTAAGCGCTCGAGGTTTTTGGCCGGGCTGAGCACATTTTCCACCAGCAGGGCCAGCGTCAGGTCGGGGCTGAGCGCGCGCACGGCGCGCAAGGCGCGGGGGTCGAAGGACTGTACCGTGCAGGCGCCTTGCAGACCGAGGGCTGCGATTTCCGCTACCACCAGGCGGGCGAAGGTATCCACAGGCGGTGTACGAATGCCGTCCCACTCGGGGCGACTCTTGATTTCGATGTTCCAGCGCACGGGTCGGTTGGGGTAAGCAGTGCGTACGGCCTCGACGACCTCCCGCAGGGTGGGCTTATGTGCCGGCTGTGGTATTTGCTCCGGAAAGCGCGGATGGCGCAAGCGCCCGCAGTCGTATGCGCGTATTTCGGTGGCCGTCAACTGGTACAAGAATACCTTCTCCGCCTCAGCAGCAGGTATGCGGCTACCGTCGGGCCGCAGGCAGATGTCGGCATTGAACCACGGCTCGTGGCTCACTATCAGTTGGTGGTCTTTCGACACCGCCAGGTCGAGTTCCAGCGTCGTTATCTGCGCAAATTCCAGCGCGCGCAAAAAGCCAGGCACACTGTTCTCCGGCGCCAGACCGCGCGCGCCGCGATGCCCTTGCCAATCAAAACCAGGCGGTATCGTTACAGGCTTGTTTTCCAAAGACTTACAAGAAAAAACCAGCAGGAGTACCCAGACAAAAGCCTCCTTTTTGAAAAGCAAACTTGGCACACTCATAGGCAACGCCGTTTCTTTGAGCGCCTTTTGGCGCCGCCCAAAGGTAGCCCACACCCTGTAATCGCCGAACTTGTTCGGCCCGTAACGGCCAAACTTGTTTGGCCACCTCACCATCAAACACCCACCGCATGCTCGACGTCAAACAATTCCTCCTTGACCTCCCCAGCCGCGTCAGCCCCGAGGACATTCAGGGCGACCAGGCTACTTTTCACTTCGACATTGCCGGCGCTGGCCAGTTCACTGTGCGCGTCGAAAATGGTCAGGTCAGTGTCAGCGAAGGCCTTTCTGGCGAAGCCAACTCGTCCGTAAAAACCTCTGCTGAGTCCTTTGCCAAGATTCTGGCCGGCGATCTGAATCCTATGATGGCCATGATGACCGGCAAGCTCTCTATCCGCAACCCGGGCGAGATGCTTAAGTACGCCAAAATGTTCGGCCTGATGTAGTCTGCCTTGTGGCGTCATTTGGGCGTTACAGGCTGGATGTTATTCCTCGTCGAGGTCCCACTCGATGGTGCTTTCTTTGAACTCATCGAGTTCGCGGCGTTCTTTTTTGGTGGGGCGTCCGGCGCCTTTTTCGCGCTTTTCGGCGCTGCCAGAGGCATTGAGAAACCAGACATTGTATTTATTGCGCTCTTCGGCAGGGGTGATGTCTTCGTAGCAGGTGGCGGCAATGGGTGCGCCGACGCGCTTTTCGATGAGTTGCAGCACGCGATACTGGAAATTGAAGCCCTCTTTGCGCACGGTAAGCACATCGCCTTCGCCGATGAGGTGCGAGGGTTTGAGCGGCTCGCCGTCCATGCGCACGCGCCCGGCCTTGCAGGCATCGGTAGCCAGTGTGCGGCTCTTAAAAATGCGCACACTCCACAGCCATTTGTCCACACGGACTTTTGTCATAAAGCGCTGAAATTTGACCTTTAGGGCGACAAAGGTAGGCGCGTACTGGCCGTTTTTCCACGCCTTTACAGCGCCTTTTCCCCATGAACGGGTGGATAACTTAACACCACCGGAGCAATGCCAATTCCTCCGCTGCCACCTATCTTTGCTCGATTTTTGAAGAAAAAAGGCTCTTTTCCATGAAAATTACCTACTTCGGGCATTCGTGCTTTCTGGTAGAGGCTGGCGGCAAACGCTTGCTGTTCGACCCCTTCGTGTCGGGCAACCCGCTGGCGAAGCATATTCGCGTCGAAGACATTCGCTGCGATTACGTGCTGCTCACCCACGCGCACAGCGACCACGTAGCCGATGTGGAAACGGTCATGGCGCACAACCCGGAAGCAGTCATCGTGGGTATTTGGGAAATTTACGCCCATTACAGCGCTAAAGGCTACAAAGCGCACCCGATGAATAAGGGCGGTTGGTGGTCGTTCGACTTCGGGCGCGTGAAAGTGGTCAACGCCGTTCACAGCAGCAGCTTCCCTGATGGTTCCTACGGCGGCGAACCTGTGGGCTTCGTGCTCGACACACCCGACGGGGTTCTTTACGTGGCGGGCGATACGGCACTCACGACCGACATGCAACTCATCCCGCGCATCTGCCCACCGCTGACGGCAGCCATCCTGCCCATCGGCTCCAATTTCACTATGGACTATGAAGATGCCGTGCTGGCCAGCGATTTCATCTCTTGCAACCACATCATTGGCTGCCACTTCGATACCTTTGGCTTCATCAAAATTGACCACGAACAGGCTCAAGCAGCCTTCGCCGAAAAAGGCAAACACCTCCACCTGCCCGCCATCGGTGAAACCTTCAACATCAGTAACGGCTAAACTTGTTTGGCCCCCATAACCGCCAAACTTGTTTGGCTTCACCAGCCCAGCACTTAGCAAAGCCTTATTTACAAGAAAAAACACTCCATCATGGGAAAAATCATCACCATAGCCAACCAGAAAGGCGGCGTAGGCAAAACGACCACCGCCATCAACCTTGCAGCTTCGTTAGCCATTTTAGAAAAGCGCGTGCTGCTCATTGACGCTGACCCGCAGGCCAATGCTTCTTCGGGCGTGGGTGTCATTACGGATGAAAACACTGTCGGCCTGTACGATTGCATGGTTGGCGACACCGACCCGCGCGCAGCCATTGTGGCCACTGAGACGCCCAACCTGTGGCTGCTGCCTTCGAGTATCAACTTAGTGGGTGCCGACGTGGAACTGGTCAATCGCCCCAAGCGCGAGTACATTCTGCGCGACATTGTGCGCCAGGTGCGCGACGACTACGATTTCATTTTCATTGACTGCCTACCGTCGTTGGGCCTCATCACCGTGAACGCGCTGGTGGCTGCCGACACGGTGCTCATTCCGGTGCAGTGCGAGATGTTTTCCTTTGAAGGGCTGGCCAAGTTGAAGAACACCATTGCATTGGTGAAGCAGGGCTACAACCCAAACCTAAAGGTCGAAGGGCTGCTCATTTCGATGTACGATAGTCGTTTGCGTTTAGCCAACGCCATTGTGGAAGAGGTGCGCAACAGTAGCACCGACTACGTTTTTGAAACCATCATTCACCGCAACTCCCGCGTGGCTGAAGCGCCCATGCAGCACGTGCCTGTGGCCATGTACGACGTGAGCAGCAAGGGTGCCGTGAACTTTTTTAACTTAGCCAACGAATTTCTGCAGCGCAACGCCGCGAACTAATTGCCACCATGTCGAAAAAACTGAGCAAAACCGACTTCGGCAAAGGCATCCGGGCCCTTCTGGCCAACCCCGTCGAGCTGGAACAAGCCGTCCAGGAAAACCCGCAAGCCGTTGTGCGTGAGCTGACTCATACCACGGCCATGCTGCCCATTGAGCAGATTGAGGCCAACCCTTTCCAGCCACGCACGGAATTTGACCAGCAGGCCCTGCAAGAACTGGCCGACAGCATCCGGGTGCACGGCCTCATTCAGCCCATAACCGTGCGGCGCCTGCACGACCGCGCCTACCAGCTCATCTCCGGTGAGCGCCGCTTCCGCGCCAGCCAGATGGCCGGCCTGACGGAAATACCTGCCTATGTGCGCATCGCCGACGACCAGCAGATGCTGGAAATGGCGCTCATCGAAAACATCCAGCGCCAGGACCTCAACGCCATCGAAATTGCCATCTCCTACCAGCGCCTCAAAGAAGAGTGTAACCTGACCGACGAGCAGCTCTCCGAGCGCGTAGGCAAACAGCGCAGCACCATCACCAATTACCTGCGCTTGCTCAAACTGCCCGTGGACATCCAGCAGGCCATTAAAAATGGCTCCATCAGCATGGGCCACGCCCGTGCTTTAGCCGGCGTGAACGATATCGCCTTCCAACTCTCGCTCCTGCGCCAGATCCTCAAAGACGACCTCTCTGTGCGCGCCGTCGAGGACATCATCGCCCGACACCAGGCCGAGCGCTTAGGCAAAAAGGCCCGCACCGACAAACGCTTGCCCGACGCCCTGCGCGACGTGCAAGACCGCTTTAGCGCCTTCTTCGGCGCCAAAGTGGACCTCAAGCGCAACGAACGCGGCAAAGGCCAAATCATCATCAAATTCGACAACGACGCCGAACTGAACCGCATGCTGGACATCCTGACGGAAAAGGATTGAAGTTTTTAACCGACTTTCACAGCATTTCATTTGGGCTAAATAAGCAAGTGATGCCTGCTGGCTGGCTTTCTATCATGCTTCATCATGAGCGTGGGTTCTGAATGCGAAGCATGCGCCGGGGCTGGAGGCATCAGACGCCAGTGAGCTGCCCCAAGTCTCGCCACGTAAGTACGGTAGCGTCGGTGCGCAGCTGCATCTGGTCGCCGCCATAAACCAGCCAACTATCCGAAGTGGTGGGATTTAGTTTCTGAAACAGGCGGAGGTTTTTGAAAAAATCAGGCTGGATGGTTTTCCCCGCCTTAATTTCTACAATGGACTGACGGACAACCTTGTCTAAGAGTAGGTCAATTTCGTGTCCATTGCTGTCTTGCCAGAAAAAGATTTGCGGCCGCTCGCCTGCGTTGAGGTGGTTTTTAAGCACTTCGTTCAGGATGAAATTTTCAAACAAGGCTCCTCTGGCAAAGTGTGTCTCCAGGTCAGTGTCCGAACGGATGCCGAGGAGGTAAGCGGCCAGGCCAGTATCGTAGAAGTACAACTTGGGGGTTTTGACAATCCTTTTGTTAAAATTTCGAAACCACGGTGGAAGGCGATACACGATAAAGCTGGCCTCCAGAATGGACAGCCAGCTCTTGACGGTTTTGACGTCAATGCCAATGTCGGCGCTTAGCTGAGTGAGGTTGAGCAGCTGCCCAACTCGCCCGGCACAAGCCGCAATAAAACTTCGGAACAGTACCAGATTGCTGACATTGAGCAGCTGTCGCACATCTCGCTCTATGTATGTTTGCAAATAGTCAGCGTAGAAATCGGGCGGCGCAATTTCTCTTTCGTAAATCCGGGGATAGAAGCCCGTCCAGAGGTATTCCTCCCAGGTTTGCCGCTCCCAGAGAGAACCTTTCAGCTCTTCGACGGAAAAGGGCAGCAGGTTAAAGATGGATATTCTCCCAGCGAGGCTTTGCGTAATCTTTTCCAGCAACAGAAAATGCTGAGAGCCAGACAGGATGTATTCTCCCGGCAGGTTTCGTTGGTCGGTGTAGTACTGCAAGTAGGAAAACAGTTCCGGCGTGTTTTGCACCTCGTCAAGAATGACTCCTCCCTGATAGCGCTGCAGAAATTGGTGAGGGTCTTCTCGAGCATACTGCTGATTCTCGGGAAGTTCCATGTTGAGGTACTGATACGTAGGCCGGAGCTGCCGGCAAAAAGTGGTTTTTCCCGATTGCCGAGGACCTGTAACAGCAATCATTGGGTACTTTGATAGCAGCGCATCTGCCCGGTGGTAGAGTTTTCGTTGAAGAAACATGCGGGCAAATTTATGCAAATCTGGGAGTCTATTCCCTGATTTGCATAGACTTTCAAAAAAGAGCGCCCTTCTTCCAACCTGGCTGCCGCAGCGAGCTGTCTGGGCAGGTAAAAGCGCTGTGCTTTCGGGCGCGTTGCGCTATCTCTTCATTCAACCTGTTCTTTCAAGCCATGCGACTGACCTGTTTATTGCTTGCTGGCGCGCTCTTCGCCGGTATTGCCCTGACGCTGCCCGGCTGCCTGCGCGACGAATGCCGGAGTACGCTCACCTACGTGCGCTATGAGCCAGTCTATGTCATGCCCGATGACTTCCGCCACACCACCGTCGTGGCCGAGGCGCCTCGTCCGCTCCGAAAGCCCGGCAAGCTGTACGTCATGGGCCATTACCTGCTCATCAACGAGCAAAAAGAGGGCATCCACGTCTTCGATAACAGCGACCCCAACCGCCCCGTGCCTGTGGTGTTTTGGAAGATCCCGGGCAACGTGGACATGGCCATGCGCGGCCATTACCTGTACGCCGACCAGTACGTGGATCTGCTGGCCTTAGACGTCAGCGATGTGTACCAGCCCAAAATAATGTGCCGAACGCAGGAAGTGTTCCGACTGCTGGGCTTCACGCCAGGTAAAGGGTACCGTGTCGGCTATCAGCAGACGGAAATCACGGAAACACTCGACTGCAAAGACCCCAACTATGGCGAAGAGTGGTATCGATGCGGCGACGGAGCCTTCGCCGTGAAAAGTGGACGCGAGGCGGCCTTCTCTCCCGGAGCAGGCGGCGGCGCATTGCCCGCAGGCATCGCCGGCTCTTTTGCCCGCTTTGGCCAATGGGACGACTACCTGTATTGCGTGGATAACTGGAACCTGCACAGCTTTTCTACGGCAAACCCGGCCTGCCCTGCGCGCTTGCAAAGTCAGAACGTAGGCTGGAACATCGAAACCATTTTCCCCTGGAAAAACCGCCTGTTCATCGGCTCTAACACCGCCGTGCACATCTTCCGCTTAGACAACCCTGCCGCGCCCACGCGCGAGGCGACGTTCCAGCACGTAACCGGCTGCGACCCGGTGGTGTGCGACGAAGAGAACGCCTATGTTACGCTGCACGCCGGCACCGATTGCAACAATAATAGTCTGAACCAGCTGGACGTGCTCGATATCCGCCAGCTGCCACAGGTTACGCGCACGCGCACCTATCCGATGACGAAGCCTATGGGCCTGTCTGTGGCGGGCAACTTGCTCTTCCTGTGCGACGACGGGCTGAAGATTTTTGACAAAACCAACCCCAAGGATTTGAAACAGCTGAGCCACGTGCGCGGCATCAAGATCTATGACGCCATCGCCCTGACGCCGCAGCACCTGCTGGTCATCGGCAATAGCGGCTTCTTCCAATACGATACCAGCGACCCACGCAACCCGCGCCTGCTGAGTGAAATCCGCGTCAGCCGCTAAAAAGCACTCCGCTCATATGAAGCCAGTCCGACGGTTTTTGTTTTTCGCGCTTTTCCTGCTGGTTGCGCAGGTGTGGAGCCAATCGGCCTTGCGGGTGTGCGATGTAGTGCGCTTGCGCGGTGGTGCCGTGTTGCGCGGTCAGCTGGTAGCTACGAAGGCAAGTGGCGAAGTGCTGGTCTTGCGCACTGACGCGGGCCAGGAGTTGGAGATTGCCCTCAGCCGCGTGCGGCGCATTCGTCAGCGCTGCGCCGGCCCAGCGCCTTATCACTTTCAGGAGTTCGGCTGGTACCACCATTCGCGTGCAGGCTTTTTGCCCGGCCAGCTGTACACGGGCAAAACGACGCTTGCCCTTCAGGTACAGCACAGTAGCGGCTGGATGTTTCACCGTCTGCTGGGTGCTGGCATCGGCACAGGATTCGATTTTTTTGATTTCACGAACGGCCAGCCACCGCTCATTCCGCTGTTTGCCGAAGTGCGTAGCTATCTGCTTCCGCGTTACGCGTCGCCTTTCGTGGCTCTGGGGGCAGGTATTGGCTTTTGCGTCAATCAAAGTCAGGAGGACCTGGCGGCATGGGAGCGCTTGCATTGGCGCGGTGGCCCCATGGCCCAGGCGTTGGCGGGCTATCGCATAGGCCATCACCTTACGCTGCACACAGGTGTGCGCTGGCAGCGCTTGAGCGCCAGGTCGGAAGCCTGGTGGTGGCAAGGTGGCCAGGAGCGCCTGCAAATCACCCATTGGCGCTTCATGCTCGGCGCAGGGTATTTACTTTAGCAAGGCCATTCAGGGGCAAACAGGCGGATGTTTTTTTCAAAAAAGAAACACTACACCGACACCGAACTGGTCGAGGGCTGCGTGCGAAATGACCGGCGTGCGCAGGAAGCGTTCTATCGGCGCTTCTTTCCGACCATGCTCCGCCTGTGTTTGCGCTATGCACACGACGAGGAGACGGCTATTGGCATCGTCAACCAGGGCTTTCTACGGGCGTTTCAAAAAATGCATACCTATGCCTTTCAGGGCAGCCTTGAGGGTTGGTTGAGGCGATTGGTGTATCACGCTGCAGCCGACCACTTTCGCCGCCACACCCGCTACACCCATTTTTTGGTGCTGGAAGAACACGAGGCATCCGAACCTGCACACCCGGATGCTGCTTTCGATGAGGCCCATTTGTTCCGCCTCATCGAGGCGCTGCCCGAAAACGCCCAGGTCGTCTTTCGCCTGTACGCCATCGAGGGCTACAGCCATGCCGAAATTGCTGAAATGCTCGGTATCAGCGAAGGCACCTCGAAATGGTACCTCTCCACGGCCCGCCAACGCCTGCGCGAATGGCTCGCCGCCGAGGAGCGCGTGCGCGGCTAATGTACCTCAAAGACCGCGTTATTCATCTGACCGCTCACTTGCAACATGAACAACAAACATCTGACAGACAGAGGCTGGCGCGCCATGGAGGCCCTCTTAGATGAGCACATGCCCGCCCCGCACCGCCGCCGCCCGGTGGTGGCCCTATGGTGGTTATGGCTTTTGCTGGCTGGCATAGGTGGCGGTCTGTGGCAGCGTTACCGCGTGGCGCAAGTGCCGCCCGCAGCGCCCCTGCCGCCGTTGGAGCGAACAGCTGAAATGCCCGTGGCCGCCGTAGCACCGCCTGCCTCTGGGCGGGGGGCAGTACCTCATCCTTCGGAACATCCGACGGCATCGCTGCCGCAACCCGTGTGGGGCATACAGCCCGGACGAGGCTGCCATGACCGACTTTCTGCACCCGCGCTGGCAGGGTGCACTACCGTGCCCATCGAGGCCGCACCGTCGCCCAGCCTCGATGGTGAAGCAGCAGCCCACCGAACGACGGAACTTGCATCCTCGGATGTCTCCGAAATAGCCGGGGCCGCCGCTGCCCTCCATGCAGAACCGCTGGCGCTATTGCCCGTGCTTCTTGACCCGACTTTTGAACTGCCGGCCCGACGGTTGTCGCTTAGTTCAGCCCAGGCAAGCCAGATGGCCACCTCACCGACACCTCGAACGAAGCACTTGAGTGTGGGACTTACCCTCGGCACTTTTGCCCAGCCCAGCGCCAAGATGTTTGGGTTAGCCATCGTGCCGACCTTTGATTGGCACGCCAGCAGGCGCTGGGGCTTGCGCGCCGGCATGGGGTATCGGTTCACGTATTTGCACGGCAAAGACCTGAGCGCCAGCAATGCCGTCTATCTGGAAAGTTCCGACCTGGAGCGACTCTCGCCCGGTTCGTTGCCGTCCAAAGCCGACGGCATCTGGGTGCGCCTCTCGCACACGCACCGGCTGGAAGCGCCTGTGCTGGTCTACAGCCAGACGACGCCTCGCCTGCGCCTGTATGGAGGCGGCATGGGAGGCGTCCTGTTGGCCGCGCGGGTTCAGGGGGTGCAGCCGGCTTCGGGCAACGCGCAGCACTTCTATGTCGCCGAAATACATCAGCTGAGCAATCTGGCTTCCGCGCGCCTTTTCCGCTGGGAAGGCAGCGCATTGGCCGGTGCGGGCTATGCTCTGAGCCGCCGTTTCGAGGTCAGCGTTCAGGCACAATGGCGTTTTTTCACCTCGCCTTCGGGCCAGCCACCTGCTACGGGCGTGGTTTCTGCGCCGCTGCCCAATCGCCCCTCCGGCAAGGCAGGCGAGCAGTTGCTGTTGCAGATCTCTCTTTTAGGGAAGGTATATTGAAGCCAATCCTTCGGCCAGTTAAGGCCCAAAGGTAACAACACCGCCCGCCGGGAGATGTCGCCTCAAACTCGCGCATTTGTGGTCGCTCCAGCACCTGCCTACTCTACGGCCATGCGGATGCGCCGTTCGGGCGGCAGGTAGTTGTTCCAGCGGTTGGGCAGCATTTTGAGCCAGCCTAAGGGCAGCCCTTCATAGCGACCGACGACCCAGCCGCGCGCTTTCGGAGCAGCGCCTGTGAGCGGGAATTGTTCCTTTTTCAAGAAAAGCAGCGCCTGCTCGCGGTCGAAGTCCACTGCTGGCACGTCAGGTGCCAGTGCAGTGTTGAGCGCCAGCGCGTGGTCGGGCACAAAGTCGCGGCCTTTGAACTGGCCGACGCGGATGCCTAACCATTTGTTTGTCAGGGCGTGGTCCAGCAGGCGCAGGTCGGGCAGCAGGGCTTCGGGCATGGCCAGCACATCGCCTTTGGGCGCGGTGAAGAACGCCCATTCACGTCCTTCGTCGAGCCAGGGGCGCACTGCGCTCAGAGAGGCGCGCTCCAAGGGCTGCAGGCGTCGGAATGTGGCTGGAGGGCGTGGGGGCAATAGCGCCGGAGCATCTGCCTTTTTGCGAAAAGCTGCCAGGAAGAAGCCCTCTCCTCGCAGGCGGTGCGGGAAGAAGCGATAGGCACCGGGCGCGCTTTCGACGATGCCCCACTCTGGCGGCAAGTCGAACGACAGCGGCTCCAGATCGAAGGTTTCTGCCAGCCAGGCCGCGTTACCTTCGTTTTCTGTGCGGTTGAAAGTGCAGGTGGAGTACAAGAGTATGCCGCCGGGGCGAAGCGTTTTCAGTGCCGAGGTCAGGATGCCGCGCTGCCGCAGGGAACAAGCCTCTACATGCGGGGGCGACCATTCGCGCACAGCTTCGGGTGTTTTTCGGAACAAGCCCTCGCCACTACACGGGACATCCATGACGACGATGTCGAACCAGGCCCCCAGATGTTCCCATTCATCGCCCTGAGCCGACGTCATGGCCGAATGCGGGTGGCCCCATTTTTCTACGTTTTCGCGCAGGGCGCTCAGGCGCGTTCGGACGACCTCGTTGGCCACCACCAGACTGTTAGGGTGCAGGGCTGCTTGCAGCAGCGTTGTTTTGCCTCCCGGCGCAGCGCAAACATCTAAGGCGCGCAGGGGGCGGCTCAGGTCCACACTGCGACGCAGAGCCTCGCACAAGAACATCGAAGAAGCCTCCTGCACGTAGTAAGCTCCGGCATGGAAGCGCGGGTCGAGCGTAAAGATGGGGCGGCTGGCTAAATACCGCCCCTCAGCACACCAGGGAACAGGCGTTGTGGCACCCAAGGCAGGGTCAAAAGCAAGGTTGCCCTTCCATTTACGTGGATTCAGGCGGATGCTGACAGGTGGCTCTTCGGCCAGAGCAACAGCAAAAGCTTCGTACGCCTCACCCAACAGGGCGCGCATTTGCCGGACAAACGGCGGCGGCAGTTCCATGATGTACAGGTACGGATAAAACGAGCAACTATTCGCGCACTAAGCCGCGAAGACGCGGGCGAGCGCCAATGCGCTCGATGCTTTCGCGAAGATGCAGCGCTTCTTCCAACTCCACGTCCGAAAAGTAACCCAGTGCGCCTGCTATGATGGCCAACATCCAGTAAATATGCAGAAAAAAGTTGCTGAGAAACACCTGCACGCTGCGGTAATATGCGTCTAACAAGTCCACATCAGCAGGTATCAGCCAGCTAAAAAACTCAACCACCGTACTCACAGAGTAGGAGTTTTGAAACAGCTCTGCAAGCCAGTACAAAAAAGCCAACACCCCGCCTGTCGCAATCGAACGAACCAGCGAGCGATGCGACACCGTGTGTAGCAAGCCACCTATGTGCCCTTCTCCAAAGTACAACTGCGCTAGCCAAAGCCCAATATAGACTGGCAGTAGAAACAGCAGAAAACGCAGTAGTGCAAACGATTCACTCGCCCATAGTACCAATACGCAAAAGCCCAAAAGACCCAAGGCAAAAGACATACTCCACCGCCCTCCGCGTACCTCCCGAAGCGACTCAGGCATCTCCCGCCGAATTACGGTAAAGGCCGCTAGCACTAAGCCCATCAGAAGCAGCACTTCGATGCTAAAGACAACAGGCGTTTTAGAAAAACTCAACCCTTCGAGCCAGAATCGAGTGAATGCTTCGGCATTGCCGTCCTCGGCACCAAGCCCAAAACGGCGCAGCCAACCGGCGCCGGCAATCCAGTAAGCACCCACCGCTGTGCCGGAAGTCAGCAAAGCATACCCAAAAGTACGAGCCGGATGCCGGAAAGGTATCCGAAGGGTATCGGCCAAAACGGCTCCATTACTCTTAATGGCTGTGAGCGAAATGGGTTCGCGCGCTATCGGTATTGGTTCGCGCAAGTCGAGAGTATCAAAATGCCCGCGCCGCGCCTTCCACCACGGGAGCACCACAAAGTAGCCCACTACTGCTGTCAGCGATAGTAGAATGAAGCTCAGGCGCAGCGCATCAGGCGCCTCGGTGTGGCGCGTCAGATAGCCCTCGAAAAAGGCGGCCAGCAAAAACACCGGCACCAGCCCGAGAAATATCAGAAAGCCTTTGCGTGCCGAACGCTGAAATGCCTGCCGGCGCGTGTACGTGCCCGGAAACAGCCACCCTGAGCCTACCACCAGACCTGCCGCGCCCGCCACGATAATGGCACTGATTTCGAGCGTTCCGTGTATCCAGATGGTCAGAAAAGAGGGCCAGAACAGGTCGCGCTCGATAAAAAAGTATTGGAAAACGCCCACCATGATGCCGTTTCGCATCAGAATGAACACCGTGCCGATGGAGGTGAGCACACCTGAAAGCACCGTCATGAAGGCTACCAGCACATTGTTGGCGGCAATGCCCACCGACATGCCCAGCGGCGGCGACTCCTTGTACACTGCCATGGGGTCGCCCGCTTCAATGTTGGCGATGGTCATGGATACATAACTATCACCCAAGATGTATTGGGCAAAGTCAGGGTCTATCCGGCTGGAAACCACACCAATAACAATGGCTAAGGCGAAGAGACCAAAAGACAACCACAGCGCGCGACGCGTTTCCCACAGAATGCGCGGCAGCCCTTCTGTCCAGAAGGTCACCACCTGCCTTAACGGCGGGCGGCGTCCCTGACGAAAGCGGTTAAAAATGCGCTGTGCCAGCCCATTGAGGTAAAAATGCACCGAACGGTTGCGGTAAAACGTGCGTGCATATGCCAGGTCGTCCGTAACATGAACGAACATCTCCCGCAGATGGTCAGGGTCTATGTAGGGCTGGTTCAGATACGTCTCGTACTCCGCCCATTTTTCCTGGTTTTGCCGAATAAAAGCCGTCTCGCGCATGGCGTTTTTTGCATAGCGCTCCCTACAAGGCTGGTTGCGAAGGCAAACATCTGTAGAAATCTTCAAAGGCAATACATGCGCCCAAAAACTTTGTATCCTGATGCCTCAACAGACCGGCTCGCTTACCTCGGTCAGTTGAGGGGGCAGAGTAGCGAACGATTGGGCGGCTTTCTTGTTGAGGCATGTTGTGTCAGACACACTTGGAACCATGTCTTTTATCTGGAAAATGGCCTGGCGCGACAGCCGCCGGAGCCGCGCCCGTTTGCTGTTGTTTGTTTCGGCTATTGTGGCCGGTGTGGCGGCTCTGACGGCTGTGCGTACGTTGAGCGAAAACTTGAAGGCCGACGTCAACCGCGAGGCGCGCAACCTGCTGGGTGCCGATTTGGTCATCCAGGGCAATTTTCCGTTGCCCGACACGCTGTTTGAGCGTCTGAAGGGCACCCCTGGCGTCGAGGTGGCGCGCGTGTTCAACTTGCTGAGCATGGCCTATTTCCCCAAAAACGACGGCACGCGCTTAGTCAACGTACGCGCCACCGATGCGGCCTATCCTTTCTACGGCACCTGGAAAAGCGCCCCCGCCGACGCGTGGCAGACCTATCAGCAGAGCGGCCAGCCGCAAGCGCTACTGGAGCACAGCCTGCTGCTGCAATTTGGATTGCAACCCGGCGACACCGTGCGCCTGGGTACTCAGGCTTTTGCTATTGTAGGCGATTTGCTGTCGCGGCCTGGGCGCGCCGGCATCGGCTCAGCTCTGGCGCCTACGGCATTCATCCCGTTTGACTATCTGGACGACACCGATCTGGTGCAAAAGGGCAGCCGCATATGGTACCAGTACTACGCCCGTGTGCCCGACGCAGCCGTGCTAAAAAGTGTGATAAAAACGATAGAAAAGCCACTCCGGCAAGCAGGTCTGGACTGGGAGACGGTGGAAAGCAACCAGGAGATGCTGGATAGGGTGTTCGACCGCTTTGCAGGCTTTCTCAATTTGGTGGCCTTTGTCGCGCTTTTGCTGGGCGCTTTGGGTGTGGCCAGTGCCGTACAGTTGTATTTGCGCGAGAAGCAGCCGTTGGTGGCTACACTGCGCTGCCTGGGCGCGCGCAGCATGCAGGCGTTTTTGGTGTTTTTTGTCCAGATAGTGGGCATTTCCTTGCTGAGTTCTCTGTTGGGAGCGCTGTTGGGCGCCTTGCTTCAAAAGGCGCTGCCCTGGTTGGTGCGCGACCTGCTGCCAGTGGAGGAGTTGAGCACAGATGTGTCCGGATTGGCCATAGGTCAGGGGGTAGCGTTGGGCGTCCTGATGGCGGTGCTGTTTTCGCTGCGGCCATTGGCGCAGGTGCTGTCGGTGTCGCCGTTGCGGGCCTTGCGCGCATCGGTGGAGGCGCCGGCTAAGCAGCCCAATCGCCTGCTTTTCGGCATTTATGCCCTCATTGCCCTGACGCTGGCCGGGCTGACGGGCTGGATACTGCAAGACGCCATGCAGACGCTGGGCTTTTTGGGCAGCATGACGGTGGCCCTGGGACTGCTGTGGGGTGCTGCGCGTCTGCTGATGGGACTTTTGCGGCGTTTTTTCCCAAAAAAATGGTCGTACGTATGGCGCCAGGGCATTGCCAACCTGTTTCGGCCCGACAACCAGACGGTGCTGCTGGTGGTAACCATTGGCGCTGGGGTGTTGCTGCTGAGCACGCTGTTTCTGACCCAAAGCCTGCTGCTGCAGCGGCTCGAACTGGTTGGCAGCGAGCATCAGCCCAATCTGATCCTCTTCGACATCCAGCCAGAGCAAAAGGATGCTGTGGAGCAGTTTGTGCTCGAGCACGGCATGCCGTTGCTCCAGCGGGCGCCCATTGTGGGCGTGCGCATCGAGCGCATTGACGGGCGCGGGGCGCAGACGCCAGCGTCGGATACTCGCGTGGCGGCTTCTGTGTGGCCCTGGCGTTCGCGCCCCGACAGTGTGGCGCGCTGGGTGTGGGACAGGGAGTTTCGCGTAACGTTCCGCGACACGCTAACCAATAGCGAGCGCATCGTGAGAGGCACCTGGGTAGGGCGTCAGGCGCCGGGCCAACCCGTGCAAGTTTCCATTTCGGAGGGACTGCAGCGCGCTATGAATGCTCGCGTGGGTACGCGCCTGACCTTCAACGTACAGGGGCTGCGCTTAGAGGCCGAAGTGGGCAGCGTGCGGCGAGTGGAGTTCAACCGCATGGAGACCAATTTCATGATAGTCTTTCCGACGGGCGTTCTGGAGGCGGCTCCGCAAATCCACGTCGTGGTGTCGAGGGTAGAAAACGCTGTGCAAAGTGCCGCGTTTCAGTCCGAATTAGTTCGTCGCTTTCCGAACGTGTCGGCCATTGACCTGACGCAGGTGCTGCAGGCAGCCGACGAGATACTGGGCAAGGTGTCGTTCCTTGTGCGCTTCATGGCCCTATTCAGCCTGCTGACGGGCTTTCTGGTGCTGCTCAGCTCTATTTACCAAAGTCGCTACGCGCGCCTGCGCGAGAGCGTGCTGCTGCGCACGCTAGGAGCAAGCCGCCGCACGGTATTGCAGATTGCTGCCGTCGAGTATGCCTTAGTGGGCTTTCTGGCCTGTGCGGTGGGCGCTGGGCTTTCCCTGCTGAGTAGCTGGGCGCTGGCGCATTGGGTCTTCCAGATGCCGTTTTACCTCCAAGCTGGGCCGCTGTTGCTGACGGCGGGCACCGTCGTGGCGGCTACGGTGCTCATTGGGCTGCTGGGTAGCCGCGGCGCTCTGCAAGAGCCGCCGTTAGAAGTGCTCCGCCAGGACGTGTAAGCACTATTTTTTTGCATCCATGCTCCATTGGCTCGACATTGCTCAAGCGTTCGTAGAGGGGTTGCGACAGACCTCCGTTTTAGAGTTTATTGCCGTCGTTTTCGGCATTGCCAGTGTGTTGTTTTCGAGGCAGGAGAACATTCTGGTCTATCCCGTGGGGCTGGTCAACACCACGCTCTTCATCTATTTGAGCGTTGTGGCCGGGCTATATGCCGAGGCGGGTGTTAATGTGTATTACACGGTGATGAGTGTGGTGGGTTGGGTAAATTGGGCCAGAAAAAAGCCGGACGGTCGTGCCCAACTGAGCATTACGCGCTCGAATGCGCGCGAGTGGGGGCTGGCGCTGCTCTTCTTTGGCGTGTGGTGGGCAGGGCTGTACGTCGTCCTCGACCGCTGGACCGACAGCACCGTGCCCGCCGCCGACAGCTTTGCTGCCGCCACAGCCTACACGGGCATGTGGCTCATGACGCGCAAAAAACTGGAACACTGGCTCTGGTGGATAGCGACCAACCTGAGCGCTATCCCGCTGTATTTCGTCAAGGGCTTTGTGTTTACCTCGTTTCAGTATCTGGTCTTTCTTGTCCTGGCGATTTTGGGCTACATCGAATGGCAGCGTCGGCTTCGCGCACCCGCCCCCTGACAGTTAGAACGTAACACAAATAAAAAGAGCCCGGTAACGCGTTTGCTACCGGGCTTCTCTTTCACTAAACCGTTTCTATCGTATGAAGTAACAAACATTAAGCCAAACTCGTGCCAAACACTTCTGCCAAATGTTAAAGGCCGCAAAAAAATCAGCCCTGTTTGTCATCTCCGCCGAACCCCGGCATTTAGCCGGCCCTTTGCGGGCAACCAGGCGCCTGATGGTTTGTTCGGAAGTTTATACAAAGGGCATTATTGCGGTTTATTTTTCAAAAAAACGCGCTTAAGCGCGGCGCATTTGCACTTTTGCAGGGTTAGTCGTTTTTCATCCAAATGTCTCAACCGATGAGGAGGGTTGTTTTTTCATCAATAATAATAGGTGTGGCGCTGGCGGGCGCGGTGTGGATGGGTTGTGCCGGTTCTTCGGGCTCTAATGGACGGCAGGCATCTGCGCCGGCGGCTGCGCCCGCAAATGAGTATCGCGGGTCGTTGCCGCTGGGTCGCATTCGGCTGCCGGAAGGTTTCCGCATAGGGGTGTACGCCGAAGGATTGCAAAATGCGCGTTCGATGTGCCTGTCGCCCAACGGGACGCTGTTCGTCGGCACGCGCGACGTGGGCAATGTGTATGCTCTGCGCGACACGAACGGCGATGGCGTAGCCGACCTGCGCTACACGCTGGCCACAGGGCTGCGCATGCCCAACGGTGTCGCCTTCCGCAACGGCAGCCTATACGTGGCCGAGGTGAGCCGCATCTTGCGCTTCGACGACATCGAGCGCCGGCTGTCGAACCCGCCAACGCCGGCGGTGGTGTACGACCGCTACCCTACCGATGCACACCACGGCTGGAAATACATCGCCTTCGGCCCAGATGGCCTGCTCTATGTACCTGTGGGTGCGCCGTGTAATATTTGCGAGCGCTTAGATAACCCGCTTTATGCCAGCATCACGCGCATAGACGTGGACAAGTCCGAAAAAGGCCCGGAAATCGTGCAGTACGGTGTGCGCAATACGGTAGGCTTCACCTGGCACCCGCAGACGAAGCACTTGTGGTTCACCGACAACGGCCGCGACATGATGGGCGATGACATGCCCGCCTGCGAACTCAACCACGCTCCGCGCGATGGTATGCACTTTGGATACCCGTACTGCCACCAGGGCGATACGCCCGACCCGAAATTCGGCCACAAACGCCCCTGTAGCGACTTTACGCCACCGGCCCAAAACCTCGGCCCGCACGTAGCACCCTTGGGCGTAGAATTTGTGTTGGGCCACAACTGGCCCGCCGAATATCGAAATCAAATTCTCATTGCCGAGCATGGCTCCTGGAACCGCTCGCGCAAAATAGGCTATCGTCTGACGTTGGTGCGCCTCAACGACGAGGGCAAGTGCATTCGCTACGAACCCTTCGCCGAGGGCTGGCTGCAACCCGGCGACGAAGTGTGGGGCAGGCCCGTGGACCTGGAATGGATGCCCGATGGGTCGCTGCTGGTATCGGACGACTTCGCCGATGCCATCTATCGCATTTACTACTCGCCGAAATAAGCCGCTCTGTCGCCTATGCACCCTGTTGACGCCCTTCGCATTCGCTTCGATGCCGACCAGCTGGCCCTGCTCAATTTAGTGATGGCCTTCCTGATGTTCAGCGTCGCTCTGGATATCCGGCTGTCCGATTTTCGGCAGGTCTTTCGTTTTCCGCGATCTATTGGCGTAGGCTTGGTGGCGCAGTACCTGCTTTTCCCGCTCATGACGCTGGGGCTGATTGCGCTCTTTCAGCCACCGGTGAGTATGGCGCTGGGCATGGTGCTGGTGGGTATGTGTCCTTCGGGCAACATGACCAACTTCCTGGTGCATTTCGCTCGTGGGAATACAGCGCTGTCGGTAACCTTTAACGGCATTGTTATCCTGCTGGCATCGGTGATAACGCCCTTAGGTTTTCTGCTGTGGTCGAGCGCCGTGCCGGGTGCAGCACAGTTGCGGCGCGACTTTGACATCAGCTTTGGCGATATGGCACTGATTATCGTGCAGCTCATCTTGTTGCCATTGCTGGCGGGAATGTTGCTGGCGCATTACCAGCCCCGTCTGGTGGCGCGTATCCGCAGTTGGGTGCAGCGCCTTTCGCTCATCCTGTTTTTCGGCATCATCTTAGGCGCTCTGTGGGGCAATCGCGATCACGTAATTACGTACGTGGGTTATGCCTTTGTATTGGTATTGCTGCACAATGGCTTAGGTCTGGGTATTGGTTATGCCCTGGGCCGCGCTGCCCGCCTGCCCGAAGCCGATAGCCGGGCGCTGGCTTTCGAAACGGGCATCCATAACACGGCTCTAGGGCTACTGCTCATCTTTCGCTTCTTCCACGGTCTGGGGGGCATGGCGCTGATCGCCGCGTGGTGGGGCATCTGGGACTTAGTTACGGGCATCGCCTTAGCTTGGTGGTGGCGACGCTCCGCCCGACAAGTGCCGGCACTTCAAGAACACACAACTCCTTAGCATTCATGGCTTTATACGAACAAATACAGGAAGCCGTCGCAAGCATTCGGCAGGTAACGGATTTTCAGCCCCGGACGGGCATCATCTTGGGCACTGGCTTAGGCAATCTGACCGATGAAATGACGCCAACAGCGAAAGTGGCGTACAACTGCATCCCACACTTTGCCCACAGTACGGCGCCAAGCCATCGCGGGGAGCTGGTGTTCGGCCACTTAGATGGGCATCCGGTAGTGGTGATGTCGGGCCGCTTGCACTACTACGAGGGCTGGACGATGCAACAAGTTACGTTCCCGGTGCGCGTGCTAAGTGCGTTGGGCATCGAGCGGCTCATCATCACCAACGCTTCGGGGGGGGTTAATCCGCACTTCCGCAGCGGCGACATCGCAGTAGTACGCGACCACATCAACCTGCTGCCCGAAAACCCGCTGCGCGGCCCCAACGACGAGCGCCTCGGTCCGCGCTTCCCCGACATGTCGGAACCTTACGACCCGACGCTGCGCCAGCTGGCCTTAGATGTGGCTCGCCAGCACGGCATCCGCGCCTTTGAGGGCGTGTACTGCGCCTTGCAGGGGCCCAATCTGGAAACGCCCGCCGAATACGCCATGCTGCGGCGCCTAGGTGGCGACTGCACGGGCATGTCCTCGGTGCCCGAAGTGCTGGTCGCTCGCCACCAGGGCATTCCGGTGCTGATGCTTTCGTTAGTAACGAATGTGGCCTTCCCGCCCAGTGTCATCCGCATGACGACGGCAGAGGACGTCATTGCGCTGGCCAGCGAAGCCCAACCGCGTCTGACGCTGTTGGTACGCGAAGTGCTGCGCCGGCTCTCTGCGTGAGAACGGCTACCGTTGCGCGTAGTGCTTCTCGTAGTAGTCGCGGTATTCGCCCGATACGACTTGTTGCAGCCATTCGGTGTTGTCCAAATACCACTGGATGGTCTGGCGCAGCCCTTCTTCAAAGGGGATGGAAGGCTGCCAACCCAGCTCACGGCGGATTTTGGAGGCATCAATAGCGTAGCGTCGGTCGTGGCCGGGGCGGTCTTTCACAAAGGTGATGAGCTGGCGGGCTGTTCCGGCGGGGCGGCCAAGGAGCTCATCGGCCAGATCGCAGAGCAAATGCACCAGGTCAATGTTGGCCCATTCGTTGTGGCCGCCGATATTGTACGTCTCACCAATGCGCCCGCGGTGCAGGATGGCATCCATGGCCTCGGCGTGGTCCATGACCCACAGCCAGTCGCGCACGTTGCGCCCGTCGCCATAGACGGGCAGGGGTCGCCCCTCGCGGATGTTGTTGATCATCAGCGGGATGAGCTTCTCCGGAAACTGGTAGGGGCCGTAATTATTGCTACAATTGGAGAGCACCACCGGCAGGCCATACGTATGGAAATAGGCGCGCACAAAGTGGTCGCTGGCGGCCTTCGAGGCCGAATAGGGCGAACGCGGGTCATAGGGTGTCTCTTCAGTAAAGTAGCCTTCAGGGCCTAATGAGCCGTACACCTCGTCGGTGGACACGTGGTAAAAGCGCTTGCCCTCCTCCTGCCCGGCCCAGTGCTTTCGGGCAGCATTAAGCAGGTTGACCGTGCCCAGCACGTTTGTTTCGACAAAGGCCAACGGATTGGTGATGGAACGATCCACGTGGCTTTCGGCCGCCAGATGGACGACAGCATCAAAGCGATAGGTTTCAAAGAGGCGATCCAAGAGTGCCGCGTCGCAAATGTCGCCGCGCACAAAAGTGTAGTTGGGCGCCTGTTCTACGTCGCGCAGGTTGGCCAGATTGCCCGCATACGTCAGTGCATCGAGGTTGACAATATGGTACTGCGGATAGCGCTGCACAAAAAGGCGCACGGCATGAGAACCAATGAAACCTGCGCCGCCAGTGATGAGGATGGTCATGAAAATCGAAGAAAGGTTGAAAAGACCACTAAAAGACTATCTTACCACGCTTTTTCGGTCTTAGCCGGCAAAAGTAATGGCTTCTGCGCCGCTATCGGCATTTGCGGCACCCGCACTTTTAACGTTTTGGCCAAGCATCACTCTGGCCTTTGACTTCGGTCATCAAAGGGCCATTGTTTTATAGCGCATTTTTGGAAAATAAAAAACGAACTATGCAACACCTTGAGCAAGCAAGAAAACCGGAAGCCGGCGATTACGCGCCTTTTTACGCTGCCTATGTGGAGGAAATAGGAACGGACGACATCGTGCGTTTTCTGGAGGAACAAAAGGCAGGAGTGCTGGCCTTTTTCAAACACATCCCGTGGGAAAAGTGGGAGGTTGCCTACGATGAAGGCAAATGGACGCTGGCACAATTGGTACTACATCTGATAGACTCGGAGCGCATTTTTGCTTACCGGGCCTTGCGGATTGCCCGCGGCGACCAGACGCCCCTGCCCGGCTTCGACCAGGAGACCTACGCCGAAATGAGCGAAGCCAACAGCCGAACCCCCGTCTCGCTGGCTGACGAATTTGCTGCGGTACGGGAGGCCACAGTGCATCTCTTCCGCAACTTCAGCCCGGCGATGTGGGAGCGGCGCGGCATGGCTGCCGACAGCGAAATCACACCTTTAGCGCTGGCCTGGATTATCGCCGGCCACTTGCAACACCACGTGCACATCATTCAGGAGCGTTACTTGAATGCCTGAAGGGCTCACAGGAAAATCTTGCCGTTCCACCAGTCCGTCTCGATGACGGCGTCGTACTTGCGGTAAAACGCGAGAGCAGGTTCGTTCCAATCGAGCACCTGCCATTTGACCAATCGGCAGCCGCGCCGACGGCCTTCCGCCAGCACCGCTTCAAACAAGCGCCCGCCGATGCCACTGCGGCGGTACGGCTCGCTAACGACCAGATCGTCTAAGTACAGCATCTTGCCTTTCCAGGTGGAATAGGCCATATAAAACAAGGCCATACCCGCGATGCCTTCCGAACTTTCAGCCACCAGACAGTCGAACCGCCCCTCGCGAAAATCGCGGGCGTATTCCTCTGGTGTAGTTACCACCGCTTCGGGTGCTCGCTCATAAACCGCCAGCTCATACACCAATGCATGCACCGCCGGCATATCGGCCTCCGTGGCAGGCCTTATTCGTACCTCACTCATTTTTAGCGCATTGTTTGCCAAAAGCAGGCCTTTAAACGAAAAATCCCTCCCCGTTATACAACGGGGAAGGACATCATCAAAACACGCTTCATTTTTAAACTTAAACCGTCGATAACACGAACTGTGGCAAAAGTAGGCTTGTCTAATGCCTTCCACCAAGTTTTTTGCCGTTCTTTCGACGATTTTTTTTCCACATGACAAAAACCATCCTTATTCGCAACGCTCGGGTCGTCAATCAGGGCAACATTCGGGAGCGCGATGTGTACGTCCGTCGGGGGCGTATTGAGCGCATTGACCGCGCCATTGACGCCCATGCTGACATCGAAATAGACGCTAAAGGGCATCACCTCATTCCGGGCATCATTGACGACCAGGTGCACTTTCGCGAACCGGGCCTGACGCACAAGGCTACTATTGCTAGCGAAAGTCGGGCAGCCGTGGCGGGCGGTGTTACCTCGTTCATGGAAATGCCTAACGTACAGCCGCCCGCAGTAACGCAGGAACTATTGGAGGCCAAATACCAGATTGCTGCGCGCACCTCGCTGGCCAATTACTCTTTTTTTATGGGAGCCACGAACGATAACTTAGACGAGGTGCTGTGCACCGACCCTAAGCGCGTGTGCGGCATCAAAATCTTTATGGGTAGCAGCACCGGCAACATGCTGGTAGACGACCTGCGCACGCTGGAGCGCCTGTTTGCCGAAGCACCCACACTCATCGCTACCCACTGCGAAGACGAGACGACGGTGCGGGAAAATCTGGAACGCTATCGGCAACGCTACGGCGACGACTACCTCAAGGCATCGCATCACCCGCGCATCCGCAACGTCCGGGCCTGCCTGCTTTCCTCTTCACTGGCCGTTGACCTGGCCCGACGGCTCGGCACACGCCTACACGTGCTCCACCTCACCACGCGCGACGAACTCAAACTGTTCGACAACCACCTGCCCTTAGCGCAAAAGCGCATCACCGCCGAGGTATGCGTGCATCACCTGTACTTCCACTCCGAACACTACGGGCGCTTAGGCAACCTCATCAAGTGCAACCCGGCCATCAAAAACAAGGTACACCGCGATGCCCTGCTGCCTGCTCTGCTCGACAATATCATAGACGTGGTGGCCACCGACCATGCTCCACACACTTTGGAAGAGAAAAACCAGCCCTATCTGCAAGCGCCCTCCGGCCTCCCACTGGTGCAGCACGGCCTCAACGTCATGTTGGAGCTGTACCATGCTGGCAAAATTTCATTAGAAAAGATCGTGGAGAAGATGTGCCATGCGCCCGCCATCGCCTTCCGTCTGCGCGAACGCGGCTTCATCGAAGAGGGCTACTGGGCCGACTTAGCGTTAGTGGACGTCGAACGCCGCTGGAAGGTAGCGCCTGCGAATATCCTGTACAAGTGCGGCTGGTCGCCTTTTGAGGGGCATACTTTTCGCGGGCAGGTGCTCAGCACGATTGTCAGCGGGCATTTAGCCTGGCATGAGGGGCGCTTCCATGAAGGAAAGATGGGCGAACGGCTGGAGTTTGAGGGATGGTCGTAGTGGCCATCTTGGCTTCGCTAAACTTTTTCGAGTCTCAGCTCTTTTACGAAAGATGACGGCTTACATCGTTTACTTTGCCTATGGCCATCGTTGATCCGTGGCTTGCCCACCTTCGCACTCGCCTGAATGGCCCTTTACCCGGGCGAGCGGCTCAGTATCGCATGGCCAGTACGCGTCGGATAGAGGAACTACAGCACCTGCCTGCGCCACCGGCGGATGCGCGTATTGCCTGTGTGCTCAACCTATTGCACCGGCAGGACGATGAGTGGCGTACCGTGCTCATCCGGCGTTCGGTGAATCCAAGAGACCGGCACAGTGGACAGGTAAGCTTTCCGGGCGGCAGGTGGGAGGAGTCTGACGGGGCGCTGGCCAATGTGGCGCTGCGCGAAGCAGAAGAGGAAATCGGCGTACCGGCTGGTGCGGTGGAAATCATTGGCCAGCTGACGGAGTTGTACATTCCGGTCAGCCATTTTTTGGTGTATCCCTTTGTCGGTGTGCTGCGCGAGCCGGTGCCGTTTCGCCCTCAGACGGGTGAAGTGGAGGGCATTCTGACGCCGTCAGTGTCGTTATTTTGTGCTGCCGAGAGCCGTAAGGTGAAGGATATTGCCATAGGGCAAGGGCTTGTGCTGCGCAATACGCCATATTTTGATGTGGAGGGCCACATCGTTTGGGGTGCTACGGCCATGATTTTGAGCGAGTTTCTGGAGCTAGCCCTGCCCGCCGACGAGCGTCAGCTGTTGTTGATCTGAAGCACTTTGAGGAAGGCTTCTTGCGGCACTTCGACGGTGCCAAACTGGCGCATGCGCTTTTTGCCTTCTTTCTGCTTTTCCAACAGTTTGCGTTTGCGCGTGATGTCGCCGCCGTAGCATTTGGCGGTTACGTCTTTGCGTAGGGCGCTGATGGTTTCGCGGGCGATGGGCTTGTTTCCGATACAGGCCTGTATGGGTATCTGGAATTGCTGGCGCGGGATGAGTTCCTTGAGCTTTTCGCACATGCGGCGCCCTAAGTACTCGGCCTTGGAGCGGTGGACAAGCGAAGTAAAGGCGTCTACCACTTCGCCATTCAGGCGTATTTCTAATTTTACAACGTCGGTTTCGCGGTAGTCGAGCAGGTAGTAATCGAAAGAAGCATAGCCGCGGGTCATGGACTTGAGTTTGTCGTAGAAATCGAAGACAATTTCGGCCAGCGGCATGTGGAAGATGATTTCCACACGCGTGGGCGTCAGGTAGTTTTGCCGCTGCAAGATGCCTCGCTTGTCCATGCACAGGCTCATGATGTTGCCGATGTACTCAGGCTTGGTGATGATCTGAGCGTAGATATAGGGTTCTTCTACTGATTTAAGGTGGTTAGGATCGGGTAATTCGGACGGCTGCCGTACCTCGAAGCGTCGTCCTTTGACGTCGGTAGCGAAATAGGGTACGTTGGGTACGGTGGTGATGATGTCCTGATTGAATTCGCGTTGAAGGCGCTCCTGGACGATTTCCATATGAAGCATGCCCAGGAAGCCGCAGCGGAAGCCAAAGCCTAAGGCTGCAGAAGTTACCGGCTCGAAGACGAGAGAGGCGTCGTTGAGTTGGAGTTTTTCTAAGGAGTCGCGCAGGTCTTCGTAGTCGTCGTTGTCTAAGGGGAAGACGCCGGCGAAGACCATGGGTTTGACCTCTTCAAAGCCTTTGACTGGTGCATCGCAAGGGCGGGCGACGTGGGTAACCGTATCGCCGACCTTGATTTCGCGGCTGGTTTTGATGCCGGTAATGATATAGCCTACATTGCCAGCGGAGAGTTCGCCCGTTTCGTGGAAGCCCATGCGCAGGATGCCGACCTCTTCAGCGACGACCTCTTTGCCGGTGGCCATGAAGCGGATTTTATCGCCTTTGCGCAGTGTCCCATTGACGACGCGGACATACGTGATAACGCCCCGGTAACTGTTGAACATGGAGTCGAAGATCATGGCCTGCAGCGGTGCTTCCGGGTCGCCTTTGGGCGGCGGGATGCGGTTGACGACGGCAGCCATGATGTCCTCGATGCCCTGGCCGGTGCGGCCTGAGGCGCTGATGATGTCTTCGCGCTGGCAACCGATGAGGTCAATGATCTGGTCTTGCGTACCCTCGATGTCGGCGCTTTCCATGTCCACCTTGTTGACGATGGGGATGATCTCCAGGTCGTGGTCTATGGCCAGATACAGGTTACTAATGGTTTGGGCTTGAATGCCTTGGGTGGCATCCACCAGGAGCAGGGCACCTTCGCAGGCGGCGATGGCGCGGCTGACTTCGTAGGAGAAGTCCACGTGGCCGGGGGTGTCAATGAGGTTGAAGATGTATTCCTGCCCGTCAGCCGGGTGGGTGTAGCGCATCTGGATGGCGTGGCTCTTGATGGTGATACCGCGCTCGCGCTCTAAGTCCATATTGTCTAGAGCTTGGTCTTGCATGTCGCGCTTGCTGATGGTTTGGGTGTGTTCCAGCAAGCGGTCGGCCAGGGTGCTTTTGCCGTGGTCAATGTGGGCTATGATGCAAAAGTTGCGGATATTCTTCATGATACGAAAAAGGCGAAAGGAAATGCCGCTAGCGGTCTTAGAACGGTGCAAGGAGCGTGTGAGTTCACAATGCTGCTATTCGGCGAAGTTTCAGGCTGCAAAGGTAAGGGTTGGTGGGTGATAAGCGATTAAAAGCATACAGCCGACCTGTTGATGCAACGGGTCGGCCGTATTGGATAGCAGTATGCTTTTTAAGAGTGAATTACTCGAGTCGGAAGCGTACGGGCAAAGTGAAGCGCACTTTCACCGGGTTGCCGTTGGCTTCGCCCGGTATCCAGCGCGGCATGCTTTCGACGACGCGGACGGCTTCTTTGCCGCAACCACCGCCAATGTCTTTAACAATTTGTACGTCGGTGATTTCACCCTTTCTACCTACCACAAAGGAGAGCACGACTTGACCCTGAATGTTGTTTTCGCGGGCCAGCGGCGGGTACTTGATATTTTCTGCCAGGTATTTCAGCAGTTCGGCTTCGCCACCCGGAAAGCTCGGTGGCTTCTGAATGTCAAAGACTTCGAACGTTTTTTCCTCCTGGCGCGCCGGCGCCTCTACGACTTTTGCCACGACAGGATTGTCTATGATCTCCGGTGGTGCATCGTCAGTACCTTCTTTGGTTTGCTTACCGACGTCAGCCTTTGTTTCAATCACCTCTTCCACCGTAGGGGGCTCCTGGTCGGCTACCTGTTCGTCCTTTTTGATGATAGGCGGCACGAACTGGATAGTCGAGCGCGTAGGCGGCGGTGGCGTAGGTGGTGGTGGCGGTGGCGGTGGCGGAGGGTTGTTCGGGTCAATGTCCGGTGGTGGGCCGAGTTCAGCGGTTACCTCGATCACTTGTTCATCCTGCTTAAAGGCATCCGTCATCTTGGAAAGGATGAACGGCAGGGAGAAGAACAGGATGATCAGTCCAGTACCATAGGCCAGTGCCCGCCCCATATATTTCGGATATGCCCGACGCAGCTGGTATGCGCCATATTCGCGATTACGCGAAGCGAATATAATGTCGAGCATGTCGCGATAAACGGAAGCACCATTTTTTTCTGCCATGATGAGTCCTTTTTTAGTTGTGCGTCAAAATGGGTGTCGTTCTGTGGCGGCGGTTTATTGCCCTTTCTTGGTTGTCTTTTGAATAGCCTCGATTTGCTCTTCTACCGAGAACTTCAGGCCACCCGCCGGATTTCGGATGAATTCCTCTTCTTGCTCCGAGATATCGAGGAGCACGTACATGGCCACGTTGGTGATCTTCATTTCATCGAAAGCGTCCACTAAGTTCTTGTACCGCGACTCCTTCGTAGGCTTAATGAGAACGTTGAGGCGGGAGACCATTTTTTTCTGGCCCGGATTCTTCGGGTCTTCGCGCTCCATATCGCCCCATTCCTCTTTTACTCGTCTCTTTTTGTCTAGAATGACCTTGCGAAGTCCTTCTGCCGAGAAGTCGGTAGAGTCTAACTTAGCATCGGTGATGCCTTCATAGTAATAGACCTTGTCGTCAGCTCCCAACAGGAGCGTCAGCACTTGCGACTCTTTGGTTTCCACCACGTCCTCTTCGGTGATTTTCTTTTCGGGCATCACCACGGGCATGATCTGCGGTTTGGCCAGGGTGGTGGTCAACATGAAGAACGTGATGAGCAAGAAGGCCAGGTCCACCATTGGAGTGAGGTCCACTCGTGTGGAAAGTTTTTTTGACCGGACTTTACCACCACCTTTTTTTCGGGCGCCACTATCGGCGGTTTGAATTTCAGCCATGGGTTATGCGCTGTTAAGGGTGTTCAGAAATCGGATAGAAGCAGGTATTCCCGTGCGTGGGCATCAGAGCCCTTGCGTCTTGTTGGGGTCTGCTTCCAGGTTGGTGATCAAGTTGAACTTGTTGACGTTGATGTCCGAAAGGGTATTCAGCACCTTTTGTATGGCCGGATAGGGGGTGTCTTTGTCCGCTTTCAGGACAATGACGTACTCTTCCGGCACGATGCCTTCTTGTTTCAGGCGGAATTGGGCCAGGCGGGCGTTGTGAATCCAGGGGCCGAGCTCGTTACCCACGCTATCTGCCGGTATTCCCGGGAAGTTGGCCGCATTCTGTCGCTCACTCGAGTTCATGGCTAACCACTTGCGGAGGTCTTTGCGCGGCACGCCGAAGGCACCGAAGATGGAGAACTTTTTCATCTCTTCTTCCGTCAGGCCCATCTGGTACTGCGAGTTCATGTCCGAAATGAGCGAGTAGCGCGTGTGCTGCCCGGTCATGTCCAGAAATATCTTGCCCTCTTTGTCCACTAAGATGGTCAGCGTACCCGACTCGGGCAGCTTCGTCTCCGAGATAGACGAGGGCGTGTCCACCACAACGGGTTCCTGCGGTTTGGCCTTGGCCGTGAGCATGAAGAAGGTCAACAGCAGAAAGGACACGTCGCACATGGCGGTCATGTCAATGGAAGGCGTGTGCCGAGGTGGTTTGTGCTTAGGCATAGCTATCAGGTACGGTTAAGACCTGCCCGGCTTTGCAGAGCGTATTCAACCGCATGGCCGGGCAGGTATTGGGTAAGATGCTAAAAATGGAATTAGTGTTGTGTGGCCGCAAAAGTTTGTGTGAGGCTATAGCCGGCCTCGTCAATGCGGTACGTCATGGCGTCAATGCGCGCCGTGAAGAAGTTGTACATGATGATGGCGATAGCCGAAGTACCGATACCTAAGGCGGTGTTGATGAGAGCCTCCGAGATACCCATAGCCAGCTGCGTCGAGTCGGGCGCACCGGCAGTGGAGAGGGCCGCGAAGGCGCGAATCATCCCAAGCACCGTACCGAACAGACCAATAAGGGTGGCTACCGAGGCCAGCGTGGCCAGAATGTTCAGGTTGCGCTCCAGCATCGGAAGTTCCAGCGTCGTGGCTTCTTCAATTTCTTTCTGAATGGCGACGATCTTTTCGTCTTTTTCCATGCCCGTTACGCGGGTCATTTCATCGTACTTGACTAAGCCGGCGCGTACCACATTGGCTACGGAACCTTTCTGCTTGTCGCAAGCAGCAATGGCAGCCTGAATATCGTTCCGATCCAGAGCGCTCTTTACAGCACGCACGAAGTCATCTACCCTGCCTTTACCGGCGGCCTTGCTGAGCGTAATGAAGCGCTCCAGAACGAAGACAATAGCCATGAAGGCCATACCCAGCAGGATGGGCACCACCCAACCGCCCTTGTAAATCGTACCGAAGTAGTCGCCGGGCAGCGGGTCTTTGTTCGGGTCGCCGTCCACAAAGTGCGACGGATCGCCGAAAACGTACTTGTAGATGATCGTGGACAGGACGAAGCACAGCGGAATGGCGATGTACGGGAAAATCGCGCTAAAGCCCATTTGCTGTTTTTTCGCAGAAGTGTTTTTTGCTGCTGTCATGCTGCGGTTTAGTTTTTAGTTAAAGAATGTTTTAAAATACTGCCTTAAAAACCACTCCTTAAAAAATAGGCTCTGTGCGCTACTGGGCTTTTCCGTTCTGTTTCGACCCTTATGGCGATTAAAATGCAGCAGGACGAGGTTATAGTGAATGTGGTTTGGGAAAAAATCCACAAAAGCGACAGAGCGGCTTTCCTGAGAAGTGCTTTTTACGGCGGTAAAAATAGTGTGGGTATTACAATTTCAAATAAAAGCCCGTCTAAATTCACATTTTAGACATATCAGCCGCTTTTTTAACGGCCTTTTAGCGGGCAAAACGAGAGATGACCTGGCGGATTTCCACCAATTGCTCCAGCAATGGACGTAGCTGGGCCAGCGGCAACATGTTGGCCCCGTCCGATTTGGCTTCGGCAGGCTTGGGGTGGGTTTCGATGAAGAGCCCGTCGGCGCCCACGGCGATGGCGGCGCGGGCGATGGTGGCAATGAGCGCCGGGCGGCCGCCGGTAACGCCGCTGCTCTGGTTAGGCTGCTGGAGCGAATGCGTACAATCCACCACCACCGGGCTACCTGAGGCCTGCATGATGGGCACGCCGCGAAAGTCTACAATCAGGTCGGAGTAGCCGAACATGGTGCCGCGCTCGGTGAGCCACACGCGCTCGTTGCCGGCATCCACAACTTTTTGGCGGGCAAAGTGCATGGCTTCCGGGCTGACGAACTGCCCCTTTTTGATGTTGACCACCTTACCCGTGTGCGCTGCCGCTACCAGCAAGCTGGTCTGGCGGCACAGAAAGGCCGGAATCTGGAGCACGTCCACGCTCTGAGCAGCCAGGGCGGCCTCGGGTTCGCTGTGGATGTCGGTTGTTACCGGCACGTCGAAGGTCTCGCCTACGGCTTTTAGGATACTCAGCGCCTTTTCGTCGCCGATGCCGGTGAATGAGTCGCCTCGGCTGCGGTTGGCCTTGCGGTAGCTGCCCTTGAAGATATAAGGTATGGCCAGTTGTTCGCACATCTCACGCACGGAGCCGGCAATGTCGAAGGCCATTTGCTCGCCCTCGATCGCGCATGGGCCAGCGATGAGGAAAAAGTTGCCCGAGTCCGTGTGTTTCAGGAGGGGCAGATCGGCGGTAGAAAGCATGGCAAAGGCAGGTTTTTAGCGGCGAAGTTGGCGCATTCGTCAGGCTTCGGAGGTGAAACGAAAGCGAATTTTGGGAAAGTTTTCCTGCACGGTTTGCAGTATCCAGGCCGTTTCGGCCAGAAAGACCCACTCGCCGTGGCGGTCGCGGGCAATGTCGCGCTTGCGGCGCTCCAAAAACTCCTGCAGGGCTTTGGGGGCATCGCTGCTGACCCAGCAGGCTTTGTGCAATTGGATAGGCTCGTATCGGCATTTGGCGCCATATTCGGCTTCCAATCGGTGCTGGAGCACCTCAAACTGAAGCAGACCCACCGTACCCACGATGCGGCGGCCATCGCTCTGGCGCACGAAGAGCTGGGCCACGCCCTCGTCCATAAGCTGCTCCAAACCTTTAGCGAATTGCTTTTGCTTGAGCGGGTCGGCATTTTCCACGTAGCGGAATTGCTCCGGGCTGAACGACGGGATGCCTTTGAAGTGCAATACTTCGCCCTCAGTGAGCGTATCGCCGATTTTAAAGTTGCCGGAGTCGTAGAGACCTACTACATCGCCCGGATAGGCTTCTTCGAGCAGGGTCTTTTTGCTGGCCATGAACATAGTGGGCGCCGGGAACTTCAGGTCGCGTTCCAGTCGGACATGGCGGTAGTTCTTGTTGCGCTCGAAGCGGCCCGAACACACGCGCAGAAAGGCGATGCGGTCGCGATGGCGCGGGTCCATATTGGCGAAAATCTTGAACACAAAGCCGCTGAACTTTTCCTCTTCGGGCCGCACCAGACGCTCTTCCGTCTGGCGGGGCAGAGGAAGCGGGGCAATGTCCACAAAGCAGTCCAGCAGCTCGCGCACGCCGAAGTTATTGACCGCCGAGCCGAAGAAGACCGGGCAGACGTCGCCACGCAGATACGTCCCGCGGTCAAACGGCGGATACACTACCTCGATGGTCTCCACATCCTCGCGCAGTTGGCGGGCGGCATTTTCACCGATATATTGCGCCAGGGCAGGGTCGTTCACATCCTCAAAGACAATGCTCTCCTCCTCTTGCTGCTTGCCGTGCGGCTGGAAAAGCACTAAGCGCCGCTCGTAGAGGCTATACACCCCCTGAAAGCGCTGGCCCATGCCGATGGGCCACGACAGCGGACGTACCTTGACGGCGAGTTTTTTCTCTATCTCATCCAGCAGGTCAAACGGATCCAAACCCTCGCGGTCGAGCTTGTTGACAAAAAAGATAATAGGTGTAGCCCGCATGCGGCACACTTGGGTCAGCTTCTCCGTTTGTGTTTCTACACCTTTGGCTGCGTCCACCACTACGACAGCAGAGTCCACGGCCGTAAGGGTTCGGTAAGTATCTTCGGCAAAATCTTCGTGGCCCGGCGTGTCTAAGATGTTGATCTGCAGGTCGCGATACTCAAAGCCCATGACCGACGTGCTCACGGAGATACCGCGCTGGCGTTCGATCTCCATGAAGTCGGATACGGTGGATTTTTTGATTTTATTGCTCTTTACCGCTCCGGCGGTCTGAATGGCGCCGCCGAAGAGCAGCAGTTTTTCGGTCAGGGTCGTTTTGCCGGCGTCGGGGTGGGCAATGATGGCAAAGGTGCGGCGTCGCCGCAGTTCGGTTAAAAAATCGGACACGGATGGCGTGTTTTTATGGTCTCTGAAAACGGGCGCAAAGGTAAGGGGCATCGCCACTCTTTTGCTTGCAGCGATGCCCCTTTGCCTGAGCCGGCCTATAGCTCTACCGCTTTAGTGCGGCAAACGCTCGCGCAGGTAGCCATAGAGCCACGTACCAGCGATGGCGCTTGCCAGCGCTACCACAATCACTGTGGCCCCCGTGCCTATTTGGGCGAACAGCGGCCCCGGGCAAGCGCCCGTCATGGCCCAGCCCAAGCCAAAAATCAGGCCACCGATGATCTGGCCTTTGTTGAACGTCTTGTCATGAAAGGTAATTGGCTCGCCGTAAATAGTGCGCGCCTTGAGCTTCTTGATGAGAAAAACCGATAGCGCGCCGACTACTACGGCCGTTCCAATAACGCCATACATGTGGAACGACTCTAAGCGAAACATCTCCTGAATGCGGAGCCAGGAAATCACTTCCGCCTTCACGAGGACGATGCCGAAAAAGGCCCCTGCAGCCATGTAAATCAGGTTGTGATACCAGGGATGCTCGATTTCCGACTCGTTGATGCACATGGCGTGCAGCGAGCGTACTTCAGCGTCGGTTTCGGCAGGAATGGTGGTTTGCTGATATGCAGTGGTTGTGTTTTCCATATTTAAGTGAACAGTGAAAGGTGAAAGTAGGCAGCGCTGGCTCTAAGAGCAACTTTGATTTATCGCCTGCAGCGCCATTTTCCATTCTCAATTTTCATTCTGGTTTCTGCTTTATAGCGCTAGTATGTGCGGCAGCAGCAGGTGCGTCATGAGGAAGCCCCCAAGCATGAAGCTGATAGTAGCCACTAATGAAGGCCATTGCAGCGTGGACAAGCCCATGATGGCATGGCCCGATGTGCAACCACCGGCGTAGCGTGTGCCGAAGCCCACCAGAAAGCCGCCGATGACCATCAGGATAAATCCGCGCAGTGTGAGCAGGGTATTCCAACTGAACAGGTCTTGAGGCACGAGGTGTTCGGTGTTGGTAACCCCCACGGCTGCCAAATCCCGCGCTAGGTCTGGATGAATCTGCACTGGATTGGGGTCTTTAAGCCAGACCGTGGCGATGATGGCACCCAGAAGAATGCCTATTACGAAGAAGAGGTTCCACGCCTCTTTGCGCCAGTTGTACTGAAAGAAGCGAATGTTGGCTGGGAAGCATGCTGCGCAGATATGACGCAGGTTGCCCGAAATGCCAAAGTGCTTATTGCCCAGCAGCAGCAGCATGGGTACGGTCAGGCCAATAAGGATGCCTGCGGCCCACCAGGGCCAGGGTTGTTGCAACATTTCCATACGAAGAGCAGTCGTTGTTTTTGTTATGAAAGAGAAGATGAAGTTGCCGCAGTGCTTTCCGTTGCCGCCGGTTTAGAGCGCCCGTTGCAATTCCGTGAGTCGCTCTTGCGCGGTAGCAAACACGTCTTTCTCGATTTCGATGCCGATAAAATGCCGTCGGTGCAGCAGGCAGGCCGCCCCTGTGGCGCCTCCGCCCATGAAGGGGTCGAGGATGGTTTCGCCCATGTACGATACCTTTTGCAGCAGGTCGGTCATGCCCGACACCGATTGGCCCCAAAAGTGGTACGTCTTGTCGTTGTCGTTCACGTCGCTCTTGACCACATCGCCTATCCAGCGCTTGTTTTCTCCTTTGGTAAACCACAAAATGGGTTTCCAAAACGTGTTCACTTTGCGCTGCCACAACTGTGGCGATTGGCCTCCGGGCGTGAGGTAACACAGTGTCCAGTTGTACTTCAACCCTTCCACCGACATGAGCTGAAAGATTTCGGGCAAATAAGACTGCCCCACCATGGCCAACAGCCCACCGCCCGGGCGCAATACCCGTTGCGCAAAAAGCGCCAGGTCGCGATAGAGCGGAAGAAATTTCTGCGGATAAGGCGGGTCGGTGATGATCCAATCCACCGAATTTTCAGGCAGGTTTACCACTCTAAAATCACTGTGATAGAGCGCCAGCTGACTGCCGGTTTTTAGATAGTGCAGCATACGCTCAAACGGATAGGTATTGCCCTTCAGATACTCTTCGGCGTAGCGGCCCTGCTGGAGACTGCTCTCGGCATATGCCCAGCAGGAGGCGCGGCTGGCAGGCGCATGCTCTTTTGCCTGCGCTTTCAGGTGTTTCTTTGCCTGCTCTAAGCGGGCGTCTTGCTTCACCTTTTCGATGTAGGCTTCCACATTCCGGCCCGGGTAACGCTTGCGATAACGCTCGATGCGCTGCAAGAGGTCGGGGCGCTCTTCCAGCACGATATCCGCCATCCAGGAGTGCTCGCCGTGCGTCATAGACCGATATTTTTTAGCCACGTGTGAAGTGGAAGAATATGCCCTGTAAAAATAGTAGTCTGAAAATGCCTGGCCTCCACTGCGCCCAGTATCTCGAAGCCTTTGTGGTAGTCGCACTCGTCCCAGCGCACAAAGCCTATCGGTCGGCACAGGATGTGGTAATCCACTCCTTGTCTCGGCTTCAAATCGTAAGCGCCAAAGGAACCGTCCTTTCGAGGGCCCGACACATCTATGCGCAGCAATCCAGCGGGTGTTTTCAGCTTGAAGTCATGGCTGCAAGTAGCGGTCCAGCGCTGATAATTATCCGGCTCGACGTATTGAGCGGGGTAATGCTGGCGGAACCAGCCGCTGACGTGATGCTCGATGACCAACCCGCGGAGTTGCCCGGCCACACGGATGTCGTTTTGGGCAAACTTCGTCATCATGTGCGGTGCGCGCAGGCGTTGCTCCTCTAAAGCGCGCACATACCAGTGTGGGTTGAAGGCAATATACATGCTCGCATTGGTCAATAAAGCCAGCTAAAGGTAAAAAGAAGCCCGGACAACGCAGAAGTTCTGGCGCGTCGCGTCATCCTGTCCACGTTATCCGGGCGTTACCTTAGGGGCCGACGCCGATGCTTACAGCAACGTGGACGGGCAGACGTAGTCCGTTACCTTGAACAGACCGCTTTCTTTGATGGCCTTAAAGCCACCTTTCACATCTACTAAGTTGTCGTAGCCGCGGGCGCGCAGGATGCTGACAAAGATCATGGAGCGATAGCCGCCGGCGCAATGAACATAGGCTGTGCGATCCTTCGGAATTTCGGCCATATGCTGGTTGATGTAATCCAGCGGTGTATTCTCGGCATTTTCAATGTGCTCGCTCTGATACTCGCTCTTGCGGCGCACATCGAAGACCGGAGCAGACGGGTCAGCCTTCAGGCGCTCGGCCAGTTCCTGAGCCGTAATGCTCTCAATAGTATCCACTTCCATGCCGGCAGCCTTCCAGGCGTCAAAACCACCCTCTAAGTAGCCTAAACAGTAGTCGTAGCCTACGCGGGCCAGGCGCATGACAGCCTCCTCTTCTCGGCCCGGGTCCGTAACGAGCAGGATTTGCTGCTTCACATCCGGGACGAGCGCGCCCACCCACGGGGCGAACTGGCCATCCAGGCCAATGTTGATGGAGTTGGGAACGAAGCCCTTAGCAAACGTCTGCGGGTCGCGCGTATCCAGAACAAGAGCGCCCGTTTCATTGGCCACAGCCTCGAAAGCTGCTGGCGACAGGGCACGCGTACCGCGCTGCATGACCTCGTCAATGCTGTCGTAGCCGTGCTTGTTCAGTGCCACATTGAGCGGGAAGTAGGCCGGCGGCGGCGTCAGGCCCGTCGTTACCTCCTTGATGAATTCTTCCTTCGTCATGTCAGCGCGCAGGGCGTAGTTCGTCTGTTTCTGATGGCCCAGCGTGTCGAAGGTCTCTTTCGACATGTTCTTGCCGCAAGCCGAACCGGCGCCGTGGGCCGGATACACGATGACGTCATCGGGCAGCGGCATGATCTTATTGCGCAGCGACTCGTACAGCGTGCCAGCCAGCTGCTCCTGCGTCATGTTAGCGGCCTTTTGCGCCAGGTCGGGGCGGCCTACGTCGCCGATGAACAGCGTGTCGCCCGAGAACAGAGCGCGCTCCTTGCCATTCTCATCAATGAGCAGGTAGCACGTGCTTTCCATCGTGTGGCCCGGCGTGTGCAGCACGCGGAAGGTGAGTTTGCCTACCTTAAATTCTTCGCCATCTTTAGCGATGTATGCGTCGAACGTCGGGTTGGCATTCGGACCATAGACAATAGGCGCACCCGTTTTCTTGCTCAGATCCACGTGGCCGCTCACAAAGTCAGCGTGGAAGTGCGTCTCGAAGACGTACTTGATTTTGGCGCCATCTTTGGCGGCGCGCTCGAGGTAGGGCGTTACTTCACGCAGCGGGTCAATCACCACGGCTTCTCCCTCGCTTTCGATGTAGTAAGCTCCTTGCGCGAGGCAGCCGGTATAGATTTGCTCAATTTTCATAGTGAATGCAATTTTTAATTTGACAAAAAGTAGCTCTCCTAAAAACGATACAAAGATAGCACGCGTCTTCGACCAAAAAACGTGACTCATGTCACGCTCATCGAATAAGGGTGCCAGCTTAGTACCGCGGGGTCTCAGAAGGCTCTAATCCTTGCCGAATGCCTTTTTCCGCTGGCGACACGCCCTGCTCCATCCAACGTGGTTTGGGCATGCCAAGTAGGTAGTGGTCGAAGAATTGCTGCATGCGCCACTGAAAGTCTGCTCGGTTTTGCAGTTTCACAGGCCAATGCGGTTCGTCGTTGTAGTTGAGCATCCACACAGGTTTACCCAAACGCCGCAGACCGGTGTACAGTTCAATGCCTTGCGCCCAGGGCACGGCGCCGTCTTTGTCGTTGTGCATAATTAATAAAGGTGTCTGTACGCGGTCTAAGAAGAACAGCGGCGAGTTTTCCCAATAGCGCATAGGGTATTCCCACAGGGTGCCGCCAATGCGGCTTTGCTGGCGTTCGTATTGGAACTGGCGCACCAGCCCCGACTCCCAGCGGATGCCGCCGTAAGCAGAAGTCATGTTTGCCACTGGCGCGCCCGCTTCGGCGCAGGCAAACAGGTTGGTGCGCGTGATGATGTAGGCCGTCTGATAGCCGCCCCACGAATGCCCTTGCAGGCCGATGCGGCGTGCGTCAATGAAGCCCTTGCCCACCAAGGCCGTAACACCGCTGACCACGGCGTCGTAGGCACTCTGGCCCGGGTAGCCCACGCGATAGGGTATGTCCGGTGCAAACACCACATAGCCGCGGCTGGCGTACATGGTGTAGTTAATTTGCGAACGGTGGTAATCGGGTGCGCGATGCTGGTGCAGCTCATCGGAAAGGCGCTCGTAAAAATTGACCATAAGGGGATACTGCCCGTCTGGGCTAAACCCTTCGGGCTTCACCAGCAAGCCCTCCAAAGTGTCGCCTGCGGGCGAAAGCCAGCGGAACAGTTCGATGCTGCCCCAGCGGTATTCCTTTTGCTGCGGGTTGGCCTCCGAAACGCGCTGCTCGACAGGCGTGCGCACCGCGGAAGTGGGCGCGGGCATTGTCGTGCGCAGCAAGTCGGGGAAGGTCTGATAATTTTCTTTGGTAAACACCAGCACATCGGCCTCTCGGGCCTTTAGCGGCGAGCGCGCGTAGCGGAAGGGGCCGCTCATCCAGGTAGTAGTGGCGCCCGTTTTCAGATCGAGCCAGGCATAGCCTTCCTCGCGCGAGCCTTCGTGCGTGGTGTGCAACAGCAGGCGCGCATCGGGCGCTATGGCCCGTTCTTCAGGGTCAAGGCGGATGTAGCGGTAAACCGTGCGTATTTCGCGCCCGCGCGTCAGGCGTCGAGGGGGCGTCTGACCGGAAGGGTCCAGCAGCCACAGGTCGTAGCGGTCGTACACCAGCACGCCCTGGTCGCCTGTCAGCCAGGTGGCTAAACCGTACGGATTAGGGTAGTCCGGCACGTCGGTTTTTTCATTGAAAAAGGCGACCTGACGGTTGTCGGTGAGCCGAACGGTGCGCCCTGCCTCAGCGCTCCAGCTGTACCAGGCCGTGTCGGCAAATTGCCAACACAACACATGGCGCGCCTCGGGCGACAGGTAAGTCCGGCAGCGCTGCCCCTGCACCACGGGCCGCCGGCTGCCATCGAAGAGGCTAACGGCATACACGTCGCGCGGGGCGTCGCCCTCCCACTGCTTCAGGTAAGCGTACGGCTCTTCGGTGATACCCAGCGCCCACGGCGCGTTGCGCTGCGGCTGGAACTGCCATTCGGGCAAATCGGCACCCAACACGGTGAAGCCACGCACCGGCGGCGGCCATACGGCAGCGGGCGATTCCAGATGACACACCACCGGATAGCCGCGTTTGCGCTCGGTCTCCAGCCGTTTGGCCATTTCGGTGTAAATGCGTGGCTGCGTGTGTGCCCACACTTCCACTTGCACCACCTCTTCGGGCAGCAGCGTCGTATCGGGCTGCGGAAACGGCGGCGCAATGCCGAAATAGAGCAGCGTACCCTCCTCGCTGAACTCCACCGCTGTATGTTCGCTGATGTTCCAGCGTTCCGGCGTTTGGGGCAAAAAGGCGCTGCCCGTGTCGGCAATGCGGCGCGCAGTAGGGGTGCCCTCTAGCCAATAGTAGAGCGCCCAGGGCCGCATAGTTGCCCTGGTCGTGTCGAAGTCGGCCAAAAAGGCCGCACGCCGTCCCTGCTCTTCCCAGGCCAATTGGGCAAATTTGCCTTTTTCAGTCTGAAGCAGCGGTACCCAGGTGCGCTGGGCAAAGTCGAACCGATAGACGCCAGCCTGAAGTGCCGAGTCTCGGCCTGTGCACGCCGCCAGCAAGGCCGGCGCGCGGCGCGCAAAGCGGTACTCCAGCACGTAGGGCAGTGTGTCTTCTCGACCGGTATCCAGTTCGCGCAGCACTAAGCGCGAGCCATTTTCTTTGGCGTCTTCCTTTTTGGGCCTGGGCGCTGTGGTAGCCGACGTGTCTTTGGGTATTTTGCCCTCCCGCATCGGCTCGAGGCGATAGGCCAGCCACCCCGACCATTTTTCGGGCAGGGCAAAGTTGAGCACATCGGGCGCCTTCCACAGCAGGCCGGTTTTCAGTGTGTAAATGGCCAGCGAGTCACGCGGCAGGTCTTCATTCTTCACCTTGCGGCGGCGTTGGGCCTTCAGGGTGTCTAAGGGTGGTTTTATTTTAAAAACCAAATGGCGGCCGTCTGCCGAAAATTGCGGCTCAGCGCCACGCTCGAAGGCAATGGTTCTGCCCGTAGCTGCACTCCAAAGACAAACGGCGGCGTCGCCCTCCGTAACGGGCGCCAGCACGTAGGCCACCCATTGCCCATCAGGAGTTACTTGCGGGCGCTCGATTTTGCGCCAGCGATGCACATCTTTGTGCTGAAGTGGGCGCTTCTCCACCTTAGGCGGTGCAACAGGCACTTTCTGCGCCATCACCCAGACAGGCAATACAACCAGAAATATCAAAAGAAGATGTCTCATATCGCCCCGTAACCGCCAAACTTGTTTGGCCACAGTAACCGCCAAACTTGTTTGGCCCATGCACTGGTGCGAAGAAAAGCAAGTCCCTACCAACACCCACTCATTTTTGGCTAAATGCCCGCAAGAGGAGGCCTTTTCGACGCCGGAATATCCGTTTTCCTGTCTCCGTGTCGTCCATATGGGGGTAATGCCCTATCCTTGCAGGGCGCCGCGCATGCGCCAGGAGAAAGACTATGGAATACCACAACACGCTCGATTTTGCCCGCCAAATGGACGCCCAGGATCCGTTGCGGCACTTCCGCGACGAGTTCCTCTTCCCGCAGCACGACGGCCGGCCGGTGCTCTACTTCTGCGGCAATTCGCTGGGTCTTCAGCCCAAAGCGGTACGTCAGCGGCTGCTGGAAGAGCTCGACCAGTGGGCCACACATGCCGTAGAGGGCCACTTCCGCGGCCAGCGGCCGTGGATGCACTACCATAAGTTTCTGACCCCTCAGACGGCCCGGCTCGTGGGCGCGCTGCCACACGAGGTTGTAGTCATGAATACGCTGACGACCAACCTGCACCTGATGATGGTGTCGTTTTATCGGCCTACGCCGCAACGCTACCGCATTCTGATGGAAGCGGGCGCCTTTCCCAGCGATCAGTACGCCGTGGAAAGTCAGGTGCGCTGGCACGGTTTCACCCCTGAAGAGGCCATTATCGAGGTGGCGCCTCGCCCAGGCGAAGACGTACTGCACACCGCCGACATTGAACGCGCCATCGAGCAGGCCGGCGACAGTCTGGCGCTGGTGTTGTTTGGAGGCGTCAACTACTATTCGGGCCAGTGGTACGACCTGGCAGCCATCACCGCTGCGGCGCATCGCGTGGGCGCCTACGCTGGCTTCGACTTGGCCCATGCGGCGGGCAATGTTCCGCTACACTTGCACGAATGGGGAGCCGACTTTGCCGTGTGGTGTAGCTATAAGTACCTCAACTCCGGCCCGGGCGGCCCGGCGGGGGTGTTTGTGCACGAACGGCATGGCGAAAATCCCCATCTACCGCGCTTCGCCGGCTGGTGGGGCCACAACGAGGAGGAGCGCTTCCTTATGCGCAAAGGCTTCAAGCCCATGGGCGGCGCCGAAGGCTGGCAACTAAGCAACGCTCAAATCCTGGCCTTTGCCGCCCACTTAGCCAGCTTAGACCTCTTCGACGCCGCCGGCATGGAAGCCCTACGCACCAAAAGCCTACTCCTGACAGGCTACTTGGAATATATCCTGGAGGAGGCGCGCCAGCAGCTGCCCGACCTGAACATCATCACTCCGCGCGAACCCAGTATGCGCGGCTGCCAGCTATCGGTGCGCATGGGCAACCAGGGTAAGGCACTGTTCGAGTATTTGAGCCTGCGCGGTGTCATGGCCGACTGGCGCGAACCCGACGTCATCCGACTGGCGCCTGTGCCGCTATACAACTCGTTTGAGGACATCTGGCGTTTAGGCACCCTCCTGCAAGAATGGCCCGTAGTGCTAGAGGCACCTGCTCCACCGACGTTCGTTTGAAAAAGACGGGAAGAAATCCCGTTTCAGAGGAACTAAAAGCAAGAATGCAGAGAGCGGACGCTTCCCTCCTTGCGGCGCTTCTTGTTAAAAAAAACAGATGCCTACCCGCCTTTAGCGAAATTCGCTGCCAAAACAGCGAGGGTTTTATGCGACGCATAGGCAGGTTTCTATTGATTATTGCGCTAAAGGTAGCTTTAGCCTTTCCAGCCTTTGCCCAAACGGGCGGTAATCTGTTGCAGAACGGCAGTTTTGAGCAGGGGTTATCGCCCTGGACGGTGGAGGGCGGTCCGTATGCTTTGGATGCTCAGGTGGTGCGCCACGGTCAGCAATCGCTGCGCTTGCAGAATGCTATGGCCCGTTACGGGGTCATTGCGGGTCTGACGCCTGGAGCAATGTATCGGCTTACGGCCTGGTTTCGGATAGATGCGGCCAGTGGGGGGTCGGATTGGGGCGGCATTTACCTGAGTGTGCTCACCCCTGAGTGGAGTGTTGTGCGCAAGTCGGCCTTTACGCCTTACGACCGCCCGGTGGGGGTGTGGTTCAAGGAGTCGCTGCTGTTTGCCGCGCCTGCGGATGGGCGCGTGCGCGTGCATTTAGGCTTTTTTGGCGGCCCGGGCTGGCAGCTGTCCTTCTGGCTCGACGATGCACGCTTGGCGCCAGTGGGCATCAACCAGCCCCCGGAAATTGCCTCCGTTCAAATCCTGCCCGGAACTGACGGCGATGCTCCGTGGCCTCTGACCGTCGTGGTGCAGGCCGACGATGCCGACGGCGCGCTTGAGGCCATGTGGGTGGATTTTGGCGACGGCGCCAGTGCTGTGGGTCTGACCGATACCTTCCGGCACACGTACGGCGTGCCCGGCAGGTATCACCTGACAGTGCAGGTGCGCGACGACGAGGGCGCAGCAGCGACCTGGAGCGATACGGTGCAGGTAACCGCGCTTGTTCATGCTCCGCGCCTGCGCATCACTGCACCTACCGACGCAGCGGAATGGACAACGAGTATGCCGACGGTCGTGCTGAGTGGCACACGAAGAGGCTGGTCGGGCATCCTCTTTTGGATCAATGAGCGCACGGAACAAAGCGGGTGGGTCAATGCCGGCGCCGACACGCTCTGGACACTGCCGCCCATAGCCTTAGAGCACGGCGAAAACACCCTCGCCGTTCAGGGCGTAACGCCTCAGGGCCAGGCCGTCATTGCCCGCCTGTGGGTGCATCGCCTCGACCCTGCCTACACCGGGCCGCGCGCATTGCAACTTACCTGCGATCCGCCCCAGGCCCAAGTATGGGGGCTATGGACGTGCCGGTTTCAGCTGGAAGCACGCGGTGCCGACGCTTTTTTGCCCTTCGGCCATCTGCCCGGCGACAGCAGCGGCATTACGGCGGAAGCCGTGTTCGTCTCACAGGGCGACACGCTGGTGATGCCCTGCTTTTATACCTTGGACTATATTCCAGCGGGCAACGACCTGCGTCCTACTGGCGACTGGCATTGGGCGCTGCGCATGAGCTTCCCGCGCGAAGGCCAGTGGTCGGGCTGGCTGCGCGTAGAAGACCGCAGTGGGAAGACGCTTGCGCCACTACCGGCCATAACCGTGTCGGGCTTTGCTGGTAAAGGATACATCCGCCCTTCGGCGACGGACGACCGCTACTTCGAGCATGCCGACGGTTCGCCTTTTCTGCCCATGGGCTACAACGTAAGTGCTGACCGCTCGCTGCCGGAGCTGAACGACCACCTGGCGCAGTGGAGCACAAACGGCATAACCTATGGGCGCTTCTGGCTATCACCCATCGCTCCTTTTTCCGATGCCTGGTCGTCGTGGGCCACGCATCACCCTATGCAGCACAACGGCTATCTGCCCGCCTCCGTGCTCACGCCCGAACGCCGTTATGGCCGGGGTGAGGTGAGCTGGAAAGTTGCCTGGCCGCCGATAGAGAGCGTGCAGACGCCTTCCATTTTTCGCGGTTTCTGGTCGTCGGTACCCCTGGAGGCCGGGCGTACCTACCGCATCACCGCCCGCGTACGAGTAGAGGGGGTGGTCGGCAGTGGCGGTCTGGTGCTCAAAACCGGTGGGTGGCTGGGCACTGATGACGTCAGGCCTAACGTCGGCACACGTCTGACACCTTATGCGCTGCGCGGCTACAGCGATTGGGTTTATCTGACGGCAGACTGGACGGCGGAGAGCGACCAATTGCCTTTCCTGTACCTGACGCTGGAAGACGTCAGTGCCGGCGCCGCCTGGATAGACCAGCTCACTCTCCAGCCCATTCACGCAGATGGGCGGCTGGGGCCTAATGTGCTGGATACCTGGAACGCCAATGCACACCGGTATGCCGACCCTATCGAGTGCCGCAAGGCCGATTATCTCATCCGCGAGGCGGCACGCCGCGGTATCCACTACCAGGTGGTGGTTTTGGAAAAGAACGACCCTTTGCTCAACTTTTTCGACCGCCACGGTGCCCTCCACCCGGCAAAAGGCCAGTTTGAGCCACAGCCGGGCACTTACTTAGACCGCCTCTACGAGGCTTATTGGCGCCATTTGGTAGCGCGTTGGGGGTGGGCACCCTCTGTGGCAGCATGGGAGCTGGTGAATGAGGGCGCACCAGGCAGCTACTTTGACCTGCTGGAGCGCATGGCAACTTATTTTCAAAAGCACGGGCCTTTTCCGCGCATGGTCAGCACATCGTTCTGGAGCGAATGGGTGCCCGAATACTGGCGGGTTTCGTCAGCAGCCTATGCCGACGTTCATGCGTACGTCCTGACGACGGGTTTCCTGGATGGCTTTGAAATAGATGGACAATGGTACAACCGTCAGGCGCTCCAACGCGACGCCGCCGCGCTCGTCGAAGCGTACGGGCGCCGCCTGAGCACCGACCCGCTGCGCAATAAGCCGGTGATTATTGGCGAGACGGACATAGACCAACCCGGCGACCAGGCGCCCGACCCGCTGCTGTCGTCAGATACCGCCGGTGTCTGGCTGCACAACTGGGTTTGGGGGCACCTCTTTGCCGGTGGCGTGAGTGGCCTGCTGTGGAACAGCGATAACCTCGAAGCGCTGCAACTGCACCGGCATTACCGGCCTTTTGCCGCCTTTACGGCGGGTGTGCCGTTCAATACTGGCCGCTATGAATGGGCAGAAGCTGCCGCCGACCACCCTGCCCTGCGTGTCCGCGCGTTGCGAAACGCCACTGGCGACGATGCACTGCTGTGGGTGCGCCACCGCGAGCATTTCTGGCATCGTATAGTTACGCAAGGCCTGCCCACCCCCGCGCAAGGGAATGTGCGATTGGAAGGCCTGCTGCCGGGCAAGTATCGTATTTCCCTTTGGGAACCCTGGGCCTTCGACACATTACCGCAAGTGGTCTGGGAGGTGGAGATAGGCGCCGATAGCGCGCTCATCATTCCAGTGCAGCCCCTGCAACGTGACCGGGCGTGGCGCATCCAGCGAACAGGCACCTTAAATACCCCCCGTTTAACCTCCGCTACTGACCCTTTGCACGTGTGGCCTGTGCCGACGCGCAGCCTGCTGTTCGCGGAATGGAAAGGCGCAGACCTCGAGGCCACAACGCCCGTGTGGCTCACGAATGCAGCAGGGCAGGTCGTGCGTCAGGCACGCTTAGGCGACTTTCCGCTTGCGGTAGAGGGCCTGCCTTCGGGTGTTTATTTCCTGCGGGTACTAGCGTCGGGGCGCGCTCTGGTGCGGCGGGTAGTCGTTGGTTTTTGAGACCGGCAACCACTTTCTCTTTACCATCGCTGGTGTTTGCCGTCAGCAGTGGGCCGGTGTGTTTTTGGGGCCGTTTACCGAGAAAACTTTGCATTTTGCCCGCCAAAATGACGTGAGACACCGCGATGCTTGCCTTGTTCTCTTTTTTAGACAAAGCCCATAGCATAGCACCGCTGGGCTATAACCGCTGGCGCGTGCCGCCGGCAGCGTTAGCCATTCACTTGTCCATTGGCCAGATATACGCTTACAGTGTGTTCAATAAGCCGCTCACACAGCTCGTGGGCATCACTCAGCCTGCCGACGGCGACTGGACACTGGTGGAGATCGGGCATATCTTCTCGATTGCCTTGTTCTGCTTAGGGGCTTCGGCTGCTGTGTTTGGCCGCTGGCTGGAGCGCGTCGGCCCGCGCAAGGCTATGTTTGTGTCGGCGTTGTGTTTTTCGGGTGGCTTTTTTGTGTCGGCCATAGGTGTTTGGCAGCATCAGCTGGCCTTGTTGTATTTGGGGCACGGCGTGCTGGGGGGCATAGGGCTTGGACTGGGCTACATTTCGCCCGTATCCACGCTTATCAAGTGGTTTCCTGACCGACCGGGTATGGCTACAGGCATGGCCATTATGGGTTTTGGCGGTGGGGCCATGCTGGCGGCGCCACTGTCGGTGGCGCTAATGGACGCTTTCCGCACGCCCACTTCGACGGGTGTGGCGGAGACATTTGCCGTTATGGGCGCTCTCTATCTGGCCTATATGCTTTTTGGCGTGTTTACGGTGCGTATTCCCCCGGAGGGTTGGAAGCCCGCCGACATGGCAGAGTTGCCGCCTCAGTCTCGCGCCGAATATGGGCTGACGGCAGATGAGGCCATTCGCACGCCGCAGTTTTATTTGCTTTTTGGCGTGCTCATGCTCAATGTCAGTGCAGGACTGGGTGTGCTGGGCCAGGCGTCGGTGATGATTCAGGAAATGTTTTCGGAGGCGGTAGTTGGCTCCGAGCGGGCCGTGACGGCTGCGGCGGCGAGCGGTTTTGTGGGCTTGTTGAGCCTGTTCAATATGATAGGGCGCTTTTTTTGGTCGTCGTTGTCCGACAGGATTGGGCGTCGCAACACCTATATTATATTTTTTGTGCTGGGGGCGGTGCTGTACGTAGTGGTCCCGTGGACGGGCCGCCTGGGCGCGCTGACGGGATTTGTTCTGGCCTTTAGCATTATCATGAGCATGTACGGCGGGGGCTTTGCCACGATACCGGCTTACCTGCGCGATGTGTTTGGCGTGCGCGAGGTGGGCGCCATTCACGGGCGTTTGCTGCTGGCCTGGAGCTTAGCGGCCGTTATCGGGCCGCAGCTACTTAATAACCTGCGGGCATACCAGATAGAGACCCTGGGCCTTCCGCCAGCGCAGGCGTACTCGCTGACGATGTACCTGATGGCCGGGCTGCTGGTGCTGGGGCTGATTTGCAACCTGGCAGTACGGCCCTTAAAACAAACCAACTCATGACGAGGACAAAATTGATGCTTCGCGAAAAGATAGCCCTCTACCTTTCGTGGGCTTTTGTGGCCATGCCTGCGTTGTGGGGCGTATGGCGGACGGTATTGCAGGCGTTGGCGCTGTTCCGCTAAGGGGAGCCTTAAAATTCGTCGTTCATGGCGAAGTTGGGTTTGCGTTCTGTCCAGCGTCCGGAAGTGAAGTCCGGGAAGGGCTGCGGGCTGCTGCCGGTAGCGATGCTGGCTTCAGAAAGTGGAGTGATGGCTAACCAGGCGGCGGCGTCATAGACATCTATTTGGGGAGCTTGTTGGCGTTTGGCCGACTCGATGAAGTGGTGAAAGACGAAGAAGTCCATGCCGCCGTGTCCGGCGCCTTTGGCGTCGTTGCCATAGCGTTTCCACAGCGGATGGTCGTAGCGTTCGAGCCAGGGTTTGGCGTCCGTCCATTGGTGGGCGGGTGTTTGGCCGTCGAGGAGAAGGCTTCTATTGACGTCCATCCAGATACCGCGCGTACCCTGGACGCGAAAGCCCAGCGAATAGGGCCGTGTCAGGTTGGTGTCGTGCGAGAGGAGAATGGTTTCGCCATTAGCCGTCTTAATGACAGTAGTAACCACGTCGCCGAGGTTGAAGTGCACGCGGGCATTGGGATGGTCGGGGCCGCCCTTAGGGTGATGCACGATGTAGTCATGCAGGCCGCGCGCTTTGGAAGCCGTTGAGGTCAGGTAGAGGAAGCGGTTTCCGCGGTTGATGTTGGTCATCATGGCGATGGGGCCCAGTCCGTGAGTGGGGTACAGGTCGCCGTTGCGATGGACGGAGTGTTTGGTGCGCCATTTGGCTTCGGAGAAGCCTTTTGGGCCAAATTCGACGCCGGAGTCGTAGGGAGTGACGCCGTCGTTGAACTTGACGCCGCGCAGGTCGTGCTGGTATCCGCCCTCGAGGTGGATGAGTTCGCCAAACAAACCAGCGCGTACTATTTGAAGCACGGCCATGACGTCGCGGCGGTAGCAGACGTTTTCCAAGAGCATCAGGTGGGTGCCGGTAGCTTCGTGAGTACGCACCAATTGCCAGCAGTCGTCTAAAGAAAAGGCGCCACGCACTTCGGCACCGACGTACTTGCCAGCCTGCATGGCGGCGATGCACTGCGGGGCATGCCATTGCCAGGGGGAGGAGATGACGACGGCATCTATGTTCCTGTCCTGCAGCAGGCGCAGGTAGTCGTAGTCTCCGCGGTCATAGATGTCGGGTTTGGGTTTGCCTGCGCGAGCGATTTGCTGGAGTGCCCGGTCGCGCATGACGGGGTCAGGCTCGGCAATGGCGGCTACCTCGCAATCGGTGCGACGCAGCGCCAGGTCGAGGTGCGTCTGGCCACGCAGGCCAGTACCAATAAAACCGAGGCGCAGACGGGATTTGAGCGCTCGAGGCGCAACGATAGCCGCACTGCCCTCGGCCTGCGGCGTTTGGGGACGCAAGGCACCGGGCAGTGCGGTGGCAGCGGCAGCCAAGGCGGTGTTTTTCAAAAAACGGCGGCGATTGATTTGTTTCGGCATAACGTGTGTGCGAGGTGCAGACAAAAGAAAGATGTGCGCTTTGGCCTACAGAGAGCAGCCCGGGGGTTGTGCAACTCTGTAGCAAAAGACGGACAAACATACCCCGCTGCTTTTTTTTAACCAGACGAGCAAGAGCCAGTCTTTTCAACATCAAAGCGCTAAAGGCCTGATTTTTAGCAAAAAAGGAAGGTTCTGGAGCAAACCGCTTTGGCCTTTTTTGCGTAGATATTTTTTAAAAGAAGTTTGAGGTGTCTTTTCTTTCGCGGGGGGTGGCTTAAATTCGCAGCTCAATATTTCCTCACCATTCACTAAATCCTCTGCTGTTGTTATGAAAAAACTACTTACCAAACTCGTTTCGTTGACGCCTTTGCTGTGCGGTCTGCTATGGTCTTCGCTCATGGTGGCTCAACAAGGTACGGAGAATTCAGGTGCTGTTATTCGCGTGTCGTATGGCAGTAACTCGAAGGACTTTTTCAACGGTGCTTGCGGTTATGGTACAGCCAACTGGGGCGGTGTCCCGCAAGGCAAGTTATGCGCACCGGCATCGTGGGCATACGATATTACGCCAGACTCGCTGTGCTGTGACTCCATTCCAGCGGGCCAACTGGCGGGTAAAGTTGCTATCATTCGCCGAGGAGTGTGTGGCTTCTCTGTTAAAGCCTTTAATGCCCAGAAAGCGGGTGCTGTAGCGGTTCTGATTGCGAATCACTATGCCGATGGAGCTCAAAGTGGCTGCTCCGTTATGAACATGGGGGCTACTCAGCCGCAGGCCAGTAACACCACTATTCCATGCTTTTTCATGAGCCGCCAGATGGCGGAGTACGTAGATGCTGCCCTCAAGTCGGGCCAGCCTGTTGAGATCTGCATTATCATTCCAGAAGTGCGCATGAACCGCATCTTCTTCCCTGCCTCAAGCAAGCGCACCCCCGTCAGCCAGATACCTGTAGATACCTTCCAGTTCGCAGCATGGCTGGCCAACACCAGTGGGGTGAATCGCAGTAACGTCGTCATAAACGCCTCTGTCCTGACGGCTAACGACAGCGTGCTGTACAACACCAGCCTCATCCTTCCCTCCCTTAATGCAAGTGTAACCGACAGCCTCTTTATCTTACCGGGGAGATATGCGCCCGAACTGCCCATTGGTACCTACAAGTTTCTTTACACGACCAATTCAGACCCTGTAGGCGGTGTTATTCCCGCAGAGGGAAGGGTACAGACGAACTTTTACGTCAGTGAGAAACTTTTCTCGAAAGACGACGGCGCTACCATAGGCTTTCGCCCTGGTACCCTGGGCGATAACTGGGGTGTAGGCACGGTGTATTTTACCAATCCAAAAGTAACGGAAAAATACCGGGTTAAAGATCTTGAGTTTTCGTTCGCTACGAACGCCAATGAAGTGCCCGTAACGAGTGTTCAGGCGGATGTCTACTTTTTCAAAGTAAAGGATGATGTAGCCGCCGATTTTTCCAACTTTGACAACACTAAATTCGAATCAGAAAGCCTCGAGTGGTTAGGAACGGCCCCCTATTCGGCTGGACCAACGACGAATAACTATGTGGACCAGCAGGTAGAACTTATCAACCTGACTACGGGCGACTTTGGTGTAGAAATTGAAAACGGCGCCCGTTATGTAGCTGCAGTGCTTTACAGCGGCGATTTTGTACGCGTTTTCCACGCTTTTGACCAGGATGTGCCGCTGCCGTTCCCTTCGACGATGGTCTTCAACGGCCAGTGGTTTACCGGCGGCTTCCAAGGGGGGCCGAGCGCGGTACTGCGCATGTACCTTGACTTAGTATCCACCACTGACGAAAAGCCGCTGGCGGATAACGTCATGCAGGTGCGCCCCAACCCAGTGGTCAACGGCCGCTTAGCACTGCAAATGGGCTTCGACCGACCGACAGATGCCACTATCACAATTGCCGAAATGAGCGGTCGCGTCATCACTTACGAAGTCCGCGATGGCGTAACAAACGAACTGATCACCTACTCGCTGCCGCAGCTGGCTTCGGGCACGTACTTAGTGCGCGTGGCGACCAAAGAGGGTACGCTGACCAAAAAGTTCGTGGTACAGAATTAAGGATTGAATTCTTTAAAGTTCAAACGCAGGGCCGACAGTCTGAGCTGTCGGCCCTTCTTTTTGGCTGTTAGCTCCTTGCTGTGCGCAAGTGCCCGATATTTGCACCAACGTCTGCCATCTGTCATGTCCACATACGCCGCCTGTCAGGTCAGCATTGCGCCCATGCGCGCCCATCCGAACGATAAAAGCGAGATGGTGTCGCAGCTGCTGTTTGGTGAAACCGTCGAAGTTCTTGAGGCCAAAGACGGTTGGCGCCACGTTGTATGCGCCTGGGATGGCTTTAGCGGCTGGGTGGATGTGCGTCAGTTGCGCCCCCTGACGCCCAGTGAATACGCTGAATATGCCGAGTGTTCTGCCATCAGCTTGTCGTTAGTAGAAGGCCTGATGGCTGCCGACCACTTTATCCCGCTCACCATGGGCGCCGTATTGCCCTGCTACGATGGGCTGCGCTGTCGCTTAGGCGACTTGTCATTCCAGTTTTCTGGGCCGGTAGTTACCCCCTCTCAAGCGCCGCGCAACGGAGAATGGATCGTCCGCACGGCGCGTCGCTATCTCAATGCTCCTTACCTGTGGGGGGGCCGCTCGCCTTTTGGTATTGACGCTCCCGCTTTAGTGCAATTGGTCTATAAAATGGCTGGTATCCGGCTGCCCCGAGAGGTAACCCAACAGGTGCACGAAGGTGTTGCTGTGGACTTCACCGAGCAATGTCATTTAGGCGATTTAGCCTTTTTCGACGACGGCAAAGGCCAAATCGGCCATGTTGGCATCGTATTGCCCGATTGCCACATCATCCATGCCAGCGGCAAGGTCCGCATTGACAAACTCGACCACTTCGGTATCTTTAACTCCGAACAAAAGCGATACACCTATCAATTGCGTATCGTTAAACGCCTACTTGCCCACAGTGAACCGGCCTTACGCAACGATGAGGCCCTATCTGCTCCCAAAACCGAAGAGGTCCTTAACCCGACAGCGCTCTTTGATTAAAACGTGGCTCAAAAAGCAATCCGAACTCAGACGTGTGAACACGGTCCAGCCCATACTAAAACTGGCTCGACTGAACGGCCGGGCTGAAGTCTTCTATTCCATTCAGGGCGAAGGCAAAAGTGCCGGCTTGCCGTCGGTATTCGTGCGCACCAGCCTGTGCAATCTGCACTGCATCTGGTGCGACACCGACTACACCTGGAACTGGGAAGGCACCCCCTTCGCCCACGCCAACGATGCAAAACCAGGCTATCGAAAGTTTGATAAAAAAAACTGGATAGCGCGCTGCTCTGTGGCAGAAGTTGCCGAGCGAGTACTGACCTATCCGACGCGCAACGTCGTGCTCACCGGCGGCGAGCCCATGATGCAACAGCCAGCCTTAACAGCGCTCATACAGCAGCTGCGCCAGCACGACGCGGCTTACCGCTTCGAGGTGGAAACCAACGGCACGCTATTGCCCCAGCCCGACTTCGAGGCGGCCATAGACCAGTACAACGTATCGCCCAAATTGGCCAACAGCCGCAACCCCGAGCGCCTGCGCGAAAAGCCTGCCGTGTATCGCCATTTTGCCCAAAATCCGAAGGCGTGGTTCAAGTTCGTCGTAGCGCAAGCCGAAGACTTAGCAGAGGTGCTACTTTTGCAAGAGCGCTACCAGATTGCCACCGAAAAAATCTGGCTCATGCCTGAAGGCAACACCCGTCAGGCACTGGCACGCCGGCGGCGCTGGTTGGTAGAGGTGTGCAAGGCGCACGGTTTTCGCTACACCGACCGCCTGCACGTGCAAATCTGGGGCAGCCGAAAGGGCGTTTGAACCGCCTATTCACCCGTTTGCTTGCGCGGCACGTGCTCAGGGCAGTCCACGCGCAATTCCCGTACCTCCAGAGGTTTTTTGATAAAATGGCAAAAGTGGCCGCTGTCGGTCTTGCGGTAATAGGTGCAGGCAAAGCACATCCGCTGCGGCACAATAACGCCCGCGCGCTGCAAATGCGCAATGAGGCCCAACAACAGCTCCAGCAGGCAGTCCTGTTCCGCTCCAGAGAGGTGGCTTAGCCCGGGCAGCATCACGTCGGCGAAGTCCGACACTTGGGCCGCCACAGCCAGCCCGTCCTCTGTGAGCGCCAGCGTATGGCTGCGCGTATCTGTGGGGTCGGTTTTGCGTTGCAGCAGCCCTTTGTGCTCAAGCGTCCGGAGCGCTTCGCTGACGGTGGAAGGGGTCAGATTGAACTCTTGTGCGAGAAACGTAACTTTACACCGCTCCGGCGGATGAAACCGAATAAAAAGCAGCAGCTGTATCTGAATGGGGCTCAGGCCCAATGCCTTGCCTTTCTCCCATAGAAGCACGCGAAAAGCTTCGCTCAGCCGTTCCAGCGCAACCACAATTTTGTATTCTACGTGGTCTATCTGGGCGTAAGGATTGAAAATACTCATCGAATACGTGAAGCGGTAAGATGTAAGGGCAAAAATAGGGAAAGCAGGCCGTTTGTTCAGCAGGCATCCAAAGCGCAGAATGGATGGCCACGCATCGAGCAACATTTTCGGATTTCTGAGTCCGCACGATTTCCGACCATTGCACTTACAAAACGGCTTTCGCCAACAGGGCTTTCACCGGCATTTCTCATCAGTCTTTTTCATGGTCATGTTAACCTTTTTCTCGTTGCTGCTTTTGATGGCCTTCCCCGGCTGCTCTACAGCACCTGCGTCGGCGCCTAAAGGCACCGAAGTCGCCATCCCTGTTCCCGACACGGCGGGCTTAGACCCCGACAAACGCGCCCGCCGGCTGCTGCAAACCACGCCTATCATAGACACGCACATAGATTTTCCCTATCGTTTAGTCGAGCGGGGGGTCTGGCCCAAAGCGGGTTTCGAGGCGTTAGCCCTACGCCACCCAGAGGGTCACTTCGACTATGAGCGCGCCCGCAAAGGCGGGCTTTACGGTGCTTTCATGTCTATCTACATCCCAGCAGCCTACCAGCAAAAACCCGCTGGTAGCGCCCACGCCCTGGCCGATTCGCTTATTGACTTAGTACACGCCGTAGCACGCGCCTACCCGGACAAGTTCGCCGTAGCCTACCGCGCCGACGACATCGAGCGCAACTTCCAGAAAGGCATTGTCTCGCTGCCCATGGGCATGGAAAACGGCGCCCCCATCGAGACACTGGCCGATGTGGCCTACTTCCACCAGCGCGGCATCCGCTACATTACACTCGCCCATAGCCGCGACAACCGTATCTCGGACTCCTCCTACGACACCTCGCGCACCCACGGCGGCCTGAGCGACTTTGGGCGCGACGTCGTACGCGAAATGAACCGCGTTGGCATCATGGTGGACGTCAGCCACCTCAGCGACCAGGCCATCTGGGACGTGTTGGCCGTTAGCACCCGCCCTGTCATCGCCACCCATAGCGCTTGCCGACACTTCACCCCCGGCTTCGAGCGCAATCTGCCCGATACGCTCATCCGCGCCATCGCGCAAAAGGGCGGCGTCATCCAGGTGCCCTTCAGCCACTACTTCATCAGCACCGAAAGCCGACGCGCCTTCCGCACCGCAGAAGCCCGTATGAAAGAGCAGAACATCCCTAAGGAAAGCGCTAAAGCCCGCCGTTTCATGGAAAAGGAACTCACCCGCGCTGGCTTCAGCGTGCGACACGTAGCCGACCACATTGACCACATCCGTCGCATCGCAGGCATTGACCACGTGGGGCTGGGCAGCGACTTCGACGGCGTCGGGCTGGCCATACCACCCGACCTGGCCGACGTGAGCATGTACCCCAACCTCATCGCTGAACTCTTCCGACGCGGCTACACCGACGAAGAGGTACGCAAAGTGTGCTACCTCAATGCACTGCGTGTATGGAAAGCGAATGAATAAAACAGCCCTTAGGGCAAAGCCCAAGGAATAGGGTTCGTCGAGGCGGGGGAGCCTCAAGGGAGCTATTTGTTTTAGCGCTTGGGTAAATTAGCGGTTAAGAAATTTTTACCGATTTTTTAAAGTGCGTAACACAAAGCAGCCTACTTTAACCGCGCCAAAGCGAAGCGCTTCGGAGAGCGGCACAGCGGCGGCACTGGCAAAAGGAATCTTTGTTTTTTAACCTGCTAACTGTTTTTGCTCAAGCTATGTCAAACTTTGATACCCGCAACATCCGCAACATCGTACTCGTAGGGCACTCCGGCAGTGGCAAGACCACGTTTGCCGAGACGATGCTCTACGAGGCGAAAGCCATCAGTCGCCGCGGCAGTGTCGGCGACGGCAATACGCAAAGCGACTACACGCCGCTGGAGCAACAGCGCGGCCACTCGCTGTTCACCAGTGTGCTGCACTGCACATGGAAAGACACGAAGATCAACATCTTAGACACACCGGGTCTGGACGACTTTGTGGGCGAGGTCATCACGGCGCTCAAGGTGGCCGATACGGCCTTAGTTTTCCTCAACGCGCGCAGCGGTGTAGAAGTAGGCACTGAGCTGGTGTGGGAATATGTAGATCGCTTCGAGACGCCCTCAATATTCGTTATCAATCAGTTAGACCACGAGAAGGCCGACTTTGAGCGCACGCTGGAGCAGGCGCGCGAGCGCTTTGGCCATCGGGTGTTGCCCCTGCAGTTTCCCGTCAGCACAGGGCCGGGTTTCAACGCCATTGTGGATGCCCTGCGCATGGTCATGTACGTGTTCCCACCCGGTGGCGGCAAGCCCGAAAAGAAAGAGATACCCGCCGAACACAAAGGGCGCGCCGAAGCCATGCACAACGCCTTAGTAGAAGCCGCCGCCGAAAACGACGAGGCGCTTATGGAGAAATATTTTGAGAACGGTACGCTCGATGAAGAAGACCTCGCCGCCGGCTTGCGCATCGGCTTAGCCCATCACCAGTTTTTCCCGGTCTTCTGTGCCTCAGGCCTCAATGATATGGGTTCGGGTCGCATTATGGGCTTTATCCACGATATCTGCCCCAGCCCCGCCGACCGACCCCCGGCAGCCTTAGAAGGCGGCGGCTCCAAACCCTGCGACCCCAAAGCACGCCCCTGCGTGTTCATCTTCAAAACCGTCAACGAACCCAAAGTCGGCAACGTCTCTTATTTCAAAGTGTACTCCGGTGTCCTGAAGGCCGGCGACGAATTGATCAATGCCGACAACAGCACCGCCGAGCGCTTTGCCGCCCTTTATATTTCGGAAGGCAAAAACCGTGAAAGCGTTACCGAACTGCAAGCCGGCGATATCGGCTGCACCGTAAAACTCAAAAACTCCCATACCAACCAGACGCTCAACCCCAAAGGGTCGGACATCAAAATTGAGCGCATCCACTTCCCGGCGCCGCGCATCCGCATGGCCGTCGTGCCGCCCAGCAAGGCCGAAGTGGAGAAAATGGCTCACGCCCTGCACTCCATTCAGGAGGAAGACCCCACACTCATCGTGGAGCAAAGCGCCGAATTGAAACAAACCATCGTGTACGGACAGGGCGAACTGCACTTAGAAATCGTCCGTATCAAGTCCGAACAAAACTTCGGCATCCGCATCGAATACGAAGAGCCGCGCATTCCCTACCGCGAGACCATCACCAAACAAGCCAACCACGCCTATCGCCACAAAAAGCAAAGTGGTGGTGCCGGCCAATTTGCCGAAGTGCACATGCGCATTGAACCATACTACGACGGCATGCCCGCCCCTGCCGACCTGACGGTGAAAAATATCGAAGTTGAAGACCTCAAATGGGGCGGCAAATTCTCCTTCTGCTGGGCTATCGTGGGTGGCGCTATTGACGCGCGCTTCATCAACGCCATCAAAAAAGGCATCATGGCCAAAATGGAAGAAGGCCCCCTGACCGGCTCCTACTGCCGCGATATCCGCGTGAGCATCTACGACGGCAAAATGCACCCGGTGGACTCCAACGATATGGCTTTCCAGACGGCATCTTCGATGGCCTTTAAAGAAGCCTTCCCTCAGGCAGGGCCGCAGGTGCTCGAACCCATCTACGACCTCGAGGTCATGTGCGACGCCGAAGTCATGGGCAACGTCATGGGCGACCTGCAAACGCGCCGCGCCATCATCATGGGCATGGACTCTGAGGGCCACTACCAGATCATTCGCGCACGTGTGCCGCTCAAAGAACTCCACCGCTACTCGTCGGCCTTGCGCTCGCTGACACAGGGCAAGGCCAAGTTCAACATCGCCTTCGCTGAATACGCACCTGTACCACCCGATATTCAGGCCAAATTAGTCGCCGAATACGCTGCCCACGCCAAAGACGAAGAACATTAGTCCTGGCATCCCAACAGCGCCATCCCCCTGGTCGGTACCTGCCGGTCAGGGGGATTTTCTTTACTCCTCGCGTACTTGAAAAAGGCTCGATTTGTCTAATTTTAGCAAAATGCGAGAAAATTCGCTGATTGCATTCAACCTTAATGCAGCTAACCGAGTTGTTGCAAGCGTATCTACGTACAGTTTTCCCGTCTTTGAAAAACAAAAAACAAATGCCGCGAGCAGAGCAAATAGGAGGCCGATAAGGCGATGCGAATCAAAAGTAAACCATTCAACCGGTCTGCTGTTTTAAGCCTGAATTCGGAAAAGTAGAGTTGTTTTCATAAGGTTAGTTAATAGGGTTTTAGGTGTTTTCATGGAGCCGGGGCAGCAATGTCCTGGCTCTTTTTGTTTGCGAAGCCTCTCCGGTATCGCCGGCTTAACGTTGTATTTTTGCCTGCAAATCACTCCGCCATGCCGTGAAAGTTAATCCACTTCGACTGGGCCCTCAAACGACTGCTGGGCAACAAAGCCCAGCGCAAAAGAGCCGCCTAAGACCGTCTTTTCGTCCCGGCTATTCCTGCTTTAGCACAATTCTTGCCCTCGTTTTCATCAACCTTGCAGCGCTTTCCGTTTGTTAAAGGTGCCGTTTATTTCAGCGAACTTATTTCACCGTCTTTTCTGTGGCCTATTCTGAGTCTTTCTCCACCAAAGCCTATTTTGATGGCCTGCGCCAGGATGCGCAATTTGGCACGTCGGTATTGTACAGTTTGTTTCGCAGCGACGCCCAGCGCCTGACCGCGCTGGGTTTGAGCGAAGGCGAAGTGGCATCCTGTTTTCGCTTAGCCGTGAACGATATGGCCCGCCTGGCGCGAGTAGAACAGGTGCCCGAAGAAACGCCCATGGAGGCTTTTGTGGAGCAGGCAACTCTGGCACATGCCCTGCTGATGCGCCCGGATATAGCAGCCACCTGGCCCGAGCACCCCTTGCTCGACGAAGCAGCACTGCGGCTGACGCAGCAAAAAGCGGTCGTTTGGTCAGTGTTAGAAAGTTTTGACCCGGGTTGCCGCGATTTGCTGCTGACAGCGCCAACCTCGGCAGAAGCGACGCCGTGCGCGGAGGCCTTGCAAGAGGCCATAGGCAATGACGATATGCCCACAGAGGTAAGAATTGCCGCCCTGGAGGATGCGGAAGGCTTCCGCGTTTGGCAATATACCAGCAGGCACGAGCAAGCTTACCAGCCATCTGCGACCGCTCAGCCCATGCCCGAAGAGGCTAACCGAAGCGCCTGGCGTTGGGCAGTGCTGGCCCTCATAGGTGTTATTGTGGCCTACGCCGCCTACCAGTTCTTTTTTCGCCCCAAGACCTTAGCAGAACTTTACGCCAGCAACTTCAACCCACCACGCAGCCTGCTGGCCGATTGGGAGCAGCGCCGCAGCGCTCCCGCCAGCGAAGAAGAGACGCCGCCCGTTACTGAAGATTGCCTAATGTTTCTGCGCGAAGCCGACGCCGCCTACCAGACAGGCGACTTGCGCAACGCGATGGACCCACTGCTCCTCATCGTACTGGACACCACCTCCGCCTGCCAGGCCGATGCCTGGCTTTACCTGGGCATCATCCAGTTGCGCCTCAAAGACCCCATCACCGCCATGCAGTGCTTTGCCAAAATTGAAGATCTGGAGCGCTTCGGCGAAGACATTTACTGGTATCAGGTGATGGCCTACCTACAAATTGCCCAAAACAGCCCACACCAACGCGAGCGCGTAGCCAAAGCCGTCGAACTGGCCATACCCAATATCGAAAACCCGGAACGACGCGCCCAGGCCGAAGCCCTGCTCGAAAACCTCGCTCCCTGACATGCCCATGGACACCATTGCCCGATACTTCCCTGACCTGACACTACGACAACGCCAGCAACTAGAACAACTGCCTGACTTTTACCGTGAATGGAACGCTCGGGTCAATCTCATCTCACGGCAGGACCTGGAGAACCTCGAAGTCAAGCACATCCTTCACTCGTTAGCCATTGCCAAAGCCTTTTCCTTCGCTGCCGGTGCGCGCCTGCTTGACCTGGGCACGGGCGGCGGATTTCCCGGCATCCCGCTAGCCATTCTGCTGCCCCACGTACAATTCACGCTCATTGACGGCACCGGAAAAAAAATTGCCGCCGTGCAGGCACTCATCCAAACGCTGCAATTGACCAACGCCACCGCCTTGCACGTCCGAGCGGAGGAGATGAAACAACGCCATGCGTTCGATTTTGTCGTCTCGCGCGCCGTAGCGCCCCTGGTCCAGCTGCTCCAATGGAGTCAGCCGCTGCTGCGCCGTAAACATCAGCACGCCTACCCTAACGGCCTCATCGCCCTCAAAGGCGGCGATCTCAAGCCCGAAATAGACGCTCTGCCCGGCAAAGCCAGGGAATACGTGGAAATTTTCGCTGTACAAGACTTCTTCCCGGAGCCGGCCTTCGAGGAAAAGTGGGTCGTTTACGCGCAGGGCTAAAAGCCAGCGTGCCCCTTACCGATTGGCGCGCAGGTTCAGAAACAGCTTGAAGCCCACATTAGCCGAAATTACTTTGGCCTGCGTGTGGTAATTGCCGTTGAGCACAAACTCGGTGTTGCGAAACACGTCGCGGATGAAGAAATAGCCTAGCTCGACACCCAGGATAAAGTCCAGCGCGTTCGGCTCGACGCCTTCCGACACGGCAATGGCTTCGCGGTTAAAGTCGTAGCGCATGCCCACTTTGCCCATGGCAGTGAAAGCGCTTTGATGACTCTTGGCGCACTGGTTGCCGTTGGAGCGATACAGGCCTGCGCCTGCTTCCATAATGGCATAGGGGCGCCAGAGGGTTGTTTTGGAGAACTCTTCCGAGCCAGGATTAAGGGTGAACGTTGTACCTACACCTAAGCGGGTTACGCCCCAGTGCGCGCCGACGTTCATGGCGGCTTCGAGGCCGGCTCCGACGCGCTCGCCTGTTTTCTCAACGTTAGGCGTGTGCAGGTAAAAGGATGGAATGTCTAAAAAAAGGCGGGGGCCACCGTATTGGGCCGAAAGCGCCACTGTCCAAGCGCAAAATAGCGCGCACAAAATCAGTCGCATACAAGGAAGATTAAGCGAGTCAGGTGAGCAAATGCTTGTGATAGAACGCTTGCGAAGAGACGGCAAAAGGCCCATTCGCTGACTGCAACGGACAGAATTTTTGCGAAACCACCCTTTCGGTTGGGCGGTGACTTTTTTCACTACGTGCGCTTAAAACGCCGCGGGAGACCAGTGCTATGAGCAACGGTCTCCCGCGAGCAAAGGCGTTTAGGGCACTTCTCAGTTGAGCTTCTCCAAATCCCGGATGAGGATGGAGTTGCGGTTGAAGTGGATGAGGTTTGATTTGCGCAGTTCGTTGAGGATGGAGGTAACCGTCTGGCGGCTGGCGCCCACCAGATTGGCGAGATCTTGCTGGGTGAAGCCGTGTTTGAGGAGCGTTTCGAAGCCCACCTGGCGCCCGCGCTGGCCGGCGGTCTCTTTAAGGAAATCCACAATGCGCGAACGCACGTCTTTGCAGATAAGCGACTCCCAATGGCGCTCGGCTCGGCGCACCCGCTCGCCCAGGTGATTGAGCATGTTTTGGGCCAGTGTGAAGTTGCGCTCCATAAAAGGCCGGAAGTGTGCCGTCTTGATGGCGATGAAACGCACGTCCTGGTTCATAGCGCTGGCAAACTCGGCGCGTTTGCTTTCGCCTGCCAGCCCCATCTCACCAAAGATGGTGTACGGATGCTGGAAGTTTCGGACGATTTCGCGCCCATCAGGAGCGTAGATGCCCACTTTAACGCTCCCCTGCACTAAAAAGCAGAGGTAGTCGCTGGGCTCGTCGGCCAGATAGATAAACGTGTGCCGGTGTGCTGCGCGAACTTCTGACAGGCGGGCGAGTTCCTCCAGTTCCTGCAGCGTCATTGGGGCCAGAATCGGAAATTGCCGGAGTTGGTAAAGAATTTCCATTGTTAAAGAAGATTGCTTGGATTAATGATTAAACAGTTTGTTAATGTCGAAATTCCAAGAACTGTGCCAACGCCTTTTAGGCTCTACCTATTTGCCCTGTATTGGGTAGGCTCACTGTATGGTGCGTGGCGGGAGGAAGCGGCGTATTTTGGCCGCTGTTTTCAGGCAATCACGAAATCCGGTATCCATGTCAGCGGTCAAGCCCTTTTCTTTGCTCACGGAGCTCGACATTTTTCTGTTTCAGACGGGCAAGCATTATCGGCTGTACGAAAAGTTGGGCAGTCATCTGGTCGAGTGCGACGGCGAGCCGGGAGTTTATTTCGCTGTGTGGGCGCCGCGTGCGCGTAATGTATCGGTGGTGGGCGATTTTAACGCCTGGAACCCTAAAGCACACGTGCTGCTACCCCGCTGGGATAAGAGTGGCATCTGGGAGGGCTTTATTCCTGGCCTGAGCAAGGGGACGGTCTATAAGTACCACATCACTATGGCCAATGGCAAGGGCTTAGATAAAGGCGACCCCTATGCTTTGCGCTGGGAAATGCCGCCGCGCACCGCCTCCATCGTGTGGGAGCTGGACTACACTTGGAACGACGCCTGCTGGATGGAGCAACGTCGCCAGCGCGCTGGCAAACCGCAACCCTGGTCGGTCTATGAAGTGCACATCGGCTCCTGGAAAAAACTGTCCCAAGAGGGCAACCGCTCGCTCAACTTCCGCGAATTGGCCACTGAGCTCGTCGCCTATGCCAAAGACATGGGCTTCACCCATTTAGAGCTTATGCCCGTCATGGAGCACCCGTACTTTCCCTCCTGGGGTTACCAGATAACCGGCTACTTCGCTCCCACCAGTCGCTACGGCACTCCCCAAGACCTCATGTACTTCATTGACGCCTGTCATCAGGCTGACCTCGGTGTCATCCTCGACTGGGTACCCTCGCACTTTCCCGGCGACATCCACGGCCTATACCTCTTCGACGGCTCCCACCTGTACGAATATGCCGATATGCGCCGGGGCTATCACCCCGACTGGAATAGCTACGTGTTCGACTACGGGCGCGACGAAGTGCGCTCCTTCCTCATCTCCAATGCCCTCTTCTGGCTCGACCGATACCATGCCGACGGGCTGCGCGTGGACGCTGTCGCCTCGATGCTCTACCACGACTACTCGCGCAAAGAGGGTGAATGGCTGCCCAACATCCATGGTGGACGTGAAAACCTCGAAGCTATCTCTTTCCTGCGCGAGTTCAACGAGGCTGCTTACAAAAACTATCCGGGCATTGAAACCATCGCTGAAGAAAGTACTGCCTTTCCTGGTGTGAGCAAACCCACCTGGGAGGGCGGCCTCGGATTTGGCCAAAAGTGGATGATGGGTTGGATGCACGACACCCTCAACTACTTCAAACGCCCTGTCATCTATCGCCGCTGGCATCAGAACGACATCACCTTCTCGATGGTTTACGCCTTTTCGGAGCGCTTCATGCTGCCGCTCAGCCACGACGAGGTGGTGCACATGAAGGCCTCACTGCTGTACAAGATGCCGGGCAACGAGTGGGAAAAATTCGCCAATCTGCGCGCCCTGTTCGGCTACCAATGGACGCACCCCGGCTCACAACTGCTGTTCATGGGCGGCGAATTTGGCCAGACCTCCGAATGGAGCCACGACCGCGGCGTCGTGTGGGAGTTGCTCCAATACGACTACCACAAAGGCTGCCAGCAGTGGGTGCGTGCCCTCAACCACCTCTACCAGCAAAAGCCTGCCTTGTGGTACCATGCCTTCTCGCCCGAGGGCTATGCCTGGGTCAGCGGCGACGACACCGAAAACTGCGTACTCGCTTACCTGCGCAAAGGCCGCCCCGAAGACCCAGCACTTCTCATCGTCTGCCACTTCAAAACCGGTGCGATAGAAAACTACCGCCTCGGCGTCCCTTACGCCGGCACGTGGGTCGAACTGCTCAACAGCGACGACACCGCCTACGGCGGCAGCGGCGTTACTAACACTCCTCGCGAAACCCAGCCCGAACCCTCTCACGGCTTTGAGCATTCCATCGCCTTCCGGCTTGCCCCCTTAGCCGTGCAGATTTTTGAAGGAAAGCCCTTGCCAAAACCCCAAAAAACGCCGCGCAAAAAGACGGCAATCGCCCCTGACCTTCCGCAGACACCCGCAGGAAAGGCCAGCCGCCCTCGCACGAAAACAAAGGCTAAAGCCCGTTAACTTCACATTTGGCCTTTTTCCACTTTTCATTTTCCTTTGGCCCAACCTTGCGCCGCCCGGCGCCCGACATTATCTGTACCTTTGTCCCCCGTTTAACACAGCCTATTCTATCTATCCCTCGGCATGCACATTACTGCAGCACAGCTGGCCCACATCCTCGGAGGCGCGCTTGAAGGAGACCCAGACGCCATCGTTCGCCAGCCCGCGCGCATCGAAGAAGCGCAAAGCGGCGATTTTGCTTTTTTAGACAACCCTAAATACGAGCCTTTTGCCTACACCACGCGCGCTTCGGTGTTGCTGGTCAACAAGCAGTTTAAACCCACGCAGCCGGTAGCAGCCACGCTTATTCGCGTGGACGACGTACGCTCCAGCTTAGCGCTGCTGCTGGAAAAGTTCCACGACCTGCTGTCGGCCAACGGTATCGTTCCCAGCGTTGACGAACGTGCCTGCGTGCACCCGGAGGCACAACTCGGCGCAAACACCTACGTAGGGCCTTTCGCCATCGTTGAGGCAGGTGCTACCATCGGCGAATACTGCACCATCTATCCACAGGTGTACATTGGGCGAAATGTGCGCATTGGCAACCACTGCACCATCCATCCGGGAGTCCGCATCCTGCACCACTGCGTCATCGGCGACCGCTGCACCATACACCCTAACGCTGTCATCGGCTCTGACGGTTTCGGCTTTGCCCCACAAGACGACGGCTCCTGGAAACGCATTCCGCATGTGGGCAACGTGGTGATTGAGGACGACGTCGAAATCGGCGCTAACGCCTGCATTGACCGCGCGGCCTTGGGCAGCACATTCATCCGCTCTGGGGTGAAGATGGACAATTTAGTGCATATTGCCCACAACGTCGAGGTGGGCAAAAACACCGCTATGGCGGCCCAGGTCGGCATTGCGGGCAGCGCCAAAATTGGTGAAAACGTCCAACTCGGCGGCCAGGTCGGCGTGGCCGGCCATCTCACCATCGCCGACGGCACGCGCGTGCAGGCCCAAAGCGGTATCGCTTCCTCCGTTAAGAAGCCCAACCAGGCGCTCTTTGGCGCACCCGCCATTGATTACAACGACTACATCCGCGCCTATGCCGTCTTCAAACGATTGCCCGAATTGCAAAAAAAGGTGGACCAACTCGAACGCCTGCTGGGCAAACGCAGCGAAACACACGGCCACGATTAGCCCACCTGGGTCTTTCGGCCAAATGCCGCAACTCACCCGATCGTTTTTTGTTTTGCAAAACCTCATTCCCACATCTCATCGCACACATGTCTATGACCCAACCGCGTCTGTTCGCCTTAATGGCGCTCTTTCTCTTGGCCACTAACCTGCTGTCGGCCCAGGGCATCCGCTTTTTCGAGGGCAAATGGTCTGAAGCCAAAGCCAAAGCCAAAGCTGAAGAGCGACTCATCTTCGCCGACGCCTTTGCTTCCTGGTGTGGCCCGTGCAAGCGCATGGCTGCTACCGTGTTCACCGATCCGAAAGTGGGCGATTTTTTCAATGAAAATTTTGTCAACGTCAAATACGACATGGAAAAGCCGGAGAACGCCGAATTTGCACGCCAGTACCCGGTAAGTGCCTACCCGACGCTCCTGATTCTGGACGCCGACGGCAAAGTGGTGCAAAAACACGTGGGCGCTATGACGCCCGAAGCCCTTATCGCCTTTGGGCAAAAAGCACTCGGACAGGCCAGTGTTTCCCAAGATGTGGAGCAAGAGTACGAGGCTGGCAATCGCGACCCGGAGCTGGTACTGCGCTACATCCGCGCGCTCAATCGCGCCAACAAGCCCTCACTCAAGGTTACCAATGACTACCTGAATGCGCGCAAGGACTACAACGATCCCGTCTCGCGCCAAATCATCTTGGAGGGTACCACCGAAGCCGACAGCCGCGTGTTTGACCTGCTCATCACTCACCGGGTAGCCATCTCCAACCAGGAGGGCGCGCAAAAGGTGAATGACCGCATCCTGCTGGCCTGCAAAAACACCGTAAAAAAGGCCATCGAATTCCGCGATGCGCGCCTGCTCGAAGAGGCCAAAACGAAAATGAAGGCTAACCTGCCTGCCCAGGCCGAAGAGTTCTCCTTTGACGCCGACATGCGCTACTACGCCGCCGCCAAAGACCCTAAAAACTACCTGAAAGCTGCGCAGGGCTATCAGAAGAAAGTCGTCCGCAACGACGCCGCCCGGTTGCACGAACTCGTTACCAAAATGCTCGGCGCCTTTCCCAAAGAGGCCGACGTGCTTAATCAGGCCGAAAAATGGGCGAAAACCGCCGCCGAGACCGGTGGGCTGGGCGAATACTACCTAACCCTGGCCGACATCTACCGCCGCAAAGGCGACAAAACCAACGCCCGCGCTGCCGCCGAAAAGGCTCTCAAAGCCCCCGGCGCACAGGACAACCTCAGCCTGAAAAACCGCGTGGAAGTGTTCCTGCAAACCCTGGAGTAACGAAAAAGAGAAAAAAGAGGCAACATCTCCAAAGGAGGTGTCGTCTCAAGCAAGAGGCGACCTCTCCACAAAAGCGGGGTGTCGCTTCAAAAAAGGGAGATGAAACATGTCCAAATTAGGAAGAGCCTTAGTCGCCATGTCCGGAGGCATTGACTCCACCATGACTGCTGTCCTTCTGCACGAGGAAGGGTGGGAAGTCATTGGTATCACCATGAAGACTTGGGACTATGCTACCTCCGGCGGCAGCCGCAAAGAGACGGGTTGCTGCTCGTTAGACAGCATCAACGACGCTCGCCAGGTCGCTGTACAGCTGGGCTTCCACCATTTCATTGTGGACATTCGCGAAGAATTTGGCGACTACGTCATTGACAACTTTGTGGACGAATACTTGGCCGGTCGCACGCCCAACCCATGCGTATTGTGTAATACCCACATTAAGTGGAACAGCCTGCTGCGCCGCGCCGATCAGTTGGATTGCGAATTTATCGCTACCGGCCATTATGGCATCATCGCCCAGCACGGCGGACGCTACTACATCCGCCGCGCGCGCGACCGCCAGAAAGACCAGTCCTACGTGCTGTGGGGCCTCAGCCAAGCATGCCTCGCCCGCACGCGCATGCCGTTGGGCGGCTTTACCAAAACTGAAGTGCGCCACATGGCTGCCGAACGCGGCTGGTCAGAACTAAGCAAAAAAGCCGAGAGCTATGAAATCTGTTTCGTGCCCGACAACGACTACCGCAGCTTCCTGCGCCGCCGTGTGCCCGACTTAGACGAACGCATCGGCGAGGGCAACTTCGTGGACGCACAGGGCAAGGTGCTGGGGCGCCACCAGGGCTACCCCTACTACACCGTGGGGCAACGTAAAGGCCTGGGCATCGCTTTAGGCGAACCCATGTACGTAACCGAAATACGCCCGGAGACCAATACCGTTGTGCTGGGCCGCGAAGAAGACCTCATCCGAAACGGCATGATGGTGGGCAAGGTCAACCTGATGAAATACGCTGCCTTGCCTGAAGAAGGGCTGGAGGTCGTTACCAAAGTGCGCTACCGCGATGCCGGCACGGTGAGCACCGTACGACCTGTCGGACGCGATGTTGAGGTGCAATTTCATGCTAACGCCAAAGGCATCGCTCCCGGTCAAAGCGCCGTTTTTTACGAGGGCGACGACGTGGTGGGCGGCGGCATCATTTACGGCAGCTTTTAACCCCCCTATGGCACGCCTGCTCCTGCTCGAAACCGCCACAGAAGTCTGCTCGGTAGCCCTTGCCCTCGATGGTGCAATCGTCGCCTTAGCCGAAGAAACAAGTACTGTCAACTGTGCAGCGCGCCTGACGTTGCTCATCGAGGAATGCCTGCGCCAGGCTAATTGCTCACTTCGCCAGCTAGATGCCGTTGCCGTCAGCGGAGGGCCAGGCTCCTACACCTCGCTGCGCGTGGGCATCTCTACAGCCAAAGGCATCGGCTATGCTTTGGACAAACCGCTTATTGCCGTGCCTACGCTCCAGGCGCTGGCCTTTGCGGCCCAACAACACGCTTCCGCCGACCTTCCCGCGCGCTACGTGCCCATGCTCGACGCTCGCCGGCAGGAGGTGTGGATGGCTATTTTCGATGAAAAACTCCAGCCCCTGTGCCCGGCCCAGCCCTTGATACTGGACGAACAATGGCCCCAACACCTGCACGCTCTGGCGCCCCAAACACCTCCTGACGCCCTGTGGGTGTGTGCAGGCAACGGCTGCGGCAAAATACCACCCGAAACGCTAGATAATCACCTGCAAAAAAGCCCCATAGCCGCCTGCTCGGCCGCCTACTTGGCTCATTTAGCCGAACAACGCTACCAAAGCCGCGCCTGGGAAGACCTCGCCTACTACGAGCCTTTCTACATGAAACCGCCCAACATTACAACGCCCAAAAAGGCGCTGCTATCGGGTCAATAACGTCGAGACCATCTTCGTGCCTTTGCGAATGCCTCTGTGCTAAAAAAGACGTCCATGCCCGTTTACCGCTACTATGTCGCCTACAAGCCTTACGGCATGCTCAGCCAGTTCACACCCGACCAGCCTGGGCAGCGCACGCTGGCAGAGTTGGGTGCCCATCTGCCCAAAGACGTCTATCCCGTCGGGCGTTTAGACGCTGACAGCGAAGGCCTGCTCCTGCTGACCAACGACCCCCGCCTTAACGCGCGCCTGCTGCGGCCCGAAGGCGGCCACAAGCGCGTCTATTGGGCCCAGGTGGAAGGCATTCCGACCGAAGAAGCCCTGCAAGCTCTCTGCCAGGGCGTCGTCATCCGCATCCACGGAAAGCCCTATCACACCCGCCCCGCGCGCGTGCGCTTACTGGAGAGACCGCCTGAGTTGCCCCCCCGCGAGCCGCCCATTCGCTTCCGAAAAAGCGTGCCCGACCGGTGGGTGGAGATCGCGCTCACCGAGGGCAAAAACCGCCAGGTGCGCCGAATGTGCGCAGCCGTAGGGTATCCCGTGCTGCGATTGGTACGTGTGCAGATTGGGCCGCTGCGCATAGGCGAAGGAGCGCTGGGCAATCTACAACCAGCAGAGGTGCGAGAGGTCGTTAATGACTGGCTGCTAGAGGATTAGCAATACTGCCGGCAGCTTTTTTTGCACATAGAAAACCCAATCAGCGCTCTGTTTCGTATTTAAGACATCCGCGCGGTCAAATGTCCTTCTCCGGGCGTGATGAATCGCTTCGCCTACCCTCCGAAGATAGCACGATGCCTTCTTCGAGCAAGGGTACTGCGATTATTTCGCTCAAAGGAAAAAAGAGAAATCCTTTACTCTTAATCACACAAATACTGATGTTATGACGCACTTTTCTTCCTTTCGAACCGTGCGCACCTTTGGACAGGGATTGCTGGCCCTGCTGTTTGTCCTCGGGTTGCACACCTCTTACCTTGCTCAGCAAATTCTTTATGCCCTTAGCGGCAATTTATTGATTACAGCCGACCTGAACGCACCCTCTACACCCTTAAACGTAGCACCCATTTCGGGCGTGGCCATGGGCCAGAGCATCGCAGGTTTGGACTGCCGCCCGGCTACTGGTGAACTTTACGCCTTAGGCTATAATCAGACTACCGGCGAAGCGCGCCTCTACACCCTGAACCCTATGACGGGTATGGCTACGCCTGTAGGCATGACGCCCATCATGCTTCAGCCAGGTATGGGTGCCGTTACATTCGACTTTAACCCTACGGTGGATCGCATTCGCGTCATGGGCAGCAATGGTGCCAACTACCGCATGCACCCCATCACTGGCGCAGTAGTGGCCACAGATGCCATGCTCAACTATGCCGCCACCGACCCCAACGCCGGTGCTACGCCCATGATCGTTACCGGGGCCTACACCAACAGCTATATCGGCGCCGTAACCACTACCCTGTACAACTATGACGAAGCCTTAGATGTGCTCACCACGCAAATACCACCCAATGACGGCACCCAAAATACCGTTGGTGCCTGCGGTATTAACCCAGCTATGGGCGATGCGGCAGACATGGATATTTTCTTTGACAAAAATACCCAGGCCAATTTTGCCTTGCTGGCACTCAAGCGCGCCATGACCCAAACAACCACCCTCTTCCAAATCAACCTCTCCACTGGAGCAGGACTCAACCTAACGCCCATTCCACTACCTGCCGGCGTGGACAACATCGCCTTCCGCATCGAACGCAATGTGCTTCCCACGATTAACGGACAGTTGGCCTTCGCCGTAACGGCTTCCAACCAGCTCATCTCCTTCGATACAGGGTTGCCCGATGTGGTGCGCACCTTAGTTCCCTTGTCAGGTATTGCAGCTGGACAGACTGTGGCTGGCTTAGACTTTCGCCCCGCTACGGGGGAGCTGTACGCCATTGGCTATAACCAGACTTCTGGAGAGGCGCGCCTTTATACCATAAATCAGAACACCGGCGCTGCTACGCCTGTAGGTATGGGAAATGCTATGCTTCAACCGAACATGGGGGCCATCACATTTGACTTCAACCCGGTAGTGGACCGCATCCGTGTCATGGGGAGCAATGGTGCTAACTATCGGATGCACCCCACCACCGGTACTGTGGTGGCTACCGACGCTATGCTCAACTACGCCGCTACTGACCCTAATGCAGGCGTAATGCCCATGATTGCTACCGGCGCCTACACCAACAGCTTCGCTGGCACTACCAGCACTACCCTGTACAATTACGACGCTGGCCTCAACGTACTGACCACCCAAATACCGCCCAACGACGGCACGCAAAATACTATTGGGCCTTCAGGCATCTCCGTTAATACGATGCCTATGCCCATGCTCGACTTAGATATCTTCTACGCTTTTGCCGACGGAAGCAATACGGCTTATCTGTGTGCTGCTACGGAAAGCAATCCCAACAGCCGACTGTTCCGAATAGATCTGGCCACGGGTGCAGCATCCCCCATTGGCTTTATTGGCTTGGGTATACCGGTGCGCTGCATGGCTATTGTGCCTGATGTGCCGCTGCAGCCTATGACGTTTCGGGCTCACTTGTCGGGCCATCAGGAGGTCTTTCCAGTAGCTACTGCGGCTTGGGGCGAAGTAACCGCTACACTCACGGGCAACCAGCTGGTTGTCAGTGGTGCTTTCAGTGGCCTGAGCGGTCCGATAGACTTTGGCATCGCCGGCGGCGCTCATATTCATGCTGGTTATGCAGGACAAAACGGCCCGGTCATCTTGCCCTTGATAGCTACGCCCAATGCTGACTCTTCGGGTGGTATGTTCCCCCCTGGGCTGAATACGTTCACCTTGACGCAGGCGCAGGCTCAGATGCTTATGAATCGCATGTGGTATGTCAATATCCACACGCACACTTTTCCCGCGGGCGAATTGCGCGGCCAGTTGTTGCCAGCAGCGGATGAGTACATGAGCGCCAATCTCTTTGGCAGCAACGAAGCTCCTTCGGTGTATTCCGACGGTCATGGAGCTGTAGCGCTCGAACGGCACGGAGACACCTTGGTAGTCAGTGGTTCGTTTGCCAACTTGCAAGGCATCTTTGCCGAGCATATTGCTGGAGGTGCTCATCTTCACATGGGCCTGGCTGGGGCTAATGGCGGTATCCTGCTGCACTTGAAGGCGGCTTTAGACTCCGATATGCGTGGCGGTCTGTTCTTAGCCAGCGAGAACAGGTTCAAACTGAATGCCGACCAGTGGGCAGCTTTGCTCAATGGCGAGGCGTACGTCAATATTCACACACAATCATACCCTTCGGGCGAGTTGCGCGGCCAGGTGGTGCGCCGTGTGCAAACGCTCCTGCGCGCTCATCTGTGCGGGGCCAATGAATACCCCTTCGTCAATTCGCTGGCCTGGGGGCAGGTCATTGCCGAAATACGCGGCGACTCGTTGGCCGTCAGTGGCAGCTTTACTGGCCTGGAAGGCGAAGTAGATGAGGCCATTCTGGGTGGCGCACACCTGCATCTGGGTATGGCCGGCATGAACGGACCAGTTGCTCTGGAATTGAAAGCTACCCTGGACCCCGATCGCAAGGGCGGACGCTTCCTGCGCAGCGACAACCTGTTTGCCCTCGATACCCTGATCAAGCAAGCACTCCTGAACCGCGGTACTTACGTCAATATCCACACGACGGCCCATCCAGCGGGTGAAATTCGCGGGCAGTTGCTGCTGGAAAGTCAGGCCTTTTTCGTGGGCCCACTTACTGGCAGCCAGGAAATTCCCGGTGTTGTTACGCGTGCGCATGGGGCTGTAGCTGCCGAGTTATCGGGCCATCAGCTCACGGTGAGTGGCTCGTTTGCTGACTTGAGCACGCCAGTGAATGTAGCCATTGCAGGCGGCTTCCATCTCCATAGTGGCCTTCCCGGGAGCAACGGCCCTGTAGCCGCTCACCTGCACGCCCACATGGATGCCCTGATGCGCAGCGGTGTATTTCCGGCCCGCATGAACCGTTTTGACCTGAATGCCGAGCAACGCGCTATGCTCATGGCCCGCGGCATGTACGCCAACATTCACACCATCCAGTACCCAGCAGGCGAGCTGCGCGGCAACTTACTGGCCGAAGCATCGGCTTACTTTTTGGCCCCCCTATCTGGCGCCAGCGAATCGCCTGCCGTCAACTCTCCGGCTACTGGTTTGGTGGCCTTCGAAGTGCGCCCAGGACAAGCCATCTGTGTAGGCTCGTTCAGTAACCTACAAGGCAACTTCGACCCCAACATCGCTGGGGGCGCCCACTTGCATGCTCAATGGGCCGGCAACAACGGCCCCATCGCCGCCCATTTGCATACCGATTTGGATGCCTCTCTGCGCAGCGGCGCTTTTTTGGCCGACGAAAACCGCATCGCTCTCACCTCGGGTATGTGGGATACCCTGCGCCAGCGCCGAATCTACGTCAATGTGCATACCCAGGCACAGCCTGCCGGTGAAGTGCGCGGACAGGTATTGCCTTTGGCGGGCGCCTACTTCCATACGACACTCCGGGGCATCAATGAAGTGCCCGCCGTCCGCTCAGGCGGATTGGGCGGCCTCAAATTGGAGCTAAATGGCAACGTCCTGACCTGTACGGGTAGCTTCCGCAACTTAGACGGCCAGTTCGACGCCAACATTGCTGGCGGCGCCCACCTGCACCTGGCGCCCAATGGCGCTAATGGCGGCATTGCCTTTGGCCTTAAACCTGCCCTGGCCGCCGACCTCAAGTCGGGTGTCTTGGAGGCCACACAAAATACTTTTACACTCACTATGAGCCAGATAGATGCGCTTATCAGCGCTGAACTTTATGCTAACATTCACACCACTGCCGTCGCCGCAGGTGAGCTGCGCGGCCAGATTCTGGCTGAACCTAACTTTTTCCCCACTCAAACCACTCTAGTGGCTCCAGCTCCTGGCACCCTCATCGAGGTGGAGGGAGCTCCTACCAATATGGTGAACATCGCCTGGCTGCCCGCTGCCGACCCTGATGGCGATCTGCTCACGTATGTGTGGCAAGTAGCCACTGACTCTGCTTTTAGCGACATCGTTTTCATGCAAAATGCCGGCACGACACTAATGCTCAACCTCACCTTTGGTGAGTTGGACGCCCTGTTAGCCGCCAACAATGTGCCTGTAGGGGCCATGGTGTCGTTGTTCCACCGCATTGTGTGTACTGACGGAAGCGATGCTACCGCTGGCCTCACCGCTGCCGTCCGCGTGCGCCGCGGCATGGTCGTCAGTGCCGATGAACCGCTCGCATCAGCCTTCCGTTTTTATGCCCAGCCTACCCTCACTCACGGCCAACCAGTGATGCTTTTCATCGAAAGCCGCCAAACGACCCATACCGTATTGCGGCTCTTTAACCCCAGCGGCCAGACGCTTTATGAGCATACAATGAGCCTGACCGAAGGCATTCAAGCCCTTGATATTCCCTTCCAACACCTCCCCGCAGGTGTCTATTACCTGAGTCTGCAAACCCCCAGCGGTACTCTGCCGGCTGTGCGCATTGTGCGCCAATGACGCATCAAACCTACCGCAGGAAAAGGCAGCTTTTCCAAAATGAGGGCGGTGGTGCAACGGCACCACCGCTTTTTTCAGTTAACAGCCTTCAGGGGCTACACTGTCAACACCTCTAAGTAGTGCTCAAACACTCGCGTGTGCGGGTTAGCGTCGCCTCAGAAGGGTGTCCCCAATAGCGTAGGGTTTCTCTTCCCTCTTAGGGTACGTTGGAAAAAAGTGCTTTTTAATGCCTTTGTATCAGCAGTGTTTGATGTATTCATCAAGCGCTATTCCTTCTGCTGTTAGCACATACTTAACCCACTTCGCCTTTTTTCTCCGCGTACCTTTGTTCATCATTCATTCAAATGGAAGACAGCTATGGAACGACGCTGGACGTGGGCAACTGTATCCTGCCTACTAGCTCTGGGAACGCTGAATGCGCAGGAAAAGCTCGACCGCCCGCGCTTGGTGATAGGCATCGTAGTGGATCAAATGCGCTACGATTATCTTTATCGCTACTACGACGCTTACAGCGCCGACGGCTTTCGGCGCCTGCTGCGCGAGGGCTTTTCGTGTGAAAACACGCTGTACAACTACTGGCCTACCTACACTGGTCCGGGTCATGCAGCCATCTACACGGGCACAACGCCCAATATCAACGGTATCATTGCCAACGAATGGTATGACCGCCAGTGGGGGCGCCAGCGCTACGTAACTACCGACACTACCGAAAATGCTGTGGGCACCAGCAAACCCCACGACCGCAGCGGCCGCCATTCGCCGCGCGTATTGCTGAGCAGTACTATCTCCGACGAATTGCGCCTGGCCTTTGCCATGAAATCCAAAGTCGTCGGCATCTGCCTCAAAGACCGCGGCAGCATCCTGCCCGCTGGCCATTTCCCTAACGCCTGCTATTGGTTCGATGACCAAACGGGCAACTGGATTACTTCTACTTACTATGCCCAACAACTACCAGACTGGGTCAACGCCTTCAACCGCCAGGAAAAGGCCCGCCAGTACTTAGACGGCATCTGGGACAAACTGCTCCAGCGCCCCTACCGCGAGAGCTACGACAACTGGCGCAAGTACACTGGCGGCAACTATAAACCCATGTCCTTAGTGTGGCCGCGCAGCTTCCCTTACGACTTGCGTTTGTGGCGCGACAGCCTCTATCATAAGTACGGCTACGGCCTGCTGCGCTTCGTGCCCGAAGGCAATACCATCACCGTAGACTTTGCTGTAGAAGCCATCGAAAAAATGGAACTGGGGCAGGACGAATACCCTGACATGCTGTGTCTCAGCTTCTCCACACCCGACTACTGCGGTCATCAGTTCGGCATCCACGCTGAAGAAGTGCAGGACATTTACTTGCGGCTCGACTTAGAGATCGCCCGCCTGCTTCGGTTTTTAGACGAGCGGCTGGGCAAAGACAACGTGCTGGTGTTTCTGACCGCTGACCACGGGGCTGCAGAAACACCCCTGCACCTGCAAGACCTGCAAGGCCCTGCAGGCGTGTTTCCGGAAGGCAAACTCAAAGACACGCTGAATGCGCAGCTACAAAAAGTCATTGGTGCGAAGAAAGACTTTGTGTTGGCTGTGCACAACCAGCAGATTTGGTTTAACCATCGGGAACTGGGAGTCAACGGCCTGCAGATGGCTATTGGAGTGGTGAAAGCCCACCTGCGTACCCAGCCCGGCGTGTACGATGTGCTGACAATGGAGGAAGTCATGCGCATGCCGACCGAATATCCGTTCATTGCCGAAACGCGGCGCGGCCTGCATCCGCGGCGCTCGGGCGATATAGTCTTTTTCCTCGAACCGGGCTGGCACGCCGACGACGAGTACTTCGGCAAGGGTGGTACCACACATGGCTCGCCCTATCCCTACGACACGCACGTGCCGCTACTGTGGTACGGCTGGAAGGTGAAGCCGGGTCAGACGGTAGAAGCCGTGAGCATCACCGACATCGCGCCCACGCTGGCCGCCCTGCTGCGCATTATGCGGCCCAACGGCTGCACGGGCAAGGTCATCGAAGACCTCTGGGACGACTAAGCAAGCACCATCAGCTTGGCAAAGCGCAGCACTAAGCGACGCTCCGGAATTTCATCGCCCGCAAAGGCAATGGAAGCCACGCGGTTTTCGCGCGCACCCTCGACGCTCCTGACCACACCCTCGCCAAACTTGAGATGCCGCACGCGTACCCCAGGCACGACGGCCTCGGGCGGAGAGGGCTTGAAGTCGGCAGGCGCCGCTGGCGGGGTAGTGCGGCCTTGGCGGGCCAACGGCGCACTGAAATTGCCCGACACGCTGGCGCGCCGGTCAACCGTGTGAACCACGCGCGCAACAGGTTCGGCAGCCGGGCGGCGCGAGCCGATGCCGCCGAGGTTCTCGTAGTGCTCGCGGCCAATTTCACCCAGAAAGCGCGAAGGCGAGCTCTCGGTCAGACGGCCATTGCGATAGCGCACACCGGCGTAGGAGATGGTCAGCAGCTCTTTGGCCCGCGTAACGGCCACATAGAAGAGCCGCCGCTCCTCGTCCAGGCCACCCGGACTCTCTAAAGCAAAAAATGAGGGAAAGAGCATTTCCTCCATGCCGGTGATAAACACGCTGTGGAATTCCAGCCCTTTGGCTGCGTGAGCACTCATCAGGGTAATGTAGTCCGGGCTGTCGCTGGCCAGGTCGGCATCGGTCAGCAGGGTAACCGTTTGTAGATAGGCGGCCAGAGAGGCGTCAGGGGAAGCATCGCCTTCTTCGCTCAGTTGCAGTTTGGAGGCGTTGTCGGTAAATTCGCTGATAGCATCCAGCACGGCGTTGGCGTTTTGCAGGCGGCTGAGGCCCTCTTCGGTGCCGCGTTCGCTTTTGAGCGCGTCCAGCAGACCCGACTGGCGGTAGATGTCGGAAGCCAGCTGGTAGGCCGACTCTTTAGGAGCGCGGCGTTGCCAGCCTTCTACCAAAGTGCGGAAGTTGAGCACGGCCTTGCGGGCGCGCTCGGGCAGGTCGGCAGTGAGCATAGCTTCCCACAAAGAGACGCCACTGGCTGCAGCGTGCTGGCGGAGTTTATTCACCGTAGCGTCGCTGATGCCACGGGTCGGATAGTTGATGATGCGCACCAACGCCTCTTCGTCGTGCGGGTTGACGGCTAAGCGCAGGTAGGCCAACAGGTCTTTGACCTCCTTGCGCTGGTAGAACGACAGGCCCCCGAAGACGCGGTAGGGCAGGTTTTGGCGGCGCAATTGTTCTTCAAACTTGCGGCTTTGGGCATTGGTGCGGTACAGGATGGCGATGTCGCCGTTGCGCAGGTGAAGGCGGTTTTTTTGCTCTACGATGAGGTCAACCACCCGGCGCGCTTCGTCGTCGTCCGTCATGCAGCGCAGCAGTCGGATTTTGTAGCTGTCGCTGCGGGCCGTCCAGATTTTTTTGGGCAGCTGGCGCTGGTTGTGGGCGATGATTTCATTGGCTGCCGCCACGATATGCTCGGTGCTGCGGTAGTTCTGTTCCAGTTTGAAGGTTTTCAGCTGGGGGAAATCCTTGCTGAAGTCCAGGATGTTGTCAATGGTGGCGCCTCGGAAGGCGTAAATGCTCTGGGCGTCGTCGCCGACGGCGAAGAGGTTTTCCGGGCTGCCGGGGTATTTGGCCAGCAGGTGTAGGATGGCGTACTGGAGGAAGTTGGTGTCCTGGAATTCGTCCACGTGCAGGTATCGGAAGCGCTCGCGGTATTTGTCGGCCACTTCGGGATGGTGGCGCAGCAGGTGGTGCATTTGCAGCAACAGGTCATCAAAGTCCATAGCGCCGGCGCGCTTGCAGCGGGTTACGTAGCGCTCGTAGATGTCGGCGGTGAAGGGTCGGCGCGCCTGGCGGTCTTGCTCCATCATCTGGTCGTTGGCGCGGTAGAGCGACGGGGTGAGAAGGTTGCTTTTGGCCAATGAAATGCGCGAGCGTATAGCGTTGGGGTTGTATTGCTGCGGGTCGAGGCTCATTTCCCTAATAATACTACGCAGCAGGCTGACGGTGTCGTCGGTATCGTAGATGGAGAAGCTGGGCGGGTAGCCGATTTTATCTGCTTCGGCGCGCAAGATGCGGGCAAAAATGGAGTGAAAGGTGCCGGCCCACACGTAGCGCGCCCTGGGGCCGACGACGCGCTCAATGCGCTCAGTCATCTCGCGGGCGGCCTTATTGGTAAAGGTCAGCGCCAACACACGCCAGGGCTCTACACCCTGTTCCAACACATGAGCAATGCGGTAGGTCAGCACGCGCGTTTTGCCCGACCCCGGGCCGGCGATGACCAGCACCGGGCCTTCAATAGTCGTTACGGCGGCGCGCTGTACGTCGTTGAGTTCATCCAAATAATGGGCCATAGGACAAAAATGAAGAGCACCCGCACAGGTGCTGCCTGAAAATGGAACGAAACATTCACCACCGGTAAAAAACGGCTGCACTCAGACCTGGGCTTTTGGGCACGTATTGCGCCCAAAAGGCGCTGGCACCGGAAACGACAACGCCCCAGCGCGGCGTAACCTGCCAAAGGGCCTTCACTCCGGGCGACAGCCAGCCCTGGTTGTTCTCGTACAGGCCCGTGCGCGTGCGAACCGGCTGCAGCGGGCGGGCGTCGTTCTCAAACGGCAGGACGATATCCAAAAAGGCGATGAGCCACAGTGGCCCGAAGGCGAAGCCCGCTTCTGCACCGGTGTTGAGGTAATGGTTGTAGTTGTTGGTGCGGAATGCCAGACCGGTATAGGCAAACCAATACAGCCTGCCCAAGCCCTGACCTACGCTAAGCGAGGGCTGCGCGGTAAAGGCATTGAAGCCCGTGCGCAAACCCGTGTTGGGTTGGCTGGAAACACTGGGCAGGTCGAGCCTCAGCGTGCCACCCAGGACGAGCGGCCCGCTGAAGAACTGGCGACGAAGTGCAAAAGAGATATTGCCAAACCCGCTGATGCGGCCGCTTTCGGTAGGTACGATGTACAGCGGTAGCTCGGGCGTTCGAGCCCCGCGCTCGTGCATGCGCCAGGGCAAGGATACCATGGCCGTCGTGCGCGCATCAAGGCCGTATTCCCCGTACAGCTGGAATGTTTGCTCGGTTACGTAACGCACCAGCGGAAGATCGCTGCCCCCGCCGCCAAAAAGCTGACCATAAGCCGGTATTGTGTGGTAACCCACCTGAACGTAACCGCCATTGGCCGGGCGCGCCCATGGGCTTTGCGACCAGCCAGAAGCAATGGCCAAAAGCCAAAAAAGTGCAAGAGGCAGGCGTTGCATCAGCATTAAGGCTTGAACTCGCCAGTGATGGTTTGCTTCAGTACGCGAATGAACGTGCGCTCGTCAATGAGCAAACGCACCACATTGCCGTCAATCTTAGTTACCTTGCCAATAATACCGGCGCTAGTAACCACCTCCATGCCCTCGCGCAGGTTGTCTATGAACTTCTGCTGCTCGCGCTGCCGCTTCACCTGGGGACGAATGAGGAAAAACCAGAACACGACAATGATGAGCAGCGGAAACAGCAAACCGATGAAGGGATTACTACCGCCTTGTGGCGCTTGGAGAAAGACGTATGTCAGCATGGTGTTGGTTGATGTTTTTGTTGAAGTTTTTGACCAAACAAGTTTGGCGATTACTGGCCAAACGAGTTTGGCCGTTACGGGTTACTTGATCTCGAAGGTGGTGTCGGGGATGCCAGCGTTGACCTTGATGGTTTTTAACACACCTTTCATAGGAACTGGGAAGGCGCCGCTGATGGTCATTGCATGTGGAAATTGCACGCCTTGCACCGGTTTGTAGTCGCCAAACTCGGTGATGATGGTAGTAGGCGAACCGTCCATGCCTTCTTCAGTGCGCACTTCGCGGATTTTCAAGCCTGTAGCCACCTCGTAGAACTCAGTACTCTTCTTGCCGTTGGGGCGCTCGACGACGATGGCGTAGGCGTCTTTGCCTCCTACGTTTTCAATGCCTTTAAGGGTGAGGCGGTAGTTATTGGTCAGGTATGCCGCCTCTTTGCACAGGTATGCCTGTTCTTTCATGTCTTCTAAGTCGTCGCCTTCGAGTTCGCGCGAGCCTCCCATGCCCTCCTCTTTGGCTTTGCCGTTGTTGTAAATACGGCTGTTCATGATCTGGCCTTGGACCAACATAAGCATAGCCACCTTGTCGTTGCCCTTTTGCAAGATGTTCATCTCCAAGGCGCCCATACCCGGAATGTTGAATTCATAGGAGCTCTCCACTTCTTTAAGCGCGTTGAGGGCTTTTTCACCGCCGAGCGCCTGGAGGTAGTTCTGAATGACTTTTTCGGCCGTCATGCCGGTAGCAGCGCTCTGGTCAGAGACTTTGACGGGGTTGCCATAGGGGTCGAAGAAGCGGACTTTGCCGTCGGCGGAGAAGCGAGCGAGGCGGTCGGCCACTTCGTCTTTGTTACCCACGACGAGGATGTGGGCGCGGTCGGGGCGCACGTATTTGCGGGCCATAGCCTGCACTTCGGCAGGCGTTACTTTTTGCAGATTGGTCAGGTAGTTTTCGTAGTAATCGGCCGGCAGCTTGTAGCGGGCAATGTTCAGGGCGAACTGGGCTACGGTACCGGGCTGCTCTAAGCTTTGGGCGAACTGGCCTGTGAGCACGTTTTTGACCAATTGCAGTTCATCGTCCGGAATGGGTTCGGTGCGCATGCGTTCCAGTTCGAGGAGGAATTGGGCGATGGCGCTGTCGGTTACCTCATTGCGCACGCTGGCGACGGCCGAAAAGCCGCTGATGAGGCGGTCGGGCGACAGCGAGGTGCGCGCGCCGTAGGTGTAGCCATGTTTTTCGCGCAGGTTGGCGTTGACGCGGCTGTTGAAGTAGCCGCCCAGGATGGTGTTCATCAGCCGCACCGGGATGACGTCAGGGTGATTGGGCGGCAACTCAACCGGGTAGGTGATGTTGATGACCGACTGCACGGCGCCAGTTTTATCCACGAAGGCTACGCTGGTTTTCTCCGGTGCTTTGGGCGTGGAGTAGGTGTGTTTGGGCACGTTGCCTTTGGCCCATTTGCCGAAGTACTTTTCCGCTTTGGCGAAGGCATCGGCCTGTTTAATGTCGCCCACAATGACTAAATAGGCGATGTTGGGTTTGAAGTAGGTCTGGTAATACTTTTTAATCTGGTCGAGGCTGATTTTGGCCAGCGTCTCTTCGGTCATGTTTTCGCCGTAGGGGTGGTCTTTGCCGTAGCGCAATACGTTGGCCACGTTGGAGGCAATGGCGTCGGGGTCGTTTTTGGCGGCAGCCAGTCCGCTTTCGGCGCGGCGTTTGGCTTTCTCCAATTCCTCGGCCGGGAAGGACGGGTTGAGCAGCACGTCGGAGAGCAGCTCCAGCATTTTATCGGTGTGCTTGCTCAGGCTGGAGCCAGAAACGCCGTTGGCGTCGGACGACAATGAGGCGCCGATGAAGTCCACCTCTTCGTCCAATTGCTCTTTGGTGCGCGTCTTAGTGCCCTTCGAGAGCAATTCGCCGGCCATATCGGCATATCCAGCGGCCTCTTTTTCGAGCACAGGGTCGAAGTCCACGAACACGCGGAACGACACCTGAGGCAGTTTGTGGTTTTCGACCACAATGACCGTCAGGCCGTTTTTCAGTTTTTTCGTAGCCGCTTTACCTATTTGAATTTTAGGGGGGGTACCGGGCTGGGGAGCCTGTTTGCGCACATCACCAGTGGGCATCGGTATCACCGGGGCGCCGCTGGGAGTCGTTTGAGCAAGGGCATTCCAGGGCAAGAGCAGGAGCAGCCCTAAAAGGAGGGAGAAAAGGCTAAAAGTTTTGCGTTTCATGTGTCGTGAAAGAAATTTATCCAACGGAAAAACGCTGCCGCCTCGGCAGCACAGCTGTGGGCAAAGGTAGCGCAATTTGGAGGCATCTTGCCTTTTTGAGCACAAGGTCGAGGAGTATTGGCAGCCGAAGGATGCCTTTTACAAGGGCGCATATATCAAATTATCCCGCCCGCCGGCAGCTCGCTTTCTACCTTCGCGCCCGCAAAAACGCATACCATTCATGACCTCTCAGATAGCACCGATAGTATTCGACCGCTCTGGTCTTTCGGACGATACCCTGCTTCACCTGTACGAGCAGCTGGTGTTGCCGCGCCAGATAGAGGAAAAAATGCTCAATTTGCTGCGTCAAGGGCGCATCAGCAAGTGGTTTAGCGGCATCGGTCAGGAAGCCATTGCCGTGGGCGCCACCTGCGCGCTGCTGCCCGATGAGATTATTTTCCCGATGCACCGCAATTTGGGCGTGTTCACCGTGCGTCAGGTGCCGCTCGAGCGGCTATTTTGCCAGTGGCAGGGCAAGCGCTTAGGCTTCACCAAGGGGCGCGACCGCTCGTTCCATTTTGGCACGATGGAGCACCACATCGTGGGCATGATATCGCATCTAGGGCCGCAATTGTCGCTGGCGGCAGGCGTGGCCTTAGCCCACAAACTGCGCCGCGAAGGGCGCGTATCATTGGCTTTCACGGGCGAGGGCGCTACCAGCGAGGGCGAATTTCACGAGGCGCTCAACGTGGCTGCTGTGTGGAAACTGCCCGTCATTTTCCTCATCGAAAACAACGGCTACGGCCTGAGCACTACCGTGCAAGAGCAATACGCCTGCAAAGACCTGGTGGACAGAGCCATCGGCTACGGCATGCGCGGCATCCAGATAGATGGTAACAACGTGCTGGAAGTGTACCGCACCCTGTCGGAGCTGGCTGCGCAAATGCGCCAAAACCCCGAGCCGGTGCTGGTAGAGTGCATCACCTTCCGTATGCGCGGCCACGAGGAAGCCAGCGGAACGAAGTACGTACCCAAAGCTCTCATGGAAGCGTGGGCTAAAAAAGACCCAGTCAAGAACTACGAAGCCTGGCTTCTGGAACAAGGCATCCTGACCGAAGAGCACCGCAAAGCCATCCAGGAGCGCAACAAGAAGGCCATCCTCAAGGCCGTCGAGGTGATGTTTGCCGAACCCGACCCCGTGCCCGACACGGCGGAGGAACTGCGCGACGTGTATGCCCAGGCACCAGCCCCTGTAGCATCGCAGGCGCCAGTGCGCGAACTGCGCTTCATTGACGCCATCACCGACGGGCTGCGTGAAGCCATGAAACGACACCCTGAACTCGTGCTCATGGGCCAGGACATTGCCGACTACGGCGGAGTGTTCAAAATTACCCAGGGCTTTGTGGACGAATTTGGCCGCGAGCGCGTGCGCAATACGCCGTTGTGCGAAAGCGCCATCATCGGCATTGGGCTGGGCCTAAGCCTTAAGGGCATGAAGAGCATGGTCGAAATGCAGTTTGCCGACTTTGTTACCTGCGGTTTTAATCAGATAGTCAACAACTTAGCCAAACTGCACTGGCGCTGGGGGCAAAATGCCGACGTAGTCATCCGCATGCCCACGGGTGCGGGCACGGGCGCCGGGCCATTTCACAGCCAATCGAACGAGGCCTGGTTCACCCACGTACCCGGGCTGAAGGTGGTGTACCCCAGCACGCCGCACGATGCCAAAGGGCTGTTACTGGCCGCCTTTGAAGACCCCAACCCGGTCATGTACTTCGAGCACAAAGCGCTCTATCGCAGCTTGACGGGGCCGGTGCCCGAAGGCTTCTACACCATCGAAATCGGCAAGGCACGGCAGGTGCGCATGGGCGACGACGTCAGCATCATCACCTACGGCTTAGGTGTGCGCTGGGCCGAAGCCACTGCCGACGAACTGGGCATCAGCGCCGACATCGTGGACCTGCGCTCCCTGCTGCCGCTCGACTACGAAGCCATCGCCGCCAGCGTACGCCGCACCAACCGCGTGCTGGTACTCCATGAAGACACCCTCTTTGGCGGCATCGGCGGCGAAATCGCCGCCTGGATAGCCGAGCACCTCTTCGAACACTTAGATGCCCCCGTCATGCGCTCGGCCAGCTTAGACACGCCCGTACCATTCGCCATTCCGTTAGAACAAAACTTCTTCCCCATCCAGCGCCTGCGCGAACAACTGCAGCGGCTGCTGGCCTACTGACCAATGCGCCTTTTGGGCGTTTGGCCAATAAGCCGCAACTTTGCCGGCGTTCGTTGCCCAACGTTTGCTCACATGCCTCGCTCCCGACCCACCTACGTGTCCGCTATTATCAGTATGGCCTCAGTGCTGTTTGTTACCGGGCTGTTTGCCCTCGTGGCCCTGCACGGCCAGCGCTTAGTGGCGCTCTTCAAAGAAAAAGTGGACGTGTGGCTGGAATTCAAATCCGACGTGCCACAGGAGGACATCGCGCGCATCATCCGGCAGATACGCCAAGAGCCGTTCGTGAAACCCGAAACAGTTACCTACATCACCCGCGAGCAGGCCGCTGCCTCTATGCGCGAAGACCTGGGCGATGAAAGTCTGCTGGCTGACCTGCCCAACATGATGCGCGACGTGGTACGCTTCAACGTGCGGGCCGACTTCTTCCACCAAGACAGCCTGAAGCAGTGGCGCGAGGAACTCAAGCAAGACACCCTCATCGCCGAATTGTACGTGGAAGCCGTAGAGACGGGCAATATCAGCCGCAACCTCAACCTCATCAGCGCCATAACGCTGGGCTTGGCCCTAATGCTGTTGGTCGTCGCCATCGTCATCATTTACAACACCATACGGCTGGCCCTGTATGCCAACCGCTTCATCATCAAGAACCAGGAACTGGTAGGTGCATCGTGGGCTTTTATCACCCGCCCCTACCTGCAGCGCGCGCTCGTGAATGGCCTGATAAGCGCCCTGCTGGCTATTGGCGCCTTGATATTCCTCCTGGATTGGGCATACCGTCAAATGCCCGAACTGCAACAACTGCAAGACCTCAACGGCATCCTGGCCATCTGCGTGGGCATGCTCGTGCTGGGCGTCCTGCTGTCCGTTCTGAGCACCTACGCTGTGGTGAACCGGTTTTTGCGCATGAAAATTGATGACCTCTACTGACGCCGCCCAGAGCAGATCTTCTCCAGAACACCCTATTTTTTCGGCATAAAAATTTAGCATTACATGGCCAAACAACCGCAACGCCGCCCCAACGCCCCGACATCCAATGCGCCCAAACGACCGGCGCCTACGACCTCCTCCTCCTCGCGCAAACCGGCGTCGAAAAACGGCTTCTCCTGGCTCTTTCGCACCGATGAGCCGTTCCTCTTCGGCAAGCGCAACTTCATCGTTATGGGTGCTGGCTTGCTGCTGGTGGTGCTGGGCCTGGTAGCCATGAGCGGCGGCCACATGCCCAACCCGGAAACGTGGGACCCTAACCTGATCTACAGCCCACGCCGCATCACGCTGGCACCCATGCTCATGGTAGCCGGCTTTGTCGTCGTAGCCATCGGCATCTTCCTCAAGCCGAATGGCGATGCTTCGGAAGCCTCCAACACCCCGCCGACGGCATGAACTTGCTGCACGCCATTCTCCTGGCAATTGTGGAGGGCCTGACGGAGTTCCTGCCGGTGTCGTCCACAGGCCACATGATCATTGCCTCGACGGCTATGGGCATTGCTACGCACCCTTTTGTCAAGGTGTTCACCGTAGCCATTCAGTTCGGTGCCATCCTGTCGGTGGTGGTGCTGTATCGCGATCGCTTTGCGCAGCCCTGGGCATTTTACCGAAACATCGCCATTGCCTTTGTGCCAGCCGTTGTTTTTGGTTTTTTATTGAAAAAACTCATTGACCAGCTCCTGGAAAACATCGTGGTGGTCGGCATAGCGCTCGTGGTTGGCGGCGTGGTTTTTCTCTTTTTGGATGGCCTGTTTGCCCGAAGGGCTAACTCTGACAGCGACATTACCCGGCTGAGCTGGCAAAAGGCTATCTCCGTTGGCTTGTTCCAGGTCATTGCTATGGTGCCGGGGGTCAGCCGCTCGGCGGCCACCATCATTGGCGGCCTGACGCAAGGGCTTTCGCCCAAAACGGCGGCAGAGTTTTCGTTTTTTCTGGCTGTGCCCACCATGTTTGCCGCCACGTGCAAATCGCTGTGGGACTATGGCAAAGAGGGCAGCCTGCAGTTCTCCGGCCAGGAAGTGTGGCTGCTGGCCGTGGGCAACGTCGTGGGCTTCATCGTGGCCATGCTGGCCATCAAGGGCTTTATCGCCTACCTGACGAAGCACGGTTTCCGCGTCTTTGGCTACTATCGCATTATCGTGGGGGCCATTATCCTGCTCCTGGCCAGTGCAGGCTATTTTGCCGGCATAGATGTAGGCGCGTTCTGAGGGCGTCCAAACGCCGCTGGCGGGCCGTACCTTTGCTACTAAACAGGTCGGTTATGCAGGAAAAAGTCCAGAACGTTCAGATAGAAGACAGCTGGAAGCGCGTCTTGAGCGACGAGTTTGAGCAACCCTATTTCGCCGCCATTAAGGCCTTTTTGGTGCAGGAAAAAAAGGCAGGCAAGACCATTTACCCACCTGGGCCGCTGATTTTCAACGCTTTCAACACCACCCCTTTTGATGTTGTGAAGGTGGTGATTCTGGGACAGGACCCCTATCACAACCCTGGCGAGGCCATGGGCCTGTGCTTTTCAGTACCGCGCGGCGTTCGTGTGCCGCCCTCGTTGGTCAACATTTTTCGGGAGATTGAACGCGATCTGGGCATACCCGCTCCGACACATGGCGACCTGACGCCCTGGGCCCGGCAGGGCGTGCTGCTGCTCAACGCCATGCTCACCGTAGAGGCTGGCAAACCCGCCTCCCACCAGAAAATCGGCTGGCAAACCTTTACCGATGCCGTCATCCGCCGCCTCTCCGACCTGAAGGAAGGCATCGTCTTTTTGCTTTGGGGCAATTTTGCCAAAGGCAAAAAGGCACTGATTGACGAAACACGCCACTACGTCCTGACGGCACCGCACCCCTCACCGCTGGCTGGAGACGGCTTTATCGGATGCGGGCATTTCAGCCGAACGAATGAGATCCTGGAAAAACAAGGGCGAACACCCATAGATTGGTCGCTGGGCGAATAATCGGCGCCGCCCAAAATAGGGCAAAAACTGCCCGAAAAAGCCGCGCCTCTCCAGTAAGAGTTATTGGTGGCCTCTTTGCGGACAGAGCACACAGCCCGCCGCAGCGTGGAGACATCTAGAGGGCAGACGGGCGTAACGCAAAGGGGGAAAGAGGAACTACTGCAGCAACGCACCAGGCAACCTCCGGGTAAAGGGGCGCCAAGCACCCGGTATGCTTTTGCTGGCACAGCCTTTTTTCATCACCAAACTGTTTTTCCCCTATGAAAAAAACGCTATTCCCTTCGCTTTTGATGGTGGCACTGTATTGTGGGTCTGCATTCGCCCAATCACCTTTTGAGCCGTTGTTCGGCCCCTTTGTGCTGGAAAATGTAATCTATGGTAAGGCCCTAAACTACAACAACCGCGAAGTAGCGCTGACGCTGGACCTGCACATCCCCGCTATGGGTCGGCGGCATCGGTATCCCTTGATGGTTATGGTACACGGCGGAGGATTTGTTGTCGGCAGCCGCAAGGATATGGATATGCAGGGTTGGGTAAAATACTTCGTTAGCCAGGGCTACGTGGTGGCCAATGTCAGTTACCGTTTGGGCTACGTCAGCCTTAGCGGCGATTTTAACTGTAATATTCTTGCTGCCTATCCATGTATGCACGCAGCCGATACTGCCGAGTGGTATCGCGCCTGGTATCGCGGAGTACAGGATGTCAAAGGCGCCATTCGCTTCTTAGTCAACCACGCCGACGTTTACCAGATTGACCCTGAGAAAGTCTTTCTTTTTGGCGAAAGCGCCGGCGGCTTCATTGTTAACGGAGTGGCGTTTCTGGATGTGGCCGAAGAGAAGCCAGCATTTGCCGGGCCGATGCCGTCCTTACCCAGACCCACAGGTGCCTTTATAGGCGGATGCCCGCATTACCAGAGCGAAGTATTTACCAGCAACACCGTTGCGCGTCCTGATTTGGGCAGTATCGAAGGCGATATTGAGTGGCCGAGCAGACCCTACACCATTCGCGGCGTGGCTCATCTTTACGGTGGAATGCTCTACGATCTTCTGCAGCGCACTCCCCCAGGCAAGTATAAACCAGTGATTTACCAGTTCCATCGGGCGTGCGATATCGTGGTGCCGATAGACTGTAATCGAATTCATTATGGTACTTCCTGGTGCCTGGCGAATTGTGCGGGATGCGGCTTTGTCTATAATACGCCTATCGCCTGCGGAAGCCGGGCCATCAGCAACTGGAATCAGCAAAATGGGTACGGATACGTTTTCCGGAACGATTTCACAACAACTCCCTTTCCCTTTAATTGCCTTTTTCAACCACACAATTGCCTCGAGCAGGTCAATCAGCCGTGTCATGGTCCTTCCGGTTTTAATATAAATCGCGTGGAGGAGTTTTTCCGCCAGCAATGGCCTTCGGAGGAAGAAATGAGTGTGGAAAGGTCTTCCGACAGCGGACATTGGGCGGAGGCAATAGGCATTGGCCCCAATCCTTTTTCGGAAGTGCTCTACGTGCGCAACAGTGCCTTGCAGGAGGTTCGGTACCGGCTTTTGGATACCCAGGGGCGCCTGTTATCGGAGGGTACTGTACCCGCCGGTGAGCAGCTGGTGCTTCCGGCACAGCATTGGCCTCACGGCGTGTATTTCTTCCATGCTCAAGAGACAGCAGGCGGTTGGGAGCGCGTGAGCCGGTTAGTCAAGACAGATTAGCCGGATGGCCTGAAAATGACGGTAGGCCGGAGAAAAGTTGGTTAGAGGAGATCCGCTCCTCCTCCGGCAAGCGCACTTAAGGGGGTATTGGAAAAAAACATGCCCAACACTGCGGCGGATGTTGACCGGGTGGGTCCACATCTTATGCCAATCGTCCCCCAGCCGCCTGTATCAATCCTTGAAAAAGCGGGCAGACCAATCTCCCATGGAGGTACGTATCCGAACAATATAGACACCTGGCTCAAGGCGCCCCACCGATAGCGACTGCAAGCGTTCTCCGGCCGACGACCACGACTGTTCCAGTACCTGTCGGCCCAGGGCATCTACCACTTCGAGGCGTCCTTCGGGCACTGTCGGGGCTTCTATCCACAGCACATCGGAGGCCGGATTGGGCCACAACCGGAGCGCCCTTGTAGCGGGATTGACCAGTTCGGGAGCAGAGACAGCGCCATCGAAGGCGGGCAGGATGATGTCGTCGAGAAAGACGGCATGGCCGCTTTGTCCGTTGTCGCCTTTGCGGAATGTCCAGGTCAATGTGTGCGCACCGGCGGAGACGGGTAGCAGCACTTCCCGCCAGGTTTCCTGGTTGCCGCTGGCGCTCCACTGGCGCACGCCGTCAATGGCGAAGTACAATGAGTCATCGGTCTGAGCAGAACTGAGGCGGTAGGCGAAGCTCACCCACCCGTCAGCGCTGACCTTGAGCGGCAGGCTCAGGACGGACTGCTGGCGGGCGCCGTGGCCGCCGGCCCGGATGCAGTAATGGCCCTCGTAGGGCATCTGGGTGCTGAGCAACCACAGCCGATGCCCCGAACGCGACCATGCAAATCGCTGGAAATTAGCGCTCTCGAAAGTTTCAACAATGGGATTGACCACGAATGGGCCAACGGGTGTCAGGGTGCTGAATGCCCCTGCTGATACCTCTATCTGCGGAAACACCCACGTGGATGGGGGCGCGTCGGCTGCGGCCTCTACGTCCAGCAGGGCAGTGCCGGCACCACCTTCAAGAATAGAAGGGATGGCTGCCGGTGCCCAGGCCTGCAGGTGCGGATGGGCGGAGTTCAAGTGCACAGTTCCGGCGGGTGAGGGGCTACCGCCCAGGTTGCGCAGGTGTACATACAGGCGTCCGACTTCGCCACTGAGCAACCGGCGTGCGTGGTAGCCTGCGGCGGCTGACATGTTCCAGCCGCTGAGTTCCAGCTTTGGGGCGTGTAGGAGGGCGTGCGTGTAGCGGGTGCTTTCGGGCTGTCCGGCACCGCTCAGGGTCAGCCTGACGTCGGCCCTGCTGCCGTGCGGGACATCGGGGCTTACGCTGAAAGGAAACACCAGGACGACGGAGTCCCCTGCAGCCAGCACAGGCACATTCGCCTCTGTGCTGGCCCATTGCAAGTAAGGGTTGGGGGTGCTGACCTGCGCCACTAACGGTACTGCAGGCAAAGCCCCCACATTGCACACTACAGCATGCAGAGCACCAGGCTCGCCGTATTCTAAGCGCCCATTGGCGTTTCCGCCGGCCACAGCATCGGTAAGCGTCAAAGAGGTGGCTGCCACAAAAGCGCCTGCAGGCGGGCGGATGTGGATGTTTTTTTGAAAAGGCAAATGGTTGAACTGCGTCAGGGTCAGCGTCAAAGGTTCTGTGAGGGTCAACGGGGCGAACGTCAAATTGGCCTCGCCGTTGGCCACGCGCGCTATGGCCAGCAGCTGGCCCTGGCCGTAAAGGGCGGCCAGCGCACCTTCTGCTGAGCAGGTGATGCTCAGGGCGGTGGCGCCGAAGTCCAACGTGTCGGCGCTTTGGGCGAGGAGGTTTTTCGGAAAGCGCGTGCGCGGCACAGTGGTCGGGTCGGCGAAGGGGTTCCAGAAGTCAGCCATTTCCTCGCCTGCTGGGCCGTAGGCGGCTATCATGGAGGCATAGCCGGCAGTGGCCATAGCACCTACGGTGGGGTGCAGGGCGATGCCGTCGGCGTCCACTAGGTACTGGTTCATAGCGTCTTGGGCTTCCATGGGCGGCGCCCAGCTTTGCAGGACGCTGGAGAAGAAGCCAGCGATACCGCCCCAGGGCTGGCCGGTGGCATAGTTGCCAGCGCGTTGCCACACTTCGCCCAAGCATTCGAGGTTGCCGGTGAAGTCGCCCGGGCTGCAGCCTACGGAGATGAGAATGGGGTATCGGCCCGGGTTGTTGAGTGAGCGCACGATGTTGGTGTTGAAGTTGCCTGTAGCGAGGCCCTGCTCCCAGCCGTGGCCGGTGTAGTTGAACAGCGACACACCGCGCTGGCGGATGGCCTGCGCCAGGTCGTTGGGCAGTGGGCTGCCGTCTTTGTCCGCCGTCGGATGGCCGGGTGTGGGCGACTGATTGCCGTAGGAGCCATCGTAGAATTCCCAGTACCAGGTATAGCCATCGGCTAAGTGGTTGGCTTTCCACTCGTTGGCGTGCTGCCAGTCGGCTTGCCCATCGTCGCCGTAGCCGAAGCCTTCGTCGGAGGCAGCAGCCATGCCAGCAGACATCCAGTCGTTTTGCGGGTCGAGCAAGGGCGTCTTTTCATACTCGAGGACTCGCCGCACCATGAGGCGCACCTGTTCGGGGGTGGCGGCGTGCAGGCGTCCGACGATCACTTCGGGCAGGTGGTCGTCGCCGCTGAGGTAGCCAAAACAGTTGTCGCAAGCATAGGATTTGTCGCCGAAAGGCCGTGTAAGCGGTTCTATAGCCGCATCATCGCCAACGAGCAGCAAGTATGTGATGCCCTGCTCCTGGTAGTATTGTCGCACGAAAGTATAGACGGCGTACGCCTTAGATGAGCCGATTTCATCGGTAGTAACGACGTCTACCTCTAAGCCGCGTTGGCGTTTCCAGGCCAGCAGGGGCTCAATCTCAGGCAGAAAGGCCACCGGGGTAATGAGTAGCATTTTTTCCGGCATCTCTGCACTTCCGCGGTTGGCCACCTCAGCTGCAGGGCTATTGACAAATAGGCGGTTCTGCAGCTGCGCGAGAACTGTTCCGGGTGCGGCCACAGTCGCTGGAGTTGTGGCCAGTTCGTTGACGCCTGGTGCATCAAGGCGCTTCAGCCGAACGGTTAGCGTGCGATAGAGACGCAGTACTCGGCGCATGGGGTGGTATTGTACCGGATAAAGCCAGACGGCCTGGCCACGTGCATCGCGCAACACGAAAGGCTGCTGCAGTTCGGCCAGAAGGCCCGGAAAGAAAGCATCTTCTGCATACGCACTTCCGTATTCGAACGGCACAGCAGAAGGGCGCTCCGTGCGCAACAAATTGCCTTTTGAGGGCGCCACTGCCAGGTCGAGGAGGTCTTCATATTCGCCCTCTACGGCGGCGACGGCCCATTCGCCCGTGGGCGAAATGCGCACAGCGGCTGCGTATTTGGGTACGTCGGGCATGCCCTTGCGCAGTAGTGGTGTGCCGCCCGCAAAATGCGGTATAACGGCCTCACCCTGAGGCGTGTTTATCTTTTTCAACTGAAAATCACGCATTTGCCATTGCAAGACCACCTCTGAAGCGGTGTTAGAGAGGATGCGCAGGGTTGGTTGGCCCACTGATTGGGCAGATAATACAGCGGCCGTGAGCAGGCCCGATAACAAGGCGGTTACGCATTTCATAGTTGCATGATGGTTGGTGGTAAAGGTGCCTGCCCGAAAACGCAGCAGAGGCAGCCTTGAAAGGTCAAAGGTACAGGAGCATTTGCCAGGTTTCTTCGGTGCGGCAAGCCGGCAAGCTATTTTAAGTCAACCGGCCTGCCACGGGCGTGTCTGCGCCGATGATGATTGCCGGCTTGGGCTGAGTGCTGTGGTTTGGGCACTATTAAGTTTACTATTGGTACACGCTCAGGAGACGGAATACGTGTTTGGGCGCGAATTAAAAATCCTCAAAAAAGCGCCGGGCGTTTCGGTTGAAGTTGCGTTGCATGTGGGTGGCGTCGTGGTAGTTGGAGCCTTCTATCTGGTTGATGGCGTTTCGGCTGTAGAGCACGACTTCCCAGCGCGGGTTGTTGATTTCGCCACGGGCGTTGGAGTGCAGCAGGATGAAGTCTTCGCCGGCGAGCGAGGGGTTGTAGAAGAGGAATTTGACGTTGCGCTGATGGGTTTTGGGGAAGTTGAAATAGACCCAAATTTCGTAAGGGGGAGCAGCGGGGTCGTCGTCCACACGGATAAGGTCGTCGGGGCGGCCAAAACGCAGGAAGGTGCGGCCGCGGTCGGTTTCGAAGCCGTATCGGAAGCCGCTATGGAAGCGCTGGTCCACGGCGCCGGCCAGACGCATGTATTCTAAGTAGGCTGCTTCGGGGTTGTTGGGGTTTTTCTGGGCGAAGTGGCGCAGCAGGTACAGACGCATGGCGTAGAGGTCGTTGCCAGCGAGCAGGTTTTTGAGGGCTTCGGCGTCGTCAGCCCAGGTGAGCGCCGAAAGGGCGCGCAGGCTGTAGCGGAGATTTTCTTCGCTAAGGTCGGCCACGAAATAGTTGTTGAGTTCCTCTTCGCTGATTTCGGCCTTGCTCAGGTCAATGTCCAGCAGCGGGTTGCTGCGCCGGAAGGGCACTTTGTGTCGGGCGACGAGTTGGTTGTGTTCGGTGCGCAGCTCTACCGTGAGGGTGTAGTTTCCGCTTTTGAGCTGGCTGATGTCAATGGCGGCGAGCACAGCATCGAGGCGCGAGGGCTTTTTGCGCTGAGCACCGCTGGCGACCAGCGTTGTGTTGCCGTCGCCCATATCCTGTTCGATGTAATAGCGCACGGCATAGCCGTTTGCCCCCAGCCGCTCTCCGTAGTAAACCTCGGCAAAGAATGCCAGGCGCGTAGCGCGCTGTTCGTAGAAGGCGAACGGGAGCGGCTCTAAGAAGATACCGTGCTTGACAAAGGGATTTTCGGTGCTGTCGCGTCGGTAGCTGCGCAGCAGCAGCGGTGTGGTCAGGTAGGTCTCGCGGACAGGCTCCACGAGCAGCGGGTACGTCAGGGTCTGGCTGTTTTGCGGGTCGTGTGCATCCTGTAGGGCGACCTCGAGGGTGTACTCTCCTGGCGCTATGAACATGCGCTTGACGTCCAACAGGTCGCGTGGCGCTGTTACCAGCGGGCTGTTGAGCAGGTACTTTTCGTAGTTGGCTACGGCCTCGCCCGAGCGCACTAAGATGAGTACCTCTACGGCGGCTTGCAGGTGGAGGCTGTCCATCGTTTTGAAGGTGATGGAACCTGCGGCTATCTCGATATTGACTTCCAGGTACGGACGGTCAGGAGTGGCATAAACGATGTAAGCAATGCCGGCATCTAAGGCCATGCTACTTTTGAGGCCTAAGAGCAGCCAGATGAGGGTATGGAGAAAGCGGTTTTTTTTCATGACGGTCGAATTTTGAACAAAAATAACCCTTTGGGCGCGCATCCGGTTGGTATTTTTCCACTTGGTAGCTGAAGGTAAGCGGGCTTTAGTGCTTTTACCAGTGCCTTTGGTGCGGTTGTGCCCGAGCATGGCAGCAGAGGCGGCTATCTTTGCCCATCAAAAGCCTTTCCTGCGTGCAAAAGGTGTTTTTTGCTTCAGATTTCCACCTCGGTATTGATGGGCATCTGCCTGCCCGCGAGCGCGAACGCCAGGTGGTGCGCTGGTTAGAGGCGGTGGCGCCTGAGGCCCAGGCCATTTATTTGGTCGGCGACTTGTTTGAGTTTTGGTTTGAATATAGCACGGTTATTCCGAAAGGCTTTTCGCGTTTTTTGGGCAAACTGGCCGAATTGCGCGACGGCGGTCTGCCTATTTATGCCTTTATCGGCAACCACGACCTGTGGATGTTCGGCTACTTCGAGCAAGAACTGGGCATACCGGTGTATCGGCAGCCCTTGCAAATTACCCTCGAAGGCAAGCGCTTTTTCATCGCCCACGGCGATGGGCTGGGGCCTGATGACCGCGGCTATAAAATGCTGAAAAAGGTGTTTCACCACCCGGCAAGCCAGTGGCTCTTTCGCTGGCTACACCCTGATGTGGGCACGCGGCTGGCTGCGTATTCCTCCGAGCAAAGCCGGCAGGCAATGCCTGCTGAAGAGCGCTACTGGCTGGGCGAAGAACGCGAGTGGTTGGTACAATACGCACACCGCAAAATAGACCAGGGCATCGAGCCGGACTTCTTCGTATTCGGGCACCGGCATTTACCCATTGATTGGCGGCTTAAAAACGGGCACAGCCGCTACATCAACCTCGGAGAATGGCTCTACGCCTGCTCTTACGCTGAATTTGACGGCGAGCAAATGACCCTGAAGTTTTTTGAGCGAAGCGGCCAGGCCATTCAAAATTGGCCTTGAGCACCGACGTCGTTGAACCTTTAACGAATAAAGGCAGCAAAAAGCCTGAACAAAAAAAAGTAGCGGGCGTTTCTAAGGCATCTGTTCACCTTAGCAACACCCCTGGCTCATGTCTGACTTTGTGCCTGATTACTCTGCCGCCGCCTTCGACGATTTAGGCGACTTGCACCTTTCCGATGCCTCCGAAACGCCCATGCGCGCGGGGGCTTTTGAGCTGAACGACGAGGAAAAAATGGAGCGCATTTCAGCGCATTTTTCCGAGATCATGCAAATCCTGGGCCTCGACCTGACCGATGACAGCCTGCGCGGCACGCCCCGCAGGGTGGCCAAAATGTACGTCCAGGAAATTTTCCGCGGTCTCAATCCCAAGAACAAGCCCAAGATTACCACCTTCGAGAATAAGTACCATTACCGGCGCATGCTCGTAGAGCGTAACATTCCGGTACAGAGCACGTGCGAGCACCATTTTCAGCCCATCTTTGGCGTAGCACACGTGGCCTACATCCCAAACGGCCGGGTCATTGGCCTGTCGAAGCTCAACCGCATTGTGGACTACTACGCCCGTCGCCCCCAGGTGCAGGAGCGCCTGACGGTGCAAATTGCAGAGGAACTGCGCCGCATGTTGCACACCGAAGATGTGGCCGTGTACATTGACGCTCGCCACATGTGCGTGCAGGCGCGCGGAGTAGAGCACCACGGAGCCAGCACTATAACGGCCGAGTATTCGGGCAAATTTCTGAACGAGGAGACGAAGCGCGAGTTTCTGATGGCCATCCACTCGCGTCAGCCCGACTGAGGGCGGGTGTTTATGCCATGCGCGCAGCGGCGCGGCGCAGGCGGTCGTTGATGGCGCGGCCCAGACCGGTGTCGGGGCATTGTTCGGCCCAGATGGTCTCGACGTCATCGGCGCTGTCGAAGGTGCGCAGTGCAGCAAACAGGTTTTGCGCCGCTTCAGCCAAGTCGCCCGTTTCGGAGAGCACGATGCAGCGCGTGTGGGCAGGCAGCTGTTGTCGGCGTTTGAAGAGCAACAGGCCCAGTTTTGGCTCTTGTGTTGAGGTGGGCCAGTGGTCAGCGGAGGGCCAGAGCAACAGGCGTTTACGCGGGGCGTAGTGCGTGGTCAGCATGCCCGGGGCAGCGGGGTTGCTGGCTGAATGGCTTCGCACGACGACGGGGGTATTCACCTCTTTTTCTATGGCCTCTACGGGCACACCGCCTAAGCGATAGACCACGAGCGCGTCGTCCTCCATGCCTATGATAGTGCTTTCGATGCCGATGGTGCAAGGCCCTCCGTCTAAGATGTAGGGAATTTTACCCTGCAGTTGCTCGTACACGTGTTGCGCTGTGGTAGGGCTAACGTAGCCGAACGGATTGGCGCTGGGAGCAGCCAGAGGGAAAGGCAGGCGCGCCAGCAGCCGACGCGCCAGCGGATGGGCGGGGGCGCGCAGGGCAACGCGCGGAAGCCCGGAGGTTACCAGGTCGGGCACCACAGCCTTTTTGGGCAACAGAATGGTCAGCGGCCCGGGCCAAAACCGATCTGCCAGCCGGCGCAGTAGGGGTGGAAAGGCTTCGGCATAGGCTTCCGCAGCAACAGCGTCCGGCACATGCACAATGAGCGGGTCAAAGGCGGGCCGATTCTTGGTTTCAAAGATGCGCACTACAGCTGAAGGCTCCAGCGCATTGGCTGCCAGCCCATACACCGTTTCGGTGGGTATGGCCACGCACTGGCCGGCCTCCAGCCAACGCGCGGCCTCCTCGAGGTCGGTACCTATTTGGGTGTGAAAAAAAGTCTCGCTCATGCACGTGCGCGCTTGAAGGCGGGCAACACGCCCGGAAAAAAATCTTGCATACCCAACCAAAGTTCCGATTTTAGCGGCCGGATTTTGCCGCAAAGATGCCGTTGCCTGGCACAATCCTCCGCTTCGACATTCATCCTTTCTATTGTATGAACGACGCCGATTGCCCTCAGGGCAATCGGCAATTTTTTATTAAAAGCCCTTTTGAAAGAAACTTTGTTTGGACTAAGGCCGTTCTAAATTCTACTGCTACATTTTTGTTTTGAAAAAGTGCCTTTCGCTCCGGGCAGTGAGCCGGCGCTCTCAACCGGTGTCCTTGCGATATGATCACCAAACTATACCGCCATTGGCGCGACGCCTTTTCCGGGATTCCGGCAGCTGTATGGCTGCTGTCGCTGGTCAGTTTAGTCAACCGCTGTGGCTCAATGGCTGTGGTCTTTTTGTCGCTTTACCTGACGAGTCGGCTGGGCTACAGCGTTGAGCAGGCCGGCTATGTGCTGGGCTGCTATGGTGCGGGCGCGCTGCTGGGTACATGGCTGGGTGGTCGGCTGACGGACCGATTTGGCCATTATGGCGTTATGGTATGGTCGTTGGCGCTGACCGGGGTGGTGCTTATTGCGTTGGTGTGGCTGACGGATTTTGTGGTGGTGTGCGCCAGCGTTTTCACCCTGAGCCTGGTTTCGGATGCGTTTCGTCCGGCCAACTCAGTCGCTATTGCCCGGTACAGCAGTCCGGAGGTGCGCACGCGCTCGGTATCGTTGTTTCGGATGTCCATCAACTTAGGCTGGGCAGTGGCGCCGGCGCTGGGCGGTTTGTTAGTGTCGTTGGGCTGGATGTGGCTGTTCTGGGTAGATGGTTTGACGTGCTTTCTGGCCGCAGGCCTGCTTATCTGGCTTTTTTCGCCTAAAGCGGCGCGAGGGTTTGCCGAAGTGGATACCGCCTCCTCCGCATCTTCGACAGCGGTGCCCGAGCCGACGGCTTCGCCGTACCGCGATGGGCCTTATCTGGCCTTTGCCCTGTTTACGTTGCTCAATGCGCTAGTATTCATGCAGTTTGTCTGGACGGTACCGCTCTTTTTTAAGGAAGCCTACCACTGGAACGAGCGCACGATTGGCTTAGTAACGGCGCTCAACGGCCTGTTTGTGTTCTTAGTGGAGATGCCCATGATTTACTCGATTGAGGGGCGGCTGTCGCGTCTGCAATTTGTTCGGCGGGGGCTGGTCTTGTATGCCGTAGCGTTTGCGGTCTTTTTGTTGCCGCTAAGCCCTTTATGGGCGGCACTGCTCTTCATCGTCGCCATTTCGTTTGGCGAGATGCTGGTGATGCCGTTCAGCACCAATTTTGCTTTTACTTACGCCGCCAAAGGGAGCGCTGGCAGTTACATGGCGCTGTACAGCATTTCATATTCGATAGCGAACATTTTGGCGCCGCTGTTTGGCACACAAGTCATTGCCCGCTGGGGCTATTTTTCGCTGTGGACGCTGGTGTGCGTGCTGGCGCTGTTAAGCCTGATTGGCTTCTGGTTTTTGGAAAAAAAAGCCGAACCGCGCAGGCCAGCTACGGTGGACGTAAGTGCAACGGCCTGAGTCAACGGCCAGCACCGGCACCTGCCCGAGCGGCTGCCCGCCCCTGCATCTCCGCAGCCTTTGGCGCATTGTTCGCAGCCGTGTAAACTTCGGCCAGCGCGCGCAGAATGCGCTCGTCTTCGGCGCGGGTGTCTAAGAGCAGTTCCATGACGGCGATGGCATTGGGCAGGTCTTTTTTGTCGCGGAAAAAGTAGTCGTATCCGAGTTGGTAAACAAAATCGCTGACCGCCTGCGGTTTGCCGCTGGTGTTGGCTAAGTACTTGATATACTGGTCGAAGAATGGTCGGAAGTTGGCGTTGTTCGGAATGCGCTCCATGAGCATGCGGAATCTCTGCAGCAGGGTGTCGAGCTGCTTGTTCTGCTCGTAGCGGGCAGCGGCTATGGCGCCTTTCATAATCAGGGCAGAGCCGTAGTTAGGGTTAATCTCTAAGGAGCGATTGATGTGGTACTCCATGGTGTCCACCCAGCGGGCCTTTTCCGAAGGGTTTTGGGTTTTCTGGTAAATGTGCTCGTAGATGGCCGTCACGTAGAAGCAGTGCGAGCGGGCACTGTTGGGCGACACGTTCACGGCGGCGGTGTTGAGCGAAATGACGTCCTTCCACACCGGCACGCGCCGGATGGTCAGGAAACCCAGCAAACCAAGCGCGACGACTGCCAGCCCTACACCTAATAAATATGGGCGCTGGGGCTGCTCGCGGAGCCATTCGGGCAACTTAATGGCTAAGAACCAGCCAGCCAGCAGGGCAAAGGCCACCGAGGGCATGTAGGCAAAGCGCTCGTTCATGAACGTGCCCACCGATACGAACAGGTTAGAAACGATGCTCAGCGTCAGCAGCCAATACGCTATGGCGTAGGCGGGCACCTGGCGACGTTTGAGGTTAAGCAAGGCCCATACGCCCATACCTACGTAGAGCGCGAACGAAAGCAGCACGCGCCAATCGTCCCAGTTCACTTTGGGTACGTGGTAAGGGTAGTAGTCGTGCGTCAGCGGATACGGCCAGAAGAGCAGCTTCACATACCAGCCCAGCGTCAGGAAGATGGTCGCGTACTTTTCGCTGCGCGTCATTTCGATGAACGGGTTGTTCATCAGATCTTTGATGGCCTGGCCGTGATCCAGCATAAAACCCAGGGCCAGATAGCGCACCCAAATGAAAAGCGCAGCAGCGGCCAGCAGCGGCCAAACGATGCGCCTCACCTGGGCCAGCGGCGGCCGGGCGAAAAACCACACCGTCAGCGGAATGACGGCGACGAACGTCAAAGCGTTTTCCTTGGCAAACATGCCCAACAGCAGCAGCACGCCCGACATCCAGTACCACAACTTGCTCTGTGTATCGGAGTACTTCAGGCTGGCGTAGAGGGCGCCCAAACTGCACAACAGGGCCAGAATTTCGTCGCGCCCTTTGATGTTGGCCACCGCCTCGGAGTGCAGCGGGTGCGCCACAAAGATTAAAGCACCCAAAAAGGCGGCGCTGAAGTACCACACAGCATTCCCTCGCAGCGGGAAAAAGGCCAGAAACAACCGATACAGCAGCACACCGGTGAGGCCATACAGCAGGATGTTAATGAAATGGCTGATGTTCGGATGGTCTTTGCCAAAAAGCGATATTTCTATGGCAAAGGTGGCCAGCGACAAGGGGCGATAGCGTCCGCCTTCCAGCAGCAACAGGCTTTCCTTTTTTTGGAAATAGCCCATGAAGCTGTCGTGAGCGAAAATGTCAAAAATGCCCTTAATGCCTCGCTGCACATAGGCATTTTTCTGGATCACCATCTCATCATCCAGGATATAGCCGTATTTGATGCTGGCGCCGTAAAGAGCGAAGGCAGCGGCCATTAGCAGCAGAACTGCCGGCCAGTGCCGTTGCCAGAAGCCCGGCTCGAGCATCTGAATGCGCGAAGAGGAAGCAGCATCGGCCGAACGCACCGCTGACGCCGGTTTAGCTGCTGCAGTTTTTTTAGGTGCAACAGGTTGGCCTTTTCCCTTGTTTTTTGCCATGACTTGTGTGTTTGCGAGATGTGGCGGGCAAATATCGAAAGATTTGACGCCTTCGCACGGAACACGCTGAGCATTGCATCTTTGCGGCGTTTTTTTTTAAGAGAGATAAAACACACGCTTTTGAAACGCTCCTATCAGGTTCTACTGCTAATACTTTTGGTGCTCGCGCTCGATCAGGCGCTGAAAATTTACATCAAGACCACCTTTTGCTACAACCAGGATGTGCCCATCTTGGGACTGAGCTGGGCACGACTTCACTTCGTGGAGAATGAGGGCATGGCATTTGGCATCACCTTCGGTTGGGAATACGGCAAGTTGTTGCTCAGTGTGTTTCGCATCCTGATGGTGGCGGCACTCATCTGGTATCTGCGCATGCTGCTGGCAGCTCGGGCACCGCTTGGCTTTCTTTACAGCGTGGGCCTCATTACGGCGGGTGCCATTGGCAACATCATTGACAGCGCTTTCTACGGTTTGATTTTTACGGAATCGCCCTATCACGACTGTGTGCCGGCGCGCTTAGTGCCGCCAGGCCAGGGCTACGGTACGTTCTTGCACGGCAAGGTAGTGGACATGTTCTATTTCCCGATTGCCTGGATCCGTATGCCAGAGTGGCTCCCCCGCATCGGAGGGGAGGAATGGCTGTTTTTTAGCCCTATTTTCAACGTAGCCGATGCGTCCATTACTATCGGGGTGCTGACTATTCTCCTCTTTCAGCGCCGCTTTTTTCGGGAAGAACTGACGGCTCATCCGCATCAGCCACCGGCTGAAAGCCCTTCGCTTGAAGTGGTAGAGGAAAGTGCTGAAGAACCGTCTCCGCTGCCACCGGCAGACGACACGGACAAAGAAAAAAGCCTCTCCGATGACTGACACCGGGAGGCTGCGAAAACAATAAACAGCAGGAAATACTCTTACATCGCGCAAATCTTGCGGATGACTTTGTAGAGGCTGGTAGTCTCGTTGACGTCTACTTCGAAGGGATCGTGGTCGAAGTAGTTGGCCGAGATGAGTTTGAGGCGAACGACATGGCCAGCGGCATCATACTGCTTTTGCACGTATTTGACCCACAGCTGGCCGTCGCTGCGGACGGTGTAGATTTCGTTGTCGCGGATATCGCTGACGCGCTCGACTTCACGGCAGACGACGATGTCGCCGTTCTGGATGACTGGTTCCATCGAGTTACCTTCGATCTGGAAGGCCACTAAGCGCCCGCCCGAGCTGCTGACGCCGGGTATGGAGAAATAGCTCCCATCTTCCGGCCATTCAGCGCCTATAGTGGTGCCGGCAAAGGCGCGTGCTGTGGTGTACCATATGTTGCCACTTTTGGCCGAATACTTGCCATCGCCCGGCAAGGCGCTCAGGGTGTCATCAAAACCAAAGGGTTTTCCGATGCCATAAAGCATCCACAGTTCGTTGATGCCGTAAGCGCGACAGAAGGCCTTGGCCTGGCTGTAATCCACTACGCGCTTGCTGTGAGGCGACAGGAAGGCGCGAATGATATGACCATAGCCGCGCTTGCCCAGCACTTTTTCGGCCACATCGCCCATGCCTTTGCCGTTGCGGTCGTTCTTGACAATGTCGCCGCGCTCTTCCAGGAGGCGGAAGGCCTCTACGAAGCGCTTGTTCAGTTCAATGCGATCGTCCTTGATCATAAGGCAGCACATTTTAAAGGTTATTGCTGCAGCGGCTCCCGCCTGCGCAGCGTTTAACGCGATTGGTGCTGCAAATTTGAAACTTTTTGATTTTTCAAACAAAAAATTTAAAAGGTTTTTTTTGAAAAAATTTTAGCGCCCTGCTTTTTTGACTGAAAAACAGGGATTTATACATGGGTTTATAGTTGCCGTTACCGGCTGGCAGCTACTCGACGCGCCCTACGGTGGCGACGAATTTGAGCGACTTCAGGTCTTTGATGACCTGGTTGAGCTGATGCGTATTGGCTACCACAAGGGCAATGCGCCCTTCGAAGTAGCCGTCTTCACCGGTGATGGAGAATGAGCGGATATTGATGCCCATGCTGGAGATGTGATCGGTAATGCGCTGAATGATGCCGGGGCCGTCGTCAATACCTGTTATGACGATGGTGGCGACGAAGCTGGATTTGATGGTGGCCCCCCAATGAGCGGGTAAGATGCGATACGAATAATTCGCCATGAGGTAGGGGGCATTAGAGCAGGCAGTTCGATGGATTTTAATGCCTTCTTTCGAGGTAATATAGGCGAAAATGGAGTCGCCCGGCAAAGGGTTACAGCAGGTGGCGAGTGAGTAAGCGTAGTAGTTGCCCGGTTCATCGTTGATGATGATATCGCTAGGGTTGATGGCGCGCTCGATTTGCCGGCTTTCGGCAGGGATGACAGGTGTGCCTTCAGCCTTAGACGCGGGTTCTGCTGGCGCAGGCTGTCCGTTTTCGATGCGGAGTTCTTTCAGGCGCGAGAGGTCTAATCGCTCGAGGGCTACGGCGACGAGGAATTCTAAGCGTTCTTCAAAGCCATACCATTTGGCCAGCATGTCCACGTGGTCTTCAGCGGAGCAGTTGCACAGGCGCTTCATTTTGCGGTCCAAAATTTCGAGCCCATCGGCGGCCATTTTGAAGCGCTCTTTTTTGAGGAAGGCCCGAATGCGGTTCTTCGCCTTAGAGGTCGTAACGAAGCGGAGCCAATCGGCGGAGGGGCGGCAACTCTTGTCGGTCTCAACGGAGACCTGATCGCCGTTTTTGAGTACGTAACTAAAGGGTACGATGCTGCCGTTGACCCGGATGGCGCGGCAGGAGCAGCCGATGTCGGAGTGGATATCAAAGGCAAAATCGAGAGCCGTGGCACCTTCTTTCAAAAACCGGATTTCACCCTTGGGCGTCAGGACATAGACCTCTTCTTCGGGCATCATGTCCTCGAAGTCGGTCATGATCTGGTTGGGATTATCCGCCTCGCTGTTTTCCAGCACCTCGCGGATCTTGTTAAACCACCTGTCGAAGACGTTTTCGTTGCGGTGGAGCAGCTTCAGGCCTTTGTATTTCCAGTGAGCGGCGTATCCGCGTTCGGCGATGTCGTTCATGCGTTCGGTGCGGATTTGCACTTCGACGTACTTGCCGCCCGGGCCGATGACGGTGGTATGGAGTGACTCGTACCCATTAGCTTTGGGCGTCGTTATCCAGTCTTTCTGACGCGAAGGGACGTTCTGATAAATATTGGTAACAATGGCATACACCTGCCAGCAGGCCAAGCGCTCCTCTTCGAAGGGCACATCCAGGATAATGCGAATAGCAAAGAGATCGTAAATATCCTCAAAAGCGACTTCCTTTTTGCGCATCTTGTTCCAGATGGAATAGATGCTCTTGGGGCGGCCCAGGATGCGGTACTTGAGGCCTTTCATGCTTTTTTGGAGGTCGTTTTCTATGGGGCGGATGAAGTCGCGGATGTATTGCTCGCGCGCGCGCTTGGTCTGGGCCAATTTATCCGCGATTTCGCGATATTCGTCGGGCCGAACGATTTTGAGGAAGGTGTCCTGAAATTCCGTTTTGATGTTGTAAAGCCCGAGGCGATGCGCCAAGGGCGCATAGATGGCTTCTGTTTCGGCAGCAATTCGAACTTGCGCCTCATGCGACATGCCTTTTATCGTGCGCATATTGTGGAGTCGGTCGGCCATTTTGATGAGCACGACGCGCACGTCCACGAGCATGGCCCGCATGACACGGGCGAGGTTTTCCGCCTGCCGGAAACTGGGGTTCAGCATGCTCTTATCCAACTTGGTCAGACCGTCCACAATGAGGGCTACCTGCTCTCCGAAGCGCTGGCGGATCACGTCCAGCGTAACCGACGTATCTTCTACCACATCGTGCAAGAGCGCGCACACCACTGCCGTCGGGCCAAGCCCAATCTCCTCCACACAAATTTGGGCTACGGCTATCGGATGCAAGATATACGGCTCGCCGGTCTTGCGGGTCTGGCCTCGATGTGCCTCAGCAGCCAGGTCCAAAGCATGGCGAATTGCTTTGCGATCCTCATCGCTCAGCGGCTTGGGCAAACCTCGAAGAAGCCTGCGGTAGCCCCGCTGGATGATGCGGGCATATTCATCCGACGACGACTTGGGTGGCAACTCAGACATAAGCGTATTCTTTAATGATAGGTCAAAATTAAGAAATCTTATTTGGTCGCAGCAAGGCTATTTTGATGTTATTAACGATTTAACAAAATTTTCCGGCTAGCTTCCAACGATTTGACTACCTTTGCGCTCCTTTTGGGTGAGCTCCCTACCATGCGGGTGTGGCGGAATTGGTAGACGTACCAGACTTAGGATCTGGCGCCGCAAGGCTTGAGGGTTCGAGTCCCTCCGCCCGCACAAAGCAATGATAGTCCGGTAAACAACTCTCTTTTTTCATGCCTACCATAGAGCAGCGCCTTCTTGAGGAGGAGCACATTTTGCAGTTTGATGTCATTATCACGAAGGAGGAACTCCTTTCCGAGGTACAAGACGAAATCAAAAAGATTGCCAGAGGGGGAAAAATAAAAGGCTTCCGGCCCGGCCATGCGCCAACAGAAATGGTGCGTAGCATGTACGGCGAAAGCATTCTGCGTCAGACCTTTCAAAATAAATTAGAAGAAGCACTGAAAAACTTTGAGCAGTCAGAGAAGTCACATCCGGTGATAGGTCCGCCTCTCTTAACAGACCAAAAGAGTGCCATTCCGACGCCGAAGCTCAAAAATCTGCCCGACGAATATCGCATCCCCTTTGAGGTAGGGCTTTACCCGGAAACGATCAAGGGCATAAGCCCTGAGGATGAGTACGAGATGATCTTGGTGGACATACCGGACGAGGTGGCGGCCAAAGACCTGGCCGATATCGCCCAGAGGTATGGCACAGAAAAGGAGGTTACCGATGCCGCTGCGCTCAAGGATACATTGGAGGTAGAACTGGTCGAATTGGACGGCGACCAGCCCAAAGAAGGCGGATGGCGACAGGAGTCGTTTCTGGCGCTTTCAGAAAATCTTCCTGAAGAGATTCTGAACGCCTTGGTTGGGCGCTCTCCGAACGACGTAGTGCGGGTGCGTCTGGCGGCGCTGTTGGAAGCTGGCACTACCAATGAGTACCGGCGCCTCTTACGCCTGTCGGACGAGGAACGGGAAGCAACGTTCAGCGACTGGTTTGAGGTAACGATACGGCGTATTTTCCGGCACGAACCTGCTGAAATGACGGAGGCCTTCTTCCAGGAGCATTTCGGCGAAGGAGTACGCACCGAGCAAGAGGCTTTGGCGGCAATAAAACGGGCAACCCAACGCTTTTACGAGGGCTTTGTCGCCGATGATTTGGTCCATAATGTTCTGAAGCGCCTTCAAGATCTCAACGATATCCCCTGGCCACATCGGTACATGAGAGCCCTTTTTATCGAGAGGCATGAAAAATCTCCAGACGAAGATCCGAAAGAGTATGAAGCCTTTCTCGACTGGCACAAAAGGTTTTTCTTCATCAACCATTTGCGCAAATTAACCAATGCTTACCCCTCAGATGAAGAGATCGTTAAGGAGATTGTGGACCGCGCCTACGTCCAGCTGTCGAGGTTTGGGCTTGAGCATATGCTCAACTCGTTTGTGTCCAGAATGGTAAAAGACCCGGAGTCGGTGGAAGATGCTCGCACTGCACTCATTGTTCGCAAAGTTGCTGCCAGCCTGCCTTCCGTCGTAACCGTCCGAGAGCGCCACATGGCCATGGAGGAGGTAGATAAGCAGATCCAGGAAATGCGCGCCCGAAAAGCACCCCGTTTGGACGAAGACCAACAAGTGCCCGAGGCAGAGATGTCGTCTGCACTTGCAGCAGAAAGCACTCCGGATGCCGTCGAGCCCGCAGAGGCACCTTAACAGCCTTTGTGGAACTTCCTTTAAACGCACTTGTTTTTACGCTTCAAAACACACAAGCTATGTTCGATAAAAAAGAATTTCAGCGCTACGCTACCCGACACCTGGGTATGAGCAGCATGCACTTGGAAAAATACGCCGAAGCCACAATGGCCGTGGCAGCCCCCACCATTCGGGCATTCACGCCCGCCGTCATCGAAGAACGCCAGATGAACGTAGTCGCTATGGACGTCTTCAGCCGCCTGATGATGGACCGCATCATCTTCATGGGCGTACCGGTCAACGATTACGTGGCCAACGTCATCCAGGCGCAACTGCTGTTCTTAGAGTCGGCCGATCCCAAGCGCGACATCCAGCTATTTATCAACAGCCCGGGCGGCTCCGTCATTGACGGCTTGGGCATCTACGACACCATGCAGTACGTAGCGCCCGATGTAGCCACCATCTGCACCGGCCTGGCTGCTTCTATGGCCGCAGTACTGCTGGCTGCTGGTGCCAAAGGCAAGCGCAGCTGCCTTTATCACAGCCACGTCATGATCCACCAACCGATGGGCGGTGCGCAAGGCCAGGTTTCGGATATCGAAATCACCTACCGCCTCATCAAAAAGATGCAAAAAAGCCTCTACGAAGTGCTGGCAACACATACGGGCCAGACCTTCGAGAAAATCATGGAAGACTGCGACCGCGACAACTGGATGAGTGCTGAAGAGGCCAAAGCGTACGGCATCGTAGATGAGGTGCTTGACCGCCAAAACCCGCGAAAAGCAAAATAACTCGCCATGGCAAAAGGGAGAAAGCCCGTCGAATACTGCAACTTTTGCGGCAGAGGCGCCGATGAGGTCATGATGCTCATTTCGGGCCTGGAGGCTCAGATCTGCGATGATTGCATCGAAAAAGCACATGAGATCCTCCAGGAGCAATCCGGGCGCGCTGGCAGCACATCTAAGAGTACGCGCTACGGGCAGCCCTTGCGCCTCATTCCGCCGCGTGAGATAAAAGCGTTTCTCGACCAGTACGTTATTGGTCAGGACGAAGCCAAGAAGGTGCTCTCTGTGGCTGTCTATAACCACTACAAGCGCGTGCAACGGCTGGAAGCGAGCAAAGGCAAGGCTACTGAGACGGACGCCGTAGAAATCGAAAAATCCAACATCCTGCTCGTGGGCCATACCGGCACGGGCAAGACGCTGCTGGCCAAGACCATCGCTCGCCTGCTCAATGTACCATTTACCATCGTGGACGCTACCGTCTTCACCGAAGCGGGTTATGTAGGCGAAGACGTGGAGAGTATTCTCTCCCGCCTGCTCCAAGTGTGCGATTACGACGTAACCGCCGCCGAACGCGGCATCGTCTATATTGATGAAATAGACAAAATTGCCCGCAAACAGGACAATCCCTCCATCACGCGCGACGTGTCGGGTGAAGGTGTGCAGCAAGCCCTACTCAAAATGCTCGAAGGTGCCGACGTGCTCGTGCCGCCTCAAGGCGGACGCAAGCACCCAGAGCAGAAAATGGTCAAGGTCAATACCGAAAACATTCTTTTCATCTGCGGGGGCGCCTTCGACGGCATCGAGAAAATCATCGCTCGCCGCGTCAACACCCAGGTCATCGGTTACGCTAAGGCGCGCACCGAACCCATTGACCGCGACAACCTGCTGCGCTACATCTCGGCGCAAGACGTCAAACAATTTGGTTTGATACCCGAACTGGTCGGACGCCTGCCAGTCATCGTTCACCTCGATCCGCTGGACGCCGACACCCTGCAAAAGATCCTCACGCAGCCGCGCAACGCCCTGTTGCGGCAGTACAAGCACCTGTTCGCCATGGAAGGCATCGAACTGGAGATAACGCCCGACGCCATCGAGTACATCGCTGAAAAAGCCATTGAGTACAAACTCGGGGCGCGCGGCCTGCGCTCGCTATGCGAAGCCATCCTGACCGATGCCATGTTCGACCCGGAAAAGGAAATCAGAGACACCCGCGCTAAAAAGCTGGTGGTTGACCGCCAATACGCCGCCGAGAAAGTGGGGCACTCCGGCCTCGACAGTCTTAAAGCGGCCTGAGCAGCCTCACCCAAATGCAAAAGCCGCCTCGTGCAGCGGCTTTGTGCGGAAGCGGTATGAAGCAAATACTCTGTGTTAAAAAATGGTCGCCGGAGCGCAAATAACGGCTCATCCTGTCCACCCCGGCGCCTTTAAGCCGTCGTTCCCCCGACGGCTTTTTCTTTTTAAAGCGACTCAAAAGCCGCCAAACCATTATTGCCCGGCAACACCTCCTCACGGCGCAGGGCGTACATCTCCGGCTCCCGATCCGGCACCTGCAAACGCGGGCTGACGACGTCGTAGAGCGAGGCATCGTACTGATAAATACTCCATTGCCCGTTGGCAAATTCCAATGCAGTAAGGTGTTCTACCCAGTCTCCGCTGTTCATATACGTAACCATACGGCCATTTTCGGCGGTAACCTGACGGATCTGAGGACGGTGAATGTGGCCGCAAATCACATAGTCGTAGCCCTTCTCTGCTGCCAGCTGGATAGCTGTGTCTTCAAAATCGCTGATGTACTTCACAGCGCCCTTGACGGATTTTTTCACTTTGGCGGCAAACGACACCGGCGACAATCCAAACACGCCTCGCGTGCGGTTAATCAGGCGATTTATCCGAATAAGCATGTCGTAGCCCTCGCCACCTAAGCGAGCCAACCAGCGCGCCCGCTGAATACTGGCATCGAACACATCACCGTGAAAAACCCAGTGGGTCTTGCCATCTATCTGGAAAACCAGTTTGTTACGTAAATGCACCAACCCAAACGACATCTCGCCAAACTTCCGAAGCAAATCATCGTGGTTGCCTGTCAGGTAGTACACCTTCGTGCCGTCCACAGCCATCTTCAGGATGCGCCGTACCACCTCCAGGTGCTCTTTCGGAAAATAGCTCTTCTTGAAGTACCAGATGTCAAAAATATCGCCGTTGAGCACTAAAGCTTTCGGACGAATGCTCTTCAGATAGTTCAACAATTCACGCGCATGGCAGCCATACGTGCCCAAGTGGATGTCCGAAATCACTACAATATCAACCGATCTCTTCATTTTTTGTAACCTTGTAAGGCGATTATGTTCTTATTATTGTCTCATTCAAAGGCCCGCGCCGACGCACCATCCGAAAGTATCTGGAGCAAAATTGGGCGGGCGCCACGGCATCCAGAGCGAGCGACCAAGAGAAGGAGAGAGCAAGATGTGCAGGTGCAGCGCGGGAGTTCTTTCTAAAAGAATTTTTTGATGAATAAATCATAACAAAGATAACGCCGTCATAAATTCATGATTGTTAAGGCAATATGAAATTACGATTACCTTTTTAAAGCGCCTCGAAGAGGCGCAAGGCAGGCAACGTCTATTTTTGCGCGTGCGAGCTGCCACACACATCGAAGCCAGCAGTCATCACAGTACACTCTATTTGCCTACAACCACACTGCCATGCGTACCAGACGTTACCTCCTTTTGGGGCTATTCGGGCTTTTTATCCTTATACAGTTCATTCGGCCGGACAAATCCGTGCCTTCCGTAGAAGCGAGCCAGGATATTTGCACCATACTGGCGCCACCTGCCGAAGTGACGACTATGCTGAAGGTGGCCTGCTACGATTGCCACTCCTATCAGACGCGCTACCCGTGGTATAGCCAGATAGCCCCGGTGTCGTGGTGGTTGGCCAATCACATCAACGAAGGTCGCGAGCACGTCAACTTTAATACGTTTGGTGCCGTATCTGCGGGCGACCGCCTGGAATTGTTGGAAGAGTGCTCGGAAGTCGTCCTGGATGGTGAGATGCCACTGCGCAGCTATACCTGGGCGCACCCCGAAGCCCGCCTAAGCCCCGAGCAGCGCCGCCTGCTGGCCGAATGGTTCAGCACCCACGCCAACGGGGTTGGCCCCAACGACGAAGAAGAGGAAGCGCATTAGCGTAAATAGACAGCAGCCTCCTGCCCATCGGCGCCTAACTGCACCTCAATATCGTCGCGCATGGTGGTGTACAACGACAGCCCTACGTAATCGGGCTGAATGGGGAAAAATTTGTGTTTCCTATCCACCAGCACCGCCACCTCTATCCTACGGGGCACATCATTGAGGAGCGGCTTCATGGCAAAGAACAGGGTGCGACCCGTATTGGCCACGTCGTCGGCGACAATGATGGTTTTATCGCGCAAGTCTTCCACAGGCATTTCGATATAAGGCGCATACTCCAGCGGATTGGCCGGATTTAGCCGGATGCGCGTCAGTGTGAAAGCCATGCTCTCAGGCGCGAGTGCCCGCAATTCCGCCCGCAAACGCTCGGCAAAAGCCAGACCGTTATTGTTCAAACCCGCTAACACAATCTCGGCCTCACCGTAATGGCGCTCCAAAATTTGAATAGCTAAGCGCTTGATTTTCTGCTGAATCTGATGATGTTCTAAAATTTTCATGGGTACTTTGCATTTATGCCGCCTTCGTCAGCCAATGCTTCGGCTCGAAAATGGAGCCAGTAGTATTGCCCGGCGGCTTACATGAACGTGCGCAAAAGTCTGTTGTTATCGCCGTACTTTGCGCCGCTAAACGAGTTTCACATGCTTCAAATCGTACTTTTCATTGCGGTACTTGCCCTGACGGGTGGGCTGGCCTATCGGGGGTACGCGCGGGTGTGGCAGAACATCCATCTGGGCAAGCCCGAACCCGCCGAAGGCGACCGCGCTGCCCGCTGGCGCAACGTCTTGCTGGTGGCTTTTGGCCAGCAAAAGATGTTCAAGAACTGGCTTCCGGCAGTATTGCACCTCTTTATTTATGTCGCCTTCCTCATCACTCAAGTGGAGCTCATCGAAATCCTGGTGGACGGCCTGACGGGCCAACACCGCTTCTTCGCTCCCTACCTTCAGGGTTTCTACACATTCGTCATCAGCTTTATCGAGGTATTATCAGTACTTGCCCTCGTGGCCACGGTTGCCTTCCTGGCCCGACGCAACCTGCTCAAGGTGCCGCGCTTCTGGAAACCCGAAATGAAAGGCTGGCCCTTCCGCGACGCCAATTACATTCTCATTGGCGAGATTATCCTGATTGTGGGCATTTTCACCATGAACGGGGCAGATACGGTGCTGCAAGCCCGAGGTGCCGAGCACTACGTACAGGCAGGGCCGTTTGCCGTCAGTCAATGGCTGGGCCCGGCACTGTTTGAGTCTTTGAGCACGCCCACCCTAATAGCCGTCGAGCGCTTGGGATGGTGGCTCCATATCCTGACCGTGTTCGGTTTCCTGTGCTACCTGCCCTATTCCAAACACCTGCACATCCTGCTAGCCTTCCCAAACACCTGGTATGCCCGGCTGGCACCTAAAGGCGAAATGACCAACATGCCCGAAGTGCAAAAGGAAGTGCGCATTATGATGGGCCTCGAGCAACCCGATGTCAACGCCCCGAGCGACCTGCCTGTTTTTGGCGCCAACGACGTCTTCAGCCTGAGCTGGAAAAACATCCTTCAGGCGTATTCCTGCACCGAATGCGGGCGCTGCACTGCCGCCTGCCCGGCCAACATCACCGGCAAAAAGCTCAGCCCGCGCAAAATCGTCATGGCCGTGCGCGACCGCGCCGAAGAAGTGGGCGCCGCCATCTCCGCCGGCAAGCAAAGCCGCGACACCTACGACGACGGTAAAAGCCTCTTCGACTACATCAGCCCTGAAGAATTGCACGCCTGTACCACCTGCAACGCCTGCGTAGAGGCCTGCCCGGTGCTCATCAACCCTCTGGATGTCATCCTCCAGATGCGCCGCTACGAAATCCTCACCCAGGGCGCCGGGCCAACCGACTGGCTGCCCCTGTTCAACGCCATCGAAAACAACGGCGCAGCCTGGGCCATGAACGAACCCCGCGACGCCTGGAGAAACTAAACCGCCTGCACCCATTCTCAGCCCTTCTTCACACGCTAAACATTACCGATCCGCCCATATGCTTGCCAAAACCATGGCCGAAATGCAGGCCGAAGGCCAAACACCCGAAATCCTCTTCTGGGTCGGCTGCGCCGGCTCTTACGATGCCCGCGCCCAAAAGGTAACCCGCGCCCTGTGCGAAATCCTCCAACACGCCGGCATCTCCTTCGCTATCCTGGGCCAGGAAGAACGCTGCACCGGCGACCCTGCCCGACGCGCCGGCAACGAGTTCCTCTTCCAGATGATGGCCATGATGAACATCGAAACCCTTAACCTCTACGGCGTCCGGAAAATCGTTACCGCCTGCCCGCATTGCTTCAACACCCTCAAAAACGAGTATCCCGCCTTGGGCGGCCACTACGAGGTGGTGCACCACACCCAGCTGCTGCAAGAGCTCATCCATTCCGGCAAACTCAAACTCAAAGAAGGCGGCCCGTTTAAAGGCAAGCGCATCACCTACCACGACTCCTGCTACTTAGGCCGAGCCAACGACGTCTATGAAGCTCCGCGTGCCCTGCTCGAAGCGCTCGATGCCGACTTAGTCGAAATGAAGCGCTCGCGCAAAAACGGCCTGTGCTGCGGTGCCGGCGGCGCCCAAATGTGGAAAGAAGACGAACCCGGCGATAAGCGCATCAACATCGAACGCATCGAAGAAGCCCTACAAACACAGCCTGAGGCCGTGGCCGCCAACTGCCCTTTTTGCATCACCATGCTGCAAGATGGCCTCAAAGCCAAAGAGCAAAACGAGCACGTCATGGTCTACGACCTTTCGGAAATGATTCTCCAATCGCTCTAAAAAACGCCCACCATGCTTACACCTCGGCTCGCACACCGGACTGACTTCGACGACGCCTCGCGCGTGTGGGTGTACGTGTGCGCTCGCCCGCTCAGCGAGGCCGAAGCCGAAACCCTGCAAGAAGCCCTAGACGATTTCGTCCGACGTTGGACAGCCCACAACCAGGCCCTCAAGGCCATAGGCGAAGTCTTCGACCGCCAGTTCGTCCTCCTCATGGTGGACGAAACCCAGGCAGGCGCCAGCGGATGCTCCATTGACAAATCCGTTCATTTCCTGGAGGCCATGAGCCACCAACTCGGCGTTGACCTGCTCGAACGCCTGCGCTTCGGCTGGATAGAAGATGGCCGCCTCCGCATGGCCAACCGCGACGAATTTGCCGAACAAATCCGCCAGCAACGCATCGGCCCCGACACACTGGTGGTCAACACCCTGGTGCAAACCAAACGCGACCTGCGCGAGCGTTGGCTCCTGCCCTTCGCCCAAAGCTGGCACCAGCGCATCGTGTAACCCGCACCACCTCGCCTTTCAAAGGGCAATCGCATTGAATTGCCACAAAGGCACGAATTATTCACACCCGCGCGCCTAAACTTATTCGTACATTCGTGGCCAACCCCGTCTTTGCCAGGGATAGCCTACCTTTGCGCCCGCTTTTCGATCGCGCTTAAAAGCGCGAAAATCAACGCTTCTCTCTACACGCATCGCTTACCCCACTTATGGCTTTACAGTGCGGCATCGTCGGCCTGCCTAATGTCGGTAAATCTACCCTCTTCAATGCCCTGACCAGCGGCAAGGCCTTAGCGGCCAACTACCCTTTCGCCACAAAGGATCCCAACGTGGGCGTTATCACCGTACCTGATGAGCGCTTAGACCGCTTAGCCGAACTGGTGCGGCCACAGCGCGTCGTGCCCACCACCGTAGAAATCGTGGATATCGCCGGCCTCATTAAGGGCGCCAGCAAAGGCGAAGGCTTAGGCAACCAGTTTCTGGCCAACATCCGCGAGGTGGACGCCATTGTACATGTCGTGCGCTGCTTCGAAGACGACAACATCGTCCACGTGGACGGCAGCGTCAACCCCGTGCGCGACAAGGAGGTCATTGACCTCGAACTGGGGCTCAAAGACTTAGAAACGGTCGAGAAACGCTTAGACCGCGTCAGCCGCGCCGCCAAAGCCGGCAATAAAGAAGAACTGCGCAACCAGGAAATCCTCAACGCCGTCAAAGCCCACCTGGAAAGTGGCCAGCCGGTGCGGTCCTTGCTGGCCCACATGGATGATGATGCTCGACGCCTGATAACCAAAGAGTTATCGCTCCTGACGGCCAAGCCTGTGCTTTATGCCTGCAATGTGGACGAGGCATCCGTCCTCACCGGCAACGCCCACACCGAAGCCCTGCGCGCCGCCGTAGCCAACGAAGACGCCCACGTGCTCATCATCTGCGCCGGCATTGAGGCCCAAATCGCTGAAATGGACTCACCCGAAGAGCAAGCCGAATTCTTAGAAATGATGGGCCTCAAAGAACCGGGTCGAAACACCCTCATCCGCCACTGCTACGCCCTGCTCGACCTCATCACCTACTTCACCGCCGGCGAAAAAGAAGTGCGCGCCTGGACAGTACGCCGTGGCGCCAAAGCCCCTGAAGCTGCCGGCGTCATCCACTCCGACTTTGAAAAAGGCTTCATCCGGGCTGAAGTGATTAAGTACGAAGACTTCATCCGCTATGGCTCCGAAGCCAAAGTGAAGGAAGCCGGTAAAATGGCCGTGGAGGGCAAAGAGTACGTCGTGCAGGATGGCGACATCATGCACTTCCGCTTTAATGTGTAGCGACCTAAAGCCAGCATTCAGCAGGAAGGGCGTTGGTCTCACCCCTCCAAGTCGAAAGGTGCCGGCGGCCAGGTAAATCGCTGAGCGAAGTTTTATCAGATCTTATATCTTTGTCAGAAAACCGCTCCGCCATGCCGTTCAAGACCGATACGTCAACCCCCTGACCGACTTTGGGTTCAAAAAACTCTTTGGCAGCGAGCCCAACAAGGATCTCCTCATTCACTTCCTCAACCAATTGCTGCCTGAACGCCATCAAATCCAGGACCTCACCTACCTCTCCTCCGAAAAACTGGGCTTCGGCGGCGACGACCGGCGTGCCATCTTCGACCTGTACTGCACCAGCACCTCCGGCGAACGCTTCATCGTCGAAGTGCAAAAAGCCAAACAAAAATTCTTCCGCGACCGCAGCGCTTTCTACGCCACCTTCCCCATCCAGGAACAAGCTAAAAAGGGCGACTGGAACTTCAAACTGGAAGCTGTCTATCTGATCGCCATCCTGGATTTCGTCTTCGACGAAGACCTCAACGACCCGACCGTGCGGCATGAAATCAAGCTAAAAGACCAGAAGTGCAAGGTGTTCTACGACAAACTAACGTTCATCTACATCGAATTGCCCAAGTTTACCAAGCGCGAGGAGGAGTTGCAGACCACGTTCGACAAATGGCTGTATGTACTTAAGCATCTGCCCAACCTGGAAGACCGCCCGCACGCCCTTCAGGAGCGGGTATTCCAGCGCCTGTTCGAGGCAGCCGAGATCGCCCGTTTCAACCCTGAAGAGCGCCAGTTGTACGAAGAGAACCTCAAGGTTTATCGGGATTTGAAAAACGTCGTAGACACAGCCAAAGAGGAGGGCCGTGCAGAAAAGGCGAAAGAAGTAGTGCTCAGTGCCTACACTGCCGGCCTCGACCTGACTCTTATCGCTCAAATTTCGGAGTTATCTGCAGAAGAAGTACGTGCTATTTTGCGAGAGGCCGGATACACCCCACCCGCTTAGCAGGACAATGTCCCGGACGCCGTTGTTTCCCTCAAGAACCCTCTTCCTAAAGGAGAAAGGTCTTATCCTATGGTTTTCAGTGCATCGCTTCAGAATGCCCTTTAGCCCTGTGCTTAGCAGAGCCCAACGCACATTTTTAAGCAACTTCAGCGCCTGGAGGGTCTGTAAGCGCCTCCATTACCAGCCCTCAAACGGTATTTGTGTGGCCAGCAGGTCGTCGAGCGTTTCGCGGCGGCGGATGAGGTGCGCCTGGCCTTTGTAGATGAGCACTTCGGCCGGGCGCGGTCGGGAGTTGTAATTAGAGGCCATCATCCAGCCGTAAGCGCCGGCGTTGAAAAAGCACAGGATATCGCCCTCCACCACTTCCGGAATGCGGCGGTCGGCGGCAAAGGTGTCCGTTTCACATATATTGCCCACTACGGTGTAGATGCGCGGCTTAAAGTTCGGCTCCGTAACGTTGACAATGCGGTGATGCGAGCCGTAGAACATCGGCCGAATGAGGTGATTAAAGCCCGTGTCTAAGCCCACAAACACCGTCGAGGTTGTCTGCTTCACCAGCGTGCAGCGCGCGAAGAGGTAACCTGCTTCACTGACCAGAAACTTACCCGGCTCAAACATCAGCGTCAGCTCGCGCCCGTATTCCTGGCAAAACTCTGCAAAGCGCCGGCCGAGTTTTTCCCCCAACTCCTCTACGTCGGTTTCGATGTCGTCGGGCTTGTACGGCACTTTGAAGCCACTGCCCAAGTCAATGAACTGCAAGTCGGGGAACTTGCGCGCCGCCTCAAAGAGAATTTCCGCCCCGCGCAAGAATACGTCCACGTCCAGAATGTCGGAGCCCGTGTGCATGTGCAGCCCTTCAACGCGCAGCCCCTGGCTTTCGACCACACGTAGGACGTGCGGCAGCTGGTGGATGCTGATGCCGAATTTGGAGTCGACGTGTCCAACACTGATGTTTTCGTGCCCGCCGGCCATGATGTGGGGGTTGATGCGGATACAAATGGGCACCTCCGGGTGGTGTAGCCCCCAATTTTCGAGCATCGGAATAGCGTCGATGTTGATGCGCACGCCCAGCCGCACAGCCTCCGCATATTCGTCCAGCGCAGCAAAATTGGGTGTGTACAGAATTTCATTGGGTGCAAAACCGGCTTTCAGCCCCAGCTGCACTTCCTGAATGGATACACAGTCCAGCCCCGCACCAAGGCGCTGGAAGAGCCGCATGACGGAGATGTTGGTCAGCGCCTTGCAGGCGTAGTGAATACGCACGCGCGGGTACGCAAACGCTGAAGTCAACCGCCGGTATTGGCGCTCCATGGTACTGGCGTCGTATACATAAAGCGGCGTGCCGTATTGGCGGCACAATTCGAGCGGGTCTATCCCGCCGGACAGGCGATATTTTCCGTCTATGAGTTCCACAGATACTGAACCTTTTGCTGGCTAAATGCTGAAAAAACAGCGGCAAAGGTAGCACCTTCCGGCAGTCGGCCCCAGCAGTGATTTTCCGCCTCTACCGCTGCAGCGCCGTCGAGGCGCCCGCCTCGCCGAACCCTATTCCCAGGGTTCCACCCTGCCCCTGCTACCACCTCGACGGCCCAAGCACCCTGAATTCCTACGGTCAACCGCAGGAATTCAGCCTGAATAATTACGGTCAACCGTAGGAATTTGGGATATTTGCTCAAAAATAAGGACATGATACCGCGCAGCTATTTAGCCCTGTTGAAGTCTGATTTTTCGAGCAGCTCTAAAATCATCGTTTTGTACGGCGCCCGGCAGGTAGGCAAAACGACGCTGGTACGCGAGCTGCTGAAGACGCAAGAAGGCAGAGTGTTGGAGGTCAACGCTGACGAGCGCCCGTACTGGGAGGTGCTGTCGAGTAGAGACTGGGTAAAACTTCAGGCCCTGGTGGGAGGTTACGACATTCTTTTCATTGATGAGGCTCAACGCATCTCTGACATTGGCATCAATCTGAAAATACTCCACGACAAAGCACCCTGGCTCAAGATTATTGTAACCGGCTCTTCTTCTCTCGATCTGGCCAGCCGGGTGCAGGAGCCACTCACCGGCAGGGTATGGACATACGTTCTGTATCCTATTTCTGTGAGCGAATGGCGCCGCTACACGGCGGCGAATGTTTTTGAAACCCAGTCAGCCTTAGAATCTTTTCTGAGGTTTGGCATGTACCCTGAAATTTTTTTCATGAGTACGCCTACCCAAAAACAGCGTTACCTGCAGGAAATCGTGAACAGCTACCTGTACAAAGACATTCTGGCCTTGGCGAACATTAAGTTTCCCGAAAAATTGCAGCAGCTGCTCAAACTTCTGGCCTACCAGATAGGCAGCGAAGTATCCGTGCAGGAGCTGTCCAAATCGCTGCAAATCCATCGGGATGCTGTGCTGAATTACCTCGATTTATTGGAAAAAACCTTCGTCATCTTTCGCCTCGGCGGCTTCAGTGGCAACTTGCGCAAAGAGGTTACCAAAATGGACAAGGTGTATTTCTTTGACCTGGGTATCCGTAATGCGCTGATTGGCCATTTCAGTGACCTGACAGAGCGCAGCGATGTCGGACAGTTGTGGGAAAACTTTCTGCTGGCGGAGCGCATCAAACGCAATGCCTACCAACAGCGCTTTGCCAACTACTACTTCTGGCGCACGTACTACGGCTCAGAACTCGACCTAGTAGAGGAAGCAGAGGGCCGGCTGATGGGTTACGAATTCAAATGGGGAAAAAGGAGAAACACCCCGCCTTCTGCCTGGATAGAAGCATATCCTCACGCGGGTTACCAATGTTATAATACCGAGAATTTTCTGGAATTTCTGGAAGAGCAGCCTTAGCTGCCGACCTGGCCGGCTTCACACACCCCATTTGCCCTAATACGCATCTGACCAAGAGCCATGACCGAGCAAACGCTAATAGAACGGCTAAAGGCCGACGACCCGAAGGCGCAGAAGTGGCTGTACGACCGCTATGCGCCCCTGTTTTTTTCGGTGTGTCGGCGCTATTTGAGTTCGCGCGAAGATGCGGAGGAGGCGCTGCTGAGCGGTTTTTACAAGATTTTTTCGCAGATAGAGACCTATCAGGGCAACGGCAGTTTTGAGGGTTGGATGCGGCGCGTGATGGTCAATGAGGCGCTGATGCTGTTGCGCAAGACACAGCCGCTGGTGTTTCCGGGTGAGGAGGTGCGGCCGCCCGATGCCCAGGATGACTTTTCTATTGAAGCGGAACTGTCGGCACGCGAAATTTTGGAGTTGTTGGCTCAACTCCCGCCTGGCTATCGGACGGTCTTCAACCTCTACGTGCTGGAGGGGTACAAGCACCATGAAATTGCCGAGATGCTCGGCATCAGCATCAACACCAGCAAATCGCAGCTGCTGCTGGCGCGGGCTAAGTTGCAGCAGTTGTTACAGGCTAAAGGCATACACGGGAGGTGAGCGATGGATTTGTTTGAATTTTTTCAAAAGCAGGAGCAGCAGCTGCGCGAAGCGCCGCCTGAGCGGGTGTGGCAGCGTCTGGAAGCGCGTTTGGAGCAACGGCGCAAGCGGCGGAAGCGCCGCACTATTCGTTTTTTGCAGACGGGAGCAGTAGTTGTTTTGCTGATGTTGCTGCTGTTGGCGGCAGTGTTGGTGTGGTACTTTGCGCGGCGCGACGGACTGTAAATCGCCCGGGCCTCTCTGTGCGGGCAAATGTTGCTACCTTGCGCCCGTATTCAGCTGTTTCAAGCCACGCCAACCTATCGCTATGTCGAAAGCGCGAAAACCGACGCCGCAAAAATCCACCGGGCGAAAGCCCGTCGCCCCGACGCCTAAAGCGCCCAGCCCTCCTGCGCCCGCCCGCGACCTGCTGGAACGCCCGCCTGTAAGCACCGAGGCCGACGGACGCCTGCGCCTGTGGTTTTGGGGGCTGGGTGGGGCGGGCCTGTTGCTCCTATGTGTGCTGGCTTTTGGCGCCGGCATCAATGCCGACGATAAGTTTCAGAACGCTTACAGTGCCAAACTCATCAACTACTACACGACGTTTGGGCGCGATACCTCGGCGCTGTACGTACCCGACGGTAACATGCACCTGTACGGCGGCTTCTTCGAAGTTGTTACGGGCTTCACCAACAAAGCCTTAGGCCTGCAGGAGAGCGACATGGGTTATCACCACGTGCGCCACCTGTTTAGCGCCATTTTGGGCTGGGTTGCCATCGTATGCGCCGCCCTGTTAGCGCGCCTCATCGCAGGCTGGCAGGCAGGGCTGCTGACGCTGGTGCTGATGCTCTTGACGCCACGCTTCATGGGCGATGCCCTGGTTAACCCCAAAGATATCCCGTTTGCGGCCGGCTACATGCTGACGCTCTACCACATGGCAGCGCTGTTGCAACAGATGCCACGGCCCTCACGCTGGCATTGGGCGGGGCTGGTGGCAGGCTTAGCCATTTCACTGAGCGTACGCGCAGGCGGCTTGCTCAATTTCGCCTACCTGTTCCTTTTCGCAGGCCTTTTCCTCCTGCTCAAACACGGCTGGAGCGGCTTCTTCAACGGCCAAACCCTGCGCCGTTACGCCACTGTTGTGGGTAGTGCTGCAGTGGTCGGTTATGTACTGGCTTTGCTCTTCTGGCCTTTTGCCCTTCAGGCGCCGCTGACCAACCCGTGGTTTGCCCTGACCAAATTTTCGGACCTGGAAATCGCCATCCGCGTCCTGTATGACGGCACAAACATTAAGTCGAACCTCACCCCGTGGCACTATCCGGTCAAGTGGATAGCGCTGACCATTCCGCTGGCCGTGCTGGTCGGCTTTGTGGGCAGTTGGCTGCTGTTGCCACGCCTGTTGCGCCGTTACCAGCCGCTTTGGGTAGCTTTAGTGCTGTTTGCCGCCGTTTTCCCGGTCTTTTATGTGGTGTATAAAAATGCCACCCTGCACGACGGCTGGCGGCACCTGACATTCGCCTACCCGCCCATGGCCGTAGCGGCCGGGCTGTTCTGGAACGAAGGAATGCGCCTGTTTGCGGGCAAACGCTTCGCGCAATACGCTGTGGTAGCGGCCATGGGCCTGCTGATGGCCGACGCCGTGGCTTTCTTTGTCCGCTATCCGCGCATCTCTTACCTGTACTTTAACCCCATTGCCGGCGGTGTCAAAGGTGCCTATGGCAACTACGAAACCGACTACTGGGGCATCAGCATCCGCCAGGGCATCGAGTGGTTGGAAAAACAGGGCATCCTGCGCCCCGATATGGACGAAGTGGTCGTCATTGCCACCAACATGTACTACCCCGCGCAGCAATACTTAGCCAAATACGGCGACAAGGTTTCTCTCAAATACCTCAAGTGGGAACGCCGCTGCGACGACGCTTGGGACTACGCCCTCTACCCCACGCGCTTCATCAACGGCCATACGCTGAAGCGCGGGCTTTGGCCGCCTGACAACGCTGTGCACATTATCGAGGTGGGTGGAGCGCCCATTCTGGCCATTCTGAAAGACACCACGCGCAATTGCGCATTAGGGGTGGCCGCCCTTAAACTGCAAGACTGGAACAGCGCCATCGAGCGCTTGCAGCAGGAAGTGAAAGACGTGCCCGACAACGAGGTGGCTTGGGGCAGCCTGGCTCAGGCGTATTTCAACAGCGGCCGGCCCGAAGAGGCTAAGGCTGCCGCCGAAAAAGCCCTCAGCATCAGCCCCGCAGATGAAATGGCCAACAACCTCATGGGGCTATATTGGCTCAACCAGGGCAACACCGAGCAAGCGAAGAACCAATTCCTGGGTGCTATAAAACTCGAACCCGGAGCACCCATGCCGTACTACTATCTGGCCATCATTGCCCAGCGCGAGGGCAATACTGCCGAGGCGCTCAAGCATTTGGATAAACTCCTCCAGTTGGCGCCGGCCTTCCGACCGGCATACGAGTTAGGTGCTCAACTGTATGAGGCGCTGGGCAATCCGCAGGCGGCTCAGCAGTTTCGGCAGGCAGCCCAGCAGCTGCAGTAGCAGGAGCGTAGGGTGAACGGCAGGGGTTGTCAGGAGACGCCTGTGCTTCCAAATCCGCCTGTGCTTCGGCTGGTTTCTTCCAGGACATTAGTCAGCAGCCATTCGGCGGTTTCATAGCGGGCCAAGACCATCTGTGCAATGCGCTCGCCGGGTTCGATGGTTTGCGCGGTGTCGGAGAGATTGACGACGATGCACTTGATTTCGCCGCGGTAGTCGCTGTCAATGGTGCCGGGTGAGTTGAGCAGCGTCAGCCCACGCTTGAGCGCCAGGCCGCTGCGAGGGCGTATCTGGGCTTCTATGCCTGGGGGCAATTCGATGTATAGCCCTGTGGGCACTAAGGCGCGCTCCAACGGCGCCAGGGTGAGGGGTGCTTCTAAGTGCGCCCGCAGGTCCATGCCGGCACTGCCGGGCGTTTCGTACTGCGGCAGCGGATAGCCAGAGCGGTTGATGATGCGTACAGTCAAGGTGTTTGTTTTAGCGGCAAAAGTAGGCAGTTTCGACGCGACATCTCCAGCAAGGAGGTGTCGTCTCCGGGCTTTAAGGTTCCTATATGGCCGCGAAGACACGAATGATTCGTTTTTCATTCGCGCATTCGTGGCGACCTTACCGCCAGCAGGACGATAGCATTCTGTCCTGCCTGCATCAGAGCAGTTACTCATACCGAAGTGCCTCGATAGGGTCGAGGCGGGCTGCTTTCATGGCCGGATAAAAGCCTGAAGCGATGCCGACCACCATGCAAAGTACCAGCCCCAGTAGCATCCAGGCCCACGGGACGAGGAAGTCGCCGCCGAGCAGCAGGGTAACCACATTGCCCACCAGAATACCCAGCGCGATGCCGAGCACGCCACCCATCTGGCAGATGAGGACGGCCTCGGCGAGGAACTGGTTGAGGATGTTGCGGCGCGTGGCTCCTAGGGCTTTGTAGATGCCGATTTCGCGCGTGCGTTCCGTTACGCTGACGAGCATGATGTTCATCAGGCCAATAGCTGCCCCGAGCAAGGTCATCAGGCCAATAGCGATGGTGGCTAAGCGCAGGTTGGTAGTGTTTTCTTTGAAGATAGCAATAAGGCTGTCGCTGGCAAAGATTTCAAAGTCGTCGTCCTGTCCTGGGCGCAGGCCGCGAATCTGGCGGAACAGGCCGGTGGCTTCCGATTTGGCTTCCTCCAGATCGGGCGCGTTCTGAATGGCAACTATCAGGTCGTAATTGCTTTCGGCTGTGGCATAGATAGCGCGCACATTGGCCAATGGCACGTACACGGCTCGGTCGGCCTGGCTGTTCATCGCAGCGCCTCTAGAGCGCAGTACGCCCACGATGCGGTAGCGCCGGCTGCCGACGAGCACAATCTGGTCAAGTGCCCGCTCAGGTTGGTCGTCGAAGAGTGTCTTAATAATTTCTCGCCCAAGAATGATTTTGCTATGGCCGTCTTCTACCTCTGCTTTGGAGAAGTTGCGCCCGTATTCGATGTCCAGGCCCTTGACGGCGAGGTAGTTTTCATCAGCACCGACAACGGTGATGTTTGGATTGGTCTTCTGGTCGCCAAACTTGACGGTGGCCATATTGGTGGCCTGCAACGACACCGACACTGAGGACGGGAAGTCGAACAGCTCCTTGAAGCGCATGGCCTGCTCATAAGAGATAGGGTCGCTTTGCTTTTGGCGAATGCCGCCGCGACTGCCGCGCACGCTACTCCACTTCTGGTTGATGCTGAAGGAATTGGCCCCCAACCCGGAGAAACTGTTGTTGAGCGAATTGGCAATGGCATCAATGGCCGTGAGGATGCCCACCAGCGCCATAATGCCAAAAGCGATGATGGACAGGGTGAGCACGGCGCGCAACAGATTCGCGCGGATGTTGCGCCAGGCCAGCAAGAGGATTTCCGAAAACGGCATAGACCTTTCGCGTGTTGAATGGTGGACGGCATCCAAAGGTAGGGCACGGTGCAGCGTCGGGCGCGCCCTTTTTGAGCAGAGACGCTTTTTTTTCGATAAAAAGGCGCTGTGCTTCGAGCATGGCAGCCCAATGTGCCTGGCCGTGCGTTTATCTTTCGCCAAAAAATGCCACAACTTCGCAGCGCTTTTGGCACTTCGGAACGAATGGCAACGCTCACCTGTACATGATTTTCCAAAAAATGACTGTTCTGCGCATCCTGCTGTTTCTGGGCCTGACGGCCCTTTGTGCGCATGGCCAATCGCTCTCCAGTGCGCATACCCGCTGGCTCAATTCGTTTGTCGAATGGGAGCTGTATGCGTTCGCCTCCGATAGCGCCACCTACGACGAAGCGGAGGGCGAAACGCCCAAAGAAGTCGTCTTTGGCGACCTGAAACTGCGCTGGCTCATGATGCGCGAAGACTGGACGGAGTGGGAATTCACCACTCCCGACGGCCGCGGCACCATCCGCATGAAATGGAAGGACGACCCCACGCAATGGGAGTTGCGCATGTATTCGGGCGCGGTAGTTACCATGCGCGCCCTGTGGCCCGACGACCTGACCGAATGGCGCGTTACGGACAACAATGTCTCCCTCACCCTGCGCAGCCGCTGGAAGAACATGTTCGACGAATGGCGCGTGGACGACCCCGCCCGCGGTACCTTCTATATGTACACCTTTTACGAAGGCGACCCGCGCGACTGGGCCATTGACGACCGGCTGCACACCTCCGTGCCCATGCCGGTAAAAGTGGCGCTGACCTTCTTAGTACTTTTTCATTCGTCGCCCCGGATTTAAGCCATTCTTAGCATAAAAGGTTATTTTGGGTTAACAAAGCCAACAAAGCCGCTCCGTTTTGCGTCTATGAAATGCCCTGCAGGGCTGTCAGACAGAAAACAGAAACCGTCAAAAACAGACATACATGAGCAGATTAACCCTGATAGTAGCGGCACTTATCTTTTGGAGGGTTTACGCCTACGCCCAACCTACCAATGATAACTGCACTACACCCATCGTTTTGACCAATGTGGCCAACTATTGCAGCGCACCCGCTCAATTTACCAACGTGGGTGCCACACCGTCGGGCTACGGGCCGGCCACATGCTTCGGCGCCGCCAGCAACGACGTGTGGTTCTCATTCGTTGCTCAGGCCACCGACGTTACGGTCGTGGTGCGCGGTGCTGCCACGCAGGCGCCGGGTGGCACGCTGCGCAACCCCCAGATAGCCCTATACGCGGGTGCTTGCGGGAGCACCATCAATCAGCTGGCCTGCCAGAGCTCCACGAACAACACCCACATCGCCGAGATGAGCAAAAGCGGGCTGTTTGTCGGCACCACCTACCTCATTCGCGTGCAGGGGTTCAACAACGCCATGGGCACGTTCCAGCTGTGCATCACCAACTTCAACCCGCCGGCTATTCCTACGTCTGACTGCCCGACGGCGGCCCTGTTGTGCGATAAGTCGCCTTTTGTGGTGAAAAGCGTAACCGGCGCTGGCAGCGATATCACCGAATTGAACGACGCTTCCTGCTTCTTCGGCGGAGCACCCACCAACTACGAGAGCAATTCCACGTGGTTCGTCTGGATTTGCGACCAACCCGGCACACTGACCTTCACCCTAACGCCGCTCAGCCCGCCCGACGACTTAGACTTCGTGGTCTATCGCCTGCCTAACGGCGTGGGCAACTGTCAGGGCAAACAAGTCGTGCGCTGCATGGCCAGCGGCGATTTCTTTTTTCCCAGCCCTTGCATGGGGCCAACGGGCCTACGGGCGGGCGAAACGCGTACGAGCATTCCGGCAGGATGTAATTTCCCTAATCCCACTACCTGGGCTGCACCACTTAATATGCAAACAGGCGAAGTATATGCCCTGTGCGTCAACAACTTCACCAGCAGTGGCAATGGCTTCTCCATTGAATTTGGCGGAACAGGCACCTTTCTAGGGCCAAAAGCCGATTTCGTCGCCGTTCCATCGGCCATCTGCTTAGGCGCACCAGTGGAGTTCACAGATGCCTCTTCGTTTGCCTTAGGCAACATCACCCGCTATAATTGGAGCTTTGGCTCCGATGCCACCCCCTCTGTTGCTACGGGCCGAGGGCCGCATTCGGTGATCTTTTCCGAGCCTGGGCTGCATCCCGTGGTGTTGCAGATAGAGACGAACTTAGGTTGCAAGATTACGACCATCCAAAACGTGCAGGTCTATCCCAAAGTCGAGGTGGACACCGTCATTGCAGCGCCCGACTGCAACGGCGGCACTAACGGCGAAATCACGATTGCCAATATCGAGAAAGGCACGCCGCCTTACCTGTTCAGCTGGAGAGGCGGGCCATTCACGCCCGATAACACCCTGAAAGGCCTACCCGTGGGCACATACAACGTCGTTATTCGCGACGCCAACAACTGCGAGACCTCGCTCGACATAGAGGTGCGGGAAAAGGAATTGACCGTAGTTCCCGACATCCAAAAACCGCTGTGCACCGGCGATGCCAACGGCGTCATCACGCTCAACGTTACCAACGGCACGCCGCCCTTCCTTTTTAACTGGGGCAATGGCTTTGTGCCCGAAAACCGGCAGGGCGGCTTCGCAGCAGGGGTTTACACCATATTGGGTTTGGATGCCGAACTGTGCAAGGGCACGTTCGTCGTAACCGTTACCGACAACCCGCCGCTAACGCTGCAAATGGACACCACCGACATCAGCTGCTATGGTGCCAACGACGGCGTCGGTATTGCCCTGCCGGGCGGTGGCGTGGGCAATTACACCTACCAGTGGAGCCAGAACAGCACTGCCAGTGCCGCCGAGCCATTGAGGCCCGGCCAGTACTTCGTTACTGTTACCGACGGCAACGGCTGCACCATCGTGGGTGGCGTCTTCATCCGGGAGCCCGAGCGCATTCGCCTGCAACTCGTCAGCACCACTGACTTGCGTTGCAACGGCCTGCCTGAAGGCGTCATCACCCTGTCGGCCGAGGGCGGGCGTACCCCCTATGCCTTCTGGGTGGATGGTCGCCGCTCCACCCCTTCACCGCGTATAGACGGGCTGCCGGCCGGCAACTACTGGGTTAAAATTCGCGACGGCAGCGGCTGCTTAGACTCCATCTTCGCCACCCTCAACCAGCCACCGCCGTTGCTGGTGAATGCGCAACCGAAGGACGTAACACTGGAACTGGGCTACACCGAGCAGGTGCGCACCACCACAGCTCCTCCGGGCCGGCCCGTTACGTTCGTCTGGACGCCGCCGTTGGGCCTCAGCTGTGCTGAATGCCCCGAGCCCACCATCATTGCCACACAAAGCACCACATACGTCGTCCAGGTTACCGACGAAGACGGCTGCGTGGCTTTCGACTCTGTGCGCGTCATCGTGCGCGACGAACGACCCATCTATGCGCCCAATGTCTTCGCGCCAGATAAAGCCTATCCCAACAGCCACTTCACCCTCTTCGGAGGCCCAGCCGCTACCCGCATCGAACTGCTGCGCATCTACGACCGCTGGGGCAGCCTCGTCTTTGAGGCCCGCGATATCCCGCTCAACGACCCCTATCTGGGCTGGGACGGCCGCTTCCGAGGCAAACCTGTGGATGGCGTCTTCACATTCTACGCCTTAGTGCACTTCGTGGACGAACGGCAAATCCAGTACGACGGCAGCGTTACCGTGGTGCGATAGCCTGTCGGTGCTGCCGGAAGAGGTGCTTTAACCACGAAGGTGCGAACGAGTACTCAAAGGAGCAAGCGGATTGCTGTTGTAAAGGCCTAAAACACGGAGGCCCGGCGGGCGCGCATTGGCTGTTCCACTGCATTTTATTTGAGCATGAGAAGAACTCTACTGCCTAAAGGGCGCGTTTTTGAACAAAAAAACAAAACACCAAAACCCTATGCTTCGGGAACTTGACATCAACGATGATCTGCGCCTGCGGCAGCTGAGGCAGGACGACTTTCCCGCGCTGGTTAAATACCTCAATGACGAGGACATCGCCCGCAACACGCGCTCTATCCCCCAACCGTACACGCTGCAAGATGCTCAGGATTTTTGGGAAAAACTGCAAAAGCGAACTCAGGAGACAGGCGGAGCGCCTAGCTACTGGGTCATCGAGCACCGTGAATACGGCCTGATGGGTTCCATTGCCGTTTTTTTCAAAAACGGCGTCGAGGCCCATAGCGACGAGATTGGCTACCTCATGGGGCACCCCTGGCGCGGGCGCGGCTATGCTACGGCTGCCGTCAAGGCCCTGACGGCCATGCAATTTGAAACAAGGCCCAACCTGCTCCGCCTGGAGGCCTGGGTCTATGCCTACAACCCTGCCTCTAAGCGCGTCCTGGAAAAGGCCGGCTACGTGGTGGAAGGCTTTTGCCGCGCTATTTTCCTGAAAAACGGCCAGGCCGTAGATGCCTGGATACTGGCCCGACTGCGACAGGACGGAGAACTACCGGCGTGAGGCTTTCCGGCTGCGGAATGCTTGCGCAAAGTACCACAGCATGAGAATGCCATTGCCGCCCAGCACACCCCAGAGCAGTGCGGGAGATAGCCCTTCGGCCTTGCCCAACCCAATGCTTATGGAGCTGTAGGTAAGGTAAAAAAACGTCAGCACCACCACCAGCTTGAGCGCGCGCATCAACCGGGCGGCTGTGCGGTACTGGTGTTCGGCATTTTCCGGTGTAATGGCTACCGGGTAGTTGAACCAGTGCGGATGACGGCCCACCCAGGTCATCAGCCCGTACAGGAGTATGCCTACGCCGGCAAGTACGAGCAACAGGTACTTAGGCCCATAAATGTCCACCCCGCCGGCGGCATTGTAGTGCTGCGGGATGCGCTCGGGCAGGTCGCCGTAATACACTATCGGCACAACCCCCAATAGGAGGACAAACAAGGCGGTCAGCGCCTCCAAGAGCCTGTCGGCCAGCGTCAGCTCGAGCGTAATTTTGGGTTGTGCAGACTTCCGTTTGAGAGTACGCATATCGGGAATAGACGGTCAAGATGAAGTAGGTGCTTTTGGTGGCAGCGGGTCTTGAGGCGGCTTTGGCCCATGCCGTTTTTCCGGCAGACGGCCCGCCTCACGCAGGGCGCGGGCGATGATCCACTCCAGCTGCCCGTTGACACTGCGAAATTCGTCGGCAGCCCATTTTTCCAAAGCCTCGTAGGTCTCCTCGTCTATACGCAGCACAAAGTTCTTCTTATTTGCCATGACAAATGCTGGTTTACGCCACAGGCCGCAAGGTCAGCAGCTGTCTCTCCGGAATTTTCCCCGGCCCTTGCCCTGCGGCCTCTGAAAGCGGCGCTCGGGTTAGTGATGCAACGTGCCGGCATTAAGCACGGGAGTGGCAGCCTTATCGCTGCACAGCACGACCATCAGGTTGCTGACCATGGCAGCCTTGCGCTCTTCGTCTAAGTGAACCACGTCCTTTTTCGAGAGCTGCTCCAGTGCCATTTCCACCATACCTACAGCTCCCTCCACAATCTTGCTGCGCGCGGCAATGATGGCCGATGCCTGCTGGCGCTGCAACATGGCGCCCGCTATCTCGGTGGCATACGCCAGATGATTGATGCGCGCCTCAATGACTTCGATGCCGGCAATCTCCAGCCGGTCGCTGATCTCGCGGGCCAGTTGGTGATTCACCTCGTCCGAATTGGTGCGCAGCGTTACCACCGCGTCTTCGTCCTCTAAGTTGTCGTAGCTGTACATACCAGCCAGCTTGCGCACCGCCGACTCGCTTTGCGTCTTGGCAAACTCGTGGTAGTCCTCCACACCAAAGGCCGCCTTGTAGGTGTCGGACACCCGATACACTACCACTGCACCAATCATAATCGGGTTGCCTTGCTTGTCGTTTACCTTGATGACCGGCACATCAAACGTAACTGCCCGCAGCGACACCTTTTTGCGGGTGAAAAAGGGGTTGACGAAAAAAAAGCCGCTCTCCTTCACCGAACCCACGTATGCGCCAAACAGCGTCAGCACGCGGCTGCTGTTCGGCTCAACAGCAATAAAACCCGGCGCAATCAACAGTAGCGAAAACGCTAACAACAAGACCCCTAGCCAAATGGCTTTCATTACTATAAGACCAATACCTCCCGACAGGAAGGCCACAAAGAGGGCTAGCATAGGCCAGCCCGAGGCAGGACGAATTGTCTTTTCCATAATGCAGTTTTTTTTGATACTATTTTGATATTGCAAAGATTTCGGTATGACTTGAAAACCGGCAATAGCTCCTGCCGGTCTTTCGACCAAAAAGGGCGATTTGAACGACGAATGCCGGGTGCAGAAAGACATTTCCGAACAGCCCTTATGCTTTTCATCGGACGGCTTGTGCCCATTCCCCTTATTTTCTTGTTCTTTGCACGACATAATCACCACCCGCACAACCATGCAACCATCCTCTGATGTTGAAGCGCTCAACCGGGCCATTGCTGCCGAGCGCGCTTTCATTGACCGCCTTTGGGAAGCCACCGGCCAGGTGATCGTTGGCCAGCGCCATATGCTCGAACGCCTGCTCATTGGCCTGCTCACCAAAGGGCACATCCTGCTGGAAGGCATGCCCGGGCTGGCCAAAACGCTGGCCATCAAGACGCTGGCCCAGGCCGTGGACGCCCATTTCAGCCGCATCCAATTCACGCCCGACTTGCTGCCTGCCGACGTGCTGGGCACCATGATCTACAACCCGGCCAAAGCCGAATTTGCCGTACGCCGCGGGCCTATTTTTGCCAACTTTGTGCTGGCTGACGAGATCAACCGCGCTCCTGCCAAAGTGCAAAGCGCTCTGCTCGAGGCCATGCAAGAGCGTCAGGTTACCATCGGCAACGATACCTTTCGCCTGCCCGAGCCTTTCTTAGTGCTGGCCACCCAAAACCCCATCGAACAGGAGGGAACTTATCCGCTGCCCGAAGCGCAGGTGGATCGCTTTCTGCTGAAAGTTAAAATCGGCTATCCCTCGCAGGACGACGAGCGCCTCATTGTGCGTCGCTACCTCAATGGCGAATCGCCGGAGGTAAAAAAAGTCGTGTCCACCGACGCACTGCTAAAGGCGCGCGAGGCCGTCAAGAAAGTGTTGCTGAGCGAAAAAATCGAGCAATACATCCTGGACATCATCTTTGCCACACGCGAGCCGGCGCGCTTTGGGCTGCCGCAAATGGCACCGCTCATCAGCTACGGTGCTTCGCCTCGGGCCAGCTTAGCCCTGGCGCAGGCCGCGCGCGCTTTAGCCTTCATCCGCGGGCGCGGCTTCACCACCCCCGACGACGTGCGCGACGTGTGCTTCGACGTGCTGCGCCACCGCATCGGCCTGACCTACGAAGCCGAAGCCGAAGGCATCGCCCAGGAAGGCATCATCGAACGCATCCTCCAAACCGTGCCCATCCCATGACCTCCGCCGAACTGCTCAAAAAGGTGCGCAAAATCGAAATTAAGGCGCGCGGCCTGAGCAGCCACCTATTCACCGGCGGCTACCACAGCGCCTTCAAAGGGCGCGGCATGTCGTTCAGCGAGGTACGCCTCTACTATCCGGGCGACGATGTGCGCAATATTGACTGGAACGTAACGGCCCGCGCCGGCGAACCCTACGTCAAAGTCTTTGAAGAAGAACGCGAAAACACCGTCATGCTGCTGGTGGACGTCAGCGGCTCGGCCGTCTTCGGCAGCCACAGCCAGTTCAAAGAAGAATACCTGACCGAACTATGTGCCGTGCTGGCCTTTTCGGCCATCTCCAACAACGACAAGGTGGGCGTCATGCTCTTCTCCGACCGCGTCGAGCTCTTTATCCCGCCCAAAAAGGGCAAACAACACATCCTGCGCATCATTCGCGAAATCCTGTTGGCCCGGCCCAAAGGACGCCGTACCGACCTGGCACTGGCCCTGCGCTTCGTGCACAACGTGCTCAAAAAGCGCAGTGTGTGCTTTGTGCTGTCCGACTTTCTGGCCTCGGGCTATGAAGAAGCCCTGCGCATCGTGGCGCGCCGCCACGACTGCATCGGCATTCACTGCTGGGACGTACTGGAGCGCGACCTGCCCGACGTGGGCGTGCTGCGTGTGGCCGATGCCGAAACGGGCGAACAAATCTGGGTGGACACCACCAGTGGCCAGCTGCGCCGCCAATACCGGCAGACCTTCGAGGCGCACCGGGCCAACACGCAGTCGCTCTTCCGGCGTGCCGGAGCCGACTTCCTGAGCCTGTGCACCGACCAGCCCTACGTGCGCGAATTGCTCCAGTTTTTTGCCCGCAGGTCAAAGGTGGTGGCACATGGATAAGGCTGTGAACATGGAGAGGCTGTGGGCACAAACGCCGGAGGTTTTCGGCAAACAGCGCCCACGAAAGGGAGGGTGGCAATGCAAAGCTTCGCCAGCGCTCAAAGGGTTGCTTTTGTGGCTGTTAAGCAGCCTTATGCCCCTGACGGCAACAGCACAGGTACGCGCGGTGGCCAGCTTCGACCGCGCGAGCGCAGAGGCTGGTGATACGGCGGTGTTGCGCGTACAGGTAGCGGGTGTGCAGGCGGCTCCGCAGCGCATCAACGTGGCCGTCTGGCTGCCGACGCTCTCCGCCGACGACATCCGCCCGCCCTCACCCTGGCGCCGCACAGGTGAGTACTGGGTGCAGACGATGGCCGTCGTCCTGCTCGATACGGGGCGCCTGACGCTGCCCCCACTGCCCGTGCTGCTCCAGGTGGGTGGACCCGTGCTGACCAACCCGCTCGAAATCACCGTAACTGCTCCGAGCGCACCGGCCGATGTGAATGCTATGGCGCCCATTCGGGATATCCGCCGCCGAGCAACGATGTGGTACGACTACTGGCCCGCAGCAGCCACCGCAGCAGCCGCCATAGCCATAGCCATCTGGTGGTGGCAAAAACGCCGACGCCGCCCCACACCACCCCCGCTCGCGCCACCCGAACCGCCACGCCCTTCAGCAAAGGACATCGCCCAACAAAAATTGGACACTATAGCCCGCGAACAGCCCTGGACGCAACCTAACCGCGTAGGAGAGTATTACGCTGCACTGAGCTGGGTCGTGCGCGAGTTCCTGGAAAATGAATACGGCTTCCCGGCCCTGGAGCGAACCACTGCGGAAATTATCCGCCATTTGGGCAAAACAACCTTCCCGGCACCGCTCCGCCCCGACGTGCAACGCCTGCTGGAACAGGCCGATTGGGTCAAATTCGCCGACGCGCAGCCAGAAGCCAGACAACACGAAAAGTGGCTGCAAATGGCCCGGCACATTTGCCAGCCAGACGCCTCCGGATGACCAGCCTCAGAGCATTCAAAGCCCTGCTTTTCGCTTTACGCACAGGCTGGTTTGTTCCCGCTCGGTCCTAACCGGTAGCAGCACAGGCTTTCTCGTATCTTTAGAAGATTGCCCGATCATCTTATTGACTTCCGCAGAGCTGCTGTGAGGCAAAGGGTTAGAAAACCGCTGGGGGCCGCGAGGTGTTTCCCCCGGCGTTTCTCTGCGTCCTCAGCGACTAAAAAAGAGCGTGCACACAAGTCCTTCACCTATCAAGTCATCTTTGCCGTGTTTAATGTCCGTGAATACACCCTTCTGAGACGCTTGCAAGAGCGACTGTCCCGCCATTGCCTGCTACCAGGCAAGAAAAAACACTGCACCTGTGCCACCTTTACCCAAGAATGGCGTCTTTGAAGATGACTGGATAAACAGCTACACATGTTCCCGACGACGAAACGACTTTCCGACGCCGCGATCGCTTTTGCGGCGTGCCTCATAACCTCGGCGCTCTTCTCGTGTAGCGGTTCTCCCTGTCTGCCCTTAGAAGGTACGTGGGAGGCCGAAGAGGGCCATCTTTGGGCCGTTCGGCCCAATGGCCACATGCTCTGGATCACGCGCTTTGGCAGCCAGCTCGACACGGTGCACCTGACGTACCGCTACGACTGCTCCCTAACACCCGCCACCCTTGACCTGCTCGACTTCGACGGCGGCCCGTGGCGGGGCAAAACGCTCTACGGCATCCTGGAGCGCACCAGCGATACGTCCTTCCGCTTTTGCGCTGCCGCCGGCACCGATGCCTCCGCCCGTCCGGAATACTTTGACCAAACAGAAACTGTGCGGTTTTTTCGGGAAAAGCACTAAGCCTGCCATCGAAGCGCGAAGGCCCGACAGGTCGCGACGCCTGCCGGGCCTTTGCCAATGCCCATCCGTGGCGAGGACTTTAGAAGGCTAAGTGCGCCATCAGGGTGTAGGTGCGCCCATCGGCGGGCCATACGCCCGGGCCGGGATAGAGCGTAGGGCGCTTGTTGAAATACTGCTTGTCGGTGATGTTGTTCACGCTGAAGCGCATGCCGAGCTGGGGCAGTATTTGCCAGGAGAAGTTGAAATCGAGCAAGCCATAAGCAGGCACCAAGCCGACAGCGCCCGTGGCGTTGGGCACCACCGTGTTGAGCGGGTCGGCAAAGTTCTCGGCAGTGTAGCTGTACAGCAGCGAAGCCGCGAGGGTTTTGTAGCGCGCATTGAAGCCGTTGCGCGTGATCCACTGCGGCACTGACTCAACGCGTTTGCCGGCAATGCTGCGGTTTTCAGTGGCGCTGACGCGCACGGAGTCGCCTAAGTATTTAGCATCCATGTAGGCCGTAGCGGTGAAGACCGAGAGGAAGAGGTGCTGACCCACCGGTATTCCGTACTCAACAAAGATTTCCAAGCCGTTCGTGACGGAGTTGCCGATGTTGGTACGCCACAGGATGACGGTATCTAAGCGTTCGTTGTAGAGCGAGATGTTGCCGAAGCGGCGGTCGTAGCGCAGTTGGAAGGCGCTGACGTCCCAGCGCAGGTTTTCGACGCGCCCGCGCCAGCCCAGTTCTAAGTTGTAGCCATAGCCGTCGCGGATGTTTGGGTCGGTGCGTTCGTAGGGATTAGCCGGTATGACATCTTTGAACAGCACGGGCCGATAAGCTTGCGACCAGCCGGCATAGAGGCTTTGCGTTCGGCTCAAGGTGTAAGAAGACGTTATGCCGAACAAAGGGAAGTTGCGCTCGATGGTGTTTTCCACTTCAGAGGGTGGCAGGTATGCGACGTTGCCCTCGACGCGCGTCTGGCCCAGTTCCACGCGCGCGCCAGGGGTTACCGACAGGCGGCGCGTGATCTGGAATTTGTTCTCGACGAACAGGGCGAGGTTGCGCGTGCGCATCCACAGGTCGCGCCGGAAACCGTCGGCGTCCACGGTGAGGTCATAGTCGAAGCCCGTGGTACCGCGTCCCTGCTGGCGGCGGCGCAGGTCGTTGTGGATGTACTGCGCCCCAGCGGTGAGTACGGAGCCGGCCTGATGGCCCAGGGTATATTCGTGCAGTAGGCGCAGCTCCACAGTCTGGCTATGGAAGCCGTCAATATCCACCTGGCGGGGCGCGAACTGGAGGGTGTTGGGGTTGATGGTGTCCTTTATCGTGGCTGGGCGGTCAAACATGACGCTGCGCCGCTCGCCATAGACTCCTGATACGGAGCCCATTAAGCGGGTGTGTGCGCCCACCTTCCATTCCAGTGTCAGAGAGGGCAAGAAAATCTCTGGGCTGTAGTAATTGCGGAAGCGCGTGGCCTGACGCGGATTTTCAGCAAACTGCGCATCGGTCAGCGGCCCGGGAATGCGATAGCGGTAGTAGGAGCGCAGGAACTCCGCTCGTACCGACAAGCGCTCGGAAGGCTCGTAACGCACCAGGACGCCCTGCCCGTCAAAGGCGGACTCACTGTTGTCGCGATAGCCCTTCGAGCTGCGCTGGCTATAAAAGGCGTAGTATTCCCACGGTCCTTTGCGACCACCCAAGGCATTGTAGGTGCTGATCATGCCGAAAGAGCCGACGCTGTTGAAGCTCTCGCCCGAAAAGACGCGCGTCGTGTCGGGGCGTTTGATGACGCAATTAATCATACCGCCAAACTGCGCACCGTACTGCAATGCACTGGTACCGCGTATCAGTTCAATGCGCTCTACCGCCTCAAACGGCAGCGTAAAGTGGCTGGCGGGGTAGCCGTACAGATCGGAATTGGTCATGATGCCGTTCGTGCGCACGTTGAACTCCCAGCTCCGGTGCGGGTCCAGCCCGCGCGTGGCAATGTGGATCTGGTTGCCCGTGCCGTCCATATCGTACACAAACACACCGGGCACTTTGGCAAACACCTGACGAGCCACCTTTTCGGCAATGTTTGCATTGACATTCGTAACCGAGATTACCTCGTTCTTCTTGCCGTCAAACAGATACGTGCCCTGTACTGGCGGCACATACCTCAGGTCGAGCCTCAACGCCCGAACGGCAATTTCCTGAAGGCGCTTCTGTTCAATGGAGTCTTCCCGAACCTGCGCCAAAACAGGTGTTGATGCGCTGATAAACAGCAGCAACAACGGTAAAAAGCACTTCTTCATGGGATATTATATTTGTTCGACATACGGTTAAGTGCAGCAAAGGTAGAAAGGGCAGCGCCGCCGTGAAAGCGATGCCATGGCTGCCATTTTGCTCGACGACGACAGGATTATGTTACCTTCACAGCATCTTCTTCACATCAAAATATTACGACCATGAAAAAGCAACTTGTCGGCGCCTTAGTCGGGGGCATCATCTTATTTGCATGGCAATTTCTGTCGTGGGCCGTGCTTCAGGTGCATCAGTCGCAATTCAGGCACACGCCCAATCAAGACAGAATTTTGGAATTTCTGAGCCAACATTTGGAAGACGCAGGCACGTACATGCTTCCCGTACCGCCTCCCGGCACGCCGATGGATCAGGAGCAGGCGTACTTAGCACCTTATGCGGGCAAGCCCTGGGCACACATCACCTACCATAAGTCCATGAGTATGGCCATGGGCAGCAGTCTGGCGCGTAGCATGGCAGTTAATCTGCTGGCGGCCTGGCTGTTGGTGTGGCTGCTGTTGCAGTTCCGGCAGTTGAACCTGCGCACCGCTGTGCAAGGTGCCATCGCCGTGGGCCTTACGGGCTACCTGACCATCGCTTACTTAGATAGCATCTGGTTTGAGACCAATTCCATAGCATACTTGATTGATGCTGTGGTCTCGTGGGGCTTAGTCGGCCTTTGGTTGGGCTGGTGGTTGCCTCGGAAATAGATGATTTGAAGTAGAGGTGTTACCTTCTCGTTCCTCGAAGATGACACCTCTTCATAAAAGCAGTTTTGTCAAAAATTTCAGCGCCTTTGCCCTAAATGGCTGACCTAAAAGAGAAGCGGGATGTAGAATTGCCATATCGCGCCGAAGCTCTGGGAGCAAGGTTTCCGGGTGCGTTTGGCTGCTTATTTTAAAAGAGGTCATTTGGGCCGTTAATCCAGGTCATCGTCCTCCCTCACCAGCGAAATCACCTTTGCTAAAATTTTATTTGAGTCATGAAAAAAGCACCGTTTCTACTCATTGGGCTATTGGCCCTTCTTTCTGTTTACCCGGCGTTTGCACTGCGCTTCGAGCGCGGGGAGGGCGTTCGGATTTCGCAACCCGTGCACGAGGACATCTACGTCTTCGGTGGCACCATCAGCATTGATGCACCGATTTACGGCGACATCTGGTGCATGGGCGGTACTGTTACCATTTCCGATACCGTTCAGGGCGATATTGTCGTATTGGGCGGCACGGTTAATCTCCGAGGTTATGTGGCAGAGTCTGTGCGTGCTGCAGGCGGTACGCTCACGCTGTCGGGTAGCGTTGGCGGCGACTTGCTCACCGCTGGCGGCACTATTACCCTCGAGCGCAGTGCCGTCATTGCCGGCGATGTAGCCGTAGCAGGTGGGAATGTCGTACTGGACGGCACCGTTAGGGGTAAGGTCAATGCCGCCTCCGGCAAACTGAGCCTGAACGGCAATGTCGAGAAAGGTCTGGAATTTAATGGCGATGAGCTGTACCTGAATGCTGCAGTGGGCGGCAATTCGGTGCTTGTTGCGAGCACCATATCCTTAGGCAGCAACGCCGCGCTGAGCGGGAACGTCCGCTACTGGACGTCGGGCGGCGAGATGGACTTCGGCAATGCGCTGCGCCAGGGGGCTACGGCTACTTTCGACGCATCGCTCAAAAAGCGCTTCGAGCGGCCAAGCTACAAATTTCTCGGTTTTGCCTCTTTTGCTGCTGTGCTGTGGTACCTGCTGGCCATGCTGGTGCTGCTGTGGGCGGGTCAGCGGCTGTTCTCGAACCTCTTCAGTCGTGCTGCTGAGCGCGCGCGTGCTGAACCGGTGCGATCGTTGGGCTACGGTTTTCTGTACTTCGTTGCTGTTCCGGCAGTGGTCGTATTGCTGTTTGCTACCCTGATAGGCATCCCGCTGGGGGCGGTGATCCTGGCTTTGTATTTCCTGCTCATGTCGTTGGCCAACGTGATTACGGCCTTAGTGGTTACGCATTGGCTGGCTCAACAAAGGGGCTATCAGTGGTCGGCATGGGTGTTTTTGCTGGTAGCTCTGGGCATCCTCATTCTTCTGAAAATCATCGGCTTTATTCCCATTGCCGGCTGGATAGTGAAGGTAGCGGTCATTTTCATCGCCTTCGGTGCTATTCTGGATAGTTCCGGTTTGCTGCGTCGCTCAGCTCCGCGGCCGGTGGCTCCGGAATGATTTTAAAGAAAAGCCTCAGGGCGGCGTTCAAGGCTCGCGGTTCAAATCAGGCCGCGAGCCTTGAGCTCTAAGTACTTGTTGATGGTATTGACCGACAGGTTTTCTGGCCGCGTCATTACGGCTTGGATACCGTGTTGGGTCAAGAGGCGTTTGATTTCCCGCTTTTCCTCGAGAAATTGCCGTGCTACGGTCTGTCGGAAGAGGCCCAGTATATCGCTCGGTTCTGTTTCGGCCAGGGCGCGCACCTCGGCGTTTTCAAAGAAGATCACCACCAGCAGATGGAGGTGGTTGAGCCGGCGCAACACGGGCAATACGCGCTCCAGGGCATATCGGCTTTCAAAATTGGTGAACAGCAGCAGCAGCGAGCGCCCATGAATGAGGCGGCGCACGGCTTCGTAGAGGAGTTCGTAGTTAGCCTCTCCGGTGCGCTCCTGCTCGCGGTAAAGCGCTTCCAGAATGCGGCGCAACTGCTGGGCGCCGCGTTCGGCAGGTAGTGTGGCCCCTATCGCATCGGAGAAAGAGAATAGCCCCACGCGATCTTGTTTTTTCAGGGCTATGTTGCTGATGGTCAGCGCAGTATTGACGGCGTAATCGAGCAGGCTCAACCCGTCGAAGGGCATGTTCATGACGCGACTTTTGTCCAGCAAGCAGAACACCTGCTGGCTTCGCTCGTCTTCGTACTGGTTGACCATAAGCGAGGCTCGCCGACCCGAGGCCTTCCAGTTGATGCTGCGGTAATCATCGCCTTCGACGTAGTTTTTAATCTGCTCGAACTCGTAGCTGTGGCCCAGGCGCCGCACCTTTTTGATGCCTGTGTCGCGAGCCACATCCCGAAAGGCCATCAGCTCGTATCGGCGCATCTGCACGACGGAGGGGTAAACTGCTACTTGTTGGGGGTGCTCGAAGGTAAAGCGCCGCTCGATGAGGCCCAAATCCGTTCTGGCAAAGAGGTGCGTATCTCCGAAAGGATAAACGCCGCGCGTCAGGGGGCGCAGCTCGAAGCGCAGATCGGTTCGTTCGCCGGGGCGAAGGGTCGTTTGCAGGGCGAAGTTGCGCTCCTGAAATTGGGGCGGCAGCTCGTCAATAGCGGTGAGAAAGAGCCGCAAACGGCTTCGGCTCTGCACCCGGAGCGTTACCTCGTTCGGATCGCTCAGAGAAAAAACAGGCGTCAGGTTGCGGCGGCAATCCAGGTAATGTCGGCGCCCATAAAGCAAGACAGCATCGGCGCTGGTAAGAGCCAGCGCCAGAACAAGGGCTATTTGCGCTAACTCAAACAACCCATCCAGCCCATAAGAGAGCGCAAACAGGGCGGCAATGCCTCCAAACAGCCAGAAGAAGCGATCGGTCAGAAACAGGGAGCGCATGCGGCTACAAAGGTAAGCGCGCCAGAAGCGACAGCTGGTTGCGCGCACGCACTAAGTTGTGTTCCGGATAGCGAATCTTGTAATAAATATCGCCGTTGAGGTAGTCGGTCAGGAAGCGCAGTGCCTGTTCGGCAACGATCCAACGCGCGCCCAAGTGGAGGTGCTGCTGCTCTGCTGGGCTTAGGGTGCTGCCCATGCCTTCGAGGAAGCCCTCTTCAAGCGCTTGCAACACCATTGGACGTATCTCGACTTCGCCGAAGTCATCTTCGTAGCGGTCGGGGGCAAAAGTGCGCACCATGTCGCCGAAGTCAGACAGCACAGTGCCGGGCATCAGGGTATCCCAGTCAATGACGGCGATGGCCTTGCCGTTGTGGCGCGAGAGCAGGACGTTGCCGGCCTTGGTGTCGTTGTGCACGATGCGCACGGGCAGCTGGCCGGTCTCTATCAGGTGGGCAATGGCTTCAAACGTCGCACGTTGCTCGTAGATTTGAGTTATTTCAGCCTTGACGCGAACAGCCCGCCCAACAACATCTTGCGTTACGGCTGCCTCAAAGGCAGCCCATCGGTAGCGCGGCTCGTGGAAGTGAGGGATGGTTTCCTCCACGGCTGCTACGGGTAAGGAGGCAAGGGCTTTTAGGAAAAGCCCGTAGGCGCGGGCCGCCTCCCAGGCTTCCTCAGAAGTGGGCAGGCGCTCGGGAGCATACGTATGGGCAAAGTAGGGGAAGGCACGCCAGTACTGGTGCCGCGCATCTTGGTATAGCGTGCCGCCTTCTGTTGTAGGTATCGGAGTCAGGATGTCCAGCGGGTAGTCGGTTTCTTGCAAATGCTTGGCAACGCTCTGGATATTGCGCATGACGGCATCCGGGCGCGCAAACACGCGATGGTTGAGCCGCTGGAGAATGCTCTGCCGTTTCTGGCCGGCAGGTGTTCGGAAGGTCAGCAGGTAGGTGTCGTTGATGTTGCCCGAACCACAGGGCTGCTCCTGCAGCGCCTCAACCTGGCCGAAGAAGGCGTGCACGATGTGCGGTTCGGGCAACATGCGAGGGATAGGCTTTATTGCCCGCGCTTGGGCGCTGGCGCCGTTGGAGAGGTGGGCGATGTCGGCGAGAGCGTACCCGTTTGTTGCTGTTGAGGCGTGGGGGCCAGCGCTCCTGGTGGTGCGCTGCCGGCCGCCGGAGCGGTCCCCTGCGGTGTGGCACCCGAAGGCGCCAGCACCCCTGGAGTACTCGACTGTGGGCTTGCAGGCGCTGCTCCCGACGCCGGGCCGGTGGACAGCAACGTGGCACCCTCGCGCAGACTACCGCCATCGGGCAATTTTGGTGCAGGCATTTTAGCCGAAGCCATTTTTTCAGCCTCCGGCAAGGCTTCCCATTGGGCCAGCATAGCATCGTAAGCCTTGCTAGCATCTTCAATAAAGGTGTCCATACGGCCTGTGCGCTCGCGGTAACCCTCAAAATTCTTCAGGTGCTTGTCAACTTCCTGTTTGGCCTCCTCTTTTTTGAGTTTCCCATCGGTATAATCGGCCAGAATGCCTTCAACGGCGCTGACCATCTGGCTCTGGTTAGCCACCATAGAAGCGTAGGCGTCGTGCAACTGTACCACGCGACCATACAACTCGGCATAGCCAAACTTGGGGTTGTTCTTCAGCCCTTCCGGCGCCTTCTCCATTCGCTCAAAGAGGTCGCGCACTTTTTTCATGCCGGCCTCAAAGGCCTCACGGTTTTCGTTGGCTTTGCTGATGCCGGCCTGTATCTCCTCTACAAAAGCGGTGTCAATGCGGTTGCAGGCAGCGGCCAGCAACAAAGCCAGAAGTACGGTCAGGATACGTGTGTTTAGACTAAACATATTTGTCGTGTGTTTTTTTATTTAGAAAAGTGGCGCAAAGATACACCACGCCCGCGCGAAGAACAGCCCTCAAGTCGTCGTCCTTTGCCAGAGCAAACTCAATCTACCAGTTGGTTTATCGGGCCGCCACGAAGGCACGAAATATACACAAATCATTCGTGCATGTGTGGCAACCAACTGAAGAGAGCCTACCGGGTGAGAACAGAATCAGTGAAGGGGAAGGAGGCCACCTTATTTGCGCACTGCTGGTTCGCCCGCCAGCTTAGATGTCCTGCATGGCTGCGTATTGCAGCAATTCCTCCACGTATTGGCGATGGTTGGCCAGGCGGGGCACCTTGTGTTGACCGCCGAATTTGCCGCGGGCTTTCATCCAGCGAACGAAGGTGCCGCGCGGCACGGGGTGGAGGCGCAGGCATTCTAAAGCCAAGTTTCGGAAGCGTTTGGCTTCGTAGTCGGAGTTAATGCGCTGGAGCGACTCGTCGAGCAATTGATTGAAGCGCGTCAGGTCGGTGGGTTCTTTTTCAAATTCGATCACCCACTCGTGTCCGCCGCGGCTGCGCTCATTGGCGAAATAAATGGGTGCGGCGGTGTATTCAGCCACGAGGGCGCCTGTTTGGCGGCAGGCTTCGGCCAGGGCTTTATCGGTATCGCCCACCATGACCTCCTCGCCAAAAGCGTTGATGTACTGCCGGGTGCGGCCTGTTATTTGGAAGCAGAAGGGGTAACGAGAAGTGAATGCCACGGTGTCGCCCGGAGTATAGCGCCACAGGCCATTGTTGGAGGTGATGACGATGGCGTAATCCTTACCCAGTTCCACATCCTGGAGCAAAACGGTTTTAGGGTGCGATTTCTCCACTTCGGCCATCGGGATGAACTCGTAGAAGACACCGCTATCGAGCAGCAAGAGCATGTCGTTGCGCTTCAGGTCGCTCTGCGCACCGAAAAAGCCCTCGGAGGCATTGTAAATTTCCTGATAAGCGAAGGTGCTGCTCGGGATGAGCTCCTGGAAGGTCTGCCGGTAGGGTTCGAAGCCCACGCCGCCGTGCATGTATGCCTGCAAGCGAGGCCAGACTTCCAAGAGGTTCGATTTGCCTGTCTTTTCCAGGATGCGACGAAACAGGACAAGCAACCAGGTGGGTACACCACTGAAAGTAGCAATGTCGTCGCGTCGGCTGGTGATTTCGGCAATGCGCTCGATTTTTTGCTCAAAATCGGGCATTAGAGCCGTATCCACATCGGGCACCTGGAAAATGCGCCCGATAAAGGGCGCATGGTAGGCCAACACGGCGCTGACATCGCCCACGCGGGTTTTCGGGTAATCAGGCAGTGGGCTGAAGCTGCCCGGCATGTAGAGGTTGCGGTAGCGAAAGGCCTGCAGGTCGGGGCAATTGTGGTACAGCAAGGCCAGCGAGTCCCAGATACCGGCCAAGTGCGCATGGATGAGGTTGCTTCGGGGTACGGGTATGAACTTGCTGCGATCGCTGGTGGTGCCGCTGCTTTTGCTGAACCACCGGACTTCGCCTGGCCACAGCACGTCGCGCTCGCCGTGCATCATGCGGGCGATGTCGCTTTTGAGCGCGTCGTAATCATGTATAGGCACGTTGGCGCGGAAGGCCTCCACTGTGCGTAAGTTGGCGAAGCCATAGCGACGGCCAAATTCGGTATAGCGGGCGCTCTCGACTAAGCGCTGAAACCAGCGTTGCTGAACAGGCTCGGGGTCGCGCATGAACTGCTCGATGCGCCGCATGCGCCATCGCAGATAGTGTTTGATGCCGGCGTTAACCCATCCTTTCATACGCTTGAGCGGTTGATTGCCTCGCTTTTCTTCAGGCGAAGGTATGCAATGACGTCAGAAGTTTTGCAAGACTCCACTGGCGTAAATTCTTTTCGACCCACACCTGACCTGGCAAGTTGCCCGTGCATTTGCTGCGTTTTAAAGCGGCAAAACCCGAAGGGCTACCCGATTTTTTTGTGCAAGGCGGTGTGTGTCCGGCATTTTTTTCACAGCCCTTTGCAAAATCCTTTTTGCATGCTATACCTTTGAGGCAGGTTTTTTGGGGTTATATTTCTGACGGTAGGATGCTTAATGTGTCCTGCCGTCTTTTTTATTCATAGCCGAAACGCTTGAGCAGGCTTTCGTCGTCGCGCCAGTTTTCGCGGACTTTGACGGTGAGTTCCAAAAAGACTTTGCATTGCAGGAAGCGCTCCAAATCTTGCCGCGCCAGGGTGCCCAATTTCTTGATAGCGCTGCCACCCTTGCCCAGCAAAATGGGCTTTTGCGACTCTCGCGCTACGTAAATGACGGCGTGGATGCGGGCCAGCGGTTGCCCGTCTTTCGTGGTGGTTTCCTGGAAGGACTCAATGCCCACCTCGCATGCGTACGGAATTTCCTCCTCGTAAAGGAGGAAGATTTTTTCGCGAATGATTTCGCTGGTGAAGAAGCGCTCGGGGCGGTCGCTCAATTGGTCGGGCGGATAGTAGGCCGGCCCTTCGGGCAAATAGTGGAGTATTTTGTCCAGCAACACGGAAAGATTGTCGCCCTTCAAGGCGGAGATGGCTACGTGGTCGGCGATCTTGAGGCGCTTAGACCACCAGAGGGTAACTTCCTCCACTCGAGGCGCTTGCACCAGGTCGCTCTTATTAAGCGCTAGCAGAATGGGAGACTGTGCCTTGCTCATGAGCGGAATGAGCCGGTCGGTTGCTACGAGCGGCTCGGTCAGGTCCACAACAAGGAGGAAAACATCGGCGTCCTCTAAGGTGCTTTCCACATAGCGGTTCATCACCCGGTGCATCGCGTATGCGGGCGTCTGGATGTATCCGGGCGTATCGGAAAAGACTATCTGGTACCCCTCGCCGTTCAGAATGCCAATGATGCGGTGTCGGGTCGTCTGCGGTTTCGGGGTAATGATACTCATGCGCTCTCCGACGAGGGCATTGAGCAAGGTGGATTTGCCCGCATTGGGATGCCCCACAATGTTCACGAAGCCGGAGCGAAAAGTGGGCGATTTATGGGTTGTCTCGTCCATAACTATTTCAGCGATAGCCTTACTCACCAGCCAATCGGCGGGTCGTCCGGCGGACTATGGCACTCACCAGTTCGTGCACCATCTCCGGTTTTTGGGTTCGCCAGGGGATGGCATTGTAAGCGTCGCCAAAGCAGATGTAGTCATCTAAATGAGCGTCGCACAGTTCTTCTTCCACATGACGCCGGGTATTCAGCAAAGCTACCCATCCTCCTTCTTCGCGCACCTCTTCGGCCCATTCGGCATAATAATCTACGTCGCTGGCGTGAAAATTGAGCACATTCTCGCAGAAGAACACGAATTTATGAATGCCTTGGCGCAGCAATGGGTCGGCTAGCTCGCGCTTGAGGTACATGATATCGTTGTGCAGGGCGTCGTTCCATTCGCCTATCAGTTCGATGAGCGCGTAGCCATCGTCGTAGTCGGCAAACAGGATTTTGGCATACAGCGTGGACGAGCCAAACGAGTCCCACTGCGGGTGCAAATAAAAATTGTACAGCACGTTGTTCATGTAGAACTCGCTGTACTTCCGGCGATAGAACGGCGAGCGCCTATCTTCGGCGGCTACATATAGATCTCTCCAGCGGTGATAAGGCTCGATATCGTGCATAGAATGCGCGCTGATTTACCGCGCAAAGGTAAGCGTTCGGACGCGCCCATCGCACCGCCTGCTACGGGTTACATCCGCAAATCCTCTACGCGCACGCCCGGGTAGTTTTTTGGATTGATCTGGAAATGGCCCGCTTTGAAGGCCTTATCGGGCGTCAGGCGGGTTATCTGGAACGTAAAGCGCGAGCCATCGCGGCCAAAGGCAATTATCCGCTCCACGAGCTGGGCGCTTTCGTCAATGCTCACGCGCAACTTGGAGTACTCCGAACGCCGGCTGACGGGCTTAAACTCGATGTGCGTCAATGCCTTGGCGCCCTCGCGCGTTTTGCCGGTAATGGCATAGAGGTAGTCGCCGTTCTGGTAGCGGTTCAGCAACTCACGAGGGGTCATGAAGCCGCCCTCCCCATTCGGATCGGTGTTGGTTATCTGGATTTCTTTCTCGGTTTTCAGGTACACCCAAGTGGTTTTGCCGTCGCTCACCACAGACTGCTGGTCCATGTCTAAGCGAAACTTTTGCCCTTCTTGGGCGATGGTGCCCTTCTGCACCTCTTTAGGCTGGCCGGGCAGTTCGATAGTGAGCGTAAACTCGGCCTCCAACGTCTTGTGCTTTTCGTACTTCTTCCGGACACGCTCGAGGACTTTTTGCGCCTCAGGGTCCGACTGTTCGGGGGCTTGATTATGCGGCTGGGCCTCAGCTGCGGCCAGCAGGGACAGGAAAACAAGGGCCACCAACGGCAGGGTCTTTTTCATAGGAAGAAATCGGATTGGCGTGATGGTGAAGCGTTTAGACGACATAGATAAGAAATTAGGTGTGGTCACAAGTGAGAGACGGCCTACTAACGCGAAAGGTATGCCGTCCAGTGCAAACGGTTGCTTAACAGCCCGACCGGAGCGAAGTTCAGACGGCGAAGGCGCGTAGGGGATGCGAAAAGGCTCTTTGCTGCCGACAGGCTGGGCTAAGAGGCTGCCATAGCCGATAAAACTACTGAGACCTACGCTTGTACAAGGGTGGCGGGCGGTACCTTTGCCCCCGTGAGCAACATTGGCCATTTACTGGAACGCTACGCGGAGCATCCGCAAGTGGGCGCTCTGAGCGAAGCATTGGGTGCGCCGGGGGCGCGCGTGCGGGTAACGGGGCTTGTCGGCGCGCAGAAGGCATTGGTCATGGCTGCACTGGTGCGACGCATCAGCCGCCTGTTCCTGTGTGTGTGCAACGACAAAGAAGAGGCCGCCTACTTGCTCAACGACCTGCAGAGCCTCATCGGCGAGGCCGATGTTTGTTTTTTTCCCGACAGCTTCCGGCGCCCGGCTGTTTTTGAGCATTTGAACACCACCCAGACGCTTCAACGCTCTGAAGTGGTCAACCGCCTGACGATGCCGCACCGCTGGGGATGGGTAGTCGTAACATATCCGGAGGCTCTCTTCGAGGAGGTCGTGGCACCCGAAGTACTGACGAAAAGCCGCATCGAAATCGTCCGAGGCGAGAAGCTCGATTTAGATTTCGTCATCCAGGTACTTGTAGAATACGGTCTGGTACGCACAGACTTCGTCTATGAGCCCGGCCAATTCAGCATACGCGGCGGCATTTTAGACCTCTTTTCTTTCGGCAACGAATACCCTTACCGAATTGAGCTGCTCGATGTGCAAGTGGAGAGCATCCGCACCTTTGACCCGCTAACGCAGCTGTCGCGCCAGAACATCGAGCGGGTGCAGATTGTACCTAACTGGGGTACGGCGCACACGCGCGAGGAGAAGACATCGCTGCTCCGGGTACTTCCGGCAGACGCCGTCGTCTGGATAGAAGATGTGCAGTTCTTGCTCGACCGACTTTTGAAATGCTTCGAGGAGGCCGAGCGATACGCGGCTAAAATTGGTGCCTTAGACCCCGAGGAGGTGCGCGCGCTGCTCAAGGAGCGGGCCTTCGTGCGTCCGTGCGATGTTCTGGAGGCGTTGCGTTCCTACACGCTGGTTTTCCATAAGCCACCCACAGACCCCGCGTTTCAGGCCGCATTCGGATTGCTGGCCGGAGGCTAATGGTCGAAGCGGTGCAAGTTGTAGCGCTCGATGACACCGATGAGCTTGGCCGAGTAGTTGCGGTCGGTGGCGTAGCCCAATTCCTCCAGCCCCCTTGCCCAGGCGCGGTAGTTTTTGCCGTGCTTCTTCAGGCGCGCATAGCGTCCGGTAGATATCAGGATGCTGTGGGCGCGCCAGCTTTCCCAGGCCGTGGCGTACTTGCGGAAGAAATCCTTGTGGTGGTCATCTTCCAGGTTGGTGCAGTGGCCCGGCCGACAATTTCTAGAGAAACACTTGATACCAAAGTGGTTGTTGTTCTTCACTGCCAGCGTGCTGGTGCCGAAGCGGCTCTCTATGAGGCCCTGCGCCAGCGCAATGCTGGCCGGAACGCCAAACTTACGCATCTCCTGAATAGCTATGTTGGAAAAGCGCTCGATGTAACGGTTGACCTTTTCGACGTCGCTGTCGCGTATCCAGACGGGTGTTGGATCCACTGCCTCCTCAGGCCCACCGCGCGGCGGTAGTGGCGTTTTCGCGCCCGGCTTATCCACAATGGGCACTGTTGAAGCGGGCTTGTTCGCCTCGGGCAGCAACACTTCACGACCACCGGGTTTATCGGGGCGAACAGGCTCGGAGGCCTCCGGCTGCAACGCTCCAGGTGGACTTTCCTCCGCCGGCTCGCCTTGCCAGGCCACAGGCTGGCTCTCTGCATCACTCATCACGGGCAAATCCGTATCGCCCGGCCAGAAGAACACGTAATAGCTTAGGCCGGCAATCAGGCCAATTTTCCAGGCAAAGCCTTCCTGAAAAAGCAAACGCTTTGCGTAGTACCAGCGGAACTTGAGCGCCACCCAAATGCGCTGCAGGCGAATGCCCAGCATACGCGCCACCTCCTGCGGGCTAAGGCTATCTTCGTCGGGTAAGGGGGCGGGCGACATGCCCGACGACGACGTCCTCCGGCGTTCGCGGCGGTGCTGACCGGTATGCCTCAACTGCTGAAAATCGTCTTCCGATGCCGCTTGCCATTTTGTCCTTCCCATGACTGTGTCAAGATTTTAAAACTTTTTTTAGAGATAAAACGGCTGCTGTTACGACAAAGGCAACAGATTTTTTTATTAAAAATCAGACTATCAGATATTTGGAAAAATGAGAAAACATCTGGGCCGCCTCGCTGATGCTCGAGGCGGCCCAGCAAAGGTAAGGCGCCATCCGTTTTTAAAACAAAAATTTTTAAAAATAAAAATCAGCGTCTCACTCTATCAGCTTGCCAAACTTCAATGGGGCGTTGGGGCGCAGGAAGAGTGTTCCCGTAACGGCAATAGTATCGCCAGGTCGAAGGCCTTCAGTAATCTCAACCCTATCGGCTTGGCGCGTACCTGTCTTGACAAGGGTGGGCACGGCCTGGCCGTTTCGGCTGACGAAGACGATTTTATCGCGCGATTTGGGCACGATGGCCTGTGTCGGGATGAGGAGGGCGTCGTTTCGGCTTTGCAGTTGCAGGCTGACCTCCGCAAACATGCCCGGCGCCAGGGTGGTCTGCGCTGACTCGGCTACGGAGGCACGCACCTTGAGCGCGCGCGCTTCGGCGCTGATGGCCGGCTCGGAGGCAATCACCGTAGCGGAATAGGGGCGCATCTGCCCTTGTACCCGGAAGGACACGCGCTGCCCCGGGCGCACGAGCGCAGCAAACTGCTCTGGCACCGCAAAGTCTAAGCGAAGCGGATGGGTAGCGCGCAATGTGGTAATCGGCGTAGAAGGCGACACGTATGCGCCCAGGCTTATCTGCCGCAACCCAACGACGCCGCTGTAAGGAGCGCGCACTTCGGTTTTGCGCAGTTGGGCGCGCGTCAGGTCAATGTCGCTTTCCAGCACGCGCACCTGCAAGGCGGCAGCGTCGTACTCTTGCTGGCTGACGCCTTTGACTTTGAGCAACTCGCCCAGCCGCTGCTCAGTCAGGCGCGCTTGCTGCAACTGGGCTTCGGCCTTTTTCAGTTGCGCTTGCAAGTCTTCGTCGAACAGTTTGACCAACAGCTCGCCTTGACGCACCGACCGACCTTCTGGCAGATGAAGCATCACCACGCGACCAGCAGCCTCAGGGTAGAGCGTCGTCTCCTCGGCAGGCAACAGCGTACCGGCAGCCGTCAAATCGGCATCAAGCCGGCTGGGCTTCACCACATAACCCTCTACCGCAGCCAGCTCATACGAGGCGCGCATGGGGCGCCCCTGCTCATCGGACGGACGCCGACAAGCCGCCAGTAGGCCTAACGATACGACAAACAATACTCGGAGAAATTGGGCTGCGGGCAGGGGCACCCACAACGGTGAGGAGGACGTGTAGAAGGATACCAACAACGGCAAGGTGCTGAGCAAGCGATTGGAGACGAGCCTCATGGCGCAACGGTCAGAGAGTATTTGCAGCAACTCTTCGAGGCGCAAACTTCCGAAGAGAGCGCCATCGGAACGGATTTTTTACGACCAAAAAAGGCTCCGCACAACGGGCACGCGCAACGTGCCTCAACCATCGAATACCGCACTCCGAGGCGCTAAAAACAAAAAAGCCCGCGCATTAGCGCAGGCTGTTGAATGGGCGCATCTCTTCGCCCAGCCAGTTTCGGTTCCAATCGTCAACAGGTATCAGGTGAGTCGCCTGCCGCTTCACACGGCGGACGAGGTAAACCAGCGCCAGACGGGGAGAAATGCGCCAGATGCGGATGAACTTGGAGAAGCGCTTTGCCATAGCTTTGTGCACGTTGTTCGGATTATTCAATAAAGGTGAAAATACGGGCTTAACAACGCCCTTATCCGTCAAAAAGTCTTCCAAAAGTCTTTGAGCGCGCGTTAAATAGCACATAATTAACACAATTGGCCGCTCAGGCCCTCCTCGCCCGAAAGAGGCGCGCTCCGCTGCACCGGAAAAACTCCAAAACATCGCTTTTCCGATACCCGAAAACGCGCAGAAAGCGCACATGGATCGCCTGGCTTACCTTTGCCCGCCTAAATGCACATGAACTAACCTGCTTCCCTTTCATGGCTCAGACCCTGTCTATCGTCATACCTGCCTACAACGAAGAGCGTACTATCCATCTGATTTTAGATAAAATCAAGGCAGCAACCCTGCCCGAAGGCATTCAGAAAGAAATCATTATCACCAATGACTGCTCAAAAGACGATACTGGCGGGGCCATACGCCGCTACATGGAGGCCAATCCCGACCTCAATATCCGCTACTTGGAACATGAGGTCAACCAGGGTAAGGGTGCAGCCCTCCACACGGGCATACGGTATGCTACAGGAGACTACATCGTCATCCAGGATGCCGACCTGGAGTACGACCCGGCGGAGTACGTGCTTTTGCTCAGGCCCGTGCTGGACGGCTACGCCGACGTGGTGTACGGATCGCGTTTCATGGGCGGACGCCCGCACCGCATCCTGTTTTTCTGGCACAGCATCGGCAACAAGTTTCTGACCTTCCTGTCGAACATGTTCACCAACCTCAACCTGACCGACATGGAGACCTGCTATAAGCTGTTCCGCGCCGACATCCTTAAAAGCTTAGACTTGCGCGAAAAACGCTTTGGCTTCGAGCCGGAAGTAACTGCCAAAATGAGTCGCGTGCCTCATGTACGCATTTATGAGGTGGGCATTTCCTACTATGGTCGCTCGTACGCCGAAGGCAAGAAAATTGGCTGGCGCGACGGTTTCCGGGCCATTTACTGCATTCTGAAATACAACATCTGGGCGCGCTAACGGGCAGCGACGAAGCGGCAGAAATCAGCAGCAGCCTGAATGGCGCGGCCCGTGTAGCAGCGCCGGGGGTGGAGTAGCCGTTCGAAGTGCGCGGCGACGGCGGGTTCTTTGTCCAGAAAGCCCATCAGCGTGCGGAGTACCTTGAAGTAACGTGTCAGGTCGTGGTGTTGCGGTACGTCGCGCGCCTGAAAGGCGCGGAGTACGCTGGTGAAGGTTTCAAAGTTGTAGAAAGCATAGAGTTCGGGGTATCGGCAGCCTAAGTAGAGGGCGATCATGCGATAGTCGTCGTGATAGTGGTTGTTTTCCACGGTGGTGGGGTGCGCCTGTTTGTAGTCGGCCAGCAGCGTATCGCAGCCGAAGAGGAAACGACCGATGCGCGCTTCGAGGTCGCGCATTTCATTGAACAGGTCGTCGAAGAGGGCGCCGGTGGTCAGCGGGTCGTTTTGCCAGAGCAGGAGCATGACGCGCTTGGGCTGCCAGATACCATCTTGCCACAGGCGGCGCGTTCGGCTGTTTTGCAGGCATTGGTCAAACATGGCCGCCGGGTCGGGGGCTTGCGGGTTCCAGTGCAGCTGGAATTGCTGAATGACCTCCCACTCGTAGTCATAGGGGTGGGCGGTCAGTCCCTTCAGCCATTGGCTGTAGTGTCCGACGGCCTGCTGAATTAGGGCGAGTACCATGGGCGCGAAGTCGTCCGGAGCGGGGCAGGTGGCTTATCCTTTCAATATGGCGCGGTAGCGGTCGCTGTCGCGCAGGAGTTTGATGGCTTCCTCCACTTCTGGGTCGTTTTTGAGGCGTTTGCGCACCTTGCCGCCCTGAAAGTAGATACGCCCGATGATTTCCTCCTCGATTTCGCGGATGATGCGGGCGCGATTGCGGGCCATTTCGCCGGTGCGGTCGGCCTTGATTTTACGCTCTAAAGCCTGGATTTCGGCCTGTACGCTAAGCCCTTCGCTGGCGGCTAAAGTGGCCAGGTCGCGCAGCTTTTTCTCCGACTCCGTCTCGTAAGTGAACTGGCGGCGCTGGACGAACTGCTGGAAGTCGTCCCAGTCTTTGAACGTGAAGGTTTCGATGGAGTCCACAGCGCTGGGGTGCTTGCGCATCCATTCGCTGACGTAGTCAAAGATGACGTATTGGTCCAACAGAGCGCGTACGAAGCCGGAAGCTGTGTCGGCGGGCAGGACGATGTCGGGTGTTACGCCACCACCGTCGAGTACGGGGCGTCCGTTGCGCGTGCGGAAGACGGCGCGCTCGGCGTCGGGGATGTCCACCGGCTCGCCGTTGCGGTAGCGCACAGACTGGATGCAGCGGCCCGAGGGGATGTAGTATTTGGCAGTAGTGAGTTTGATTTTGGCGTTGTAGCCGATATCGCGCGTGTTTTGCACTAAGCCTTTGCCGTAGCTGCGCTGCCCTATCAGAACAGCCCGGTCCAAATCCTGCAGTGCGCCGGAGACGATTTCGCTGGCCGAGGCGCTGCGCTTGTTGATGAGTACTACTACTGGTATCTTATCATCTACCGGGGCGAGGGTGGTGCTGAAGCTGCGATCCCATTCGGGCACTTTGCCACGCATGGCGGTGATGAACTCTCCGCGCGGCACAAACACGTTGGCCACATTGACGGCCTCGTTGAGCAGGCCGCCGCCGTTGTCGCGCAGGTCAAAGATGATGCCTCGAAGACCCGGCTTTTTCTCCTTCAGTGCCTTTACGGCATCGGCCACATTGCGGCCGGCGTTTTGGGTGAAGGTAGTGAGGTTCACGTAGCCGATATCGTCGGCGACGAAGCCGCTATGGGACACGTTTTTGGCCTCGATTTCGGCGCGCTCGATGGTAAAGCGCAGTTCTTTGTCTTCGCCCGGCCGGCGCACGGTAACGTCCACTTTGGTGCCCTGTACGCCGCGCAGAAAGGCCATAACGTCTTCGGCGCTGCGTCCTTTGGCGCTCTGGCCGCTGATGGCCACGATGGCATCGCCGACTTTCAGGCCCGCTTTGTGGGCAGGGCTGTCTTCCAGCAACTCGGTAACCACGACCCAGTCGCCCATTTTTTTGGCTTCCAGACCCACGGCGTTGTAGCGGCCGTCGTACAGGTAGCGATAGCCTTCGATGTCGGTTTCAGAAATGTAGTTGGTGAACGGGTCGAGGCTGCCTACCATGGCGTCTATACATACGCGCATGAGCTTGCCCGGCTCGAGTTCGTCCACGTAGGAGTGGTTGATTTCCTTGTAAGCGTTGGTGAAGATTTCGAGGTTTTTAATGATCTCGAAGTAGCGGTTGTCTTCGAGGCGCTTAAATGCCAGCAGAGAGATGGCAGCGATACCAATAAGGATGAGAAAGGTCTTTTTGCGCATAGCGATGAATGTGCTTAAGCAGAGGGCTGTTCGTTGGGCATGGATGCCTCCGGCGACGTTGCCTGAGTTTCTTCAACGCGCCGGATGAAAATTTCGTTGAACGTAGGCAGAATCTCTTCGAAGTGGGTGATGTGGATGTTATGCTGGATGAGGTATCGCAGCAGGGCATTGCTGCGGCTTTCCTCTTCGTTGAGTTGTACCACCACAGCGCCGTCGGGGCGGCTGACGACGCGGAAATGCTCGGCAAAATCGGCAGGCAACGGGTCGGCAGTTTCGATGCGGAAGAGGTTTTCCTTGAATTCGTTTTTGATGGCCTTCACCTCGCCGTACAGCACATTGCGCCCGCGGTTAATGAGCACGATGTGGTCGCACATTTCCTCCACCTGCTCCATGCGATGGGTGCTGAAGATGATGCTGATACCGCTGGCATTGAGCTGGCGTATCTCGTCTTTGATGAGCGTAGTATTGATGGGGTCTAGTCCGCTAAACGGTTCGTCTAAGATGAGCAGCTTAGGTCGGTGCACTATAGTGGCAATGAATTGGATTTTTTGCTGCATGCCTTTGGAGAGTTCTTCCACCTTTTTGTCCCACCAGCTCTGGATTTCAAATTTGTCTAACCAGAAGTTCAACTCGCGCCGGGCATTAGCGGCAGAAAGGCCCTTGAGTTGGGCTAGATAAAGCAGATGCTCACCCACCTTCATTTTTTTGTACAGGCCGCGCTCTTCGGGCATGTAACCTATCTGGCTGGGTGATTTTTCGTCCAATGGCTGCCCGTCTAACAAGATAATGCCTTCATCTGGCCCAGTGATGGTCGTAATCATCCGAATGAGTGAGGTCTTTCCTGCGCCGTTAGGTCCGAGCAGGCCAAAAATGCTGCCTTTAGGCACGTCGAAACTGACGTGATCCACGGCAAGGTGCTTATCGTAACGCTTGACGACGTTCTGGATAGAGAGGATCATGACGCATATTTTTTATGGTAACGGCGGAGCGCAAAGGTATATGGTGCACATTGGCCAGGCTCACAGAATTTGCCGCCTTAACGCCTCAAGAGGGCGCCGAAAAGGCCTTGAGAAATCTTTTTGATTAGATTTATTCTAAAAAATAGACAAAATGGCAAAAAAATTCAGGATTTACATCTTTTAAGTTCAACAAATAAAATCGCTTGCTGTTAGAGGTACGTCTGTATATCCGGACGGTTAACCAATCAAAATTTTCAGTGTTATGAACAGCTTACCAAACTTACTGCTGTTTGCGAGCCTCTCTCCTAATGATTACGTCGGTTTTACGTTTTTCACGGGCTACATGTCCATGTTGGCGGCCTCGATCTTTTTCTTTTTCGAGCGCCAGCGGGTAGATGGCAAGTGGAAGACCTCGATGCTAATAGCAGGTCTGATCACTTTCATCGCCGCCGTGCATTACTTCTACATGCGCGACGTGTGGTTGACGACGGGCCAGTCGCCCACTCAGTTCCGCTATATTGACTGGGTGCTGACGGTGCCGCTCATGTGCGTGGAGTTCTACCTAATCCTCAGAGCTTTTGGAGCCAAGGTGGGTCTTTTGTGGCGCATGATTGCCTACTCGCTGTGGATGCTCGTGGCGGGTTACTTAGGCGAAACGGTGTACCGCGACAACAGCGTGCTGTGGGGGTTCATTTCCACCATTGGTTACGCGGGCATCCTTTACGAAGTATGGTTAGGCTCTGCCCGCAAGCTGGCCAACAATTCCGATGATCCCAAGCTCAAGGCTGCCTTCTCCGCGCTGGCCTGGTTTGTTTTAGTGGGCTGGGCAATCTACCCGATCGGCTACATGGCCATTGAAACCGACGGTTGGTTGCGCAATGTGATCTCCGTGCGCAACATGGACCTGGTTTACAACATCGGCGACGCCGTCAACAAGATTGGCTTTGGCTTAGTCATCTACAGCTTAGCCATTGGCTCCTCGCGTCAGGAGGCCCAAGCTGCTGCTTAATCGCTTCAAGACAGCGCCGACGTAATCACCGAGGAGGCCGGATACGAAAGAGGTATTCGGCCTCTTCTTTTACTCACTGTGTTTAAAAAACTACGTGCTCATGACTACCTATTCTCCTCAAATACAGGTCGAAATGCCCTTTTTTGAGCATACCTGCCAGCTTTTTACCTGCGTTGAGAAGCATGACTTCGATACCCTGAGCCAGCTATGCGACGATGATTTTGGCATCGTGGACATTGCTCCCGACGGCAGCAGCGTAGTCATCCGCGACCGCGCTGGCTGGGAGCAATGGTTTCACCACTTGTTTCAAAAACTGGACGAGATGCAGGCTAAGACCTACACGCACATCGAAGATTACCGCAGCTTAGTCCACGGTGATATGGGCTACTGCGCAGTAGAATTTTGTCAGCATTTAGAGGTGGGCGGCCAACACCACAAGTTTTATTGCGTCGTGACCATCATCTGGAAGAAGATGCCCGATGGCTCGTGGAAGGAATCGCGCTGGCATTGCTCGGTAGTGCGGCGAGAGCTGGCAGCCTGATCCACCCTTTTTTCCTTGCACCAGACAGCCCAAGTTGTTCAGCCCGACCGCAAACTCTAGCCTGGAGTGGTGTTATTGGGCGTGAAGGGCTGTTTGCCGGGCCGACGTCTGCGAGACATAGCCTTCGGCGCTTTTTTGGTGAGCGTCGAAGGCTATAAAATTCGGCCTCGGCAGATCGCTTCAGCCCTTAAAAGCCTTTAAAGTCTGGTTAATGGCGGGTTAAAGCACGCTTCCTCTGTTCAAGGGTACTCCTGTAACGTCCACACGATCAGGCTGTTTGCAAGTCTTTTGACAAAATTCTTTAACACGCTCCGCGCAACCTTTGGCGCGCAACAGCGTCTCATCGTCGCCTCAACGGCACCGATACCCTACCTTTGTCCGCACAATGTTTGACCAAAAAAGCACCGTTTTATGTTTAAGAAATGCTTAGCCACTGCCCTCTTAGCCATTAGCCTCGCCGCTGCCGGTTTTGCCCAGCGCATTGCTTACGTGGACGTGAACGCCATTTTGGAAAGCATCCCTGAATACCAACGCGCTCAAGAGCAATTGGACAAGCTGGCCACCCAATGGCGCCAGGAGATTGCTCAGGAGCAAGATGTTATCAAAGGCATGTACAGCAAGTACCAGGCCGAGCAAGTGCTGCTGAGCGACGAGCAAAAGCGCCGCCGCGAAGAGGAAATCGTCAATAAGGAAAAGGACGTGCGCGAGTTACAACGCCGCCGCTTTGGCCCCGAAGGCGAATTGTTCAAAAAACGCGAAGAACTCGTGCGGCCCATCCAGGAGCGCGTCTATGCTGCCATTGAGAAGTACGCCAACGACAAGGGCTTTGAATACATCTTCGAGAAAGGCAGTGCTTCCGGCATGCTTTACGCCGATAAGAAGTACGATAAGACCGAAGACATCAAAGCCATGCTGCGGCGCAATTAAGCGCCTTACATTTGCCGGGCTTTACCACGCGAACAGGCCGTTGCGCTGGAAAGGGCGACGGCTTTGCCAAATGCCTTTCTGGGCATCCTTTCGCCAGGGTATCTGTAGAAAATTCGACATTGAAACACCTGAATATGAATAAAACGCTGTTTATCGCCCTGCTTCTTGGGCTGTGGAGCACAGCAGGGTTTTCCCAAAAATTTGGCTACCTTAACTCGGCCGCTTTGCTGGCCGAAGTGCCGGAGGTGAAGCAGGCCGATGCCAACCTGAAGGCCTTTCAGACGCAACTGATGAAAAAGGGGCAAGAAATGGCCAAAGACCTGCAGGAGAAGGCTGCCCTCCTGGAGCGTAAGAAAGAGCAGGGCACCATCTCGCCGCGCGACTACCAGGCCCAAATGACCAAATTGCAGGAGGAAGAAGAGGCCATAGGCAAGTACGAGCAAGAGGTGTATGCCCGGCTGGCCAAAAAGCGCGAGGAGGAGTACCGTCCGATTTTAGACCGCGTGAACAAGGCCATGGAAGAGGTCGCCCGTGAACACGGCTTCCTGTTGGTGTTCGACAGCAGCACGCAGGTAGTAGTATATGCGGAAGAAAGCCTCGACCTGACGCCGTTGGTGAAAGCCAAATTAGGCATCAAGTAATGCCCGGCCCTATCGGCATCTTTGACTCCGGCTACGGGGGGCTGACGGTTTTTCGCGAAATAGAAGCCCTATTGCCGGAATACGACTACGTCTATTTTGGCGATAACGCCCGCGCCCCTTATGGGGGGCGCTCCTTCCAGACGGTGTACCGCTTTACGCTGGAGTGCGTCAGGCACCTGTTTGAGGTCGGCTGCCGGCTCATCATTCTGGCATGCAATACCGCTTCGGCCAAAGCCCTGCGCAACATCCAACAGCGCGACCTGCCGCATTACGGCCCAGAATATCGGGTACTGGGCGTCATCCGGCCCACGACCGAGATCATCGGCAACATCAGCCGTACAGGCTGCGTAGGCATCCTGGCCACACCGGGCACGGTCAAATCCGAATCGTATGTCATTGAGATAAGCCACTTCTTTCCCGACGTGCGCGTCTATCAGCAGGCCTGTCCCATGTGGGCACCGCTCATTGAAAACAACGAACACACCGGCCCGGGTGCGGACTACTTCGTGGAAAAAGACATCCGCGCCCTGCTCGCCCAAGCCGACTGCATAGACACCGTCGTGCTGGGCTGCACGCACTACCCCTTGCTGCTGGAAAAAATTCGCCGTTACATGCCGTCCGAAATCACGCTGGTCGTGCAGGGCCGCTTAGTCGCCGATCGCCTGGCCAACTACCTGCGCCGACACCCGGAGATAGATATCCACTGCAGCAAGAGGGGGCAGCGCACTTTTTACACCACGGAAACCCCCGACGTTTTCGATGAAAAAGCCAGCCTGTTTTACGGGCAGCCCGTACAATCGCGGCATTTCAGCCTCTGAAGCCCGGTTTGTCGGCAGTGCCCCGCTTCCTTCGGATAAAGGCGGGAAAATTTAATATCACTTAAGCCGGGGCGACACCCTAATTTTGCCCTCTGAAAGTACTGCTTTTCGGTCCCGTAGCTCAACGGATAGAGCAACTGCCTTCTAAGCAGTAGGTTACAGGTTCGAGCCCTGTCGGGATCACTTCGTTTTCGCGAGCGGCTCAATGCCGTTTTGGGGGCCAACCGGTATTCCCATACTCCTTGATAAAGCCTTCTGAGCTCAGTGCGTTGCGACACCGGCCATCATCCTGGCGGATGAAGAAGCGGGCATTTTAGCCGTTCTTTGCCGCTTAAAGGCCAGCCCTCGCTGGCAGGATGCCCTATGCAGCGTATGACTGAACTTTTGCGCCTAAGACATTTCTATCGGGTCGTATTTCTGGTGTTTGTCTGGTCGGCCACGGCTGCCGATACCCTACTGATGGCTCAGACGGCCGCCTCCGACTCCCTGACGCCGCCCCTGCTAGAAGACTGGCGGGCGCGCTTTTCACTGCCCAATGGCGGCCACATAGATGTCAACCTGTACATTCAGTGGTGGAATGTGTTAAGCCTGCGCTTTGCTGGCTACGACGGCCCTCCGCGCTACGATATGTTCATCCGGCGTGGGCGCTTGGGCACTACAGGCCGCATTACGCCGCGTATTTTCTACAACGCCGCATTTGCCTACGACGGTGTGGGCAAAGACAGCCTCTCCGCTGCTGCCGGCGTGCCCAATGCCGAAGACAATACGACCTTCTTCCCGCGCGACGTGTTCATCACGTACAGCATACACCCGCTGCTCAACATCACGACGGGCTACTTTCGGCCCCGAGCCGGTAAAGAGTCGTTTTACAGTTCCTCGTTTGTCATTTCGCAGGAAAAATCCTGGGCCAGTTTCCAGCCGCGTTTCCATCTGGTGGGTCGGGGTATTGGGCGTGAGACGGGCATCAACGTTGGCGGCCTGCAGCTCTGGCGTGGCTTCGGCCTGCTCTACGACGTGGGCATCTTCGACTGCAACCACCCGCGCATCGTAGGCGATAATTCCATCTGGACGCCCCTACTCACTGGGCGCATCGTCGCCTTCTTCGGCGCCCCTGAGGTAACCGAGTATACTTTGACCTTTGTGCAATCGGGCTATGGCCAGCGCAAAGGGCTGAGCATAGGCGCCAATGCGGGCTACCAGCCCCAAACGCAACTGTTTCGCGACAACACCATGGTCGGCATTGACGCGCAACTGAATTACGGCCCGTTAGACGTGCTGTTTGAATACAACTGGATGTACCGAAAAAACGCCCTCAATAGCGCCGACTTCTTGCCCACCACCGACCGCATGCTCACCTTCAAAGCAGGGTGGAACTTCCTGCTACCCGGCCAAACCATCCTCCAGGCCGTCTTCATGTACAGCGACGAACGCGCCGACGCGCAATTTGCCGACCAACAAAACCCGTTTACCGGCTCCGACACTCAACATGTCATAGACATAGGCATCAACTACCTGCTGCGCCGCGACCGACTGAAAATGGGCCTCCACTACTTCAGCGGAGCCAAAGATGTTTTCACGCCATTGGCACCCTATCGGTACGTGAACGCCAGTGTCCAGTTTATGATGTAACCATAGCACGTGCCTTGCGCCTTCTTCGGGCATAGTGCCAGCCTTAATCACTTCTGCGCCCTGCGGATCAGCCAAAAGGCGGCGGCAGTAAACAGCAGGTTGGGTATCCACATGCCCACCAAAGGCGGTACATTGCCGCTGGCAGCAAACGATATGGCAAACTTGGACAGGAGAATGTAAATGGCACCCAACCCGATGCCTACCGCTAAATGCAGCCCCATGCCACCGCGCACTTTCCGGGCGGCCACCGCCACGCCAATGAGGGTGAGAATGAGGGTGGTGAAAGCATCGGCCGTGCGGCGATGCAGCTCGATCTCGAACTGGCGCGAAGTGATGAGGCCGCGGCTGCGGTCGCGCTCAATGGCGGCGAGCAGTTCGGGCGTGGTCATTTCCTCATTCAGGTTGTGAAACCACACAAAGTCTTGCGGCGTCAGGTTGAGGGCGGTGTCCAACGGCCTTTGACCATGCACAAGCGTTTCCCGAAGCCCGTCGAAAGTACGGATGTTGTACGAGCTCAGTCGCCAGCGCTGGGTTTCTTCCTGCCAGGCAGCTTGCTGGGCGTGAAGGAGACTGGTCAGCCGGTTGTTGCGAAACTGATCCACACGCAAGCCGATGATGGTCTGGGTGGTGGGGTTGTAATCGCGCACAAAGATGCGCGTATCCGGCGCCACGAGTAGATAGACGTTGCTGTTGCGGCCTTTCGGGTCAGTCCACACATAGGTGCGCTCAAATTTCAGGCGCGACTTGCTGCTCTGAGGCACGAGGAAATGGTTCAGCCCCAAATGGAGCAACATAATACCCGCCGCCGTAAGCAAGTAAGGGCGCAACAAGCGCTCAAAACTGACACCGGCATTTAGGATAGACAGGATCTCCGCATTGAATGCCATGCGCGAGGTAAAAAAAATCACAGCAATCAGCACGTACAGCGGCAGCAGCAGGCCGGCCATGTAGAAGATGAAGCCCAGATAGTAGTCCACCAGAATTTCCTTCAGGGTGCACGGCTTTTCGATAAAGGATTTGACCTTTTCGCTGAAGTCAATGGCCATCGAAATGACCGTGAAGATGAGCAACGAGAAGAAAAACGTGGAGACGTATTTGCGGGCGAGATACCGGTCGAGCGTCTTGAGCATAAGCGCTGAGGCGCGTTGTAGATGTACGGAAGGTTTTGAAAGGCAAAAATGCGGAATCGCCAGGAAATCGGTTAACTCAGCAGACCATCGTGGCACCTTTTGCGACTTGGGCCCTTACTTGACGCTGGTTTTAAAAAGCAGGCGCACCTTTTTCGAACGGTCGTCTCGAAGAAGGTGCGCTTATTGGTTTCAGATGGCTATTAAAGGGCGATATCCTGCCCTTGCAGGTACTGCATCCAGCCGCCAACGCTGTTGGTTTGGGCGGTGATGTCCTCCAGGACGATGGGACAAGGGTCGGGGTGTTGCCGCATCTGAAGCAAGGCGAGGTACTGATGCGAGGGCAGGTGGAAATTGCGTCCGCGCTTATCGGTGATGAACAGTTCCACTTCCAGCCCGGCCCATAGGGGCAGGTTTTTGCGGTCGAATAGGGAGAAGCACGCCCGGCTTTTGCGCTCTATTAGCATGATGTTTGCCGGCGCCAAGGGCGAACCGTCGGGTGCGCGGAAAGAGGCAAATACGCGCGCTTCCGGTTGCCAAAAGCGGAAGATCTGGTCGCAATTGTACAGCCCAAAACCACTTAGGCGAAAGACCATGCGCATGTCTTGAGGGTCAGTAACCGAAACCGCCTTTGCCATCTGGTAAAAGTGCTCGCGTTCGCGGAGGCGGTACTGGCGGATGGCCTCTAAGGCTTGTGCGTCATCCAACACGATACCGCTTTTCATCAGCGCTTCGTAGCGCAGGGCCATGCGTGCTTTTTCCGCCTCAAACCAGGCTATCCAGTCGGCATCGCTCATGCACCACTCTTCGGGGGCCTGGAAGATGGGCGCAGTGCGCAGGAAGTTTTTGAGCGCGATAGCTGCCTGGCGGCTGGCCTCGAGGCGCTCCTGGCGCAAGCGGCGATACGTGTCCAGCACTTCCTTAGTGTTTACCGAAACATTGGAATAGAGTATAGCGAAGAAGGCAATCTTCTCACCCTTATCGCTGAGCATTTCCACCTTACAGTGCGAACCGTTGTCGGGTATCACCCACACGCCCTTCCAAAGGGTGTTCTTGTGTTTTTTGAGGTCCACGGCAGTACCTTCTTCTACCTCACCGCTTTTGATGAAATAACAGTCCTTGAGGGCATTTAACTCGGTCAGCGCACCGCTGTAGTCCTGGGGGAAGAACTTGTCTTCTTTGTCGCGGTCGTGCACTAAGCGCACGGCGCCGCGGTCAGAGTGGTTGACCACTGCCTCTACCGATAGGGATGGGTTTTTGCGAAACCACGTGGGCATTTGCATCTTGCCGGTAGCCAGCTGATAGCCCGTTTTGATGCCTTTTTGTACGTCTTCGGCCTTGAGTGTGGAGTCCTGCATGCGCGCGGCCAGTTGAAAGATGCACGGGTCGCTTTTGAGGCGGCGGTTGTTGTTGCTGACCTCTTCGGCGCTGACGACGCGGGCCTGAACGCCAGGCACGTCGCCTGCCGACATCGGTGCGGGCACATATTCCCACTGACCGCTCTGCTCGTTGAGGTAGAAGAGATTGGCATCGGTCAGGCGGTGGGTGGGAGAAAACTCGACTTCGTAGGTTCGTCCCAAGGCCATAGCCAGCGCTTGCCCATCCTGCTCGATGCGCACTTCAAACATGCCGCCGGAGTTGAAGAAGAATCTGCCGCGCCCGTCGGTGAAGTGCATAGGAATACCTGAGGCCAAAAAGTCGGCAAAGGTGCGGTATTCGCGCAGGCGAAGGTGGACAGGGCCGCTCACGGGCTTGCCGTTGGCATCCACCAATGCGCCAGCGGGTATGCGCACCTGGGTACCTGTGGCTGGATTGCGGTATGTCAGCCCGGCTGCAGCCTCGAAGGTGATCGTTTGGGTAGGTACCTTGTTGAAGGCCATGGCACCGGGCAGGGCCACCTGACGTGCCGGCGGTATCGGCTCCGGCAGCGTCTCTAACTCGAAGATTGATGGCGTCTCTTCAGCGGGCACCTGGAGCATTATTTCCTGAGCAGGCACCACGGGCCTCTTTACTCGTGCGGCGCCTTGCCACCAAACGACGCCAATAACCATAGCTGCTGCGGCGGCTGTAGGCAACAGCCACTTCAGGCGAGCCGCCCAGGCCAGTTTCGCATTTAGCGGGGCTTGCGCCTTCGCGATTTGCGCCCACGTATCGGCATCCGGCGTTTGTTGGATTTGCTCTAAGTGGTTGCGCAAGAACTGCTCTAAATTTTTATTTTCCATGACATTTTTTTGAAAAAACAAGGAAATAGGCCTGGTTTTTTGAGGTTTCAATGCATCGGCTCAGTCATCAACTTTCCCAGCAGGAGGCGCAACTGCCGGCAGGCGCGGGTATACTGCGAACGCACAGTGCTTTCGGTAACGCCCAGCATCTGGGCAATTTCGTCGTAGTCGTACTCTTCCACGCAGCGCAGGTTGAACACGGTGCGATAGCCATCGGGCAGTTGCTGCACGAGGCCCAGAATGGCTTCGGAATTCAGTTCCTGATCGGGGCTAACACTGGCATGGTTCGAGGGCAGGTATTTGTAATCTTCGGCGAAGCGCAGCGGGTTCTTTCGCCGCAGGGTTTGCAAGATGCTGCGCACCGTTACGCGCCGCAGCCAGCCTTCGAGTGAGCCGTCGCCCTTGAACTGTGGCAAGTCGCGGAAAATAGTTAGAAAAGCCTCTTGTAGAAAGTCTTGTGCCTCAGCCCTGTCGCGCGCATAGCGCAGGCAAATGCTGAACAAAGGGGTCTTGTAGTATTCGTACAGCTGACGCTGAGCAAAGCCGTCGCCTTGGCAACAACGAGAAACAAGGTGCAGCATGCGTTTGTAGAACTGTTTTTGCGCCCCAGGAGCAGGTGAATGACTTTAGCCGACTGTTTAAAAGGTGTTGGATGCGCTCCTATTGCTGCATTCCCAGCATTTTTTTATGGAAATAATGGGCAGTAACAGCCCTCCTGTTTCACGGCAACACCTCGAAGCGGGCGAAGAGCTCCTCTTTGTACCAGCCCAGAGCACGGGTTTGCGCGATAACGTCTTTATGGTGTTGCCCCCGATAGGCAAAATCCATCATCTCGCGGCCCGTTCGCCACAGGCTAAAGGTGGCCTGCTGCATGAGCGGTACCTCACCGATGCCTATGGCGTATTCCAGTCCGGGATGCTCATGCACGGAGCGACTCACTTCGGGCACCTCCTTCCAGAAGCGCCACAGGTGCCGTTTCCGAATGGTCGCCCGGGTCAGCACGGCTGCTGGTGCCTTCGGGTCAAATGCTTTGACGGTGCGGAAGGGCATTTGACCGTCCCACAGACCATGCGCCATGGTGTTGGCCAAAAAGACATGCTGCTGCTCAACAGCCCGCCTTGTATAGGCCCTAAAGACCGGGTGCCCTTCAAGTGCTTCTTCAGCAGCCTTCCGACTTTCCCAAACAGCCAGAATGCCGTACACGCTCCAGTTGGGGCGAATGCCAAAACCATTGGTGGCTCCGCTGCCTAAGAATTTGAAAAACGTCAGGCCCGGCGCACCTTTAAGCCGACGCGGGGCCAAACCCATTTGGCTGAGCGCCCAAAACCTGCGAGCAAAGCCCGAAAAGCGGTAAATGGAAACGGTCGTAATCTGCATGAAGCCAGAACAAGACAGCAAGAGCCGCTGTTTAAATATTACTTTCTTTTTTTGTGGTTTTAAAAAACAAAAAAAGCTCTACGTGGCACTTAGTCTCGCGTTTTGGCTTTTTTAGACAAACAAAATAAAAGGCATTAAATCCTCGCATTCTCTGGCGTGAAAATCGGTATCATTGGTGCAGGTATTGCAGGTCTGGCTACTGCTGTTCGCCTGGCGGCGCAGGGGCATGAGGTGGAAGTTTTTGAGGCAAACAGTTATCCGGGCGGCAAGCTTTCGGCCTTCGAACAGGCGGGCTATCGGTTCGATGCCGGGCCGTCATTGTTTACGATGCCGGGCTATGTAGAGGAGCTGTTTCGCATAGCACAGGTGCCCATAGAGGGGCGTTTTGCTTATGTGAAAGTGCCGATTACGTGCCGTTACTTTTGGAACGATGGCACACAGCTCACCGCCTGGAGCGACGCCAGGCGCTTTGCTGCCGAAGCAGAGCGCGTGCTGGGGGTGCCGGCGCAGCGCGTGTTGGATTACTTAGCCCTGAGCGAGAAGAAGTACCGCCTCGCTGGCCACATTTTTCTGGAAAAGTCGCTGCATCGCTTAGATACGTGGCTGAATGCCAGTGTGTTGAAAGCGCTGTCCTTTTTGCCGGGTTTCGACCTGTTTCGTTCGATGCACCAGGTCAATGAGCGCTGGTTTGAGCATCCGAAACTGGCGCAATTGTTCGACCGGTACGCCACATACAACGGCTCGAACCCTTACAAGGCGCCGGGCATGCTGACGATCATCCCGCACTTTGAGCACAACCTGGGGGTCTATTATCCGGAGGGCGGCATGCACAGCATCACCCAGGCTGTCTTTGACCTGGCTCAGCAGCTGGGCGTTCGCTTTCACTTTGGCCAGCGCGTGGAGGAGATTTTGACCGAAAGGGGGCGAGTAACTGGCCTTCGCACGGCAGCGGGCGAGCATCGCTTCGATGCAGCGGTCAGCAATATGGATGTGTACTACACCTACAAGCGCCTGATGCCCGGAGCTAAGGCGCCCGAGCGCATTTTGCGTCAGCCCAAAAGCACCTCGGCGCTAATTTTCTACTGGGGCATTCGACAGACGTTTCCACAGTTAGACCTGCACAACATCTTTTTCTCCGACCGCTATCAGGAAGAATTCGAGGCGTTGGAACAAGGCGAAATCATAGACGACCCGACCGTTTACATCAACATTACCTCGAAATACACCCCCACCGACGCGCCGGCGGGCTGCGAGAACTGGTTTGTCATGATTAATGCGCCCAGCCATCGCGGCCAAGATTGGCAGAGTCTTGTCGCGCGCGTGAGGGAAGCGGTAATCGCCAAGCTCCGTGCGCACCTGGGCGTTGACCTCCGGCCGCTTATCGCCACGGAGGCCATCCTTTCGCCGCCGGAAATCGAGGCCAAAACCAGCTCGCACTTAGGCGCACTTTACGGCTATAGCTCCAACACGCAAATGGCGGCCTTCCTTCGGCATGCCAACTTTTCGCGCCGCATTCGCGGGCTGTATTTCTGCGGTGGCAGCGTCCACCCAGGCGGCGGCATTCCGCTGTGCCTGCTTTCGGCCAAAATCACCAGTGAACTCATTGGACAACCTACCCACTCATGATCCAGAAACTTACCCAACACTCACCTCACCTCTTGCTGGGCTTTTGTACCGCTGTGTATTTGTTTGGCGTAGCGGGCATGCTCTCGCCAGCACAGCCGTGGTTCGTCAGCCAGACGCCAATGAGCCTGCTATTGTCTTACCTTACGCTGCTGCTGTTTCACACACCACATACGCGCGGCAGCACGGCCTATTTCCTGAGCGCTTTTGCTCTCGGCTTTGGCATCGAAGTCGTGGGCGTCAATACCGGATGGCCTTTTGGGCACTACGAATACGGCTCCGTGCTGGGGCCGAAAGTAGCCGGTACACCGCTGATGCTGGGCATTAACTGGACGCTGGTAACGTATTGCAGCTTTTATGCCTTAGACCGATTACTGCCAAAGCTGCCTCTGTTAGCCTTTGCTCCGTTGGCTGCTGCCCTGCCCACGGCACTGGACTATTTGATTGAACCTGTGGCCATTCACTTCGGCATGTGGCAATGGCCTTCCACAGGATTGCCACCTTTAGAGAACTACGCCGGCTGGTACGCTACTTCGTTGCTGTTGGCTATCGTATGGCGGCTGACTATGCTGCCTGCCACCCAAAATCGCGCGGCGGTGCCCTTATTAGGGCTACAAGTAGCTTTCTTCATGATCCTAGGGCTAATGGTTAGGGCAAATGTGTAGTAAAGGATGCTACAAGCCCTCAGTTTGTCAATGGGAAAACCCCTTCACAGAGAGGAGTGAGGAGTAACCAACTGCTCGCGCGCCTTGCCTTGCTCACTACGACACCTGCATCAGCGGCGGCCAAACAGAAAAAACGAAAAATCAAGAAAAACATCCGCATGACCCTGGAGCCATACGCCACAGAACGCGCCCTGGAAGGCTCCTTTTTCCCCTCCTCCAAGATTACAAATCTTTTCTTTGAAAAACCCTTAATGCCCATAGGAGCGGCCAAGCTACCCATACGGCCAGCACCAGGACGGCCAGCCCAATGCCCAAAGCAGAGCCGAAAAAGTGGTGGAAGAGCGCTCCCGTGTATCCCATCAGCGCAGCCGAGTCCAGCTGCAGCAGCATGGCAATGCGGGCCAGATCTACCGGATTGAGGAAAGCCAGAGCAATGATGACCCGCTCCAGTGGGTAGTCGCTAAAAGCAAACATACCCATGAGCACCAATCCGTCGTAAAGGATAGCGCAGAAGAACCAGATGAGTAGGGCCAGCCCGATGCCTCGCGCCTTGTCGCGCGTGAGCACGGCGGCCAGAAAGGCCAGCGATACGAATACCAGCGTGAGTGCCAGCCCGCAGCCCACCAGCAGGAGGCCGCGCGGCGAGCCATCGTACAGTAACACCGGAACCCCCATGCCCAACCCAAAAGCCGCACACAGCGACACCGCCACGCCCAGGTATTGCCCCATAAAGAGCGCTGACCGCCGAACAGGCTGCGCCAGCATCAGCTCCATGAACTCGTAGGAGTTGTACACGTGAATGGTTGAGAACACGATGCTCATCAGCGGCAGCGCCATGAGCAGGATGTTGAGCAGGCTGGCCATTCCTTTGAGCGGGTCGCTCTCCAGATTGAAAAAGCTCATCGAAACCAACACCCAGAACAGGCCATAGGCCAGCACGAAGCGGTTGCGCAGGATGTCATAAATGGCGTAACGGGCTATTTTCAACATATTCATTTTCAGAATGCAGAGATGACACCTCCTGCGGAGATGTCATCTCTAAGTACCTAAAAAAGCGCCGAGGTGCTGACCTGCACTCGAGGTCGCGCCAGCAAATAACCGTTGCCCAAATGCTGCATTACCGGAAAGAGGCCGGCGACGCCTATGGCAAAGCGCTCCCAATAGACATCGAGACCGACGTGCCCCAGCAGGCAATAGCCCCCTGTGTCGTGGGCCACATTGCCCTGGTTACGATCTGGGGCCGACCATTCCCAAACGGCACCCGCTGTAGGCAGCCAACGCGTGGCGCCCGTTTGCATTTGATAGAAAAAGCGGCTGCTGGCGTTAAGGCGGTGGCCAAAGCGATAGCCCTCGCTGTTGGTCTGGCTGAAGCGTACCAGGACATCGGCAGCCAGCCCCCATTGGTTGTAGCGGATGTTGTACATGCCACTTAGCAGGCCATCAAACGTGCCAGTGCCTGGCTGCATGTTAGGGTTAATACCCTGGCGTACCAGAGCAGGGTCGAACTGACCTGTGGGCAGCTTCACCCCGCCGCCCAGCCATAGCAGCTGAGTCCAGGCACCGCTAGAGCTCCAGCTGTGACGCAAAGCGTTGTAATTCATCAAGAGTACAGCATCGCCGATGCCCTGGCTACGAGTGCTCACATTTTCCAACGTTTGAGTGAAATGGTTGAGCGGCAGCACACCCACTATCTGAAAGCGCTCCCGAGGAAAGACCTGTGCCCACAAGTCAAGACTATGGAAGCGCTCATCCGACCACACACCGCCATGATGGTCGGAGGCAAAGCCCCGATAAAACCACCGCGCCCCGACCATGTGGCGCTGATACTGAGGCAATGCGTTGAGGTAATGACCGCTCAGCGAACAGCCGCAGCGGTCGCAGGCCTGGGCAGTATTTAGCTCAATAAGGCTGGCTATGAGAAAGAGAAGCAGGTTTTTCATGACGCACTTTTTCTTTAAACACAAAAACACAAAGCCGCGAGGTTTTTCTTCCGCGTTAGTGATTAAACTTTTGCATCAGGTGAGCAATAGCCCGGCCCAGTCGCTCCTGACCGGTTTCGGCTTTCAATTCGGGGAGGGGCTTGAAGAAGACCACGCGGCCTTCGACTAAGTAGAGAATGTGAGTGGCCAGTTCGTCTAAGTCGCTCATGATGTGCGAAGTGATGAGGAACAGGCGGTTATTTTGTTTTCCGCGCAGGACTTTTTCTTTCAAGATTTCAGCCGATAGCGGGTCCAGTCCGGCGGTGGGTTCGTCGAGAATGAGTACTTGGGGTTGGAAGAGGAAGGCCAGGGCAGCGCTGACTTTCTGGCGTGTGCCGCCGGAGAGGGTGCGCATGGGTTTGTGGAAGATATCGGCCAGTCGGAACGCTTCGAGCAGTTCTTCGTCGGGTTGGGTGGCGTCGTTGCGGCGCAGGTCGCGCATCATGTTGAAGAGTTGGCCGACGAGCATATTGTCGGGGTAGCGTCCGATTTGGGGCATGTACCCGAAATAGCGACGATAGCTGGGGTCAGTATTGACGGTGGTGTCGCGGAAGGCGATGGTACCGATGTCGGGGCGTACCAATCCGAGGATGCACTTGATGAGCGTTGTTTTGCCTGAGCCATTGGGGCCGATGATAGCCACTACCTGACCGGCATCGGCGCTGATACTGACGGCGTCGAGCACTTGCAGACGCCCGAAGGTTTTACTGATGTTTTGAACTTGCAGCATCGTACGGTTTCATGAGCGGTGAGTGGTCGCGCAGGCTGTCGGGGCACAGGCTGGGTATGGCGCGTTCGGCGCGTTCGAGCAGCAGGACACCGAAGCTGCGCCAGAACATCATGGCATAGGGCATTTGCTCCGAAATCATGGCAAAGAGGCTAACAGGCAGGTGGGGCACATCGCCGATGCCGTCGCGGTTGATGTCGTAACCGGTATATTGATCCCAGTAGTTGTACTCAAAAGTGTTGAGCGATATCTGGTTGTTGGTCGTTACATCGAAGGTGTTGGCTACGAAGTTGTTGTGCCGGAACACGTTGTTTTCGCAGCTGGCTTGAATGCGGATGGCCCAACCATTTTGGCGGAATTCGTTGCGCTCCAGCCGGCTGCGCGTGCAGCCTTCCATAAAAATGGCGGCAGTGTTGTTTCGAAAGACGTTGTCCGAGATTTCGCTGCGCTGGATGTCTTTGAGCAACATGCCGTAAGCCGAGGCGCCGATGTTGTCGGCGAAAGTGTTGTGGCGCATGAGCACCTCGCGCGTGTACATGACGGCTACGCCGGCCCCGTTGTGGGCAAAGGTGTTGTGCATGTAAGCATCGTTGTGCGAAAACATGAAATGCAGGCCATAGCGCACGTTGTGAGTACTGCTGTTGCGCTCGATGCGCGAATGGGTTACGAACTCGAAATAGATGCCGTCGCGGTGTCCGCGCACGCGGTTGTCGGTGATGAAGATGCTGTCACACTTCCAGGCGTGGATGCCGTTACCCGAGGTCTGTTCCACTTCGCCATAGGCGCGCAGGGTGTTGCCGCTTACCCAACAGAGCCGGCTGTTCGACAGGTAAATGCCGAAGAAGTTGCTGTCTAAGTCGTTGTTGAAAATGTACACATATCGAGCATTATAGACCTTGATGCCGGCCAGGTCTTCCAGCGCTCCCGAGCCGGAGCGCACGACACGGAAGCCGCTGATCGACACATGGTTGGCGCGTACACTGATGGGCTGGCGCGCGTCTTCGCCGTCGAGCACCGGCCGCCCCTCGCCGCGCAAGGTCAGCGGCCGGTCCACTACGACGGCTTCGCGATACCGGCCGCCTCGTACCAGCACGGTATCGTACGGCTTAGCCTGAGCAATAGCGTCGTTGATGCGGCTGAGCGCCGTACCGGGTGCCACCACCCACGTGCGAGCGGGTAAAAAACTGCTCCCTAAAAGCAGAAGAATACCCATCAGAAAGCCATATTTGGGAGTAAAAAACATCGTTTAGCGTGCTAAAAGCTGTTTCACCTGAGGCCATTTAAGCAATTCACCACCGCCCTCACCTAGCGCCTTTTCGGCATCGGGCCGGCTGCTGAAGGCCGCTACGTACGAGGCCATGGGTGTGCGTAGGCTCTGGCTATGCAAAAACACCGCCTCCTCTATGGCAACTAATTGGCCCTGGTGGGCAAAGTCGGCCACCCAACGGCTGGCAATGTCTTGAACGGGTACGCCTTCGCCGTCTTCGAAGTAGATCAGGCAATTGACGTCGTCAAAAAAGTACGCTTTGCCTTTATGTGTAACAATCTCTGCTCCATAGCGCCGGTCGGAGAGCGACATATGGCACATGGCGCATTCGCCACGCCCGTAAGGTATGGGCTGTGGGCCGCTGCTGCAGCCGCTCCAGAGTAAGGTCAACAGCACCCCTGCCGAACCAGCTGCAAGCGTCAGACGCATGGTTCTTCGCCGCCGCCACCACTCCCACACTACGACGAGCAGGCTGATGCCCGTTACGCCCATCAAAATCCAGCCACCTACGTCGGGCAACGACCAGGCTTCGAAGTTGAGCAGCTTTTTGTACCCAATCACTGGAGGCTGGTAGGCCATGCCTGGTATCACAATGGGCGCTGTTGGGTCCAGGTTGTGCCCATAGTCGTAGCCCCAGCGCCAGAAGTCGTACAGCGCTAAGCTATCGGCTAAGGCCAGCACTAACCAGTAGGCTACGGCCGACCACCACTTGCCGATGAGGGCCAACACCAGACACAGGGCTGCCACACCGATGATGATGTTGCCCAAATACTGAAACTCCGGAAACATATCTACACTGATGGCGCGCATGCCGATGTAGTGGTTGAGGGCACTGATGACCTTCACGTCGCCGGTCAGCGTGTCGTGCCAGATTTTCATTTCCAGCCCTTCCGGGTACTGGGGCGCAGTGAGGTAAATTTTCCAGATGGGAACCTTCAGTAGCGCAAAGAGCGAGAGCGCTCCCACGACCAACAGGACGCGGGAAGGGAGAGAGAGGTTGAACATAGCGGCAGTTTTTAGAAAGCCATTATCAAAGACGGCAGGTGAGTTGTGGGTTAGGGCAGCTCGCTGCCGTGCGGTTTCATTCGGGCAGCAGCACCTCGTCAATGACGTGTACGATACCGTTGGAAGCCGGCACCGAGGCCAAGATATTGGCCTTGCCATTCACCTTGACCTTTCCGTCCTGTACGCTGATCGTGATATTTTTCAGATTGACCTGATTGAGCCTCTGGCCGTCGCGCATCTGGTCGGTGCGTATGACGCCCACGTAGGTGTGGTATTCCAGAATATCCGTTAGAGTAGTCTTATTTTCAGGCTTCAGCAGGCTTTCCACCGTACCGGCGGGCAGTTTATCAAAAGCAGCATTCGTCGGAGCGAACACGGTAAACGGGCCCGGGTTGGATAGCGCATCCACCAGCCCAGCGGCTTTTACGGCCGCCACCAGTGTGGTGTGGTCGGGTGAGCTGACGGCCACCTGCACTATGTTGCGCTTTGAGGCGTCGTCCTCCACAGAGGCAATGCCGCCGCTCATTGACGCTGAAGCATTGGCAGAAGCCGCGCCCGACTCTTGCGAAGGGCCGCCGCAGGCACAAAGCATCAGCCCGGCAGCCAATATGGTCAGAAGATACAGCAGTTGTTTCATGGCCGAGTGTTTTTAAGTGTGAGAAGGATGGAGAAGGAAGAGCCGACCCGGCCTTTTAAGCGCAGGCCGGCTCCGGGCAGTAGTGGATTACTGAGGCGGCTGTGGGCTCCCGGTGCCGTACTTCAACGGTACATTGGAGCCTGGTGCGGACACGCGCAGGTAGCCTTGCATCTCCTGGTGCAATGCCGAGCAGAAGTCGGTGCAATAGAACGGGAAGATGCCCACGCGGTCGGGCTTAAACATGAGGGTTTGTGTCTCGCCTGGCATGATGAGGATTTCTGCCGTGTTGGCGCCCTTGATAGCGAAGCCATGCGGGATATCCCAGTCTTGCTCTAAGTTGGTTACGTGGAAATAGACCTCATCGCCCACTTTGACACCTTCGATATTGTCGGGTGTGAGGTGCGAGCGGATAGCCGTCATGTAAACGTGCACCTTGTTGCCCTCGCGCACCACTTTGGCCTCGTGTTCGCCTTTGGCTACGTAGGGGTGCTGGTTTTCCTCAATCGGGTAAATTTTGACCGATTTGTCCTTAATGAGGCTGGCCGGCACAGCGTTGGCGTAGTGGGGCTCGCCGATGGTGGGGAAGTCCAACAGCAGTTTCATCTTGTCGCCGCTGATGTCGTACAATTGGGCCGACTGAGCCAGCTCTGGCCCGGTGGGCAGGTAGCGGTCTTTTGTAATCTTGTTGTAGGCGATGACGTACTTGCCGTGGGGTTTGCGGGTGTCGCCGCCTGGCACGCAGAGGTGGCCAATGGAGTAGTACGTCGGCACCCGGTCGAGGACCTCGAGCGTCTTAAGGCTCCATTTCACGATCTCGGACGACACGAAGAACGACGTGTAAGCATTGCCGTTGGCGTCAAATTCCGTGTGCAACGGGCCAAGCCCCGGCTTTTTCACTTCGCCGTGCAGGACGGCATCGTATTTCAACACCGGGATGCCGTCGTACTCGCCCTCAAAGTTGCGCTCGGCAATGGCCTTTTGCATTTTGGTAAAAGAGAACACAGGAATAACTGCGGCCAGTTTGCCTGAGCCAACGATGTATTCGCCCGTGGGGTCCACATCGCAGCCGTGCGGGCTTTTGGGGCAGGGGATGAAATAGACGAAGTCTTTCAACTCTTTTGGGTCGAGCATAATGACCTCGTCTTCCCATTTTGTGGTGGCCATGTGCTTCTTTTCGTCGTAGATGTTGTGGGCATAGCGCACCTTTTTCACCTTGCCTTTGCCGGCGCGGGCGTACTCTTCAGCCTTTTTCCAGTTAATAGCGACGATGAAGTCTTTGTCGTTTTGCGAGGCATTCACCTCCAACAGTGTGTTGGCGCGCTCGGAGTTGTAGCAGGAAAAGAAGAACCAGTCGTGGCTGGGCCCTTTGCCCGAACGGCTCAAGTCGAGGTTGATACCCGGCAGCAGCACCTGAAAGCCAAGGTTCATGTGTCCGGTTTTCGGGTCAATACCAATGAAGGAGACCGTGCCGCGAAAGTTTTCCTTGTACGTCTCGATGGGCACATCAAGCTGATTGTCCAGCGGCACCGAGAAGCGCGTGCCCGCCACGATGTACTCGCTGTTCTCGGTGATGAACGGCGAGGAGTGGTTGCCGCCCGAGTTCGGAATTTCCATAATTTCCACCGTTCGGAACGTACCCAAGTCAATGCGCGCCACACGCGGCGTGTTGTTGGCGTTGGCGAACATCCAGCGGCCATCCTGCTCGCCGTTGGTCAGCGACATGGCGATGTGGTGTTCGTCGTCCCAGGGCACAAAGCCGTGCGACGTCATCAGCATGGCCTTTGTCTCCTCGCTGTAGCCGTAGCCGTTTTCAGGAAAAACCGAAAAGACCGGAATAATCTTCAGCAGGCGCCCCGAAGGCAGCCCGTACACTGAGACCTGCCCGTTGAAACCGCCTGAGACAAAGTTGTAAAATTCGTCGTACGTACCCGGGGCTACATACACCTTTTGAGCGGCATCCGCCGAAGAAGCGCCTGCGGCGCCTTTTGTCTTGCACTGCCACAGGGCGGCTACTATGAGAGCGAAGCCCGCGGCAAACCAGAGAAACTTTTTCATAAATCCTTGATTTTGACTTGTATCGGCCAAACTTGTTTGGCCTGAAATAATCTGATTAAGTCCGATAAATTTATTTTCAATGCCTGGCCTAATCGAGGGTATATCTTTAGGCATCAGACAGACTTCTAAGCCCGACTTGCCTATCGCTCCCCATCGTTGTAGCGCATGAACTCCAGGATGTCGCGCGCGTCGCCGATGGACACATTCTGGTTAGGCATGCGCGTCAGACACAGTTCGAGTAGCTTCTGGGCCTCTGGGTCGCGTTCCAGCATGATGTCCACGTTGGTGATCATGTTCATGATCCACTCCGGCCGGCGCAGTGTGGTCAGGCCCTTCCACCCTGGCCCTACTACGCGCGTGTCGTCGAGCTTGTGGCAGGCGGCGCATTTCATGTCGTAAATGGCTTTGCCGCGCGACACGCGGTTCTCTTCCAAGGGTGTCTTCAGTTCGACGTACTTGACCTCGCCGATGCCCTTGCCTTCGGCGATCATTTGCTCTTCGGGCGTCAGGGCGGTAGGGGTGTCTTTATCGTTGCCTGATGAGGCACCGCCACCCCCACATGCCCACAGGGCAAACCCGCTCAAGAGCAACATTATTGGAATTGCGTTTTTCATACCAGCAGCGTTTTGTTTCCGGTGAAAAAATGTTTTACACTGCAATGGTACGCCCCCCTCCATCGGGCCAATTATGACCAGCGTCAGGGGTTGGGATGATTTTTTCGGAGTACATAATATCGGTATTGCCAAAAAAATGCAGATCCGACGGCGCTCTGTGTTTTTGTTAAAATTTTAACACTGCCTCCATCCACTTACACTGCCATTTGGTGTTTAGGCTTCTTCCAGCCTTCCAGCAGATTTTTGGCCGAAAGCCATTTCAAAAGGCCGTTTTAAAATGGATTATCGAACGGTTTGATCTTCGCCTTTGATAATTTTAGGGCATGTGGCAAATGGTGTTCGTGGCCCGATCGTCTTTTGCCAAACCTTAACACCTTCTTCTTAAAACTTTTTAACTTTTTTTTAACGGCCTCATTTACCTTTGCCCTGCCTTTTGGGAGATGCTCCCGAGCGCATGTATGGAATACGCCAGCAAGCCGCGAGTAGCCGTTCTCATCCCTGCCTTCAATGAGGAGGACGCGCTGCCGTTCGTGTTGGCTACGATTCCGAAGCAATGGGTACGGCACATTATCGTGTGCGACAACGGCTCGACCGACCGGACGGCGGAGATTGCCCGACTGATGGGCGCCACGGTCGTGCGGGCCGCGCGGCGCGGTTACGGTTCGGCTTGCTTAGCGGGCATGGCTTACTTGAAGCAGCTGCCCGATGTGGAACAACCCGAAGTGGTCGTCTTTCTGGATGCCGACTACGCCGACGACCCCAACGACCTGCCAAAAGTGGCAGAGCCGGTATTAGACGGAAGCCAGGACCTGGTCATCGGTTCGCGCCTGCAGGGCGAGATGGAACCCGGCGCCATGAGCCTGCCGCAGCGCTTCGGCAACTGGTTGGCGCCCTTGCTCATCCGCCTGTTCTTCGGCCAGCGCTTCACCGACTTGGGCCCTTTCCGGGCCATCCGCTGGGATAAACTGCAACAGCTCAACATGCGCGACCCCGACTACGGCTGGACGGTAGAGATGCAAATCAAAGCCGCCCTGCAGGGCCTTCGCTGCACGGAAGTACCCGTCCATTACCGAAAGCGCGTGGCCGGGCGCAGCAAAGTCTCCGGCACCATCAAAGGGATCATTCTGGCCGGCACCAAAATCCTTAGCCTCATTTTCTGGCATTACTTCCAGCACCGCCGCCAACAGCGCTCACAGGCAAACGTCACTCGCAAAACTTAAAACTGCTCGCTCGATATGTTTGGAATTCAAGCCCTTTTTGAAGCCCTGCGCTACCAGGCCTTTGTGGACTTCGGCTACCTTATGCTGCTGGTGTACTTCATCGCCATGAGCGGCGTTACGCTCTATGCTCTGTTGCAAGTGCACCTGCTGTTCCTGTACAAGAAGTACCACAAGGAACACCCCGTCATCGAGTACAAAAAGTACGACCCCAACGACCCGAACCTGCCCTTCGTAACCGTGCAGCTACCCATGTACAACGAAATGTACGTGGCCGAACGCATCATTGACTGCGTTGCCGCGCAAGAGTATCCGAGGGACAAATTTGAAATCCACGTCTTAGACGACTCCACCGACGAGACCGTCGAGATTGTGGCCCGCAAAGTGGCCGAATTGCGCGCCAAAGGGTACAACATTGAGCATATCCACCGCACCAACCGCCAGGGCTATAAGGCCGGCGCCCTGCAAGAAGCTATGCCCCGCGCTCGCGGTGAGTTTATCGCCATTTTTGACGCTGACTTCACCCCGCGCCCCGATTTCCTGCGCACGACCATGCCCTACTTTGAAGACCCGAAAGTGGGCATCGTGCAAACGCGCTGGGAACATCTCAATGCCGATTACAGCATGCTGACCAAACTGCAGGCCATCCAGCTCAACGTCCACTTCACTGTGGAACAGGCCGGGCGCTCTTATGGTAACCTATTGCTGCAGTTCAACGGCACGGCGGGCGTGTGGCGCAAAAAAGTCATCGAAGAAGCCGGTGGGTGGCAAAGCGATACGCTCACCGAAGACTTAGACCTCAGCTTCCGCGCCCAGATTATGGGCTACCGAATCCAGTACTTAGAAAAACTCGGCAGCCCAGCCGAACTGCCTGTGGACATGAACGCCCTCAAAGGCCAGCAGTTCCGCTGGAATAAAGGCGGTGCACAAAACGCTCGTAAACTCATCAAAATGGTGTGGAACGCCCGCACGCTTACTCCCATTCAAAAACTGCACGCCATCAGCCAGTTGCTGGCCTATGGCGTGTTCCTCTGGGTGTTCATCGCCGCCGTCAGCAGCATTCCGCTCTCCTTCGCTTTTAGCGAACTGGGCATCTCCACGCACTTCCTCTCCTTCTCTGTGCTGGGTCTCTTTGCCGTGGCGGCCATATCCTACACGGCTAACATAACGGCTGCGCTCAACCGCCAGACACCGCCCTCTTTCTGGGAAAAAGTGCGCTTCTTTGGGCTGTTCCTCTCCTTCCTGCCGATGTCTATGGGCCTGTCGCTGTACAACGCCATTGCTGTCATTGAAGGGCTGCGCGGCAAGGTTTCTGCCTTCGTGCGTACACCCAAATACGGCGTCACGGGCGCCAGCTCGCCCATGCGGCAGGCGGCCTACATGGCGCGCAAAATTTCGTGGGTAACCTACGCCGAAGGGCTGATGGCCTTAGTGTTCTTCATGGCTGCTCTGGTGGGCATCCGAACGGGCAACAGCGCATTTGTGCTGTTCCACTCCATGTTGGCCTTTGGCTTCGCCACCATTTGCTACTATTCCATCAAGCACCTTCGCTTCGACTAAGGCAGCGTTGCACCGTCCTTTAACAAAAAGCTCTGCGTTCAGCATCGTTTCCGAACGCAGGGCTTTTTGATAGGGATCGGGTTGCTAATCCATCACTTCCGCCTTATAGACGAGGAAGTTGGTCTTGCCTTGCCACGGAAAGGCATGCACCTTCTCCCGATAATGGCAGCGCACCGTTCGGCCTTCCCATTGCTGCAGCTGTTGATAAACGCTGCCGCTTTCTATGGAAAAATCCCACACGCTTTGCTTCGACATCATCATGCTGCCCGTGAGGTGCAGCTGGCCTTCGTAGGTTTTAAAAATTACGCCCTGGCGCGCTACTTTGACCAATGTACCGGTGCGTGAGCCGTCGCTGAGGGTGTAATTTCGATAAAAATAATAGCCCACACCGAAGAGCACTGCCGCGGTCAGGATGAGCCACAGGCTGCGGCGCAGCCATTTGCGCAAGTTTTGAAGAAAGGTAGAGAAGTCCATGTCAAACGCCATTGAGGGATGAAGGCCATTCGGGGCGCTAACATACGGCATTTGCCCCGACCTCATAGCCATCGAATGAGCCAGTTGACAGCTTGCCTGACGAAGGCCGAGCGATAAGGCGGCAGGAACAAGCTAGTCGTTGGCCACGGGCTGTGTTGGCGTGCCACACCGCGGGCATGACTGAACTCCAGGAAACCCCATTCGCCGTGGTATCGGCCGATGCCGCTGTGGTTTTGGCCACCGAACGGTAGGCTAGGGTTGAAAAACTGCAGACCACACTCGTTGATGCACACGCCGCCGCTGCGCGTGTCGTCGAGCACGCGCTGCCAGTGAGCGTGCTTGCGGCTGAAAATGTACAGCGCCAGCGGCTTAGGATGAGCGTTGATGTATGCAATCGCTTCTGGTAGGGTCCGATAAGTGCGTATGGGCAGCAGGGGGCCGAAAATCTCAGCCTCCCAGATGGCGGCATCTTCCGGTACGTAGGTCAGCACTGTGGGTTCTATGTAGCGCTCCTCTGCTACGGCGCGCCCCCCAAAGCGCACGGTGGCGCCTCGGTGCACGGCGTCGTCCAACAGGCCTTTGACAAACGAAAAATGCCGGTCGTGAATGAGGCGCGGGTAATCGGGCGACTGCTGACGAGCCTCCGGTGTACCGCCGTAATATTGTCTGAAGTAATGCTCCAGCCGCTCGACGAGAGCCTCCTGCAGCGACTCCTGCACCAGTACATAGTCAGGGGCAATACAAATCTGCCCCGAGTTCATGCCCTTCATCCAGGCAATGCGCGAGGCAGCGCGCTCCAGGTCGGCGGTTTCGTCCACAACAACGGGGCTTTTGCCGCCCAGCTCCAGCGTGATCGAGGAGAGGTGTTTTGCTGCTGCCGCCATAACGATCTTGCCCACGGCCGGGCTGCCGGTAAAGAAAATGTGATCGAAAGGAAACCCCAAAAGCGCCTGAGCCACTTCCACATCGCCCTCCACAACGGCCACCTCGTCTTCCGAAAAGCACTCGCCGACGATGGCCTTAATCACGCGGGCACTGTGTGGAGCGTGCTCAGAGGGCTTGATAATGGCACAGTTTCCCGCAGCCACTGCCGATACCAATGGTATCAGACTGAGGTTGAAGGGGTAGTTCCACGGTGCTACAATCAGGCAAACTCCTTTCGGCTCGTAGTGGATCCAAGCCGAAGAACCTATCAGCGGCAGGCGTACGCCCACGCGACGGGGTGCCATCCAAGTCGACAAGTAGCGCAGGGCGTGGCGAATTTCACCTGTTGTCGCCGCGATTTCGGTAACATCGGTTTCCATAGGCGATTTTCGAAAGTCGGCCCACATGGCATCCTGAATGGCTTTTCGATTGCGGATGAGGGCCGCGTGCAGGGCGCGAAGTTTGGCCCTGCGCTCTCGGGCCGTCGTGCGCGCTATGGCATACTGGTGCTGGCGCTGGCGCTGAAAAAGCACGTCTAAGTGCGCGTGCCAGGTGTCGGCATGAAGCGTGACGGAGTCCATCTTTTTTTATCGCTTTGGCAATGGATGAGCAAAACTGCAAACTTTCCCACAACAGATGTACGCCAACGAAAGGCTTTTTACGTTCTCTTTGAACTTGATTTTTCTCAGCGGCGAAAAACGAAGCGAAACGTTTTAACCCGTTAAATAAAAAAAATCCGGAAATGTTTCATTGTATTTACTCAACGCTGTAACCTTGTCTCTTGAAAAAATCTTCAAGGGATTGGACGCTATAAGTTCAAAATATACGTGGGAAGGCGCTCATTTTTTAACCGTTAAATTTTTTGAGGCTTATGAACATTAATGTGAGAACCCTGCACGGTCAGGCAGATGAAGGATTAGTTGAATACATTCACATCAAGTTGCAGCGCTTGCGCAAAATATATCACCGAATTGAAGGCATTGACGTGCGCCTGATGGAAGAAAAAAAGGGTAATAAGATTGCGGAGGTTCAGATGCACGTTCCGGGTGGATGGCTTGTGGATCGTAAGAGCAGCACCACGTTTGAGTCCGCGATAAACGCTTCTATGGATACCCTTCGCCGTCAGTTGGCGCGCTACAAGGATAAGCGCCACGGCTACGAGCCGGAGAAGGTAACGGCATTTAACCCGCACGATTAGTGCGCGTCCGTGAGGTGTCTGCTTCCGGTGGGCTCACTCGTCAATTTTCAGGTCGAAGCGTTTGAGGAGGTCGAGCACAGCCGGGTTGTTCTGAGCCATTTGGTCGAGCTTTTCTTTAGCAGTCAGGAAGCGCCGGGGTTTGGGTTGTTCCGAAACCGGCGCTTTTCGTTCGTCGAGCACGACGCGCACTGTGGCGTTAGGAGCGTGCAGATTTTTTCGGATGACGTCGCGCAGGTGGTTGAGTTCCTCCTGGATGAGGCTGCGATGCACAGCGAGGCCTACCGTAATGGTCAGCATATCGCCCTCCAAGCTGAGGTGGGCGGCGGACATGGCCTGCCGCAGAGAGGGCGACGGTGTGGCGTTGGCAAATGCCTGCCACTCGGCCCAGGCATTTTCTAAGGAGAGTTTGCTTTCGAGCTGTGCCTTCTGGCTGGCTTCTTCGGCCACCACAGAGTCGTACTCCTCTAAGCGCAAGGGCACGGGTTCCATCCGCTTACGCCCCAGCCGGATATCAGTGCGGAGGGTTTGCATGGCTTCGGGGCTGAGCTCGGTGGCTGTAGAGGGCGGTAGGGCCTGAGACACCTGCGTTGCCGGAGCAGGCCGGGTGGCAGTAGCTGCCGGGTTGGGGGCCGTTTCCTCTGCTGGTGCTGCAACGGGAGGTGGTGCTATGGTACGGCCGTTGGTTGCGGGCGGAGTATCAGCCGTTTTTTTTTCCGGGGTGAAGGCTGCTGCAGAGACGGCGCGCAGGATGTAGCACATCTTCAGCAGTGCTGTTTCGACGTGCAGGCGCTTGTGGCGCGCCATTTTGAGGTTGACGTCGCAGTCGTTGGCGATGCTCAGGGCCGTCATCAGGAACGACAGCGAGGTCAGCTGAGCCTGTTGCTGGTAGCGATCGCGCAGGTTTTCGCCCACTTCCAGCAGGGGTAGGGTAGCCGGGTCGCGGCATACCAGCAGGTTGCGCAGGTGGTCGGCCAGCCCGGTCAGGAAAATCTCTGGTTCAAAGCCTTTGCGCAAGATATCGTCGAAGAGCAGCAACACCGTGGCGGCGTCTTCGGCCAGCAGTGCATCGGTGATCTGGAAGTAGTAGTCGTAGTCTAAGATGTTGAGGTTCTCCAACACCGTCTGGTAGCGGATAGGCTCTCCGGCAGCAGCGCTGCTGATGCGGTCGAAGATAGACAGGGCGTCGCGCAGGGCGCCATCGGCCTTTTGAGCAATAATACGCAGCGCCTCCGGGTCGGCCTCGATGCCCTCAAGTCGGCAGATTTTGGCCAAATGCGCAGCCATATCGGCCACCTCGATGCGCCGAAAGTCGAACACCTGACAACGCGACAGGATAGTGGGCAGTATCTTGTGCTTCTCTGTGGTGGCCAATATAAATATGGCGTAAGGCGGTGGTTCTTCCAGTGTTTTCAGAAAGGCGTTGAAGGCACCTTGCGAAAGCATGTGCACCTCGTCAATGATGTACACCTTATACTGGCCACGCTGGGGCGGTATGCGCACCTGTTCGACTAAAGCGCGGATGTGGTCCACACCATTGTTGGAGGCAGCATCGAGCTCGAAGATGTTCCAGGAAGCATCCTCCTGAAAAGCCAAGCAAGAAGGGCACTGCTGGCAGGCCTCAAAGTCAGGCGTGCGGTTTTCGCAGTTGAGCACACGCGCCAGAATGCGAGCGCAGGTGGTCTTGCCCACGCCGCGCGGGCCGCAAAACAAAAAGGCATGCGCAACATGGCCCGTGGCCAGCGCATTCTTCAACGTGCGGGCCACATGCTGCTGACCCACGACGTCTTCAAAACGCATGGGACGATACTTCCGAGCAGATACAACAAAGGCGCTCATGTGGGGCAAAAGTAGGGCTTTTAGCGGCGCCCCGAAAGGCTGGCGATATGCCAGTTTGATATTTTTCTTTTGCTAAAGCGTAAACGGCGTTCTGGCTCCGATTTGCCAGGCAAGTCGCCAAGATTTGGCGGATTGCTCGACAAGAGAAATGGAAAAAACACGGAGGTGGCGGAGTCTTTTTTCCTGGTACTCTTAGGGGTGAAAACGCAAACCTACCTATGTTAAGACTGCGGCTACTTTCGCGCGTTGGACAGATCAGTAGCCATGACGCAGGCATCGTGGAAACAGAAGCGAGATATTCAGCTTGTATGTTAATCTTTTTGCGTATCGCTACCGCTTAATCTGCGCCAGAGCTGGAAGTCTCCGCTCCTCGCTATTAAAGTGTAGTGTTAAAGTAGGTAGCATTGTTTGCCGGTCGTTCAAGTGAGGAGCATGCCCTCAAATGCTGGTAAAGTACCGAAAATCGTGCCCGTACTCGATGCGTTGCAGCACCTCATAAAGCAGCCGGATAAGGTGGTTGACGTCGTCTTTGTGGGCCATTTCCACGGTGGTGTGCATGTAGCGCAGGGGCAGCGAGATGAGCGCGGAGGGCACACCGCCATTAGAATAGGCGAAGGCATCGGTGTCGGTGCCTGTAGAGCGCGAGGCGGCTTCGCGCTGGAAGGGTATTTCCGTTTCTTCAGCCGTCCGGACGATGAGGTCGAGCAGGCGATTGTGTACCGCCGGGGCGTACGTAACGGTAGGTCCGTTGCCGCAGCGGATATCGCCGTGCTTTTTCATGTTAATCATTGGCGTATGGGTGTCGTGAGTAACATCCGTAATCAGGGCCACGTTGGGCTTGATGGTATTGGCCACCATTTCGGCGCCGCGCAGGCCGACCTCTTCCTGCACGGAGTTAACGACATATAGAGTGTAGGGCAGCCGGATGTTGTTTTCCTTGAGCAGGCGGGCCACTTCGGCGATGCAGAAGCCGCCGATGCGATTATCTAAGGCGCGGCCGCAGTAGTATCGGTTGTTGATGATGGTGAAGGAGTCCTGGAAGGTAACGACGCAGCCGACGTGGATGCCCATTTTGGTTACCTCTTCGCGGTCTTTGGCGCCCACGTCTACGGTGATGTTTTCTAAGGCGGGAGTGAGGTTGGCGTCCTTATCGGTGCGCGTGTGGATGGCCGGCCAGCCGAACATGCCCTCTACGCGCTCGCCGTTGCGCAGGTGCACAAAGACACGCATCGAGGGAGCGATGACGTGGTCGCTGCCGCCGTTGCGGATGACGTGCAAAAAGCCGTCTTCGGTGATGTAGTTGACAAACCAGGAGATTTCATCGGCATGGCCCTCAATGACGACGCGATAGTCGGTGCCCGGGTTAATGATGCCGTAGGCGGTGCCGTAATTGTCCACCTGCCATTCGTCAATATAGGGTTTCAGGTACTGCAACCAGAGTTTCTGTCCAGAGGCTTCGTGCCCGGTGGGGCTGGCGTTGTCTAAATATCGGCGAAGGAACGCTTCGGACTCGGGTGTGATAACGTGCATGTGTCTGTGGGAAGTCGGTTAGGATTAGTTAAGCGTACAGCGCGCCCCATCCTTCGGGGTTTTGGCGCCAGTGTTCTAATATCAGATGTCCTTGTTCGTCAATATAGCCCGTGTTGAGGGCCTCTTGCAGCAGGGTAGCGTAATCGGTTAAGGTAGCAAAAGGGACGCTTTGCGCCTCGAAAGCAGCCCTGGCTTTTTCAAAGCCATATTGAAAAATGGCCAGCACACCCACGACGGTGCAGTTGGCTTCGCGCAGGGCTTCTACGGCGGCTAAGCTGCTACCACCGGTGCTGATGAGGTCTTCGATGACCAGCACCCGTTGGCCAGGCTTCAGAGTGCCCTCGATGCGGTTGCGACGCCCGTGGTCTTTAGCGCTGCTGCGCACGTAGGCAAAGGGCAGCTCGAGCAGGTCGGCCAGCAGCACTCCTGGAGCAATACCTGCAGTGGCTACACCAGCTACGGCCTCGAACGGCTCGAATGCCCGGGCGCGCTCGCGCAGGGCGTGTTTGATGAACGTGCGGATTTCGGGGTACGAAAGAGCCACGCGATTGTCGCAATAAATCGGCGAAAGCAAGCCAGATGCCCACGTGAAAGGGTCGTGCGGACGCAGTTGAACTGCTTTAATTTCTAATAGCCGGCGGGCGACATCGGCAGAAGGGCTCATGGAGTGCAGAAATCGGGATAAAAGGAAAAAATAATGTCGTGGGAAAATGTTGTTGCTAAGTGGCTGCAATTGGGCCAAACGAACGACGCGTCGTTTCTTTGGGCGTAAAAAAATGCCATGAGTGCGCAGCAAAGGTACAAAGTCCATGCGAACGACACGGCCATTTTTCTGGGCACCCCCGAAAGCATCGCCGAGCTGGGCCTTTTGCCCGGCAAAGACGTCCACACCGCGCCGTATTTGGGCAAAAAAAAGCAAATCCGGCAGTTTCTGGACTGGTTAGACAAATCGGCGCCCCTGCGCGTGCTGGCGCTCTACGGCGAAAACGCCGAACAGCTATGGGCCGACTTTTCAGCCTGCTTCACCCCGGTCGAGGCTGCCGGTGGGCTGGTAACCGACGCCGAAGGGCACCTGCTCATCTTCTTCCGCCGCGGGCGGTGGGATTTGCCCAAAGGCAAAATAGACCCCGGCGAGACGCCCGAACAAGCCGCCCTGCGCGAAGTGCGCGAAGAAACGGGCCTGACGGAACTGGCCCTTGGCCCGTTCGTTGGTCATACCTGGCACCTCTACCGCCAAGGCGACGAACGCTTCCTCAAGCGCACCTGGTGGTACCGCATGCGCACCGGCCAGACCCACACCACCCCGCAAGCAGAAGAGGACATCGAGGAAATCCGCTGGGTCAACCCCGCCGAGTGGCTGGCCGAAACACCGCACACCTATCCGAGCATTCGGGAGATTATTGCCGCAGCGTTTGGCTGAAACGACCATCGGAGTACCTTTGCACGGCATAGAAACGCTACCGCTGCATGAACAAACTGGGCCTGATTATTCGCCGCGAATACCTCACGCGCGTCCGCAAAAAGTCCTTCATTATCGGCACTTTGCTGGCACCAGTGGGCTTGCTGGTCTATTTTTTAGTCATCATTTACCTGACCAAATACGAAGGCGACGCCGAGGCGCGCATTGCGGTCAAAGACGAAGCCGGCATGCTGGGCATCATGCCCGATGAGCGCGGTATCCGATACATCCCCGCTCCCGACAAAACCTTAGACGAATTGAAGCAGGCCGTGTTGGATGGGCAATACAACGGCGTACTGCAAGTGCCAGCCCTGCGCTCGCTCCAACAAAAAAGCCTGACCGTTTACTACTACTCCGACGAGAAATTGGCCCCCGAGCGGCGCCAGCTGATTGAGCGGCGCATCGCACAAAAGGTGCGCGACTTCAAAATTGACTCGCTCAAATTTGACCGGGCATCTTTGGAAAACTTAGAGACTGATGTCTCCATTGACCCAGAGAGCATTGCGCAGGGGGGCAAAGACGAAAGCAAGTACACCGCTGGCGTTGGGCTGCTCATCGGCACGGTGGTGGCGTTTATTATGTTCTTTATGGTCATGATGTACGGCCAGATGGTCATGCGCTCGGTGATGGAAGAGAAGACCAACCGTATTGTGGAGGTCATGATGTCGAGCGTGCGGCCCTTTGAGCTGATGCTGGGCAAAATCATTGGCGCTGGTGCCGTGGGCCTGACACAGGTGCTGGCCTGGGTGGTGCTGGGCGGTGCGGTCATGTTTATCGTCCCGTTATTGGTAGATTTTGACCCTAACGCCATGCAGCCGGCCATGGGTGCTGGTGCGGCGGCCATAGACCCGGACGAAGCCCAGGCAGAGGCGTTTCAATTGCTCAATGAAATCAACAAGCAAAACTGGCCCATGCTCATTGGGGCCTTTGTTGTTTTCTTTTTAGGCGGGTATTTCATCTATGCATCTTTGTTTGCCGCTATTGGTTCAGCCATGAGCGATGACTACGGCGAAGGGCAGGCGCTGGTGTTGCCGGTAACCATTCCGATTGTTCTGGCTTTCTATATCGTTGCCTTTGTAGGCATTCGTAGCCCTAATAGCGGTTTGATGGTGTTTGCCTCGCTGTTTCCCTTGTTTTCGCCTATAGCGATGCCGTTTCGCATGGCATTCAGTCCGCCATTGTGGCAGGTGATACTGTCTCTGGTGATTGTGGTAATGTCGGCATTCTTCTTTGTATGGTTGGCAGGCCGCATTTATCGCGTGGGCATTTTGCTATATGGAAAGAAGGTTACGCTCAAAGAGATAGGCAAGTGGTTGTTCTACCGCTAAAGGGCGGTGAGACGTTGCCATATGTTTTCGACTAACGCCTGTGAGGGCAGGTCGTCGGCGCTGTAGATGATGGGCAGGCTTTGTTGTTGCAGCCACTGTTGTTCGGCAGTGCGGCTGCGCAATTTTTCGGGTGGTGCGGTGTCGTACTGTTCGGCCCAGGAGAGGAATTTTTCAAAAACCGTGTGAAGGTCGCCGCCGGGCGAAATGCGCTCGATGCCGTAGCGTTCGGCTTCGCGCTGCCGAATGCGCGCCAGACGCACGTCGGCGGGCAGCCAGCGATACACCACAGCATCGAAGCGCCCGACAAGCGGCTCGCCCCAGCCCAACAAGGCGCCGGCCACGACGAACTGCTCGCGGCCTTCGAGGTCTTGCGTCAGCAGCCGCAGCCGGTGTTGCGCGTTGCGCTTGCGCCGGTAAGGGAGCGGGTCGTCGGTAAACCAGCAGTAATCGTCCGTGTCAAAAAATGGAACGCCCATGCGAGCGGCCAGCCCCTGCCCCAAGGTGGTTACGCCCGCACCTGGGGCGCCGAAAACCCAAAGCCTCTGTACAAGCACAGGCCTGAAGCCTCTTTTTATGCCGAAGTCCCAGGCTTAGGAGTACGCCGGCCAATAGCTGCCGCTATCAGGCCACTAATAAGGCCAAAGAACAGCGCCACAAACAGGCTTGTTAGGGCCGTGCTGCCCAGGTCGGCCATTTTCTCAAAACCCGTTGAAGAGCGCTCCATTTCTTCCAGAACTTCCGGCGGCATAGCCTCGCTCCAGGCCTCGAGCATCTGCTCTTTCATGCGGGTGGGATAGTCTGGGTCTATGAACTTGACTAAGATGTAGTTCCAGAAACCCGATATAAACAAACCGCCGGCAGCCGTGGCAAAACCCACTAACAGGGCACGCCCAAAGCTGATGAAACCGCCATCCAAAGTGCGCTGGTGCTGAATGGTCATCAGTGCCACACCAGCACCCAACGCAATGGTAAGCAGGAAGTTGATGAAGCCCGCGCTCATGCTCATCACGTTGATGTCCAGCACATAGATGAGCGCCGAGTAGGCAATGATGGCCACGGCCAATACAAGCGCCTGGCGCACGACAATGTTCCAATGGATGGGCAGAGGAGGCTGAGTAGGTGTGTTTTCCATAAAGCAAGCTGAATTTTAGTGCACAATACGCGGCAAGTATAAAAACAAACCCTCGCATCCCGGACGCTGGCTCCTTCGCCCAATCGCTCAAACGCCCATGTTTTGTGATGAGCAGGATGCTGCTTTAGACAAATGCCACCTGCAGCGTCTGCTCACGACCGCCATTGTTCGCCTCGCCGGCTCATTGCACGCGAATTTCTACGCGCCGGTTTTGGGCCTGCTGTTCTTCAGTGGCGTCTGGGCTGGGGTAAATCATTTCCGTGTTTCCATAGCCCTTGTAGCGCATCCTGTCGGGCGAGATGCCGTTTTTAAGCAAGTACTCATACACCAGTTTGGCGCGGTTTACCGATAGCGCCCATTCCCATGAGTCGAGTTGCTCGGGCTTTTTGAGCGGGTTATTGATGTGGCCGGCAATTTCGATACGCGCTTCCGGGTTGATCTGCATGAAGCGCAGCACTTTGGGCAATTCACCCTCGGACTGCGGCAGCAGCACGGCCTGGTTGCCGTAAAACAGCAGGTTGCGCAGGGCGATTTTCTCGCCCGATGTGGCTGGCGGCAGGCTGAATTGGAGCGGCGGGTTTTCGGCGCCCACGCGCAGGGTTTTGGCGTCGAAGAAGTAGCCCGGGGCAAAGACCTCCAGCCGTACAACAGAGTCTTTGGGCAGTCTTATGCTGAAATGCCCGTCTTTGTCGGTGCGCAGCGAGTCGCGCCAGCTGCGTGTGGACAAATAAACGGAGGCCTCCACGGGTTTTCCGGTTTTGGGGTCAATTACACGCCCCGAAATGAGGCTTGTGGGTACTGGCGGAGGCGGCGGTGTAGAGGGCACAGGAGCAACGACGACAATTTCGACGCGCCGATTGCGCTGACGGCCTTCGTCGGTATGGTTGTCGGCTACGGGTAGGGCTTCTCCCTGATATGCCTGCACGATAGAGCGTTTTTCAACGCCTAAGTCTTGTAATGCACCAGCAACGGCCTGAGCGCGGCGAGCCGACAAACGCAGGTTGAAGTTTTCGCTCCCAATGGCATCGGTGTGCGCGCTGATGTGAACGCGGGCGCTTGGGCCGGCCTCACGCCAGCGTTGAGCGGCCTGCTGCAGGGCCGGGGTGTCTTGCGCTCGGATGTCTGCGCGTCCGAAGGCGAAGAGGATGTGCGTTTCGTGCAGCGTCTGAAGGGTATCCGTAGTGCTTTGAGCATAGGCTAAGGCCGGCCAGAGGGCCGCCGAGAGAAGCAAGTTGCGGATGAGCATAGCTGACTGGTCGTTGTTTTCGACCTAAAGGTACAGCTACGGTTGGCTTCGCTGCACCGGTGCGTGGCCTCAGCGCTGGTTGCGCACGTAGTCGAGCAGGGGGTCGCGTCCGTCGCGGAAGGCGGCAAAAGGCAACTCCATTGGGATGTCTATGCGCAGCGTCTCCGGGTTACCCGGCATGGCCTGCACGGGCCGCGTCCCATAGAACACTTGCAGGCGGCTGTTGGGCAGCATCAGGAAGTCCGGGTCGGCAAAGTGATTGGGTCGCTGGGCGGGCGGCTCGCCGATAAGTCGGGCCTGAGTGCGCTGCTGAAAGGCCGCGGCAATTTCTACCGCTGGGCCGGCTGTGTAGCGGTTGACGGCCACATAGAGGCGGTTGGGCTGGTTGATCAGAGGGTGCTTGGCCAGAGCTTCTACCAGCCGCAGGCCGTCGTCGGGCTTACCCAGCGAATTGAAGCGCAGGTCGAAGAACAGGCGCGCCAGCGGATAATCGTCCAGCAGCTTGAGTAGCGAGTCAAGTACCGGCTGGAAGGGCGGTATTTGACTCGCTACTGCAGTATCGCCTGCCGCCAGGGCCATCTCCTGGCTGAAACAGCCATTGTATTGCACATAAACGACCTGCTGCGCCTCCGACCAGTGCAGGCTGAACACCTGCTTGATGGGGTCCCAGCGGAAGTCGGGCTCTTTAGGTACAAACTGCAGCGGATAAGCACCGTCCTTGTCTTTACGAAAGTCAATCGGATGCACATAAATGCCAAATTGCTTGCCCGTTTCATCGGCCATCAACATAGCCAGCGTGTCGCCTTTGCCGACTCCGGCCATCTCTACGGCTAAGGGGAAACGCAGCCACAGCGGACCATCGCGGCGCGCAGTTTCGGCATTCTCCTGCGGAAAAAAGACGCCCAAATACCGCAGCATACTATCCGGCTCGATGCCGTTGATGGACACCACGCGCCGCCCCATGGCCGGCGAAAAACGCCTAACGGTAGCACTCACGTACAGGCCACCCTCGTACCAGCCCAAACCAATCGGGATGACCCGGCCCGACTGCTGAAACAGCGGCGACAACTCCACGCGCGTGTTCACATCCCGGCATTTGGCCAGTGCTGCCTGAAGCAACAACCCTATTTCCAGGTCGCTTTTTCCTTCGGCCAGCGCGGCCACTTCGTCTAAGTCACGCTCGAAGGCCTCGCGGCTGTGGTAACGAAACAAGTCGGGGTGGCGCTTAGGCAACTCGCGCTTGAGCAGATCAATATCTGCTTTCCACTCGGCAGCGCTGTGTTGGGCTTGCAAACCACCAGCCCATACAAGTAGCCAAAAGAAAAGAACAGGAAACGCAATATGAGTCATAGCAGTCTTGTGTCTTTGAAAAACGACGCAAAGGTATGTGCCCAAAATGCATTTCCCGTCCCGTGAAAACGCTCAACCAGTGCTGTAAGCGCCTTATCGAACTTTAACAAAGGTGCCTTGATACATCCAGGCTTTGCTGCGTACCACTAAGTGGTAAACGCCTGATTTTAAATGACCACAAGGTATGCGCACTACATTTTGAGCCTGACTCACGCAGCGGCCATTACAGTCATATATCTCAATAGCAAACTCATCCTCCAAATCCTCAGCGCGGAGTTCTAACCACAACTCGTCCATGGTCGGCACCGGATACAGCCGGATTTTTTCTGAACGAGCTATCATAGAAGTGGACACAGAAGACTGTAACTCAAACGCACCAATGTTGGTCATAGGCCCGTTGCGAGAAAGGCCTCTGTAATCTATGGCTACCTCTGGCGTAATAGCGGGCACTAAATAGAGAAAGTCCTTGTTTAAGGTGTCGCCATCCGAACTTATAACCGGCACCACATAGTGTAGAGCAGTGTCTCCCAGTAATGACAGCTGGTAGCGCATCCCGGAACGCTCTTTATTGCTGCCACTAACTGTGTTCGACACAGGAGGTGCTTTACTCCACAGATTCGAGGCGAACAAATAATCCTTTTCATGTGCTTGGATTTGAGCGTTAAATGCCTCATTCAAGACGATAGCGCTATCCGGGTTAAATGTAAAAATATTGTTCTGGATTTTGGCATTCATGACTGCACCATGACTGCCGACTGGAAAGATGTGATCTGGGAAAAAGAAGTTTGCTATTATCACCTTGTGACCGCTTTTTTGCAAAGTTCCAATGAAAGTATTATGCCAGATAAATACATTCTTGATGCAGTTGGTACCTAATATATTAACATTCCCTTGCCAGAAGTCGAGGAATCGTCCGGAGTTCTGAATGAAATTATTAAATATGAATACACTATCTACATTGTGGAAAGTCTCATCGGGAACTGCGCATTTTGTGAGACAATACTCGAAACGAGGGAAATTCCCATCTACACAGGCGCCTTCGTTGGCTAGAAGGAATGCCTTGCCAGCTTCAAAGGCTTCTAATTGGGGACATGTTTTCCAGTATCGGTCACCAATACCAGGCGTGTTGTACAGGTAATTTTGATAAATGAGTAAACGGGCAGAATTATCAGCATAGAATTGAGTGGGATTATCGTGCAATATATTCCGATAGGCCTTTCCATAGAGGGTGTTGTGAAAATTTAGGCCTTCTCCTCGCGTATAGGCAATTATCGAATGATGAATAGTAGCATGTGTACAAGCCAAAAATTTGATGCCGCTTGGCCATTGACAATATTGCGGAAGGCCTTCTTCACCTAATCGGGCAGAGTAGCGAGCGGCGCTGTAACGTATTTCTACTCTATCGGCTTTTTGGATGAGTATTCCAAATCCTTTTACACTATCTACTTGTACGTTTTCGATGAGAATATCGTGGGGGCGGCTTTCGTAAGGATGAATGTAGATGCCATTTAAATTACCATATTTAAGTCGAACGTTGCGAATGAAAATATGGCTTCCGCTGAGCCGAATGAGGTGATTGGTAGCGGGTTGGGCAGGCGAAGGGCCTTGAATAAGCACATCTCCAATGCCTTCTATACTTACGTTTTTATAGGCTCCGTTTTTTTCCCATTGTTCCCTGTCTTGAATAAAACCTGTATTAGTGTAATATATACCCGGCAATAGACGTACTAATCCATAGGTGCGGAGACCGAAACTTTTAAAGGGGATTAAACTGAGTGCACGTGAAAAGGTGCGGACAGGTTTATCTAATGTGCCAGGGTTACTATCATTTCCATCGGGTGCCATATAAACGGTATCTGCAATGGCGTAAGGGCCTTCATTGACGATAGGTAAATGGATGTCCAATTGTGCCTTCGAGTTAAGGGCGAATAGCAATAGACCAGCAGAAAGTGTAATGACTCGCATAAGGATAGTAAATTGTTTTAGTGAAGTTGAGATGCGTGCTCTGCATGCAGATTAGACAGTGACGCATCTTTTAGTTATCAACCTTCCGTAGATTTTGAAGAAAACGCTCTTTTGAGATTACGCTATTGGTAGTTATTTATTTTTAAGGCACCTGCCTAAAAACTTAAAACACCTACTTTTGGCGCTTTAAAACGGCCAAGACCCTCTGCGCGACAGCGGTACGCCAGCGATTTTTTGTCGGAAACATCACCTGCAACAACAACGAAACACCCAGTCATGAAGAACATCCGCATCATTCGGAACAAAGAACTGAGCATTGGTGAGGCGCTGCTGCCTGTCGTAGTGCTCATTGGGCTGCTGGCCTACAACGTGCTGGTCTTTGGTGACGACTCGCTGAGCGGCTCCAACCAGTTCATCCTGCTCATGGGCGCAGCGGTGGCAGCGGTGGTGGGCTTTCTCAACGGCGTTACTTACCACCAGATGGTCGAAGAGGTGTCCAATAACCTCAAATCCACGACCGAAGCCATTCTCATCCTGCTCTTAGTAGGTGCACTGGCGGGCACCTGGATGGTCAGTGGCACCATTCCGACGCTGATCTACGGCGGTATCCAGTTGCTCAGCCCGAAGGTCTTTTTGCCCGTAACGGTGCTGGTCTGTTCGGTCATATCGGTAGCGACGGGCAGCTCCTGGACGACCTCTGCTACTGTAGGTATCGCCCTTATTGGCATCGGCAAGGCCCTGGGCATACCCGAAGGAATGGTGGCCGGCGCCGTTATTTCGGGCGCCTACTTTGGCGATAAAATGTCGCCGCTGTCCGAAACTACCAACCTGGCTCCGGCTGTGGCGGGGACCGATTTGTACACGCATATCAAGGGGATGATGTGGACGGCCGTCCCTTCGATCATCATCGCTCTGGTTCTATTTGCCGTTGTGGGCTTCAGCGGCGAGTTCATCGCCCCGCTTGACTTGACGGAGGTGCTTGTAGCGATTGAGAGTATCTATTTTGTGGGCTTGTTGACCCTTATACCTTTGTTGGTTGTCCTGATTCTGTCTTTTATGCGCGTGTCAGCTTTTTTGGCCATTATTGTTGGCGCTTTGGTGGGGGGGATTACGGCGGTGGTTTTACAGCCGGAGTTGGTGCTGGCTTTTGCCAATACCCCCGATCTCAGTACCCCTATGGCCATGCTCAAAGGCGTTTGGTCGGCTATGGCCACCGGATTTGTCGTTGACTCGGGCTATGAGGGCTTAGACTCCCTGTTTTCTCGCGGGGGGATGGCAAGTATGTTGACCACCGTCTGGTTGATTATCAGCGCCATGGCCTTTGGTGGGGTAATGGAGCATACCGGGTTACTGGCCCGATTGATCCAGCCCGTTTTGCAGAAAGCCAAATCCGACCGATCTCTGCTATTGGCTACGGGCCTGACGTCCATCGGCGTAAACATCATTGCCGGTGATCAATATATGGCTATTGTTCTACCGGGGCGTATGTACCGGGAAGCCTATCAACAGAAAAATATTGCACCCCAAACGCTGTCGCGGCAAATTGAGGATACGGGAACCATTACCTCGCCGCTGGTACCGTGGAACAGTTGCGGCGCTTATATGTCGGCCACGCTAGGTGTTGCTACCATGGCCTATTTGCCCTTCTGTTTTTTCAATTTAACCAATGTGATCATCTCACTGGCCTACGCCGCCCTGGGCTTCCAAATTAAACACGTTGAGCCTGAAGTAGCAATTGAAGCGCCACCCGAAGAAGCCACGCTTTATGGTATCGGCGGTCAGCGGGTGGAACCAACCGCCCACGAAACGGTGGTTACAGGAGCACAGGAGGGACATACAATCTAAGAAACGCAGCATTCTTAATCAACATAACATTGTACTAATTTAGGAGAAAAATCAGAGAAAGGAGATTTAACATGTCCAAGAAGAAAGGCAAGAAGGTCAAGGCGTCGGCGGCAGCAGAACCGCACCCCAAGATGAAACGCAAGGAGTTCGAAAAGGAGTTGAAAAAACTCCAGGGAGAAC
>CALJPQ010000012.1 GCA_937980645.1 uncultured Saprospiraceae bacterium | reverse complement strand
CGTGTACGTATGCTGATACGTACCACTCGTATTCACCTCCTGACCCCACGGCAACACGTACGGAGCATCCTCATGGCATACAATCACCGGCGAAAGTATCGTCGGCGGAATCGGCTGAACGTTGATCGTACGGCATACCTGATTGCCGTTGTTACAAGAGCTAAAGGGCTGCACACAGATTTGCCCACCCGAAGTGCCGGCCGTGATGGTAACCACGTGCCCGTTCGGAGGGTTGGTGATGACAGGCGGCACCTGCCCGTTGATGAGCCAGCCACCCGGAGCCGTCCACTCGTAAGCACCGGCGCCATTCACCGGAGGGATGCTATAGGTGATGGTACCACCCGGGCAGATTGTTGCAGGTCCTTGTATAGCTCCTGTGGGTGCAATAGGCGGTGCCTGCGCGGCTGAAGGCGGCGATACCGTAACGGTAAAGCTGCACTGGTCGCCCGCATAGCCGTCAATTAGCAAGAAATAATTGACCCCTGGCGTCAAGTTAGCCGTAATGGAAACCGGATTGTTTCCATTGCCCGGCGCACCGCCATTACAGGCAATGGGTGCGCTGACGCAACTGGTGTAAAGGGCTATCTGGAGGCCATTCCCTACCTGGCAACCCGTAGGGGTTACCGTAAAGGTACCCACGGAGGCACCGGCGATAAAGCCCAACCATTGTTCATTCTCAATGGTGCCGCAGAAGCCACCCGGCGGCGTCTGACCTGTATAGCCCGTAGAGCTCCCGGAGTAGCCATTGAAATTGCAGTAGATGCAGATGTCGGAGCAAAAGTCTGCCGCAGGATGGTTATTGCTGGGGCATTCCGGTGGCAGTTGGGCATATAGACTCCATGCAAAAGCAAAACTGAACAGAGCTAGAAGCAGTAACCTGACCATTGAAGCGTAGTAGTTTGAAGTGTTGGATTAGCGATGCCACGACACCTGGCTTTGGAGCATAGTAGCGTAAAGGTTTGCAAAGGAAGCGAGAAAATTTATTTTTAAGCGGCGGCCATACCAGATTTAACGGTTTGCAGCCGCAAACAACCGGTATTTGCCCATCAGAAAGAGGCCTTTTCGTGCTGCGCACGCCTGCCGTATGCTCTTAAAATGGACGCGACGAGTGATACCAAGCGCTGCCCGAAGTGCTTTGTTTTGGCTAATTCTGGCATTTGAGCAGAGGCGGGCAGTCTGCTTTTGCCAGTGCACATACTTTTGCGGGACTTGATTGTTACGGGCGTCATGAAAAAAAGTGCGCTGTTTTTGGGGTTAATGACCGGCCTGTTCGGAGCATTGTCCGCGCAGCCTGCACGCGTACCGGGTCAGGCGCTTTTTCAGCTGCAACCGGGCTATTCGGCGTCGGCGCTGGTACAGCGCATGCAGATAGAGCCTTGGGCCAGAAGGGCCTCCTGCTCGTTGGTGGCAGAAACGATGAACATCTGGCTGCTGGCCACAGACCCTTCCGAAGCACCAGAGACCGATCTGCTGCAATGGCTGAATACCCAGCCCGAAGTGGCGGTGGCTCAGTACAATCATCGGCTCGAACACCGAGGGGAGATGCCTGCAATCACCCCGGATGACCCTCTGTACAGCAGTCAATGGCACCACCGCAACACCGGCACTGGCGGTGGCCTCGCCGGGGCCGACCTGGCTTCGGAAAAAGCCTGGGACATCGCCACTGGCGGCATCACGCCACACGGCGACACCATCGTCATCGCCATCGTGGACAGCGGCATGGACCCACAACACGAAGACCTGACGCCCAACCTGTGGCGCAACTGGGGCGAAATCCCCAACAACGGCATTGACGACGACCAAAACGGCTACGTGGACGACTTCCGAGGCTGGAACGCCCTGGCCCAAAACGACCAGATAAGCGGCACTTCGATGACTCACGGTACTCCCATTGCAGCTCTGGCAGGCGCACGCGGCAACAATCAAACAGGCGTCTCTGGCGTGAATTGGGACGTCCGGTTACTCTTCGTGGCCGGCAACAGCACAGAGGCCATTATCCTGAGCTCTTTCGACTACGCCCTGCGCGCACGGCGGCGCTACAACGCCACCCAGGGGCAGCAAGGCGCTTTTGTGGTGGCGCTCAATTGCTCTTGGGGCATCAACGGCGGCAAGCCCTCCGACGCCCCTCTTTGGTGCGCTGCCTTCGACTCGTTGGGCTCCGCCGGTATCTTGAGCGTGGGCGCCACGGCCAACATGCCAGTAGACGTAGATGTCTTCGGCGACCTGCCCACGACCTGCCCCAGCGATTACCTCATCAGCGTAACCAGCCTCACCCGCCAAAACCAGAAAGCGTCCAACGCCGCCTGGGGCCCCATATCGGTAGACCTGGGGGCCTATGGCGAAAATGTCTTCACCGCCCGTCCCAACAACAACTACGGTACCGCTGCCGGCACCTCCTTTGCCGCACCTTTAGTTACCGGTGCCATCGCCCTGCTCTATGCCGCACCCTGCCACAACCTCATTGCCATGGCCAAAGCCAATCCAGCGGCAGCCGCTCTTTGGGCTAAAAATCACTTGCTCCAAAACACCGTTCCTCTACCCGCCCTTCAAGGCATCACGCTCACCGGCGGACGGCTGCACCTTTTTCATCTGCTTAAAACCTACGAAGAACAGTGCGCCACCTGTGTGCCCCCTTTCGGTATTGCCGCTGCACCTATTTTTAGAGACAGCATTCGCCTCTCGTGGTCGGTTGTGAATGACTCGCTGCGCACCGACATTCGCTGGCGCGAAAAAGGCGCGGCAGCCTGGAGTACTCTTCAAAACGTAAAAAGCCCACTTACCATCGGTGCACTCAAAGCATGCACCCCTTACGAGTTTTCGCTCCAAACGCGCTGCAGCACTGAGGACTCGAGCGCATGGACACCGCCATATACCGCTACTACCACCGGCTGCTGCACGCCACCAGACAGCTTTAAAGTCACTTTTATCAGCCCTACCCATGTCGTCCTGAGCTGGAAAGGCCCCGACGCAGCTGCGGCGTATTGGGCCCAGCTGACCTCTCCTGACGGCACAACGAAGGACTTCGCACTCTCCGAAAATCGCCTGACGCTGACCAACCTGTTGCCCTGTGCTTCATACCACATCGTTGTAACGGCCCTCTGCCAACCCGACGCGGCTACCTCCAGTGCCACCTTTACTTTCCTGACCGGCAACTGCGGCCCCTGCTTAGATCAGAACTATTGTACCGCCAGCGCCACCAACGCCGACCAGGAATGGATAGCCGGCGTTCAGATAGGCCCCTGGTCGCACAACCCTGCTCCCGGCAAAGGCTATCACAATTTTGCCTCTGCCGTAGATGAAGCCCCCGTGCTGACCATCGGCTTCCCTGTGCCTGTTGTGCTCAAACCTGGATACGCCGCTCAAGCCTATCGCGAGCATTTCCGCGTGTATGTGGACTTCAACGGCGACGGTGATTTTTTCGACACGGATGAACTGGCTTTTGATCCGGGTTTCCCGGTAATGGACGCCGTAGAAGGCTTCATCACTGCTCCAGCAGACGCCCAACCCGGGTTGACCCGCCTGCGCATTCTGATGAAATACCGCGGCGTGTCGGGAGCGCCACCCACGCCGTGCGAACAGTTCGAGTTTGGCCAGGTAGCCGACTATTGCGTCCGTATCGAAGGCGCCGTAAATACTCGCCAAACATCGAACGCCTTACCGCTGCGCCTGTATCCAAACCCCACACAGCACCGGCTCTTTCTCGCCTGGGAGGGAGCAGAGGGCGAAAATCTGCGCCTGCGCTTCTTCGACGCTGCCGGGCGGCTTGTCTTTGAGCAACGCGCCTTCCTCAGCGCCAACACCACCCCTGCCATTGACCTGGCAGGGCTACCTGAAGGGCTTTTTTTTGTAGAAATAACCGCCGCAGCAGGTTCTTTTTGGGAAAAAATTTGGGTCAAACGCCCTTGAGGCTGAATGGAGTCGAAATCGCTTAACGCCACGCCCACTTCAGGCGCGTAATCTGCAAATAGGGCCGCGGATGGGCGCCAAAGGCGCGAAAAACGCGCTCCACCCCCGGCAACATGCTGCCCTCGAAATCGAGTGCCAGCGCACGCTCGGCACAAAAGCAAATGGCCTCCCAATACAATCGGTGCAGCGCGCCCGAAGGCACCTCCTCATACACACGCCCGGCTACCACCACAGCGGCGCGTTGCTCATCAAAGGCCAACAGCAACCCGGCTACATCCGAACCGCTGCGGCAGCAACGCGCCACCCAGCCCGCTCCCTGTTGCCGCGCTTGTAAGGCGGCTACTAAGCGCTCGAACGGAACCGATGGGCGGCTTAAGCCTCGGCGCCGCAACGAGGCCTGATACAGGGCAAACAGCCGCTTGCCATCGAGTGCAGCCTCTATCTCCACCGCCGCTTCGGCGTGCCGCAAGTCGGTGCGGAGGGTGTTTTTCAGGCGGGCATACAGGTACTCCACGGTCTGCCCGGCGGCTATTTCATACGTGTAGCGCGTCGTCAGCCGAAAGCCCGCCCATATCAGCGGCAGCCCGTTGACCAGATCGGGCAAGCAGTTCTGCCGGAAAAAAAGCGACTGCGGCAACCGCTCCGCCAAGGCGGCCAGTGTGCGCTGCTCCTGCCGCAGGCGCTTGTGCGAAGGCCAGAGCCCGGGCAAGGGTGCCCACCAGGGCCCGGCGTAGGTCGTGTAGGGCGGCAGCTGAACGATCGGCAGCCCCCAGCGGCGCGTGCGAAAGTAGGGCCACACACCGCCTTCGGTAACCGCCGCACTCCACCCTGTGGAGCCGCAAACGGCATCCAGCCACCAGGGCTGATGCGACAACGGCACGGGCTGCCTGGCGCAGAATTCCCGATAGGCTTGTTGCCCGCCCTGCTCCGACGTCATACTTTTGCTGCTCATCTCGTATTTCGCGCCAAAACTCGATAAAAATGACCTTAGGCGATTTCATGCGCTCCGTCAGCGACGACCCTCTACCGGCCACGTTCTACTTTCTGGCCCTGCCTTCGATGGCCCTACTAACCAACTGGATAGCAGGCAGGGAAGCTCACCAAGCGCCGTGGAAGTACTTCTATTCCCTTCTCGTCTATGCCGCCTGTATTCCGGGCATCTTTGCGGCCTGCCTGAGCGTATACCTTTTCCTCTTCCAACACGGTGGTAGCATCTTCAATGTCAACCTGATTACGCAGGTGCTGCCAATTCTGTCCATGATCCTGACACTGAGCGTCATCCGGCAGCGCGTGTCTTTTGCCTACGTACCCGGCTTCAGCAAACTCTCCAGTCTTATGCTGGGGCTGAGCGTTATTTTTTTCCTCATGTACCTGCTCGACCGCACGCGCATCATTGCGTTCGTTTACATGCCCGTGCAGTACCTGCTGCTCATCGTTATCGGCTCGCTCATTGTGCTGCATTACACCTTCCGGCAACTGGTGCGATAACACGACAGCAACGATGTTTTTCCCATGAAAAGGCGTTAGCCCGCAATATGAACAGGCTTTTTTCTCTGCTCCTCAAAAAGCACTGGGCGTTTTTAAGCGGCATTGTCTGCGCAGCATTTGCCCTGCTCACCGGCTGCGGCGAGGGCTTGCCCAAACGAGCCGACATTTTCTACACCGCCGACGACGCAGCCGTAGAAGTGGCGCGCGGTGTGGAAATTCTGTACTCCGACAGCGCCATTTTGCGCGTGCGCGTCAAAGCGCCCACCCTGCACAACTACTTAGATGTTGATAACCCGCGCCAGGAGTTTCCCGACGGCATCCACATTGACTTTTTCACTCCCGGCGGCCTGCGCATCAACAGCGTCCTCACGGCCCGCTTCGCCGTGCGCCAGACCGACAAGGGCCTCATCACCGCGCGCGATAGTGTCGTGCTCATCACCGCCGACCGCGAGGTGCTCGAAACGGAGGAACTCATCTGGGACGAAAACAAAGAACAGTTGCGCACCGACAAGTTCGTCAAGATCACCCGCCCGGGCGAGATCATCTACGGCTTTGGTTTAGAAGCCAACCAGGATTTTTCCTTCTGGAAAATCATCGTACCCAAAGGCACCATTAAGGCCGAACAGCTGGACGAGGCCTTACAGCAGTAGGGCACTGCCTTAGGGGCGCATCAGTCGCCCAATGTATGGCCCGGAGTCGGTCATGACGCGTACGACGTAAGCTCCCGGGGGTAGGGCCTCGAGCGATAAGCGCACCAGGTCGGCCTCAACCGTGTACTCGATAGCCCATCGCTGTCCGCTGAGCGAAAAGACCTCTGCGGAACGGATGCGCTCACCCGGCAAAAGGGCCGAGGCAAAGTCCTTAGCCGGGTTAGGAGACCAGTGCAGTGCGCGCACCGTCGGTGCTTCGGATGCGTTGGTAAACACCGGGTCGAAGCGCGTGCCGCTGTTGAGCACCGCCTTCGTATTGGCCTCTTGCACAAAGGCAAGCACGTAGAGCGAGTCGAAATTCGATGTCCAGCCGCTGGGCTTGACGTAATTGAAGGTAAAGTTGAACGAAGCCGAACCTCCAGGCGCTGGCAGGGTAATGTCTTGGCCGTTGATGTCGGTGAGCATAGCATGAAACACGTCGTAGTGCTTGCTCTCACCATTAGGAGCGTTGTAGTTCACCGTGCTTTCGGCCACAGCCACAAAAAGCTTGTAATTACCCGCAGGCACAGCGCCAAAGGTGCGCACCGTTACTTCGGCGGTCTTGGTCGGGGCAACACCGCCCTCCTTCACCTCGATGGCGATGGGGCTGGTTTTGCCTAAAGCGGCTTCTAAGGTAGCAACCGGCAGGAGAGGATTTCCGGCAGGCACCAATATGCCGTTAAGGGCCACGCGCGGCGTGCCGCTGATGCCGTATGCGTTAGCGCGAGCACTGTTTTGCGTCGGGTTGGACAGGTAAAACGCGCAGTTGTTGTACGGCACCGGCGGATGGATGGCTAAATGGTGAACGTCCTTCGGATACTGCTGAATGAGCGCGTAAAACGCCGGATTACGACTGGCACAAATGGCACAACGCGAGTTAGTAAAATGCTCGATGAGCACGTACTGCTTGGGTTGCTGTTGGGCCCACAGGACTTGCGCCAGAAGCCAGGCGGACAGAAGGAGTAGTTTTTTCATGTTTACGGAAAAGATGATGAATAGAACGTGCGATCTTTGAGCGGTTTATGGGCAAAGGTAGCGCGATAAGGTGGATAAACGTCTTTAAAGTGCAATCCCATTTTTTGTCCGATAGTCACTCTGCATTTCTTCCTGGCAGCCTTCAGGAGCCACAAGGTCATTTGCGATTGTTGCCCAATTTAAGCCAGCCGGCTCAGGCAACAGATCAAATTGACAGCGCTACCTACCCCATTACAAAGGGAGCAGACGCATCCAACTTTCTTTTGTGCATGGGGGTATGCTTCTACGTGGGGTTAGATCCTCCTTTTTATTTTCCAAAAAGCAGGGATTGTAAATTTTTGCCCCTTGGGCCATCTGCCTTTTTGACCTCTGAAGGATTAAGTTTTTATAAAAAATGCCCTTTCAGCATCCGCAAAGCTGCTCGAAATGAGCCTTTAAGATCGTTGAGAAGAATTAGCATAGGCTCCAAACACAGGCACTAGGGGCGCAATGCCTTATTTTTAGCCCGCAAACGCACTGCTTATGAAAAGATTAGCCCTTACACTACTGACCTGCGCTGCCCTGTTGCGCGGCGCCACCACGGCTCAGGATAGCCGCTCGATGCCCGACAGCACACTGGCGCCGTTCTACCACGGTGTAGCATCGGGCGACCCGCTGACCGACCGCGTCATCCTGTGGACGCGCCTGACTTTAGAAGAAGCCACACCTTCCGCCACACTCAGCTGGCGCATCGCCACGGATACGCTCTTTCAAAACGTAGTTCGCTCGGGCTTCGTAACCACCAATGCCGACCGCGACTATACGGTAAAGGTGGATGCCTCCGGTCTCCAGCCCAACACCTGGTACTATTACCAGTTTGAGTACAACGGTGCCCGCTCTATCATTGGGCGCACGCGCACACTGCCCGAGGGCAACTTAGACCGCCTGCGCCTGGCCGTTGTCTCATGCGCCGACTACCAGAACGGCTACTACTACGCCTACCGCGACCTGGCCCTGCGCAACAGCGTGGACGCCGTGCTCCACCTGGGCGATTATATCTACGAATACCCGGCCGCCTCCACGCTACTGGACCGAAACCACCAGCCGGCCCATGAGATCATCACGCTGCAAGACTACCGCTTGCGCCATTCGCTCTACAAGCTGGACAAAGACCTGCGCCTGCTGCACCAGCAGCTGCCTATGATCGCTGTGTGGGACGACCACGAAACGGCCAATAACTCCTGGACAGACGGCGCCCAAAACCACCAGCCCGATACGGAAGGCGCCTGGGAAGACCGCAAACGCGCCGGCAAACAGGCCTACATCGAGTGGATGCCCATCCGGGAAAATGCCACCGCCGACGACGAGATCTATCGCAAGTTCGCCTTCGGCAATCTGCTGTCGCTGTACATGCTCGACACGCGCTTAGAAGGCCGTAGCCAGCAAGTGCCTGCCAACAGCCCGGAAATTAATAACCCGAACCGCACCATCATCAGCCCAAAACAGTTCGACTGGCTGACCAGCCACCTCCGCCAGGACTCGGCCCGCTGGATAGCACTGGGGCAGCAGGTCATGATGGCTCCGCTCCAGGCCTTTGGCCAGGTGCTCAACACCGACCAATGGGATGGCTACCCGGTGCAGCGCCAAAGCCTGTACGACAGCCTGCTGCAATATCAGAAAAACAACCTCATCGTGCTGACGGGCGACATCCACACGGCTTGGGCTAATGACCTGCCTTTGGCCAACTATTCGCCCACTACCGGCGATAATGCCATCGGCGTAGAGTTCGTGGCCACCAGCATCACCTCTTCCAAAGTTTCTGTGCCGGGCGGGCCTGCGCTGGTGCAATCGCTTAACCCACATGTGAAATTTGTGGATCTGACGCGCTACGGCTATTTCATCCTCGACCTCATGCGCGAGCGCGCTCAAGCAGAGTTTGTCTTCGTCAACGACGTGAAAAGCGCCAACTATACCGTAGAGGTTGGCCCGGCCTGGGCTACTGTGCACGGCTCGCGTCGGCTGAGCGCTTCTGTGCTTTCCACGCCGCCGCCCTACCCGCCGCTGGCGCCCATAGGCAGCGGCAGCGTCGGTGTACGCCGCCTGAGCAACGTTTTGGTCAGTCTGGTGGCGGCACCCAACCCATTCGTCAATCAGGTGGTGCTACAGTTTGCACTGCTGTGGCCAGAACAGGTAACCATCGAAATCAGCGACAGCAAAGGCCGTATCTGGCAACGGCGCGCACTGGAGCGCCTACCCGCTGGCCTGCACCACGCCCACTTCGACGCTGCCGGCTGGCCAGCGGGCCAGTACATCGCTACGCTGCGCACCAGCAGCGGTCAGTCCTCGACCCGACTGTTGCGCATCGGAGCGCCGTAGCCTGGCCGTTCTGGTACGGATTTTGGCAAAGGGCAGCCACTGACTCAGAATCATTGACACCTATGAGATGCCTATTGCTTGCCCCCTTGCAGTATCCGTTCCTGCAGTCCATCATCGCCGGCATAGAGGCCAACGGCGTTGAGCTGAAGGCCGTAGACTACCAGTCCTTCTTCTCGCCGCGCGTCAACGCCCGCTACAACAACTACACCACGCTACCCCTTCGCCTGCGTCGGCTGTGGGAAGAGCCGTACGTGCGCAAGGCGAATGCGGAGTATCTGCGCATTTTCCGCGAATTTCAGCCCGACCTGGTTTTTATATACAACAACCAGCTGGCCCGACCGGCGCTAATGGAGGAGTTCAAACATTCGGCCAAAGTAGCGTTCATGCTGGGCGACAACCCGCTGTACACCCCTTCGAACATCTACAATTTGCATATCCTCTTCTACGCCGACTATATCATCAGCCCGGACTCGCTGTGGTGCGAGCAGCTGACGCAAATGGGCGTGCCCGGTATGACGTTCGATTGCTTTGGCTTCAACAGCCAGATTTATCACCCAATGGAGGTGCCGGAGCCGGAACGGCAACGCTACCGCTCCGACCTCGTCTATGTGGGCAGTGCCAGCAAAACGAACTGGGGCTACAAGCGAATGCTGTTTTTAGATTTATTCAAAAACTTTGATTTCAAAGCCTATATCAGCGGCAGCATGGAGCGCTGGTACGATCTCTTTCCGGGGGCGGCCAGCAAGATTGTGCCGCACGACCGCTTCGACGCCTCGTTCAACAACCTCGTGTACAACTGCAGCAAAGTGGCACCGGTGGAACTGGTACCTTCGCTGTTTCGGGGCATCCACGTGCGGGTGTTTGACATTCTGGGGGCCGGCATCCTGCCCCTGTGCGAATACAGCGCTGATTTGGAACGGGTTTTTGAGGGAATGGAGCTGCCGATAATTAAAAACTATCGCGAGGCTGAGGATGTGGCGCGGTTTTGGCTTGAGGATGAAAGGCGCCGCAAGGCCTGTGTGGAGGCGATGCGTGCCCGCGTTTTGGAGCGCTACACGCCAGCAATGGTTATTCGGCGCATGTTAGACGCACTGGGTTTTTCTTCTTAATCTTGCCTTCCTTATCCAGAACCAACTATGGTACGCAAACTCGCTGTTTACTTTTTCTGGTTGGTCGTGGCCCTGGCGGCTACGTACTACTTACCTGAGTTTGCACGCACGCCGCTGTATGTGCTGATGCTCATCGCCTATGCACGCTCGTCGAATGAGCCGATGTGGCTGGCGCTGTTCCTGACCATTAGCGATGGCTTCTGGGGCTTTTTCAACCCGTACGAAGCGGTAACACACCTGCTGCCTGGGCTACCGGGCATCGAGTTTGAGCAGCTGTATGTGCTGGCAGCCTTCATCAAGGCACTGCGTAAGGAAGCGCCCGAGCCGATGTTTCACCGTGGGCTGCTGCAGATGATGGGCATCTACATCATTTTGCTGGTGTTGCAGGGCTATGCGGTGGGACTGTCGCCCGCATTAAATGTGCAGTTCCGCCTGGTCAAGTTTTTGCTCCCGCTGACGCTGTTGTACTCCATTCCACGCCTTTTACGCACGGAAGTGGATTACCGCGAGCTGTTTTTTTATGTTTTTCCGATGGTGTTTTTAGCACTTTTTGCGCAGGTATTCACGATTGCCACCGGCATTGCGCCTTCGCAGGCCTTAGGTGTGATGAAGAAGTTGTGGTTTACGGTGGACGTGAAGAAGGGCTACACCTATCGGGGTTTTTACAGCGACAACAGCGTGCTGCTGGGCTATTTTGGCGCTTTCTATTGGCTGACGCGCCCGGGTTTTTTCGACCGGCGCTATTTGTTCGGGGTCATTGCGGCGGCGGCGTTGTGCGTGGTGCTTTCGGCCACACGAGGATGGATTATCGGTTTTTCGATATCGCTGGTACTTTTTTTGGTCTTTGTAGAAAAGTTAAGCCTGAAGCAGACCTTCTCGATGGCAATGGTGGGCACGCTATCAGTCGTGTTATTGCTGCAAATACCGGTGATAGAGAAGCAGTTCTCTAATGCTTTTGAGCGCTTTTCCACCATCCAGCGCCTGATGGGTGGAGATGTAACGGCTGGTGGGACACTCTCTCGCCTCAATGAGCGCAGCCCGCGTGTGATGGATAAATGGAGCGAGTCGCCCATTTCGGGTTGGGGCTTTTCGGATGAATTTTTCAAATACGGCGACTTCCACGTGGCCAACCAAAACATCCTGCTGCATGCCGGCATCATCGGAGCAATCCTGATGCTGGTATTTATTTTGTCTTACCATGGCTGGCTTTTGCTGCGCAGCTGGCAGATGCCTCCGGGCGCGCCCTACCAGCAGTCGCTATTGGTATGGTGTACGTTTTTCCCGGGGTGGTTTTTTATCCATTCCACTTCGGGGCAAAAATTTGCCTTTTACGCCGATCCCACGGCTGGCATAGTGATTGGAGTGTATCTGACGCTGGGCGCTATCGTGTATCGGCTTTCCTTTAATCCTCCTTCGAGCGATAGGGCTTAACTTTTGGTACCTGAGCCCGACGCGGCCCTATCCCCCCGCCTGCCTATTTTCATTTCAGAGAAAACCTCTAACGCACAGCGCGTCATGCACCGACAGATACAGGCACTGCAGGCGGAACAGCCCATCCATTACGTCGTGTGGGAAGCCCTTCCTGGCGGCATGGAGTCGTACATCACGCGCTACACGGAGCATCTGGAGGGGCGGCGCCCGACGTATATCTACAGCCTTCGCCCATCGGGCAACCACCTGAACCCGCGCCTCAACAGGCATTTTTCCGAAGGCTCGCGCAACAACTGGCGTTGCTACACTGGCTTTTTCCGCCATGCGCGCCGGCATCGCCGCCATGTGTTTCATTTCATCAACAGCGGCCCGGTCATCCTGCTGCTGGCCCTGCTGGCCGGTGTGCGCAACCCGGTCTATCACATCCACGGAACGAAGTACTGGAAGACGTGGAAAGATCGCCTGTATCTGAAGGCGGCCTGGTGCTTAGTGCGTCTGTTTCGCGTGCGCTACGTGGCCAACTCGAAGCACAGCGCAGCCATTTTTGAGCGCGACGCGCTGCCGCTAAAGCCGCGCGTGGTGTATAACGGCTTCCCTCTTCAGCGCTTCTTGCAACACCGACATCAGCGGACCCACCTGCGGCGCATGGCCTACGTGGGGCGGCTCGACCCGGACAAAAACGCTCATCTGGTTATCCGGCTCTTCGAGGAATTGGCCGCACAGCGCCCTGAGGTGGAACTGCATATTGCCGGCAGTGGCGCGCTGGAGCAAGACATTCGCCGACAGGCGCAACAAAGCCCTTTTGCCGACCGCATCTTCTTCCATGGCTGGATAGAGGACGTAGCGCGCTTCTATGCCGAGGCCGACCTGTTCGTCTTCCTGAGCGCTCACGAGTCGTTTGGCAATGTGGTGGCTGAAGGACTGCTCACTGGCCTACCGGTGCTGACCAGCGACGTGCCAGTGTTTGAGGAAATCCACGGCGATGCGACTACCTTTTGCTTAGGTAGCCCCAACGATTATACGCAAATAAGCTGGCGCTTTTGGGCCGCTATTGAAGACTTCCCGACGCTGGCCCAAAAGGCCTACGACTCGGCCGAGCGCCTGCAAAGGCTTTTTGACATCAGAACCCACTTGAAAGACATCGAAGAAGTGTATGCAAACCCTTAGCCCACCTGTCCTGTACTTCCACTCGGTAGCCCCACGCCCCTTTGCCGGCTGGCCGCTACGCTTCCTGACGATGCGCTTAGACCGCTTCGAGCAGCAAATGCGCTATTTGCGCGACCGCGGCTACCGGGCCATCTTCTTAGATGAATGGGCGGCCATGCGCCAGGGCGAACAGCCCATAGACCAACACGCCGTTTGCCTGACGTTCGACGACGGCCTGCTGGACAATTGGGTCTATGCTTTCCCAATAGCCAAAAAGTGCGGGATGAAAATCACCCTCTTCGTCTGCCCCGAACTCATCGAACCAGGCGACCACGTGCGGCCCAACTTGGAGGACGTGTGGGAAGGGCGTTGCCACCTGGGCGACCTGCAGGGGCTGGGCCAGCTGTCGTGGGGCGAATTGCGCCGCATGCAGGCCTCGGGCTTTGCTGATGTGCAATCGCATACGATGAGCCACGCCAAGTATCCGGTCAGTGACCAGTTACGCGGCTTCTATTACGGCGGCTTTGCTGGCTTTTATCCGACTTTGAACACCTATCCTCTCTCAGAAAAGCCCTTCTATAGCCAGGACAAAGGCTTTGAGCAGCGATTGCCCTGGGGAACGCCTCTGTTCGAGGAGCAATCGGCCGTGATTGCGAGACGAAAGGTCGTCTCGGCGGCATTTATGGAAGAAATTGGCGGATTAGCGGAAAAATATGACCTGACCATTTTGGAGCATCGCCCTATCTTTGAGCGCAAAGCAAAGCAGATTTATCAGGACTGGAAATCTGCTGGCAGATTAGTAGTTAGCGAAGAAGCAGAGGCCGAATACGGCCGGCGATTGCGCTATGAAATCGCACACTCCCGCCGGGTTTTAGAAGAGCACCTTCAGAAGCCTGTGCGCTTTTTGTGCTGGCCGCACGGCGACAACAGCCTGTCGGCGCATTTAATCGCCCTTGAGTCGGGCTACGTAGCCACTACGGCCGGCAAAATGACGACCGAAAGGCACCGCCCCGACCGCATTCCTCGCCTTGGCACAGACTGGGGGGACATCCGCCCGTGGTGGATGTACCGCAAACTGGACTACAAGTTGGGCAGCCACTACGGCCGACAGCCGTACTACGCGCTGTGGTGGGCCAACGAATGGAAGAACCGACTATTCTCGAGGAATTAGCCATGTTTGCTTATCTACATTACCGCTTCCAACCCGATACGCCACCCGTACAGGTGGAAGTGCTGAACAAGGTACCGCTCAAGCAGGCGCGCCCACAGACGCTCTACCTGTACGCGGGTGCACAAAGCATCGAGGTGCTCGACCTGCCCGACGGCAGCCGCCTGTACCTGCTGGGCGACCCGATCTTTGGCGACCGCCAACGGGCCGCTGGACGCGTAACGGACTGGCACAGCGGAGCGCTCAGCCTGCGCGCGCTATACAGCGAAGTGCGTGGCCACTATTACTGGTTTTTACTCAAGGATGGCTTTCTGCGCTGCGGCACTTCGTTCGGCGGCATCTACCCCCTCTACTGGCAGAAGGACGGTAACCAGGTTTACATCTGCACGTCGTCGTTCTACTTAGCCCGATGCCATAACCCCGGCGAGCTCAACCGCCGCAATCTGCTGGAGCGCCTGCTGTTCAACTACTCGCTGTTCAACTCGACATGGTGGACCAACATCCAGCTGCTGGGCAGCCACCGCTGGCTAACGCTGGGTGCCGAAGGCGCACGCGAAGAGCGCGCACTGGGCCTGGAAAACTACTTTGGACACGGCTTCCTCAGCGGCCACGATGTACTGGACGAGCTGACGGAGGTCTTCGAGCGCGAAAGCCGGCTGTTCCTGCCGCCGGAGCCTTTTGCCATCTCATTAACGGGCGGCTTTGACGGACGGACGTTAGTAGCCGCCGCGGGCCAAGCTTATCGCGACGACTTCTTCACCTATAGCTTCGGCATGCCGGGCGAGTCGGATGTGGTGCTGCCGGCTAAGCAATCGCAACAGTTGGGCATACCTTTCCTACCCATCTATTTGGACGACGCCTACGTGCGTGAGTACGCGCTGCGCTCAGCTTTAGGTTTCATGCAGCGCTCGGAATACAACGGCAACCTGGGCCGCCCCCACTACTTCTACGCCGCCGAAGTGCTGGCCAAACGCACGCGCTTCATCCTGACGGGCAACTTTGGCAGCGAGCTGTTCCGCGCCATGCACCACCCAGGTGTCATGATGACGCAGGCGCTCATTCAGGTGTTCGAGACACCCGACGACTCGTGGAAGGACTTCCTGCGCAAAGCCGCTGGGCGCCAGGTGGCCATACACTTCCGAACGGAACTCGACTCACTCATCAGCGACTTCGAGCACTTCCTGCGCGTACGCGCTGACATGGACATCAACCAGCAATTTTACTGTTTTGTCCTGGAGGAGATATTTCGCAAATACTTTGGCCCGGAATTGGTCATGCAAAGTCATGTGCTGCGTAATCGCACGCCCTATCTGTCGCTGCCTTTCTTCGAAGCGCTCAACAAAACGGTGTGGTCGGGCCTGCACGCGCGCCTGTTCGACAAGCAGAAAAATCGCCGCATGAAAGGGCAAATGTTTTACTCAGCCTTCCTGCGCCGCACCAACCGGCAGTTGTACCACATGCTGACCAACAAGGGCTACAGCCCGGCCGACGTCTTGGAAGGTTGGCGGCGCCCGGTGCTGGCTACTCGTGTGGCCCTGCAAAAGTTCTTCCGCAAAGAAGTGGGCGACTCGAACGCTGTGGAGACCTATTTCCGCCGCTATCAACACGATCTGCTCAACTACATCCGCCCCGAAGATCACCCGGCATTGCTGCAGTCGGGCATCGCTTACCTGATGGAGTCCGGCCTGTCGCGCAACGCCGCTTCGCTGGGCGAGCTCATCCACCTGTACTCCGTAGCCGCTGGCTGGACGGCCGCCGCCCAACCCGTGCAACCACTTGAACCCTCGCTCATCACATGACCTGTTCGCTCACCTACCAGAGACCGAACGCCGACTTCTGGGCCGAATACGTCCAACTGTGGCGGCAAAGCAGTCACCCGTCGCCCTTTCAGGCGCCGGCCATCCTGCGCTACTACACCGAACGGCAAACCGACGGCGTAGCCCTCTTCACCGCCCGCCAAAATGGCCATCTCGTCGGTGCTACACTCCTGCGCCAAAGCAGTGACCACTGGGCATTCCTCAGCGACCTGAAAACCGATGCTAACTTCTTCATCCTACACCGCGACCTCAGCGCCGAGCAGCAGCGCACCTACTTCGAGCAACTCTTCCGAACCGTACAGCGCGAAAACTGGGCCCTCATGCTCAACCATAAACCCGCCTGGGCCAACTACATTCCCGCCTTTGAGGAAGCGCTGAAAAACAGCGGCCTCTACACGCTCAGCTTAGACTACTCGGTGTGCCCCATTGTCGAAGCACCCACCCCTCAAGCACTCTTCGACGAGGTGCGCGCCTCCCAAAATACGCGCCGCAAACTGAACAAGTTCGTCAGACAAGAGCAAGGAACCTTTGAAGTGCTCACCGACAACAGCGATCTTGATAGCTGGGCCGAAGACTTCTGCAATGCCCACGTGTTGCGTTGGGCACCCACGCCTACGCCCTCCGCTTACCGAGACCCGGCACGCCGTGAGTTCTTTAAAAATTGCCTGCGCGCCTGGCAACAGGATGGCCTGCTGGTGCGCTTTGCCCTGCGCACGCCTAAAGACGGACGCGTCGGCCTCATGGCCGGCCTTCTAGAGGGTGAAACGCTCATCTACCACACGCCCACATTCCATCCCAACTGCGCCCACGTCAGCCCAGGTCGCGTACTCATCTACTACATTGCTCAATGGATGGCCGAAAACGGCCTGCGCCGCTTGGACTTCGGCGACGGCAACGAACCCTACAAATACTACGTTGCCTCCAAAGACCAGGTGCTGCGCCGCGTATTCGCTGCTCGCAAAAACAACCTGCGTTTCATCCTGAAAACGCGCTTCATCCAGACCGTACGCGCAAACCCGCGCCTGTACGGTTTTTATCAAAACCGCCTCAAACCGCTGTATCGAAATCTGCGCCGGAATATCGCCCTTCTATTCCTGTTCGGGATTTTTGGATGGTACGGTATGGGTTCGGGTTGGGGTATAGGCGCTGCATACAACACCTACAATACCTATCACCACAACGCTCATCCATCCTGTATTGTACACCAATCATCCCGACCACATCGCCCCTCCTTGCCGTTGTTCCCCCCCCGCGCTAACTACACCTATGCCTTCGGTCTGCTACACACCCCCCTGCTTTCGTAAACGGCTCAGCGCCAATTTCTTCACTTATTCCAAATTTTCCGCGTTATGAACACGATTGACGCCGTAAAAGACAAGCAGGTATGGAACTCCGACAATGTCATCCGTACGTACGCATCGGTAGCTGACCTGCAAAAGCCCGAACAGGCCATCCTCAATACCTTGCGCAACCAATTGCCCAACTGGCGCATGCTCGACCTGGGTATTGGCGGCGGACGCACCACCGTGCACTTCGAGCCGCTCGTCTATGAATATCATGGCACCGACTACGCCGAACGTATGGTGGATGCCTGCTTGCAGCGCTTCCCGAGCACTGGCCCACGTACGCGTTTCTTTGTGCTCGACGCCACCAACATGAGCAGCGTGCCCAACCAGTACTACGACTTTGTGCTATTCAGCTTCAACGGCATTGACTGTGTGGCACCTAATGACCGCGAAAAGGTCTTCCGGGAGGTGCAGCGCGTGTGCAAACCGGGTGGCTATTTCGCCTTCTCGAGCCACAACCTGCTCTACATGCCGCGCATGTATCGGCTGAAGTGGTACCGCCGCTGGCGCGAACTTCTCTACCAGTTCTACCGCATCGCCATGCTGCTGTACTACAACGGCTTGCCCAGCCAATACGCTGACAAGAAGTTTGCCATCTTGCGCGACGGGGTGGAACATTTCTCTCTGAGCATTTATTACGTGCAGCCAGAGTACCAGGTGTGGCAATTGCAGCGTCTGGGCTTCCGTAACGTACGCGTGTTTTCCTATAAAACCGGGCAGGAAATTGACCACTCGCGCCTGAATACGCTGGGCAACGATGCCTGGGTGTATTATCTGTGCGAAATATAGCCTACTGCTGGCTTCCCACAAACCGACGGCTATCCGTTCACCACCTTAAAAAAAACACCCGCTATGGCCGATGCTGCCCTGCTCACTACCGGCATGCCTTCGGAGACCTTTTGGGAAGCCTACGAGCATCTGTGGCGCAACAGCGCCGAACGTTCGCCTTTTAAAGCGCCGCGACTGCTGCGCTATTTTGCCACCTGCACGTCCGAAACGGTAGCAGCCTTTTCCTTCTACCAAGATGGCGTCCTGCGCGGTGCGGTGCTGCTCAAAGAGCGCTGCGGCGTCTGCACGTTTCTGAGCGACCTGAAGACAGATGTTAATACATTCGTACTCGACCGGCGCTGCACCGAAGCCGACCGACAAGCCTTCTGCTATGCGCTGCTGGCAGCCTTGCGCGAGCGACGCTGGTCGCTGGAGTGCAACAATCAACCGCTACAGGCCGAGTATATTTCTCATTTGCAGGCCGCTGCGCGCGCCAATGGCCTGGCCTGGACGCTCGTGCCGCATTCGGTATGCCCGCTTCTGGTGGCCGACACACCGGCGGAGCTGGAAAAGTATTTGCAGAAAAACCAGCGCTACCGCTACTATGCCAACCGCCTGCACAAGCAACATGGTGCTTTTTTTCAGACCCACACTGACGCCACAGAACTGGAAGCGTGGGTGGAAGCCTACTGCAACGCGCACGTGCAACGCTGGGCAAAGACGGCCACACCCTCTCATTTTCAAGACCTGAGCCGACGTCAGTTCCTGCTGGGCTGCTTGCGCGCCTGGCACGACGATGGTCTGGCCGTACGCTTCTCATTGTGCCTGCCCGAGAAGCAACATCTCGCCTTTGCTATCGGGCTCCTGCAGCCACCGGCGCTGGTCTTCCATGCCACGACATTCGACCCCGCCTTCGCGCGTTACAGCCCGGGCAAGGCCCTCATTTTCCACATCGGCACCTGGATGGCCCAAAACAACCTCTGTATATTTGACTTTGGCGACGGCGACGAACCCTACAAGTACGATGTGGCCAACAGCGAACGCCCGCTAAGTCGCCTGTTTATCAGCCCACGCAAACACCTTACTTTCCGGGCCAAAGCCTGCTTGTTTAAATCGCTGAAAGAGCACCCGCACTTAGAAAGCATCTACCGGTTCAAAATAAAGCCTTTAGCCGCCAAAATAGCCGTGCTGCTGCATACCCTCCAGGAGATGATGGAGGTTCTCTTAGCCAGCCTCTAAAATCGCTCTTAATCCTATGCCACACCTTGCCATCCTGCAAAATGAAGTGCCCGACGACCACCTCCTGTGGGTGCATGCCTGCGCCGAACGCGCCAGCGAACTGACGTGGGAAGTGGTGGACATCACCCGCGCCGACTGGCTCGAGCGCATGCGCCAGGGCCACTTCGATGCCATGCTGGCCACGCCGCCAGGCTGGAACACCGCCTTCCGCATCCTCTTCGACGAGCGCCTGACCATCCTGCATCACGTGCTGGGCATCCCGGTCTATCCGTCGTTCGAGGAAATCCAGATTTACGAAAACAAAAAGTATCTGGCCTACTGGTTGGAGGCGCGCGGCATTCCGCACCCTAAAACGCACGTGTTCTACTACTGCGACGAGGCGCTGGATTTTCTTCATCAAACCTCTTTTCCGCTGGTCGGCAAAACCAGCATCGGCGGTGGCGGCAGTGGTGTAGTGATTTTAAAAAATGAAAAAATAGCCCGTCAGTACGTAGAAAACACCTTCTCGGGCCGAGGAGCTTCGCTACAGGTAGGGCCTAAATGGAGAAAGAAAGGCTTCGTAGGGCGTGCCTTACGCAAGCTGCTGCGTCCGCAGGAATTGCAGCAAAAGCTGCAACAGTACCGCATTCAGCGAGCCGAAGTACAGAAGGATTTTGTCATTCTGCAAGCCTATGTACCGCACGATTTCGAGTGGCGCGTGGTGCGCATTGGCGACTCTTTTTTTGCCCACAAAAAACTCAAAAAGGGCGACATGGCCAGCGGCAGCCTGCTGAAGGGCTACGACAATCCGCCGCTGGCGCTGTTTGATTTTGTCGAAGCCATTACCGAACCCTATGGCTTCCTCTCACAAGCGGTTGACCTCTTTGAAGCACCCGACGGCAACGGCTACTTGGTCAATGAAATGCAGTGTATTTTCGGCCAATCCGACCCGTACCAGATGCTGGTGGATGGTCAGATGGGCCGCTACCGACGTCAGAACGGGCAATGGGTGTTTGAACCTGGTGATTTTAACCGCCTTGAGTGCTTTGCCCTGCGCGTAGAGCACGTCCTGCAATGGCTGCAAGACCACAAAGCGGAGGTATGCGCATGAGAGTATTGTTTGTGTTCAGCGGCAATTTCAAGGCCTTTCCAGTGTCGCCATTCACCCATGCGCAGGCGGAGTCCTTGCGGGCGCGGGGCATCGAGGTGGACTACTTTCCCATTCGGGGTAAAGGCTGGAAGAACTATTTGAAAAACATCGGCCCCTTGCGCCGGCATTTGCGCGCACAACGCTACGACCTCATTCACGCCCACTACTCGCTGTGCGGGTGGGTGGCTGTACTGGCCTCACTGGGGCGCGTGCCGGTGGTGGTGTCGCTTATGGGCGACGACGCCCAGGGCACGTTTGTGGCTCCGGGCCGCATCGAGTGGAAGAGCCGCATCCCGATACTGATGACACGGCTGCTGCAGCCCTTTGTGCGGGCGGTGATTTCCAAAGCCCCAGACCTGGCGCGGGTGGTGTGGCGCAAAGGCATTTCGCACATCATCCCGAACGGCGTACGGCTGGAGCAATTTCAGCTCATCCCTGGCGGCTGTCGCCAAGCATTGGGCTTGCACCCGGAGCGGCAGTACGTGCTGTTTTTGGGCAATCCCGACGACCCGAACAAAAACATAGCTCTGGTGCGCGAAGCCGTGCGCCTGCTTGGCCGCCCCGATGTGGAACTGTTGGCCCCTTACCCCGTCAAACACGAGCAGGTGGTGCAGCTGCTCAACAGCGCCGACGTGCTGACGCTGTGCTCGTTTGGCGAAGGCTCGCCCAACGTCATCAAGGAAGCCATGGCCTGCAACTGTCCCATCGTGAGTGCGCCAGCGGGCGACGCACCCTGGGTGCTGGGCGATACACCAGGTTGCTATGTGGCCACTTATGAGCCGGCCGATTTTGCGGAAAAGCTGCACGCAGCGCTCCAGTTCGCCCGCAAGCAGGGCCGCACCCGCGGACGCGAGCGACTGCTGGAACTGGGCCTCGATGCCGAAACCGTAGCCTGGCGCATCGAAAGCGTCTATCGGCAGGTGCTGGGGTGGCCACCCGTCGCTCCTCAACAGGAAGCGCTCCCAGCGCAAAGTGCCGTACACACGCGCCTACCCTCAGAGCGATGACACCTCCCGAACGGGAGATGTCTCTGCCTTATCTTTGCCCAAAATCGCGGCCATGCTTAAAGGATTGCCAGCAGGCGAGTCCAATTTTCCAGCCATTCGGGAAGGAAACTGGCTCTATGTGGATGAAACGGAGGAGATATACCGCCTTGTGAATGCGGGCAAGTACTTCTTCCTCTCGCGTCCGCGTCGCTTTGGCAAGTCGCTAACGGTGTCCACGCTAAAGGCGCTCTTCGAGGGCCGGCGCGAGTTGTTTGAAGGCCTGTGGATACACGAGCACGGCCACTGGGATTGGAGCAAAAAACACCCTGTCATATCGCTGTCGCTCAATGGGCTGGACTACACCAACCAACCGCTGGAAGCCGCCCTGGCCAGAGAAATAGCCCAAAAGGCAGCCCTGTACGGCATCCACTTGACCAGCAACACCTCCAAAGAACGCTTCAAAGAACTCATCCCGACCCTGGGCCAGACCGAACGAGTCGTCGTCCTCATTGACGAGTACGATAAACCCATCAACGACTTCTTAGACAACTACGAAAAAGCCGATGAACACCGAGACCTGCTGGGCAACTTCTTCGGCGTGCTCAAAGCCGACGACGTGGCCGCCTGCCTGCGCTTCGTCTTCATCACCGGAGTGTCCAAATTCTCCAAAGTAACGCTCTTCTCCGAACTCAATAACCTCACTGACCTGAGCCAACACAAACACTTTGGCATACTGGTCGGCATCACCCAGGCAGAACTGGAAACATATTTTGATGCCTACATCACCCGACTGGCCAACGACGAGGGCCTCTCCAGACAAGACGTACTGGATAAAATCCGCTACTGGTACAACGGCTACACGTGGGACGGGCGCAACTTCGTGTACAACCCCTTCTCCCTGTTGGGCCTGTTTGGCAGCGGCACGTTCAAAAACTTCTGGTTCACCTCAGGAACCACTGGCTGGCTGGCCCGCAAAATGCGCGACTCGGGCGTCAACGTCGCCCAACTGGAGGGCATGATTGTGCGCGAAAGTTTCTTCGACAAATTTGAAATACGACACTTAGACCCCACCGTGCTGCTGTACCAAACGGGCTACCTGACCATCAAGGAAATCATCCGCGAAGACGTCGAGCAAACCTACCGCTTGGGCTTTCCCAACTACGAAGTGCGCATCTCGCTCATGGACAGCCTCTTCCAGGCATACGCCGACACGCCCGTGAGCGCGGTGGGCACCCTGATGCACCAAATTCGAACGGCCCTGCTGGAGCATAACCTCCCCGAGTTCATCGGCCTGCTGCGCGGCATATTTGCCAACATCTCCCACCGCTTGCTCAAACAGGATATCGAAAATCAGGACCTCAAACTCTGGGAAGCTTACTACCAGACGGTCATCTACCTGACCCTACACCTCACCGGCGGCCCAGTGGCCTGCGAAGTGCAAACCAACCGCGGCTACATAGACGCCGTAGCCGAAACACCCCAACACCTCTACGTCATGGAATTCAAAGTAGGCACCGCCGCCGAAGCCATGCAGCAGATCAAACAAAAAGGCTACCACGAAGCCTATCTGCACCGCGGCAAACCCGTTACCCTGCTGGCCGTGGGCTTCGACCCACAAACCCGAAACATCGCCGACTGGGCAGAAGAAACCGTGGAAGTTTCTTCACATAACAACTGATTGGATGACGCTACAACCGCTTTTCCCTTCCATAGAACGCTACATAGGCTCTTTGCATGAGAAGAGCATTACTTCAGAACGTTCTTTGCTACTGGAGGAATTGATCGGCTACATGGCCGACACCCTGTACTCCGGCCGCACGGTTCGCCTCGTGTTTATCTGCACCCACAACTCGCGGCGCAGTCATCTGGCGCAGGCGTGGGCGCAGGTGTTTGCGTATAGATATGGCGTGGCCCCCATAGAGTGCTACTCCGGCGGCACAGAGACGACGGCATGCAATCCGCGCACGGTAGCCGCTCTGGAGCGCGCTGGCTTGCGGGCAACGGCCATCACTGCGGGCGAAAACCCGGTTTATCTTTTCCAGTATGCCGAAGGCGTTGGCCCGGTAATCGCTTTTTCCAAAGTGTACGACCAGCCGCCTAATCCGCGCGCGGGCTTCGCCGCCGTGATGACGTGTGCGCAGGCAGCGGAAAGTTGCCCGGTCGTCCTGGGCGCCGAGCAGCGCTTTGCCCTCCCCTACGACGACCCCAAAGCTGCCGACGACACCCCGGAAGAAGCAGCCACCTACGACGCGCGCTGCCGCCAGATAGCGGCGGAGATGCTGTTTGTATTTGAGCGTCTATCCGGTCAAAACACTGCTAAGGTTTAGAGGGCCTCAAAGAGCCACTCCGCGAGCAGCTGACGGTTGCGCGGTTTTATCAGACGGCGCTGATCCCAGGTATTTCGGATGTTGCCCAGTTCTACATAAACGGCGATAGGGATTTGGGTTTCACGCAGCGTGAGTAGCCCGCGCGAAGTAACGGCGCCTTTGTAGTTTTTATGCGCCCGGTAGCGCGAGTACTTGACCTGCATGACGCGCTGCATGTTGAGCGCCAGGGCTTTGCTTGGCTCGCAGCCCGGGCGGTAGTAGAAGAAGACGTCGATTTCTTGGGTTTGGTGGCGCGAGTCCACGTGAATTTCGATGAGGGTCTGCTTTTGGGCACCTGATTTTTGGTGGGCTTCGGCCAGTTGGTTGACTAGCGTAGTACGCTGCAGGAGGCGCTCCTTTTGGTCTTGAGGAATGGTTTGGTCGCCCCAGACGACCTCGTCTTTGTCGCAGGGCAGGAAGGCATCATTTCGGATGCCGTCGTTGTTGTCGCGCACGATCATGTAGGTGGTGGCGCCGTGGCTGATGAGCAGGCGGGCCAATCGGAGCGACACATCGTAGGCGTACTCATCTTCGCACAGGGTGTGGCCGTCGCGCTTGCCTTCAGCGCCGACATCGGGGCCGCCGTGGCCGCTAATGATGTAAAAGACCTGCCCTTTGAAGCGCTGGCTGAGCAGCGGCACATGCTGATATGCCGGGCCGAAGATGGGGAAGATGCGTTTGCCGGAGGCGGCGGCCGCGGCTTCCTTTTTCAGTTCGCCCGAAAGCATGGGCGGAGCGACGCTGGCGGCTGCGGCAGCCAGTTGCTCGTTTCGGCAGTGGAGTTCGTGCCAGGGCACCCAGAGTTCCTTGTCGTCTAAGAAGCTGCGGTCGCGCAGGCCTTTGGCAAGGGCCTGTTTATTAAATTCGACAATGCTGGAGGCCACCTGCCAGCTGTCAATACCTAAGGTAGAGCGCACGGTTTTGCCGTCGTAGGCAACGATTTGGATGGGCAGGCGATAGGTCGTTTTGGCTTTCAGGCGGTAATCCTCCCGGAGGTTGTTGATGCGGAAGAACTCGGTGGCGTTGCAGGTGTAGCCATCCAGGCCGAAACGGGCCAGCAGGTCGGGCACGGTCTCGCCCGGTTGGGCAACAGCCTCCACATAGCGCGCATCCACGAGGCGCGCGCGCGTGGCGGCAGCTGCTTTGGGCTGGGCCATGGCTTCTGCATGCAGCAGAAACAGCAGGACGAGCGCTCCGAAGAGTCGCGCCGGCGGCAGTCGCGTGAAGATGGCCTGGGTTTGCATTTAGGCAAATGTGGAAAAAAGTTTTGGGTCTGGCGTAAAGAACAGACTTTTAAGCCCAAAAGCGCACCTTTTGTTGTGTAGTGGGTCGCTTTCGGAGGTATTTTTTCATCAAAAATAAGAGCGCCGTTATGCCCGTAAACAAGGAAAGTATTCTACAAAAATACGCCGCCTATCGTCGGTGCGTGGAAGCGTTGCTGGGCTTGATGGAACCCTATGACGACGAGCGGCTCAACCGCGCACCGGCCCCCGGGCGCTGGTCGGCCATTCAGGTGGCGCATCACCTGCTGCTGGTGGAGTCGCTGGCCTTGCGCTATGTGGAAAAGAAACTGAGCTTTCAGCCTGATTTGCGCAGGGCCACTTTTCGGGAATGGCGCAACCTGCTGGTTTTGCAGGTGTATTTGTACACACCGCTCAAATTTCGGGCGCCCGATGCCGTGGGTGAGCAACACCTCCCCGCCTTTGCCACATTAGCCGACACGCGCCAGCAGTGGGAGGCATTGGGCGCTGCATGGGAGACCTTTTTGGAAAAAATGCCAGAGGATTTATGCGACAAAGCCGTCTTCCGGCACCCCATGGCGGGCCGGCTGAGCTGGGGTGGAACGTTTGCCTTCTTTAAAGCGCATTTGAAGCGCCATCGTCGGCAGCTGCTTCGAGCGCTTCTAGCAGGGTAAAAAAAGACAAATGCCCCCACCAGCACTTTAATAGTCGGCGGGGGCATCTACCCAAACCATGTCTTGGCAGCGTCAGGCGATGGTCTCGCTGGCCACTGCCGCAAATAGGTATTCACGGTTCATACGCGCGATGTTGCTCACAGAGATTTCCTTTGGGCATTCGGCCTCGCACGCCTTGACGTTGGAGCAACGGCCAAAACCCTCTTTGTCCATTTGCGCAACCATGCGCAGCACACGGCGCTTGCGCTCAACCTGGCCCTGCGGCAGCAAGGCCAGATGACTGACTTTGGCCGCCGTGAACAGCATGGCAGAGGCATTAGGACAGGCAGCCACGCAGGCGCCACAGCCAATGCAGGCAGCGGCATCGAAGGCGCGACTGGCCACTTCTTTTTCAATGGGTATGCTATTGGCCTCGGGCGCCTGGCCCGTATTGACGCTGATGTAACCACCGGCCTGGATGATGCGGTCGAAGGCCGAGCGGTCCACCACTAAGTCGCGGATGACCGGAAATGCCTTAGCGCGGAACGGCTCAATGACGATGGTCTCGCCGTCTTTAAACATGCGCATGTGCAGCTGGCAGGTCGTTGTGCCTTTCAGCGGGCCATGCGGGCGTCCGTTGATGACTAAAGAGCAGGTACCGCAAATGCCCTCGCGGCAGTCGTGTTCAAAGGCGATGGGCTCTTCTTTTTGGTGGATCAACTGCTCATTGAGTACATCGAGCATTTCCAAAAAAGACATGTGCTCATTGACGTTGTCGAGCTGGTAGGTAACAAATTCGCCTTTGTATTTGCCGCCCTGGCGCCAGATTTTGAGCGTGAGTTTCATAGCGTTGAAAATCTTGTTTTTAGCAAAAGATTTTGCCGTGGTTGGCGTCTTTTTCCAAAATGGCCGTTACTGGCCCTTTGTGCTCGGCAGAGCAAGTTATTTATAGCTGCGCTGTGCGATTTCGACTTCTTCGTAGATGAGCGGTTCTTTGTGCAGTGTGGGTGGTTCGCCTTCGCCGCGCCATTCCCAGGCGGCGACGTACTTGTAGTTTTCGTCGTCGCGCAGGGCTTCGCCGTCGGCGGTCTGGTATTCTTCACGGAAATGGCCGCCACAGCTTTCGTTGCGATGCAGGGCGTCAATGCACATCAGTTCGCCGAGTTCGAGGAAGTCGGCCACGCGCCAGGCTTTTTCGAGTTCGGGGTTGAACTCATCGGCGCGCCCTGGCACGTAAAGGTTTTTCCAGAACTCTTCCCGGAGGGCGCGGATTTCGCTGATGGCTTCCTGCAAGCCTTTGGCGTTTCGGGCCATACCGCATTTATTCCACATGATTTTACCTAAGCGGCGATGTAGGGACTCGGCGCTTTCCTTGCCCCCGATGCTCATCAGGCGGTGGATGCGGTCGGCCACTTCCTTTTCGGCGCGTTCAAATTCGGGCAGGTTCGTGGGGATGGGGCCGGTTCGGATTTCCTTACTCAGGTAGGCACCGATGGTGTACGGCAGTACGAAATAGCCGTCGGCCAGCCCTTGCATGAGGGCGGAGGCACCTAAGCGGTTGGCGCCGTGGTCGCTGAAGTTAGCTTCGCCGGCGGCATAAAGGCCGGGAACGGTAGTCATCAGTTCATAGTCCACCCACAGGCCACCCATGGTGTAGTGGACGGCGGGGTATATGCGCATTGGCACTTCGTAAGGGTTGTCGCCTGTGATTTTCTCATACATCTCGAAGAGGTTGCCGTATCGGGCGGCGATGGTGTCGCGACCATAGCGTTTGATGGCGTCAGCAAAATCAAGATAGACGGCCAGACCGGTGGGGCCGACGCCTTTGCCGGCATCGCACTCGGCTTTGGCGGCCCGGCTGGCGATGTCGCGCGGCACTAAGTTGCCGAAGGCCGGATACCGGCGTTCTAGATAGTAGTCGCGAGCCTCTTCGGGTATCTCATTGGGGTGCTTTTTCGCATCGGCGGGGTCTTTGGGTACCCAGCACCGCCCGTCGTTGCGCAACGACTCCGACATGAGGGTGAGCTTGGACTGGTAATCGCCCGAAACGGGAATGCACGTGGGGTGGATCTGCGTAAAGCAGGGGTTGCCAAAGAAAGCGCCGCGGCGATGCGCACGCCAGGCGGCGGTTACGTTGCACAGCATGGCGTTGGTGCTCAGGTAGAACACATTGCCGTAGCCGCCCGTGCAGAGCACAACGGCATGAGCGCTGTGGCGCTCGAGCTCGCCCGTCAGCAGATTGCGTGCGATGATGCCGCGGCATTTGCCGTCCACGATGACCACGTCAAGCATTTCGTGGCGATTGTACAGCTTCACTGTGCCAAGCGCCACCTGACGGCTAAGCGCCTGGTAAGCGCCGATGAGCAATTGCTGCCCCGTCTGGCCGCGGGCATAAAACGTGCGGGAAACAAGCGTGCCGCCAAAAGAGCGGTTGTCCAGTAAGCCACCGTACTCGCGCGCAAAGGGCACGCCCTGAGCTACACACTGGTCAATGATATTGACCGACACTTCGGCCAGGCGATGCACGTTGGCCTCGCGGGCGCGGTAGTCGCCGCCTTTAATGGTGTCGTAAAAGAGGCGATACACCGAGTCGCCGTCGTTGCGATAGTTCTTCGCTGCGTTGATGCCGCCCTGGGCAGCAATGGAGTGCGCGCGGCGCGGGCTATCGTGAAAGGTAAACACTTTCACATTGTACCCTAACTCGCCCAGCGATGCAGCTGCCGAAGCACCGGCCAGACCTGTGCCCACGATGATTACATCTATCCGGCGCTTGTTATTGGCCGATACCAGCGGTACATGGCCCTTATAGTTCTCCCACTTTTCAGCCAAAGGCCCGGCGGGAATTTTGGCGTCCAACTTGATGTCGGTGGATGTCATATGACTGCGCTTTGAGAATTGCGGTTAAAACAAATGATGTGGAAAGGTGCGGTCTTATCAACCTTTCAGGTGCATAATGACCGGAATGATGGCAAACAATAGGGGGATAACTATGGCATAGGCCATACCGATGAAGCGAACAACCGGCACGTATTTGCGATGGCCGAGGCCCAGGGTGTGAAAGGCGGACCAGAAGCCGTGCCATAGGTGGATGCCTATCACGACCATGCTCGCCACGTAAAAAATCACAAAAACAGGGTCTTGATACGTTGCGCTCACCAGCGAGTACAGGTCTTTTACCTCATGCGGATAGGCGGGGTAGGCTACCATTTTGAGTTCGCCCCAGTGCATCTGGAACCAGAACTGATAGAGGTGGATGAGGATGAAGACAAAAATGATAATGCCCAACCAGGCCATACCGCGCGCCGGGCGCTCTTCAGGGCGCGAATAAACCACCGCATAGCGCTGCTGGCCGCGCGCCGCCCGGTTGTAGCGCCAGAGCAAAATCCCCTGAATGGTATGCAACAAAATAAAGGTATAAAGCAGGTACGATACCGTCTTAATGAGCGGATTGGTTGTCATGAAATGGGCGTAGGTGTTAAACGCCTCTCCGCCGTCCTGCTTAAGCAATTGGAGGTTGCCGGCTAAATGCACGGCTAAGAACAGGATCAGAAACAGCCCTGTAAGGGCCATGACGAATTTCTGACCTATAGAAGAGGTGATAAATCGGGCAAACCAACTCATGCTTGTCGTCAAGTTTTGAAGTGTAATCAAGGCTAAAAAATCAGCGTTCTTGCGCCGCAAAACTAAACGGAGAAACGCAATGGCCGCAGCGCGGTTTGGGATGCACGCCTGAGGGTATCCAATTTAGACGCGCTCTAAATGGAGCGAAGCATGTCGGGGCCAAAGGCTAAAGGCAGCAAATCCGTGGCGCGCTCAAATACCCAGACAGGGCCGCTCTGGCCTCGTAAAACAAGGCGTATCGGTTTCCCGAACTTTTGCTCAGCCTCCAGGAGCACCTGTCGGCATGCCCCACAGGGCATTGCCGGCGAAGCAACTGGATGTTCCTGTGCCGCGGCTGTTACGGCCAGCGTCGTGATGTGGGCCTCAGGGTATTGGCTTACGGCGGCCGCCAGCGTGGAGCGTTCGGCACACAGGCACATTGGATAGGCTGCATTTTCAAAATTAGCGCCGCTCACCACCAGACCATTAGACAGACGGGCGGCGGCTCCTACGCGAAAGCCGGAATAGGGCGCATGGGCTTTTTCCAAAGCCTGCTCAGCAGCCGCCAGCAGCTGGCGATCGTCAGGTGAAAGAACATCCGGACTCTCGTACTCGGTAAAGGCAATTTGAACGGTGCGGCGCATACCCTGGGGTGTTTTACCGCCTGCAAACGTAGGCATTTACCGTTTCTCGACGTATATCCAGGAAAGCCTTTGGGCGGAGGCGCCTCTTCTCCCTCTAATTGTTGCCTAATGCACGGCCAGCTTCCGCTCTATCACTCCATCGGGCGTATGTATGCGCAGCACGTACAAGCCTTTACGCCAGCGGTGGGTTTCTAAGCGCGTGGTGTGCACACCCGTTGGTTGGTGGTTTTCCACTAAGTGTCCCAGCATATCGAATACCTCTATGCGCTCCAGCGTAGTATTGCCTACGGCAACCCAGGCATCGCCGGAGGTAGGGTTGGGATAGACGACAGCCTGCACTTCCGGAGCAGCAGCGGGTGTCTTGTCGCTGACGGTCTGTTCCAGGATGATCCAAAGCGTATCAAGCACTGCTCCGCGCAGCGCTAAGGGCTGACCTTGTGCATTGATGCCGCGCACACCTATTACTGGCACGGTGAAAGGCACCCGCAAGGAGCCGGTGCGTTCAATGACGTCAATGATGATGACAAAGTCCGCAGCAAAATTGATCCTTGCAATACTGCCATAGCCCGATACTGCCTGTCCATTTTTACGGGCAAAACCTAGGTCCAGCTGGCGACGCGGATAAATGTCTTTGGTCAGCAGCAAGATGTCGCCGAAAGTGCCTAGGAAGGAGTTGTTGCTATACAGCACTTCCGGGTCGTGCCCGATAAATTCGGGGTATTTGAGGGCGAAAGCCAGGCCGTACAGCTGGTGAACAGGCGCCGCGATGTGTCCTATTTTGATATCAGCAGCTATCAGTACCGGCGCCGGGTTCTGCGGGTTGACGACGATGGAGTCCTGTACGAAGCGGAGCCATACCGGCACGCCTGAATCTGCGTTTGAGGGCTCGGTGGCGGCGATGGGCGAATAGTTTTGCTCGATGGCGGCGCGGTCAAATTCGTTGATGACGCCGTTGCCGTCTGTGTCAGCGTGTTTGAAGTTCACCGATGATAGGGCTGCTGTGGCCCAGTTGGGCGCAAATTGGGGCGCCCAGGCAGTGGTGGCAAAGGGGCGCGGTGCTCCCGTGCGCGTGAAGCCCAGCCCCAGCTGCAGCAAGTCGTACACGTTGGCCCGGCGGTCGCCATTGGCGTCGCCCGGAAAGACGTAGTCCGTCAGCGTCGGGCTATTATCGGATTGCCAGCTGGCGGCGTCGGTAGCTACGATGCGCTCGACGGAGGAGACGCACTGGTTGTTGCGCCAGACGGTCAGGTTGGCGCGATACACTCCACTTTTAGCGTAGTGGTGGTCTATGATGGTGTCCAATGCCGAGCCAACCCATAAGGGTGAGCCGTCGCCAAAATCCACCTGGACGACCTGATAAGCCCCTGCCGAGCGATTGTAGAGACGCACCCAGTACCCACTTGAGGGAGTGCCGGAGAGCGTCTCTGTTCGCAGGTCTGCAGCGCAGTTGCCGCTGCCCGGAGCGCCACACTCGCCCGCCCACCACTGGGTAATGCCCGCCGCCATGGCCGCACATTCGTTGGGATACGTGATGCCGTTGCACCCGCACACCGGCGAGAAAAACGATGGACACATCTGGTTGGTCATCAGCTGCGCCAGTAAGGGCTGCATGCACTGCGAAGAAGCCACCGTAACCAGCTGGCAGCGCGTCGCCGCACAGGCCGGACTCGCCGTTTCGTACTGCGCACAAATATAATAGGCGCCCTCACCGGGCAGCACAGTGGTAAACGCAGGCGTATTTGACAGCGTTGCACCCGTTTTGGCCAGAAACCACCGCACCGATTGAAGCGTTGGCGAAGGTGTGCTCAGGGGTACCAACTGACCGTGCAATTTGGCCCCTACGGCCGTTAGCTGAACCTCATAACCGCAAGCATTCGGATTGGTGGCACTCACCCATACCGAACGGCATTGCTGGGTTTCGCAGCCATGATTATCGGTGAGCGTCAGGCAGACGTTGTAATAGCCTTCTTGGGCGAAGGTGTGCTGCACAGAACGACCTTCGGCAGTGGCACCGTCGCCAAAGTTCCAGCGGCACGTCTGCGTATTAGGGTCGTATATGCGGGCTTCAAAAAACAGTCGGAAGGCATTCTGAGGGCTGACGGCATACGTGAAACTCGCCTCACAGGGTAGGGTATCCGACACACACGTAAGGGCTACCGCAGGTAATGTCTCGGGGGGGCAACCCGCTGGCAATGCAGCAGGCATCATGGAAAAGCGAAACACCTTGCCCACCGGCAAGACCTCCGCTCCCGATACAGCCAACAGCAACTGACCGCTGTTCAAATCCACCATGCGCGCCCCGCAGCCCATGTCGGCTGCCGCTACCCAGCCCACGCGCTGGCATTGCGCCGACAGGTCGAAGGCTGTTTGCCACGCGAATGCAAAGGGCATCAAAAAGCCCAAAATCAGGCGCGTTACCTCTTTTTTCATGGAGTAGGTGCTGGAAAGGACTTAGATAGGGCAAAAATACAGGCGCACCTTTGCGCATGTTTCAACTTTTTATGAAACTTGTCGGCGAAAAAAAGGTTGCCTTGGCTTTCGTTTTTTTCTGAAAACCAGAGCGATACCTTTAACTCGCACAGCTTTTTTTTCAATGTTAAGCGATAAACTGCTTTCCCTGCTGGGCGCGCTTTCAAAGCCGGAACGCAATCGTCTGCGCAAGTTCGTGCATTCGCCTTATCTCAACGAACAAGGCGACGTCAGTCGTCTGTTCGATGTGCTGGATGCAACCCTGCGAAAAGCACCCGACAGGACTGCCGTTTTAGACAAACCCACCGTTTGGAAGGCGCTCTATCCGGGCCGCCCCTACGATGACGCTCACCTGCGGCGCCTGCTATCCGACCTGACACAACTGACCCAGCGCTTCCTGGTGGCTGAAATGCGCGAGAAAGACGCCCTAAGCGAAGCCCTCGATCTGCAGCAAGCACTCGAACGCTTCGATCTGCCCAAACACATGGCAGCCACCGAACGAACCATTGACCGCCTCCTGGAGGAATACCCGGGCAAGTCGGTCGAGTACCACTACGCACAATACCGCAAAAACTGGAACATTTTCACGCGCGCATCTAAACAAGTAGCAACTGCTGGATTTTCGGAAAAACTCGCTGCTGCCGACTTTCACTTAGAGTGCTTCTATCTGGCCCAAAAACTCAAACTCTACATTGACTGGCTGCTCTTTCGAGGCTTCCGCGTCAGCGAACACGAATTGCCCTTCATCCCAGGCTTTTGGGATTACCTCAACGATCCGCGCTTCGACGAAGCACCACTTATCCGCATTTTTCAAAAAATCATCCTCTGCTTCGCCGAAATAGACAACGAAACCCATTTTGGACAACTCCTCGAAATCCTGGATAAAAAGGACAGCCAGCTGGCCCGCAGCGACCTGCGCGAGTGCTTCTTCATTGCCCAAAACTACTGCGCCCTCAAAATCAACCAGGGCGATACGCGCTATTACTACCGCTACTTTGAACTCATCCGGAGTATGGTGGAGCGCAACCTGCTCATCGAAAATGACCAGATACCCGAGGCTGTATTCAAAAACTTCATCACCGTCAGCCTGGGCGCCGGGCAGTATGAATGGACAGAACAGTTCATCCAGCAGTACGCCGACTACCTGCCCGCCCGCATTCGCGAGAACGCCCGCACTTTCAACCTGGCCTATGTCTATTTTTACCAAAAAAACTACGACCGCGTCATCGAATGCCTGCGCGATGTGGAATACAGCGACGTCGTGTATGCCCTGGGGGCTAAATCCATATTGCTGCGCACCTACTATGAAATGGACGAGTACCTGGCATTAGACTCGCTCATTGAGAGCTTTCGCGTCTTTTTGCTGCGCAACAAGATCATTTCTAAAAACCTGAAGCGCGAGTATATGAATTTTATCAGCCTGGTAAAAAAGCTCGCCACAATTGCGCCCTCTGATAAAAAGGCCCTCGAACAGCTGCGCCAGCGCGTCAGCCAAACCTCCTATGCCATGCCTAAAAACTGGCTTCTGAAGAAATTGGCAGAGATAGAGGCGGGCCATCGGCGTTAGGGCCAGGCAGGTTTGAGCGGGAAAAATTTTGATGGTTCGGTTTAAATTAACACAGACACCCCGACCTTTTACCGCATATTTGCCGCCTGTTGCAAGAGTTTTTTTTAAAGTTATCTCATTCATGGAGGAAAAAAAGCGCCGGCCGCGCATTCAAAGGCCCGCAGACTCGTCGCTGAAACAGCGCTCTGAGTCAGAAAGACCCGCCGAACAACGCCCTTACCGCGAGCGAAACGAAGGACGCCCCTACGAACGACGCGACCACGACGAACGCCGTCCCTGGCAAGACCGCAGTAGAGGAGCATCTGACCCCGCAAGGCGTCCCTTCCGCGAGCGCTCGGAAGGCGGGTACCGCAAACCCTCCGGTCCGGATCGCGGCGGTTTCAAGAAAAAACCCTTTGGCAAGAAACCAGCTCCAAGAGAAACCTTCCACATTGAGCGCAAACCCAAACCACCACTTCCTACAGGCGTAGGCATGCCGCTCAACAAGTACCTGTCGCATTGCGGCTTAGCCTCGCGTCGCAAAGCCGTTGATTATATCGAAAAAGGCCTGGTAACCGTCAACGGAGAGGTCAAACTCGAACCCTATTATCGCGTGCAAGAAGGCGACGTCATCCACTGCGACGGCCAGCTGATGCAGATACAGGAGCGTTTGGTGTACGTGTTGCTGAACAAACCCAAGGGCCTTATCACTACCACCTCTGACGAACACGGACGCCCGACCGTCCTCGATCTGGTGGATCCCAGCTTCCCTGAGCGCATTTACCCGGTAGGGCGTCTCGACCGCGATACGACCGGTCTCCTGCTGCTGACCAACGACGGTGACCTGGCCGCCAAACTCATGCACCCCAGTAGCCAGGTGCAAAAACAGTACCGCGTCGGCCTCGACCGCCCGCTGTCGCAAGCAGATTTCGATCGCATCGCTCAAGGCGTAGAACTTGAAGACGGGCCGCTACACGTCAACTGGATACGCTACTCCGTAGAACAGCCCAAAAAGGATGTCGTCGAACTCGAAATCACCGAAGGCCGCAACCGCGTTGTGCGCCGTCTGTTTGAGTCACTCGGCTACCGCGTCCGGAAGCTCGACCGCTTCTACTTCGCCGGCCTGACCAAAAAGGACCTGCAACGCGGTGCCTTTCGCGAACTTACGCAGCGCGAAATCATTATGCTCAAGCATTTCACCGGACACCCTGCTACTGCTCGAAAAGCATCCGCCGACGGCATAGACGACACCGCAGAGCCGGAAATGGATGCCGATAGTTAACCCGATAAGGCTACCTTATTCGACTCAGCGGCTAATCTCTGGCCTCACTCGATCTTCACCTCTTCGACGCGCTCGATGGTGTAGCCGACGACCACCCAAAGATACGCCACAAAGTCGCCCTGCGCCACCACCTCCGGGTGCGACAAATAGCGACGCAACTGCGCCCGTCCCTCCTCCACTACCTCCTCCAAACGGTGCGCCTCGCTCTTCTTGAGGTACTTCAACTCAAACACATACTGCCGCTTAGGCTCCAAAATCGGCGGA
>CALJPQ010000011.1 GCA_937980645.1 uncultured Saprospiraceae bacterium | reverse complement strand
TCATTTTTGAAGCAGCGTTCTGTTTGACATGGCCGCATCAAACACAAGGCAAAGATAAGATTCTTTTTGAAATATTCACGTCTTTTGGTTTTTTTTACTCGACCATCCGCGACCACAGCAAACCAACCTATCGGGAAATTGATCTTGCTCGATGATCGAAAATGCCAAACGTTCAAGAGTTGCGGAGAGGCATATTGTTCAGAAAAACGCTATGGTTCTCAAAACCCGATGAAATGCACCATCCGCAACCCTTGATCAGGTCATGGATTTACAAGCAGGTTTCGGCGCGCTATCGGTCAATTGCTTTCTCTGTCCTCACCTGATGACTCCTACCGGAAAATCATTCCCAAACCCGAAGCTCGCCGGATATTGCGGCGTGCCCTTGTATTTGGCGGTCAGTTCGGGCACGACGGCCTGCAGGTAGGCGTCTATTTCTTTGACGGTGATGCGTTTGTCGCCGTTGTCGGCCTTGCCTGTGAGGGCTTCCAGCAGGGCGTAGGTGAAGGTGCCGTGGCCCAGTTGGGCAAATTCTGAGGCGAATTGCTCGCTGCCGGAGGCCGTAATCCAGTGCGTACCTGTGGCGCGTGCCAGTTGCGAGATGGCCTTTTCTTCGGCGGCGCCGCGGGCAGCTATTTCAATGGCACCGGCAGACTGGCAGGCATCGAGCAGGTAGAGCTGCTTTTGGGCCTTGATGTCTTTGGAGAACTGCTGCAACAGCCCAGCGCTCAGGCCTTTGGCGTCCAGGGCTTCGTCGTTGCCGTACAGTTGCGTAACGTCGTGCGGCACTAAGTAGAACATGCGCTTTTCGTTGAGCACGCCGTGGCCGGCGTAGTAGAAGATGAATACATCTTTGGGTTGGGCTGTGGTTTTGATTTTTTCCAGGGTGGCGGTGATATTGGTTAGTGTGGCCTGTTCGTCGGCGATGAAGGCCACTTCGGTGCTTTTGAAGATGCCGGCACCGCTTTGCCGCAGTTGGTCTCGGAAGGCTGTGGCGTCGGCTAAGGCGTAGTTGAGGTTGTATTTGGGGTTTTTGTACTTGTTGATGCCGATGATGAGCGCGTGCAGGGTGATGTCGCTGCCCGACGAGGGGGTAGGTGCTGGTGTGGCGGGTGCGTATTGCAACACGAGTTCTGCCGGGCTGGACTCGGTGCGCTGGGAGTTGAGGGCAATGGCGCGGAAGCGGTTTTCGCCGGGCAGCAGTTCGAGGGTGAAGGAGCGGGTATCGCGTTGTTTTTTGTCGTCGTCCACCACGAGGCCGCGGGTGCTGCCGGCGATGAGTTTGCCGTTGTGGAAGAGGCGGATTTCGTCCACCACGTCGTCGGGGGCGTAGGCCTCTACGGTGAGGGTGATGGGCGATTGGGCGACGGTGATGGTGGGCACATCGTCGTCGTCCACCACGAGGTTGCGCTGTTTGTCCTGGTATTGGATTTTGACCACCGGCGGGCGCTTCAGTTTTCGGATGTCGTCGTCGGGGTTGACGGGCGGCAGCGGCACTCCGCCCAGCAATTGGGCCAGCAGGCCGGGCGTGTAGTAGCGTTCGTAGAGCTGCTCCAGCGGGATGATGTCCATGCCTCTGGCGTAATAGAGTTTGCGCATGGCATCAGGCGAGGCATCAAAGCGGCCGTCGGGAGTGAGGCACACCCAATCGTTCGTTTTGGGGAACAGGAAGAGGGTGGCTAAAGCTGCGGCTTCCTGGGTGTCCCAGAGCACAATTCTGCCGTCGTTGCTGATGGATAGGGCATAGCGCGGATTGTGCCTGAAGTAGTCCAGCGTGTGGACGTAGTCCGTCAGCGGGTTGTATTTGGGCAACGCCACTTTTTGGGCTTTCATGTTCCAAAAGGAAATTTTGGAACTGGAGGCAAACATCACCTGGCCGCCGTCGGGCGAGATGGCCGCTCTCATCACCTCAAGCCCACTGATCGGCACATTCCACAGGTAGTGCGTCTTGACGACCTGGCCATTCTGCGGATTCAGCACCTTGATGTTCTTCTCTTTCTTATCGAAGCAAAGGATGCCTTCGGGTGTTTCCTGGAAGCTGACGTAATCGCCTTTGAGCGTCCATAGTATTTTGCCTGAAGCCACCTCTACGCAATAGGCCTGAGGCGAGTTATCAGACAAGACGCCGGAGGCAATGATTTTGCGGTCATTGTCGAAGAAAGCGCCCAGCTTGGGTTCTACGATGGTGTAGCTTTGGGCGTTGATGGTTACTTCGCGCAGCAGGGTCATATTCTGCGCGTCGAAGAGATACAGGCCGCCGGTGTGGATGATAGCGCCGACTTTGCCGTTTTTGCCGATGACGACGGCCGAGCCGCTGTTGTTGAGGCGCATCGAGGCCTGCAATGGCGCGTTTTGCTCCTGGCTTTTAAACTTCTCCAAAATACCCATCATGCCGGTGTGCAGGCGGAATTTGCCGTCGGGCGTGTAGGTAGATATTTCATTTTGGGCGTCCACTTTCAGGAAACTGACGGTTCTGCCCAGTACCACTTCATAACCTTTACCGTATTGGAAGCGAAAGCCGTCGGGTGCAAGGGCATTATACATGGGCGACACTATGGCATCGCCTACTTCCCGGAGTTTTTGCCGCGTGGCGAGATCCCATTCCTCCATGCGGTTTTCTGGGTGGCTGATGGAGAGATAGACTGTGCGCACCGAGCCATTTTCGGTGCGGGCAGCGCAGGTGTGATCTATGGAATGGTAGGTGGGATAGTACTTGAAGTCTGGGCCGAGCGTCCGCTTATTGAAATCGGCAATGGTGTGTTGCTCGGAGTTGTACAGGAGCACCCGCCGGTCGTCGAGCCAGAGGACTTTTCTGATGGAGTATGGCTCCACTTTAGTTAGGCCAGAGACGGTAACTTCGGGCGAGAATGTCGCCGGGTTCAGTATGGACAGCCTTCCCTGGCCGTTGGCCACAGCGATTTCGAGTATCTTGTTGTCGGGGGTGAAGGTGTAGAGGTTGGTTGGAGTGTCAAAGGTTTTGATGACCTGCTTGCTGGCGTTGTCAATCAGGTAGGTAGGGCTTCTTTCCACCTGAGCAATGCTGTATCGGCCATCCGAAGTAACGTCGAAGGTCCTGAGGGTGGAAATGGAGCCGTAGGGGAAGACGAAGAGGGTATCTACGCGCTTGGTGACCAAGTTGATGGCCAGCACCACGCCTTTGGTGTTGGAGGTGTAGGCATACACCTGCGAAGGGTCGGGCGACACGTCCAATTGGCTCATGCCGAGCACATACATGGAGTCCGTTAGGGCGAAGTTGGCGGTATTGACGGTGTAAACCATGTGGCGGCCCGTCAGGAACAGAGTCTTACCGTCCTGCGTTTCAACGCCTCTGAAGGCGGTGATTTTGAGCGTCTTGAGCAAGCGACCGGATTGGCTATCCCAGATTTGGGTGCTGTTCTCACCCATGACGATGAGGTACTTATTGCCCTGCACCGACAAAATGTTGTTGGGCCTGCCCAAGCGGGTAGGGATGACCAATTCGGGTGCCTGGGCATGGAGAACGACGGCAAACAAAAGCCCTCCGACAACCGCAAGGAGTGGTCTGACGCTGATTTTCATAAAATGACAGTATTAGTCCTTAAAAATAACAAAGATAGCCATCTGATTACAAAAAGCCATTCATTCTGAACGGATTTATATCGTAACTTACTACGAACAGCGCCATCCCTACGGGCTTAGGGGGGTGGTGGGGCAATTTGGGGGCGGCAATCCGGTTCAACTCCGGTTTTAAGAATAGCGGTCGTTTTTTTTCCTTTCAATATTTGACCATCTTTTCCGTTCCGGACCAATTTCCTGTTTTCCAATGCAACACATACCATCCCGGCGGCAGGGTCGAAATATCCACTGTGGCAACCTGGGTGAAATTGCCGAGCTTTACTACCCTGCCCAGCGGGTCCGTCAAGTGCCATTGTACCGGCAGCGAGGCGCTGGATTTCAGCGCGATAAAATCTTTTGCCGGGTTGGGAGCAACGACGAGGCGCATTTTCTCAAAAGGCGCTTGCGTGGAAGAAAAGACGCCTGTTTCATACACCAATGCGGTGTCAAGGTTCGTCACCTGGATGTTGTCGAACCAGAGATTGCCCTCCTGTAGCCCGCCCTGTTCGGTCACAATCTCGAACCGGTCTATGGCTGTCCAGTCGAAAAGTCCCTGAGGATCGTACCAGGTGCCGTTTTCCCAGGCGCCACTTTCTGCAAAACTGGAGAGCGGAATGTGCAGGTGATGCCAGCGGCCGTCCCAGGTTACTTGGGAGTCGTCAATAGTTACGACGGCCCGCCAGGGGCGGTCGTTAGGGTCGTCGGTGTCGGTGTCCGTGAAGCGCAGGTCGAAGCTGGTCCCCGGCGTATCGCCTCGCACCAGCAGGTCGAGCGCGTAGCCCTGCGCTCGCAAGTAGGTCAGGTCTTTGTCGGGCCAGAAGTCGAAGGCGATCGCATTGTATTGAGCAGCTCCCGACCAGCGGATGCAGTAATTGCCGTTGTTGGGCAGGTCTTTTGAGTAAAAATCAAGGACGCCGTCGCTGTAACTCGCCTCGAACATTTTGGGAGCGACGTAATCCGTATAGATAAAAAACCCTGCGCTGTCCGGCTTTAAGACAAAGGGCGATTGCGGCGGAACGTTGAAGCCGAGCGCTTCGAGCAGGGGTACGTTCAGGTCGTGGTCGAAGAAGCCGTCGCTGCCAGGCTCGAAAAGGCCGAAGCCGCCGTGATAATCCCACACCGTCCAGGCGATATGGTGCTCGTTGAGGTATTGACTGACGGCTTGATACCAGAATGCCCGGTCATCCGGGTGGCTATTGACCATGTACACGCCAATTTCTCCACAAAAAATGGGTACCTGGCGTGCTTCTCTGAACTGGATGGCGATGTCGAGGAGCTGTTGCAAATGGGCTACCGTCCCTTCGTTGGCATAGTTGTCGTAGGCGCCGCTTACCCATGTGCCCTCCAACGAAGGCGGCAGGGGCGGCATATTGGACGCATGGAACGGAAAGGGGATGCCGGACAGCGGCTCCAGCGAAGGCTGTGTCCAGCTTGCTCCCTGGTGGGTGAATAAAAAGGGATCGTAAAAGTGAAAGGTGTAGATCAAGTTGCTATCGCTATACGCCGGCATGAGCGCCAGGCTGTTGTAGCTGTTCCATTCTGCGCCTCCGACGATGATCGTGTGCTTGTCGTCCACTGTTCGAATGGTTGTTATTACGCTTTGCTGTATAGCATTCCACAAGGAGTCGGAAATGCCGTGTGGTTCGTTCAGAATTTCGTAATAAATCAGTTTCGAGCGGTTTTTAAAATGCTGCGCCATTTGCAGCCAAACCTTGTTCAGGACGGCGCCGACGTTCGGATCGGTATCAACCGCCGGATCGAACGTGTGATTGTCCAAAATCAGGTGCAGGTCTAATGCTTCTGTCCAATTAACCACTTCGTCGAGAAAGCCGAGAAACAGCGGGTCGAGGGTATAGTTCGGCGCTCCGTCGGTCATGGCGTGCAGGTTGAGGGGCAGGCGGATGACGTCGCAGCCAAGGCTTTTGATTTGCTCAAAATCCCGCTTGGTGTAGCGCGTGAACGGAATCTGCCGGGCGCTATTTGCCTGAAACCAGCCCGTAAGATTAACTCCTCTATGAAAGGGTGTTGTGGTTTGGGCAAACACAGACGGAACAGCCAACAACAGAAAGATGAGTGGTAAAAAGCGGAGTGGAAGCATGGCCATGAGATGATGTTTGAAAAATAACATCCATTGAAAAGAAGCTTATTCAAGGTAACAGGTGCAAAAATCGGAAATGGTTGGCTTGGGCTTTTGTGCTTAAAAGTGGTTTCGATTTATTCTCTCAGCGGCGACCCAATAGCTCCATAATTGACCTTCGCGGGGAAGGGAACGCCAGTGCCGGCGAGTTGGTGGCAGGCGGATTTTGACCGTACCTGTACGGGATTACATCCTTTCAGGGCGATGACATGTTCGCCAAGATGTTCTGATGATCAAACATAGTGTCTAACGAGTTAGCAGGGGAGAGGCGGGCGTTGCGGCATTTCAGGGGTTTGATGATACTTCCCCTTTTATTACCTTTCGGATTTGCTCGGCTACTTTGGCCAACGCCTCCTCGGGATTGTCCCACAGGCTGACGGCTTTCAGGTGCCCGTTGGTGTCTTTTGGAATGATTTCAAAGTTCTGAACTTTTGCCTCTCCATGCGAAGAAGCGACCACACCGGGCAAGGCGCCGTAGTCCGTCGGCTCGATGAGGATCGGAATGAACTGCTTCTTTTTTTGTAGGAAGTCTTCGATGGCGGGCTTCAGTTCCTTGTCCCAGATGTAATCCGAGGCGACGGCGTCGGCGGAGAGCAGCAGGATGAATACATCGGTTTCCGCTAAATTTTTCTGGATCACCTCATCCCAGCGATCGCCGGGCAGGATCTCCTGGTCGGTCCACACCTCCACGTCGTTGGAGCGGCGCAAGCCGCTGAGGTGCACCCGCAAGCGGACAAGCCACTCGGTATTTCGGTGCGAGTAGGACAAGAACACCCGCTTGGCGCGGCGCGGCGGGCGCGGCAGCAGGGCTTCGAAATGCCGGATGAGCAGCGTCTGCTCCTGACCCTCCTTGTTCTTACCCGGCATTCGAATGTGCCCGCGCTCGGCAAATTCGTACAGTTGGGCGTATTGGACAAAGTACTCACCGTCGTTGGAGACATCTAATAACTCCCAGATTTTCTTATCTTTCTTTGGGAAGCCATCCAATCTACCTTCTTCGGAGTCAGAAGAACGGGATGCTGCTTCCTTTCCCTCGTCTCCAGTATGTCCAGCCAAAAATCGCAGGCATTGTTCGAAGATTTCCTTTTGCCAGTCCAGGGCTTCGCGTTTGCCTTCGGCGGCACCCTCTACGCCGATTAGGAGCACGCCGTCGTGCTCGTTTTCGGCGGGGTACAGCCCTTTGAGCAGCACCCGCAAGCCGTCCCGCAAGCCGCCCCGCAAACCCTTTGTCAGAAAAACGATGCCGTGCTTCCAGAAGTGCCGCGCCTCCGAGTGCTCTTTTTGCGCGTAGTGCAGGATGAGGCGGTGCATCAGTCTTTTGTAGTGAAACAGCGGCATGCGCAACCAAAAGCCTGCGTGCCAGACTCCCCGCGCCGCAATGCGGAGCAAATCCTCTACCGGGTGCTCGTCGGGCAGGTACTGAGGGGCTATGTACCAGCCCTCGCGCAGCGGATGCGGGAAGATCAGCTCCAATTGCTTGGCAACTTCGAGAAATACCTGGTTGGAGTCGTCATCGCCGCCGAGATCGTCTCGACGAAACTCCCCTTTCTTCTCCAGCACTTGTTGGTTCAAAATGTCGTAGATGCGCCGGGTCAGCTCGGCGGGTTTCAAAAAAACGCGGTTGCGAAGGGTTTCCGATTGCTCGAAAAACACTACCACGCCGCCGCGGTGGAAGGTGCGGGGCAGGTCCTCTTTTTGGAGACCAGTATTTTCCTTGTCCATGATTTTAGCCGCAGCTTTCTCGAATTCTTCGAGCGAAACGGAGCCGTCTTTTCTCAAATTAAAAAGGTCGTTTTGCTCTGAATTCCCTTTCTGCAGGTCGAGGATGTGCTGCCGCACGGTGAGCCAATTGAGAGGCAAAGGAGCCTTATCAGCTGCTTCGGCGATGGCTGCTTCGATTTCCCGCTCGAAGAGCCGAAGGGCTTGCTGTTGGCGGGGGTGCTGCGGATCGCAGCCATGGCGCAGGCTGATGTGCAGCGACTCGCGAATGCGGTAGTTGTCGTGGAGCAGCTGATCGAGGCGGCGTTTGCCTGCCTCGAGGTCGGTTTTGTTTTGCACCACGAAGAGCGGGGCGTTGTTGCGCTCGCCGGCGTAGTGTTGCACGGTGTCGAGCCAGTAGCGAAGCTCAAAGTGTTCCAATAGCACTTCGGATTCGCCGGTGCGCAAGCAGGTGAGGCGGTGACCGTTGATGTTCGTCTCAGCATCCCAGAGCAGCAGATAGACGGCGTTGTCGCTCATGAAGAGCCGATAGGTTTCGTGGTAGTACTCCTGCCCGCCAAAATCCCATACGCTCACGGCGATATTTTCGAGCGCTGGAAAGCGCTCGGTGTTGGGCTCCCAGCGGTGCACCTTCAGCCCGTGCGTGCTGTCGCGGTCTTGTAAAAATTCGCCTGTCTGCAAGTAGTGCAGCAGCGTGGTCTTGCCTGCATCGCTGTTGCCCAGCAGGATGAGCTTGACATCGCGGTGGGTGTCTGTGTCTTTGGGCTGTGGCTTTGCATCCGATATCTGACTGAAATACCGCCTAAGCAGCTTGATGTTTCGTTGTTGATAGATGTCTGCCGGGCAGTCTTCGATGGGGCAGCCGTCCACACTGAAAGACCGCAGCGCCTTCATCTCGATGAGCGGGCGTATCTTTTTTACCTGGGTGTAGGAGCAGTCGAGCATATCCAACTGGTTCAATTGGCTCAGCGGGCTGAGGTCAGACAGTGACCATCTATATCCATCAACAATGAGTCTATATAATCCTCCACCAATGAATCTATATAATCCTGGACCAATGAATAACTTTTTCAAGCCTTTCAAGCGGGCAAGGCACTTGGGCAGTGCCTCGAGGCGGTTTTCTTCGCCTTTGTTGCGGCTTTCTTTTTCTACCCATTTTTTTCCCTTCTCGTCGTATTCCAACCAACTGTTGCTCAGGATGAGGGTTTCGAGCCAGGTGCAGTCGCCGATGGCATCGGGCACGTGGGTGAGCCCGCAGTTACCGAGGTCGAGCACGGGGTTTCGGGTTTTCTTGTTTTCTTCGATGAGCCGGAGGGCGAGTTTGGACATGGTAATCAGATGTTTACAAAAGTCAAAGAGGGCTGCGGTTTGGTGTAGGGAGGATGCTGGCGCTGGTTGCTCACATCCTGTGCCTCGGTTGCCGGATGTACTCGAGCCGTTGCTCAGCATGTGCTGAGTGCCAAAACTATGGCAAAATCTTGCGCCAAAACCATTGCATAAAATTCGGTGCAAGCTTATCCTTTTACCTTAGTGCGACACAGTCTAAGGCAGCATCTGTTCTTAACAGTCGTCCGATTACCAGAAGTGATCCAACGGCTGCGTGAAAGTCCATTTCTTTTAGTTGTGCGTAATCTCCACCATGAGCGGCACTACCTTGCCCTGCACCTTGCCCTCTACGTCGAAGCCCACCTGGTTGAGGCGGTACTGCACCTGGCTGGGCGGTATGAGCTTGTCGCCCAGAGCCGCGCGGATTTTGGCCGAAAGGCCGCCTTTTATGCCGTTCATTTTTTGGAGGATGGCGTTGTGGTCGAGTTTTTCGGAGGAGAAGAGTATGAGCATGTAGTCGGTGCCTTTGTTGTCGTCTAAGCGCACCACTTTGGTTTCGGAGGGGAAGGCAATCTGGCTGTGCGGCCCAATGTGTGGCGACATGCCATCGTCAAAGGGCAGCAGTTTGTTCACTTTGCCCGTGAGGTCGGTAGCAAAGGCATAGATATAGCTCTCGGTGTTGGTGGTCAGATAGAAACGAAAGCGCGTGCCGCTGGAATACTCGCGGTCCATGCGGTAGGCCACGAGGTCTTCCTTGTAGCTCTCTGCGGGGGCGTCATCCTCAATGACGAGGTTGCGCGTCAGAATTTTGCTGACCGGCATGGCTTCGCCCGTGTTGAGGCGGAATTCCACGACACCTGAGAGTTTAGTGGTTACGACGGGCGGTTCGGGCTTGGGTTCGGGGCGAGGTTCGGGCTTAGGCTCCGGCTTGGGTTCGGGCTTAGGCGTAGGTTTGGGCGGTTCGGGTTCGGGCAAGGGAGCTGGGTAGGCTTGCAGGGCACCGATGGCGTAGTTGGCGTAGTCGTTGTAGCGGATCCAGACATAGCCGTTGTCACACCATTTCGGCCCCCAGGAGTTGAGGACGCGGAAGGCGCCGCCGCTTTTGTTGTCGTCGTAGCCTACGACACACATAGCATGACGGCCGTGGGCACCGGAGGGGCCGCCATCGGAGGCCGTGGGTGTCCACACGGGTGAGGCGGTGTAAAAGCTTTCGGGCACGATGAAGCACAGGATGACCGGATAGCCTTCGGCGATGGCTTTTTTAGTGGTCTGGATTTTCACCTTCGGGTCGGTCTCATCGGGCAGGAAGAGGATTTGGTAGTCGTCCAGTCGGAAGTCCAGCGCATTGCGCTTGGCCTGGTCGCTGATGGGCGCCCCACAGGCATAGGGCAGCACAGAGAGTGTTGGGCATCCGCCGAGTTTGAGCAGTTCTAAGGCCAGGATGGGGTTAGAGCCGTTCTGGCAATCGTGGTCGTCGTCGTCTTTGATTTGCTCGTACACCCACGTAGGTGAGTGCACTAAGCGGTCTATCTCCGCCTTGTTGGTGATGCCGCGCTGCTTAGCCGTCATGATAGTGCGCATGTGGTAGGCCACGGCAAATGCCACGCAGGTGCCATATCGGCCCTGGTCGCCGGAGGTGGGGCAGTATTGCTCCAGAGAGGCGGTAGCGGGCACCGAGGCGTAACTGGCCGCTGTCAATTTAGCTTTGTAAGGGGTACCTCGGTAGCTGGGCACGTCGAAGATGAGACCAGTCGGCCTCTGTTGAGCCTGCGTACTAAAAGCCAGCGCAAAAAACAGAAGGAAAAGTCCTGCGGCATTCTTTGCCCAACGGGCAATCAGGTGTCTCATAGTAAATGGTGGATGAATGAAAGGAATGTGAATTGTTTCAATTTTCAGCAACTTTCGTACCCAGCACTGGCTAATTTCAACTTCATCTCGAAATCGGCGGCAAGTTTAAACAACGGCTTGAAATTCGTTAGCGCGCCGTTAAGAGATGCCGGCGCTTGCACTTTTTCACGAATGCCTTATTCCCTTGCCCCGTGCTACCTTCGCTGCCTCAATCGAGCGCCATGAAGCAGTTACACAACTACATCGGTGGCCAGTACGTGCCGCCTATTTCGGGGCAATACTTAGAAAATGTGGCTCCCGCCACGGGCGAAGTCTTCTCCCTCGTGCCCGACTCCGGCCCAGAGGACGTAGAAGCAGCCGTACAGGCCGCCGAGGCCGCCTTCCCGGAATGGTCGGCTATGCCGCTGGAAAAACGGCACGACATCTTGCGCGCCATCAGCGACGGCATTACGGCTAACTTAGAACGTCTGGCCCAGGCCGAATGCCTCGACTCGGGCAAAACCATCACCGCCGCGCGCACGGTGGATATCCCACGAGCGGCGCTGAATTTTAAGTTTTTCGCCACGGCGCTACTGCATTTTGCCTCGGAGAGTTACCACATGCCCGGCGCACTGAGTTATACCCTTCGCCAGCCTTTAGGCGTGGTGGGCGGCATCTCACCGTGGAATCTGCCGCTGTACCTATTCACTTGGAAGATTGCTCCCGCGTTGGCTGCTGGCAATTGCGTGGTGGGCAAGCCCTCTGAGATAACCCCTTATACGGCCTATCTCTTAGGTGAGATTTGCAACGAAGCCGGCCTGCCGCCAGGGGTGCTCAACATTGTGCACGGGCTGGGGCCAAAGGCCGGCGAGGCCATCGTGCGGCATCCAAAGGTCCGGGCCATTTCTTTCACCGGCAGCACGCGCGCCGGCGCCGAAATCGCCCGCATTGCCGCACCCATGTTCAAAAAACTCTCGCTCGAATTGGGCGGCAAAAACCCTAACCTCATCTTCGCCGATTGCGACTACGAGCGCATGCTGGAGACTACTGTCGCCTCGTCGTTCAACAACCAGGGCCAGATTTGCCTGTGCGGCTCGCGCATCTACGTGGAGCGCTCCTTGTACGAGCGCTTTCGGAGCGACTTTGTGGAGCGCGTCAAAGCCATGCGCGTGGGCGACCCCGCCGACCCGCAAACGCGGCTGGGGGCCGTAGTGTCCAAAGGACATTTCGACAAAATCCGCTCCTATCTCGAACTGGCCCAGGAAGAAGGCGGGCGCATTCTGTGCGGCGGGCAGCCTCTATCCTTAGCCGGGCGTTTGGCGGGCGGCTACTACCTCTCCCCTGCCGTCATCGAGGGCCTGCCCCTGACGTGTCGTACCAATCAGGAAGAAATCTTTGGCCCTGTCGTTACTATCGCACCCTTCGACACCGACGAGGAGGCGCTGGCACTGGCCAACGGTGTGCCCTACGGCCTGAGCGCCACCGTATGGACGAACAACCTCCGGCGTGCTCAATCCCTGAGCACCCACCTGCAGGCCGGCATCGTGTGGATCAACTGCTGGCTCCTGCGCGACTTGCGCACCCCCTTTGGCGGCGTCAAGCAGTCCGGCGTCGGGCGCGAAGGCGGCTGGGATGCCCTGCGCTTCTTCACCGAAACCAAAAGCGTAACTCTGGCAGAGTGGTGAGCGGCAACACGGAAAACATCCTCATTCTGTACGAAGACCGTTACCTGTTGGCCTTGAACAAGCCCGCCGGGCTTTCCTCCGAGAGTGGCCGGGCCGCCCACCCCTCCGCAGAAACCTGGGCACTCGAATATCTGCACCAGACCACCCGACGCCAGCGGCCGTACTTGCGGGCCGTGCACCGCTTAGACAGGGCCAGCAGCGGTGTACTGCTCCTGGCCAAAAACAAGGCAACCCTTCAGCACCTGATGGCGCAGTTCGAGGCCCGCACGGTGATGAAGGTGTACGTAGCCGAGGTGGCGGGCGCTCTGCCGGCGGAGGCGGGCACTCTGACGCATCACCTCGGCCGCAGCGCCGACGGGCGCGGCGCCGTAGTGAGCCAGGAGCCTTTCGAGGGTAGCCAGCCTGCCGTCTGTCATTATCGGCTGTTGGAGCGGCGCGGCGGTCAGTCGGTGGTCGAGCTGGTGCCACAAACCGGGCGCTTTCACCAACTACGCGCACAACTGGCTTTCATCGGCTGCCCCATCATCGGCGACGAGCGCTACGGCGGGCCGCCCTGGCGCCCGCATGCTATTCGCCTGCACGCGCTGCATTTGCAGGTGCAGCATCCCGTTAGCGGGCAGGCTCTTACCCTTGAAGCCCCCCTTCCAGAGACGTGGACAATGCCTGGCTGAGCACTCTCCTCTTCGCAGACAGGTCTTATCGGTGTTCTGATGAACGTTCAGAATGGATAGCCTATGGCCACGTTGAAGTTGCTGATATCGCGCCAGCGGGCTCCGCTCCAGTCCACCCAGTGTCCTTCGGTAGGGGTCTGGTAAGGGCGGCGCACTTTGACGCCCCAATCGAAGCGAAAAACGAAGTAGTCGAAGTCAAACCGCAAGCCGAAGCCCGTACCAATGGCGATATTGCGGAAAGAGTCCCAGCGCAGTTGCGCGCCGGGGCGTTGCGGGTCGGGCTTAAGCGTCCAGATGTTGCCGGCATCCACAAAGATGGCGCCTTTGAGCCACCAAAAGAGTGGGAAGCGCAGTTCGCCATTGAACTCGAAGCGAAAATCGGCGGCCTGAAAGAACGGCGGTGCGGCACGGGCGGCACATTGGCAGTTTTCATCTATGTCCACATAGCTGCCTGGCCCGATTTCGCGGATGCGCCAGGCCCGCAGGCTGGCCGGCCCACCGACGAAGAACTGCTTCACAAAGGGCACATCGCGCGTATTGCCAAAGGGCAAGGCCACCCCTGCACCCAGGCGCAGGGCGCCCGTGAGGTCTTCATTGAAATCGCGCGTGTAGGTTCCCGTTACATCTAAGCGCAGGAACTTGGAAAACTCCAGCCCCGCGATGCTCCATTCTTGGCGGCCAAAGGCCGCTGACCACAGCTGGTTGAGCACGTGTTCTTCAAAGCCCGAGAGTTCGGTGCTCATTCGGAAGAACCACCGCTCTCCGAACACATTTGGGCGTCCGGTGTAGAGATAGGTCAGCGAGCGCATCACGAAGCCGGTGAACAGCTGGTCGCCGAAGCTGCGGCGCAGGAATTCGTTTTGTCCGAAGATGCTGTCGAAGCGCGGTCTGAGTGTAGGGCGGAGTACGTCAACTCCCAAGTTGTCGAACACAAACTGATGCTCGGGGCCGGTGCGCAGGGTGTAGCCCCAGGCAGTATTGAACAGGTCATAAGTGTAGAATCCGCGTAGGTCCAGGAAGTTGTAGTTCAAGGCTAAGCGTACGCGGGCATCCCGGCGGAGGCGCTCGTAGAAGCGGTTGGGCACGATGCGCAGGCGGTTGCCTAAATGCCAGATACCCGAATAGTCGAAGTAGCGCGGGAAGAGCACTTCGTTTTGGAATTTCAGCTCCTGCGAGAAGAACAGGTTGCTGCGCGGGGCCGACCAGTCCAGCTCGGTGCTGTACGACAGGTCGGTGAGCAGGTTTTCGGCGCCTTTGAGCAGGTTGCGGTGGTTGGCCGACAGGTATGCCGATATGCCGAAGAGGCGCCCGCTGATTTCACTGCCCGAGTTGGTGGAGGAGTTGAACTCAAGGCCGGCGCTGGTGCTCAGCCGTTTGTTGAGCGAGAGGGCTATGGTAACGTTGATGCGTCCGGGCGCTACGGAGTCAGCGGGTGTTCGGATGGTTACAAACTGGAAGACGCCCAGGGTGTTCAGATTTCGAGACGTCAAGTCGAGGTCCTCTTGCCGGTACAGCGAGTCGGGCCGGAAGGCAATGACGGACAGCAGGCGCTCGGGCTTGACGGCGAAGCTGGTGGACGAGGTGGTGAAGTAGATGTTTTCCAGCGTAGTGTCGCGCCCGGTACCCACCAGGTCGGGTACGAAGTCTAAGAAGACCTCCACCTTCCCGATGCGGTAAACCTGGTGGGTGGCAGCGTCGTCGGGTGGGTCCACCTCCACGGTTACGCGCGTGCGCGTGCCCGAGCTGTCGCCCACAAACTCGATAAATGCCGGCTGGAAGAAGGCATAGCCGCGGTTTTTGAGCGCATAGGTGATGCGTCCTTTCTCCGCCTCGAAGATGCTGCGGTCCAGGGCGCCGCCGCGCTTGAGCAGCGAGCCGCCGGCAGTTCGTTGCAGGATATGATTGACCTGCGAGTCCGGGCTGGCAAAGGCCACCGACTCGATGCGGTGCAGGGGGCCCAATTCGATGGTATAAGCTACCGAAGCTTCCTGCCAGCGGCGCGGTGATCGGCTGCGTTTGCGGCGCACGTGCTCCTTTAGGCTGACTTCGTACCGGCTGGTTGCCTCTAAGTAGCCGCGCTGGCGCATGTAGTTCTGAAAATTGTTGCGCGTGCGCTCTGTCAGCGCCTTATCGTAAAACACCGGCGGCTCGGCAATGCGCTTCATGACCCACTTCGCAAAACGCGAGTCTTTGTCGCGGTAGCGGTAATACCACCACAGCCGCACCGGTGGCCCAAAGCCCAGCAGGCTGCGCTCATTGGGCTTTTGTCGCACAAAACTGCCCAACTCCGATTTCAGCGCCAGCTCTGCGTCCAACAGCAGCGGCTCGGGGCTTTTCACCTCTATCTTGTAGCTGCGCAGCAGCGGTGCCTCCTCTGCATCTAAATACCGCGACACACTGCACCCCGACAGCAGCAGCACCACCAACACACCTGTTTTTAGCCATAAAAAAAACGGGTAAAGAAATGGCCTCCTGGAATGTCGCTCGCTGGTTTGCATGTAAACTTGCTGCCGAAATGGTGAATGCTGTTCTTTTTGGTGAATATACCTACTGCCGGCAGAAACACAGAAAAGCGTTCAAAGTCTAATAGTTCAGAAAAACATTGGCGCCTTTAGCAGGAAAAAAACCTTGAGCCATCCTAACGAACTTCGTGCCTTCGTGGTGAGACCACTCAAACGAGAAGACCATGCTTTCTGCGCAACAGCTGAAAATGCTGACCGCCCTTCAGGTCAAAAAGTACCGGCAAAAGTACCGCATGTTTGCGCTCGAAGGCGCAAAGTTGGTGGGGGAGCTGTTAAGTCAGCAGCGCATTCGAGTGCAGGCCGTGTACGGCACCGTCGCCTGGGCTGAAGCACACGTGGCTTTGGTGGAGCGCGCCGGGGCGCTGTTCCAACCGATTTCGGAGGGCGATCTGCGCAGAATTTCCTCCCTGACCACCCCACCTGGTGTGCTGGCCGTGGCCGAAATACCGGCCTTTCAGCCGCCAACGCGAGGCCTGGCGTTTTATCTGGACGGCATCCGAGACCCGGGTAATCTGGGCACTATCCTGCGCGTGGCCGATTGGTTTGGCTTCGGCGCCGTCTATTGCTCGCCCGATTGCGCCGACGCTTTCAGCCCCAAAGTCGTGCAGGCCAGCATGGGCGCCATTTTGCGTATACCAGTGGCCGAAATTTCTTTTGCCGAGCTGCTCCCCCTGTGGGGCCAGCGTGCGGTGGCCGGTGCCGTGCTCGATGGCGATGACGTTTTCCATAGTTCGCTACCTGCCGAAGCCCTGCTCGTCGTAGGCAGCGAGAGCGAAGGCATCCGCCCCGAAACCGCCCAACACCTCACGCATCGCCTCACCATACCGCGCGCCCCAGGCAGCCGCGCCGAGTCGCTCAACGCTGCCGTAGCAGCGGGCATTCTGGCGGCCCTGTTCATGAAAAAATAAGGCGGACAGTAGGGTAAAAAAACGCTGAGGATACAAAAGGTCGCAGAAAAGGCTTTGGTTAAGAGCGCCCTTTATTTCACCCAACAGCGAACTCACTCCGAGACCACTGCAAATGCGTTTACCCATCCGCCTTTGCTCCCCTGGGCGCTCATTCGCCCAAAGCAGTTTATTTTCGCGGCTTCCAACCAAAAACGCGGCTTCCTGTTTTTCCGACTGGTTATGGCAAAGAAAAAGACGCCTCCTGCAGCAGCGCCAGAACGCGCCTCGAATGGCGCGGCCGAGGCTGATGCCTACATTGAAATCGTTGGCGCCCGCGTGCACAACCTGCAGAACATCAGCGTGCGCATTCCGCGCAACCGGTTGGTGGTCATCACCGGCGTCAGCGGCTCGGGCAAAAGCTCGCTGGCGTTCGATACGCTCTATGCCGAAGGGCAGCGCCGTTTTATGGAAACTCTTTCCAGCTATGCCCGCCAGTTCATCGGTGAGTTGGAGCGCCCCGATGTGGACCAGGTGTCGGGCCTTAGCCCGGTCATCAGCATTGAGCAGAAGACTACCGGTCGCAACCCGCGCTCAACGGTGGGCACCGTCACAGAGGTGTACGACTTTCTGCGCCTCCTCTTCGCCCGCGCGGGCGAGGCCTACTCGTGGGCTACGGGCGAAAAAATGACCCGCTTCACTGAAGAGCAGATTGTTGGCCAGATTTTGAGCCAATATCCAGGGCAAAAGATTGCCCTGCTGGCTCCTTTAGTGCGGGCGCGCAAAGGCCATTATCGCGAACTGTTCGAGCAAATCCGCAAACAAGGCTATACTAAGGTGCGCGTAGATGGGCAAATCCGCGACATCACGCCTAATATGCAGCTCGACCGCTATAAAATCCACGACATCGAGGCCGTCATTGACCGCTTAGAAGTGGCTGAAGGCCGTGCCGACCGCCTGAGCGACTCCGTAAGAACGGCCCTAAAAATGGGCGACGGTATGCTCATGGTAGCGCCTTTAGATGGCGAAAATGCTGCGGCCATCAGTACCTATTCCAAGCGGCTGATGTGCCCCACTTCCGGCATTTCTTACGAAGAACCCTCGCCTAACACCTTCTCCTTCAACTCGCCCTACGGCATGTGCCCCCACTGCAAAGGATTGGGCGAAGTGTACGAGCCCGACCTGGAGCGCATCATCCCCGACGACTCCAAAAGCATCAACGAAGTCGGCATTGCGCCTTTGGGCGAAGTGCGCGACAACCTGACCTTCAAGCAACTGCGATCCATTGCCAAAAAATACCGCTTCTCCTTTGCCACGCCCATTCGCGACATCCCGCGCGAGGCACTCGACCTCATCCTCTACGGTGGCGACGAAACCTTTGAGGTCAGCATCACCTGGGGCGGCGACGAGTGGAGCTACAACCTGGCGGCCGAGGGCTTGGTCAATATGCTCAAGCGCTGGTACACCGAAAGCAGCAGCGAAAAAATCCGCCAATGGGCCGAAGAGTTTCTGGCCATTGTGCCCTGCCCCGAATGTCAGGGCTCGCGCCTCAAAAAGGAGAGCCTGTGGTTCAAAATCGGCGGAAAAAACATCGCCGAACTGGCTGAAATGGACCTGACGGAGCTGTACGCATGGTCGCAGCAAATCGAGGCCCAAATGGACGAACGCCAGCGCCTCATTGCTCGCGATGTGCTGAAGGAAATCCGCTTCCGCCTGCACTTCCTGCTCCAGGTCGGGCTGGACTATTTGGTGCTCAACCGCCCGGCACGCACCCTCTCCGGCGGTGAAAGCCAGCGCATCCGCTTAGCCACTCAGATAGGCTCCCAACTCACAGGCGTTACCTACATCCTGGACGAACCCAGTATTGGCCTGCACCAGCGCGACAACCACCGCCTCATCACCGCCCTCAAAAACCTGCGCGACCTGGGCAACTCCGTCATCGTCGTCGAACACGACCGCGACATCATGCTTCACTCCGATTACCTCATTGACCTCGGCCCCGGCGCCGGCCGGCTGGGCGGCCGCATCGTGGACGAAGGCACGCCCGAAGTCTATCAGCAAAATCAAAGCCTTACCTCCGACTACTTGGCCGGACGCCGCAACATCGAAGTGCCCCAAAAACGCCGCTCCGGCACCGGACAGTGGCTCGTCTTGCACGGCGCGCGCGGCCATAACCTCAAAAACGTTACCCTGCGCCTGCCCCTGGGCACCTTCATCTGCGTTACAGGCGTCAGCGGCTCGGGCAAATCCTCGCTCATCAACGAAACACTCTACCCCATCCTGCGCCAGCACTTTTACCGCAGCCTCAAACGCCCACTCCCCTACGACCGCATCGAAGGGCTGGAGCACATTGATAAAGTCATTGAAATAGACCAAAGCCCCATTGGACGCACGCCACGCTCCAACCCGGTAACCTACACCAATGTCTTCGGCGACATCCGCAAACTCTTCGCCGACACACCCGAAGCCAAAATCCGCGGCTATGCCCCCGGGCGCTTCTCCTTCAATGTCAAAGGGGGCCGCTGCGAAGTGTGCGAAGGCGCGGGTATGCGCGTCATCGAAATGAACTTCCTGCCCGACGTCTCGGTGCCCTGCGAACGCTGCATGGGCCGGCGCTACAACCGCGAAACGCTCGAAATCCTCTATAAAGGCAAGAGCATCAGCGATGTGCTCAACATGACCATTGACGAGGCGGTGGATTTCTTTCAGCCCATCCCCAACATTTACCGAAAGCTGAAAACCCTACAAGACGTCGGCCTCGGCTACGTTACCCTGGGCCAGCCGGCCACCACCCTCAGCGGCGGCGAAGCGCAGCGCGTCAAATTGGCCGAAGAACTGAGCAAGCGCGACACCGGACGAACCCTGTACATCTTAGACGAACCCACCACCGGCCTGCACTTCGAGGACATCCAGCACCTGCTGGCCGTGCTGAACAAACTGGTGGACAAGGGCAACACTGTCGTAGTCATCGAGCACAACTTAGACGTCATTAAAACAGCCGATTATATCGTGGACATCGGCCCCGAAGGCGGCGCCCGAGGCGGCACCATCGTATGCTGCGGAACACCCGAAGAGGTGGCTCAAAGCCAAAAGGGCTGGACCAGCTCGTTTCTGCGCGAAGAACTCCAACGCGGCGGCGCCAGACCCCGGAAAAAGGCCGCGGCAGCGGTCAGTTGAGCACGTCTAACTCGCCCAGAATTTCCAGCAGCAGGCGGATGTCGTCGTGAAATTCCTGCACCACCTCGAAGCTCACCGTGTTTCGGAAAAGCGACGGCTCCAGCAGGTTTTTTGGATGCGAAAGCGCGATGTAAACGTTGTCCTCGATGATAGACAGGTAGAGGTCTTTCTGCTGGCTGGCTTGCGAAAAACGCTCCCGAAAGCGCAGGATGGCGCGCTGCAAATCGGTGGAAATCACATCGGCCACACGCACTTGCGGGGTAGCGTACGTGTCAAAAACAGCCTCAAACTCGTCGAGCAGTTGCTTCGTAACCCTGCGACCGCCCAGACGATGAAAGGCCCGCTCGCTGTGGCTCAGATACTTGCGGCGCGAGTGGGGCAGAATGAGCACGCTGCCCAACATATCGGCCCGATAAAAATCGCCGCACACGAACACCCCGCGAAATATCGGCTCCAAGCGTCCGCGTACGGAGGACACCTGTCGTACATCGAGCTCGCACATCTCAAAGGGCAATTCACGCACCCAGCCCGTTATCCGGTCTTCGCCTTTATAGATATCGGCCCGGGTGAAGATTTTGCTGGCCAGAAACTTCTCCTTCGGGATTTTGCCTTTGGCATCATAGCGCAGCTCGCGGTAGTTGATGTCGTTGTCTATGAAATCGAGCACCAGCCCCACGATGCGCGGCTTGAATTCCTGATAATAGACTTGAACCTGATGGCCCAGATAGCTCGTCCACAACCCGACGGGGATGAACAGCAGCAGCGTAAGGACGAAGATCTTCAGGTAAATCTGCAAGGCGCCTATGCCTGCGAAAAGGAAAACCGAGATGCCCAACAGTCGGATTAAACGCCGTCGGCGGCGCTCTAAGTTGACGAGCTCCGGGAAGATGTTCTGATTGTAAAAGACCCGAAAGTCGTGAAAGGGCTGCATACGGGCGCGGGAGAGTCGCCAGGGTTTTTATTGGGTGCTGCTGGCGTCTGGCTCGTATTTTTTCAGGTAATCGTCAATGGCCCGCTGGAGGAGGTCTTTCAGGTACAGGTTTTCGATGCGGGCTAAGGAGCGTAGTTTTTCCAGCTTGGCGCGTTCCACCGTTACGGTCAGGCGCTTGAGGGTGGCGCCAACTTCGGCGGTTTCGGTCGAGTAGGTTTCGGTGGGGCGTATGAGAGCATCTATACCGGCGCTGCGCGTGCGCACGGGTGTCTGCGCAACGCCCGCAGGGGGTATTCCGGCATCGCTTTCGGGTGTTTCGTCGAGGTCGTCCGCCATGGCTTCCTCAAAGAGCGCCTCTAAGTCGCGCACGAAATTTTTGGAGGTGCTGCTGCGGCGTTCGCGCGCGGTGCTTTCCGCCTGGGGCAGGGCAGCGCTGGTGGTATCGCCCGAAGATTGGAACAATTCGTCGAGGCCTTCCGAGAAACGTTTTTTGCTCATGCGTTCAGGCGGTTTGCTCTTGTTGAGTGGCGGGCACAAAGGCTGTGTTCTCTACACGGGCCAGAAACTCTCGGGCCAGTTCCAGGTAATCGTGCGCGCCGGTGGATTTAGGGCTGTATTCAAAAATGTCCTTGCGTTGTGCCGGGGCTTCGGCCAAGGCGATGTTGTCGCGGATGTAGGTACTGAATACCTTGTCGCCGAAGTACTTGTGGATGATGTCCACCACGTCGCGGTTGAGCACGCGCCGGCTATCGTACATGGTAGCGATGACGCCGGCCATTTCCAGCTGCGTGTTGAGGCGCATGCGCACCTTATCAATGACCTGTTTGATTTTAGCCAGCCCCTGCACGGCCAGAAACTCCGTTTGCAAAGGGATAAGCACATAGCGGCTGCTGGTCAAGGCATTTAGCGTGAGCAGGCCCAGCGAAGGTGGGCAGTCAATGATGATGTAGTCGTAGTCTGCCTCCACCCGTGCGAGCAATTCGCGCAAGATAAACTCGCGACCGGCCTCGTTGATGAGCTCCATTTCGGCGCCGGAGAGGTCGAGCGAGGAGGTGATGACGTCCAAATTGGGCTTGTAAGTTACCGGCATCAGCTCACCCTCTCCGCGCAAGGCTTCGTAGATGGTGTAGCGCTGGCGCGGAATGCCCAGCGATATGGTCAGGTTGGCCTGTGGGTCCAGATCTACCAGCAGCACCTTTTTGCCCAGTTCTACCAGGCCTGCGCCGATGTTGATGGCGCTGGTGGTTTTGCCGACGCCGCCTTTGTGGTTGAGGAGTGAAACAATGAAGCCCATAGTGTTCGGTTTGTGCTTTCGCCTGAAGCGGAGTGCTTATCGAGCAACAAAAGTAGAATAATTTGGGCAAAAGCCTTGCCAACGGGTAAAGGCGTTGGTCGTGGGGGCTTTGCATTCACCTTTTTCCTGTACCTGTTGCCGGGGCAATTGGCGCTTCCGGCGCGGGGCAATGCCTCCGGCAACAGCGTCTTTTCGCAGGTGCATACGCGGATAAGGCAAATGGCTCAGGCCGTATCAATAGCGGTAGCGGCTCATCTTACCTTGCTCGTTCTGAATGATATAGGCATCTGGGAAGGCGCCAGCGCGCAGGCGGTCGGTAATGCGTTTCGCTTCTTCCAGGTCGGTGAAGCCCGTCAGCATGATGGCGGTCATTTTGCCGTCGGGCAATGGCCATTTTTCGATGCGTCCGCCGACGCCTTCCACCTGCCGCGTATTGAAATTGTCGGGGTTTTCCATGGCGCTCAGGCGGATGTAATACTCTTTGGCTGGCGAAGCGGGTGCCGTTGTGGAAGGCGTCGAATACGTGCTTGGTGCGGTGGGAACGCTTGATACGCTCATGGGAGTAAAGGTTCCGGTTCCGGAGCGCGGAGCTGCAGATGTGCCGGCGTCTGAAGCGCTTTCCACCACGACTACGGCGCCCGGAAAGCCCTGGCGGGCGGCTTCAGCGCGGGCGGCTTCGGCTTGGGCGGGGGTGTCCCATGGGCCTAAGCGCACGTGCATGAAGTTACTTTCCGTGCGGATGTATGCGGTGCCGAGGTTGCTCAGGCGGGCAAAGTCGTTGAGTTGTAACGGTTTGTCGGCGGGCGACGAAGCCACCTGCACAGCATACCGCTGAGCCGGTGCTGTGGGCGTCGTCGAATACGTCATCGGGCTTTTGACCGATTGCACGGAGGCGATGGGAACATCGCTCACCAACAGGTCAGGATTGACCTGCGTTTCGCGCACCACAAAGGCATCCTTGATGGTCGGCGTTATCTGCGCCAGCACGGCATCTGCCTGTTCGCGCGAAGGATAGGCGCCCAGCCGAAGCTTGTACAGGTTGCCTTCGCGCACGGTGTAGAGGTTGCCCAGCGAAGTATATTCGCTATATCGGCGCAGGCGGCTGGCGGAGAAGTCTTCGGGGTTGGCAGCCAGCTGGATGCCGAAGGCTTCGCCTTTGGCCGTGGGCGACGAGGGCTTCTGCGGCTTGGATGCGCTCGGAGGCTTCGAAGCGTCGATCTCGCCAATAGAAATCATGCCTGGGCCGCTGCCCGGCGTTGTCGTCGAGCGTTGCGACGGTTTGGCGGCGGGGTCAGGCATCATGGCGTAATTCGCACTGTCTTCGTGTACGATGCTGTACACGCCGACCGTGCTCTTTAGATAGCCCTCTTTCTCATACACGACTTTGTAGTCTAAGTTGGGCTTGAGCGACAGGTTGTATTTGCCGGCAGCATCGCTCAGGGCGACGGTCTCGTGGTTTTCACTTTCGGCGCGTGCCGTTACCTGCACGTCGGCCAGCGGGCGGCCCGTGTTCGCGTCGCGCACGATGCCGCCGTAGCGCATACGGTTGGAAGTTTTCAAGCGCACGGTCAGGTCGCGTCCGGCCTGTTGATGCAGGGCGATGAAGGCATCTTCGTGGCCGCTTTTGCGCACGATGAGGTTGCATTCGCTGTTGGCCGGGTAATAGAAGGCCGCGCGGCCACTTTCGTCGGTGCGCTGGATGCCCAGGTCGCATGCGGTTAGGTTGATTTCAGCGCCCGACACAGGCTGCCCACTTGGGTCGGTAACGGTTATGGTGAAGCGCTCAATGTTGCTCATGCGCACCGGTATGTCGTCATTGTCGGGCGTAGTGCTGTACGTTACAGGCGCTGGTGCCGAGAACGGCGAGGTGGCCGACCGCGAGGCGCCGCCATCGCCCATGAGGACGACCTTCAGGCTTTTTTCGCCGGCAGAGCGGATAGGCACCGTAGTGGGCTGGTATCCGTCTTTGCGCACGGTAGCTTGGCAATTGGCCCGGCCTGCTGGCGTCTGGAAAGTGTAGCGCCCGGCGGCGTCTGTCTGTCGGATGCCGGCGCCGCTACTACAGGCGGAGAAGTCAATATCAGCGTATGGAATGGGGCGCTGCTGGGCATCCACGACCTCGATGGTGAACTCATCCACCTGCTTGCGCACCTGCCAGATGTCCTCGTTGCCGCGTCCGCCAGAGCGGTTGCTGGTCAGATAGCCATAGCCGCTTTGCGCGTCAAAAATGAAGCCGTAGTCGTCGCGCGAGGAGTTGATGCCCGTGCCCAAATGGAGCACCTGCGGGGTGCCGAAATCGGTCAGGTCTATGCGGAAGACGTCGAAGCCGCCCAGACCCGGATGCCAGTCGGAGGCAAAGTAGAGGACGTCGCCCTCTACGAAAGGCGTGATTTCGTTGCCCGGTGTGTTGATGGGCGCCCCCAAGTTTTTAGGCACAGACCAGGAGGTGCCATTCCAGGTGGACATATACAGGTCCCACCCGCCCATGCCGCCCGGGCGGTCGGAGGCGAAGTAGAGCGTATTTCCATCGGCGCTCAGGTACGGGAAGCCCGTAGCGTAATCGGAGCCGTTGTACGGGAAAGCGCGCTCATTGACCCATTTGCCTTCTACCACGTCGGCAATGTACAGGCTCAGGCTTATGCCCTTGTCCGATATCTGGCGCGTGCCGTCCATGAAGCTGTTGCGGCAATAGGCCACGCGGCGCTTGTTGGCAGAGAAGCTGACGGGGCCATCGTTGAACGTATTTTCTAAGTCCTCGCGCAGGAATGTTGGGTTTTGCAAATAGCCGTCAGGGCCGCGTCGGGTAACGAACAGCTGGTTGTGGGCACTGCCCGTCCAGTCGCTGCTCGATTTGGTGTTGGTGCGGCGCTTGAGGTCGCTGCGCGAAGAGCTATACACAATCTGGTCGCCGTAAAAAGCCGGAGCGAAGTCCGCACTGGTGGTACTGATAGGCTCGTTGAGCGCTCGGAAGATGCCTTCGCGCCGGCTGGCCTGAATGGCGAAGTCGCACATTTGAGCATAGTGCTGGCCTACGGTGTTGTTCAGTGCGGCATAGGCCAGAAACCATTTTTTGGCGCCCAAGTAGTCGCCTGTGTGCATGAGCGCGCGCCCGTAGCGAAGCATGGTTTCGGATGGCGATGGGTCGCTTTGCAAGGCGCGTTCGTACCAGCTGAGCGCGTCCTGTGGGCGGTTGAGGTGGAAATAGCAATCGCCGCTGCGGGCCAGCGCCTGAGCGTTGTTGGGCTGCTCTTTGAGCACCTGCTCATAGGTCCGCAAAGCCAGATTGAAGGCGTTGAGCTCAAATTGTTTATTGGCGCGGGCGAGCGTTTCTTCGACATTGGTCTGGCCAATAGCCGTGCCGGCCATGCAAAATACCAGCATCAGCTGCAAAAGTTTGGGCAGCATCGGGTTCATGGTACAACAGATTTGGGTGAAGGTGAAAAGGGCGCGCCTGGCATTCGCGCGCTGAGGTAATCGGATGGTCCGCATATTTTTTGTGCAGAAAAGGCTATCATTCAATCGAATACAAACCGCCAAACAACGCCTGTTTGCGCTATCTGGTATAGAAGAGGGACCATCTTTTGATAGCGGGGTGCTGCAAAGGTATAACATGTGGCGCGAAGTAAGCATCCTCTTTTCTCCTGAAAAGCAAGGAAATAATAATTTATTAAGAGACCATCTCCTGTGCTGTCGCCTTTGCAAGCGATGGCCCCGCCACCCCTACCGCGCCTGGTCGCCACTGGCCGCAAAATGCGTACCTTTGCCTGTGCTCAGCCGTGTTGACCTTATTGCTATGAAAAATCCAGTCATCTATCAGCCGAAGAATAAAATACGCATCGTTACGGCCGCCAGCCTGTTCGACGGGCACGATGCGGCCATCAACATCATGCGTCGCATCATGCAGGCCAGCGGCGCCGAAATCATCCACCTGGGCCACAACCGCGCGGTGCAAGAAATTGTGGACTGCGCCATCCAGGAAGACGTCCAGGGCATTGCCATCACCAGCTATCAGGGCGGCCACATGGAGTTCTTCAAATACATGTACGACCTATTGCAGGAGCGCGGCGCTGGCCACATCAAAATCTTCGGCGGCGGCGGCGGCACCATTCTACCCTCCGAAATCGAGGAATTACACGCCTATGGCATTGCCCGCATTTACCACCCCGACGATGGGCGCGCCATGGGCCTGCAAGGCATGATCAACGATGTGCTGCAGAAATGCGACTTCCCCGTAGGTAACACCCTTAACGGCGAGCTGCAACGCCTGAGTGAGCGCGAACCGCGTGCCGTGGCGCGCCTGATTTCTATTGCCGAAAACAATCCATCGCTCTTCGAACAGGCCGTGCGCCCGGCTTTAACCATCACCAACCCGCCACCGGTGCTCGGCGTTACGGGCACCGGCGGCGCCGGCAAATCGTCGTTAGTGGACGAATTAGTGCGGCGTTTCTTGCTCGATTTCCCCGACAAAACCATCGGCATCGTCTCAGTGGACCCCTCCAAGCGCAAAACGGGCGGCGCGCTACTGGGCGACCGCATCCGCATGAATGCCATCAACACTCCGCGCGTCTATATGCGCTCGTTAGCCACGCGCCAATCCAACCTGGCCCTGTCGCGCTACGTACACGACGCTGTGGACGTACTCAAAGCCGCCAGATATGACCTCATCATCTTAGAAACCAGCGGCATCGGCCAGAGCGACACTGAAATCGTGGATCACAGCGACCTGTCGCTCTACGTCATGACCCCCGAGTTCGGCGCCGCCACCCAGCTGGAGAAAATTGACATGCTGGATTTCGCCGACCTCATCGCCATCAACAAGTTCGACAAACGCGGCGCCCTCGACGCCCTGCGCGACGTGCGCAAACAGGTGCAGCGCAACCGCGGTGCCTGGGACCAACCCGTGGACGCCATGCCCGTCATCGGCTGCATCGCCAGCCAGTTCAACGACCCGGGCGTCAACCAGCTCTACCGCCGACTCATTGACTTGCTCAACGAAAAGTGCCATGCTGGCTTTGAGAGCCACTTCGAAGCACCGGAAGAAATGTCGGAAAAGGTGTACATCATCCCGCCCCATCGCACGCGCTACCTGTCGGAAATCGCTGAAACGGCCCGCAAATACGACCGCGACGTCGAGCAGCAGGTCGCTATCGCCCGGCAGTTGTGGGGGCTGAAGTGCAGCATCGAACTACTGGAGAATAAAGCCAACGACGAGGCTTCAAAAACAGCGCTGGAAACCCTCAAAAAGCAATACGAGACCTTAGAGGCCCAGCTGGATTGGCGTTGCAAACGTATCCTGGAAAAACACGAGGTGCAAAAAGAGCGATACGCCGCCGACCACTATTCCTACACCGTACGCGACAAAGAAATACAGGTCAAGACCCACCACAAGAGCCTCTCCGGTACGCGCATTCCGCGAGTGGCGCTTCCGCGCTTTCGAGATTGGGGCGAAATTCTGCGCTGGCGCCTGCGCGAGAACGTGCCGGGCGAATTCCCTTACACCGCCGGCGTTTTTCCCTTCAAGCGCGAAGGCGAAGACCCCACGCGCATGTTCGCCGGCGAAGGCGGCCCAGAGCGCACCAACAAGCGCTTCCACTACGTCTCTTACGGTTTGCCCGCTGCCCGCCTCAGCACGGCTTTCGACTCCGTAACGCTCTACGGCGAAGACCCGGACTATCGGCCCGACATCTACGGCAAGATAGGCAACTCGGGCGTATCGGTTTGCTGCTTAGACGATGCCAAAAAACTCTACTCGGGCTTCGACTTGTGCGACCCGAAGACCTCCGTTTCCATGACTATCAACGGCCCGGCAGCCACCATTGCGGCCTTCTTCATGAATGCCGCCATTGACCAGCAGTGTGAAAAGTACATCCACGAACACGGGTTGGAGCACTTGGTAGAGGCCAAACTCAAAGAAAAATACGACGACCGCGGCCTGCCCCGCCCCCGCTACAACGCACCTCAATTGCCCCAAGGCCACAACGGTTTAGGCCTTCTGCTGCTCGGCGTTACGGGCGATGAAGTACTACCTCCCGACGTCTATCAAAAAATCAAAGCTTACGCTCTCTCCACCGTGCGCGGTACCGTGCAGGCCGACATCCTTAAAGAAGACCAGGCCCAAAACACCTGCATTTTCAGCACCGAATTCAGCCTGCGCGTCATGGGCGACGTACAGGAGTATTTTATCCAAAACAAAGTCCGCAACTTCTACTCCGTCTCCATATCGGGCTATCACATCGCCGAGGCCGGCGCCAATCCCATCACGCAGCTGGCCTTTACGCTGGCCAATGGCTTCACTTTCGTGGAATACTATGCCTCGCGCGGCATGAAAGTGGACGACTTTGCGCCCAACCTGTCGTTCTTCTTCTCCAACGGCCTCGACCCCGAATACGCCGTCATCGGCCGGGTAGCGCGCCGCATCTGGGCCAAAGCCATGCGCTTCAAGTACGGCGCCAACCCGCGCAGCCAGATGCTCAAATACCACATCCAGACCTCCGGCCGCAGCCTGCACGCCCAAGAGGTAGCCTTCAACGACATCCGCACGACCCTCCAGGCCCTCTACGCCATCTACGACAACTGCAACTCGCTGCACACTAACGCCTATGACGAAGCCATCACTACACCCACGGAAGAGTCGGTGCGCCGCGCCATGGCCATCCAGCTCATCATCAACCACGAATTGGGCTTAGCCAAAAACGAAAACCCGCTGCAAGGCTCGTTCATCATTGAAGAGCTCACCGACTTAGTGGAGGAGGCTGTCCTGGCCGAATTCGACCGCCTGACCGAACGCGGCGGCGTGCTGGGCGCCATGGAAACCATGTATCAGCGCAACAAAATCCAGGAAGAAAGCCTCCATTACGAAACGCTCAAACACACCGGCGAACTGCCCATCATCGGCGTCAACACCTTCCTGAGCAAAGAAGGCTCGCCTACCATCATCCCGGGCGAAGTCATCCGGGCCACCGCAGCAGAAAAAGAAGCCCAAATCGAAACCCTGCGCCGCCTGCACCAGGCCAACGCTGACAAAGCACCTGCCGCCCTGCAACGCCTGCAGCAAGCCGCCGTGCGCAACCAGAACATGTTCGCCGAACTCATGGAAGCCGTCAAAGTCTGCTCGCTGGGCCAGATCACCCACGCGCTCTTCCAGGTGGGCGGGCAGTATCGGAGGAATATGTAAGATGCAAAAAAGAGGGCATGCTCCTGACTTGAAACTGCGGGAAAAACGCACGGATAATGTGGGATAAAACACGCCATCTGGTCATTTAAACATGGCGGGTATCAAAAATTTTCATTCGTTGGATGAGCAAAAGGGCACTGGCGCTGTATTCCTCCCTATTGAGTTAAGGAGGCTTGTTGTTGCGGCATATGCTCGGCCTGTTGTGTTGCTGAGTGGGTTGCGGCCTCAGGGTTGGGCGCATTTGCTCTGGTACATCGGCAAATTCAAAAGGCCCAACCGCTGGAAGAAATGCCCCAGCGATACACGCAATACCCCCAGCCCGTACTTGACGCTGCGGCGGAAATTGATGCTAGACGCTTCCTCGAAGTACTTGGTTGGGCAAGTAACTTCCGCAATGTCGAAGCCGGCGTAAATGATCTGCGAGAGCATTTCGTTGTCGAACACAAAGTCATCCGAATTTTGCTCGTAGTTGATGGTCTCCAACACCTGACGGCTGAAGGCGCGGTAGCCCGTGTGATATTCCGACAGTTTGTATCGCACCAGTAGGTTTTGAGCAAAAGTTAGGAAGCGATTGGCCACGTACTTATAGAGCGGCATGCCTCCTCGTAGGGCACCCATGCCCAAAATGCGAGAGCCGAGCACCACCGGGTACAGTTCCTCGCCAATAATATTGACCATGGCCGGGATGAGCTTCGGGGTGTACTGGTAATCGGGATGCAGCATGATAACGATGTCGCCACCGATTTCTAAGGCTTTATTGTAGAGCGACTTTTGATTTCCGCCGTAGCCTTTATTGCGCTCGTGGACGATGACGTGCCGGATGCCCAGTTCGCGGGCTTTCTCGACGGTGTTATCGCGGCTGTGGTCGTCGCAGAGGATGACATCGTCCACTAAGTCGAAGGGAATTTCGCGGTAGGTTTGCTCGAGCGTCTTAGCCGCGTTGTAGGCGGGCAGTACGACGACGACTTTTTTTCCTTTATACATGCTGCTGGGCTGGGCGTTCAGGCGGTAAGGTCTTCAGAAGGTTTGGTGTCGGCATTTTCCGCAGCGTCGAGGGGCGCGTCGGAGTTGGCAGCTTCAGCCTCGGCTTCGCGCATCAATTGGTCGAAGATGCCGTGTTCGAGCATGTAGTTGAACCAGCGGATGCACTTTTTGATGTCGGCGATGTGGACGCGGTAATGGTCGTGTTCGGGCAATACCTGAGCAAAATACGCGCGTAAGTCGGCGCTGGGCGCGTCAGGCGCGGGCGGTGGTGTTTGTTCGCGGGCGTCGAGCATGCGCTGGAACACGTCGGCCAGAGGCATCGAGCCTTCATCGGTGTCGGTATAGACGGCGATGGTGGCCAGCGGCATAATCTGGTTTTGTCGCGCCGCCACAAAGCGGATGCGTTTTTCCCTGAAGTCTTCGATGAGCACGCCATTAGTGCGCGCCGAGATGAGTCGGTGCACGCCCGGCACACCTGAAATAACGAGGTACTTTTCTAATCTCATTGCCATTGCGGGCGCAAAGGTAAAGCGTTCTGGCATTGCCGATAAGGTGCGGTTCAAGTGCGCCTATGAACCGGTGCCCTGCTTATAAAATTGTGGAAAAAACCACTTGCATTCTCCCACAGCATTCCGCACGTGCTGTCGTATGTTTGCCTGGCATCTGCACCAGATGCTTTAGCCGTCCCGCCTGAGGTTCTCTTTTTACCTCATTCCACTATTTTTTGTATGAATGCAGAAGTAGCCACTACGCCTGTTGCCTCCAACGGCAAGGCGACCGAACGCCCTACATACACCCAGGAAGAAGCCCTGGCCGCCGCCACCGAGTACTTTGAAGGCGATACCTTAGCCGCCAACGTATGGCTCAACAAGTACGCCCTCAAAGACTCATACGGCCGCATCTACGAGCGCTCGCCCGACGACATGCACCACCGCATTGCTGCTGAAATTGCCCGCATCGAGCAGCGCTATCCCAACCCGCTGAGCGAGCCCCAGGTCTATGCCTTGCTGGAGCGCTTCCGGTACTTAGTGCCTCAGGGCAGCCCCATGGCGGGCATTGGCAATCCCTTCCAGGTGGTGTCGCTGTCCAATTGCTTCGTCATCGGCGTCGAAGGCCAGGCCGACTCCTACGGGGCCATTTTGAAGATAGACGAAGAGCAAGTGCAGTTGATGAAACGCCGCGGTGGTGTGGGGCACGACCTGTCGCACTTGCGCCCTACCGGCACGCCCGTGATGAACAGCGCCCTGACCAGCACCGGCATCGTGCCGTTCATGGAGCGCTACTCCAACTCCACCCGCGAGGTGGCCCAGGACGGCCGCCGAGGGGCACTCATGCTCACGCTCTCCATCCGGCACCCGGATGCGCCCGCCTTCGCCGACGCCAAGCTAGACAACACCAAAATAACCGGTGCCAATATCTCCCTGCGCGTGGACGACGCCTTCATGCAAGCCGTGCGCGACGGAAAACCCTACACCCTGCGCTTCCCGGTGGACGCCGAACACCCCATCGTCGAACGCACTATTGATGCCCGCGAATTCTGGAAAAAAATCGTCCACAACGCCTGGAAAAGCGCCGAACCCGGCCTCATCTTCTGGGATACCGTCATCCGAGAGTCCGTGCCCGACTGCTACGCCGACCTCGGCTTCCGCACCATCTCGACCAACCCTTGTGGCGAAATCCCCCTGTGCCCCTACGACAGCTGCCGGCTGCTGGCCATCAATCTGCTCAGCTATGTGAAAAACCCGTTCACCCCCCAAGCCGAGTTCGACTTTGAACTGCTGGAAAAGCACGGCCAGCTGGCCCAGCGCGTCATGGACGACATCATTGACCTGGAGCTGGAGAAAATCGAGCAAATCCTGCAAAAAATCGAACGCGACCCGGAACCCGACTTTGTGAAGGCCACCGAACGCGACCTGTGGCTCAAAATCCGCCACAAATGCGTGCAGGGCCGCCGCACTGGTATCGGCATCACTGCCGAAGGCGACATGCTGGCCGCCTTGGGTATCCGCTACGGCTCCGACGAGTCTATAGATTTTTGCGAGCGCGTCCATCGCACACTGGCGCTGGCCGTCTATCGCGGCTCGGTAGCGCTGGCTCGAGAGCGCGGCCCTTTCCCTATCTACGACACCCAGCGCGAAGCCAATAACCCCTTCATCCAGCGCTTGCGCAATGCCGACCCGCAACTTTACGCCGACATGGCGCGCTACGGACGCCGCAACATCGCCCTGCTCACCATAGCCCCCACTGGCACCACCAGCCTCATGACACGCACCACGTCGGGGCTGGAGCCAGTCTTCCGCATCGCCTACAAACGCCGCCGAAAGGTGAACCCGCACGACAAAAACGCCCGCATCACCTTTGTGGACGAAGTCGGCGATAAATGGGAAGACTACTACGTCGTGCACCCCGCCTTTCGCCTGTGGCTCAAAGCCCAGGGCATCGCCGACGACGTCGAGCGCATGGACGACCACCAACTGCGCGCCCTCATCGAGCGCTCACCCTGGTACCGCGCCACCGCCGAAGACGTGGACTGGGTGCAAAAAGTCCGCCTCCAGGGCCACGTCCAGAAATGGGTGGACCACAGCATCAGCGTCACGGTCAACGTACCCGAAGAGACCACCGAAGAACTCATCGGCCAGATCTACTTCACCGGCTGGGAAGCCGGTTGCAAAGGCATCACCGTCTATCGCGAAGGCTCGCGCAGCGGCGTGCTCATCAGCGAAAAGAAAAAGAGCGACACCGCCGCCGATATCTTCCGCGAAACGGCTGCTCCAAAACGCCCGCAGGTGCTCGATGCGGCCGTCATCACCTTCATGAACAACGACGAACCCTGGGTCGCCGTCGTAGGCCTCTACCAGGGCCGCCCCTACGAAATCTTCACCGGGCGGGCCAAAGACTCCTTCTCTATCCTAACCCAAGTCAAAGAGGGCCGCGTCATCAAGGTCAAGGAAAACGGCAAAAACCGCTACGACTTCCAGTACACCGACAAAGACGGCTACAATGTTACCATCGAAGGCCTGTCGCGCACCTTTAATAAGGAGTACTGGAACTACGCCAGGCTCATTTCTGGCGTCCTGCGCCACGGCATGCCCCTGCCTTATGTAGTGGACATGGTGGAAAACCTGCACTTAGAGTCCGACTCGCTCAACAGCTGGAAAAACGGCGTCGTGCGTGCTTTGCGCCGTTTCATCCCCGACGGGACGGTGCCCTCGCACAATACCTGTCCATCGTGCAAAACGGACGGACTGGTCTATCAGGAAGGGTGCCTGCATTGCAAAAATTGTGGGTACTCAGAGTGCAACTGAAAAGGCAGACACCCTGGCCAATTGGCCCGCCGGCTAAAAGGCATCAACGCAAGGCCGGCCACTCCAACAGGGCTTCAGCAGCAACAGTGTGCTGCTCGCCCGTGCGCTGGTCTTTGAGCACGACAGTCTGATTTTCGCGCTCGGCCTCGCCCACAATGGCGGCCCAGCTCACCTGGCGGCGAGCAGCATACTCAAATTGCTTTTTCAACTTCCCTGGCTCCGGGTACAGCTCTGCGCTGATGCCTGCAGCGCGCAGGCGACTGACAAGCCGAAAAGCGTAGCGGTGTGAATCGGCGTCCAAAGCCATAAAAAGCACCCGCACGCTTTCAGACAGCGCCTCCGGAAAAGCATTCATCTGCTCCAGAACATCGTAGATGCGGTCGGCGCCAAACGAAATACCCACACCTGACAGCCCCGGCAGCCCAAAAACACCCGTGAGATCGGCGTAGCGCCCACCGCCGCCGATGCTGCCCATACGGACGCCTTCCACATGGGCCACTACCTCAAAAATGCAGCCAGTGTAATAGGTGAGGCCCCGCGCCAGCGTAACATCGTGACGCACCTCGTTGCGCAGTGGCAAGCCCTCCAAATAGGCCCATACGGTGTCCAATTCGTTTAAGCCGTGCTGGCCAGCGGGGCTGTTGCTAAGGGCATGGCGCAGTTCGGTGCGGTCGCGAATGCTCAGGATTTGTTCGATGTGTCCTATGGCTTGAGGCGAAAAGCCGCGCTGGGCCAGCTCATCACGCACGCCCTCGAGACCGACTTTGTCCAACTTGTCAATGGCCACCGTCATGTCCACAAAGCGGTCAGCAGCCCCTGCGGCCTCGGCAATGCCGTAGAGCACCTGGCGATGGTTGACCTTAATGACAACCGGAATGCCAAGATGTGTAAAGGCGTCGTCGTACAGCTGAATGAGCTCGGCTTCATAGTGCAAACTATCAGAGCCAATGACATCGGCATCGCATTGGTAAAATTCGCGGTAACGCCCGCGCTGAGGCCGGTCGGCGCGCCATACAGGCTGTATCTGGTAGCGCTTGAACGGAAACGCCAGCGCATGGCGATTCATCACCACATAGCGGGCAAAAGGCACCGTCAGGTCGTAGCGCAAACCTCGCTTAGCCAGATAAGGCACCAGACGGGCCGAGTCTTTAGACGCCAAAAGCGCCGAATCCACGTCCTTAAGGAAGTCGCCATTATTGAGGATTTTGAAAAGCAACTTATCGCCTTCCTCTCCGTACTTGCCCGTCAGGGTCGAGAGGTTTTCCATGGCCGGCGTTTCCAACGGCTCGTAGCCAAAGCGGACAAAAGCGTCGCGCAAGGTATCAAAAATGAACGCGCGCCGACGCGACTGCTCCGGCCCAAAATCGCGCGTACCTTCCGGAATAGAGGGTTTTTGCATAGGAAAAGCGCTTTGCGGCAAAGGTAGGGCAGTGGGCGTTTAACATAGCGTTCGCCTGCCCCAAGAACTCCGAAAGCAGAGGTGGCGCCAGTCAATTGAACGATGTCTTGGCCAAGCGGCTACCTTTGCTGCCAAACTACCGCACATGTCTCGCTTTCTGACCTTACTGCTGCTGCTAAATGCAGCCTTTACCGCCCTCTCTGCCCAGGATACTGCTCTGTTCCTGCCGCGCAACATACTACGCGCTTACGAGAAAGGTACGCGCAGTTTCGATGGCCGCCCGGGGCCAAAGTACTGGCAAAACCGGGCTTCGTATCAAATCAACGTCCGTTTGGAGCCCAAAAAGCGCTTGGTGAAAGGGCTGGCAACGATTGTGTATTTCAATCAAAGCCCAGATACGCTGCGGCTGCTGCGTTTCAAATTGGCTGCTGACCGCTACCGTAGGGGCAGTCTGCGCGACGACGACGTAAACCCCGCCGACGTAGGCGAAGGCGTGCGCATCGAGCAGCTGACGCTCAACGGTCAGCCCGTGCCCGACAAAGAGCGCACACGCCGCCGCACCTTCTTAGAAGTAAATATACGCCAAAAGCCTCTTTTGCCGGGCGACTCCGTGCGCGTACAAATACAATGGACCTATACTCTGCCCTCCGATAAGCGCGCCACGCGCGAATGCGTGTGCGATCCCACCACCTTCTTTGTGCCTTACTGGTACCCACAGGTAGCCGTCTATGACGACATTCGAGGCTGGGCCGGTACTCCATACAGCGGCCAACAGGAATTTTATCACGACTTTGCGGACTACGACGTAACCCTCACCTTGCCCCGCGGCTTCATGGTATGGGCCACCGGCGAATGGCAAAACGCCGCCGACTTGTTAAAAGAGCCCTATCTAGAGCGCTTTGAGCGCGCACACCGCGCCGATACAGTAGTGCGCATCTTCACCGAAGACGAACTGAAACGCGGCGGCGTATTTCGCCAGGCCCAACAACACGTCTTCCGCTACCGCGCCACGAACGTGCCCGACTTCACCTTCGCTGCCAGCGACCACTACAATTGGGACGCTACCTCTGTGGTAGTGGACAGCGCAACCGGCCGCCGCACCTTCGTCAGCGCTGCCTACAACACCCGCTCTTCCGACTTTTATCGCGTGGCGCGCATTGCTGCCGATGGCATTCGGCTGATGAGTTTCTGGCTGCCGGGCTATCCCTTCCCCTACCCGTGCATGACGGTCTTCAACGGCAACGACGGCATGGAATACCCCATGATGGTCAACGACGCCAGCGTGGCCCCAGGAGACCCCACTAACCTGACCGTCCACGAAGTGGCACATACGTACTTCCCCTTCATGATGGGTATTAACGAACAGGAATATGCCTGGATGGATGAAGGCTGGGCCTCGTTCTTTGACTTCTTCTTGACCGATTCGCTCACCAGTCGCAAAGGCAACCTGCGCGGTTACAACTTCTCTGCTGGTAACGACTTCGACGTACCCCCCATGGTACGCTCCAGTTTCTTGCGCAGCCCGGCCTACGGCATCGCCTCCTACTCGCGCCCACAGGCAGCTTACACAGTACTGTTCGACCAGCTGGGCTATGAAACTTTCCATCGCTGCATGGTAGAGTATATGGACCGCTGGAAAGGCAAGCATCCCACCCCCTATGACTTCTTCTTCACCTGGAACGAGGTCTCGGGCCAAAGCCTCCACTGGTTGTGGCGTCCATGGTTCTTTGAGTGGGGCTACCCTGATGTCGGCATTCGCAGCGTAGAGCACGACGCCGGTGCCGGCCGCGACGTTGTTACCGTCGAGCGTATCGGAAACCTGCCCATCCCCGTACATTTGCACATCACTTACACCGATAAAACTTCAGAAACTGTGCACCTGAAAGCGGAAGTCTGGAAAAACGGCGAGCGCCAGTGCTCTGTGCCCTGCGCGCCAGGTAAAAGCGTCAACCGCGTCGAATTGGGCGACCGCCTTATCCCGGACACTGACCGCACCAACAACTCCTGGAAAAGAAATTAACAACACATGAACACAACCAAAATCCTGACCTATCTGCTGTATGCTCTATTGGGCGGCCTTATTTTAGTAGCCGGCTATAAAGCCTGTCAGATGAAAAATCGCCAGGCTTCGCTCGCCAAAGAAGCCCAGGAATTTGACCAAAAACGCAATTTAGGCTATACCGACCCGGATTCGCTCGGCACGCTCTACGAAGGAGACACCTCCACCGTCGTCATTGCGGATGGCGGCTCCGAAGAAGGGACTATCGCTGCGCAGCCGTCGGACAACGCTCCAGCACCCTCCACCCAATCTACGCACCCGACGGAAAAGCCCAATGCGCAGCCACCTACACAAATAACGCCGCAAACGCCACCACCCGCGCAGCAGCCCATAGACTTAGACAACGATACCTATGATGGTCGCTATCGCGTCGTGGCCGGCTCGTTTACCAAACTCGAAAGCGCGCGCCGCGAAATGCAGCGCATCATTAAAATGGGCTACACCGACGCCGAAATCGGCTACTATAACCGAGGCAAATACGCTGCCGTCGTCGTCAAGCGTACCAATAGCCTCAGCGAAGCCAACCGCATCGTGGACGACCTCGAACGCAGAGGTGTTGATGCAGCGGTGATTGACAAATATCGAAAAAAGTGATACGGCTCACGTTGTTCAAGAATGTCGCATCAAACAAAATTTCAAGCCAATAAGGCCCATCTCAGTGCCGTGATATACTGAAAACATCGCAAAACTCAATGTTAGCGCAGCCGTTTTTGGAGAAGTTCCGCATAGCTGGGCCCGATAGGAATTTTTTGCTCGCCGATATAGAGGTACTCTTCGTCCACGGCTTCGATGTGCTGTAGCGAAACGATATAGGATTTATGAATTCGCAGGAAGCGCTCTGGTGGCAACACCTCTTCTAAGTGCTTGAGCGACAGCAGAGCCATCAGGCGCCCGTCGGTCAGGTGAAAGGAGACGTATTCGCGCATTCCCTGGATGTAGAGGATATCGTCGAAGCGTATACGCCGGGTGCGGTGCTCCGCTTTGACTAAGAGATAGTCTTTGGGGGCACTGGTGTCTTGAGTAACGTCGGCAGCAGGGGGGGGCGTTTGGTTACGCGCTTTGATTTGGGCGGCTGCTTTGGCTACGGCTTGAGCAAAGCGCTCGTAAGAGAAGGGCTTGAGCAAGTAATCGACAGCATCCAGCTCATAGCCTTCAACGGCGTATTGTTCATAGGCCGTCGTAAAAATAACGACAGGTTTATGGACGAGTGCCCTAAGCAGGTCTGTGCCCATAAGGTCAGGCATTTGGATGTCTAAGAACAGCAGGTCCACGGGCTGCTGGTGCAGGGCAGCTAACGCTTCCATCGCATTTGCGCAACTACCCACTACATGCAGGTTGGGGGTCTGCTCAGTGTAATGCTGAAGCAGGGTGCGCGCAAGTTCTTCGTCGTCCACAATCAAACAGCGAATGGGCGTGCTCATGTTTAAAATGAATTTGCAGGCGCTGGAGCGTTAAGGTTGAGGTGAAGATGCACCCGAAAGCGGTCTGTTTCTGGCCGGATGTCGAGCACATGTCGGTCGGGATAGAGCAGCTCTAATTGGCGGCGAACATTGTGTAGGCCGATGCCGCCGACGTCGTCTTTAGTGTGAGTACCTTCGGGCAAGCTGTTTTCAACTTCAAAGACCAGGTGGTCATCGCCAGTGGCGAGGCTTATGGTAATCCAGCCTTTGTCTCGATCTTCTATTTTACTATGCTTAAAGGCGTTTTCGACAAACGGCACGAGCAACAGCGGTGCTATCAATAGCTGAGGGCGCGACTCATCGAGTTGCACTTTTACATTGAGGCCGCGGCTGTCTTTGAGGCGGTGCAGGTCAATGAAATGGCGCAGGTATTCGATTTCTTTGCCCAGCGGCACGCGGTCGGCCTTGCAGTCGTGGAGCATATAGCGGAGCATGCCCGATAGCTTCAGCAGCATCTCGGGCGCGCGCTCCGAGCGGGTTACCGTCAGGGCATAAATGTTGTTGAGCGCGTTGAACAGAAAGTGTGGGTTGATCTGCGAGCGCAGGAATTTCAGCTCTGCTTCCAGCTTTTCGCCGCGCAGCTCGGCGGCTTCGCGCTCCTTGCGATTGGCATAGCGCGCCACCTCGAACAAAGCGCTGCCGAGAAGCGCCGTGAAGTAGGGCATGGCCAGGCTCAGATATTTAAAAGCGACATTGGGCTTAACGCCGGGTGGTGGGCCACTCCCGCGCGGGCGCTTAAAGTGTTCGGCCCATGGAGCATTCTCCCAACTTACCAGCAATACAATGGCTACCAACAGCGCAACGGCAACGACTACGTACAGCGCCTGCTTCTTGTCAAAATACAGCCGAGGCAGCAGCACCTCCACATTTAGCCAGATGACGAGGATGATGCCCGTGAGCACCACTATGCTGCGCACCAGAATGCGCTCGGGATTTTCCCAGTTGCCCAACAGCACGATAGGCACCAGAACCCAGAACACCCCCCAAAAGAGGATCTGCAACCACGTCAGACGGTTTGGCCAATAACGCATGATATGGACAAAGATGCCCGGCATCTTTGTTGGCCGCAAATTAAATCCATAAACGCCGCCTTTGAGGCCCTTGCCTTCACATTTGCCTCAACAGCGCCTGCTCAAATGAGGTGTCGTCTTCGAGGAACGAGAATGCGACATCTCTGCACGGTTGGACACCGTCAACGTCGCCGGACGTACTGACCCCGTAGAACAGGAAAGGCGACACCTCCGTACAGTTGGACATGTCCGGCGCTCTTCAGCGGTATTGATGAAAGAAATGCGGCGTTTGCTGTGGAAAAGGCCTCGTTGATTGGAATTTTTTTTGGGAGGAGTTGGGGGCAGGCACTTTTGTACCGTGTTAAAAGCGAAAAAAATGAAGTACGCACATATTGCCATTTTCGCGGCGGCGCTTTGGTTGAGCGTCGGTGCCCTTGAGGCCCAGCCCGGAGGCGAGGGCCGCTGGATGAACCCCGAACAGCGCGCTGAGCAGCAAACGGCCATGATGAAGGAGCGCCTGGCCCTGTCGGACGCCCAGGCAGCCAAAGTGTTGGAGATCAACGTCAAGTATGCGCATCAGCTGCAGGACGCGCGCCAGAAAAACGAAGGCGACTGGGAGGCCATGCGCACCCAGATGACCACCATTCGTCAGGCGCAAGACCAGGAACTGCAAACCGTGCTCACTCAGGAACAGTGGCAGCAATGGCTCGCCGCCCGAGAAGAAATGCGCGAGCGCCGCGGCAACTGGGGCCCCAACGCTCAGCCCACACCGCCCGGCAAAGACAAGCCCGCCCCTGACCCTAAGGGGAAGAACAAAAAAGATAGAAAGAGTCGCAGCCGGGACGCTAACCCAAACGGTAACCGGTAAACACATCAACGCACGCACGTTCTTCGAAGCGCCGCCGGGCTGGCGGCAGCTTCGAAGGCGGCCAGAGGCACCGAATACACCAAATCAGACTCGTTTTGGCTATTTGCCTTCGATGCGGGTCTAACTCCTTTGGCCTGTTTTTTCAACCTGAAATTTTTGATCTATGAAACACCTGCTCATAGCGGCAGCCTGGCTGCTCGCGCCCGCCCTCTTTGCCCAAACCTTCACCATTCGCGGCAAAGTACTCGATGACCAGGGCCAGCCCTTCCCCGGGGCTACCGTCAGCTTGCAATACCCGTGGGGCGAAGTCGTCAAGAACACGGCCACCAATCTGGAGGGCATCTTTGCACTAACCCAGGTCGAGCGAGGTGGCTATCGTCTGGTCATCAGTGCATTAGGCTACAAGCCGCTGCGCCGCGAGGTTACGCTGACGCAAAGCGATGTCCAGCTGGGAGTACTTCAGCTGGAGCCAGATCAGATAGTGCTTCAAGGCGTAGAAGTCAAAAGCACCGTGCCCATTGCCCAGCAAAAGGGCGACACCACCGAATTCAACGCCAGCTCCGTGAAGGTGATGAAGGACGCCGACGCAAGCGACCTGGTGGAAAAATTGCCCTCCGTCAGCGTCGAAGGCGGCACCATCAAGGCGCAAGGCGAAAATGTGGGCCAGGTACTCGTGGACGGCAAGCCTTTTTTCGGCAACGACCCCATGGCTGCCCTGCGCAACCTGCCGGCAGAGGTCATTGATAAAATCCAGATCTTCGACCAGCAAAGTGATCAGGCGCAATTCACCGGCTTTCAGGACGGCAATACGACCAAGACGATCAACATCGTCACCAAAACCAACATGCGTCAGGGCCAATTCGGCAAAGTCTATGCCGGCTACGGCTACGAAGACCGCTACCAGGCCGGGGGCAACATCAACTTCTTCGATGGCAATCGGCGCATTGCCCTCATCGGCATGGCCAATAACATCAACGTGCAAAACTTCTCCGTAGACGACCTGCTGGGCGTCATGGGCGGCGGCGGACGCGGCATGCCCGGTGGCGCCGGACGCATGTTCATGATGATGGGCGGCGGGCGCGGTGGCCCCGGTGGCGGTGGCCCCGGTGGCGGCGGCTTGGGCGACTTTCTGGTGCGCCCTCAGGGCGGCATCGCCACCACCACAGCCATTGGCCTCAACTACTCCGACAAGTGGGGGCAGAAAACGGACGTAACAGCCAGCTATTTTTTCAATAAATCCAACACGCTGGCGCTCAACAACACGTTCCGTCAGTTCCTTAACAGCCAGGGCGACTTGGCCGAACTGTACCGCGAAGACAGCGAAAGCCGCACCGACAACACCAACCACCGCTTCAACGCGCGCATCGAGTATAAACTGGACAGCATGAACTCCTTCATCTTCCAGCCGCGCCTGAGCGCCCAACTCAACGACGGAACCTCTGCCACACTGGGCCAAACGCTGTTCAATAACGCCCTCATCGGCAGCACCGACAACCACTATCGTTCCGACCTCACGGGCCTCAACTTCAACGGCAGCCTGCTGTGGCGACGCCGCATGGCTAAAAAAGGCCGCACGTTCTCGCTCAATCTCAATGGCGGCTACGCGCCTAAACGCGGTACCTCCTGGCTCGACTCCGAAAACGCATTCCCTCAGCAGGGCGTCGTTACCCTGCTCGACCAGCGCACCTCCTTAGATATTGGCAGCTGGAATGCCGCCGGCAACGCCGAATACACTGAACCGCTCAGTGAAAACGCTCAGCTACTGCTCAACTACCGCCTCAGCTACCAGCAAGAAGCCTCCGAGCGCCTCACCTTCGACTCGAACGAACAAACGGGCAGCTACTCACTCCTCAACGAACAACTGTCCAACGTCTTCTCCAACGATTACACTACTCACCAGACGGGCGTGGGCTACAACTACTCCAAAGGCCGAGATCTTAACTTCAACGTGCGCGCCAATGCCCAATGGGCCACCCTGGTCAATCAGCGCACCTTCCCGCAGGAAAAGAACATCAATCAGACGTTTTTCAATGTGCTGCCCTCAGCCATGCTCCGATACGACCTCGATCGCACGCGTAACATCCGCATCTTTTACCGCAGCAGCACACAACTGCCCTCCGTGGAGCAACTGCAAGACGTGCTGAACAACAGCAACCCCGTGCAACTCACCGTGGGCAACCCCAACCTGCGCCAGACCTTCCAGCAGAACATCTTCGGCCGATACCAGGCTTCCAACGTCGAAAAGGGCAGCACCCTGTTCCTCGGCGGCGGCTTCACCTTCACCCAGGATTACATCGCCACGGCCACCTATTTAGCCAACAGCGATCACCCCATTCTGCAAGAATACCAAGTGCCGCGCGGCGCCCGCCTGTCGCGCCCGGTCAACCTGAACGGCTTCTACTCCGTTCGCGTGTTCGGCTCTTACGGAATGCCCATTAAGGGCCTGAAAACCAACGTCAACCTGGATGCTTTCTACAATTACGTGCGTACACCGGGCCTCATCAACGACGCCCTGAACTTAGCCAACAACCACATCTTTACAGCAGGCCTCACCTTTGCCAGCAACATCAGCGAACGCATTGACTTCACGCTGGCTTTCCGGCCCAGCTACAACATCGCCAACAACACGTTCCAAACGGCCAGCAATACCCGCTACCTGAGCCAGACCTCCCGCTTCCGCCTCAACTGGGTCGCCTGGAAAGGCATCGTGCTGCGCTCCGACCTGACGCACAACCTCAACGCCGGCCTCAGCGAAGGCTTCGACCAGAACTTCTGGCTGTGGCACCTCGCCATTGGCAAAAAGGTGTTCAAAAATGAACGCGGCGAAATCGCTCTAGCCGTCAACGACGTGCTGGGGCAAAACCGCAGCATCAGCCGAAACGTCACGGAAACCTACGTGGAAGACCTGCAAACTAACGCCCTCCAGCGCTTCGTAATGCTCTCGTTCACCTACAACCTGCGGCACTTCCGCACCAGCAAATCCGCCGCACCTTCAGACGGCCCGCCGCGCTCAATGGAGTTTTGGGGGCCGCGTATGTAATTGAAATGTCGGGTCTTTGGTGCACAAAAGACATCCCCCCTCACGAGGGACAACAAGAGTGTTTGCAGTTGTCTCTCGCTGAATTATTCACCTGACTTTATCTAAGGCTATTGTGGAGGCAAAAGATTAAGGCAACAAAGGGCGCAGAAGTTTTTTTCTCGATGTTTCTCTGCGCCCTCAGCAGTTAAAAAAGAAAATCTCGGGGCCCATAGGCATCTCAACCGTACGCGAAATCAGCTACTTAAACCCAAAGCCAAGCCCCAGGCCAAAATTCAATGGAATTAATCCCGCTCCCCGAAGAATCACAGGTGTCAGGGTAAATTGAAGCATTAGCCCGTTGCGCAGCGGCTGAAAACGGTAACCCATGTTGACAAACCCACCAGCAAGAGTAAAACCATCCTTAATAAGGACGCCTGACTCCCCATTCACCGTGCCCGAAGCGCCTAAAGTGGCATATAGGGGTAGCAGTCCAACACCCGCAAGGAAAGAGCTCCGACGCTTACCAACCAGGTAGTTGAATTCCAGAGGAAAAACAACGGTACCTATAGTAAATCTGAGGCTGTCCGTTTTTCCTCGGAAACTAGCCCCCCCAATACCGGCACGAAGTCCAGGACCGTCCATTTGGCCTTTCTTTAAACGCATATCAAAATGAGCCCCCAGCAGAAGGCTGCTGCCTAAGGCTTCTGCGTACACGTTTTTATGGCGCGTCTCGAAGACAGGGGGGGCTTTCTTTTGGGCGCAAAGCACACCCGAAAACGCAACAGATAGCACAAACAGGCAAGTAAGAAAAGTTGAAAGTTTCATACGAGACACGATTTATTTTGATGTGAATGAATACTATTGCAAACGAAATCAACTTTTTGTGCAGCAGGTCAGCCCAGCGCTAACTTTCACACGAGCTTAACGGCATTTTAATAATTGAATTGCCTTTCAAGGCTTTGCTCTGAACAAGTACTTTCTATTGCCGACGAAAATAGTAGCCAAGCTTCGGGCTCTTCCACCTACTTTTGGCCATATGCTCCGCCACATTCTTCACTTAGCAGCCATCGCCCAGAAGCCTCGGCGCATCATCCTGGGGCTGATGTCGGGCACATCGTTAGATGGTTTGGATATGGCACTGTGCGCCATCGAGGGCGCTGGCCCGGGCACGCGCGTAGAGGTGTTGCAATTTGAAACAGCGCCTTTTGAGGCTGCCTTTCAGGCGGAAATCCGCCGCGTTTTTGCTCAAAGGCAAATTGATTTTCAGCACTTAGTGCTGCTCAACGTCGTCGTGGCCGAACAGCACGCCGCCCTCATCAATGAGGCGCTGCAGCGCTGGGGTGTGCGGCCTTCCGATGTTGACCTTATCGCCAGCCACGGGCAGACGGTCTTTCACGCTCCGCGGCACATCCACGGCCTACCCGACTACCCTAACGCTACTCTGCAAATCGGTGATGGCGACCACTTAGCCTGCCGAACGGGCATCATCACCATCAGCGACTTCCGCCAAAAGCATCTCGCCGTGGGTGGTGAAGGGGCGCCACTGGCCCTCTATGGAGACTACCTGCTCTTCTCTGAGCCAGGCGAAGACCGCTTCTTACTCAACATCGGTGGCATCGCCAACTTCACTTTCTTGCCCGGCGACGGCGATGCCCGCAAAGCTTTCGCCACCGATACCGGCCCGGGCAACACGCTGTTAGACGCTGCTGCTCGGCAATTCTTTGGCCAGCCCTACGACGCCGACGCGCACCTGGCCCAACAAGGGCGCGTGCTAGAAGACGCTCTGGAGCGGTTGCTGCGCTACCCCTACTTCCAGCGGCCCTTCCCCTGTACCACCGGGCCAGAGGAGTTCAGCTTAGAATGGGTAGCCCAAACGGCGGGCTTTTCCGAATGGCCCGACGCGCATGACCTGATGGCTACGCTGACGCACCTGACGGCGCACACCATTGCACAAGGCATCCGGCGCGTGTCGCGGACGTGCGCCCGAGCTGCCGTTTATCTGAGCGGCGGCGGCAGCCACAATCCGCTCGTGCGGCAGCTGCTGCGCCAATGGCTGCCCGACGACGTAGCCATAGCGCCCATGGAAATGCTGGGCATCTCTGCCGACGCCAAAGAAGCTGTGCTTTTCGCCGTGCTCGCCAACGAAACCGTAGCCGGCACCACCCCGCCCGATGCCCAGCTGTGCGGGCTGCCATGGGTGGGTATGGGGAAGGTTTCTTTCCCGGAGTAAAGCAAGGCAGGTCGCGCAAGGCCAATACCTCGTTGGTCATCGCCTCTAGCCAATATATCCTCTCTTTTTCGGGATTTATCTAATTTTCCAAAACATTTTGGACCGCCCAGCTTTTTTTTGCCGAAAAGCTTCCTTTCATTGTAGCAATCAAAACTACCCACAACATGAAAAAAGTACTTGCATTCGCCCTCTTTGCCCTGCTGGCCAGCGCTTTTGCCCAGGCCCAGACGGCCGACGAAATCATCGCCAAATACATCGCAGCTACCGGTGGCGACAACTGGAAAAAGGTCGAGGCTATCCGCATGGAGGCTACGGTAACCGCCGATGCCGCTGCAGGCATGGCCATTGGCTGGTCTATGACGGCTGTGCGCGACCAGGCAGCCCGCATGGAAGTATCCGTCATGGGCATGTCGCAGGTAATGGCCGTCAAAGGCGACAAAGGCTGGAGCACCAACCCATTCATGGGCAGCACTGACCCTGAGCCAATGACTGCCGACCAGGCCAAATCTCTTCTGGAACAGGCCGACATAGACGGAACAGTCATCGGTTACCAGGAAAAAGGTTACACCGTGGAATACTTAGGCACTGAAGACGTGGAAGGCACGGAGGCGCACAAAATCAAAGTGAACAAAGGCGGCAAGAAGGTGGAATACCTCTTTTACGACCCCAAAACGTTCTACGAAATCAAGAGCATACAAGTGGACGAGGTGGACGGCCAGGAAATAGAAACCGCTTCGCTATACTCCAATTTCAAAGAGGTAGGTGGCATCATCATTCCGCACACGATGCAGCAGATGAATCCGATGATGGGCGCTACCACTGTTAATATCACCAAAGTGGAGCTCAATCCGATGGTAGATATGAAAATCTTTGACATGCCTGGCAAAAAATAGGAGCACTTCGTTGATTTATCCCTCATAAGGCCACCTGTCGCTTTCGTTTTGTGCGTCTGGTGGCCTTGTTTTTTGTCAAGATGTCGCTTTTGCTTTCCTTCCGGACGACACCCTTATTTTTTATGCTAAACTGCTATTTTCTATGAAAAAATACTTTCTCACGGGGGGACTTGCTGTCTGGGTGGCAGTTGCCTTTTCACAAAATGCCTTGACCCCTGCGGCTTTTGGCGCTTTGGAAGCGCGTAACATCGGGCCTGCCGTCATGAGCGGTCGCATCACCGCCATTGAGGGCGTCAATAGCAACCCCAAAATCCTTTACGTGGGCACGGCTGGTGGCGGCGTCTGGAAATCCACTACGGCTGGCGCAACGTTCGAGCCTATTTTTGACAAATACCCGCAGTCTATCGGCGCTGTAGCCATTGACCAGGCTAAGCCCGACATCGTGTGGGTAGGCACGGGCGAGAGCAACATGCGCAACAGCGTCTCTATCGGGTTAGGCATTTACCGCTCCACTGACGCGGGCCGCAACTGGATGCATATAGGGTTAGAAAAGACTGAGCACATTGCTAAAATTATCATTCACCCTCAGCAGTCGAACACCGTCTATGTGGCCGCCCCCGGCCCGCTGTGGAGCGATAGCCCTGACCGTGGCCTGTACAAGACTACCGACGGTGGCAAGACGTGGGAGAAAATTTTGTACGTCAATGAGCGCACCGGCTGTGCCGACGTCATTATGGACCCGCGCAACCCCGATGTGCTGCTGGCCGCTATGTGGGAGGTGCGTCGCACGCCGTATTCCTTCACGTCGGGCGGCCCGGGCAGTGCGCTGTACAAAAGTACTGACGGCGGCAAAAACTGGCGCAAATTGACCAATGGCCTTCCCCCAGGGCCGTTTGGGCGCATCGCCTTAGCACTGGCGCCCAGCGCACCCGACAACATGTGGGCCATCGTTGAAAGCGAAAACACCAGCCTGTACATCTCCTCCGATGGGGGCGAGACGTGGAAGTACCAAAGTGCTACGTCCAACGTTACCGCACGGCCGTTCTACTTCAGCACGTTGGTCGTTGACCCTCAGGATCCCAAGCGCGTTTATCGTCCGGCCTTCTCACTGTCCATCAGCACCGACGGCGGCTATTCGTTCAACGAAGGCGGCCGCACCAGCGGCTGGGTGCATGCCGACCACCACGCCCTGTGGATTAACCCCAACAGCCCCAACCACCTCTATTTGGGCACCGACGGCGGCGTTTATATGAGCTTGGACTATGGCGTCTCCTGGTTCATGTTCAAAACCCTGCCTGTGGCACAGTACTACCAGGTCAGTGTGGACGACCAGGAACCTTACAACGTCTATGGCGGCTTGCAGGACAACGGCTCCTGGCGCGGCCCCTCGCGCGCTCGCGGCGGCATCAAAAACGGCGACTGGCTCGACCTCTACGGCGGCGATGGCTTCTGGGTGCAGCCCGACGCTAAAGACCCCAACATCGTCTATTGCGAAAGCCAGGGCGGCAACATGGCGCGCATCAACCTTCGCACCGGCCAAAACAAGTCCATCCAACCGCAGGAACGCCCCGGCGACCCTAAATACCGCTGGAATTGGAACACGCCCATCGTGAAAAGCCCTGTCAACCCCAACGTCATCTATTGTGGCGCCCAATTCCTCTTCAAATCGGCTGACCGAGGCGAAACCTGGGAACGCATCTCGCCCGACCTGACCACCAACGATACCGTCAAGCAACAGCAATACGCCAGCGGTGGACTGACGGTGGACAACACTTCCGCCGAAAACCACTGTACCATCTACTCCATCGGCCCGTCGCCCATAGACGAAAACCTCATCTATGTGGGCACCGACGACGGAAACCTACAGGTTACGCGCGATGGCGGCAAAACCTGGACACGCCTCAACTACACCGGTGCAGGCATCCCGGCCGGCACGTGGGTCAGCCGCGTAACGCCCAGCCGGCACAACCGAAACCGCGCCTACGCCACCTTCGACCGGCATGCCTACGGCGATATGCGCACCTACGTGGCCCGCACCGACGACGGCGGCCAGACGTGGAAATCCATTGGCCAGAGCGACGTCCTCAAAGGCTACGCGCACGTCATCATTGAGGATACCGAAAACCCTGACCTGCTCTTCCTGGGCACCGAATTCGGCCTGTACCTGAGCAACGACGGTGGCCAGACGTGGGTACATTACAAATCCAAACTGCCTGAATACGTCGGCGTGCGCGACTTAGTCATCCACCCGCGCACACAAGACTTAGTCATCGCTACCCATGGGCGCGGTATCTTCATTCTGGACGACATTTCGCCCATCCGCCGCCTCACGCCCGAACTGCTGGAGCGCCCTGCCGCCCTGCTGCCCAGCCGACCGACGCCTGTAACCACCGGCCATTACGGCCAGGGCTTCCCAAACACCGACGCCTACGTCGGCCCCAACCCTACCGAGCAGGCCGTTATCCAGTTCTACCTCAAAGACCGCGTTCTGAGTGGCGAGGTTACCATAGACATCTTTGACCCTTCGGGCAAAAAGGTGGTTACCCTGCCCGGCGCCAATCGGAAAGGTATCAACGTAGCCCGCTGGGACATGCGCACTCCACCGCCTAAGGCCGCTAAAGGCGTCCTGGTGCGCGGTGAATTTGGCGCCTACGCGGGCTTCTTTGGCCAGCTGGCCATGCCCGGCGTCTACGGTGTGCGGCTCAATGCCGGCGGCGTTACAGACACCGGCACGCTCGTGCTCATTCCGGACCCCATCCAGCCTGAGCTCGATTATCAGCGCCGCCGCGCCATTTCGCAAGAGCTCTTCCGCATGGTGGAAGACTTGGGTTTATTGGTCGCCCAAGTACAGAGCGCCAAAGACTCTGCCCTCCAGCGCGCCACCGCTGTTAGAGATGCGCGCCTCAAGGGCCAGCTGCAGCGCTACGCCGACGACTTAGAGGCCTTCCGAAAAACGCTGACCGAAACCATCGAGTCCAAAGGCATCACGGGCGAACAGCAGCTGCGCGCCCGCATTGGAAAACTGTATGTGCTTTCAGAGATTTCCGATGAGCCACCCACACGTTCGTTTCTGGACGGCATGCAGGCGCTGCGCCAAGAACTGCAGCAGGCCCAGCGCCGCGCCGACGAATTCTTCGGCCCGCGCCTGACACCGCTCAACCGGGATTTGCAGAAAGCCGGCCTGGCCGCCATCGAGCGTATGAGCCGCCAGACCTTCGAGCAGATCTACCAGGCCGGGCCAAAACCGGCTGGAATGTATGAGCTGCTCTACGGCAAGTGCGCGGTGCAGGAATAAGTAGAAATGGCCTGATAAAACGCTTGCGGCCCGCTTAAGCAGAATGCTTAGGTGGGCCGCAAGCGTTTGAAGCGGAGCGAAAGGAGACTAAAGCACTTCCACCCAGCGTCCGGTGGTGCTGGCGCGGATACGGTTGTCGTACATGGCCTCGCAACTCACCGGCGGCAGGTAGTAGCGCCCGGCGTAAGCAGCGTTGAGCTGAATGCGGTACGTGCGGGTGTTGTCTGTGCCGGCTTCGGGCAGGCTGAAATACGTGTACACGCGGTCGTCGCGGATGTCCTGATAGTCGGAGGCGCTCTGGCCACCCATTTCCATGCCGCTCAGGCGCGTGTTCTGGACTTCCCAGCCTGAGGGGAAGATTTGCGACAGTGCCAGCTCTCGGAATGGGAAGTTCAGGTCGGACGACTGGCGTCGGACGGTTACTTCGGCGATGAAGTCGGCACCTTTAGGCAGGCGCGCCACGTCAATGGGGTTGCCTTTGGCGTCGGTGTAGCGAATGCTCAGAGCGATGTTTTCGGCAGTCTCTTCGCCCGGCGTCTGGTCGGGGGCAAACTGGCCGATGGCTACGACACGCACGTATAGGCGCGTTTTGCCGGTGTTCCGGACGGTGAGGCGCTGGGCCGCGGTTTTGCCCGTCAGGTCCACGAGGGCAATAGCCCTGCTGGCATCGCCCTTTTGCACACCACTGCCATTGAACTGGTAAGTGAACTGCGGGCCGGCAGCGCCTTGCTTGCCCACGTGTTTCGACAGGGCGCGCAAAGCGACGGCCAAGCCCTGCGTGTTCCACTCCCATGAGGGTTCGCCTCCGAGTTGCTGACAGATGCTTTGTACGAGCATTTCGGCGCGTTTTTTATCGCCGATGATGGTGTAAGTCTCCAATTGCAGCGCTTGGTCGCGCAGGGAGGAGGCGAAGGTGCGGCCGCTCCAGGTGTAGTCCCAGTCTTCGCGCCATTTCTTGTTCGCCATATCGCGGGCCACTTCGGTCTTGCCGGCCTGGGCGTAGGCAGCGGCCAGCAGGAGGGCGGCCTGTTTGTACAGGTCTTTTTGCTCTTTGAGGCGGTTCATGGCGCCCAGCTCGGGTTTGCCGGCTAGGGCCAGGGCATAGAGGCGGTAGGCCTGGGTGAGTTCGTCGTCGTACGTGTACCAGGTGCTTCGCGTATTGGATGCGGGTGTCCAGCGGCGAGCGCTTTGGGCCAGTTGGTCGAGCCAGGGTTCGAGCATATTAGGGGAAACGGCATAGCCTTTAGCGCTGGCTTCAAGCAGAAAATGCCCGGCATACGTATTGCTCCAGGCGTTGACGGAGGTGCCACCGGGCCAATAGGCGAATGAGCCATCGGGCTGCTGGTAGCGGCGTAGGCGTTCGATGACGGACGTGATGTTGCGGGCAGCCTTTTCCTGTTGCCCTTTGCTGAGCGGTGTCAGCAGGTCGGCATACAGCTGCGGGAAAGCGCCGGAGGTGATTTGCTCGATGCAGCCGTGCGGATAGCGGAGCAAGTAATCGAGGTGCCGGCTGAGGTTGACGGGTGGCAGGGCGCTCACTTCGAGCGTCAGGCGCTGGAGGTTGGCGTATCGGCTCAGGTCGAGGGTTTGGCTCCATTCCTGGGCGCCTTCTGCGCTGCCTTCCCAGAGAGTGGTCTGCACTGGGTTAGGGTTTCGGATTTCGATATCCACCGTTTCGCGCGCCGTTTCGCCACCGCCGGTGGCTTCAATGACGAACTGGGCCTCTCCCGTCTTATTGCCCACCTGTACATCGAAATAGACCATCTGGCTACCGGGCTGCGCAAAGGTGAGCAAATGGCTGGTAGGCCCGCTGATGCGCACGGTGCCGCGTTTTTCCGACAGGCTCACGGTGGCGCTCTTGACGCCGCTCTCGACGGCAAACACCTCGACGGGCAGGCGCACCGTCTCGCCCGGACCCAATACGCGCGGCAGGGTGGGCAGCACCATGACGGGTTTGCGCACGGCGCAGGTCTTTTCGGCAGAGCCGTAAGCGCCTTTGCCGCCGGAGGCAGGGGCCGAACACACGGCCATGACGCGCACGGAGCCGACATAGTTGTCGAGGGTGAGCTGGTGTTTGGCCGTCTGGCCCTTTTCTAAGCGGAACGGCCCCAGGTGGCGCACCACCGGCTTGAAGCGGCTGACCTGGGCAGCGTTGCGGCTTTTCTGGTTGATGGCGTCGCCGCCAATGCTCAGGATGCGCTCCATGCTGGCACCGAAGGCCCCCAGCACGTAGTCATAGACGTCCCACGTCTTGACGCCGAGGGCTTCGCGGGCGAAGAAGGCATTCCACGGGTTGGGCGTTTGGAAGCGGGTAAGGTCGAGCAGACCTTCGTCCACGATGGCCAGCGTGTAGGTACAGGCTTTGCCGGAGGTTTCGCGCACGCTGACGCTGAAGGGCTGGCCGGGCCGGATGACGGAAGGCGCATCCACTTCCGGCTTGAGGTGGGAGGTCGGGTTTTCGATGAGTACCGGCATGACGCCGTACATGCGTATGGGCAGGTCGTTGCTCGTCTGGGCGTAAGGCTGGAACAGGCTGACGTGGGCATAGACGTTGGGCGCCATTTGGGCGGTGGCCTCAAAGGTGAGCGTGTTGTCGCCGGCTTTGGCATCGAACCAGCGGTGTTCCAGCACGCGCGTGCCGTTTTCGATGGTCAGCAGGATGCGCCCCTTTTCGGAGGCGGGTACGCGCAGGGTTACCTTTTCGCCAACGGTGTACTTCTCTTTGCCGGTCGAGAAGGGCAGCATGGCTACAGCCTGGCGGCTGCGCAGGTCATTGCGTTCGCTGGGGTAGCCCGTCCAGAAGAAGTCGCCGCCGGCGTGTCCGCCGTCTTCGTCTACGGCGCGTACTAAGTAGCGGCCCCATTGGGCGGGCTTGATTTTCCAGGTGGCGATGCCGCGGCTGTCGGTGGTCAGCACGGCTTTGGCTTGGGCGCCCAGGTGGGCGGCGGTGTTGAACTGGGCAATGTCGTAGCGTGGAGACTCGTCCCACCACCAGCGCCAGTCGCACAGGTAGAGGCCTACGCTGACGGTGCGATTGGGCAGTGGCTTGCCGTTGGCATCCACGCAGGCCACCTGTATCTGGCCGCCATCGAAGCCGATGCTTTTGTAGCCGCCCTTGTCGGAGGGAATGCTCACGCCCACGAAGCGCGGGTAGGGATAATAGTCCACAGTGAAGTTATCGGTGCTGAAGTCGCCGCCGCGTTCGAAGACGCGGGTTTTGAGGCGGACGAGCAGGCGGCCCGGGGCTTCTTTGCCGCCGCTGATGCGCAGGGGTACGCTGGCGCGTCCGCTTTCATCCAGATAGGCGTCGAAGATGGTTTCCGGTTCGCTCCAGAACGAGCGCGTGGGGTCATCGAAGGCGAAGTCGCCGAAGTTTTTGAACTCCGTTTTGGCGGCGCTGAGCTGCATTTCTACACTGGCCTTTAGTCCGGAAGCGGGAGCGCCATGGAGCCAGGCAGCCCGCAAGGAGGCGCTGCGGTTTTCATCACCCGGAATGAGGATTTTTTTGCCTAAATCGAATTCGATTTTGAGGCGGTTGGGCTTGACGGTTTCGATTTTAAGGGTTTGGCTGAAGGTGGCGCCGCCCACTTCGACGCGGGCGGTCCAGTTGCCTGTAGGGGCGTCGGGGCGCGTGGCGCAATGGAGGGCATATACGCCGCCGACGTGTTGGGCGGTGGCGGTGCGGTAATAGACAGCGCCGCGCGGGTCGCGCAGTTCGAAGCTAACCGGATGGGTGGGCGGCAGTTGGCCTGTTCGGTCTTCGAGCACGAAGTTGAGGTAGAGCGAGTCGCCGGGGCGCCACACACCGCGCTCGCCGTAGAGGTAGCCTTTAAGGCCTTTGTGGGCTTCTACGCCGGCCACGTCGAAGCGGCTGAGCGAGAGGGTGGCACCATCGGCTAAGCGCAGGTAACCGCGGTGGTCGCCGCGTGTGGCGACGGCGAGGAAGGGCTTTTCGCGCAGTTGTTCGATGAAGGCTGTACCGCCGCTGCCGGTTTGGGTTTCGACGATGGGCTGCAGCTGGTAGTTGAGTACCGTAATTTTTACGCTTCCCTCGGGTTGGGCGGTCAGCAGGTTGGTGGCCGAGAGAAACAGCGAGCGGTCGCGGCCCCATTTGGCCGTGAGGCCCAGGTCGCTGACAAACACGTTTCGGCTGGCGAAGTGCTCGGAGTGGTAATACTCGCGAGCACAGGGGTTGTCGCGGTTTTCCCACTCGTACTCCTCGTCGTCGTCCCAGTATTCGGAGTAATAGATGCCGCGGTATCCGCCCCAGAGGCTTTTTATCTGGCCGTTTTCGTTGGTCTGGCCGAAGCGGGCCAGGTCTTCCTCCGGCTCATCGTCGGCAGAGACGGAGCAGGCATAGGTGGCGTAAGAACGGCGGAACGACAGGCGCACCTGATAGATAGCGCCCGGGTCTTTTTTGATGAAATCCGACAGGTTGAGGGCGTAGCGCTGCCAGCCGGAGCTGTTGGCGTCGGGGTTAAGGTCGGAGAGGGCAATTTTCTGCTGGTAAATGACTTTGCCCAAGCGCTCCAGTTCGTTTTCGCCCTCGATGTCGTTGGTTTGGAGGAATTGCAGGACGTTGCTCTGGAAAATTTTGAACACCTCGACGTCCACGGCGCTCAGGCCGGTAGCCTCGAAGGGGAAGAGTACCTGACCGTTGCTGTTTTTGGGCACAATGGCGCCGTTGCCCACCAGACGTACCTGCGGACGCAGCGCACCGAAGTCTAAGGGCCACTCGCTGCGGCCGTCGAGTAGGGTGCCACCTGTGCTGCGCAGGCCACGCTCGACGATGAGCCGATGCCTGCCCGAAAGCTGTTCGAGCGGATAGACGCGCACGAAGTTGCCAGCGATGGCAAAGCGGGGGTTGTCTTGCGCACCGTCCAGTCGAATGAGGCCCGCCAGGTCGGCACTCGTAGAGACGGGGTCGGAGAAGTTGAGCAGCACATAAGGCTCCGTGCCGCGCACGATGCGGGCGTGGAGGAGTGCAAATTCGCCCTGAGCGGGCACAGTGATGATTTGCACACCATCTTTGCCCGAAAGACCTAAGGGTTTACCCGTCCAGCGCAGCTCGACCTGGGAGCGTACGCTGGTGCGTTCGACGTTGTCCGCGATGAACTCGTGCGTTTTGCCGTCGGTGCTGTGCGTCCAGCGCAGCGGCAGGTGGGTACTGCCCTGCTTAACGCTCAATGCTTTCTCCACGACATCGGCCTCCACCGGGTCGTTGGTGCTTAGGCGGCCTACTACTTGCGGTTGGCGAACGCCCTCTTCCGAGCGCAGACCATCCACCTCGACTTCAAAGGCCAGGGGGCGCACGCCAAAAGAGAACTCGAACGTCTCAGCAACTTCCGGCACGTCGCCAAAGACCTTGTTGAGGGCCACTTTGGCAGTGTAGCGCTTGCCCTGCTGAAGCGGTTCCTTAGGCTGCACGCGCAGGGTGTACTCGTCTTGCCAGACGGCTTCGCCACTGATGGAGGGCGATACCGACCACACGCCGGCGGCCACCTTCTGACCCACCTGCTCGCGGCCAACAGCGGCCTTAGCAAATCGCACCACCACCGCATCGCTGCGGCTGATGCCTCCGCCCGTGTAGGCGCTTACGTAGCGCGCCACTTCCTCTAAATATGCATCGGTGTAAGAGGTTCTCTTCTTGCAGGCCCACAGGCCAAAAAATACTGGCAGAAGCAGCCAGATGGCTTTCTTTGTCATGGAAATCTGTTTTGGGAAAATGAAAAAATAGGTTTCGTATTTCACGGCTTAAATGTAAAAGGCCGCGACTGCTTCTAAGGGTATTATTGGAAAATTAATTTTCCTTAAAGCACGATACGCTCTTTCATCTGTTTTAGCGCCGAACCTGCAAGCGCACAGTGGGGCTGCTTTGCGATGTGGATACCCAACGGGCGAAATAGACGCCCGAAGACAAACTGCCTAACGGAAACTCGGTTTGGGACTCTTCCGGCGTCAACAGTATCTGAGCAACGAAGTGCCCAAGTGCATCCGTAATCTGGAGGTAAGCGATTTCATTTGCCGGAATCTGATACTCAAAGACGGCGTACTGTGTAGCGGGATTGGGTCGAACGCTGAGGTATCTTTTGACAAGTGCATCGCTCCGGCGTACGTGCACGGTGGGCGAATAATGGGTAGCGCCGTTGTGATCGCGCATACGTAGCCGATAATAGGCCTCGGCGGGTGGGTTAGCATCTGCAAAAGAATATGCTGACGCACCTATTGCAGCCCTCACGCCGAGTTCCGTCCAGCCTGAGATGGCATCTACGGAGCGCTCGACGTGATAGGCCGCTAGATTTTGCTCCACACCGACCTCCCATTCCAGCAAGTTTTCGCGCTCACGTACCTGAGCGTTGAAACGGATAAGCTCTGTGGGCAGCGGCGAGAAGGGAAAGCGTGCGCCAATTTCAGAAAAGCCGGGGACTTGTGCCTCCAGCCAGAAGGCTGTTGAGTTACCTACTGAAGTCGCTACGGGTGTTAATACGGAAAAAGGGCCGTTGTTGTTGGTAGGAGTACAGTCTTCATTGACTCCGTCGTAATGCGTCATGAGCAGGTCTCCAGCTGTGCCGTTGTAACCAGAAGCATTGACGAGCGCTGTCAGCTCGCTATTGGTATGGAGCGTACGCACCATTTTGGGCTGATTGGCATTGTTGGTGCAGCTGATATCGAAATAGCGCTGCATATAGAAGTGACTGTTGTGATAGGAGGGACTGTTGGTACGGATAGCACGCACCGTAACATTGCCCAAGTTGTGAGCGGTCTTAATGGCCAGAATAGGCAGTCCAATATCGAAAGGGTTTGGCTGTGTGTAGATATTAAACCATTTGCTAGGATTGCTACTGCCATTGATAGAGCGTACGTAGTTGGTACAAGTAGTGCTCAGGGCGGGCAGTACGACCGTCTCGTGTACTTCGATGCAAAACGTGCCGGTCTGGTTAGTGTAACCATCTACCTGCACATAATATGTAGTATCTGGCGTCAGGCCTGTATAGTAAAGCACGGTATTGTATCCTGGGCTGATGGTGCCACCGTCTTCATTGGAAGAGAGAAACTTATGGTTGCTATAATTACCGGGCGTGGTCGCGGAGTAAAGGGCTACCTGGGTGTCGTTGAGTGTGCCTATGGGACTGATGTCGGTGGTGATTTTTACAGTCCCTGAAGAAGGTGCCACAAATTTGAACCAGACAGTGTGGCTAATGCTACTCGCCCAATAACCACCATTAGCAGGCACAGGATTATATTCGCCGCTTGAGGTATTAGCGCCGGTATTTCGGAAAGGGTTAACTCCTGGGCAAGGTGCATCCACAATAATTTCGATAGCATCCACAGACTCGTTATTGAGCAGCGGCATGGAGATGTTGAGAGGCCCTGCCCAGCCACTATAACCGCTCGCGCCACAGTTGGCACGGACGTAGCATTGATAAATGACGCTGTGCTGCAAACTTGTGAGCGTATAGGGATGTGCATTAGCGGTTACTAGCGTACCCGAGCCTTGCGAGAAGCCGGCTAGGCCGTATTCTATCTCCCAATCATCAGGTGCCGGGCCATTTTGTGTCCAGTCTATTGTGGCGCTGTTGTTGGTAGTGCTCGTTACCGTTAAATTGGTCGGAGTTACACAAGGTGTTGCACTGGTAGTGAAAATAGCGCCGACATAATAGGGCGAACTATTGTTGTTACAGATAGATCGGAGCTGCACTTCATAGTTGGTGCCGCCGCTAAGGCCCGTCAACGTGTGGGGGCTAGAGACGTTGGTTACCGTCGTCCAGCCACTATTACCTACTATGCGATACTGCAAAGTGTAGCCGGTGGCGCCCGAAACTGCAGCCCAGCTCACCTGAGCAGAATTGCTCGTGATATTACTCACCGTGATATTAGTGGGTGGATTGCACGACGGCGGCGTCGGGCAAGAATTGATGATGCAATTGTTGGTGGCTGCATATTGCGTCTCATCGCGAATCTTATTGCCTGGTAATGGGCCAAAGCCATTGTTAAAATTAATGCCTACACCCGGCACTAGATGACAATAGCTCATAATGGTACCTCCGTTGGTAGGAGTAGGCCCTGAAGAGCAGTTTCCTTCCGGGGTATAGCAATCGTCAATGGCGCCTCCGGGCCAGCCACACCAGTGCGTATGACGAGAGCCTACGTTGTGGCCCATCTCATGCGCAACCACATTCACCGACCAGGAGTATGTAGGAAAATTTTGATAAGAAGCAGCGATCCCGCTGAAAGCATAGGCATAATTGGGCGAACACAACACATCCAAATAAGCAAGGCCTCCCAGGCTGGCACCACCCAGGCTGAACAGGTGCGCCAGATCTCCGTCAAAATAAGTACGGACACTCATAAAATCATCTAAGGCATCGCTCGATGAACTCGTACTGTAATTGTCGGGGGATACCCACACATAGATACGGGAAATAACCGTAGACACCTGCTCATTGTTATAAAGTGTGGCTACCTGATTGAATAGTCCAGAGGCATAATTGACCGTCTGGCCTACTGAAGAGTTTTTATTCGTGAACAGTTCGTGGTCACATTCGATGAACACCTCGATACAACCCGGCACGTTTTCCAGCACTTCCAGCATTTTAGGTTCTCGGTCAGGGCGGCCTGGTCGCTCGCGCACCGTACATGTGAAGGGTGGGCTAGCCTGAAGGTCGTGTTCGGCATACACGACATAGAGCCGCTCGTTTTGAGGCAGTTCCATGCGACCTATCACCAGATTGCCTACAGCATCGCTGGATATGAAGCCCATCAATTCATTTTCAAAGAAGCTGAAAGAGGCCAGCGAGGTATAGTCTCCTCGAATACAGCCCCGATAATACGCTCCCGGCTCGTAAAAAGCGGAGCCTGCATTGGTCTCTACGCGGAAGCGGTTACTCAAAGGGCTTTGCTCATAAAGATCCACATAAATAGGGCCTGACTCTGTAGGTACGTTCAAGGTGATGTATGAGGGACGGCTGTCACACAGCGTTTTGAGGCGCTCCAGGTCTAATTCCAGAAAGGTTGCCTTGCGCACAACACCCTGTGCAGAAGGATGCGGACGATGGGCTGGCGAAAAGAGCGATATTGATCTAAAATCCACATTACTGTTGCGCAAATCGCGTACTCTTTGCGGTACGGGCTTCACATTTTGGGCCAGCAAAAGCGAAGGCAAAAGGATAAAGGCGGCAAGTAAAGATTGTTTCATTTTCAGATAAAGAATTTTGTGTTAAAAAAGGCTAATTTTGAGCTGCAAAACTAACGGACAAAAGAGATTTTTCCTGAAAAGGATTTTTTTTTATTTTTTTTATTCTGTGTGCTTTGTAAGCAACACGAGATACTTGTAAACTCTGACCGGCAGTTAGGCGTTAACATAGGCGATTCTTCGATATGCTTCAAGTTAGAGATCTCACTCAGACCTATACGCTGGCATCGGGTCAGTTGCTGACGGTGCTGGAAAATGTCAACTTTGAGTTGGCGCCCGGAGAAACGATGGCCATTGTGGGCCCTTCAGGCAGCGGTAAAACCACGCTTCTGGGTCTTTGTGCTGGCTTAGACCGAGCTACGCGAGGCACTGTAGTGCTCAACGGTATTTCGTTAGATCTGCTTTCAGAAGACGAGCGCGCCGCGCTGCGCAACCGGTGGGTAGGTTTCATTTTTCAAAATTTTCAACTCCTGCCTACGCTGACGGCGTTGGAAAACGTGATGACGCCTCTGGAATTGCGTGGCGAGCGCCAGGCAGAGGCCATCGCTTCCGAATGGCTGGAGCGTGTGGGCCTGGGGCAACGCCTGCACCACTACCCAGCCCAATTATCGGGTGGCGAGCAACAGCGCGTCAGCATTGCACGCGCCTTTGCTAGCCGGCCTCGAATCCTTTTTGCCGACGAACCCACGGGCAACTTAGACGCCGAAAATGCGGGCGGTGTGGCGGACCTGCTATTCGCTCTCAACCGTGATGTCGGCACCATGCTCGTGCTGGTAACGCACGACCTCGAGCTGGCGCGTCGAACGGGCCGCATCCTCTACCTCCGTGGCGGGCGCATCTGGCGCGATGAGCGGCTCAACTGAGCGGCGATAGCTTCAGGGCTGCCGATGCAGCGCTGCCGTCAGCGAAAGCAAGATGACGTCGCACACCTCGTCAATGGTGCGGCGCGTAGTGTCGAGCACCAAGTCGAAATTGTCCATGTTGGAGCAGTCGGCGCCATACAGGCGCAAATAGCGCGCGTTTTCGCTGGCCTTGCGAGCAGTTATTTTCTCAATAGCCTCCTCAACGCTCTGGTACTGCTCGCTGCGGCGCGTGGGATCGCTCAGGATGCGCTCAGCGGCCACGCGCACGTCCACCGTAAGATAGACTTTGTAGGCCTCTGGAATGAAAAACCAGGCCAATCGGCTGTCCACTACGTATTGGCCAGTACTCTGCCGCAAGGCGCGGATGGCATTGTCAATGCGGTGGTCAATGGTAGGGTCCACCTCGGCCATGCGGTTGAGCGTCAGGGTATCTACGCCCAGCTCTTCGGCCAATTGGCGCTGAATGCGCCCGGTGGAGAAGTATTCAAAGCCCGTTAGTTCACACAGCCGGCGCGCCACAGCACTTTTGCCGCTGCCTAAGTCGCCGGTGATGGCGATTTTTGTTCCGGGTGGGAAGGCATATTTCATACGCACAGAGGAGATACTTACAAGGGGGCTGCTCTCGCTTACGGGTACGAGTGCTGCGGCAAAGGTCAGCGTCAGGCCACAAAGAAGCCGAAGTTTGTCGAAAATAAGGCTTCAGAAAAGTGGCAGGGTGCCTAGCAGGTTTAATCCTCGAAGCGCAGGTGCTTGACGGTCAGGCCCTTGTTGATGAGTTGTTTGAGCGAGTCCACGCCGATGTTGAGGTGCATTTCGGCGAATTTGGCCGTTACGACGCGGTCGCTGGCTTCGGTTTTGATGCCGTCTTCCTGCAAGGGCATATCGCTGACTAAGAGGAGAGCGCCGGCGGGCATGCGGTTTTTGAATGCCGCCACGAAGATGGTGGCCGTTTCCATGTCAATGGCGTAGCAGCGCAGGTCGCGCAGGCGCTTTTTGAAGTCTTCGCGGTGCTCCCACACGCGCTTGTTCGTGGTGTAAACTACCCCTGTCCAGTAGTCTTGCTCGTAGTCCCGGATGGTGGTGGAGATGGCTTTTTGCAAGGCAAAAGCGGGCAGAGCGGGCACTTCGGGCGGCAGGTAGTCGTTGCTGGTACCTTCGCCTCGAATGGCAGCGATGGGCAGGATGAGGTCGCCCACGTGGTTTTTGTTGTTGCGCAGGCCGCCGCATTTGCCCAAGAAGAGCACGGCTTTGGGTTGGATGGCTTCCAGCAGGTCAATAATCAGGCCCGCGTTGGGGCTGCCGATACCAAAGTTGATGATGGTGATGTTGTCGGCCGTGGCGGCTTGCATGGGCTTGTCTGCGCCATAAACGGGCACATCGTGCCTGTCGGCAAACATGCGCACGTAGTTGCTGAAGTTGACCAGCAGGATGTACTCGCCGAATTTTTCCAACGGCATGCCGGTGTAGCGCGGCAGCCAGTCTTTGACGATACGGTCTTTGACCGACTTTTGGAGAGCTTCCATTTCCTCTCCGGCGCTCAGCAGGGCGCTGTAATGCGCCAACGATACCTTCTCTTCCATGTGCGCTTTTTGGCGGCAAAGTACGCTATCAGCGTGCAAGTGGGTGGAAACTCTGCATTAAAAACGGGGCAGCCGCCCAAAAGCAGCTGCCCCGTCGGATGGCCCGGAGGGCTGCGAAAGCCCTGCTTTTTTACTCCACTTTCACCAATCGCCACGTGCCCGTCTGGCCGTTTTCGGTCAGTTGCAACAGGTACATGCCTGCGGGCAGGTGGGCTGTGTTGAGGTAGGTATTAGCGTCGGTGAGCTTCTGTTCTGCGATGATTTGCCCGCTGGCCGACATCAGGCGCAGCATAGCGTCGGGTTGCACGGGTCGCTCGAAGCGGATGCTGACGGACTCGCGGAAGGGGTTGGGCGCCACCCAGACACCTGCCAGGCGCGGTTCCTGCGTGCTGATGAGGCACTGCTTGACTTCCACAGGCACTGAGGCGGTATCGAGACAGTTTTGCCCCCAGATGTAAGTCAGCTGAACAAGCCCTGAACCGGTAGCTGTCCAGTCTACCGTGATGGTGCTAGTGCCTTGCCCACTGACAATAGTTCCACCGGTTACTGACCAGTTGAAGCCGCTTAGCCCTGTTGTAGTCGGCAGGCGATATACCCAAAGACCCGTATCCACGCAGGCTGTGTCGGCGCCCACGAGGTCAACCACAGGTTCTGCGGGCGATAGCACGGTGGCCTGCATGAGGGCAGTACAGCCGTTGGCGTCGGTTATGGTACAGGCGTAGTTACCTGCCGTCAGGTTAGTCAGAATACCCGTATTATTTCCGTTGCTGCAAGCAAAGCTGTATGGTGCAACGCCTCCTGTGAGGAGGATGGAAATCGAGCCATCGGCAGCATCCGGACAGCTGAGGTGTTGTACGGTAGTGCTGATGTTGAGAGCCTCTGGCTGCATTACCTCAACAGAAACGGTAGTCGTACAGCCTGCTGCGTCTGTGATGGTCAGCGTGTAAGTGCCTGCCGGTACGTTGGTCAGGTTTTTCGAAGTAGCGCCATTAGACCACGCATAGGTATAGCCGCCCGGTGTACCACCACTGACCTCAACTAACACAGCTCCATCGTTGCCGCCAAAGCAAGCAACGGCGCTGGCCGCGGCCGATACTTCCCAGTCGGGAATGAACAAGGAGGCGATGCCGTCGTCTACCAGCTGACAACCGGCAGCGTCGGTAATGGTTATGGTATATAGGCCGGAAACAACGTTTGTTTGGGTAGAGGAGGTAGCGCCATTAGACCACAAATAGGTATAACCCGGTGTACCGCCGTTTACTTGCACCGTAAGTGTACCGGTTACGGGCGTTGCGCCCGGGCAGGAAGTTTGCACGAAAGTGATTTGCGACTGCAGTGGCGGCGCCGGTTGTACGACGGTGGCTGTTACCTCTTGTGTGCAACCGTTGGAGTCGGTTATTTCCACCGTGTAAATGTTGGGTGCTACATCGTTCAAGTCTTGCGTGGTGGCTCCGTTTGACCACAAGAAGGTATAGGGCGCTGTGCCGCCGCTGACGGTCAGGGTTACGTTGCCTGCGTCCTGACGACAGGGCAGGGCCGTCCATTGTGCGGCGCCGCTGATGGCGGTAGGTTGTGTTACTACGGCTGTGGCCGTTTGCGAGCAGCCAGCAGCGTCAGTTACGGTTACCGTGTAGGTGCCGGCAGCCAGGTTATCAGCAGTGGGTGTGGTGGCATTGTTCGACCATAGATAGCCGTAGTCAAGCGTGCCACCGCTGACATTGGCCGTGGCGCTGCCAGTGGCTTCGCCGAAGCAGCGCGCTGGCTCGGCCGTGGTGATCACTTCCAGGTCAGTGCCCTGCCCAACGACGAAGGTTTCGGCGCGCGTACAGCCGTTGGTGTCCGTTACAGTAACGGTGTAGGTGCCGGCCGCTACGTCTTGGAGGTTTTGCGTCGAGGCGTTATTCGACCAAGCAAAGGTGTATGGGGCGCTGCCGCCGCTGACGGTCAGGAGTACACTGCCGTTGGTGGCACCAGCGCAGCCAGCGTCGTTGACTTCACCGGAGACGACGATATAGTCGCCATCGTTGAGCGTGGCTTCGGCTTCGATGGTACAGCCGTTAGCGTCGGTTGCCGTTACCGTGTACGTGCCGGCAGGTACGTTTTCCAAATTGGCGCCAGTGCTGTTGTCTGACCACAGGTACGTGTAAGGCGGTGTGCCGCCGCTCAGAACAGTTTCGATGCGACCGGTAGCCTCGCCTCCGCACAGGATGTCGAAGGGCGTCAGCAGGAGATCAAGTGGGTCGGGTTCGGTGAGGGTGATCACCACCTCTGCGGTGCAGCCGTTGGCATCGGTTACGGTACCTTGCACAACACCTGCGGGCAGCTCAAGGAGCTCGGCCGTCGTTGCGCCCGATGACCAGGCGTATTCGTAGGGTGGCACTCCGCCATTGACGAGGAGGAAGATGCTGCCGTCAGCGTCGCCGGCGCAGCTAGGGTTGTTGGCGATGACTTCCACTTCCATCAGATTAGGCTCTTCGATGAACACCTCGGCCTCGGCGGTACAGCCGTAGTTATTGGTTACCGTGACGGTGTAAATATCCGACGTCAGGCCGGTAATCGTTTCCGACGTGGCGCCGTTCGACCATTCGTATTCAAACGAGGCGCCGCCTGTGGCCACTACAGTAGCCGAGCCGTCGGCCTCGCCGTAACAGGATACGTTGGTGTATTCAATCGCTAATTCCAGCGGCACATCTTCATAAGAGGCGGAGGTGAACACGCCGGTGCTCTGATTAAAGTATGAGCCGGTGGGTACCTGCTCTAAGCGCAGAGCGCGCACCATGTAGTAGTTGTCGCCGTTCACCGGGAAGGAGTCTACGAACGACGTGCCCGCTACCACGTTGCTGATGGGCTGATAGATGCTGTCGGGGTGTTCGGCCCAATAGACGAGGTAGCCTAAGGCGGCATCGGGCGAGGCGTCCCAGCTGAGGTGGATGGTGCCGCATTGGGGCGTAGCTACGAGGTTTTGCGCGGGCCGAACGGCGTGAGCGCGCAGGGTTGGGTCGCCCAGCAGACCGACGTGGATGAGGTCGCCACCGAAGTTGGGCGGATAGACGGGAAACTGCAAGAAGCTATTGAGCCACACCCAGTACGTGCTGGTCAGGATAGGCTCACCCAGTGCCATGTGGTGGAGGTGCCAGTTGGGCCGTCCCGCCCACGAGCAGGTGAGGATGCCGCCCTTTGAAGCCAGCGCACTGGGCATAAAGGGGTTGTTTTCAAAATCCCAGTCGCCAAAGTAGCTGCCAAAGAGCATGGAAAACACGATGTTGACGCTATCGGTCTGGAAGTTGGCCGAAGTGCCCACGCCTGCGGCGCTCGTGTAAGTGCCGGCGCCACAGCCATAGCCGAGAAGGAAGCTGCGGTTTTTGGTGTCGTTGAAAAAGTCCAGGTTGGTTTGCACCGAAGTCGTGCCCGTGAGGGTGTAGCCATTTCGGAAGCCGTTTTGGGCGAAGGCTCCGCCGCCGAAGAAGCCGAAGTTGTCGTCTACCAGCGTCTGGTTATCGGGCTTGTAGGCACCGCTTCGGAAGGCGTGGTTCTTGTTCAGGTAGCGGCGGTAGAGTTCGGTTTGCGACACATCCCAGCCGGTGGTGAGGTTGGAGAAGTCCACGCGGCTCACTACGATTTCGGCCAGCGTGGGCGTCTGGCTCTGGTCGAATTTACCGTCGCCGGGCACGTTGCGGTTGGCCGGTCGGGCGGCAGTAGTGTTGTTGACGGTGTTATCCGTCCAGGCAGTTTCGTCCATGTCGCCGTAATAGTAATCGGTAGGCCACGCGCCCTGGTGGTCGGCGTGCCCATCGGGAGCGATATTGCCCGAATAGGGCACTGGGATATTCCCAAACAGCAGGGCTGCCGTAACGTTGTCCGGGTCTTTGTTGTACTCATTGCGCAGAATGGCCTTTACGGAAGGCACTGTGCTGGTAGCGACGTTGATGTCGTGTCGGATGACCTGCCAGCCGTCGCCGCGCAGGTCTTGCACAAGGCGGTCGAGTTCGAAGGCTAATGGGCCGGAGAGCGTATTGTCCACGATCAGGATCATCTTACCGCGGTAGAGAGGGGTCAGCACCTGAATGCCGGCGTACGTCAGGCCTATGCGCTCGTTGGGTACTGTCGTGCCGCGTTTGACCACGATGTACTCGTAGCCAACGCCGGCGCTTACGTTTACGTCGGTGAAAGTCGTGGCATTGCCGGGCAGACCGATGGCCTGCCACTGGGTCTGGTTGATCAACTTGCGCCCGATGATGGTCAAGGTGTCCGTCGGTCGGGCAGGGAATGTCAGGGTAATAGCAGGCGGGTTGGCATTGGTCGTGATGGCAATAGGCACCACCACATCTGCCGCTGTTTGCGCCATTAAAGCGCAGGCCGCAACCGCCCAGGCGAGGGTGAGTAACAGGCGTTTGTGCATAGTAGGACTAAAATTTGAGCGTGAACGGTGTAGGGAATGAAAAGCCGGCGTAAGGTAAAGCTTTGACCGAAATTGAGTGGATAGCCCGAAATAGCCCCCCTAAAAAAAACAGCCGCCCCGAAAATCGGAGCGGCTGCCCAGTAACCGCCAAACTTGTTTGGCCCAGTAACTACCAAACTTGTTTGGCGACAACTACGGCTGGTCAAAAATGGGCCGTGGAAACTTCTCGTGCACCACATCCCCGGGCCGGTCAATGGGTATTTGATTGAGCCGGTTGTAGCGGCGCATGTCAATCCAGCGGTGCCCTTCGCCGAAGAGCGAGTAGCGGCGTTCGTGCAGCAGTTGGTTGACGAGGGAAGCATCGTCGGTTGGGCCGGTATAATTACCTAAGCCGGCGGCATTGCGTACTTTGTTGATGGCGTTGACGGCTTCGGCATTGTTACTGCCGATATTCGCTTCGGCCCACATGAGGATAAGTTCCTCATTGCGAATGATGGGGAAGGGCGAAGTGTTAGAGCTCACTAAGGTTACCTGCACGTCGCCCGAAAGGCCATCGGTAGCAAAGGGCATGGCCAGTTTCGTCGTTTTTTTCGCAAAGCGCTGGTCTCCCGGCTCTGCATTGGCTACGAACTGCGGATGGGCTACATAGGCCGTCTGGAACGGCACCGTGAAAAGCGGATTAAAGAGGTTGTTGCCGCCGGCGCCGAAGACGTAGTAGACGCCTTCATCCATGGAGCCGTCTAAGTCGAGCCATGTTTGCTGTAAAGCAGTGCGCATAGCGCCCTTATCGTTCTGATACATAGCCACGCGGGCAGCTATGGCGCGGTTGAACTGGCGTACGCGCTCGACATTGCCCAGAGTAGAGGTGAAAAGGAACTCAGCACCGTTCAGTTCGTTGTACGCCTGGTCGAGGATTTGCCGGATGTCGCGCAGGGCATCGGCATAAGGTCGGAAGGGCCCCAGTCGGTCTGGGTTTTCCACGTCGGTGCGGATGCCGTTGGTGTACTGACGGTTGAGTTCGAGCAGCAGCGAGTAGGCAATGAGCGTGCGGGCATGTCCGATGAAGCCGTTGCGCTGAGCTGGTGTTAGCGTAGCCGGGCTGGTTTGCGCGGCATGTATTTGCACCCAGGCAGTACGCACGGCGCGATAACGCGCCGAATAGGAACGGGTGGTCAGGAAGCCGTTATCGTCCAGGCCACCGCCGCCTTTGCCGAGCAGTTCGCCCGTATAGCGTGGGTCAGTGTTGCGCAAATCCCAGTATTCACGGCCCACGATGTTAACCGTCCAATAATAAAATTCCATGTCCACACGGAGAACCGATTCGCAGCCGGCGGCCAATAGGCGCAGGTCATTGAGAGTAGCACCGCCATTTTCCAGATTAATCTGGTCTGGCGCGTTCGGGTTAGGTATGTTTTCCAATTTGCAAGCGCTCAGGAAAGTGAGTAGCGCCAGCACGGCAATGCCGATTTTTATAGATGCCTGTTTCATTTTTTACTGAATTTTTTTGTTAGAAAAAAGTTTAAGCCCTTCATTATCTGCCCATTAGAAGTTGGCTGTTAGGTGGAATACCCAGCGTTTGGAGCTGGGGAAGGGCGTAACCTCTACCGTATTGGCCAGCACATTATTGCCGAAGTTGGAGACCTCTGGGTCGTAGCTGTTGTACTTGAAGCGGTTAAACACGTTGCGCCCGCTGACACCGAGGCGCAGGCTGAGTTTATCGCTAAAGACGCGGCGCGGGATGTTGTAATAGAGGCCTATTTCGCGCAACCGCACGAAGCCGGCGTCTTCTATCCAGGGCTGGGTGTTGCGGTTAGCATTCCACTGCTGGACGCGATAGGGCCCATTGCCGAGCTGGCCCGATGGGTCGAGGGTTTTGTCGTCGTAGTCCCACGTCAGCTGGCCTAAGTCCCACAGCAGGGTGCTGAGGTTGATGGCATCGCCGCCCTGACGCCAGTGGATGAGGAAATTCAGTTCAAAGCGGCCCAGGCTAAAAGCATTATTGAAGGCCATATTGAAGTCCGGTTCGGCATCGCCGTAAATTTTATAAGAAGCCTTGCCGAATTCCGGGTCGTCGCGCGGCACCGTGCCGACAATGGTGGTAGCGGGCAAGCCTTTTTCAATGCGATACTGCCCCAGACTGAGAGCGAAGCCGCCGATGTTGAAAGCCGGCACGTCTAAGCGTGTAACCTCAGAGCGGTTTTTCCAAAAGCTGATATTACTTGTCCAGTTGAAGTTGGCCGTACGGATGGGTACGAGGTCGAGGCCAATTTCAATGCCGCGGTTTTCCAAGCCGCCGGCGTTGATGACCTGGGTCGTGAAGCCAGTAGATTGCGGGATTTGCGCGCGGAGCAGCAAGTCGTCAATGCGTTTGATGTAATAGGTAATGTCCACCACAACGCGGTTTTTGAAAAAGCCCAGGTCGGTTCCGAATTCCAGTTCGCTCTGGCGCTCGGGGCTCACGCTTGTATTGCCTCGTAGAGTAGCCGTGTATAGGCCGTTATTACTGCCGATGAAGGTGGCGACCATGGGGTTGAAGCGGTCATCGAAGTTGGAGAAGCGGCCAGCCTGACCGTAAGCAGCACGCAGTTTGGCCTGACTAATTGGGGTACTTCTGAGGAAGTCGCCGAATTCGTGCAGGTTAATGGCAGCGTTGGCCTTCGGATAATAGTAGAGCTTGTCAGCATCACCATTATTGGTGGACTTGTCGCCGCGGATGCCTACAGAGACCATAATGCGGTCTTTCCAGTTGATGTCCTGTTGGAGGAAGAAGCCGCGGTCTTTTTGCGGATATCGGCGATGGAACACCGACACAATGCCGGACTGGTCGAGGTTCGTCTGCGAGCCGTTGAGGCGCGAGGCGGTGTTGATGATGACGTTCTGATCGAAGTTTTCGGCTGTCAAGCCGCCCTGAGTGCGGAAGGTTGTGCCGCCGTTGGTTACGTGCGTGTACACTAAGAAACCCCATAAGTTCGTGTTCGTGTTAAGTGTACGACCGGCGATGGAGACACCTCCCAGCGTGCCTGGTTCGCGGAAATACGACAGGTTTTGCGGGAAGATAGAGGTGGTATGCAGGGTAAACTGGTCCAAGCCGGCGCGCACAACGGCTTTCAGTTCGTTGTTGTCGTTGTGCCAAAGGCGTATATTCAGGTTGGCGCCCCCGATGTAGCGGTTCACCTGCTCGCGGTTAGTTACCAGTGCCACCGTCTCTAAGATGTTGGAGCCGACAGAGGGCACAGCCGGGTAGTCGCCGCCGGGCGTAGCGGGTTTCAGATTGAGCCACGGCTTGGTGAAAGCATGCGCATAGCCAATGGTCGTGTTAGTGTTCGAGTTATTGAAGAAACCCCGGTCAGCCCGCGAGTTGATGTAATTATTAGTGATCTGCACATCAATCCAGTCGTTGAAGCGGTGGCTGATATTGACGCGACCCGAGATTTTTTGGTAGCCGGTGTTGTCTACCAAGCCGCCCTCGTCGCGATAGGTGCCGCCGATGAAGAAGGCCGTTTTGTCGTTGCCGCCCGATACGTCGAGGCGTGTGGCGGTCAGTAGTGGGCGGTTGTCGTAGAGTTCTTTTTCGTAGTCGGTCAGGCCGTTTTGCTCGAAGAGCTGGCGGTCGGCAGGGCCGAATTCTTGTTCTACCAGGGCAGCTGTCCAGTTGCGCATGCCCAGTAGGCGGATAGGCTGGCTAAAGCCCACGGACTGGTTGAGCGTAACGCGCGTTTGACCCGCTTTGCCGCGCTTAGTGGTGATGATAACCACCCCACCTGCTGCTCGCGAGCCGTAGATAGCAGCTGCCGAGGCGCCCTTGAGGATTTCGATGGTCTCGATGTCTTCCGGGTCAATATCGGCGATGCGGTTGGAGGCGTCGTCCTGGTTGGTGGAGGGGTTGCCGCCACCGGCTGCTGCCGATACGATGTTGGTGCCCAGCGAAATGGCGTCGTTGTTGACGAAAACACCGTCCACGATGTACAGCGGCTGCTGGTTGCCAAAGATGGACGTTACGCCGCGCAGGCGTACCGAGAAGCCGCCGCCTGGCGCACCGGAGTTGGCCCGAATTTCGGCCCCGCGGAACTTGCCGTACAGGGCACCATCCATAGTGCTCTGGTTGGTTACGCCCGTCAGCTCGCGTGCGCTGATGGTGGCCACTGAGTTGGCCAGGTTAGCACGCTTGACGCTGGTGGCCAAGCCCGAAATGATGACCTCATCCAGACCCGCAAAGTCTTCTTCCAGAGTAATTTCCACTTGAGGGCTGGAAGCCGACACCTGTACACGAGCCGATTTGTAGCCCGTGTAGGTGATGTTCAGCGTAGCTGCCGAGCCGGGTGCATCAATGCGGAAGTTACCGTTCAGGTCGGTCGTCGTGCCGCGGTTAGTGCCTACAACGGCTACCGTGGCGCCTACAAGGCCTTCGCCTTTAGCATCCGCAATGCGGCCCGTGATCGTAAACTGCGCAAAGGCAAATGATGTGCCTGCAAGGAACAGCGCTGACACAAGCGCTGCGCGAAAGAGTAGTCTGTACTTCATAACATGGAGCATTTGTTTAGTGTGAACCGATAATCGGATTAAAAATCGAGGGCAAACCTAATGCAAACCCAAAACATACAACCTGAATTTCCAAAAACGGCAATAAGTTTTGAATTTTGATTTTTTCTAAAACTATCCTCTTGGTTTTGCCAATCAAAAGGTCATTCGGCCAAATATCCTGCTTTTGATAAAAGAGCCACCTGCCAGTTTGCGCAATTCCGGTACTGGCATTTTGCCGTACGGGCACACGCTTACCTTTGTCGGCGGAAAAAGCCCGTGCCTCGAGGGCAGGCTGACCCTTTCACCGTTATTTCCGCCTATGGACATCCTGCTCATTTTTGCGAAGAAACCCGTTCCAGGTCAGGTCAAAACCCGCCTGGCGCGCACAATGGGCAACGAAAGGGCGACGGACATCTATCGGTTTCTACTGGAAAAAACCCGACAGGTGGCCTTGGATACCCCCATGGATCGCCGATGGCTTTTTTACGCCGATGGCGTACCAGACGAAGACGACGGTTGGCCAACGGATCTGTTTGAAAAATATGCCCAATGCCCGGGCGATTTGGGCGAGCGCATGGCCGATGCCTTCCAACGCGCCTTCGCCGCCGGCGGCAAACACGTGATCATCATCGGCAGCGATTGCCCAGAGCTGACAGCAGAAATTTTAAATGAGGCTTTCGACACCTTAGACACTTGCGACGCTATCATCGGCCCTGCCAGCGACGGTGGCTATTACATGTTGGGCATGAGCCGCTTCATCCCTGAACTCTTCCAGGGCATCACCTGGAGCACACCTGCCGTATTGGATCAAACATTCGAGGTCTTTGACCGGCTGCGACTCGACTATGGTATATTTCCAACCCTTTCCGATATTGATACCGAAGCTGACTGGCTGGCCTATCGAATGCGAAACCACGCTTGATGGGCTTTCTTATTCATAAAAACCGTCCCTGACCCTGTCATGCACTCGCTAAACGACTTACAGGCTATGCTGGAGCGCTATGCCCAAAAGCACCCTTTCCCGGAAGAACCGCCCATGTTGTACGCCCCTTGCACCTACATGCTCTCGCTGGGAGGGAAACGCCTGCGACCGCTACTTGCGCTAATGGCCTGCGAACTGTTCACAGACGAGGTAGAAGCGGCGCTGCCCGCCGCCTGGGCCGTCGAATTGTTCCATAACTTCACCCTCATCCACGACGACATCATGGACGCTGCCCCGCTGCGGCGCGGAAAGCCCACCGTCCATACGCGCTGGAACACCGACACGGGCATCCTCAGCGGCGACGTGATGCTCATCTTTGCATACCAACACCTGCTGAAGGCTCGCAACGACCACACGGCCGCTGAACTGGTTCGCATTTTCAACCGCGTAGCCGTCGAAGTGTGCGAAGGACAACAGCGCGATATGGACTTTGAGCAACGCGATGAGGTACAACTTTCTGAATATTTGTACATGATCGAGCAAAAAACGGCTGTGCTGCTAGGTGGAGCCTTAGAAATGGGCGCCTGTTGTGCCGGTGCATCGCTTACCGACCGAACGCACCTTTATCATTTTGGTCGAATAGCGGGCACGGCTTTCCAGATCCAGGACGATTGGCTGGACACCTACGGCGACCCGGTTCGTGTGGGCAAGCAGGTCGGCGGCGATATCCTGCAAAACAAAAAGACCTTCCTGGTACTTAAAGCCCTCGAGCTGGCCAATGAGGCCGACCGCGCCACACTTCGCCAGTGGCTGCGCACACCCGCCGACACACCGGGCAAGGTAAAGGCCGTGCGCGCCATCTTTGACCGCTACGACGTCTCATTGCAAGCCACTACGGCCAAAGCCCAATTGCAGCAAGAGGCCTTCAAGCATCTGGATGCCGTCAAAACACCTCTTTCTCGCCAGACGCTGCTGCGCCAGACGGTAGCACAGCTACTGGATCGCGACCACTAACGTCCTCAGCGATACATCGCTTCTATCTCGCGGCGAAACTTTTCCAGGATGACGCGCCGCTTCAGCTTGAGTGTGGGCGTTAGTTCGGCTTCTGAGCCGTCGGCTTTAACAGGTTCCCACAGCTGGGGCAACAGGGTGAACCGCTTGATTTGCTCGTGCCGCGCAAAATGGGCATTGATGCGTTCCAGAAGCATTTCATAGCGGCGCTGCACTTCGGGCAGGTGAAGCATGTCGGACAGTTCCGTCCAGGGGATACTGTGGCGTTCGCACCAGCTGCGCAGCCCTTCAACCGAAGGCACGATTAGGGCCGTAACGTAGCGCAGATCGTCGCCTACGACCATGGCCTGTTCAACCAAGAAGTGTTCCTTGAGGGCAGCCTCCAGCGGGGCTGGAGCGACGTATTTACCCTGGCTGGTCTTGAACAGTTCCTTTTTCCGGTCGGTGATTTTCAGGAACTTACGCCCTCCTGGGCCCTCCACGCAGGTGCCCACATCACCGGTAGCCAGCCAGCGTTCGCCGTTGATGTAGCGGATGACTTCGGCTGTTTTTTCGGGCTGTTTGTAGTAGCCCACCATGACGCCGGGGCTTTTGGCCAGGATTTCGCCCTCGCCAGGGCCAAAGCCTTCGCCCGGCTCAATGATGACCTCCACGCCGTCGAGCAGGGGGCCTACTGTGCCCAGGAGGGCGCCGCCGGGTTCCATGCGGCTGAAGCTGATGGCTGGGGCGGCTTCCGTCATGCCGTAGCCTTCGCGCACGGGGATACCGGCGGCGTTGAACGTGCGCATAACACGTACCGGGCAGGCGCTGGCACCGGTGATGATGGCCTTCACTTCGCCGCCTAAGGCCTGGCGCCATTTGGAAAAAACCAAGGTGTCGGCTACTTTCCAAGCGAAGGCTTTGAGGCCTCGGGGCCGGTAGTCGAAGTGCCATTCGTCGGTCAGGCGCAGCGACCAGAAGAAGAGGGCGCGTTTGAGGCCCCGAAGTTCGCGGCCTTTGTCCACGATTTTATCATAGACCTTCTCCAGCAGGCGCGGCACGGTGGTGAAGAAGTGGGGCCGTACGGCGCGAAGGTCACCCTGTTCGCCGCCGAGGTTGTCGGTACCTGTGAAGGTTACGCTGCCGCACATGGCAGTATAGGCATAGACGGCGGCGCGCTCGAAGATGTGGCTGACGGGCAGGAAGCTGAGCACGCGGTCGCCCGGCTGGAAGGGCAGTAGGCGTCGGATGCTCTCGATATTGAACACCACATTGGCGTGCGTGAGCATGACGCCCTTGGGGTTACCTGTGGTGCCGGAGGTGTAGACCAGCGTCATGACGTCGTCGGGACGGATGCTGGCTTTGATGCGTTCGACCTCCTCCTGGCGATGCGGCGCCTGACGCCCCAGTAGCAGCAGCGCCTGCCAACTACGGGCGCTCGGATGCACATCGGCAAAGGCAAAAATTTCTTTCAGGCTGCCGCCTAACCGCTGCTGAGCGGCATGCACTTTGTCGTACAGATCGCCATCGCCCACAAAGCAGTACTGGCTTTCGGACTCGCGCAGGATGTACTCATACTCGCGCGCACTAATGGTCGGGTACATGGGCACGTTCAAAATGCCTGTCTGCAACAGCGCAAACTCCAGCACGACCCAGGCCGGCGACGTCTGGTACACCACTGTGGCCACTTTATCGCCGGGCTTGAGGCCCAACTCCAATAGCCCGCGGCTGGCCTCATTGACCATCCGTACCATCTCGGCCGTAGAGTAGTAGCGCCATTCGCCGTTGCACTTGTGTCCAAAAGCGCGTTCTAAGGGGTGCTGCTCCAACTGCTCGTAGAGATACTCAAAAAGCCTTTTGCCCATGGTCGGATTTGAATAACATGACGGAAAACGGGGCGAATATCGAGTGGCGGCCAAAACTCGCCAACACTATTTCCACAAAATTATAGTCGCCTTTTTTTTATTTGGAAATAAGCCCATTTTTCGTCATCTAAAAGTGGTTCTGTTTGGACGGAAGGCCCATCCACCGAAATTTTTTTAAAAAAAAATTAACCGCGGCTTGGTCGGATGTGTAATTTATCGGACATTTGTAGCCCATTCTAAAAGCATGCCCGAACTCTGCCTTTTCAGGGCGGAAGATGCTTAATCCCCCCCTCCTCGGGCGATACAGGAAAGTAGTCTGGAGTAGCCCCAATATCATCTCGCGGCGTTTTCCATCAACGGATGGGCGACCGCTGCGCGCCCACCAGATGAAATGAGTGGCCGCCTCTTCATCATTGGGCGGTGCGCACCCTTGTGGGAAAACAGCAGGCAATTATGAATACGCAGCAGGCATCTCTTCGGCTTATTTTCAAAGGGCGTCTGGATTTTGGCAACGAACGCACCTTTGAGAAAGTGCAGCTCCACTGGCAGGGGCGCATGGAGAATTATTTCAAGACCAACCTCCTGTTCAAAATGGAGGATGTGCTGAAGGCAGAGACCTTTTCTCTGGTGGTTCCCCAGCAAAAGCTAGTTGGACCGGAGAAGTCCTGGCGTATGACGGTGGAGCTGTTCCGCGAGTTGGCGCAGTATGCCACGGTGGGCTACATAGCGGCCTGGTGCGTAGGCGACGATGGAGTGCAGGAGCAGACCTTCATCGAGCCAGTCTCCGACAAGGTTGCCGTGCAAGAATATCTGCGCGGGCGACAGCTGATTGGTGTGTCGGGCAAAGAAATGGAAGCGGCTCAGGCCCTCAGCCGCGCGATAGAGAAGTATGAAAAGCACGCCTTAGCCTATGAGCGCCGCGGCTATGTGAACTATAAGTTGGGCAATTACGACGATGCGCAGCACGATTTTGAGCGCAGCATTTCGTTCAATCCCCACCACCCTGATGCTTACTACGGGCGGGGCAAGCTGCGCATGCGCAAAAACGACTGGGCCGGTGCAGCGGAGGACTTCAGCCTGACGACCCAGAACTCCCTAGCCCTTCAGCCCATTCACTGGCTGGCCCGGCTGCGCAAGGCCGAATGCTTAGTGCATTTGAAAAAGTACGCCGAGGCCTGCAAGGAGTTGAACCTGTTCCTGAAGCGCAACTTCAGCGAGTCAGACCCCAATTTTTACCGCCTTCCGCGCGCATCCTATTTGCTGGGCAAAGCCTTGCTGGGCCTGAACGACCCCTCCGGCGCCATTGAGGCCTTTGACCGCGCCCTCTCGATGCCCTCGGGCGAAGATCAGCGCTCCCGCATGGAGTGCCTGCTGCATCGCGCCATTGCTAAGCACCAGATAGGCCGCCCCGAATATACGCTTGACCTGCGCGCTGCCGCTCAGATGGGCTCGGTAGAAGCCGCCCGTTTGCTCGATACATGGCAGGCATAGCAGCATCCTGACGCCCCCGCGCGTTCTGGCGTCAGGCGCTCCGTTCCGATAGATGCCCACTTCGGGGGCAGCCATGCCGGAAGGGCTGCCTATCTTTGCCCGATACTCATTCAGACACACACGCTTACAACGCTATGGAACAACGCGATAGCCTGATAGAGGTCGTCCGGACGCTATACCGCTGGCGCAAAATCATCCGAAACATCTGTCTGGCTGCTCTCCTTGTCAGCATAGGAGTCTCGCTATTGTTGGACAATTACTACGAGGCCAAGACCGTCTTCTATCCCACCAGCCCGCGCTTAGCCAACCCTGAACTACTCTTTGGATACACCGGCCAGGTAACCGACTACTTCGGATCTGACCACGACTTAGACCGCTTAGCCGAAATTGCGCGCAGCCGTGAGGTAGAAGACTTCATGATCAGACATTTTCGGCTCTATGAACACTACGGCATTGACTCTGCATCCCGCAATGGCGAATATAAGGTGCGCAAACGCTTGCGAAAGCATTACCAGGTGCAGAAAAACAAAAACGACGCTTTAGAGCTCACCGTCGAGGATAAAGACCCGCACTTAGCCGCCGAAATGGCGAATGCCGCGCGCGATAAGATCAATGAAATCGGCCAGCGCCTCAGCAAGGAAAGCCAGCGCCAGCTGTTGGCCGCTTACGAAAACAACATGAAGCGCAAACAAGAGGAACTGGAGCGCTTAGCCGATAGCCTGCGCCGCATCCAGGAGTATTATGGTATCTACGACGTAGGTACGCAAAGCGCCCAGATAGCCGGACAACTTTCGGCGGCAGAAATCGAAGTCATTCGCTACCGCGCCCGGCTCGAAGTGCTGGAAAAAGACCCCAGTGTGCCGCGCGATACTCTCGCCTATATCCGCGCCAACCTCAGGGCCTTCGAGCAGCAGCGCCAACAGCTGCGCTCTCGCGAAGGCAACACCGAAGTGCTAACGGTGGACCGCCTCAACGAAGCCGTTCCGCGCATTGCAACGCTGCAGGACATGCACTACCAGGCGCGTAAGCAGCTGACCTACGACATCGAGCGCTACAACCAGATACTGTCCACCTATTCGACCGATATTCCGGCTTTGCTGGTCGTTGAGGCAGCCGAACCACCGCCGGTCAAAAGCCGCCCCAAGCGCAGCCTGATTGTGTTGGCCAGCGTGCTGGGTGCTTTCTTTTTTACGGTATTGGCCGCGTTGGTAGCGGATGCTTATCGCGATGTGCGCTGGCAGGAGGTACTGGCAGACGTTTAACCGATGAAGGCTTCTGCTCACCCGCGCTCGCCGTTAGCGGCTCACCCGCATCATTGGTTCGTATGGGCCACGGGGGCAGCATCGTTGGCCAGCGCCGCCGCTGCAGCCCTGTTGGAGGTATGGTGGTTATTGGCAGCGCCTGCAGTATTACTCCTGGCCTGGCTGGCAATCACAGATTTTCGCCGACTGTACTACCTGATGCTGGCGGCTATTCCCATCTCTACGGAAATAGATCTGCCCGGTGGATTGGGCACTGACCTGCCATCGGAGCCGCTCATGTGGATGCTGACGCTGGTAGCCGTCGTATGGCTGGCACGCCATTGGCGCACGGTAGATCGCCGCTTCCTGTTACATCCCATTACCCTGGCACTGTTGGCGCATCTGGCCTGGATGACGCTTACCTGCCTGACCACCACTTACCCGGTGGTGTCGCTCAAATACTGGCTGGCTAAAGGCTGGTATGTTATTGTCTTTTTCTTCCTGGCCGGCCATATTTTTCAAAAAGAGCACGACGTTCGCCAGCTGATGTGGTGGTTTTTCGTGCCGCTGGCGCTCACGGTGGTTGTCATCCTGACGCGCCACGCCGGCAAAAGATTCTCGTTTGAGGAAGTCAATTACGTGATGGGGCCATTTTACCGCAATCACGTGGCCTACGCCTGCATTCAGGCCGTTTTCCTACCGTTTGTCTGGTTGGGCTTGCAGCGCTATCGGCGCTATTCGCGTCCATGGTGGATTCTGGCAATGGGCCTGCTTCTATTGTTGGTGGGCATCAACTTCGCCTACACGCGCGCCGCCTATGTGGCCCTGGTAGCAGCAGTCGGGCTGTACGCATTAGTACGTCTGCGGTTAGTACAGGTGGCCCTATTCACCGCGGCCATCAGCCTGACGGTCCTTATCGCCTTAGTTACCTATCGAGACAATTGGCTACTTTTTGCCCCCAACTACGAACGCACCGTAACGCATAAGCGCTTCGACAACCTACTGGAGGCGACCACCCGCCTAGAAGACATCTCGGTCATGGAGCGCGTCTATCGGTGGGTGGCTGCCGCTTACATGATTCAAGAGCGCCCCCTATTAGGCTTTGGGCCGGGTACGTTCTATTTCAACTATCAGAGTTACACGGTCAACCGCTTCCGTACCTACGTCAGCCACAACCCCGAGCGCTCCGGGATCCATAACTACTACCTCATGGTGGCCGTAGAGCAAGGGCTGCCCGGCCTGGCGTTCTTTCTGCTCTTTTTTGTACTCGTCCTCCTGTGGGGCCAGCACGCCTACCACCGCCTGCGCGACGCCGGCCAGCGCTATATCGTCATGGCCGCGCTGCTCAGCTTCACCGTCGCTGGCTTGCTCATGCTGATGAACGATTTCGTAGAAACCGATAAAATTGGCTCGCTTTTCTTCATTTGTGCAGCCCTTGTGGTGAATGGAGCCTTGCCGACGCACCAAACGCCTAAAACCTCTGCCTGACCAACAAAGGCACCTGTGGGGGGTGTACAGGCTCCGAATAGGGGCCATTTCTTTTAGAAAATGTGCCCAAAGCCGAAGAAGAACTGCCCGCCTTCGCGGCTGTGGCCATAGTCTAAGCGCAGAACGGTGGACAGGTTCCAGCCGATGCGCGCGCCCACGCCCGGAGCACCGCGCCACTGGCGGAAGTTCATGTCGCGGGGGTTATCCCAGACGCTGCCAAAGTCGTAAAAAGGCATGAGGCTCAACGAGATGTGCTGACGCAAAACGCGAAAGTCGTAAAAGCGGGCGCGCAGCTCTAAGTTCACCAAGGCAATGGTGGGCGCCAGGAAGCGCGCCTCGCGGTAGCCGCGCAATGAGCGTGCTCCGCCCAACACGAGGATGCCACCCGCTTCGGCCTGGCTGGAAAGGTCCCACATCTCGATGAAGTTAATGTTAGAGCCGAAGATGTGCCCCACGGCAGCCATGCCGGCAAAGGTCAGGCGGCTGCGCCTGTCGCGCCATTGAGCCAAAGTGTGGATGTACTGCGCCTGCACCATGAATTTGTGGAAATGAAAATCGGAGCCAAACCAGGGGGCCGAATACTCATGGGAGTACTGTAGGAACACGCCGCGCGAGGGGTCAGGCTCGAAGTCGCGCGTGTCGTAAATGAGTGCGCTGGCCAGCATGCTGGTGAACTTGTAGTCTTCGCTGTTGGTGAAGCCCGACAGGTTGAAGCGCTGCCAGGTGCCGTCGGCCCGTTGCTTGTCCACCAGCGTGGGGTTGTTGATGGCCTCCACGGCCTGCCCTTCGAGGGTGAACGCCTGCTCGGCCGGGCGCCCGTTGTAAGAGGAAAACGAGGTGAACAGCGCCTCATACCCGAACATCAAGCGCAGGCGCCCGCCCAAGAAAGTGCGTTCGCCCAGGATGTTGTACAACCGCTCGCGCTGCTCCATGTGGTTGTAGTGGAAGTCCGTGTAGTGTTGGCCGTCGGAGCCTTGTTCCGCCAGGGCGAGATTTTCTTCGTAGTCGGCCAGTTTGGCGAAGTCGCGCTCTACGCCGGTGCGTTTGTCGCGAAAGCGCAGTGGGCGGTTCATCGAGCGCCCGATGCCCCAGTACTGGGCCTGAGGGTCTTCCCAATGCACTAAGTCTGCTCTCAAGCGCCATTTGGAATTAAAGATATAGGGTGCATCGTAGTTGAGCGCATAGCGGAAACGACCGTTTTGAAAGATGAAAAACTCGGCATTCAGCCGGTGGCGGTAGGGCGTGTACTCAAAGAAAGGGTCGTCCCTTTTGTTGTTGATGAACAGGTTGACATTGCCTCCAACGCCAAAGCCGCGAATAGGGTCAAACTCGAAGCGCGGCACGCCGGTAACGAAGACCCCCTCCTTCTTTTCAGCAATCTCTTCTTCAGGCATTCGCTTCGAAGGGTCAATGTGGAAAGGGAGCGCGCGCATGGCAGTGCTGTCGGCATTTTGTGCTTGAATGCACAAGGGGAGGACGCTCCCCCAGGCGAGGAGAAGGACTTTTTTCATGGCAAAAGGCACTATTTAGAGATGAAAGAATGCGGAGGCTACGCTGAAGTAGATGAGCAGGCCCGTTACGTCCACAATCGTGGTAATGGCCGGGCTGGCCACTACGGCCGGGTCGCCGCCCAAACGGCGCGCAACCAGTGGTAATAGCGCACCGATGAGGGTAGCCGAGATGACTTGCAGGGATAGAGCCAAGGCAATGACGAAAGCAATTTTGCTCAGGCTGTACGTAGCCGGTATTTCCGTTTCCCAGCTCAGGAAGAGTACTTTGCCATAGGCCAACAGCCCCAGCACCAGCGCCAGCAGGAGGGCGACCTGAGCCTCTTTCCACACCACCGTCAGCCAGTTGCGCACGCTGATCTGGCCCAGCGCCATGGCGCGAATGACCACCGTGGCGGCCTGGCTACCCGTGTTACCACCGGTATCGGCCACCATAGGCATATACAGCGCCAGGATGAGCAACTGTGTCAGAGCATTTTCGTAGCTGTGAATGATAATGCCCGAGATGATGCCTAACGCCGCCAGCGACACCACCCAGAAAGAGCGTTTTTTGAAGTGTTGCCAGGCGCTGGTGTTCAGGTAGTCAAACTCGGCAGCCGCCTGGGTGATGCCCATGAATTTCTCCATGTCTTCGGTGTATTCGGCGCGCATGACGTCGAGGGCCTCGTCATGCGTAACGATACCCACCAGCTGGTCGTTGCGGTTGAGAATGGGTAGGGCCACCAGGTCGTACTTTTCAATCTTGCGTGCTACTTCTTCGCGGTCTTCGTCCACGTAGGCGAAGGCAAATTGCCGGTGCATAGCCTGGCTGACAAGTGTCTGCGGGTCGTTGATGATGAGATCTTTAAGCGTGACGAACCCCTGCATCACCTGGTTGCTGTCGGTTACGTAAACGTAGTAAATCGTCCGCTTCGAGGGCGAGTCCTGGCGCACCTTGGTAATGGCTTCAGTGCAGGTCATGCTTTCCTGCACGGTAGCAAAGTCCGTGCTCATGATACCGCCCGCCGTATCGGGGGGGTAGGCGCTCAGAGCAATCACATCCTCGCGCACCGCCTTTGACAGGTAAGGCAGAAGAGCCGCCTGCTCTTGTTGTGTCAGGTGCTGAAAAAGGTCGGCGCGGCTATCCGAAGGCATCTGCTCAAAAATGAGTGCAAAACGCTTCTTGCTCAGCGATTGCAAGAGCAGCAGCTGGCGCTCGATGGGAAACTCCGCCACGATAAAGCCTTGCTGCTCCGGCTCGAAGAGGTCTAAAATGCCGGGCAGTTCCAGGTCGTCCAGCCGCATGAGCAGCTCGCCCACCTCCACTACCGGCATTTGCTTCAGGGTGGGTACCAGCTCGACCACTTCTTCCGCCGTCAGCGGGCCGATGGGCTTTGTCAGGACTTCTGCGCTCTTCATGTCTGTTAGCGTAAAATGAGTGGACCGGGTACTCGCTCCTGCTAACAATCCACATCTGCAAAAAGCTTACCCCATATCCGAGAATGAATTGCTGATAACTGAACTGTATTTTTATATTTTCTTCCGCGAGCCAGGCATTTTTCTCATTGAGTAGCATCGAGAAAGGGTAAAGATCTCCCCCCCGAGTTATTGGTAATTTCTGCGATAACAAATGCTAACCCCTACGCTTTGAGTAAGTTTTCAGCTTTTTTGAGATAAACTGGGACTTTCGAGTGCTTATCGGATTAGCCTCTTAATCTACTACTCTTTTCATTGGTGCCGCCTGATATCTTGCCGACCTTAGAATGGGCAGGTGGAAGCGGGCCTTTCGGATTTGCCGGCGGAGGCCCAGCCCGTCGAGGGTGGGCAGCATGACGTCCACGATAAGCTGGGCAAAGTCTTCCTGCAAGGCCATTTCCTTGCCTGCGAGGCCATCGTATGCCTGTGCTACGGAGAAGATTTCCTCCCCCAGCCCACGCCGGAGCAGGGCAGACATGCGCGGGTCATCTTCGATGATGAGGATGCGGTACATAGTTTTGGATGCGCAGCAGGGTGCGCTGCTGCACAAAAAAACGCTGCTCCGGCCAAATGCCGGAGCAGCGTGGCGCGAAAAAGTACGGGGCGCCGAGAGGGGCGGCCCTGACTTGTTTTTAGTTGAACGTGTAGCGGATGCCCACCTGGAGGTTCCACACGTCGTTGATAGTGGCGCTCCAGTCAGTGGTGCGGCGTGTGGTGGGGTTGAGCAGCTGGCTGGCAACGCGGTAAACCGGCACACCGTCCTGGCCTGCGCTGCGGCTGACGAGCGGCACGTTTGCTACTAGGCGCTGGCCAACACCCCAGTTGGAGTTGAGCAGGTTGCCCACGTTGAAGATGTCCACGCGGAACTGCAGCGCGTTGCGCTTGCCGCCGACGGTGATGAAGAAGTCGCGCGAAACGGCCAGGTCGAAGCGGTGCAGCATCGGGCGCAGGCCGCCGTTGCGCTCGGTGTACTGGCCGCGGCGGCTGCTCAGATACTTGTCGTTATTGATATATTCCTCAAAGAAGGCCGCCTGCTGCTCGGGCGTGTAGGTTACGTTGTTGCTCGTAAACTGCTCGAAGCGCAGGTCAGAGGCTTTTTCCGGCACGAAGAGCAGGTCGTTACCCACAACGCCATCGCCGTTCATATCGCCGGCGTAGGTGTAGGAAAAGCGGTTGGTCTGGATGCCCTCATAGCCGATGGTGAACTGTGTGGAGCCGCCGCGCTTCTCACCAAAGTTGGCGCGGTAGCTGAGCAGGCCGATAAGGCGGTGGGGTACATCGCGGTCGGCAAAAGACAGATCTAAGCGGTTGTTACCATTCACGGAGCGGGCGCTCGTCCAGGAGCCAATAGCGATGGAGCCGGCGCTCATCAGGTCGCGGGCGCGGCTGTACGTGTAAGCAAACATGCCGTAGAGGCCTTTGCGTTCCGGATATTCCAGCTTGAAGGTAGCACCAATGTAGTCGCCCTCGTTGGTTGTCGTCAGTACGGCTAAGCTCGATACATTACTCGCTACCCGCGTAGCGGCAGGGAATTGCGCAGTACCGCCTACCGGACCGGGATAGCGTGGGCGCTGGTCAGGGCCGGCGAAGTTGCCGATGGCAGGTCTCGAGTTGGCGTTGTAGTACAGAACGGCGTTGATGTTCTTCGTGTAGATAAGCTCTGCCGTGGCTACTAAGTTGAGCGGCAGTTTCTGGTCAACGGCGAAGTTGGCCTTGAGCACCTGCGGGAAGCGATAGTTCTCGTCCGTGTAAGCAATCTCAAAAGTACTGGGCAGGGTTGGCGTTTCCGGCGTAAAGCGGCGGATGACCTCCTCCGTAGGGAGAAGAGGGTAGGCACGCGTATTAGTATTCGATACGTCAATGAAGCCCGTCAGGATACCGTTGTTGCCAATCTGGTTCGACAACCATACGTAGGGCGGGCGGCCGGTGAAGATGCCCACACCACCGCGGATTTGCGTCGTCTTGCGGCCGGCTACGTCGTAGTTGAAGCCTAAGCGCGGCTCCCAGAGGAACTGAGGCTTGGGCAGCTGGCCCGTATTCACCTGGAGCGGGTTGCCGTTTAAGTCGAAGAAGGTGGAGTCTTTAATAACTTCGTTGGTCAGGGCTTGTGGACTGCTCAGCGCAATGTAGCTGCCGCGTATGCCCGCCGTCAGGGTGAGGTTGCCAAGGGAAATCTGGTCTTGAGCGTACAGGTCAATCTTGTTGGCCTCGAGCACCTGGAGCGGGTCGGCACCACCCGGCAACGCCGAGTAGCGGAACTGGAAGCGACGCAATGGCACGCTGTCGCCGCGCACAGCGCCATAGAAGTCCTGCAAGGAGTTGAAGATATACACCCCGTGCGAGCCTGGGAAGAAGAGGTTGTTCGACTTGAAGCGCTCGTAGTTGGCACCTACGGTGAAGGCGTGCTTACCGGCATAGATCGAGAGATTGTTCGTAACGTGGAAGGTACCGTAGTTCAACTGGTTCTTCGGCGTGAAAGGGTCGAAGCCTGCCGAAATGTACGTTTGGTTGTCTCTCAGAATATCTACCGTGGGGAAAATCTCACCGATGTAGGCGCGGTCTTCGTTTTGATAATCATAACCGATGCTAAAGAGGTTCGACATGCGGTCTCCGAACATCGAGTTCAACTCGGCAACAATCGAGCGGGTGTTGTCCTGGATGATATAGCCCGAGTTCTTGTACGACATCGAGTTGATGTTCGTGGTACGACTGCCAAAGCCCAGCGAGGCGCTGTTGCTGATGTTGATTTCGGCATCCGAGTCGTGGTGCGTGTAGCGCAGCATCAGTTTGTGGCGGTCGCTGAGGTTGAAGTCTAAGCGAGCCAGGAACTTGCGCGAGTCGGTGAGGTTATTGTAGGCCTCGTAGGGCCCTGTTACGTAGCCAAAGCGATTGAAGAGCACTAAGCTCACCGAATCAAGGTCATTTTTCAAAACACGCGTTACCTGGCCGGGGTTGGTGCTGCCGTTAGCTACCCATGGCGTAGCCGGTTCCGATTTGCCCACGACCTCGCCGCTGAGGAAGAAGAAGACTTTGTTTTTAATGATCGGTCCACCAATGCGAGCGCCATAAATGTTCTCCGAAAACTGCGTCGAAACGACATTTACATCGCGCGCCTTGTTGCCGTACATGTTAGCCGTACGGCGGAAGCCATACACGGAGCCCTGAAAGTCATTGGTGCCCGAGCGCGTAACGGCGTTGATGCCTGCACCCACAAAGCCCGTCTGACGCACGTCGTAGGGCGCTACGTTGACCTGAACTTCTTCAATGGCATCGAGCGAGATGGCCGTCGAACCCGTACGACCACCCGCCTGCGCTTCGCTGCCCAGACCAAAACCGTTGTTAAATACCGAACCGTCAATAGTGAAATTGTTCAGACGCGCATCCTGAGCGCCAAACGAACGACCATCGCCGTTAGGGTTGTACTTCGTTACCGAGCTGATGGCGCGGCTGCCAATCGCCGGCACCGACGTAACCACGCGCTCCGAAAACGTCGAAGCAGCGCCCGTGCGCTGTGAAGAGAACAGGTCAGCACGCTCTGCGCGAACCGTTACCTCCTCCAGCGTAACGCCAGCGTCTTTCAGCTGAAAGTTCACATTGGAAGCCACACCTAAATTGGTGTAAATGTTCTCCTTCGTCTCAGGCTCAAAGCCGGTATACGTAGCAGTGACCGAAAATGGGCCACCAACACGCACTGCTGGAAGTGTGTAACGACCAGAGGCATTCGTAGTTGTACCATAGCGCGTGCCAGAAGGTACGTGCGTAGCCACTACCGTAACCCCAATAAGTGCTTCTCCACGGGTATCCGTAACCGTACCCGTAATGGTAGAAGTAGTTACTTGTGCAAAAGCCGTCAGACCACCCAGCAACAACGCTGCCAGTGCCAGGCCCTTACGCATTCGCACAACCATTGAATAGGTGAGTGTAGCGAAGTTCATACGATGAAAAAGTTTTGTGAACAGTTGTTGAAAACTGAGGGCGAAAATATGGCAGGCATGTTAAATTGCGATTAAGTTTAATTGTGCGCCTGGAGTGCCCGTCTTCTTCAAATATTCCAAATGACGACGAAAGAAGGCGGGTTTGCCAAATTAAATTTCAGAGCCATTTGGCTCAGCGCCGATACAATCAGCGGTATTCACCCGGGCATTTGTAACCTGAATAGGGTTTTGCCTACTTTTGAGCCGCGTTTAATAACATTCACTAAATCTTTCCCAAGACATGAAAAAACACATCCTCACCCTGCTGAGCGCCTGGTGTTTGTCGTGGGCAGCCCATGCCCAGATCGTCCTGACCGAGATCATGTACAACCCGCCCGAAGCCGGCGTGGACTCGTTGGAGTTCCTGGAATTTTACAACAACAGCTCCTCGCCCGTCAATCTGGAGGGTTGGTATCTCTACGGCGTCAACTTCACGTTTCCCAATGTTGTGCTCAACCCGGGACAGTACATCGTTACGTCCGTCAACGCCACAGCGCTCTTCAATCAGCTGGGCGTTACGTCGCTGCAGTGGGGCCCCAATAGTGCTCTGAGCAACACCGGTGAGCTCCTTCTTTTGCTCAACCCGGCAGCCGACACGATCTGTCGTGTGCAATACAGTAATATGGCGCCCTGGCCCACGGAAGCGGCGGGAAATGGCGCCTCACTCGTCTTATGTGACCCAAATTCAAACCCCAGTCTGCCTTCTAGCTGGAGAGCGGCTACTACCTCCACGGGCGTTGTCATCAACGGCCGCACCATCTTCGCCAATCCGGGTGCACCCTCGCAATGCCCCACTGGCGTGGCAGCCAACGACGATACCGCCGTAGCGTCTTCCGGCGAACCCACCGTGATTAACATCCTGCAAAACGACATCCTGCCGGGGCAAGGCGGCTTCACCGTAACGATTGTGGCATCGCCACCTAACGGATCGGCTGTAGTCAATCCGAACGGAACCCTGACCTACACCTCTAATACTGGATATTGCGGCCCCGATAGCCTGACCTACCGCGTCTGTCAGGGTAATGATTGCGCCCAAGCCAAAGTGCGCATCACAGTGCGCTGCTACCCGCCCTACGCCATTAAGCAAATCAACAAGGTCAATGCTAGCGGCATCGCCGACTCTATCGGCGTCTATTGCCAGCTGACGGCTACCGTCTATGGTGTCAACCTGCGCGGGACCACCGGCCTGCAGTTCGCCATGATTGATGACGACCACGACGGCATCACCGTCTTTAGTGCCACGCGCAATTTCGGATACACCGTCAAAGAAGGCGACCGCATCGCCGTCCGCGGCGCTATCGGCCAGTTTAATGGACTACTGCAAATTTTCCCGGATACCATCATCCGGCTTTCCATCAACAACCCATTACTGCAGCCCATCGAAGTGATTAAACCCAGCGAAAACACCGAAAACAAACTCATCCGCATTCGGAAGCTGCGCTATGTGGACATCAACCAGTGGTCGCCCGGTGTCGGCCCGGGCTTCAACGTCTTTATGGTCTCCGACGATCACCCTAACGACACCGTCTTAGTGCGCATTGACAACGACGTGGACCTGTACAACCAGGCCCCGCCACCTGTGCCTTTTGACCTCACCGGCATTGGCTCCCAATTCGACCCCGATACGCCCTATGTATCCGGGTACCAGATCTTGCCGCGCTACATCCCGGACGTCAGCACGCTGGTAAGCAGCCGCGAAGTCGATTTCAGCTCCTGGGTACGCATCATGCCCAACCCAGCTACGGATGTGCTGCGCCTACAGCTGACCGAGACATTTGACCAGATACGCCTCCTGGCCGCCAATGGTCGCCTGCTGACGGTCCTGTTCCGGCCTTTTGGCGAAGTAACACTGCCCGTTCAGACCCTAGCCCCCGGAACGTACTTTCTGCATTTTGAAAAAGACCAGCACCACTGGACCACACGCTTCATTAAGCAGTAAACCGGTGTGGCTTCGCTACAGCGCCTGCGCCCGCCCATATTTGTGCGGCCCGCGCAGGCGCTGTTTTTTTGGAAAACTACATTTGCTGCGCAAACCCGCAACGCCCTGGCGTGTTATGAGCGCCTGACTACAAGGGACTGCGCGTCAGTACAGCATTTCTGACCTATTCATCTGCAAAGCATTATCCTGCTCACACTCCATCCTTGTTTTTTATGAAATATCGACTTTTCGGAAAATCCGGCCTGCGCGTTTCGGAGCTGTGCTTTGGCGTCATGACCTTTGGCACCGAATGGGGCTGGGGCGCTGATTATGAAGAAAGCAAGCGCATGTTCGACACGTATGCCGAAGCTGGCGGCAATTTCTTAGATACCGCTAACCGCTACACTGAAGGCACCAGCGAGCGCTGGCTGGGCGAATTCATCCGCAGCGACCGCCATCACTTCGTCGTGGCCACCAAGTACACCCTGCGCGACCGCCCGGGCGACCCCAACTTCTGCGGCAATCACCGCAAAAACATGATGCGCTCGGTGGAGGAAAGCCTGCGCCGTCTCAACACCGAATTCGTGGATGTCTTGTGGGTACATGCCTGGGACGGCATCACGCCCACTGAAGAGGTCATGCGCGGATTAGACGACTTAGTGCGCAGTGGTAAAGTGCACTATATCGGCATCTCCGACACGCCCGCCTGGGTGGTCAGCCATGCTAATACCTTAGCCGAACTGCGCGGCTGGACGGCCTACGTAGGCCTGCAAATCGAATACTCGCTGCTCCAGCGCGCCCCCGAGCGCGACCTGCTGCCTATGGCCCGCCACTTCGGCATGGCCATCACACCTTGGGGCGTCATCGGCGGCGGCGCCCTTACGGGTAAATACCTCCGAGGCGACAGCGGCCGCGTTTCTGAAACCAGCACCCGCCGAAGCGAACGTGCCAACCGCATCGCCGCCGAAGTCGTGCGTGTAGCCGAACAACTCGGCGTATCGCCCACCCAGGTAGCCATCAACTGGACGCGCCAACGCGACCCAAGCCTCAACATCATCCCCATCATTGGCGCGCGCAACGCCGAACAACTGCGCCAATCGCTCGAATGCCTCCACTTCCAGCTGCCCTCCGAGGCCCTGAACGCCTTAGACAACGTCAGCGCCATCGAACTGGGCTTCCCGCACGACTTCCTGGCCTCTGACAACATCAAAGACGTCGTTTTCGGAAACCAATACCATAACATCATCCGCTAAACCCAACACGTTCACACGATTATGCCTTTCGATGAAATTGATAACCTGCCTATCACCTGGGACGACCACGAAGACATCGCCATGAAACTCTACGAACGCTTTGGCGATGACTTCGACGAAAGCAAAATCTACCGCATCCGCTTCACCGACCTGCTGGAGTGGATCCTGGAAATTCCCAATTTTGTAGGTAAACGCGAAGAATGCAACGAAAGTCATCTGGAGCAAATCCAGGCTAAATGGGTATATGAATGGAGGGACAACAACTTGTAACGTTTACGGAACCGGCACTGCAGCCCACCACTGCCAATGCCGCTATCGAACTGGCCCATCTGTTCGATAAATTTCGCGCCGTACGCGCCTTCGCGCTCGACGTGGACGGCGTGCTGACCGACAACCGCGTGCACCTGACGGAGAGCGGCGAGCAACTCCGCGTGATGAATATCCGCGACGGTATGGGCATCCGCTTCGCCATCGAGAGCGGCTTTTCCTTTTGCGTCATTACCGGCGGCCGCTCGCTGGGAGTTACTAAACGGCTCAGCCTGCTGGGCATTGAGCACATCTACTCGGGCATTTCCAACAAGCTGCCCGTCTTCGAGCAGTTCCTGCAAATTTGCCAGCTCAAGCCCGCCGATGTCTGCTACATGGGCGACGACGTGCTCGACTTAGAGGTGATGCGCAAGGTAGGCTTAGCCGCCTGCCCCGCCGATGCCGTGCCGGAAGTGCGCGCCATAGCCGACTACATTTCGCCCCTGACGGGCGGCGCCGGCTGCGTGCGCGACCTTGTAGAAAAGGTACTCAAGACCCAGGGAAAATGGCCGTTTTGAGGCATTTGGCCCGAATCGCACTTCTCTTTTTCTAACTTTTTATGGCGCAGCGGCTCTAATGTCTGAACAAAACACCTGCGCAGGGGGTTAATCCGTGTGTATTGCAGGCTAAAACCCACGTTATGAAAAAAAAGGTCGTCGTCATCGGAGCGGGCTTTGCCGGGCTATCGGCAGCATGCCATCTGGCTGCGGAGGGTTACGATGTAACTGTTGTCGAAAAAAACGAGACCCCGGGCGGGCGTGCACGCCAGTTTGAAGCGCAGGGGTTCATCTTCGACATGGGCCCGTCGTGGTACTGGATGCCCGATGTCTTTGAGCAGTTTTTTGGCCATTTCGGTAAAAAAGTATCGGACTACTACGAGTTGGTGCGGCTCGACCCTTCTTATACCATTTACTTCGGCCCCAACGACCGCATGGATGTGCCGGCGCGCATGGAGCAGTTGGAAGCCCTCTTCGAGCAAATAGAGCCTGGCAGCGCCCAGCAGTTGCGCGAGTTCTTGAAGGAGGCCGCTTACAAGTACCGTGTCGGCATGAGCGAATTTGTCCATAAGCCCAGCCACAACATCTGGGAGTTTGCCGATGTGCGCATCCTGACCAGCTTAGTGCGCCTGCACATGTTTAGCTCGCTGGCGCATCACGTGCGCAAGCGCTTCCGCAACGAACGCCTGCGCCAACTGCTTGAATTTCCGGTGCTCTTCCTTGGCGCCACTCCCGAAAAGACGCCTGCCCTGTACAGCCTGATGAACTACGCCGACCTGGCGCTGGGCACCTGGTATCCTATGGGCGGCATGCACAAAATCGTAGAGGGCATGGTTGCTCTGGCGCGGGAACTCGGCGTTACCTTCCGCCTGAATTGCCCGGTGCGCCAGATTATCGTGCCCAACGGGCGCGCCACCGGCGTCCTGACCGCCGATGGCGAAACCCTCCATGCCGACGCCATCGTGGGCGCCGCCGATTACCACCATATCGAAAGCCAGCTGCTCGCGCCCGAACTGCGCCAGTACGACGAACGCTACTGGCAAACGCGCACCATGGCGCCCTCCAGTCTGCTCTATTACGTGGGCGTCAGCAAACGCTTGAAAAACCTGCTGCACCACAATTTGTTCTTCGATGAAGACTTCGGACGCCACGCCCGCGAGATTTACGAAACACCCACCTGGCCCGAACGGCCCCTCTTTTACGCCAGCGTGCCTTCCATCACCGACCCTTCGGTGGCGCCTCCAGGCTCTGAAAACCTCTTCCTGCTCATCCCCGTAGCACCCGGCCTGCGGGATACGCCTGAAATCCGGCAGCGCTACTACGACATCGTCATGGAGCGGCTGGAACGCCACACCGGCCAATCCATTCGCGACGCCGTCGTATATTGCCGCTCGTTCGCTTACTCCGACTTCGTCAGCGAATACCACTCGTTCAAGGGCAACGCCTATGGCTTGGCCAACACGCTGTTGCAGACGGCTTTCCTCAAGCCTAAAATGCGCAGTGCTAAAGTGAAAAATCTCTTTTATGCCGGCCAACTTACGGTGCCTGGCCCAGGTGTTCCCCCTTCGCTCATCAGCGGACAGGTAGCCGCACTAGAAATCAAAAAAGCGCTCGTATGAATCACATCGAACTTTACAACACGACTTGCTCGGCGTGCAGCAGCCTCATCACGCGCCGCTACTCGACCTCGTTCTCGTTGGGCATACGGCTCTTCCACCCGCGCTTTCGGGGGCCTATTTACGGCATCTATGGCTTCGTGCGCTTCGCCGACGAAATCGTGGATACCTTCCACCACTGCGACAAAGCAACACTTCTGGCGCGCTTCCGGGAAGACACCTACCGCGCCATTGACGAGCGCATCAGCCTCAACCCTGTGCTGCATGCGTTCCAGGAAGTCGTGCACCGCTACGGCATCGAACGCGAACTCATTGACGCCTTCCTAAAAAGCATGGAAATGGACCTGTATAAAAATGTCTATGACGCCGACGGCTACCAGGAGTACATCTACGGCTCGGCCGAAGTGGTGGGCCTCATGTGCCTGCGCGTCTTTTGTGAAGGCGACGACGCCCGCTATCAGGCGCTCAAGGAACCCGCCCGACGCTTAGGCGCTGCCTTCCAGAAGATCAATTTCCTGCGCGATATCCGCAGCGACCACGACGAACGTGGGCGTGTTTACTTCCCAGGTGTGGACTTCCAGCGCTTCGACAACGAAGCTAAACGCCGTATCGAAGCCGACATCCGGGCCGACTTTGACGCCGCTTTAGGGGGCATTCGCCGACTGCCCAAGGGCGCGCGGCTGGGCGTCTATGTGGCCTATAAATACTACACGCAGCTGTTCGCCAAAATCGAGCGTGCCCCTGCACAGCGCATTGCTCAGGAGCGCTTCCGGGTGTCCGACCGCCGCAAAATGCTGCTGCTGTTCAGCTCAACGCTGCGGCATCAGCTTAACTTTCTGTAGTATTCGATAGAGAAGTCGGCCTCAGGGCGCGGCGGCTGCATAGGGAGCTTCTCCAACGCCTCTACTAGTGTTTTGGCGATGAAATAGTCTCGATACCAGCGGTCGTCCACCGGACAGATGTGCCAGGGTATGGTGCTGTGGTTGATGGCGTATTCGTAAGCCTCCATAAAAGCATCCCAGTGTTCGCGGTCTTTCCAATCGTTGGGGTTATGCTTCCAGTACTTTTCAGGATCTTCTACGCGCTCTAAGAGCTGCTTTTTTTGCTCTTCCTTCGAGATGTGAAGGTAGAATTTGAAAATAAGCGTATCGTTGTCGAAGGCCAGCAGCTCCTCGAAGGCATTGATGGCTCGCATGCGTTGCTCAACGCGCTTGTGGTCAATCCAGCCGTGTACGCGCTGAACGAGAATGTCTTCATAATGGCTGCGGTTGAAAATGGCTATGGAGCCCCGACGCGGCGCCACTTTGTGCACGCGCCATAGGAAGTCGTGGGCAAATTCCTCTTCCGTTGGCTTTTTGAATGCCGTCAGCGTCATGCCTGTAATCCGGCAAGCATCGAATACGCGGTGCACAGCTCCATCCTTGCCGCTGCCGTCCATGCCTTGTAGCACCACCAGGACGGCATACTTGCCCTCGGCGTAAAGGCATTGCTGTAGGTCGCCCAAGCGTTTGACCAGCTTGCGCGTGTGGTGTTCGATGTCGTCCTTGTCTAAGCCTTTGGGCGCGGTGGTGGGTATCTCGGAAAGACGGATGTAGGGTTTGCTCATGGCCGTTTGCGTTGTGTGATGCTGATTTTATTCCTCTTGTGTTGCCGACAGGCACCGACAAAGGTATTCCATCTGCTCTTTTGAGGGCGCAGAGAAGATGCGCCTCTTGAACGCGCGCTAATGCCGCGCCAGCAGTAGTGATGCCGCCAGTGCTAAGGCGGCTTCAGAGAGTACCAGCATGTGGATGTTTGCCTCTCGAAGACTCCACACGGCAAGTGTAACGACTACGCAACACCCCACCAGCAGGGCCGACGCCTGCCCATGGGAAAAACCTCGTCTCAACAGCCAGTGGTGCGCATGCCTCCTGTCGGCGCGCAAAGGCGAGTGCCCTTGCAACAGCCGAACGGCAAACACCCGCACCTCATCAAAAAGCGGCACAAACAGGACAGCTATGGCCAGGGCAGGCCCTGCCGACATCCGCCAGGCATGGCCCTCGGGCAAAGCCCGATTGAAAGCCAGAAACTTCAGAGCCAGCACCGCCGCCGCAGCTCCGAGGAACATAGAACCCGCATCCCCCATAAACACCCGCCCGGATGGTAGGGTATTGAAATACAAAAAAGCACACAGCGCCCCAGCCAGTGCCGTAGCCAGAAGGGCATAATCTGTCTGTCCCGCTCCGTACATCCACACGCCAAAGGCTGCACATGTCCACAGCCCCAACCCGCCTGCCAGGCCGTTGATGCCGTCCGAAAGATTAAAAGCGTTCACAATGCCCACCACGCCAATGAGCGAAACCACTACTGCTACCGGCTCCGGCAAAGCGCCGATGCCGGCAATGCCTTCCAGGTGCTTAATGCGCACGCCGGCCCAACCCACCAGCAGAGCAGCCACTACCAACTGCCCTAACAGCTTGCGGCTGGGCGACAGGCGCAGCCAGTCGTCTAACCAGCCCACCGCAGCGATGAGCACCAACGATGCCAACACCAGCGCCAGAAGGCGCACGCTCTCCACGCTCCAGAGCAGGAGGCTGGCCAGTGTGCCCACGGCAAAGGCAAGCCCGCCCACCAACGGCGCCGGCTCCAGATGCGCGCTGCGCTCGTTAGGCACATCGTAAAAACGCAGGCGCCTTGCCAGGGGAAGAAAGGCAAGAATAGCCACCACCGTGATGCCTAGCGCCGTAGCAAAAACCCAACCGAAGAGCTGCATATCGCCAAAACGGCATTCGCCGCCCGAGGCCGTAAAGGTAGGGCGAGACACCCACAGCACGGGCAGAGTATTGCCCTGCCCCAAGACAATCGCGGTTGCAGTTGTCTTGTTGAGCCGTGCAAGCACCGCTGTACATCACAGCGCGGTCTTCAGGAAATCCACCGTCTGGGCCATGTCGGTGCTCAAAATGCGGTCTTCGTCTAAGTGCGGCACGATGGCCCGGTAGCGCGTGCGTAGCACCTCGATGCGCTCCGAGGAGCGTGCGGGTCGCCGGAAGTCGAGCGCCTGAAGGGCCACCATAAATTCTATGGCCAGCAGCCGCTCCGTGTTCTGAACAACCTGCATGGCCTTCACGCCAGCGTTGGCGGCCATGCTGACGTGGTCTTCCTGGCCGTTGCTGCTGACGATGCTATCGGCCGAGGCGGGCATGCAGAGCGTTTTGTTTTGGCTGGCGATGGCGGCAGCGGTGTACTGGGCAATCATCAGCCCCGAGTGCAGGCCCGGTTGGGCTGTTAAGAAGAGCGGCAGCCCGCGCTGGCCGCTCAGGAGTTGGAAGATACGGCGCTCGGCGATGCTGCCGATTTCCGCCAGCGACAGCGCCAGGAAATCTAAGGCCAGAGCAACGGGTTGCGCGTGGAAGTTGCCGCCGGAGAGAATGGCATCGCTGTCGGGGAACACGTTGGGGTTATCGGTAACGCTGTTGATTTCCGTGAGGACGACTTGCCCCACGTACTGAAGCGCATCGCGGCTGGCCCCGTGCACCTGCGGCACACAGCGGAAAGAGTAGGGGTCTTGCACGTGCTCGCGAGGGATGGCAGCCAGAGGGCTGCCCTCCAACCAGCGGCGGATGTTGTCGGCAACAATCCTCTGCCCGGCATGCGGACGGATGCGATGCAGGCGCTCGTCTAACGGCGCATGCTGGCACATAAACGCTTCGTAGCCCAGCGCGGCATTCAGGTCGGCCAACTCCAGCAGGCGACGGCCTTCGAGCAGACACCACACCGCGTAGGCCGTCGAAAACTGCGTGCCGTTGAGCAGGGCCAGCGCTTCCTTAGCCTCAAAGCGAAGCGGCGCCCAACCCTGCTGCGCCAGCACAGCGCTGGCGGGTTGGCGCACGCCCTGCCACCACACCTCACCCAGACCAGCCAGCGGCAAGCTCAAATGCGCCAGCGGCGCCAGGTCCCCCGATGCACCCAGCGAACCTTGCTCGGGCACCACAGGCAAAATATCGCAGTTGAAAAAGTCCAACAGCCGCTCCGTCACCTCCGGACGAACAGCCGAATGGCCGTAGCTGAGGCTCTTCACCTTGAGCAGCAGCATCAGCCGCACGATGTCGGGCGGTACGACATTGCCCATGCCTGCCGCATGCGAAAGCAGGAGGTTCATCTGTAAGCGGGCAATGTCTTCGTCCGAAATGCGCACATCGCACAGCGCTCCAAAGCCCGTGTTGACCCCGTAATAGCGGGCGTCGCTGTTGGCTAATTTGCGCTTCAGATGCTCGTAGCTGGCTCGAAGGCGATGCCGCCCTTCCTCTGAAAGCGTCAAAGGGCGACGATGTCGGACGAGGTCTTCCAAGGTGTTCAGGTCTAAAGGCTCTGGACCAATCAGATACATAGCGGGCCTCCTATTTTTAATGGGTTAAAGGCTGGAGCAAAGGTACGCCCCTGCAACCCGCTACCCGGAGCATCTGCTGGCAAAGGGCGGTTCTTTGCCCTGCAACGCCAGCCCTTTAATCCTCCTTATGCAGATGCTTTTTCAGAAGTTCTAATTTTATGAAGGGCTTCTCAATGGCAATCTAAGCGCGCCTTGGGCACGGCAGACTCAAACAGGGAGAGGTCCAAATGCAGCCCGCGCCAGATGAGCCACAGCCCTACGGCAGCCAAGGCAATAGGCTGCAAGCGCCGCAAGCGTTGGCGCCAGGCGACCGACAGGGCGCTGCGGCTGCCCATGAGGAGGAATAGGAGTGGTGTCGTGCCTGCGCCGAAAGCGGCCATGAACAGCGCGCCCTGCCAGCCCTCCGCCGTGCTGATGGCGCCGGCCAGCGCGGCATACACCAGACCGCAGGGCAAAAGGCCATTGAGCGCACCCAAGGCTGCTGTCGCCGAAAAGGAGTTCACCTGGAGCAAAGCGCCGATGCGCTGCTGCACCCAGTGCGTCAGGTGGCTGAGCAATGGCAAACGCAAGGCGCCGCGCTCGAGCACTACCGGAAAGAGCGCACCCGCTACCAGGAGCGCACCACCCCCGACGGCCAGCGCCTGCTGAAAGCCGGCAACGCTGATGCCCTTGCCCAACAAACCGAAAAACAGCCCTAAGACCGCATAAACGGCGACACGCCCCAGCTGATAGGCCGCGGCACTGAGCCAATCAGCCTGCCGGCTGCCGCGTGCCAACGGCAGGGCAAGCATCAGAGGGCCACACATCCCGGCACAATGGACACTGCCGGCCAGCCCCAACACAAAGGCCGTCCACACCAGTACACTCATCGCACGACGACGAGTTCATGGAAGTAAGGCGTGCCGTCGGCTCCCTGCCAGTCGGCCTCCAGATGCCACCGCCCGGGCGCGAAGTCTGCTGCCGGGATTTCCATGATGCCCTGCTCGTCGGTCTCGATGTCGAGCCAGCGATCGTCGCGCGTCGTGGCGGCGCGGAAACACTTTATCTTGCCCGTAGGCTTGCCCGCCGGGGCGGGAAACAACAGCACAAAAGCGCCTTTAGAGCTGTCGTAGCGCGCCACAACAGGCGTGCGCAATGCTGCTGCATTTTGCTTCTTTTCCAAATGCGCCTGGTAGTTCAGGTCGAGCTCGTAGTAGTTCTTGCTCACCAGCCCAGGGTCATGTGCGCGCGAGCGAAAAACCATGATGAGCATCGTGAGCACAAAAGCGCTGTAAAACAACGCAATGCCGGTACCCCAGTGAAACTTCATAGGACTGCGCTTTTTTAAATGGACAATTGGACAGAGAGAAGGCGGAGCCGCCTTGGACAGCTTTAATTCCGCCCCGGCCCCATAAAGGCGGTTTTCACCTGGTCAATTTTTTTGCCTTCCGACCACACTTCGATGACAATGGGTGTTTTGCGGCCCTCGAGCTGCGTTTTTTCCAATTCGACAAAGAAGGCCCCCTTGTATGTCTGGCCTTTGAGCAATTGCCCGACAGGCTGGCCGACCATCTGGATGTTGCCTTCGGGCGATGCTAATCGGAGTTCGACGGGCAGGTCTCGGTTGGCTTTGTTGATGAGGGTGAAGGTGTAGAGATTGGTCAGGTGGTTGGCGTCTTTTTCCTGATACGTTTGGCCGGGCGAGCGCAGGATGATGGCTTCCACCAAGCCGCGTCCGGTCAGCAGGGCGACGTCTAAGGCGATAAGCGCGATGAGCACGGCAGTGTAGCCGATAACGCGCGGAGTGAAAATGCGACGGTGCGAGGTTTCGATGCCCGTCATAGAGTCGTAGCGGATGAGGCCGCGCGGACGTCCGATTTTGTCCATGACCTGATCGCAGGCGTCAATGCAGGCCGTGCAGTTGGTGCATTCCAGCTGGGTGCCGTTTCGGATGTCAATGCCGGTAGGGCACACGGCTACGCACAGGTTGCAGTCAATGCAATCGCCGGCCGTGCGCGCGGGCGCCGTGCCGCCGTTGACGACGGTCTGAATTTGCTGCACCGGGTTTTGTTGGGTAGCGTCTTTGTTTTTGCGCAACTTGGTGCGTGGCTCACCGCGCACATAGTCGTAAGCAACGACGATGGTGTCTTTGACCAGCAGCACCCCCTGCAGGCGTCCGTAAGGGCAAATGGTGGTGCACACCTGCTCGCGTAAACGCGCAAAAACGAAGTAAAACACCCCTGAGAAGACCAGCATGCCCAAAAAGCCCCCCCAGTTTTTGGAGATAGGCTCGCTAATGATACGCAGCACTTGGTCTATACCAATGATGTAGGCCAGGAAGTAATTGGACACCACCACCGCTATGGCGAAGAAGATGCCGTGCTTGAGGGCCTTCTTTCGGATTTTTTCCGATGTCCAGGGAGCCTTGTCTAAACGGCGCTGCTCGCCGGCATCCCCTTCTATCCAGTACTCGATGCGGCGGAAAATCATTTCCATGAACACCGTCTGCGGGCATACCCAGCCGCAGAACAGGCGCCCATAGACCACCGTGAACAGGATGATGAACACCAAAAAGGTGAGCATCACCAGCACAAAAAGGTGAAAATCCTGCGGGCTGAACACCATGCCGAAGAGCACAAACTTGCGCTCCAATACATTGAGTAACAGAAACTGCTCGCCGCCCACCTTGATGAATGGCATCACCAAGAAGAGGGCCACAAAAACTGCCGTTACCCATTTTCGGGCGTTGTAGTATCGCCCTTGCGGCTGCTTGGGGTAAATCCATATCCGCTTGCCCTGCGCATCCACTGTGGCAATCGCGTCGCGGAAACTTTCCGTATCCTCTGCAAGGGTATCTGGCTGGAGGTTTTTAGTGTCGGTCATGGCTTAAGCCTGTTTTATGTAGAATGGCGACCAAATGCTGGTGTCTGGCCGAGAAGACGCATCGGCCACCCGGCCAGGCCGTCAGGCATTAGTTGATACTTCCTGTGCTTGGGCCGGTTTCACTTGTAGCCTCCTGAGGCTCTTCTTTCCACACTTCACCTTGCGGCTCCTTGCCGTTGGGCGGGTTGGTGCCGTGCAGCGTCAGAATATAGGAAGCCACTTTTTGTATGTCGGACGGCGTCAGCTGGCTTTGCCACGAGATCATGCCTTTTTCGGGCACACCGTATTTGACTACTTTGAAAATGTTCTTGATACCGCCACCGTGCAGCCAGTAGTCGTCTGTGAGGTTAGGACCTACACCGCCTTCGCCCAGCTGGCCATGGCAGGCAGCACAGAGGTTTTTGAAAATCAGCTCACCTTCGGCTAAAGCAGCGCTTTCGGTAAGGGCTTGCACACTGCTCTCGTCTACGGCATTCGCCGCACCTGCCATGGCAATAGCGATTTCTTTCTTCGCCCGCTCCACCTCCTGGTTGTACTCATCTATGGACGACGGGCCGCCACCGCCCCAGTGGTAATAGAACATGTAAATGGCCGACCACACCACAGTGATGATAAACAGGTTGACCCACCACGGTGGCAAGCGGTTGTCCAACTCGCGAATGCCGTCAAAGTCGTGGTGGAACATAATCTCGGCCTCGCGCTCAATGGGTACAGGGTCTTCCCAGTACTTCTTGCGCATGCGCGTCCAGAAACTCTCCTGAACCTTAGCCGCTACTGCCTCGGCAGCCTCTTTCGGCAGAGTAATGCCCGCTTTGGCAGCCTCCAATTCCAGCACGCGCTTGTACAGAAACTGGTTCACGCGCACCACGTAAATCATGGCCACAATAAAAAGTATTGCTGCCGTAGCCACCAGCACCATCGTCATGATGTTGGGAAACAGCGCTTGACCGGGCGTAGCGGCGGCGCTTTCTACAGCCTGACTCCAGCCGTGCTCGGCAAGGGCCATCAATATCAAGAGCAGGATATTGCGAACGGGTTTCATGTTGATGTACATTTTATGATAAAGTCAGCAATCGTTTTTGAAAAAAATCAGTCCTCCAGCGGAATGCGGGCTTTGGCCTCCCACGTGCTCTTCTTCGTGAAAAATACGCGGACCAAGACGGCGCAAAAAACGCCGAAGAAAATCAGCAAAGCGGTGATGCCAAACCAGTTGACATCCTCGACCGATTGAAGCAGGTATTTGTACATGGCAACAATGTGGAAGAAAAATGTGGACAAATGGGCCGAGCCGGGCGCGGCCAAGCCGCACCCGGCAGGCATTTATGGTTACTGCTCCTCGCTCTTCACTTTGATGTCGGTGCCTAAGCGCTGCAAGTACGCAATGAGTGCGACGATTTCTTTCTTTTCCAAGCCCTCCTCCTTGACGCCCTCCGAGCGCAATTTGGCGGCAATTTGCCGGGCTTGCGCTTCGGCGTCGGCGATGGCGCGTTTTTCAAAGCCCTTCGGATAGGGTGTGCCCAGTGCGCGCAAAGTGGCGATTTTCGCCGGCAGCTGGCTCAGGTCTAATTCGTTGTCGGCCAGGAACGGATACTGCGGCATGATGGAGCCTGGCGACATGGTGCGCGGGTCAATCATGTGGTCGTAGTGCCAGCGGTCGGGATACTTGCCGCCCTCGCGGTGCAGGTCCGGACCCGTGCGCTTGCTGCCCCACAAGAACGGACGATCGTAGATGTATTCACCCGACTTGGAGTATTCGCCGTAGCGCTCCGTTTCGCTGCGGAAGGGGCGGATCATCTGCGAATGGCAGCCTACGCAACCCTCGCGAATGTAGATGTCGCGGCCCTCCAACTCCAACGGCGTGTAAGGCTTAACCGTCGAAATCTTCGGCACCTGGCTTTCGACAAAGACCATCGGAACAATTTGAACAATACCGCCGATAGAAATCAGGATCGTGCTCCACAGCAACATCTGCATCGGACGGCCCTCAATCCATTTGTGCCAGTACTGACCGGCCGGCTCTACTAAGGGCTGACGTGCGGGTGCTTCTGCCGCTTCGTTAGCCACAAAGGAACCCTGTGCAGCCGTCTTATAGAGGTTGTACACTCCAATGCACACGCTCACAAAGAACAACGTGCCGCCAAAGGCGCGAATGGCGTACATCGGCATGATCTGGAACACGGTATCTAAGAAGTTGCCCCAGGCCAGCGTGCCAAACGGCGTGAACTCTTTCCACATCAGGCTTTGCGTCCAGCCCGACCAGTACATCGGTATGGCGTAGAACAGGATACCCAGCGTACCCATCCAGAAATGGACGTTGGCCAGCTTAACCGAGTACAGTTGCGTCTTGTACATGCGCGGCCACAGCCAGTACAGCACGCCGAAGGTCAGGAAGCCGTTCCAGCCCAGCGCGCCCACGTGTACGTGTGCAATCGTCCAGTCCGTAAAGTGGCTGATGGCATTCACCGTCTTGACCGATAACATCGGACCTTCAAACGTAGCCATACCATAAGCCGTAACGGCCACAACAAAAAACTTCAGCACCGGATCCTGACGCACGCGGTCCCAGGCGCCGCGCAGCGTCAGCAGGCCGTTGAGCATACCACCCCACGACGGCGCAATCAGCATCACGGAAAACACCGTACCCAGCGACTGCACCCAGTCCGGCATCGCCGAGTACAGCAGGTGGTGCGGTCCGGCCCAGATATAAATGAAAATCAGCGCCCAAAAGTGAATAATCGAGAGCCGATACGAATATACCGGGCGATTGGCCGCCTTCGGCAGGAAGTAGTACATGATGCCCAAATAGGGCGTCGTCAGGAAAAATGCCACGGCATTGTGGCCGTACCACCACTGCACCAGTGCATCTTGTACCCCCACAAACAGCGGATAACTGCCAAACAGCGAATATGGTAGCTCGAAGCTGCGCACAATGTGCAGCACCGCTACCGTTACCCACGTCGCAATATAGAACCAGATAGCGACGTACAGGTGGTTTTCGCGGCGCTTCAGGATGGTGCCGAACATGTTGATACCGAACACCACCCACACCAGCGTGATGAGGATGTCAATCGGCCAGATCAACTCAGCGTACTCACTGCTCGTCGTCAGACCCGCTGGCAGCGACACAGCCGCCAGCAAGATGACCACCTGCCAGCCCCAGAAATGGATCCACGACAGTGTGTCGCTAAACATTCGAGTCTTCAGCAGGCGCTGCAGCGAGTAATAGACGCCCATAAAAATGCCATTGCCGATAAAGGCAAAAATCACCGCATTGGTGTGCAGTGGGCGCAGGCGTCCGAAGGACGTGTACGGAATACCGTACTGGCTCAGGTTCAAGTCGGGAAAAATGAGCTGAAAGGCCAGAATCAGCCCTACCAGCATACCGACTAGCGCGAAGACAAACGATGCGATGCCAAAGGCTCGCACAATGCGGTTGTCGTAATGAAATTGTTCAATGCGGCTCATAACCTTCAGGATATTCGTTGCGGATGTTCGTTTACGGATACTGTGGCAGTTTTCTCCCTCTCGCCTTCGGGCGCAGAGGCGCTATCGCTGCTCGCCTCGCCTCTTTTTTCAATCAGCTCATCGTCGAAAAGCATGCGCACTGCCGGGGTGTAATCGTCGTCGTATTGACCGGCGCGCATAGCCCAGAAATAGGCCATTAAAAAGCCTGCAGCCACGGCTAAGCTGATGAGAATGAGGACGAAAATGACTTCCATAGCGATCTGACTCTCGAAATCGGGTGCAAGGTCGGCCTGGACGCCGTGGCGGTCGGATGACTGCCGTCAAAGCTGTGAATGACATTACTCAAAGCCGTACTTCCGGGCTTTTGCAGGATGCGCAAACCCCTGATGTTCGGGTCAAGCCGTACCTTCGCCGCCGTTTCCAACCTGCATTCAAATCTCCGTTTCAGCATGAAAGAAGTCTTCATCGTTGCCGCCGTACGCACGCCGATAGGCAGTTTTGGCGGCTCGTTAGCCGGCGTCAGCGCCACACAATTGGGCGCCGCCGCCATCAAAGGCGCCTTAGAAAAGGCGGGCGTACGCCCCGAATGGGTCAGCGAAGTGCTCATGGGCAACGTCGTCAGTGCCAACCTCGGCCAGGCCCCGGCCCGCCAGGCGGCCGTCTTTGCCGGCCTGCCGGCCAATGTGCCTTGCACCACCATAAACAAGGTGTGCGCTTCCGGCATGAAAGCCATCACCCTCGGCGCCCAAAGTATCATGCTGGGCCACAACGACATCGTCGTAGCCGGCGGCATGGAAAACATGTCCCAGATACCCTACTACATCCCCAATGCCCGTTGGGGCTACAAGTACGGCCATGGCGAAATCATTGACGGCTTAGCCAAAGACGGCCTGACCGACGTCTATAACCAAAAAGCCATGGGCGTATGCGGCGACGCCACCGCAGCCAAATACGGCATCAGCCGCGAAGACCAGGACGCCTTCGCCATTGACTCCTACAAACGCGCCGCTGCCGCCGCTGAGGCCGGCTTTTTTAAAGAAGAAATCGTACCTGTGGCTGTACCTCAGCGCAAAGGCGACCCGATGCTCGTTACCGAAGATGAAGAGTACAAAAAGGTCAGCTTCGATAAAATCCCGTCTCTGCGCCCCGCCTTTACGCCCGATGGCACCGTAACGGCCGCCAACGCCAGCACCATCAACGACGGCGCTGCCGCACTCATCCTGGCCAGCGCTAAAGCCGTGGATGAGTACGGACTGACGCCACTGGCTAAAATCCGCGGCTTCGCCGATGCCGAACAAGAGCCAGAGTGGTTTACCACCACCCCCACCTTAGCCGCGCCTAAAGCGATGCAAATGGCCGGCGTCGAAAAATCGGACATTGACTTTTTTGAGGTCAACGAAGCCTTTGCCGTCGTAGCCTTAGCCTTCGAGCGGCTGCTGGGCGTCCCTCATGCTCAAATCAACGTCTTCGGCGGCGCCGTATCGCTGGGCCACCCGCTCGGAGCCTCTGGGGCGCGCATCGTAACGACACTCAACAATGTCTTGCGCCAAAAAGACGCCACCTTGGGCTTGGCCGCCATCTGCAACGGCGGCGGCGGCGCTACCGCCATCGTCATCGAGCGCGTATAAACCCGTACCTTTCAGGCACGCCGGGCTTTTTCTGTAAGAAAACCGAAAAGGCTCGGCAAATACCTTTTTTACGAAACAGGGAAAGCCCCCTACTTTTCACACTTCACTACCCACACAGCACTATGGCCCTCATCCTTCCCTGTCGCGGCATCCAGCCCCAATTTGGCCAGAACTGCTTCCTGGCCGAAAACGCTACCATCATCGGCGATGTGGTCATGGGCGACGACTGCTCCGTGTGGTTTCAGGCCGTCGTGCGCGGCGACGTCAACTTCATCCGCATGGGCAACAAGGTCAACATCCAGGACGGCGCCATCCTGCACGGTACTTACCAGAAGTGCGGCACCACCATAGGCAACAACGTCAGTATCGGCCACCGCGCCATCGTGCACGGCTGTACCCTGCACGACAACGTCCTTGTAGGCATGGGCGCCATCATCATGGACCAGGCTGTGGTAGAAGAAAACTGCCTCATCGCCGCCGGCGCCGTCGTATTGGAAAACACCGTCTGCCAGGCCAATGGCGTCTATGCCGGCGTGCCCGCCCGGCGCGTCAAAGACCTCACGCCCGAACTCTTCCAGGGCCAGATCCAGCGCATCGCCAACAACTACGTGTTCTACGCCAGCTGGTTCCAATAGCGCCCAAACTTGTTTGGGCGAATGGCACGAGGCGCTTGCTGCCCCAAAGCCTTCGTGGTTTGATCTTCCACACACCGGCTACCCTTAGTTTTTTTCGCCGAAACGTTGTTTCTTTCCAATTGCCGCGTACCTTTGTGCCGTGCTTTCGAGCCCTATTCTTCCTAATCCTTCATTTTTTTGGTTTTGCCCTCCCTCTTTCCCAACCGCCGTTTTCCGATTCCAAAGTACATTTTCTTACACCTTTAATCCGCTCTTACGACCCGTACCAGGTCGCATTCGCCACTCCGAGGTTATGCCCCAAGTGGAGTTCCTGCGTCAAGGCGGCGGTGCGCCGTTATAATCTCATGGTCAGCCCCCTCCGGTCAGGCTCGCGGTGTGGGGCTTTTTCTTTTAGAATAGCCGCAGTTGCGGATTTTTATACTGTTCGTGCAGGTCTAAGTTGTAGGGCGGCATTTGCCGGGAGGCAAAAAAGCGATGCCGTGCCAGTCGGAACTGCTCGCGAATGATGTCGGCCACGGGGCCTTCGCCGCGCATGCGGGTGCCGCTTCGGTGGTCGTGCAAGTTTCCGCTGTGCGTCTGGCGGATGTTGTTGAGCACCCTGTCGGCGCGATCGGGCAGGTTTTTGCGCAGCCAGTCTTCAAAGATGGCGGCCACATCGCCGTTGAGGCGTACGAGGGTGTAGCCCAAGCCCAGAGCACCGCGTTCAGCGGCGGCCTGGGCCATGGACAGGATTTCGGCGTCGTTGAGGCCCGGGATGATGGGCGCCAGCATGGCGAAGACCGGTACGCCATGGGCTGAGAGGGTTTCGATGGTGCGCAGGCGCTGCGCCACCGTGGCCGTACGCGGCTCGAGGAATTGCCGCAGTTCTTCCTGCAGGGTGGTCAGGCTGATGGCCACGTGCACCAATCGCTCGGCGGCCAGCGCTTGCAGCAGGTCGAGGTCGCGCAGGATGAGGCTGTTTTTGGTAATGATGCCCACCGGATGCCGATAGCGCCAGAACACTTCCAGACAGGCGCGCGTGATGCGAAAGCGCCGCTCGGCCGGCTGGTAAATGTCGGTGTTGCCGGCAAACATGACGGGCGAGGCTTTCCAGGTCTTCTTCTTGAGGGCGGCTTCGAGCAGCTCGGCGGCATTGCGTTTCACCAGGATTTTGCGCTCAAAGTCCAGCCCGGCGCTGAAGCCCCAGTAAGGGTGCGTGTTGCGCGCGTAGCAATAGACGCAGCCGTGCTCGCAGCCCTGGTAGGGGTTGAGGCTCCACTCCGAAGGAATGTCGGGGCTTTCCACGCGGTTGAGGATGGTTTTGGGGTGCGTCTCTAGGTACTCGGTGCGCAGGTCATCGGTTTCCCATTCGGCTTCGCGCAGCGCCCAATCGAGCGGCTGCTCGTCGCGCACGACCTTTTCGTACGGAGAGGATGGGTTGATTTGCGCACCGCGTCCGCGCAGGTAGGGCGTTTTTTTCATACGCTTGTGGCCACCAAACTTGTTTGGTTGGCCCGTATCTTTTTATTTTGAGATGTCGCCTTCTCGTTCCTCGAAGACGACACCTCGATAGCCCTGCTGCTGTGTTTTCGGCTCAAAAATACGGTAAGTTTTCCATCAAAAAGGCCTTTGCCGGGTGGGGCTTCGGGTAATCGAAATCTATCGGGGCGTAACCTGATATTCCCAGAGGTGTCGCCTTCTCATTCCTCAAAGACGACACCTCTGTTTCAGGTGCGATTGCTCTGGGCGAGGCGTTCCTGGGCGTCCCGCACTAAGGCGAGGGCTTTTTCGAGCTGTTCTTCTTCCGAGAGGAGGGTGTTGTCTATGACCACGGCATCGGGTGCTACTTGCAGAGGGCTGTCTTCGCGCGTGGAGTCCAAGTGGTCGCGTGCCTGCAGGTTTCGGCGGATGTCGTCCCAGTCGGCGTCAATGCCTTTGGCGGCCAGTTCCAGATGGCGCCGGCTGGTGCGCACGTCTAAGTCGGCGGTGAGAAAGATTTTTACCTCAGCGTCGGGGAACACTACGGTGCCGATGTCGCGCCCATCGGCCACAATGCCCCGGCGGCTGCCCATGGCCTGCTGGAGGGCCACCATGGCGCGCCGCACGGCCGGGATAGCGGCCACCTGGCTGACGTGCTCGCTGACGCGCAACTCGCGGATTTCACGCTCCACATCGCGCCCGTTGAGGAAGATGTGGTTCTGTCCCTCGACGCGCTCGAAGTGCATCTCCATCTGCTTCAGGGCCGCCTCGACGGCAGTAGGGTCGTTGTAGTCAATCCCGTTTTCCAGAAAATAAAGCGTGGCGGCGCGATACATGGCACCGGTGTCTAAGTACACGTAGTGCAGCGCTTTGGCTAAGGCCTTGGCCAGCGTGCTCTTGCCGCAAGAGGCGTGTCCGTCAATGGCGATGATGAGTTTCAAAGGCAAGTCGCTTTTTTGTCTCTTCTGGGCAAAGGTGCGACTTTGGACCGGCTCAATGGTGGGTGTGGGGGTCAAGTGTCGGTTATTTTTTTGAGCAGATGCTCATGCAGGCGTCTGTCCCGACCGCTTGAAATGAGGCACGGTGCAACTGCAGATACTCCTCCGTCGGGCGCCTCACCACCCATACCACACCCCTACCTGCCCTCCGAAGGCGGCTGGGGTGGGCAAGGGCTGCCCCTGGGCATCGCGGTGCAAAAAGCGCCCCGTCAGCACAGGCTCTACGGACAAGGCGATGTGGCGGTTCAGACGATACACAGCGCCGGCGGAGAGCCAGTAGCCGAAAGACATGTCGCGGGCCGGCGTCCACTGGACGGCAGGTCGCATGCCTGTGGCCAGACGCACGCGGGCATTTTCGGAGATGAGCGAGGAGAGTTGCAGGTCGTTCTTCAGGAAAATATCGGCCACTACGCCGACCCGTGCCATACCGAGGAGGTGCCCAGAGCCAACGGAACAGGAGGCCAGTATCGGGATCCGGAGCAGAGAGGTATGTTCGGTGAAGGTGGCCCGCACGCGAATGATTTCCCCTTGGGGTATTGGGTCGGAGTCCTTGGCAGGTTCCATGCGGAAGTCCACCGTGGCCGTTCCGCCCGGTGTGTTCAGATAATGAGCATATTCACGACGTGGAGCATGGCCCCCGCCTGGCGTCGGGCGGCCGTCGCCGAAGTGGAAGCGGCTGATATACGCTGTGCTACGCACGTGTTCGGAGTACGAAAGCCCAGCCTCCAGGCCCCAGCGCAAGCCGATGCGTTTACGGACGCGGAGGCCCCCCTCCCAGGCCGGGCGAGCAGGCTGCGGTATGCTGACAAAAAGCATGCGCTGCGCAAATCTGGACTGAGCCACTGGCGCAGTCGCAGATGGCGCTTGTATGCAAGAGGCATACAGCCCGATGCTCCAGCCGCTTGGCAGGCGCGCCGGTCGTATGGGCGCTGGGGCCAGCAGGGTACCCAGGGCAGGCCGGACGTCAACCATTGCGACGAACGACGGAATAGCCCGCACAGGCAATGCCGGCTCGCCACTCGCAGCGAGGGCGCCCGCCAGAGGTGCCTCCTCAGCAAGGAGTACATCGGCAGACGCTTCGGAAGACGGCCGTTGCGGCGCGGGAGGCGCCGCTTGGTTTCGAGCCTTCTCGGCCGGAGCAGGAGTTTCCTGGAGGGCATGCACCGGCGGTAGAACAGCGGCATGCTCATGCCAGGGCAGCGGAGGTATTGGCGCAGCTTTGGAGCGCGAAGCCGCGGGGTATTCCGCTGGTAAAGCATGCTGCTGCCGGTCGTATGTGCCAGCGTTGACCGGTGAAGATCCGTGGTTGAGGGCTTTGGCGGCCGGCTGCTGTACGCCCGAGCGAGGGAGCGGCACTGGCGGCAGGGGGGCAGCCAATTTTTCTGTAAGAGTAGCAGGTTGCTCTGGCGTTTTGGCCGCGTCAGTGCGTTCGGTCGCGCGCTGGCGATACAGGCGGCCAGCTGCATCGAGCAGGGCCAGCAGGAGCAGCGTGGCTATTGCTCCGGCCACAAAGGCGAAGCGATGAACCGCCCACCACGACCGCGGCGATGCTGCCGGCGGCGGTAAGTCAGCCTCTACCCGACCCCACAGGTCAGCAGGCGGCGCGGCCTCGTGGTCGTCGAGTGTTCGGCGGAAGTAATCCTCTAAAGGGTCTCGTATATCTTTTCTTTCCATGGCGTTCTATTCGACAAGGCTTTTCTCGAGTAAGCGGCGCAAATGCACCTTTGCCCGAAGCAATTGCGATTTCGACGTGCCGACGGAAATGCCCAAAATGTCGGCAATCTCCGAATGAGTATAGCCTTCCAGTACGTATAGGTTAAAAACAGTGCGAAAGCCGGGCGGGAGTTGTTGTAGCAGCTGAATGAGCTGCTCGGCAGGCGGCGCATCCTCAAACGGCGACGCTTCTGCGTCATCGGCCACGTCTAAGCCGTCTAAGCTGTCGGTCTGGATGCGGCGGCGTTGTTTTTCCAAGTGTTGCAGCGCCGTGTTGACGAACACCTTGCGCATCCAGCCCTCGAAAGGACCGCGTCCGTCGTATTGGCCCAGGTCGCGAAAGACGCGCACAAAACCCTCCTGGCAGATGTCTTCAGCCTCCGCGCGCGAGCCGGCATAGCGCAGGCACACGGCAAACATCCGCCCTTTGTAGCGCTCATAAAGCGCACGCTGCGCGCTGCGCTCGCCGCGCAAACAAGCCTCTATTTCAGCAGAACTCATACGACTGCTGCAGTCTTAACCACCCGAGTGATTTCACTGAACAAGTAGGGTTGCCTCGCCGCCAAAGGGTTGCATCCAAGACTGCTCTTTTTTATCGCCGCAGACTTTAATGTACCCCCGAGCGGCCTCGCCTCGAAGGGGCCTATCCCTTAGGCTCCGCCTGCGGTGCCCCCCTACCCATCACCCAGCCGAAACTCGCCCACGTCGCGCACGTCGCCCCCGACGATGTTCTTGCGGACATACACCTCGTCGAGCCGGTATTCGCGGTCGCCGATGTGGATGCGCTGGACGCGCTCCAGACTGCCGCCCACGACGTTCTTTCCGCGCACGCCAGCGCGGCGCAATTCCTCCACCCAACGGGCCAACTCCTCAAAAAAAACCGCATCCTGACCCATGCGCTCCAGCACCCGCGCCTCCACCACCTGCACCGACGCGGGCGACTCGGGCGCCTGCTCGACGGCCTTTGCCTCGTCTTCCAGAAAAAGAGGCCGCACCCAGCGCCAAAAGGCGCCGACCAACTCGTCTCTGGCCTCTTGCAGCGGCTTGCTCTCCGCCGCACCTTTTAATACGTAGCCGACCGCCGCGGCCAGCACTGCACTGATGGGTTCCATAGAAATGTCCAGTTAGTTGCCACGAATGGTTCTTTACCACAAAGACACAAAAACTGAGGTGTCGCCTTCTCGTTCCTAAATCCTACCCAGGACTAACGCTTCAGGAATGGCTTCGGATGTAGTCCAGATTTCGCTTGATGTGCATCGTATTCGGATGCCCCTCGCCCAGCCGGGCCCGATAGATGGCGTAGGCTTTTTCTATCAGGTGAAGGCCCTCTTCGGCGTGGCCGGTCTTGAAGTAGAGCGTGCCCAGATTGGAGTAACGGACCGCCGTTGTGGGATGGTCTGGCCCAAAATTGCGCTCATCAGAACGCACGGCCTTTTCCAAAAGGTCGCGCGCCCCGGCGTAATCGCCCAAGGCGTGAAGGACGGCGGCTAAGTTGGAGTAACTGACCGCCGTTGTGGGATGGTCTGGCCCAAAGTTTTGCTCATCAGAACGCAAGGCCTTTTCCAAAAGGTCGCGCGCCCCGGCGTAATCGCCCAAGTCCTGAAGGACTAAGGCTAAGTTGTTTTGCAGGCGCGCCTTTTCCGGGAAGTCCAGCGCCTCGATGCGCTCCAGCAGGGCGCGGCCATAGGGTATCTCTGGGAATTTGTGGACTGGGTTGTCTTTGGTCTGGTCTATGGAGAGGCGCTCGGCGACGGCCTCCACCACAGGTAAGGCGGTCTCCACGTCGAGCGGCAGCAGGCGCACGGCCATTTCGGTGATGATGCGGTGCATCTTGTAGGCATCGGCCCGGTCGTCGTATAGCAGCCAGCCTTTGTCGGCTAAGGCCTGCAGGGTTTCGGCAAAGACCTCCGCGCGGCCGCATGCCTCTGGGCGCAGCAGGGCCTTCAGGGTGTCGAAGGTGTGGTACTCCGCCGGCAGGCCCGTGAACAGGGTCATGGTCCAGCGCTCGTGCTCGTTGAGGTGGCCCATGAGGAAGATGGACTCCAGATAGGCCATCAGGCGCGGGAGCTTCCCGCCCCTGTGCGGTACATACACGTCGGTGCGCAGTTCAGAGCGCAGACCTTCCTGCAGGGTGGACATCGTCAGGCGCTGCTGATGGGCCGTTTTGGCCAGCACTTCTACGGTCAGGGTGTGGCACTCCACCTGGCGCACCAGCGCGCGGACGTCGGACTCGCTCAGGTCGGTGCGGGAGTAATGGCGCCGGAACAGCGCTACGGCGTCATCTTCGCCAAGGAGGGCTAAGGGCTTGCAGTCGAAGCGCTCCAGCCGCTCGCGCGCTGTGACCAGCACGTGCCACTGGGGCGGGCGCGGCAGTTGGTCGAAGTACTCATCTAAGCGCGTATCGGCGTTGTCGAGCACCAGCAGGCAGGGCTGGCTTTCTAAGCGCTTCATCGCCAGCAGGATGGCCTGAAAAATCTCGGACGTCTCGCGGCCCTCGGTCGGCACATCCAGGGCGGCGCACAGGCCGTCGGTCATGACCACGTCCACCGGCAGGTGGCCACTGATAAGCGACACCCAGGCCACGTGGGCATACTGGTCGTAATAGCGGTGCACGTAGGCCTGGGCCAGCGAAGTCTTGCCCACACCGCCCATGCCGTTGACGAGCACGACCTGACGCTGTGCAAACAGACGCCCGTGCAGGTCTTCGATATCCTGCGCCCGGCCCACCAATTCCTCCGGTTTGGTGGTGGGAACGCTCTGGGTGAGTTCCTTAGGCACGCGCCGGCCTCCGGCGTAGTAATGCACGACAAGGGTATCGCCAATGCGGACATCGCCTTTGACGTCCACCACGCTGCCTTGCACGACGTTCTTCTCGCGCGCCGCTTCCTGGAGCGGATACGGAACACCGCCGGGTAGTGCCATCCTGTTCGCTATTTGCAAAAGGGCGTCCACCAGCCCGGCGTCTAAGTGACTCAGCTGATTTTTTAGTTCATCCTGCGGCCCGCTCAGGGTCAGTTCGGTGCGTTGTCCGTTGGGGCCTTCGAGCAGGAGTTTTTGGTTGGCTTGTATCGTAATTCGAGCCTGCATAAGGCATTTTCGTTTTGCGCTGCAAAGTAGCAGCCAAACTTGTTTGGACGGCTATTTTTTCTAAAAAAAATTCCTTCGGGCCGGCCCGCCTCGAAAGCCTCTGTTTGCGCGGTTTCGCGCTGCGCCTACGTTGCGAACAGCCACGTCAGTTCTTTGACGTCGAAAGCGGCGCTACCCTGGTCGGTCTGTACGATGAGTCGCCCGTCGGGCAGGACGTCTTGGGGGATACCGTCGAAGGTGTTGCCGTCGGGTCTTGCGAAGCGTCGTCGTTGGCCCAGTCCGAGCAGGTGGTTTCGGTAGTCGCGTCGGATGCGTTCGGTTTGTCCCTGGCGCAGTTGCAGGTATCGCTGTTCGAGGCTCCAGAGCAGTCGTTCCAGCACTGCGGGGCGTTTGAAGGGTTGGCCGCAGGCGAGGGCCATGGAGGTGGCATTGGGGGCTTCGGGCGGGAATTGTGTCTGGTTGACGTTGAGGCCGATACCAGCGATGGCGTGCTGCACGTGTGCGCCGTTGAGGGCGCACTGTAAGAGCAGGCCGGCCGTTTTGCGTTCGCCCAGATAGACGTCGTTGGGCCATTTGATGCGGGCGGGCAGTTGCGTCAGGTCGGCCACGGCGTCGCGGATGGCCACGGCTAAGGCTTCGCTCAGGGGCCATTGGTTGCTGGCCTTTAGCCAGGTGGGGTAGAGCAGGACGCTGACGAGCAGGTTTTGGCCCGGAGCGCTGTACCATCGGCTGCCATATTGGCCGCGTCCGGCTGTCTGGTTGTCAGCCCAGACGGTTGTGCCTTCGGGTGGCTTGCTTTTTGCCAATAGTTCGACCAAAAAGTCGTTAGTAGAGGGCAAGGTATCGAAGTGGTACCGAACCTTTCCGACGAAGAGGTTGTTTTCCATGCGCTTTGAGCGATGTCGTTTTTTTGCCTCAAACTTATGGCCGGTTTTTGGAGCGGACATCTACAAGCGCCATAACTTTAGGCCGGCTTTTGACCGCCGTTTTTTTCTACACCAAACTGCGTTAAGATTTGAGTAGTACAACTGCCATCCGTCAGCCACTTACGCGCGAAGCGTACCTGGAGCAACTGAACGATCTGATCATCGAAGGAATTCGAGACAAAAAGGGCAAAAATATCGTCCAATTAGACCTGCGAAAACTGGGAGACGCTCCGGCGGACTTTTTCATCATCTGCGAAGGCGACTCGAGCACGCACATTAAAGCCATTTCGGACAGCGTCTATAAAAAGGTGAAAGATGCGCTGCAAACGATGCCCTCGCATACGGAGGGATCGCTTAATGCGCGCTGGGTGCTGATGGATTATTTCAACACTATTGTGCACGTCTTCTATCCCGAGACGCGCCATTTTTACGATCTGGAGCAGTTGTGGGGCGATGCCGACATGACGGAGTTTGCCGATGTGTGAGCTGCCGTTTTTTTACCCGCCCGGTAGCCTCTTTCCAGTAGCCAAAACACCAACACACCGGAGATTTTTCAGGCGATACGAGGCCTGAAGCGGAGTCAACCCACGGGTACCATCCATTACACAAACAAGGAAAAAATCATGAGCAACGATAAGCGCTTGCGCAACGACGATCCTCAGGAGGAGTTGCGCCCCCGACGCAATGACACTTCGCCCGAAGGCGAGGGTCCGCGTTTTAGTTTTACCTGGATTTACATTCTGATTGGCTTAGCCTTACTGGGGCTTCAGCTGTCGCGCATGTTCGTGTCGCCTCCGGCCATCACGTACAAAGACTTCAAGCAAATGGTGCTGAATGGAGACGTCGAGCGCGTCGTGGTGGTCAACGAGACGACGGCCCGGGTTTTCATCAAGCCCGACAGCCTGTGCAAGTACTTCAAGCAGCTGCGCATCGAAGACCAGGACGGCGATTGCCAGCCCGACAAAACGGCCTGGAACTTCGATCCAACCCGTGCGTACATGACGTTTGAAGTAGGGCCGATGGAGATCTGGAAGGAGCGCGTCAAAGAGCTCGACGCCGCCCTGCTCAAGGAGAAACAGCCCAGTGTTTCTATTGAGTACAAGAAAGAGTCCGATTTTGTCGGGACGATCTTGCCCTATTTGCTTCCGCTGTTGTTACTGGTGATGTTGTGGATCTTCATCTTGCGGCGCGTCAGCGGCGGCGCTGGCGGTCCGGGGGCGCAGATATTCAACATTGGCAAATCGAAGGCGACGCTTTTCGACAACAACTCGCGCGTGGACGTAACGTTTGCCGATGTGGCGGGCTTAGATGAGGCCAAAGAGGAAGTCATGGAGATTGTGGACTTCCTGAAAAATCCGAAGAAATACACAGCGCTGGGCGGCAAGATACCCAAAGGCGTGCTGTTGGTGGGGCCTCCGGGCACGGGTAAGACGCTGTTAGCCAAGGCGGTAGCGGGTGAGGCTGGCGTGCCGTTCTTCTCCATTTCGGGTTCTGACTTTGTGGAGATGTTCGTGGGTGTGGGCGCCTCTCGGGTGCGCGACCTGTTCCGCCAAGCGCGGGAGAAGGCGCCTTGCATCATTTTTATTGATGAAATAGACGCCATTGGGCGCGCCCGCGGCCGAGGAGCCATACAGGGCGGCAACGATGAGCGCGAGAACACACTCAACCAGCTGCTCGTGGAAATGGACGGCTTCCCTACCGACAAGGGTGTCATCCTGATGGCAGCCACCAACCGGCCCGACATTCTCGACCAGGCCCTGCTGCGCCCGGGCCGCTTCGACCGCCAGATAGGCATCGGCCGCCCCGACATCAAGGGGCGCGAGCAAATCTTCCGCGTGCACCTGAAAAACATCCGCATCGCCCCCGAGGTAAAACCCGAAGCCTTAGCCGAGATGACCCCCGGCTTCGTAGGCGCTGACATCGCTAACGTGTGCAACGAAGCCGCCCTCATCGCCGCCCGCCGCAACAAGAGCGCCGTGGACATGGACGACTTCCACTATGCTTTAGATAAAGTCATCGGCGGCTTAGAGAAGAAGAACAAGATCATCAGCCCTGAAGAGAAGCAAATCATCGCCTACCACGAAGCAGGCCATGCCATCTGCGGGTGGTTTTTGGAGCACGCACACCCGTTGGTGAAGGTAACCATCGTACCGCGTGGCTTAGCAGCCTTAGGCTACGCTCAGTACCTGCCTAAAGAGCAGTACATCACCCGCAAAGAGAAACTGCTCGACGATATCTGCATGACACTGGGGGGCCGGGCCGCCGAAGCGGTGGTATTTGGCAAAATCAGCACCGGCGCACAAAGCGACTTAGACTACGTTACGCGATTGGCGTATGAAATGATCATCAACTACGGCATGAACGAGCGCGTGGGCAACGTCTCCTACGCCTCCATGCTCAACGACTCTTTTATGCGCCCCTTCTCCGACCAGACGGCCTACCTGATTGACCAGGAGGTAAAACGAACCATTGACGAACAATACGAACGCGCCAAAAGCCTGCTGCGCGAAAAACGCCGCGAGCTCGACCTGGTAGCCCGAGCCTTGCTGGAAAAAGAAGTGCTGCATCGCACAGATTTGGAAAACCTCATCGGCAAGCGCCCCTTCGCCGACCCAACGCCGGGCGAAAGCGCCCCCATACTGGAAACGCCACCCCTCAGCCGAGACGACGATGAATAGCAACCTGCCTTACCGAAGCCCAGAGCCACAGCGGCTCATTGCTTTCAAAGCGGCCCTTCAGCAGCAGCGCATGCCGATCTACCGGAAGATCATGCGCTGGCTCTGGATACTCACCCTCGGCGGCTTCGCAGCGGCGATACTTTTCCTGGTGGTCATCAGCCTTACGGCCATCCCGTCGTTTCAGGAGCTGGAAAACCCGCGCTCCGCGCTGGCCAGCGAGGTGCTGGCCGCCAATGGCGAAGTACTTGGCCGATACTTCGTCGAGAACCGTGTGCCCGTTACCTACGACGAGCTCAGCCCTTACCTGGTGCAGGCGCTCATCGCTACCGAAGACGAGCGCTTTCGCGAGCACAGCGGCATTGACGCACGCGCCGTAGCCCGCGTACTGGTGCGTACGGTGTTGCTGCGCGACCAGAGCGCCGGCGGCGGCTCCACCATTACCCAGCAACTGGCCAAAAACCTGTATTCCGACCGCAACTTCACCGGTATGAGCAGTGTGCAAAAAGCGGGCGCCCTCATCTACCGAAAACTGCGCGAGTGGATTACTGCCGTCAAACTGGAAAAGCGCTACACCAAAGAGGAAATCATCGCTATGTACCTCAACCAGGTGGACTTTGTCAACAACGCCTACGGCATTCACGCCGCCGCAGAGGTCTATTTTGGCACCACGCCCAAAAAACTCAAGGTAGAAGAGGCGGCCACTCTGGTAGGCATGTTGCAAAACCCCTCGCGCTACAACCCTAACACTTACCCTGACCGCTGTATCCGGCGCCGCATGGTAGTGCTCTTCCAGATGTGGCAAAACGGCTACCTCACCGAACGCCAGTACGACAGCCTCAAAGTGTTGCCGTTGGACATGAGCCGCTTCAAGCGCGTCTCCTTCTCCGACGACACCGCACCCTACCTGTGCGCCGAGCTGAAAAAAGACGTGCAGGCCATTTTAGAAACTCCTGAGGCTCGGAAGCCCGACGGCACGGTGTATAACATCTACCGCGACGGCCTGCGCATTTACACCACCATCAACCCCGTCTATCAGCGCCACGCCGAAGCCGCTATGGCCGAACACATGGCCCAGGCCCAACAGCGCTTCTTCCAGGTCTGGAAAGGCCGCGACCCGTGGACTTACAAAGGCCGCGAAACCACGCCCGCCGAAATTGAAATGCGCCAGGAAGAACTGCGCAAGCTCGTGCGCGCCAGCGAACGCTACCAGCTCCTCTGGCCTAAATACATGGGCGATATGGCTGACCACATCCAGAAGCAATATGGCCTCGACCTCCAGGACACCGATATGACGCGCATGCTGGCCGAAGAAAAGGACGGCAAAACCTTTGCCACCTACATCGCCAAAGGCTGGCTCACCCCTCAAAAAGCAGCCCAGTATCGCCAGATTATGAACAGCCGCGACTGGCCAGAGCTGAAAAAGCAATGGCAGAGCCTGCAGCAAACCGTCAGTCAGCAGTACGCCCAAAAGATACCCATGAAGGTGTTCGACTGGAAAAGCCCGCGCTATGAAAAGGATACCCTCATGTCGCCTATGGACAGCCTGCGCTATCACCGCATGTTTCTGCAGGTGGGTATGCTGGCTCTCGAACCTGCCACCGGCGCCGTCCGCGCCTGGGTAGGAGGTATCAACTTCAAGTACTTCAAATACGACCATGTGCGCTCGATGCGCCAGGTCGGCTCCACCTTCAAGCCCTTCGTTTACGCCACCGCCATTGCCCAGCAGGGCGTCAGCCCCTGCTTCCGGGTGTACGACGAACAGGTTACCATCCCGGCGCATTATCAGGGCTTTACCAACATCGTGGACTGGACGCCCAAAAACGCCACGGGCAGCTACTCCGGCAGCCTGCTCACCCTCAAAGAGGCCCTGAAAGGCTCCGTCAACTCCGTGAGCGCTTACCTGATGAAGCAATTGGGCAGCCCCGAACCCGTGCGCGGCCTGCTGCATCACATGGGCATTGACTCCTCCAAACGCCGTCCGGATGGTGAGTACTACATCCCGAAGCAGCCCTCCATCTGCTTAGGCGCCGCCGACCTCACGGTCTGGGAAATGACCGCCGCCTATGCTACCTTCGCCAACGAGGGCATGTTCGCCCAGCCCTACGTCATTCAGAAAATCGAAGACCGCAATGGGCGCGTCCTGTACCGCGCTCACCCGGAGGAAAACCCGGCCCTGCCTGCTAACGTCAACTACGTCATGCTCGACATGCTCAAGTACAACGTCAGTGGCGCCCCGGGCATGCGCGAGCTCAAGAGCGAAGTGGGCGGCAAGACCGGCACCACCAACAATTACAGCGATGCCTGGTTTATGGGCCTCACCCCCTCTATCGTTGTCGGCACGTGGGTGGGCGGCGAAGACCGCTGGATACGCTTCCTGTCGCTGGCCGATGGGCAAGGCGCACGCCTGGCGCGGCCTATCTTCACCAGCTTCGTCAAGCGTTTAGAGCAAGACCCCAAATCGGGCTACGATTACACGAAGCGCTTTAAACGCCCGGCTGGGGACCTGGAAATCGAGATTGATTGCTCTAAATACTTGGAAAGCCGCCCGGCCAGCGATGAAGAAGGCTTCGGTACCGATCGCTATCAGGACCTGCCTTCCGACCCCAATCAGGCCACCCGCGCCAGACCCTCCACCCGCCGCGTGGACGACGGTTTTCAATAAAATCCATCTGCCTGACCGACACTCTCACCATGAACGTTTCCGAGCTCATTCACCGCCGCCGTTCCATCTTCCCTAAATCCTACCTGCCCGAGCGCCCTGTAGCGCGCGAGTACCTCGAGCAATTGCTCGAAAACGCCAACTGGGCCCCCACGCACCGGCTGACCGAACCGTGGCGCTTCCACGTCTTTCACTCCCCCGAAAGCCGCCAGCAATTGGCCAACTACCTGACGGAACACTACCGTCGCAATACGCCACCCGAAGCATTTTCAGAGGAAAAAGTGCGCAAAATGGCCGAAAACCCGCTCCGCGCCGGCGCCGTCATCGCCATCGTAATGCACCGCGACCCGCAGGAAAGCGTACCGGAATTCGAGGAAATCGCCTCGGTGGCCATGGCCGTGCAAAACATGTGGCTCACCTGCACCGAATTGGGCCTCGGCTGCTACTGGAGCACCCCAAAAGCGGCCTTAGAAGCCAGCGAATTTCTCGGCTTGCAGCCCAACGAACGCTGCTTAGGCTTCTTCTACTTAGGCTGGCATAATGCTCCCGACCTGCCGGGCAAGCGGCGCCCCATCGAAGAAAAAGTCGTCTGGCATTAATGCAAATGCCTCAACGGTAGGCCGGGCAAAAAAATAGGCGGCATGCCTTTGCATACCGCCCGAACAAAACCCATTCTATCGTATGAAGCAAAACTGTTCTCGTAACGGCCAAACTTGTTTGGCCAAACAACCACTACCCCGCACACAGCGGCAGCGCATCCAGATTTCGAAAGAGTATCTTTTTCCGGCTGAAATACAGCACGTTGGAGCGTTTAAGTTGATTGAGCACTGCCGTTACCATCTGGCGGCTGGTGCCGGTGATGTCGGCAATATCCTGATGCGTCAAGTTGTGTTTGACCAGCGTTTCGGCACCTACAGCCTGTCCTTGCTCCAGGCCCATTTGATGCAGAAATTCCAGGATGCGGCTGCGTGAGTCTTTGAGTACCACGTTTTCCAGCTGAGCTTCCGTCTGGCGCAGGCGCTCGCCCAGCAGGTGCAAAAGCGATTGAGCAAAGGCAAAATTGTGGCGCATGAGGTAGAGCAACGCGCTGACGTCGAACTCCAATACTTCGGTATCGTTCAGCATGGCATATGCGTAGTCACGCCGATACCACTCGCCCATCAAACACGACTCGCCGAAAAGGTTGCCCGGCTGCACTACGTATTTCACCACATCCTTCTTGTCGTTCTGCACCGCTATTTTCACTGCGCCTTTTAGTACGTAGAAAACCTTCAAAGCACGCTGCCCGGTCATATACACCTCAGCATTTCGCTTGTAGCGGAAAATGCGAGCGGATTTCTTGAGAAAAGCCAATTCCTCTGGCTTTAATACGGCAAAAAGGGGCATCTTATCGAGCTGAAAAACGGCATTACGTGCATTCATATTCGTCGAACAGGTGTTTTTGTAGAAACATTCCTTCGTGATAACCTGTACCAAATAGACAACCTGAGCATGTCAATCCCCTATTCCCAGGGAGAAAAAAAGTGGCTACACGGTCTAAGATGCCGATTACCCGGCTGAAAGACAGTATTTTGCGCCGTGTTTTTTATTTTCAAATTTTTTGAGCCTTACCCTCCATTGGCTTGCCTACCCAATAGAGTAGATCAACCTGATCAGGCCGGAACGCGCTTTTTCAACTATGGAAATGACCTCCGATCCTCATGCTCATGACCTGGAAATGCTCCGCCAGGGGTGTTCCGATACCCTTCGGCGGCTGTTCGACCGCTACTATCCTGGTCTGGTGTCGGTGGCCTTTTCGTATGTAAATGACGTGGAGAGCAGCAAAGACATTGCCCAGGAGGTTTTCGCCGACTTGTGGCATCGCCGTCAGACCCTAGAGATAGACCCTGCGCGATTAGGCGCCTATCTGCACCGCTCGGCTGTCAATCGCGCGCTCAACCACCTTAAGGCGCAACGGCGCTACCAGCTGAACGACGACGATACCTCATGGCGCGACCTGCCCGACCCTTCTACCCATGAGTTGGATTGGAAAGCACACCAGGACGAACTGGAAGAGCGCCTGCGGGAAGCCATCGAGCAGCTGCCCGAAAAATGCCGCATTGTCTTTCAACTTAGCCGCTTTGAGCGACTTCCTCATCGGGAAATCGCTCAACAACTCGGCATATCGGTAAAAACCATTGAAAACCAGCTGCTTCGAGCGATGCGCCTGCTACGCCAAGCTTTAGAGAAACATCGCTATTTGTCTTCTATTGTCCTTTTGTGCATAAAAGCCTGGTGGGGCGAATAGGGGAAGCGCCCTGCCCGGTTGTCTTTTTAACAAAACGCTAAGATGACGCACGCAGAACTACTCTTGCTTCTTCAGCGGCAGTGGACCGGTGAAATTGCTCCCGATGAGTTGGAGCGATTGGAGGCTTGCTTGCGCGAGTCGCCTCAGTGGGCAGCCGAAGCGGAGGCCTATCGGCAAATCTGGCAAAAGGCAGCACCGCCGACTAAGGCTGTTGAGGTGGATTTGGATCGGGAGTTTGAACAGTTGATGGCGCGTATCGAAGCCGCCGACAGGGAGGCTGCTGTGGCATCTCAGAGGTTTCGCCGTCGCTTTGCGTGGTGGAAGGTGGCCGCTGCGGCTGCCGTCGCGATGGTTGCCGGCGCTGTGCTGTGGTTTTCGGGTCCGTCGGTGCCGGATGTGCATGAAGAGTACGCCGCTACAGCGCATCGCGAAGTGCACCTGTCCGATGGTTCGCTGGTTCACCTCCGCCAAGGCTCCAAGCTGCGTTACGACGCCGGCACCTATCATCAGCGCGAGCGGCGCGTCCAGTTAGAAGGCGAAGCGGTATTTATTGTAACCCACAATCCGCAAAAGCCCTTCTGGGTAGAAACCTCTGACGGCGCCCTGGCAGAGGTCATTGGCACGCAATTCGACCTGCGCATGGAGAATGAGTACACCTCCGTATTGGTGTGTGATGGGTTGGTGCGCTTCTGGCCGGAGGGTAAGGGTTTAGGAAAGAAGAACGTCATCCTTCAGGCGCGCGAGAAAGCCCGCTGGAACACCCGGAGCCATACTTTGGAGACTGCCTCTGTGCCGAACCTGAACGAGTTGGTCTGGCAGACGCATCAACTTTCATTTGACGGAGAGCCACTGGCGGATGTGATTTCGGAGCTGGCAGACTATTACCACGTGGACATCCAAATTGCATCGCCCGAAATGCGCAATTGCGCTCATGGCGGGCACATGGTCTTAGATGAGGCCAGCGTAGATAAACCCCTCGATCTTCTCTGCAATACCTATGGTTTTCGTCGCGAGAGAAAAGACGATACCCACTATGTTCTTGTCGGCGGCAAATGCCCTCTGAAGTGAGAGATGACCGCGCCCTTCAGGCGGTGCTGTTCTGGTTATAGCAGGCACTTTTAATTTCCTGTAATTGCCCGACTCATGGGGCGGTATGGGGCTTTCCAAACCAGCGCACTAAGAAGGGATGGCCGAACACCGATAACAGGATAATGCCCACGCCCGCATAGAAGCCTGGCGACATTTCGCGGTGCTCGCCAAAGAACAACCCGGCGAGGATGACCCCGTACACCGGCTCCAGGTTCACCGTCAGGTTAGCAGCGAATGCCGTCAGGTGGCGCATGGCTGTCAGGGTCAGGTAATAGGGCAGCAGAGTGCACCCCCAGGCCAGCAGGAGCATCCAGAGCCAGTCCCAGGGCTGTGGCTGCAGCGTCAGTTCAGCGCCCGAGAGCGCCACAAAGGGCAGGGCGGCCGAGCATATGATCAGCCCGCCGAGCAGTTCCATAAAGCTCATGGGCCAGGCCGGTGGAGCTTCGGCATCAATCAGGCGTTTGTTGAGCACGGTAAACAGAGCAGCCAGAAAGGCCGCGAGTAGCCCCACGAGAAAACCAGATCGCATGGTCCAATCGAGATGTCCGATGATGAGGGCCATGCCCGGCAGCACGAACAGCCCCAGCGCCACCTCGTACCAGCGCACGCGCTGACGCAACAGCAGCGGCTCCAGCAGCGACGAGAAAAACGAGGCTACCGCCATGCTGGCCACCGCCACCGAAGCATTCGACAGCTTGATGGCGCCGTAAAAACACAACCAGTGCAGCCCGACCAAAGCTCCTATACCCAGCATGCGCCCCAACGTGCGCCGCGACAGGGCGCGCAGCTGCGCTTTAGGCAAAAACCACCACAGCGCCCCACAACACAACACCACGCGCCACCACACTAACGGCAACGCCGACAGGCTGATAAGCTTGCCCAGGATAGCAGTAAACCCCCACAAAAACACGCAAAAGTGGAGGTACAGGTAAGCGCGCAGGCAGTCGTTCATGGCTCGGTCGAAAATTGGGCGGCAAAGGTAGCCGCTCCCGTGCGCCTAAAAGTGACGTATTCGCGCGCCTTTTCAGCGCACGGCGAAGCGTCGCCTCTGCCGTCGGCCAAACGCCCCTACCTTTGCCCGCCTTTTTATGCAAAAACACGTTTCTGCCACACCATGAAATTTGCCACTAAAGTCATCCACGCCGGCATCGAGCCTGACCCCAGCACGGGCGCCATTATGACGCCTATCTTCCAGACCTCCACCTACGTACAGGCCGCTCCGGGCGAACACAAGGGCTACGAATACGCGCGCACGCAAAACCCCACGCGCCACACTTTAGAGAAAAACTTAGCCGCCTTAGAAAACGGCACCGACGCCATCTGCTTCGGCTCGGGCCTGGCGGCCCAGGATGCCGTTATCAAGCTGCTGAAAACGGGGGATGAAATTCTGTCCGTCAACGACCTCTATGGCGGCTCTTATCGGCAAATGGTGCGCGTCTATGGCGCCTGGGGCCTGAAGAGCCGCTTTATAGACATGACGCAGGCACACACCGTAGCCGATGCCATTGGCCCCGACACGCGCATGCTCTGGATAGAGACACCCACCAACCCGATGCTCAACATTGTGGATATCGAAGCAATATGTGCCATTGCGCGCCAGCGCGGCATCCTGACAGTGGTGGACAACACTTTTGCCTCGCCCTACCTGCAAAACCCGCTCGACCTGGGGGCCGACATCGTGCTGCATTCGGCCACCAAGTATCTGGGCGGCCATTCGGATGTAGTGCACGGCTGCTTAGTGGTACGCGATGCCGCATTGGCCGAACGGCTTCATTTTATTCAAAATGCCTCTGGTGCTGTCCCTGGGCCAATGGATTGTTTCCTCATCTTGCGTGGCATCAAGACGCTGCACCTGCGCGTGCAGCGCGCTTGCGAAAACGCAGAAGCCATCGCCCACTTCCTGCGAAAGCACCCCAAAGTGTCGCGCGTGTATTGGCCAGGCTTTGCCGACCATCCCAACCACGATATTGCTCGGCGGCAAATGCGCCACTTCGGCGCCATGGTGTCGTTTGACCTAGCCGATAACACCTTCGAGGCCGCGCGCCGGGTGCTGAGCCGTACGCATTTGTTCTCCTTGGCCGAGTCTTTGGGCGGCGTGGAGTCGCTCATTGGCCACCCGGCCAGCATGACACACGCCAGCATCCCGCGCGAAGAGCGCCTGAAGGTGGGCCTGACAGACTCGCTCATCCGCCTGAGCGTGGGCGTGGAAGACGTTGAGGATTTAATCGCCGATCTCGACGCCGCTTTGTAGTTTTGTCGGCGCTATGAAAGACGGTAAGTATCTGTTCGCGTATCTGTTGCCCCTGAGCGCTGCCATAGCGCTAATGCTGAAAGGGCCATGGGCGTGGGCGACGCCTTTTGTTAGTTTTGTACTGTTACCTTTGATAGAACTGTGGGCACCGCAGTCCACCGAAAACGTGCCGCCAGAGGAGGAGGAAGCACGCTCCCGCCAGCGCTTCTTCGACGTGTTGCTGTACCTCAACCTACCTATTCTCTTTGGCCTGACAGTGGGATACCTGTGGGTCGTGGAGCACGAGGTCTTGAGTACTTCCGAATTATTCGGACTGACTTTTGGCGCGGGCATCATCGTGGGCGCCCTTGGTATTAACGTGGCTCATGAGCTGGGTCATCGCGTACGCCGCTATGAGCAGGCCATGGCCAAATGGATGCTCATGACGGCGCTTTACCAGCATTTTTTCATCGAACACAATCGCGGCCACCACAAGTACGTGGCTACCGAGCGCGACCCGGCCACGGCGCGGCGCAACGAATGGCTCTTCGCCTTCTGGCTGCGCTCTATTGTGGGCAGTTGGCGCAGCGCCTGGCATCTGGAAACCGAACGCCTGCGCAGAGCAGGGCTACCTACTTGGAGCCCCCACAACGAAATGCTGCGCTTCGTCGGCTGGCAGGCCGCATGGTTGGCCGCTGTAACGCTTTTCATCGGCACGAAAGCGCTTTGGGGCGCCATAGCCATTGCCCTCATCGGCGTGCTGCTGCTGGAGACCATCAACTACATTGAGCACTATGGCCTGCGCCGGCGCATCTTGCCTAACGGACGCCCGGAACCCGTCAGCCCGGCGCACTCCTGGAACAGCAACCACGAAATTGGGCGCATCTTCCTCTACGAACTCACTCGCCACAGCGACCACCACTACAAAGCCACGCGCAAGTACCAGATACTGCGGCATATTGACGAAAGCCCACAGTTGCCATTCGGTTATCCCACCAGCATTCTGCTGGCGCTGATACCGCCGCTGTGGTTTCGGCTGATGAACCCGCGACTGCCCGACACTAACACTACCGCAGAAGCGGCTTAGGAAATAACTCTTTCATGCGTAGCAACCTTCTGTGGGCGGCAGCCCTGATGGCCCTCGGCGCAGCTGTCTATTTCTTTTCCAACATCGTCGGCTACCTCGTTGCAGCAGCGGTGCTGGCCATGCTGGGCCGACCGCTGAAGGACTTCTTCCAGCGCCGCATCCGCATCGGACGCTGGCGCATGGGGCCTACCTCGGCCTCGCTGCTGACGCTGCTGTGCTTCTTCCTGATAGTAACTGGTTTCTTCCTGCTCTTTGTACCTACCATCGTTGCTCAGATAAAGCACCTGGCGGCGGTGGACTACGCCGCCCTGAGCGAGAAACTAAAAGGCCCCATGACTGAATGGGATACCTGGCTGCATCGCGCAGGCCTGCTGGAGCCCGGGCAGTCGCTGGCCAAACGTATTCAGGAAAGCCTTATCGGCTTTTTTCAGCCTAAATTGCTGGGCGACTGGATAGGCGGCTTTCTGTCGGCAGCCAGCAGCATCGTATTAGCTGTACTTTCGGTATCGTTTATCCTGTTCTTTTTCCTCAAAGAAGAAGACCTGCTCACCGGCACCATATATGTTTTTATGCCAGTCCGTTGGAAACGCAAATCGCTGCATGCCTTAGAAGAGGCAGGCACCGTGCTGACGCGCTATTTGCGCGGCTTAGCCCTACAAACTTTGTCGTTTATGGCCATTGCTTCAGCAGCCCTGTGGCTGCTGGGCGTGCCCAACGCCCTGTTGCTGGGTATTTTGGGTGGGCTTTTTAACATTATACCCTATTTAGGCCCGCTCATTGGCATTGCGGTGGGCTGCTTTTTCACCCTTATCTATTTCATTGAGGCAGACTTTAGTGTTATTGGGCTGAACCTGCTCAAAGTGGTAGCTGCTTTTGGCTTCACTCAATTGATAGATAACGTCCTGCTTTACCCCTATATCACTTCGACCAGTGTGCGCGCCCATCCGCTGGAGGTTTTTCTGGTGGTGCTGGTCGCTGCCCAATTGGGCGGGCCGGTTGGCATGATCATAGGCGTGCCGCTCTATACGGTGGCCCGAGCCATCATCGGGGTGTTCTTCAGCGAATTCCGCATTGTGCAGCGCTGGACGGGTCAGGGAGAGCCAATGCCCGGAAAACGCTCAGAAAAAGAGAGCCCGCCAGCAACACCTCCTTCGGAAGGATAGGGCGGGTGAAACGAGCGCTCCGCCGGCGCTGAGAAAAATTTGACCTTGCCCCAATGCCAAATGCGCCAGTAGCTCCAACAACTTCAAGTGCTGCGCGCGTGTGAACATTCCCTCCGCCCTACCTTTGCCGCCTCAAAAGCGCGCCTGCGGAAAGGGCGCCTCATCTCACTATGTACCGAACCCATACGTGCAACGACCTGCGCCTCAGCGACGTCGGCCAGACGGTAACCCTGGCTGGCTGGGTAGCCGCCAGCCGCGACCTCGGAGGCCTCACCTTTATTGACCTGCGCGACCGCTACGGCATCACGCAATTGGTCTTCGACATGGACGACAATGCCGACCTGTGCGAACGCGCCCGCCGCCTGGGGCGCGAGTACGTTGTGCAGGCCACCGGTGTCGTGCGCGAACGCGCCAGTAAAAACCCCAACCGCGACACGGGCGACATTGAAATCCGGGTAACAGCGCTGGCCGTGCTCAATCCGGCCAAAACGCCGCCCTTCACCATCGTGGACGACACCGACGGCGGCGACGACCTGCGCATGAAATACCGGTATTTAGACCTGCGCCGCCCCAGCGTGCAGAAAAACATCCTCTTCCGCTCGCGCCTCAGCTTAGAAACGCGCAACTATTTGGCATCTCTGGGCTTTGCTGAAATTGAAACGCCATTCCTTATCAAGTCCACCCCTGAAGGAGCACGCGACTTTGTGGTGCCTTCGCGCATGAACCGCGGGCAGTTTTATGCCCTGCCGCAGTCGCCCCAGACGTTCAAGCAAATCCTGATGGTGGCCGGCTACGACCGCTACTTCCAGATTGTGCGCTGTTTCCGCGACGAAGACCTGCGCGCCGACCGCCAGCCCGAATTCACGCAGATTGACTGCGAAATGGCCTTCGTACACCAGGAAGACGTGCTGCAAACCTTCGAAGGCCTGACGCGCCACCTCTTTCAAGCTATGCTGGGCATTGATTTGGGGCCGTTCCCGCGCATGACTTACGACGAAGCCATGCGGCGCTTCGGCTCCGACAAGCCGGATGTGCGCTTTGGCATGGAATTCTGCGACCTGACGGAACAGACGCGTGGCAAAGGGTTCCCCGTGTTTGACCAGGCCGAAAGTGTGTTGGCTATCTGCGCTCCCGGCTGTGCCTCGTACAGCCGCAAGCAGATAGATGAGCTAACCGAGTGGGTGCGTCGCCCGCAAATCGGCGCCAAAGGGCTGGTCTATGTGCGCTATGAAACCGACGGCTCCGTAAAATCCTCTGTGGATAAATTCTATTCAACCGACGATCTAAAAGGCTGGCTCCAGACGTGCGGCGCTGTACCAGGTGACTTGCTGCTCATTTTGGCCGGCGAGACGGAGAAGACACAAAAGCAGCTTTCGGAGCTACGCTTAGAAATGGGTAATCGCCTCGGCCTGCGCCCGCCACACGTATTCAAACCGCTATGGGTGCTCGACTTTCCGCTGCTGGAGTGGGACGAAGAAGAAGGGCGCTTTTTCGCCATGCACCACCCCTTCACATCGCCCAAAGCGGCTGACATCCCGAAAATGGACTCCGACGAACACACCGTGCTGAAAAGCATCCGGGCCGATGCTTATGACTTAGTCATCAACGGCGTCGAAATTGGCGGTGGCTCTATTCGCATCCACGACCGCGACCTGCAAAGCCGCAACTTCCGCCTTTTGGGTTTTACCCGCGAAGAGGCGGAGGCGCAGTTTGGCTTCTTGCTGGGCGCCTTCGAGTACGGTGCTCCTCCGCATGGAGGCATTGCTTTTGGCTTCGACCGTCTGTGTGCAGTCATGAACGGCGCCAACTCCATTCGGGATTTCATCGCCTTCCCTAAAAACAACCAGGGGCGCGATGTCATGATTGATGCCCCCGACGTGTTGAAGCCCCAGCAGCTGGAGGAATTGGGCATTGCCCTGGCCGATGAGCGCAAATAGGTGCTGCTAAACCTTCCTGAGATGAACAGGGAAAAAGGCCTACCCTTTTTTCTCTGACCCATTTTCGGCTGGCGCATTGGCCAGACCTTCTCTTAGCGCGCGCACCTCCTCTTCAGGTACGCCGCTCAAAAAAGCAATTCGTGCGTCGGGCAAGTCCGGAAGTTCGCGCAACAAATTGAGGGCAAACATTCGAGCGTGTTCTTCAAAACCTTTTTTGCGTCCTTCCTAGCGTCCTTCTTTAAGCCCTTTTTCACGTCCTTCCTCCAAACCTTCTTCGCGGATCTTTTGCAATAGCTCGGGTTTGCGACGCCTCAGAAAGTCTTCTTTCAATATCTCGTAGGCCTCCTGAGCATCCCTAGGAACGCGGTACTCCGGTTCTGCGGCAAAATCTTTGTCTTCCATAGCATAGACCTTTTCTAAGAAAAAAAACCGAGAGTGATACAAAATACGCTCTCTACTGCGATGCTTCCGCTGCTGTGGCAAGGCCATGATCAGGGGCAAACGCCTCGAAAGCTCTTCTAAATTTCGGGCAAATTTAAGCGCCAGCAGCACGCTGCGCAAGTATTCTGCCTTCCGGATATCCTCGATTTCTTCTGCCGGGATAGCGTTCAGGTTCACCAGCAGGTACTTGAAGTTTGGCACGAAACAGCGGTGCCGCCTGGGCAGATGCGGGAAGCTCTCGAAGAACTCCCGGTAAACCCACGGCGCTTCTCTATGGTAGAATACAATAGGGATGATTTCTGTGAATGGGCGTTTGTTCTTGAGGTCGTCCTCCCATATTTGAAGCATGTAGTCGAGCAACTGCAAGTGGACGGGCGCCTTAGGCAGCACACTTTTATGTTCAAAGAGGAAGATGATGCACACCGGATCGCCATTTTTTCGGCGCGTCTCATAGAGGATGTCGCAGAACGAAGCGCCGAAGCGGGCGCTGACGTAAGCCTCTGGCACTTTTCGGAAGTAGGTAAAATCAATGCCCTGGCGCACCGAACGCGGTAAGAAGTGCCGGATAAATGCCTTCGCTATGCGTGCATCGCTGAAAAAGATTTTGAAGAGCAGGTCGTAAAGTGCCATCATAAGAATATGGTTTTAGACATCCGGCAGCAATCTTCTGCAAGAGGTTGAGGTTGGCGTGGAAGATAAGACAGATTCAGTAATTTGGTCTGATAATGCGTTATTTCAGACTGAAAAGGCGTAATTTGTTTTGCCTTTAAGGCGATAGAAAACGACCGTTCGGCGGCTATTGGCAAAATTTGGGCAACAAAAGCGCTGGCGTCAGTAGCGGAAAGGCTTACTTTCGCATCCGTCGTTTAAAAGCGGTTTACCTTTCTCGATTAAATACAAAAACTGCCTGTTGCCATGCGTTTGACTGTCTTGCTTTTGCTGTGGGCGGCTGCTTTTTCCGGAGTAAAAGCCCAGCCGACAGCAGACTCATTTTTAAAGCCCATTTCGGAAGAGACCATTGCCTTGCCGGAAACGGCGGAGCGTAAGCTGGTGCCGCTGCGCTATCGGACGTTCGTACTTGATGAGCAAGGTTTGCTGTCGGTATTGAGCCGGGCACCGCGCGAGTTTACGCCGGAAGCGAGCCAGCAGCGCTGTGTGATCCGCTTCCCCTTGCCCGATGGCACAGAGGAGGCATTCTCCGTATGGGAGACCATTCAGGTAGAACCTGCGCTGGCACAGGCCATGCCTTCGGCACGTACGTATGCAGGTGAGGCGCTGGGGCGGCCGGGTATGACGGTGCGATTTAGCTACACGTTGCGCGGTCTGAATGCCTGGATTTTTTGGCCGGATGCCCGCCTGTCGTTTGTGGAAGTGTATGCCTGGAGTCAGACGCGCTATTACATGGTCTATGGCGAAGAGGACCTGCCCGAAGAGGCGCGTCCGCGGGAGGCCGACCTGGCTTGCGGATTTGCGGACGCCGGCAGACGGCTGCAGGCTCTGGGTGTTGTCGAACGCGGCACCCTGGGTGGCACACCAGTGCAATTGAAGCAATACCGCATCATCATCTCCACTACAGGAGAGTTTTCGCAAGACCACGGCGGCACACGCGACCAGGTGTACGCTGCGCTCATCGAGTATGTCAACCGCATCAATGCGATTTATGAGCGCGACCTCTCCATACGCTTCGTTTTGGTGCAGGCCACGCTGGCAACGATTTTCCTTAATCCGGCCACAGACCCATTTACGGGCACGGACAACGGCACCCTGGCGGCGCAGAACCAACAGGCGTTGGAGATGGCAGGAGTGCCGCTCGCCGCTTACGACATTGGACACGTCTTTGCTCGCGGCGGCGGTGGTATTGCTGGCCTGGGCATCGTGTGCCAGAGTGGTAAGTGGCGTGCTTGCAGCGCCGGTAGCGGCTCATATGGCTTAGGGTTTACTTACGTGAATTGCCATGAAATTGGTCATCAACTGGGCGCCAACCACTCCTGGAACCGCTGTGGCGGTTTTGCTGCTGACCAGCGCGCCGGCATTTCGGCCTACGAGCCCGGTAGCGGCAGCACCATCATGTCATATGCAGGTGCCTGTGGCTCCGACAACGTGCAGGGCGGAGCAGATATGTACTTCCACGGCGGCACTCTGGGCGAAATCCGGAAGTACGTGGACCAGGAAAGCGGTGCCCAATGCGGTACACTGACGCCTACAGGCAACAGCCATCCATCGGTATCGCTGCCGTACAGCAATGGCTTTTTTATCCCCATACGCACACCGTTTGAGCTGACCAGCACAGCTACCGATGCCGACGGCGATGTGCTTGCGTACAATTGGGAGCAGATAGACGTAGGGCCGGAGACGCCGCTGGGCACGCAGTTGGGCAACTCACCGCTATTCCGTTCGCGACCGGCAGTACCTGTGCCTAACCGATACTTTCCGCAATTGAGCACCATCATCAACAACGCCACCGACCCGCGCGAGCTGCTGCCCGACACTACGCGCAACCTCACGTTCCGCCTGACCGTGCGCGACGGGCGCGGGGGGGTGAGCTTTGCCAACCTCTCGTTCCGGGCCACGGCTGCCGCCGGGCCGTTCACCGTCGTTTACCCGAATACCTCTGGCGACCGCTGGAACATCGGCGAGTACGCCGAAGTACGCTGGAATGTGGCCAACACCGACCAGGCACCGGTCAATTGCTCGCACGTCAATATTCGACTGAGCACCGATGGGGGCCTGACGTACCCCATTCTGTTGGCCGAGCGCGTCCGCAACGACGGCAGCCACTACGTGAAAGTGCCCGCCCTGCCCACCTCGCAGGCGCGCGTGCGTGTGGACGGGGCCGACAACGTGTTCTTCGACATCTCGAACAGCAACTTTTCCCTTCAACAGCCTACACAACCCTCTTTGACAATGGGCTTAGAGAACGACGATGCCGTCCTGTGCCTGCCCGCCGAACACAGGGTAACGATCCACACCGCCGGCGTACTGGGCTTCAGCACACCCGTTACGCTGGACATAGCCAGCCCACTGCCCCCCGGTGCAATCGCTACCTTTGGTCAATCCATCTTGCAACCTGGCGAAAGCACTACGCTAACGCTGGACTTTTCGCAGGTGAATGTGGAAGGAACATTCACCCTACAGCTGCGCGCTACGGCCGCCGGCACTGCGCCTCTTTTGCGACCCATCGAAATACGTACTATTCGCAACGACTTTAGTGGGCTGGCGCTTAACTGGCCTCCTAACGGTGCCACCGACCAGGAGCTGGTGCAGACCCTGCGGTGGAACAGAGGCTTAGACGCGCAGGCCTACGATGTGCAGCTGGCGACCAGCCCGTCGTTTGAGCCATCCACCATCGTGGCTGCGGCAAACAATACAGCGCTGGACAGCTTCCGAGTACAGACCTTTCTGAACAAAGGCCAGCCCTACTTCTGGCGCGTGCGCCCGCGCAACGAATGCGGCGCGCATGCCTGGACGGAGCCTTTCTTCTTTTCCACAGTGGCCGAGCGGTGCTTCGTGTGGGAAGCAAACGACCTGCCCCGAAACATCAGCGCCAACGGGACGCCAACCATTGAGTCGAAAATCAACGTCCTCAGCGGCGGCATCATCAAAAATATGGAAGTGCGGCGCATCAAGGGCTATCACGAGTTTTTTCGCGACCTGGACGTGCGGCTCATCAGCCCACAGGGCACGGAGGTAGTGCTGTGGTCGGGGCGCTGTGGTAACTTCAATGGCTTTTTTAATCTGCGCTTGACGGATGCAGCGCCGTCGCCCTTCCCCTGCCCGCCGCCCAACACCGGGATGCCGTTCCAGCCGCAACAACCTTTAGCGGCATTCAACAACCAGAATACCACCGGCGTCTGGACGCTGCGCGTAAGGGATACTCAGTCTACGAGTGGCGGCACCCTGGAGCAATTCCAATTGGAATTCTGCTCGGAACTCACCCTCAACCCACCGTTCTTAGTGAACAACAACCCACTATTCGTAGAGGCGGGCAACAACCACCCCATCACGCCCGACCTGCTACTGGCCGACGACGCCGATAACGGCCCTGCCGACCTGACCTTCACACTGCTGACGGTGCCTCAGTACGGCCATCTGGCCAAAAACTGGTCGGCGCCGCTCCGACCGGGCGATCAGTTCACTCAGGCCGACATCAACAGCGGTGCCATTCGCTTCTTCGACTACGGCTTCCGGCGCGACGACGGTTTCCTATTCGTCGTCAGCGACGGTCAGGGCGGCTTTTTCGGCACACCGCGCTTCCGCATCCAGACGCAAACGGTGAGCACACGCGAGGCTGAAGACCAGGCACTGGACTTCCAGCTGTACCCAAACCCGGCGCGCGAAATGGTCTGGCTCGCCCTGAACACACCAGCAGAACAAACGCTAAACGTACTGCTCTTCGACAGCGCCGGGCGCCTGCTACAGCAGACCTTCCTGCCCGCCGGCACAACAGCACTCCCCCTGACTGTATCTGGCACGGCTTCCGGGCTATACTTTGTCCAGGTAGGGCACACGGTGAGGAAGTTGGTTTTGCTGAAATAAAAACGCCGCTTATTGAAGAAATTGATGGATGTTTGCCCGCCTTTTGGCGAAAAAGGGCGCGCCGCCCATTTGCGGTAACGCAGAATGGGCGGCGTTTTTTCCTTTGTTTTTTCAAAGCAAAAAAATGAACTGCCTGCGCATTTCCTTTGCCTTACTCCTGCTGTGGCGTTTTTCGGCGCTACCTCTTTCGGCTCAAACACCTCTGAAAAGTCCGGATGAGTTTTTGCCGCACCGTTTGGGCGAGCAATTCACACCGCATCACTTGCAAGTGGCTTACTTCGAGTACTTAGCCGCTAATGCGACCAAGACAATGCGTCTGGAGCGCTACGGCACTACGTATGAAGGCCGCCCGTTGCAGGTAGCGTATTTCTCCTCGCCCGAAAATATGGCTCAACTGGAACGGATACGTCAGCAGCACATAGCAATGACCGAACCCGGTGGCCAGGAGCCGCACAGCGGTAACCAACCGCCGGTGGCCATTGTGTGGCTGAGCATGAGCGTGCACGGAAACGAACCCTCAGGCTCGGAATGCAGTATGTTGCTGGCCTGGCAATTAGCCACCCAAACGGAGGCGGAAGTGCGGCAATGGCTGAAGAACACGGTAGTTATCCTCGACCCTTCGCTCAACCCTGACGGCTACGACCGCTACACACACTGGTATCGGAGCGTGAGCAACCGACGCAAAAACCCCATCCCTGACGGACGCGAACACACGGAGCCCTGGCCTCGGGGGCGAACCAACCACTACCATTTCGACCTGAACCGCGACTGGGCCTGGGCCACACAAATCGAAACGCAACAACGCTTAACCCTCTACCACCGCTGGCGCCCCCATGTACATGCCGACTTGCACGAGCAGGGCGTGGACAATCCCTACTATTTCGCCCCGGCCGCCGAGCCGCTACACGATTACATCACGGCCTGGCAACGCGACTTCCAGACGCGCGTGGGCCAAAACCACGCCCGCTACTTCGACCGCAACGGCTGGCTGTATTTTACCAAAGAAGTCTTTGACCTCTTCTACCCTTCCTACGGCGACACGTACCCGATGTTCACTGGTGCCATCGGAATGACCTACGAACAGGCCGGGCACTCTACCGCCGGACGCGCTGTGCTCACCTCAGCTGGCGATACCCTGACGCTGCACGACCGCATCCTGCACCACCTGACAACCAGCCGCTCCACGATTGAAATCGCCAGCCAAAATGCCGCAGCCTTAGTAGAAAACTTCCGCAAATACTTTGAGCGCAACGCCACACAACCGCAAGGCGCCTACACCACATTCGTCATATCGGCGTCGAACAACCCTAACCAGGTTACTGCACTGTGTCGCTTACTCGACCGCCACCACATCCGCTATGGGCGTGCAGGCGTAAGCATGCGCAGCCTGAAAGGCTTCAGCTACACCGCTAACAAAGACACTGTCTTCGACCTGGCAGAGAAGGACCTCGTTATCAGTGCTTACCAGCCCAACTCGGTGCTGCTGCAAGTACTCTTCGAGCCGGAACATCGCCTGACGGACTCGCTCACCTACGACATCACGGCCTGGGCGCTACCCTACGCCTACGGACTGGAAGCCTATGCCGTGAAGCAACGAATAGAACCTAAATGGGGCTTTGCACCCTATGAAGCCCCGGAAGTACGCCTGGCCGCCTCTCCCTATGCCTGGTGCGTACACTGGGCCTCGCCAGCCGAAGCGCGCTTTCTGGCCAGGTTATTGGAGCGCGGAGTGCGGGTGCGCTATGCTCTTCAGCCATTCTCTATCGCCGACCAGAGCTATGCCCCGGGCGCGCTGGTCATCAACCGGGCCGACAATCTGCCCCTGAGTGCTGAGTTGGATGGCATCATACAGGAAGTGGCCCGTGCAGCTAATGTAGAGGCGCGGCCCATCTTTAGCGGTTGGGCAGACAAGGGACGAGACCTGGGTTCAGATAATTTTGTCGTCATTAATCGCCCTGAGGTGGCCCTTATCTATGGCGACGAAGCTGACGACAACGCTTTCGGACACCTGTGGTACCTGTTTGAGCAGGATTTGGACTACCCCATCACGCCGATTGCCTTCAACCGCCTGCCGCGCGTGCGCCTGAGCGATTATAATGTCATCATCTTTCCAAATGGCTCATACAACCTGAGCGAGAGCACGCTCAAAACGCTTCAAGAGTGGATGCGTCAGGGCGGTCGCCTCATTACTGTCGAAGGCGCCGTAAAGGCATTTGCTGATAAAGAGGGCTTTGGACTAAAAATAAGACCCGAGCCCAAAAAGGACACTACCGGAACGCTTCTTTCCAACCGACCCTACCAGAGCCGCGAGCGCGAGCGCATCAGCGAACAGGTCTCTGGAGCCATTGTACAGACCGAAGTGGACGCCACGCATCCGCTGGCTTTCGGGCTGCAAGGCCGATACTTTTCACTGAAAAACAGCAACTACTGCTACGAATTGGAAGCCGGAGCACACGCGCCTGTCCGCTTGGGCGAGACGTTCGCCTCACGCGGCTTCATCGGTAGCCGAATACGGCCGCGCCTGAAGAATACGCCCATTGTGGCAACGCAACGCATGGGCGAAGGGCAGGCTATCTTCTTCGTGGACGACCCGGTGTTTCGCTGCTTTTGGGAGCAGGGGAAAATGTTACTTTACAACGCCTTGTTCTTCTAAGTTTCCTGCCACACCACCTCGCCTTCTGAGGTGATATAACGCCACTGGCCGCTGACAACAACGCGTGCCAGGCCGTGCTCAAACGGAAAGGCCGTATCAAATACTGGCGAAATAGCCCAGCTGCCATCGGGGCGGAGGTAGCCCCAGCGTCCGTTGCTTTGGGCGGGTGCTAAACCTTCCTTGAAGGCACCGGCTCGTTCAAACTTGGGCAAAATGGCTAAACGCCCTTCAGGGTCAACATATCCGCAAGCGCCATTAATCTCGACTAAAGCCAGCCCCTCGCTAAATTCGTTGGCCCGCTCAAACATAGGTGCTATGGCCACCTTTCCGTCTTGCGCTACAAAGCCGTATCTGCCCTGCGAAAATGCCAACGCCATGCCTTCGTGAAACTGCACCAAACGCTGGCGAGGTGCAAACTCAAACTGTGGCGTCAAAATCACGGCCCCCTGGCGGTCAATGAGGCCCCAGCGCCCATCCTTCACCACTGCGGCTACTGGGCCATCAAAAGGCTGGCAGCCGTCCCAACGCGGTGCAATGACAAACGCTCCATCAGCAGCAATAAAACCGCATTGACCCTCTACCGCTGCCGGTGCAAGGCCCTGCCGAAAGGCTCCCGCAGCTGTGTACTGAAAAGGCAACGCCGGGCGCCCCTGTCGGTCTATGTAGCCCGCTCGCCCTTCTATCTGAACGGCGGCCAGCCCTTCGGAAAAGTCGTCGGCAACATCAAAACGCGCTGGAATGGCCTCATCGCCATGCTCATCCACAAAGCCCCAAAGCCGCACGACTTGAGCGCGAGCCAGCCCTTCGGAAAACAAGCCAATAGCACGGTAGAGACGCTTCACATATAGCCGCCCTAATGCATCCAGCAGCACCCAGCGGTCGTTGAGCCGTACGCGCGCAAAACCACCGTGAAAGTCCGTAACCTCTAAATACTGCGGCTCAATAACGACCTCTCCACTGGCATTCATAAAGCCCAGAAAGCCCCGACGGCGAATTTTGAACAATGGCGACGGCGTCATGGGCGGCAAAATTAGGGCAAGATGCTACAGGCGCAAGTGGTAACCGATGCTCCACACGGTCGAGATGCCCTATCTGCTCAAGCCTTTGGATGTTCTTTTTTAACCTTTTGCTTCGCAGGGGCCTTGTGTAAGGTCAGTTTTAGAAGTGCGTTTGCTTTGGAGGGCAAGCGCCCTTATTGTCGGACTCAGGGCAGAAATCCGCGCGCGTAAGGTGCCGCATCTTGCCCACAAAACTCGCCACGCAGGTACTTGAAATAGGCGGCCATGCCGATCATGGCTGCATTGTCGGTGCAGTACTCGAAGGCAGGGATGTACGTATTCCATCCCTCCTGGCGGCCCAAGTCCTCGAAGCGGTGGCGCAATTCGGAGTTGGCGCTGACGCCTCCGGCCAGGGCAATTTCGCGAATGCCTGTCCGTCGAGCGGCGCGGCGCAGCGTCTTGAGCAGGGTAGATACAATGGCGCTTTGCACTGAAGCGCAGAGGTCGGCTAAGTTTTTTTCAATGAAATGCGGGTTGGAAGCCGTCTGTTCGCGCAAAAAGTAGAGGATGGCCGTCTTCAGGCCACTGAAGCTGAAGTTTAGCCCGGGCACCTGGGCTTCCGGGAAAGCAAAGCGCGGTTGCCCCTGTTGTGCCCAGCGGTCAATCGCCGGTCCGGCCGGATAGCCCAGCCCAAGCAATTTGCCTGCTTTGTCGAAGGCCTCGCCAGCGGCATCGTCGAGCGTTTGCCCCAGCACTTCCATATCGTGTGTGGCGCGCACCAGCACAATTTGTGTATGGCCGCCGCTGACCGTAAGGCAGATAAATGGAAAAGCGGGCTTGGGGTCTTCGATGAAATGCGCCAGCACATGCGCCTGCATATGGTTGACCTCGATGAGCGGTATGTCCAGGCTCAGGGCGAGCGCTTTGGCAAAGGAAGTTCCAACCAGGAGTGAGCCCATCAGCCCGGGCCCGCGCGTAAATGCTACTGCCGACAGGTCTTCTTTGCCTACGCCAGCCTGCCGAAGTGCCTGCTCGACCACAGGGATGATGTTGGCCTGATGCGCTCGCGAGGCCAGTTCGGGCACGACGCCCCCGTACTGCCGGTGCGCCTCTTGATTGGCTGTGCAATTCGACAGCACTACCCCGTCGCGAAGCACCGCCGCAGAGGTGTCGTCGCAGGAAGATTCTATCGCCAGTATGGTTACCTTTTCGCTCATGGGTGCATGAAAAAGCAGAACAATTTCGACAAAGATAGACTGCCCGCTCGTGTTTGCTTTTCGTTAAAAGAACATGTCATTTGGCTATAAGGCAGCGGAAGACACATCTGACCGTATCCTAATGCAAGTTTTTTGAAATTTTTTTTAACCTAAATCTTGTTTTTTCCTAAAAAAGCGCATACCTTTGACGCTAAATAAAAAGGAGGCCCGCTATGAAATACATTATGCCATTTGCCGTGAGCTTGGCGTTAATTGCCAGTTCTGTTTTGGCTCAAACGCCGGGTAAGACCTTTTCCAAATCCTTCAATGCCGATGGTGTTGGGAAAATTAAGTTTGAATTGCCGGGCACCGTTGATTTGAAGATCTGGAACCAACCTACTATACGCATTGAGATAAATGTGTTTCTGCCTTCGGGCAGCGCGTCCACGCTGGAGCAGCTGGCCAAGGTAGGGCGCTACGATTTAAAAGGAGACCTGACGGCTGACCTCTTGACGATTTCGGCGCCCAACTTGCAGCGTGTAGTCAAGGTTAAAGGTGAAGAATTGCGCGAAACAGTGAGCTATGTAGTCTTTATGCCGAAGGATATTGAAGCTGAAATCCTGCCTATTTCACCGGCTACAGGTATGGCCGCTGCTCAGAAGAAACCTTAGGCAAGTCGGCTGGTTGCTTCTTTTTTCGCCGCCCTCTTGTATTGTCAAGACAAGAGGGCGGCGAATTTTTTACATCCATTCGGCTTTGGTGAAACCGCCTCATCGTGCCCATCTTTGCCTTAAAACGGGAGAAGCACCATGCAGTATTGGCTCATCAAATCCGAACCCGACGTTTACAGTTTTCAGCAGTTGGTAGCCGACGGCTTTACTCGTTGGGACGGTGTGCGCAATTACCAGGCGCGTAACAATCTGCGCGCGATGCGGGTGGGTGATCTGTGTCTGTATTACCACAGCAACATCGGGCTGGAGGTCGTAGGCATTGCGCGCGTCATTCGCGAGCATTACCCCGACCCAACGGCGGACAGAGGAGACTGGTCGTCGGTGGATGTTGAGCCGGTACGCGCCTTTGAGCGCCCCGTGTCGCTGCTCGAAATTAAGGCCCACCCCGGGCTACAACAGATAGGCTTGGTGCGTAATCCGCGCCTGTCGGTGATGCCGCTGACGGAAGAAGAATTTCGCCTGTTGCTGGAGTTGGGCCAGACCCGCCTTTAAGGCAGGCGAAAGACGATGAAGTGCAGTGTTTCCTCCAACACTTCACCTTGTCGGTACAGCTTTTTCACCAACGCCAGTTCGGCGTCGGTGTCCAGCAGAGGAACGGCAGTTTTTTCCAGGAAGAAAACAGGACGCTGGCGAAGGGCTTCCTTTTCCACAAAGGCTTCGTAGCGGCCCATTTCGCGCCGAACGACCCAATCGAGCGGCAGCGGCGGGCGTGTGCGCGTCAGGAAGTTGGCCTGCGAGAAGGTGGGCAACACCGTGAAATCGGGACCGTAGCGCTTAGCCAGCGCGGCCAGCTCGGCGTGCAGCGCTGCCTTTTGTGGCGTCGTATAAATGCCGTTCAGTGCGGGGAATATCTGACCCAGTGGCATCGTCATATCGTCGCGATAGCCGTCGCGATAGACCCATTTGTAGCCCTGATAAAAAACAAAAAGCAGCAGCACATAGGCGACTGTGCTCCCGTAGCGGACGTAGTTCTGTACGGAAGCGGACAGACGCCGCGAAATATCCCACAGCGCAAATGCCCAGGGCGCGCTGAAAAGAATGGGCAGGTTATAGCCCCAACTGACGGCAGCGCTCCAGCTCAGGACTGCCAGCGCAGTATAGCGCGCCATGCGCTGAGCCGACCACTCACCGCGATACCATTGCCACAGGGCATAGGCATTGGATACCCAAAACAACAGGCGCACTTGCGCAAAAGGCGCCACAAACGCACGGTGCATATGCACCTCCCAGACAAAGGCCGCACCTAACATGAATAACCATATTACCCAGAAACCGAACGCCCAGCGACTACGGCGTTCATCCCGACTGAACCATGCCGTGGCGGCCAATAACAACACACTGGCTATGGCCAGCTCTGGGCGAATGCGGAAGTAGTCGAGCACACCGTGCTGCCATGCCTGCGCTGCTGAGGTAGCCCCTGTGGTCATGCCCCAAAAGCCATCCCAAAGCCCAAAGGCGCCCAAATAGGCCGAAAAGACACCCCAACCCAGCACCAGCCCCAGCGCCACGGCAGCGCCATGTCGCCAGGAATAGGCCCAGGCGGCGATGCCCACGCCGGCGATGGCTAAAGGATAGAAAGATTGCTTGCACAGCATCGCCGCCGTCAGCAGCACGCCAGCCATCAGCGCTGCCCAATACGTTGGACGGCGAAAAAGCACCCAAAAGCCCAATGCTCCCCAAAGTAGCCCGTCCACCGTATGCCAGGCCGCCGCCGGATAGTGGTGTGCTGAAAGCAAAAAGATCAATACTGCCACCTGCCAGCGCTCCCGCCCTTCGGGCAAAAGGATGGCTGCTCCCAACGTGCTATATGCCGCTACTTTAATATAGAACAACGCGCGTTCGCCCCATACTGCCCATGCCTCAGGCAGCAGGAGCAACTCCAGCGTGCGCATCCACACAGGTAGTGGCGGACGCACATATACCACATCGGCGTACAGGATTTTGCCGCTTAATACCTGCCAAGCCAGCCCAGTGAGAAAGCCGCCGTCGGTCTCGTTGATGCCGTAGCGCCCATAGAAGAGGGTGTAAAAAAGCGGCAAAAGGATCAGGACGCTTATCCAGCCATAGCGTGTTTTCCAATTTGTTTCCATCGCGCAGAAAGCAAAAGAGCGAGCCGCCCCGGTTATGCAATAAGGCGCCCGCTCCCGTATGGCGACGCCCGCGCTTGCTTCGGGCGGGCGGAACAGCGGCAGCACAAAGGCCACCGCTGAGGCAAAAATACAGCATTGCTTTGAGCGCTAAAACAAAAATGCCTGACGGCCTTTCGACCATCAGGCGCTCCATCGGGCGGAGAGGGTGGGATTCGAACCCACGGTACCCGTAAGAGTACACTTGATTTCGAGTCAAGCCCGATCGACCACTCCGGCACCTCTCCTATGAGTTCATCAGCGGCGGAGAGACAGGGATTCGAACCCTGGATACGCTTTTGGCGTATACGCACTTTCCAGGCGCGCTCCTTCGACCACTCGGACATCTCTCCTGAAAGGACGGCTTTTACTCAAAGCCGGCTTTCCATTGAAAGCGAGCACAAAGGTAAGCGGCTTTTGGTAAGCGGCCAACGGTTGTGGCCAGAGAAATTTTGTTCGCCTACCCGGCAGATGTTTACTTTTCGGCGAAAAAAGTTTTTGACGCATGACGGTACGCGCTTTTCGGGATGCTTTTCGTGGTGTGGCCGAGATGCTGCGCACGCAACGGAATGCCCGTTTTCATGCCGTTGCTATGGTGGTGCTGCTGGCTGCAGGGCTATGGCTGAGGCTTTCGCGGATGGAATGGGCGCTTGTTACGCTGTGCATAGCCTTAGTGCTGGCCTTGGAGGCCGTAAACACAGCTTTGGAATACTTGACCGATTTAGTGTCGCCACATTACCATCCGCTGGCTGGAAAAGCCAAAGATGTTGCCGCAGGTGCGGTATTATTAGGCACTTTGGGTGCTGTGGTGACAGGTTTGCTCATTTTTGGGCCGAAAATTGTGGCTATTTTAGGTGGTCTCGTTTTTTAATCCGTTCCTGGCATTTGTTTATTGCTTTCTTCCTTTTGTTCTTCCTGCCATGTTGTCTATTTCTCGCCTTTGCCTGTCAGGCGTCTGGCTGGGGGTGTCGCTCATGTTGGCGGCTCAGACACGCCCGCCGATGCTTTCTCTGACGCCTGCCGACTCGTTTCATGCACCGCGCTTTTGGGGCGCCGTGGGCGTGAGTGCTGTAGCCTACGGCGCTGCTATGGTCGTTTTACACAATGACTGGCAAAACGATAACCCCTCAGGCAAGTTTCAGTTTGTCAACGACTTGCCACATTGGAACCAGATGGACAAGATGAGCCATGCGCTCGTGTCGTACCACCAAAGCCGTTGGATTTACGGCGGCGCACGCTGGGCGGGGGTAAAACCCTCTTCGTCAGCATGGTTGGGTTTTGCTGGCAGCCAGTTGATCATGACTACGCTGGAGGTATTCGACGGCTTTTCGCCCCAAGGGGGCTTCTCCTGGAGCGATGTGGGGGCCAATCTGCTGGGTTCAGGCATGTTTGTGAGCCAGCAACTTGGGTGGGGGGAGCAGCGCATCCTGCTCAAGTGGAGCACGCAGCCGCAGCGCTATCCAACGGAGCGCCTATACCCCTTCTCGCCGCCGGGCAGCGAAAACTGGGGGACGCTCGAAGGACGTGCCCAGGCCATCTATGGCACAGGGCTGCTAACTACCCTGCTCAAGGACTACAATGCCCTCACCGTATGGGTGTCGGCCAATCCGCGTTCCTTTATGCCTGAAGACCGCGCTACCTGGCTACCCCGCTGGCTCAACATAGCTGTGGGGATGGGTGCGCAACACCTTTACACCGCTCAGGGCTACGAGTGGAAGGGCAACCTCAACTGCTCTGGCCCCTACTGCGACCACTATCGCCTGAGCCCTCAGCAATACCCGCGGACACGGCAATTTTATCTGTCGTTCGATGTGGACCTGATGCGCCTGCCTATACGCAGCCGTTTTCTGCGCACGCTGGCTTATGTCGTCAATATCGTGAAAATTCCGGCTCCTACTCTAGAGTGGACCGACCGCGGTAGCGTGCGGTTTCACCCCATTCATTTCTGAAATATGCCGCTAATTGGCGTAATGCCCTTTTTTACGAAAAAAATACGGCGTGCGTGAAGCGCTCTGAGGGCGGCCTGTATCCATGTAGCCGTCTAATCCATTGTATTTTATCACCTAAAAACACTCCTTTCCTATGCGCATCCCGAAGGTTTTACCGCTCCTGGTGTGGCTACTGGCCAGCACCCTGCCGCTGGCAGCGCAAGTAGCCCCCTGTGTCATCTCCAATGTGGAAGTCGAGGTAGGCGACTGCACCTCCGACTCGACGTTTGAGATAACCCTGAACTTTAAGCCCGCCAACCCGACCAGCAACGAATTTGAGGTGTTTGGAAACGGTGTCAACTTAGGCACTTACAACCTTAGTCAGTTACCGCTTACGATCCCGAATTTCCCCACTGGCGCCGGCATTGGCAGCTTTGTGCGGGTATGCCTGAAGGACAGTACCCCCAACGTACCACCCTGCTGTGGGGTCAAGCAGTTCTTTGGGCCGGATTGCAGCAAGGTCAAGCCCTGTGAAATTCACGACGTGAAGGTGAGTGCCGGCGACTGTCAGCCTAACGGCCAATACCAGATTAAATTGGATTTTAAGGTCAAAAACCCGACCAGCCAGTTTTTTGAAGTGTGGACGAGCAACAATGTCTCGCTGGGTGTCTTCCCGCTGTCGGGTCTGCCTATGGTGCTGACCCTACCTGGCACGAGCCAGCCTACGGAAACGCTCCGCATTTGCCTGAAAGATAACCTGGATTGTTGCATTGCCGTTACAGTAGCCGTGCCCCCTTGCCCGCCGCCCGTGCCTTGTGTCATCCGCAACCTGCGCGTAGAAACAGGGCAGTGTACTTCCGACTCCACCTATAAAATCACGCTCAACTTCGCAGCCCCCGCTACTACTCCGGGAACGGCCTTAGACTCCTTTGATGTGTACGCCGCCAACGGGCAGTATCTGGGCCGCTATGCCGTAGCCAACCTGCCCATTACGCTGGACTTTCCCTGGAACGGCAAAAACGTGGACGCCGTCAGGGTGTGTCTGAAGAACAGCAACTGCTGCCGTCGGCTGGAGTTCAATGCGCCCGATTGCATCGCCAAGCCCTGCGGCATCGGCGACGTCAAGGTCGAAGTGGGGGAATGTGTGTCGCCCAATCGCTATCGCATTAAAGTATTGGCACTTTTTTCCAGCCCTATTTCCTTGCCGTTCAAAGTCGGCATCTATGCGGGCAATGGTGACTTCCTGGGTACTTTCGACCCGAATGAATTCCCTATCGGTCTCATCTTCCCGGCCAGCGGCGACGAGGTGGATCGCCTGAAAATCTGCATTCTCAACCCCAACGGCGTAGAGGTTTGCTGCAAGATTGCCGAGTTTAAAGCGCCTAAATGCGATACGCCGCCTTGCCCCATTTCCGACCTGAAAGTGGAAGTAGCCGGCCCGTGCAATCCCGACGGTACGTATCCTATTGTCCTCAATTTCAATTACACAGGCCCCACGCCAGCGGCCTTTGCTGTCTGGTCGGGAAGCGGCAAATTGCTGGGCATTTTCCCTATCGGTGCTTTGCCAGTAAAAATTGCCAAATTCCCTGCCAGCGGCAACGACGTAGATAAAGTGCGCGTTTGCCTCATTAATGCCAATGCGCCAACCCTCGCGACCTGTTGCTTAGAGGCTGAATTTAAGGCGCCTGACTGCCAGAATGCGCCGTGTGGCATCACTAACATCAAAGTAGAAGCAGGACCATGCAATCCGGATGGTACGTATCGCTTAGTGCTCAATTTCCTGACTGCCTCCACGCTAGGACAATTTGGCGTATGGGCCGGCAACGGGCAATTCTTAGGCATACACCCTTTGAGCAGCTTACCGCTGACCATCCCGAACTTCCCCGGCAGCGGCAAAGATGTGGATGCTGTCCGCATCTGTGTACTTGGCCCAGCAGGGACGATTACAACGACGTGCTGCGTCGTGCATGAGTTTAAAGCTCCCAAATGTTCGGGCCAGGACTGCAAGATCACCGACCTGGCTGTCAAAGTAGGCGACTGCAACAACGACGGCACCTTCAAATTGCAGCTTAATTTTAAGGCGCATCACACCGGCGCGGGCTCCAAATTTATCTTGTGGGTTAACGGCGCTGTGTTCGGTACTTACGACTTGAGCCAGCTGCCGCTAACGATTCCGAACTTCCCGGGCGGCAACGGCAATAAGGCCGAAATCCGCGTGTGCATCGTAAGCCCATCGGCGCCCAACCCCTCCACGACGTGCTGTGCCGCTATAGAGTTCGTTACGCCCAACTGCCAGGGCCCGGGCTGCAAAATCACCGACCTGACAGTCAAAGTGGGCGATTGTAACAACGACGGCACGTATCGGGCACAGATCAATTTCAACGCCGTAACTGCCGCCCCCGGCTTCTTCAGTGTATGGGCCAACGGACAATTTATCGGCACCTACCCCATCAGTGCGTTGCCGCTGATGATACCCAACTTCCCGGCCAGCGGCAAGCCCAAAGACGTCGTCAAGGTGTGCATCGTTACGCCTAACGCTTCGCAACCGCTGTGCTGCGAGACCATTGAATTCGACGCGCCCAAGTGCCAGGGACAGGATTGCAAAATCAAGGACCTGACCGTTAAAACGGGCGACTGCAACCCCGACGGCACCTACCGCCTCAGCTTAGACTTTAAAGTGGACTACCCGCTGACCGTGATCCTGAACTTCAGCGTCTGGGGCAACGGCAAATTCCTCGGCACGTACTCGCAAGCCGACCTGCCGCTGAAGATCCCCAGCTTCCCGGCCAGCGGCAAGCCCAAAGATGTTATCAAAGTGTGTGTGTTGGCTCTGGGTTCGACGCAACCGCTGTGCTGTGCCGAGCTGGAGTTCGACGCGCCCGACTGCGCCGGCAAGCCGTGCAAAATCTGGGATGTGAAAGTACAGGCTACCCCATGCCTGTGCGGCCAATTCTTCGCCGTACTCACCTTCCGCCACCAAAACGGCGGCGCGAATGGCTTCCAGATTGCTGACGCCAACGGTAATGTTATTGCCAGTTTCCCCTACAGCCAACCGCAGCCGATCATCCTGGGGCCCTTTGACGGCGACGGCCAAACGCCCTACATCTTTGTCGTGCAGGATGCAGATAAGCCCGGCTGCTCGGACTACGACAAATTAGGTGAGGTGGATTGCCCCGACTTTGCCCCGCCCACACCACCTACGGCAGCTACGACCCTGAGCCTGTCGCCCAATCCGGCTACCAACTGGGTAACCGTCATGGCCAAATCCCACAGTGGCAACGCTATCGGTCAGGCAGTAGCCGAAGTGCGTAAACCTGACGGACGCCTGATGCGTACCGAAGTGGTACCTAACGGCAACCTCTTTACGCTTAACGTGGCCGAACTGCCGGCTGGCATCTACCGCCTGTCGGTGCAGACGGCTGAAGGGCGCTACGAAAGTACCTTCGTCAAGCAATAAAACAGACGTGAAACGGGCACTTGCTGCTCATAGCGAGCACGGGAAGACCTCCCGTGCTCGCTTCGTTTTTTAAGAGCGGTGCACCGCAAGAATGACAAGAACCGGTGCCGGGCCTTCTGCCCGGCTGTACCTTCGCCCCATGTTTCACCCGCATCTGAAAATCGGTGTCTTGGGCGGCGGACAGTTGGGCAAAATGCTGTGCCAAGCCGCTGCTGACTGGCATCTTCACCTTGCCGTGCTCGACCCTACCCCCGACGCTCCAGCATCGCACCTATGCAGCGAGTTTGTCGTGGGCGACTTCAGAGACTACGACGCCGTACTGGCCTTTGGCCAAAAGGCCGACCTGTTAACGGTAGAGATCGAGCAAGTCAACGTACAGGCACTGTACGAATTGGAGCGCATGGGCAAGGTCGTGCACCCTGCCCCATGCGCGCTGGAGATCATTCAAGACAAGGGCCGGCAGAAAATCTTCTATGCCGAAAACAACATCCCGACAGCCGCTTTCGAGTTGTTTGACGACGACGAGGCGCTGCTTCAGGCCGTTCGTTCCGGGCGCTGGCGGCTGCCATTGGTGCAAAAGACGCGCACTGCTGGCTACGATGGGCGCGGTGTAGCTGTCCTGCGCACGCCAGAGGATTTGCAGACAAAACGCTTGTACGGCCCTTGCCTAGCGGAGGAGTACCTGCCTTTGCGCGCGGAGGTGGCCGTCATTGCTGCGCGCAACGCTGCCGATGAAGTAACCGTGTTTTCGCCCGTAGAGATGGATTTTCACCCTGAGGCCAACCTAGTGGAGATGCTGCTATGTCCGGCCCGCTTATCGCCTTTCGAGGCTGCAGAGGCCGAGGCGTTAGCCGAGCGTGTCATTCGGGCCTTCGACTTGTGTGGTCTGCTGGCCGTGGAGATGTTCCTGACGGAGGACGGCCGCCTGCTCGTCAACGAAGTAGCGCCCCGCCCCCACAACAGCGGCCACCACACCATCGAGGCGGCAGCGACGAGCCAGTTTCAGCAGCACCTGCGGGCCATCTGCGGCCTGCCCCTGGGCGATACCTCGATGCGCTTGCCGGCGGCTATGCTCAACGTGCTGGGTGCACCCGAACACCGCGGCCCCGCCCACTACGAAGGCGTGGAGGCCCTGCTGGCCGAGCCGGGCGTCTATCTGCACCTGTACGGCAAGCAGACCACGGCGCCCTTCCGCAAAATGGGCCACATCACCGTAACGGCGCTAACGCTGGACGAAGTCGTGGCAAAGGCGCGCCGTGTGCGCGACATCGTGCGCGTGGTCAGCCGGCCGGCATGAGCGATAAAGTGGCCTCAAGGTGTTCTGTCACCATTGCCTTCGCGCCAGCGCTCGTACAGGTCAGGTCGGCGCATTCGAGTGCGCTCGAGGCTTTGCTCGTGTCGCCATTCGGAGATGCGCTTTTCGTGGCCCGAGAGCAAGACTTCGGGCACCGCCATGCCTTCCCACTCGGCCGGGCGCGTGTAGACGGGTGGTGCCAATAGGTCGTCCTGGAAGCTGTCGGATAGGGCCGACGTTTCGTCGTTGAGCACGCCAGGTATGAGGCGGCCCACAGCATCTACGAGCACGGCCGCAGCCAGTTCGCCGCCAGAAAGGACGTAGTCGCCGATGCTGATTTCTAAGGTAACGAACTTTTGGCGGATGCGTTCGTCAATGCCTTTGTAGTGGCCACATATCAGCAGGAGGTTTTCGTTGAGCGACAGACGGTTGCACAGCCTTTGGTCGAGCGTGATGCCGTCGGGCGTGAGATAGATGACTTCGTCGTAGGTGCGTTCGCTTTGCAATTGTCGGATGCAGGCGGCCAGGGGTTCGGGCCGCATGACCATGCCGGCGCCGCCGCCGAAGGGGTAGTCGTCCACCTGTCGGTGTCGGCCCAAGCCGTGTTGGCGCAGGTCGTGTACCTTCACCTGCAATAGCCCGCGTTCTTGCGCCCGCTTGAGGATGGAGTGGTTGAGCGGGCTTTCGAGCAATTCGGGCAGGACGGTAACGATATCGAAGCGCATAGGCGGGTCAGGATTGGTGGTCGTACAGTTGACGCAAAAAGACCATGGTATCGGCCCCGTCGGCGTAGTCGTCCAGTTCGGGTTGCTGGCTTTTGCCAAAAGGCAGGGCGCTGAAATCGCGCAGTTTGACCTTGCTGACGACGCACTGGATGCCGTCTCTTTGTTCGGCCAACGTCGCTTCCAGGTCGAAGAGTTCGTCGTAGTACTCGTAATGCGCCGAGGCGATGCGAGCTTGCAGGCTGCTTTCTTCGCGCAGCAGCAGGCAGCCGTTGTTGAGGTGCGGCGTGTGGTTGAGGAGGAAGAGAGCCAGGTTGTAGTCGTAATTGTTTTTGTACTTATCGTGCAGGAGGATGTCCCGGTTTTCGGCCAGAATGCCGAGCAGGTGGTCGAAGTGGTACCCGTGCGGCACATAGAGTTTGGACACGTTGCGGCATCCGAGGCCGAAGTAGGTGAAGATGTCGCGCCCCAGCGCGCGCAGTTCGTCGTCGGTCTCGTAGCCGGTCAGCACGGCCACACTGTTTCGGTTGCGTCGGATGATGTTGGGGTATTTGCCGAAGTACTGCTCGAAGTAGCGGGCCGTGTTGTTGCTGCCGGTAGCAATGACGGCATCTATGTCGCGGAGTCGTTCGCTTTCATCCAGAAAATGGGTGTATTCCCAGCTTTCAAAGGCCCATTCCCCCATTTTCTTGATGAGGAAGGGCAGCAAGTAACGGTCTTTCTCCGAGAGTTTGACTAACGCCCTATGGCCGGCGACGAAGGTGCACAACCAGTCGTGAAAGCCCACAAGCGGGATGTTGCCAGCCATGACGATACCCACCGTCTTTTGCGGATGTGCTACATCAGGCATAGGATATCGGGCGGCCCAGGCGATGAGCTTTTCTTCGGCTAAAAAATTGGTGGCAATAGCCGAGAGAGCCTGGCGGATGTTGTCGGGTGTAAACCAGCGGTTGGCCACATAGGCTTGCTGGATGACGGCTTCCAGCGCCTCATCGGGTGCTTCCCGCAGATAATGGCCCAGTTCGGCCAGCAGTTCGATGCGTTCGCGTTGCGTCAAGGGAGATGTGGTTTTTTAATGGGCAAAGTTACCGCCTTGCCACAGCTCGAGAGGGCGGAAGACGATAATCTGAGGGGGCTACCGAGCTGCCGAAGGGTGCAGCAGGCGCGGTGCGAAAGCGCGACGTGCTTCTTTTGAAGAAAAAGTCGTCTCTTAGCGGCCAAAAAACGCTACGTAATTCAACAATACCTATGCGAGTCATTGTCATCGGTGGCGGCATCATCGGGCTGAGTGCCGCTTACTACCTGCAAGAAGAGGGCTGCGAGGTCGTCGTGTTGGAAAAAGGTGATCTGACCGACAACTGTTCGTTTGGCAATATGGGCTACCTGTCGCCGTCGCATTTTGTGCCACTGGCGTCGCCCGGTGTGGTGGCTCAGGGCATCTGGTGGCTATTGCATGCCGAAAGCCCGTTTTACATTCGGCCTAGTCTGGACTGGCGGCTCATGGACTGGGGGGTGAAATTCATGCGGGCTGCCACGCCGGCACATGCGGAACGCTCAGCACGGCCGTTAACCGACCTGCTGCTGCTGTCGAAAGCCGAGACGAAACGCTGGGTAGAGTCAGGTCTGTTGGACATCGAATACACCGAGCACGGCTGTGTGATGTGGTACAATACACCCAAAGGTGAAAAGAATGAAGTGGAAACCGCCCGCCGGGCAGAGGACTTAGGGCTGAAAGTAACCGTGCTTGACCGCGCGCAGGCCAAAGCCTTAGAGCCTGATGCACAGATAGAAGTGCGCGGCGGCGTGCTGTATCACGACGATGCACACCTGTATCCGAATGCACTGATGGAGCAGTTGCCGCGCGTGCTGGAGCACCGAGGAGTGCGGGTATTGCGCAACAGCGAAGCCGTAGGGTTTGAGCGGTCTAATCAGACGATAGTTGCCGTCCGTTACCGGCCTTCGGGCGCATCCAACGGTGCTGAAGAGCGGCTGAGCGCCGACCTGGTCGTGCTTGCAGCAGGTTCCTGGTCGCCGCAGCTGGCGCGCCTGAGCGGTGAGTACCTGCCCATGATGCCCGGTAAAGGCTATTCCGTAACGGTGGATAACCCCCAGCGAAAACTCAACTATCCGTGCATCTTCAAAGAGGCCAAAGTGGCCCTTACCCCCTGGCGCCAGCGCCTGCGCATTGGCAGTACGATGGAAATCGGCCACATGGACAACCGCGTTCGCCTGCGCCGCGTGCAAGGCATCCTGCGCGCTGTGCAGCAATACATGCCAGGCATCGCCGCCGACCCCGGCGTGCAAGCCTTGCAGGATGCTCAGACGCTGCGCCAGCGGGCCTGGTTCGGTTATCGGCCCCTGTCGGCCGATGGTCTGCCGTATATTGGCTTTGGGCGCCACAACCGCAACCTCATCATCGCCACCGGCCATTGCATGATTGGCGTCAGCATGGCCGCCGGAACCGGCCGGCTCGTCGCAGAATTGGCTACAGGCAAACCAACTGCCATACCTGTGGCTGACTTTGACCCCAAGCGCTATTCGTAGCGCTTCACCTATCGGCACAGCAGAAGGCTTTGAGGTGGCTCGCCCGCACTCCTGCAAACCCAGCAGAGCGGCCTATCTTTGCCCAGAACCGAAAAAACATCCGCCCAATGTTGTGTAGAAATTTGTTCATCATTTGCTGCCTCGGTGCCTTGCGCCCCTGCGCACAGCCTTTCTCGCCCGTGCTCGTGGCCGATCGCACCTTCAAAATGGACGGCGACCACGTGTTCACATACGCCTTTGCTAAAGACGATGAGGTGCAACTGCGCATGGAAGTGCTTGTCGGTCGTCAGGTACGCCAGGTAGAATTTACTCAGCTCAACGGGCCTATTCTGTTCAGCACTTATGCCCTGGATACGTCGCTGACACATCGCATGCGCATTCCACACACGGGCATTTATCAGCTATTGGTGCGCGAGCGCGGGCTGGGCAAAAAGGTCTGCCGTATCGTGTTGCACCGGACACCGGCATCGCCAATTACCGAGCGTTTCGATACGCAGGTCAATTGGGACGTGCAACAATACCCCAACTTTCGCGAGCAAAAACGCTCCGTGCTGGTGGGCACACAGACCGAAATCGTCTCACTGGGTGGCCATGTCAATGTCAGCGCCAGCAAAATGTGGACAAAAAAGCCCATGGGCCTTTACCAGTTCACCTTGCCGCCCAATACGGCGCGCTGGGCTTTCCGCATCACGGTAGGCCAGGCTACCGCCGAGGCGCGCCGAAAAGACGCCGAAGCCCTCAAAAACCTCCTCCAATCAGGCGCAGCAAAAGCATTGGCCATTGCCCCCCAGACTGCTTTAGCAGCCTTCGCCCTCGGTGCCGCCGTAGACCTCAGCGTGCCCAAAGTAGGCGAAGTCATTGATTACGCCCTGCTCTCTCGCGAAAACGCTGATAAATTCCTCAAAGGCGAAAAATATCAGGCCTTCATTTTCCAGGAAAACGTCAGCGCCGACGTGCAACGCCGCCTCACACCCTTAGCCGGCACCTGGTATTTTGCCTTCCGAAACGACAACTGGGTGGACGACATCGCCGTACAGGTGGACATCGAAGCCGTCATCGAAACTCCCGTCTATGCGCAGGAAACCTACTTAGAACCGATAAAATGACGCCTGCCCCAAAAACATCAGGTAACAAATCCGGACTTAAGCCAGATCAGATAAGTACTGATTAACAGCCATTTAGCCCAAACATCTGAGCAAACACAGCACTAATTGCGGGTAACGCAAAGAGGCTTTTTGTTATCGTCCCGCCTCACTTGATGCCGTCACCTTTGTCGCGAAAGGTTTCTCATAGAACTTCTCATGCGACGACAAAGCTGAAGCGGTGCAAATGAGCATCGCTTTTTTTATTTGGACAAAGCAGGAAGGGTATTTCACATCCGGCATACCCCGTACATTTGACTGCCTCGAAAAAAAGTTGTGGCAGGGCTTGCGCAAAAACATTTTGTTTTACTTTTGTGCCGGCTTTTTTCAGAAACACCCTCAACTGCACACATTTTATGTCAAAAGAAAAAGACGATAGACTCAGGACCCTGCAAGCCACTATTGAGCGCTTAGACAAAACCTATGGCAAAGGCACAGTAATGCGCTTAGGCGACAAGCAAGCCGTGGAAGTGGACGTGATACCCACCGGTTCGCTGGGTCTGGATATTGCGCTGGGCTGCGGCGGCTACCCGCGCGGGCGAATCATCGAGATTTACGGCCCCGAGTCGTCGGGTAAGACGACGCTGGCCATCCACGCCATTGCAGAATGCCAGAAGAAAGGCGGTATCGGCGCCATCATTGACGCTGAGCACGCTTTCGACCGCTTCTATGCCGAGAACTTAGGTGTGGACGTCAATAACCTGCTCATCAGCCAGCCCGACAACGGCGAACAGGCGTTGGAAATCGCTGAAAACCTGATCCGCTCTGGCGCCGTGGACATCGTCGTGGTGGACTCGGTGGCGGCCCTCGTACCCCGCTCCGAAATCGAGGGTGAAATGGGCGACTCCAAAGTAGGCCTCCAGGCGCGCCTGATGAGCCAGGCCATGCGTAAGCTCGCTGCCGCCATTGGACGCACTGGGTGCTGCTGCATTTTCATCAACCAGCTGCGCGAAAAAATCGGCGTCATGTTTGGCAACCCGGAGACAACCACTGGTGGTAATGCACTCAAGTTTTATGCCTCCGTACGCCTCGATATCCGCAAGAGCGGCGCTGCCATCAAAGACAAAGAGGGCAATGTCGTGGGCAATCAGGTGAAGGTCAAGGTGGTAAAAAACAAACTGGCTCCACCGTTCCGCGTGGCCACTTTTGACATAGTCTTCGGCCAAGGAGTGTCCAAAGTAGGCGAAATTGTGGACCTCGGCACAGACTTAGACGTCATCCAGAAAAGCGGTGCCTGGTACAGTTATGAAGGCACCAAAATTGCCCAGGGCCGCGATGCCGCCAAGCAATTCCTCCAGGACAACTCGGAACTGGCCGCTGAAATCGAGAAGAAAATCAAGGAGAAAATCGCTGCTGGTCAGCCAACGACACGCAGTACTGCTGCGCCCGTTGTTCCGCTGGATGAATTGGGCGGCGAGGAAGACGACTTCTAAAGGTGCGGCTCAACGCTGCCGCTTCGTCTCTTCGAGTATTTTTTTAGCGTGTATAGTTTGCGGATGGTCTTCCCCCAGGTCTCGGCGGAAGATAGGGTAGGATCGTTCCATCAGCCGAATGGCTGCTTCTCGTTCGCCGGTGAGAGCATACAGCTGTGCCAGATTGAAGTAGAAGCACGCCGTGCTCAGGTGGTCTTTGCCGTAGATTTTTTCGGCGTAAGCAGTGGTTTCCTCCATTAGCGAAATCGAGTCGCCTTCTATGCGGATTTCGTCCGTGTGAGTGTCCATCTTTTTGTAAAAGGTCGAGACTCGAGTGGTGCGGGCGCCGGGCTTTTTCCTCTTTTCGACTTTTTTCAGTTTTTTCTGCAGCGCTCGCCCTTCAGCAATACGCCCGGTGAGCATGTACACCGAAGACAGGTTGGTGCACACCCCTGTGGCGTCGGGGTGGTCGAGGCCTACGCTTTGCTCATAGGCTTTCAGAGCCTTTTCCAATAGTTCCTCAGCCTTTTTGAGGTTGCCCTTGGTGAGGTGTATAGCGGCTACGTTGTTGTAGCTGCGTGCGGTGGCAGGATGGCGCCATCCGAATTTTCGTTCGTGAGCGGCGAGGGCTTTTTCCATCATGGTCAGGGCGTTGTCGGTGTCGCCCAGATGGTTATAGACAATGCCCAGTTCCGTATAGCCATACATGGTGTTGGGGTCATCGGGGCCGAGGTGGGTTTCCCACAGGTTAAGGGCTTTCTCCATTAGATCTCTGGCGTGCGCGTAGTCGCCTCTGCTGGCCAGTATCCTGGCTTCCTCGAAGTAGTCGGAGGCTTCTTCCATCTCTTTGGAGTCAGGCTGGCTTTGCTGGAGCGCTGCCGTCTTTTTCGCCAATGCCTGGGCACCCTTCTGGTCATTCAGGCCGTTCAATATTTCAGCCAATTTGCTATACGCTTCCAACGTATTGGGGTGGTGGAGGCCGGCATTTTTTTCGCATAGTTTTACGGTCTTTTCTAAGAGCTTGCGCGCATCTTCGAGGTCGCCGGTTTCGTGGAGCAAGGTGCCCCACATGAAATAGGTGGCAGCGGTGAGTTGGTCGTCAGGCCCAAGGTGGCGCTCCACTAAGGTAGCAGCCCGCTCCCATACCGCTTTTGCACCCTCTATGTCACCCTGTTTGCGAAGGGCGTTGGCCAGCATGTTGTAGGCCGACCGCGTGCTCTGGTTTTCCACACCCAGATTTGCCTCCAGAAGCGGCAGTGCCTTTTGCAGCACAGCCTGCAGTTCGGCATAGCGGCCCGCTCCTTGGAGCATACAGGCCAGGCTGTGGTGTGCTGCGGCCACCACTGGATGCTCCGGTTCAAACGTGCCCTCAATGATGTCGAGCGCTTTTCGGGACGCGGCACATGCCTCCTCATGCCTGTCCAGATGGTGCAGCGTCCTGGCCAGCTCATTGTAGCCCTCCGCCGTCAGGAAGTGGTCGGGGCCCAGGTGCTTTTCCGCCATGGCGATATGCTTCTCCCAGTGCGATAGCGACATTTCCACGTCGCCGGAGTCCCGGATGACCTTCACTAAAGTGCCGTGTGCGCTGACGATGGTTTCCCATTCCTCCATCTCCAAGGCCAACGCAAAAGAACGGCGCGCGTGATAGAGCGCCTGTTCATAGTCTTTCTCCTGCAGGTAATGATGCGCCAGGCTCTCGTGGGCGTACTGCGAAGCGGGTGCGTCGTCCTCGTCGTCCTTAAGAGTCGAGGGGCCGCCCAGACCTTCAGCCGCCTTTTTCAACATGAGCGCAAAGTAGCGATAGAGCTCGTCCTTTGAGGTTTCATCGGCAGGCTTGCCGGAAAATATGGCATTTTTCAGGCGTTCCCATTCCTGGATAATCCTGAGCCGTTTTTCATGCATACGTTGTAACGATTTGGTGAAAAATTGGAGGGCAGACCTTCCGTATCTTTCGATACGTTTAACTTGCACAAATGTACGATATAAAATGCCATTTCGGCGCCTGGCAAATAGCCAGCACGGACTTTGTTTTACAGCATACGTCTAACGGCTGCTGCTCGGTCTGCCAGGAAGGTATTTTTCAAAAAAGGACGGGAGGCTTTAGAGGCACCCCAGGCGCTCCAGTTCCTGTCGGATGAGCGCCTGTCCGGCGTCGGACATGGGTACCAAGGGGAGGCGCACCTCGCGCGAGCAAAGGCCCTGCAGTTCGAGTGCCGCTTTGACGCCGGCCGGGTTGCCCTCGGTGAAGAGCAGGCGATACAGGTCGAGCATCTGCAGGTTGAGGCGTTGGGCCTCGGTGAGGGCGCCGCGCAAGGCTGCGCGTGTCATGTCGGAAAAGGGCTTAGGCGCTGTGTTGCCGATGACGGAGATGACCCCATCGCCTCCGCAGGCAATGAGCGGCAGAGTGATGAAGTCGTCGCCGCTGAGGACGAGAAAGCCTGGAGGGCGGCCTTGCAAAATTTTACAGACTTGATAGATGTCGTCGCTGGCCTCTTTAATGCCAATAATGCGCTCGTGGGCATGGGCAATGCGCAGCGTGGTTTCGGCGGTCATGTTCGAGGCCGTTCGGCTGGGAACGTTGTAGAGGATAATGGGCCGAGGTGAGGCTTCGGCCAGCGCCATGTAATGGCGAAAGATGCCTTCCTGGGCAGGCTTGTTGTAGGCGGGGTTGCTGGCCAATAGGGCGTCAATGTCCTCGAAGTCGAACGCATGCATGCGGCGAACGATTTCGCCGGTGTTGTTGCCGCCAAAAATGCCCACCACCAAGGGCAGGCGTCCGCGGTTGATGCGGATGGTGAAGTCAATGATCTGGCGCTGTTCAGTTTCGGACACAGTAACGGACTCGCCCGTGGTACCGAGGCTGACCAGGAAATCCACACCTCCCGCAATGACGTGCTCGATGACTTTTTCCAGGCCCTCCCAGTCAATGTGTCCATTTCGGAAGGGGGTAACTAAGGCCACGCCGGTTCCGCGCAGGCGTTCAGACAGCTTGCTCATGGTACACAGGGACGATTTTACTCAGGTAATGGGTGGCCTCGCGCAAAAAGAACTGGATGTCTTTATCGAGGGGTGTTTCGACTACGACATCAAAGTCGTGCGGTGGCTCGTTGGTATTGCCGACTTTCATGGCGGCTTTGGAGGCCGCGGCAACCCACTGAATAGGCAATAGCTGACGCGGGTTGAAGCACAGCAGCAAGTCGGGTGTTTCGGCCAGGAAGTGCTCGACGGCTGGCCCTTCCAGCTGGCCGCGCCAGCCTAAGTCCTGAGTGGTAAACTGGGGGAAGCGACTTTGCCCAACGGTGTGAGCATCGTCCACGAAGGCGAGCACGTGCAGGCGTTTGCGGTGTTCGCGTTCGGTGAAACCTTCGGCCCATAGGGCCACAATTTTGCGCGTTTCTTCTTCAGAGGCGTCGAAAAGCAGGGCTACCGAGCGCGCCGTGTCAAGAGTATGCGGTCTTCGGCGGCGCTTAGTGCGCTCTACCAACTGGCGGAGCGAGCGGCGGAGCAGGGCCATGCGCAATCGGTCGAGCATAGGGCAATAAAGTTTAAGAAACGTTTAGCTCCCGATAGTGGCCCATGCGGCTGTACTTTTCGATGCGTGCCGCAATGCGCTGGTCGGGGTCCATGGGCATCAATTCGGCCAGCTGCTCCAGAATATGGGCCTTCAGGCGGCGGGCCATTTCTTCGGGGTCGTTATGGGCGCCGCCAAACGGCTCTTTGAGTACGCCATCAATGAGGCCGAAGCGAAGCATATTGTCAGCGTCTAGTTTGAGGGCCTCGGCAGCCTGTTCCTTTTGTTCCCAAGAGTGCCACAGAATGGACGAGCAAGACTCCGGCGAGATGACAGAATACCAGGTGTATTCGAGCATGAAAACGCGATCGCCTAACCCTATGCCCAGCGCACCGCCCGAAGCGCCCTCGCCGATGATGTAGCACAGAATGGGCACGCGCAACTGCGCCATTTCAAAGAGATTGCGCGCAATGGCTTCGGCCTGCCCGCGCTGCTCGGCCTCAAGACCCGGGTAGGCGCCTGGTGTATCAATGAGCGTAACTACCGGAAAGCCAAAGCGCTCGGCCAGCTTCATCAGACGCAGCGCCTTGCGATAGCCTTCCGGGTTGGCCATGCCAAAGTTGCGATACTGGCGCATCTTGGTGTTGACGCCCTTTTGGTGCCCAATGATAACAATAGTCTGGCCCTCCAAGTCGGCCATGCCCGCTACAATGGCGTGGTCGTCGCCGCTGCAGCGATCGCCGTGCAACTCGATGAACTTACGGCACATCGTGTTGGCATAAAATAGGGTGTAGGGCCGCTCCGGATGGCGCGACAGCTGCACCTTTTGCCAGCCCGACAGGTTGGCGTAAATCTCCTCGCGCTTTTGCTGGATTTTAGCCTCCAGCTCGCGGATCATGTCCGACACATCTATTTCGCCTTGCTCACCCACTTCGCGCAGTTTTTGCAACTGCTCGTTCAGGGCCTCGAGCGGCTTTTCAAATTCCATAAAAGTCATAGCACAGGCATCGTTGCGTGGTTCATCGTTTCATAGTTATCAGGCTATACCGGCGGGCAAAGGTACGGCTTGCCCTAAGGAACGCGCGGGAAAAGATTTGCCGTTACAGGGCATAGCCTTTGAAGTAGGGTAAACAAGTCAGGAGCCTCGCTTGATCTGAAAGATTTTTTTGTTGGCTCTTGCACGAATGAAATCCGTGCCTATACCTTTGCACCGCTTTTTCCGAAAAGGTCTGGTAGTTCAGTCGGTTAGAATGCCGCCCTGTCACGGCGGAGGTCGCGGGTTCGAGTCCCGTCCAGACCGCGAAAGACGAGACGCGACGAGTTCCGAAGGGAGCGTCGCGTTTTTTCATTAGGAAGTTTTTTTGTTTTTTGGGCTACGGCCATTTTGCCCTTTGGCGGGTAGCGCGCACAACAGCGCCGTTTTCAGCAAGACCCGCCCGTGTCGTTGGGAAACCGCTTGCGCTTCAGGGCGCTCTCCTTCCCCATGAGTGGTCAAGCCCGCATTTCGACACTTGTTTTTTACCTTTTTTCATGACAGACTTTAAAGAAATGGGCCTCTCGGAGGCCCTGCTTCAGGGTATTGCCGCCCTGGGCTTTGAAACCCCAACGCCCATTCAGCAGCAAGTCATTCCGGTGGCGCTGCAATCGGACGACGACATCGTGGCTCTGGCCCAGACGGGCACGGGCAAAACGGCGGCCTTTGGCTTGCCGCTATTGCAGCGCATTCGGCCCGAAGACAAACACGTGCAGGCCGTGGTGCTGTGCCCTACGCGTGAGTTGTGCGTTCAGGTAACCAACGACCTGGCCAACTATACCCGCTTTGCCGAGCGCTACAAAGTAGTGGCTGTGTACGGCGGCGCCAGCATCGAAACCCAGATACGCCAGATACGCTCCGGCGCCCACATCATCGTGGCCACACCGGGCCGATTGGTGGACCTGCTGGTGCGCCAGGCCGTAGCGTTGGACAAGGTGTCGCGCGTGGTGCTCGACGAGGCCGACGAGATGCTCAACATGGGCTTCCGCGATGCCGTGGACCTCATCCTGGAGGCCGCCGAAAACCGCCAGTCGCTGTGGCTTTTCTCCGCCACCATGCCCGATGAGGTGCGCGCCATTGCAGATACGTACATGCGCAAGCCCGTCGAAATCGGCGTCGCTACGCGCCAGCAGGCCAATGCCGACATCGAACACGCCTACTACATCTGCCGCCCCGAACATCGCTACGACGCACTCAAGCGCGTGGTGGATGCACATCCGGGTATCTATGGACTGGTGTTCTGCCGCACACGTGCAGAGACAAAAGAGATTGCCGAACAAATGATCCGCGACGGCTACAATGCCGATGCCCTGCACGGCGACCTGTCGCAAAGCGATCGCGACCGCGTGATGCAGCGCTTCCGCGAACGCCACCTGCAATTGTTAGTAGCCACTGACGTGGCCGCCCGAGGCATTGACGTGAGCGACATCTCCCACGTCATCAACTACGGCCTGCCCGACGAACCGGAGGTGTACATCCACCGCGCCGGCCGCACTGGCCGCGCCGGTCGCAAAGGGGTGTCCATCAGCATCATCACGCCCAAGATGGAAGAGCGCATCCGACTCATCGAGCGCCGCGCCCGCATCACCTTCGCCCGCAAGCCCATACCCACCGGCCCGGAGGTATGCGAACGCCAGCTGTTCCACATCATTCAGAACATCCGCGAACAGGAAGTGCAGCGCGACCAGATAGCGCCCTTCCTCCCTCAAATCTTTGAGGCCCTGCGCGACCTGAGCAAAGAAGAACTTATCGAGCGCTTTGCCAGCACAGAGTTCAACCGCTTCTTAGCCTACTACCGAAATGCCGCTGACATCAACGTAGGCAGCCATCGCCAGCGCGGCGACCGGCCCAGCCACGGCGAACGCGCCCAAGCCGCGGGGAGCGCCGCTCAACAGCGCCTGTTCATCAACGTCGGCCACATGGACGGCATCCAGAAAAAAGACCTGCTCTCGCTGCTCATCAACGAGTTCCGCATTCCCAAGCATGCCATCGGAAAGGTGGATGTCAAACGCACCCACACACTCTTAGACATAGACGTGGCCTTTATGCGCGACGTAAGGCGCGGCCTAGAGGCCTTCGATGTCAATGGTCGCCGCATCCGCGTCAACGAGGACAACGGCCCCAGCCACGACAAGGCACCGCGCGACAAAAAGAAAAAGCGCCACAGCAAAACACCCGTAGCGCTTTTCTAAACACCATACGCATAATAGGCCCTGCCCGCCGACGCCGTTTGCGCGCTGGCGGGCTGTTTTTTAGAAAAAGATGCCCAACCGCAAGGTGATAGCGTTGGCTGTAGCGCGCGCGTTTTCGCGGCGCCACTCCGTAGCGTTCGGCGGCAGTACGGAACCTTTATTCGTCGTCATGTCGGTAAAAATCTGCTGAAATTGCAGGCCGCCTACCGCCGTGATGCTCTGGCTGAGCTCATATTCGACACCTAAGCCGAAGCCCCAGGACAGGGCCAGATTAGTTACATCGCGCTTGATGTTTTCATCTTCACCCCGCACGGGCACGTTACCCCGGATGTTTCCGTTGGCGCGGGTCAGAAAGCCCAAGGTGAAAATGGGCGCCTCAGCGTAAAAGCGCAAGGGCGAGTCTTCACCGCTGCCACCCCGGAAGCGCAGGCTAACGGGTATTTCAATATAACGCAGGCTGTAATGCAGACGAGCGTCTTTGCTCAGGGTGTCCAGACGCGGATCGCTCAGGTTGGAACTGGGCAACAACACTGCCCGCGGATAGCCGTTGAGCAACTCGCCACCGTGGCCAAAAGCCAGCCCCAACCCGCCCGTAATGGCGTAGTTGGCAGCGAAATAGTACTCACCCTGAACACCCATTTTGAGGCCCCAATTGACGCCCGTGCCCTCGAGCAACTTGTCGTCGGTGCGCATCCACGACCACGTCGGACTGGTGTGGATGCCAAAGCGAAAAGAAGGGCGTTGTTGCTGAGGCCATTGCGCATGGGCGCGCCCGAGCCATAGGCCCAGCGATAAGAAGAGCAGAAGTGAAATTTTTTTCATCGCGTGCAGTTTTTTTGTGCCGTGAAAAATGCGAAGCCTCGCCAATACCGGCGCGAAAATCGCAGCTTTTTCCTCTGACAAATATGACCTCTGCATTTTTTAAAAAAACCGCCCTGCTGGCAGCGCTTGCTTTGAGCCTGCTGGCCTGCCAGGATGATCCACCGCCCATTGCGCTGCTGCGCTTCGACGAAGACCTGATGGCCCTCGACTCCACCCACCTGCAGGAGGGCATGGAGCAACTGGCACGCAAGTACCCAGACTTCCTGCCGTTCTTCCTGACAGAAATCGCTCATAACCCGGAAAATCCTAACGAAACACCTGAGGATGCCTTAGTGGGCTTTGCCTTCGCCCCTCAAATTCGCCGCTTGCACGACTCCTGCCGTGCAGCTTTTCCCAACTTGGATGAGCAGGAGATCGCCCTGGCCCGCCTGGCGCAACGCTATGCGCAACTCTTCCCCGGCCGGCCGCCATTGCGCTTCGTAACTGCCGTTACGGAGTTCGTCGGCGATGCTTATGCCGTCAACGACAGCCTCATCATGATCAGCCTGGACATGTTTTTGGGTGAAAACTTTAGCGGCTACGACCCACAATACTTCCCTCAATACCTGCGGCGGCAGTTTTCTAAAGAATACCTGCCGGTAAAGGTTGGCTTAGCCTTAGCCAGCCGAATTGTAGGGCCGCCTCAACAGGAGCGCATTTTAGACTACATGCTGAACAACGGCAAAATTTTGTACGTCCTGGATCAGTTGCTGCCTGACGAGCCGGAGTATCGAAAAATGGGCTATACCGAAGAGCAACTGGCCGGCTGCTACGCCAACGAGGCCGAAGTGTGGGCGCGCCTGCTGGAACTGAAGGCGCTCTACGAGCCGCTTACACACCGCAACCAGAAGCTCGTCATGCCCAGCCCGGCTACAGAGATGGTCTTTCAAGAGGCGCCGGGCGAAATCGGCAACTGGGTAGGCTGGCAAATCGTCAGGGCCTACATGCGCCGCCACCCGCAAACGACGCTGGACGAACTGATCAACTTTAGCGACAGCCAGCGGTTGTTAGAACTGTCCAAATACAAACCCAAACGCACAGACTGATGCCTTGCACGTTCGCTCTTTGGCAAACAGCAGGCCGTTGCTTAACAGCGGCGTTGTGCCTGTGGGCGGCAATGGCGCCGGCACAGTCGGAAGCGCCCACCTTTGAGGTGCGTGGCCCGCGCCGCGAGGTAACCGAAGGGACGCGATTTGAGGTTTCTTTTGTCTTAAAAAACGAAACCGCGCAGCGTTTCATCCCGCCCGATTTCGGCGGGCTAACGGTGCGCACCGGCCCGGCCGAAGTGCGCAGCGCGGGCTTTGCCCAGGGCAAGGCTTACATGCAACAGTCGTGGGTGTACGAACTGGAAGCCGGCAGCGCAGGCAGTTACACCATTGGGCCGGCAACGGTGCAGACCGCGCAGCGCAACTTCCGTAGCCAGCCGCTGACAGTGCGCGTGATCAAGTCCTCTGTGCGTCGCCCCAAAAAGGGCAGTGCCTCTACCGAAGAGCCGTATTTTGTGGTGGCTGACGTGTTGCCCGGGCAGGCCTGGCTGGGCCAGCAAATGCTTTATCGCCTGCGCCTCTTCACCCAGGTGGGCGTATCAGAGGCTGACTTAATCGAATTGCCTTCTTTCGACGGTTTCTACGTGCTGGAGCGCCGCCGCTACGACACGCGCGTGCAACGCGAGAAGGTGAGCGGCAAAACCTACGCCGTGCGCACGCTGTACGAGGCATCGCTCTTTGCCCAGCGAACGGGCACGATCGTCATCGGCCCAGCGCGCCTGCGGCTGATAGTGGAAGGCCGTGAGCGTAGCCTGCTGGGCGGAACGCCTGCTATTGCTGCGGCCAACACCATGACGGTAGAAATACGACCGCTGCCCGAGCCACTGCCCGAGCGCTTTTGCGGCGTCGTTGGCAATTATGAATGGACAGTCTCAGCAGATAAGCAAACCCTCACCACTGACGATGCCCTCACCCTGACGGTGCGCATCCAGGGCAACGGCGACACGCGCCGCTTCGTCAACCCGCGCCTCGAAGTGCCCTCCGGCCTCGAAGCCTTCGACCCCGAAGTGCGCGAACAGGAGGAGTACGAAACAGGCGATGAGTTCGTCCACCGGCGCACGCTCACCTATGCCATCCTGCCCAAAGAGCCAGGCACTTACCTCTTTACGCCCGAAATGACCTTCTTCCACCCCGACAGCGGCAATTACCAGACGCTACGCACAGAAAAGCCCGTCGAAATCGTCGTCGTGCCAGGTGCGAACTACGGAAGAGCCGCACCTCCTCCCGAAACGACGGGCGCCCTGCCTCCGCTGGAAGAACCCACCTGGTGGGAAGAGATTGAGGCTGTGCCACCCACGTGGGTGGTGGGCATGGCTGGCATCGCAGCGCTGCTCGTGCTGGCCTGGTTAGCCGCGCTGTTGTGGCAACGCCAGCGACGAAAACCGCCCACGACAGACCCAGCCCTGGAAAGCGAACTCGCTTACAGGTCGCCCGATAGTCATACGCTCAACACGCAACTCCAGCGGCTGCGCCAGCACCTCTCTGACTCGTCTCCCGAAGCCTTCTATCGAGACCTGCTGCGGTGGTTAGAGAGCGCCATAGCTGCCTACCTGCGTGTGCCGCCATTCATGCTGAGCCGACACGTTGCCTTAGAGCAGCTGGCTGCTCGCGGAGTGCCTCCCGCTACCGTCGAGGTCATCGCCGAGGTGTGGGAGCGTTGCGAACGCGCCGTCTATGCCCACATAACTTCGCCAGAAGACATGCGAACTTTGTGGGAAAAGGCGCACATGGCCTGGAAAACCCTGAGGGGTAAAAACTGAACGCTACGACTCCCACCGTGAACAAATCGGGCATTTCTGCGGGTCGTGCCCCCGTGCCGGGCAGTATTCGCGACCAAAGTAGATGATCTGCAGGTGTAATTTATTCCAACTCTCCTTTGGAAATACTGCTTTCAGGTCGCGCTCAGTCTGTTCTACGCTTTTGCCGCTGCTAAGACCCCAGCGTGCCGCTAGCCGATGGATGTGCGTATCCACCGGAAAGGCCGGCTCGCCAAAAGCCTGCGACATGACCACCGAAGCCGTCTTGTGCCCCACCCCCGGAAGGGCCTCCAATTCCTCAAACGTACGCGGTACCTGACCCCCATGCTCTTCCATAATACGGCGCGAAAGCTCCCAAATGGCTTTTGACTTAGAAGGAGACAGGCCGCAAGGCTTGATGATCTCACGGATTTCATCCACGCTCAGGCGGATCATGTCTTGCGGCGTGCGGGCGCGGGCAAAGAGGTGCGGCGTTACCTGGTTGACGCGCTCGTCGGTGCATTGGGCCGACAGCACTACGGCCACCAACAGCGTGTAAGGGTCGTCATGGTGTAACGGAATGGGAACTTCTGGGTACAGTTCATCCAGGATGCGCTGAATCTCTGCAGCCTTTTCGCGCAGCGCTTTAGAGGGTTTGGGCGATTTTTTCGAGGTTGTGTTGAGTGTTTTCTTTTTTGCGTCCGCCATATCTGTTCAGAACAGCCCGTGCAGTTCGGCCTGTACCATTTCCAAAACACGGCTTGCGTGTTCAGGGTTGTTTTGGAAGTCCATCTGATCTACATTGATGATAAGCAGGCGCCCGTCTTTGTAGGTGGTGATCCACTGCTCGTAGCGTTCGTTGAGGCGCTTGAGGTACTCAATGCTGATATTGCCCTCGTAGTCGCGCCCGCGTTTTTGGATGTGTTCCACCAGCGTAGGGATATTAGCGCGCAGGTAAATGAGTAAATCGGGCGGGCGCACCTGTGAGATGATAGACTGAAACAGATGGATGTAGTTCTCAAAGTCGCGCCTTTCCATCAAGCCCATATCGGCCAGATTAGGGGCAAAAATGTAGGCGTCTTCGTAAATGGTGCGGTCCTGGATGACCGTGCGATTACCCTGCTGAATGCGCAGCATTTGCTGGTAGCGGCTCGACAGGAAAAAGACCTGCAGGTTAAACGACCAGCGCCGCATGTCTAAGTAAAAGTCAGCCAGATAAGGGTTGTTCTCCGTGTCTTCGTAGTGGACGTCCCACCCATAGTGGCGGGCGAGCATTTCGCTGAGGGTAGTCTTGCCGGCGCCAATATTGCCGGCAATGGCGATGTGTTTGATGCGCGGCTTATCGGAGGGAAGGTTGCCTGTCATTCCCGGTATGTTTGTGCAGCGGCGAAGGTAGGCAAGCCCCCCGTAACCGCCAAACTTGTTTGGGCCGACCGCCACAGAGCCAGGGTGAAACGCCAGGAATAGGTTTCGACGAGGTGGGAGCCTCGCCAGGGCTGGGTAGCTACAGCACCGGTTTTCGCATCACCCAGTCGGGTTGCGGGTCGGCACCGACCCAGAAAGTTTCCGTGCCGAAGATGCGGAAGCCGTTTTTTTCATAAAACCGCACCGCGCGCGGCGCTTCCTGCCACACGCTCAGCCATAGCCAGGTGGCGCCGGTTTGGCGGGCCTGTTCTTCGGCGAAGGTGAGCAAGCGTTCGCCCAGGCCCTGGCCCTGCCAGGGAGCGTCCACGTAGATACGCTCGATTTGTAGGGGCTTTCCGGGCCACAGCGGTTGCTCTAGGCGGGCGGAGGTGCTGGGCAGCTGGCCGATATTCAGTTTCAGGTAGGCTATGGGCGTATTTTCCTGTAGGGCAAAATAGAACCTGGCAGCTGGGGCGGCCATTTCGGCGGTGAAGCGTTCGAGGGTGAAATGCGTGCGGCAGTAGTCCTCGAAATGCGCCGGGTCGTTTTGCGCCTGCCAGGCTTCGCGGAAGGTACGTTCGGCCAGTTGGAGGAGCAACAGTAGTTCGTTCGGTTCGACGGGTCGGATGCTCAGGCCCATAAGTCGTTCAGATTCAGAACGTCGCTCATCCGGAAGACGCCTTTTTTCCCAATGATCCATTCGGCGGCCAGCACGGCACCGGCGGCGAAGCCGGCGCGCGAGTGGGCGGTATGGCGAATTTCGAGAGTGTCTATGGCTGAGTCCCAGCGGACGATGTGCGTGCCGGGTATTTCGCCGCGGCGAATAGCCGTAACGGGCAGCGAGTCGGGTGGAGCGGGTTGGCCGTTGGCCGGCAGCCAATGTTTGATGCGCGCGGTGTTGGCTACCAGTTCATTGGCCAGCGTTTGCGCTGTGCCGCTGGGGGCATCTAATTTGTGCACGTGGTGGGTTTCTTCTATAGAAGGCGCATACTCGTCCCGCGTGTCCATCAGCCGCGCTAAGTAGCGGTTGAGAGCAAAAAACAGGTTGACGCCAACACTGAAGTTGGATGCCCACAGTAGCGCGCCGCCGTACTGCCGGCAGTATTGTTCGGCCTGAGGCAACTGCTCGTTCCAGCCTGTGGTGCCGCTCACCACAGGCACACCGACCCGGAGGCAGGCCATTACGTTGGCAAAAGCAGCGTCGGGGCGCGAAAATTCAATCACTACATCGGCCTGGCGCAGCAGCGCGTCCGTCAGATCGGCGCGGTTCGACCACCCGATGCGCCACGCGATTTCGTGGTCGCGCTCCAGCGCCTGCGCTTCTACGGCGTGGCCCATTTTTCCGTAGCCTAACAAACCTATCTTCATCGTGTAGCAAATGACGGCTCGAAGGTAGCATAGTGGTACTCAAACAAAAAAGCCGCCAACGATATCGGACTCGTCAGCGGCCTGAAAACCGTGTTCAATAATAAATGGATTAGTGGCTAATGACTATTTTATGAGTAATCATCGATCCACTTTGCCCTGCCTGTAACAGGTAAAGCCCGGGGGAGAGTGTCTGAATCGGCAGCATTATTTCCATGCGAGTAGCCTCTGGCAAGAGGTCTGTTTGCCAGGCCATGCGGCCCGACAGGTCGTACAGCGCGAGGTGAAGTGGCTCCTCATGGCGGAGGCCATGTATTTGTAAGCGTGCGGTAGAAACAACGGGGTTAGGGCTAAGGGCTATCGCCAAAGGCATCTTATCTTCTTCGGCAAGCACTCGGTTTCGGTTTTCAACATCGTTAAAAGCCGGTGGTGTCTGGAATATGTAATATGGAGACCACTTACTGCGGCCACTTTTAGGGCAAAGTGTGCGCACTTTAAACTTGTAAGTGCGCCCTGGCTCAAGCCCTGTAACTGTATAAGAATTTGTGGGAGAAAATATCTTGAATTCCTCACCTTTGACAGAAGGCTGACGCTCAATCTCGATTTGGTACCCTTCAGCACCCACAATAGACCCCCAGCTTAATACAGCGCTTGTGGGCGATAGGCTGGATACCTGCAATTGGGTCGGCATCACACACGGAAGGAAACCGCTACCGCCGGCAGGAATGACGCCGCCCGAAGAGAAATAAATCTCTTTTGACCACATTCCGACTGTGCCGCCTGCGCACAGAGCACGCACTTTAACCTTATAGAGCGTACTGGCCTTCAAACTCTTAAAGGTATACTCATTGACTAAAACCGTGTCCTTCCATTTTAGCCCTCCGGGCTTAGCCTCTATCTCTACGGCGTAGGCAATGGCGCTGGAAATAGCCCCCCAGGTAATAAAAGCCATGCTGTCCTGTACTGTAACGACAATATTGGAGGGCACAGCACACCCTCCTGATCCGTTCCCGGAGCCAGCAGTCTGAAAGGCTATCCAGGGAGACCAATCGCTTTTGCCGCTACCACAGTCAGCGCGTACCTTGGCTTTATACACCGTGCCCGGCTTTAGTGCACTCAAAGCGAATACGGTGTCGGAAATGCTCACCTTAATTTCGGCACTTACATGGCTGGGCTCCGATTCTACTTCGAGGTTGTAGAGCAAAGCCCCATGTACCGAGGCCCACGTGAGAATGGCCGTAGTTTCCGTGATGTTAGAACTGCTTAACTGGGCAGGTGTCGGGCAGCTTCCACCACTACCCCCTCCCAACGTTGTGAAGAACATCCACGCAGACCAGTCGCTCTTGTCGCTGCCACAGCGCGAACGCACTTTAAACTTATACTGCACCCCCGCCTGAAGGTTGTGGAGTACGTATAAGGTGTCTGACAGCGAAAGATCCAGATTAAGACCAGAGCCGCTGGGCTCTTGCTCCACTTCTATGGTGTACCCTGTGGCACTGCTAACAGCTTTCCATGATAACCTTACAGAACTATTGGAAAGAGAAACAACAGCCAACCCCATGGGCGTGGGACAATCACCCGCGCAAGGGTTGGCGTTTGCAAGAATACTCGCCAACAACAGGCCTGCTGTCAATAAGGCGAGACGCGACAACGATAGAGCATACTTCATAGTAACAGAAATTTTGGTGAACAACCTTTAGTGAAAATCGCTCCCAAAATTGAAGTTAGCTCATGCAGCGTAAAAATCGTAGATGCTCAAACAGAACTTTTAATGCCCTAACCAGAATAAACCGGAACTCAATGAACAGCGGGAAAACACATCAGGGTAGCTTTTCCATTTTAAGCGCTGACCTTACGCAAGGCTGCTGTGAGGCAAAAGGTCAAAAAAAACCGCAGAGGGCACTGAGAGCCGCGGAGGTGTTCCTCTCAGCGTTTCCCGGCGTTCTCTGTGGTGAAAAAAGAAAATCCCGAAGCCTGTGGGTGTCTCAACCGTGCACCTTATCCGTTAAAAAAGTAGCCACGAAGGCACGAGTTTGAGGCGACATCTCCTGCAGGCAGGTGTCGCCCCTGGGCTTTCAATCGTAAGATTCAGTTAAGCAATGGTATTACGAGGTACGTCTCTGGGTTTCGTACAAAAACTTAAGCACGTTAGCAAGCAACCTTCTGACTGCTAAAACGTTTCCCTTTCTGAACGAAAACACCCGAACACCGCGCCGCGTTGAAGCGGCGCATTTGATTTTTTATGAAAAAAAACAAAAAAAGCGGCAGTAAAAAGTTGACTGCCAAAGCCTTGCAAATTGAGGTCCTCAAATTTCTGCTGGCTAATCCTCGAAAAACCTTTGCTCCATCCGAATTGTCCGAACTGCTCCACGTGGCCAATAACCGCCACTCGGTTGAACACGCGCTTCAGCAGCTGGCTCTGGCTGGCTCCGTGGAAGTGAAGAAAAATGGGCGCTACGGCGCCGCCTTAGACCGCCTGACGGCAGGCGAGGCGAAGGCTGAAAAGGCCAGCCTGCCGCCCCCGCCTGCTGCACCGGCGCGCAAAGCCAAAAAGCGCCAGCCCGAGCAGCCCAGAATGGTGGAAGGCCGCGTGGACATGACGCGCTCGGGCGCTGCCTATATCGTTACTGACGAAACTATGGACGACGTGTTTGTGGCTCCGCGCTATCTCAATGGCGCGTTACACGGCGACACCGTACAGGTACTGCTCTTTCCGAAAGCCTACGGACGCCGCAGCGCTCAACGTCGCCCCGAGGGCGAGGTGCTTAAAGTACTCAAACGAGCCAGAGAGTTCTTCATCGGCACGCTGCGCAAAAGTCGTAAGTATGCCCTCTTTCTGCCCGACGACCCCAACATGCCCGTTGATGTGTACGTGCCGCTGGACGCCTGCGCCGACGCGCGCGATGGCGACAAGGTCATCGTTCGCATCACCGACTGGCAAGAAGGCAAAGGCCGCGTACCCATCGGCAAGGTTACCCAAACCCTCGGCGCAGCAGATGGGCACGACTTCGAGATGAATAAAATCCTCATCAATGCCGGCTTTGAGCTCACCCACTCGCCCGAAGCACTGGCTGAGGCCGCCGAAATCCCCGACGTTATCCCGCCCGACGAGTACGACCGCCGGCGCGACTTCCGCTCCGCGCTCACCTTCACCATTGACCCCGAAGACGCTAAAGACTTCGACGACGCCATCAGCGTGCGCCAACTCGACAACGGCCACTTAGAGGTGGGTGTCCACATCGCCGACGTTACTTATTACCTCAAATCCGGCACACGACTCGACGCCGAGGCATATCAGCGCAGCACATCCGTCTATTTGGTAGACCGCGTATGCCCAATGCTACCTGAAAAACTCTCCAACCACCTGTGCTCGCTCGTGCCCCACGAAGACCGCCTGACGTTCTCAGCCGTCTTTGAATTCGACGCGCAAGACCGCATCGTTTCCCGTTGGATTGGCAAAACAGTCATTCACTCTGCCAAACGCTTCACTTACGAAGAGGCGCAGACTATCCTGGAAGGTAAGCCTACCGAAGCCCTGCACCGGCTCACTATTTACCCACAGTTAGAATGGGCGCTCAAAGCCCTGCAACGCATCGCCAAAAAGATGCGCCGCCAACGCGAACGCAACGGCGCCATCGGCTTTGATACCGACGAAGTGCGCTTCCGCCTCAACGACGAGGGCATCCCCGTAGAAGCATACATCAAAGAGCGCAAAGACGCCCACCTGCTCATCGAGGACTTCATGCTGCTGGCCAACAAAGAAGTGGCCCTTTACATCCAGCACAAAAGTGCCGGCCAGCAGGAAATACCGTTCGTATATCGCATACACGACCTGCCTGACATGGAAAAGGTGGCCGAATTCGCCCGCTTTGCCGCTGAAATGGGCTGCCCCCTCAAGGTGAGCACGCCGCGCCAGATAGCAGAGTCGTACAACTACCTCATGCGGGCTGCTGAAAAAGACCCGCGGCTGAAAATCCTGGAGCCGCTCGCCATTCGCACCATGGCTAAAGCCGTCTATTCGACCCGAAACATCGGCCACTACGGCTTAGGCTTTTCGCATTACACCCACTTCACCTCGCCCATACGCCGATACGCCGACGTGCTGGTGCACCGCATTTTAGAAAAAAACCTCGACAATACAATTTACCGCGCCAATAAGGAGCGTCTGGAAGAGCAGTGCAAACACATCAGCGACCAGGAGCGCAAAGCCGCCGACGCCGAACGCGAAAGTGTCAAGTACGTGCAGGCCCAGTTGCTGCGCCGCCACATCGGGGAAGTGTTCGAGGGCTATGTTAGCGGTATCATCGAGCGCGGCTTCTTCGTAGAACTGGCCGACTCTCTGGCCGAGGGCTTAGTGGACTTCCGCACCCTGCGCGAGGCGTACACCGTCGAGGACGGCAACCTGCGCGCCCGCGCCCGCCGCTCGGGCCACACCATCAAAATGGGCGACCGCGTGCGCGTACGCATCGTGGCCGTAGATACCGCCCGCCGCCAGATTGAAATGGAGTTGGTGGAAGAGGAGGATTGAAAAAACTACGTCATCGCAATGCCTGTAGGCATGCGTCTGCTCGCCATTGCTGGGAAGTCCTTCTTAGGGCCCGTCAAATCAGCCAATTCGCCGCCAGGAAAAGCACTAAATAAATCCAGAGCAGGTCTAAGAAGTGCCAGTAGATGGTCAGCAGGCGCAGCTTGAGGCGTTTTTCGGGGTCAGAGAAGTAGAGGAGTACTGTGATGGGCTCCACCATTTGCTTGCGAGCAGTGCGGTAAAAGGACACCAGGAAGGGCAGGCCGGCTACTACGTGAGCGAAATGGGCAATGGAGAGCACATAGAGAAAGCCCGCTGTGGTAGAGCTTTGCATGCTCACCTGGTTGATGTTGAACAACCACAACCAGGCCGCGCCCTGCATGAGTAAGAAAAGGACAGAAAGCCAGATGGTGTGCTTGAGCTGCTTCTGATACCCTGCTGTGTCGTCGTTCTGATAGGCCTTTTTGGCCTGCATCAAAGTGTAGCTACTGCCCAATAGGATAGTGGTATTGAGCATAAACAGCCATGGCAGCCGCACCGGTGGCACATTCATCGTTACGCGGATGTAAATGTAGCTCGCCGTCAGGGCCAGAAACAGGAACGTCAGGCCAAACAGGAGCAAAAACAGCATGACATTGTAAGGGTGGAACGTGAGATCTTCTTCCAAGGCGCGCGGTTCCTTTTCTTCCATATTGTCAGATAGAAATGAGTGCAATAGCAGCGATGGCCAGCGCGATGCCCCAGCGCTGCAGGCCAGATAATCGCTCCTGAAACAGCCACACGGCGCCAAAGGTTGTCGTCAGGATGATGCCAATGTTCATCAGCGGGAAAGCCACGGAAGCTTCCAGGCCACTATCCAGCGCGCGCAGTAAAAACCACATACTGGCGTAGTTGGGAATGCCCAGCACAATGCCGCCCACCACGTTGCGCCATGCAAAGCGCAGCCGTCCCAGCGCCAGGCCGATAATGGCGAGCATCAGGCCCAACAGCCCTGCCGTACCGAAGACAGTGGTGATGAAAATAGGACTACTCGTGTCCGTCAACCGCTCGTGCTGAACGGTTACCAGCACCATCTCAATAACGCCCGACAGTACCCACGTCAGCAGCGGCACCCATAGCAGGCCCATGCCCAACGGCGCCGAAGCCGTTGCTGCCGAGGGCGACTCCTGTCGCCAGTTGACCAGCACAATGGCTGCTAAAGCTAAGGCAAAACCCACCCATTTGGCCACCCCCGAAGACTCCTGATAGGCCCATATCGCAAAAGGCACCGTCAGCAAAATGGACATCTTCTGCATCACCTGGCTAATGGTTACCCCAAAATAACGCACCGTCTGCGCCGCCGCATTGAAACCCGAGATAAATACCAGGCCCAGCATCAGCGCATACGGCATCCAGGCTGCCGAACGCTCCGCCGACCCAAACGGCAAAACACCGGCATGCAACCACCCGCACGCCACACACGTGAAGTAATTGACCACAATGGCCTGAAACGTATGCACGCCATACCGCTCGAATAATTTGAAAATGAAACCTAACAGGACGGAGCAGGCAATAGCCAAAAGTAAGCTAATCACTCGAACGCGTTTTTTGAAGAAAAAAATGTAGCCAGGCGCTATCCAGGCACTTTCTGCTTACCCCCTCCCGCTTTCCACAATCATCTGCTGCAATTCGGCATTGAAAGCGTCGGCTTTTTGTAGGGTTTCTAGGGTCAGGTGCATGCGGTACCGCCAATAGTGGTTAGCGTTGGCGGGCACGTTGATGCGTTCGTCGTGTGGGTTTTCGCGACGCAGGGCACCGTTGATGCTCATGAGGTCCTGTAGTTGGAAGATGGCCCACATGGCCGGGGAGTGCAGGTGCTGGTTGATGAGGATGCGGCATACCCAGGGTTCGCAGAAATAGGGTGCTGTTCCGGCGTAGCCCAGCACTTCGTTGAAAAAGCGCTGCGTAAGTTCACGATTTTCTTCCCACCAGCCGCGCAGGGTACTCATGTCATGGGTGGAGGGGGTTACGACCGACAGGTAGGGCGCGTCTTTAGGGTGAAAGAAAGCCACGTCGCTGGCTTTGGGCATGCGTTGCACCTCGAGGCTCAGGATGCCCAGTTCGCGCATGACATCGGGCACACAGTGAGGGACCATACCTAAGTCTTCGCCACACACAAGCATACGCGTCGCGCGTTTGAGGGCGGGCAGTTTTTCCATGGCTTCGCGTTGCCACAGAGCATCCTGTCGGCGATAGAAATAATCGAGATAGAGCTCCTTCAGCGGTGCCTTAACGGCGTCAGGCAATGCCTGAAAGGAAGTAGTTTTTTCCATATCGATGCGGAAGGCATAGGCCTTTTCCTCGGCACCTTCGGGCGTTACATCGAGCAGGACGACGTTGGCATGTAGGTTTAATAGCCCTTCGCGTACGATGGGTGGCATGGCGGCGGGGTAGGGTGTTTTGCGGCTGACGCGCTTGCTTTTGGTCTCTGAAGTGGTGGCCAGGGCCCAGAAGGCCTCTATTTTGCGCTGGGTGTTGAAGGCAGGTTTGAAGGTGTACTGCCCTCCACCCGACCAGTGGCCGGCGTCGGGGGTGCGCTCGAGGAACGTATCGCGCACGGCGTCGGCGTACTCGCCAAAGAAGCGGTGTAGTACGGCGTCAGTAAGATACGGTTTGCACAGGCGCTCATAGTTAAAGCCGATACCGGCGCGATGAAATTCATCCTCGCGGAGCGGCACTGCAGGTACAAAATGGCCTAAGATGCCCTGTGTAGCGTGGATAGGGATGCTCCAGATGCGGAAGAAGCCCAGGATGTGGTCAATGCGGAAGGCATCGAAGTAGCGACTCATCTGCTCGAAGCGCCGGCGCCACCAGGTGTAGCCGTCGGCTTTCATGCGCGCCCAATTGTAGGTAGGGAAGCCCCAGTTCTGGCCGCTGACGGCAAAGTCGTCGGGCGGAGCGCCGGCCTGCATGTCCATATTGTAAAGATCGGGCGCTACCCAGGCGTCGCAGCTAAAGCGGTAAATGCCAATAGGGATATCGCCTTTGAGCACTACCCCGCGTGTGTGGGCATATTCTACAGCCGTGCGCAATTGGCGGTGCAGATGCCATTGCACGAAGTAATGAATGGCGATAGCATCGTAGTGCTTCGAGTTGGGTGCTGTCAGTTTTTCAATAGCCGAAGGGCGATAAGTGGCATATTCTTTCCATTGGCTGAAATCACAGGTGCCGTACTTATCGCGCAGGAAGCAGAATGCGGCGTAAGGAACCAGCCAATCCCGATTATCGGCGAAATAGCGTTTGAAACCCGGATTTTGGAGGAAGTCCTTTTTTTCAGCGGCAAAAAGTTGCTGGATGATGGCCCATTTGGCCCGGATAACGGCCTCGTAGTCCAGGCTTTCCATGCCGTTGAGGGCGGTTTGCTGTTGAGCATACGGTTCTAGCAGGGCCGCGTATTCTTCACCGGCCACTTCGGCCAGGTTCAGGTAGAGGGGATGCAGGGCGAAGGCTGATATAGCTGAATAGGGGTAAGAGTCGGCCCAAGTACCTGTGGCGGAAGTATCGTTAATGGGTAGTAACTGGATCAGGCGGATGCCCACCTGTGCCGCCCAGTCCACCAGGGGCAGCAGGTCGGTAAATTCGCCCACGCCGAAGCTGCGCTCCGTACGCAGGCTGAAGACAGGGATAGCCACGCCAGTGCCACGCCAGTGCGGGGTGGGAAAGCGAGCGAAGCCGTCGTGTAATATGGTGTACCGGGTGTTCGGGTGCGGTTGGTGAATGACCCGGTTGCTACCCTGTTCAAAGCCGCGAAAGGTGCGAGTGCGGGTATTCCAGATGCCGTATTTGTAGCCCAGGGGGAAGGCCTCGTCCGATAGGTCGAGCGCTATGCTCCACCCTTGTTCGTCGGGGTGTAGCAAGATGGGGGCGCTGGTATCCCAATTGCGCAGTGCGCGTCCGTGTCCCAGCAGGCATACGGCTTCGTCGGCCGGCAGCAGGGGCGCTTTTACACGGAAGCGATGCGTCCATCCACTGCTGACGCGCGTACGTGCTGGTGGCGAGGGTTGCGGCATCAGCACCCGGAAGGCCTGAGTCTCAAACGCATGCTCTACGGCGCCCATGGGTTCCCAATAGTCGTACACTTCGACGTATTCCTCTCCCTCTCCGGCCGTCAGCACCCGGTCGCACCATTCCGTGCGCCGATTGCCATAGCCATCGCGCCATTCGTAGTGGTAGCGAATAATATCGCCTTCGGCTGTGTCAAACGCCAGCATTCCATGCCACAGGCTGTCGTTCAGGTAGTTGAGCAAATGCTCCTCTTCGCGAATGCTCGAACCGTGCTGTATGCGAACAATAACATAGAGGTTCTCGCCAAATTGCGTCGTGTAGTTAAGATAGAAGTGGATATTCATACACAAGGACAAACCGCCCTGCTACAACGGTCGGCGGCGAAAATAGAGAAAAACCACAGTTGGCTGCCGTTAACAATCCGAAGCCGCAGGGCAATTGCCCTTCAAAAACCGACCTTATGCGGGGCTGCTATAAGGGCGCAAAGTCGCCGCGAGGATTTTTTTGGGCCCCCACGAATGCACGAATGATAGACGAATACCCCCGAATAATTCGTGCATTCGTGCCCCGAAAAGACCTTTGGTCCCTGCGCAGTAAAAACCATTCGCACATCCTCATAGGTGTCGCCTTCTCGTTCCTCGAAAACGACAGTTCTTTTTGTGTCTTTTTGGTAAGACCCATTCATGGCAATGAACTAATTCGCACTTTTGTATTCAAGCCCGCTTTTTGGCGGCAAATCGTTCCTGAATTATGCGCATTCAGTTGTTTCGCCATGGCCAGGCGTTTTTCGCCGACCTGTCGCGCGGTATTGACCTGTCGCTTCCGCTGCGCGATGGGGCTGCTAATCCCAATGCCTTTTGGGCGCCGATGCCAGCGTTCAGTCCGGTGCGGGCCGGCCATTTTGTGGGCAGCACCGCCGAGGGCGGGCCGGTCAACTTTTTTAATGTTTTTTTCAATCCGCATGGCAACGGTACGCATACCGAATGCGTCGGGCACATCGCCCGCGAGCGCTATCTGCTGCGTGAATGCCTGACGGAGTGCCATTTCTGGGCCAAAGTGGTGAGCCTGTATCCGCGCCGGCTCGACGACGGCGACCGCGTGCTGATGCGCGACCAGCTGGAAGAGGCGCTGACCACTGGCGAGGCCGAGGCCCTAGTGATACGCACGCTGCCCAACGACCCCACCAAAAAAATGCGCCAGTACTCCGGGACAAATCCGCCCTATGTACATGCACAGGCGGCGGCCCTTCTGGCAGAGTACGGCATCCGCCACCTGCTCATTGACCTACCCTCCATAGACCGCGAAGAAGACGGCGGAGCGCTGGCCGCGCACAAGGCCTTCTGGCGATATCCCAACGCTGTACGCAGCGATTGCACCATTACCGAACTCATCTACGTGCCCGACGAAGTCGCCGACGGGTTGTATTGGCTTTGTCTGCAAACGGCTTCGTTCGACTTGGACGTCAGCCCTTCGAGGCCGGTTTTGTTTGCCCTGTTCCAGAAAGACGTATGAGATGCCGCGTATTTTTGTCTATAACTAAACCCGTAATAAGGCATGAGCAAAGACCACACTCTCACTGCTCGGCAGCGCCTGCGTCAACGCTTGCACACTATCATCTTCGAGGCAGACACACCAGCCGGCAGGGCTTTCGATGTCGGCCTTTTGGTGGCTATTATCGTTAGTCTGATAGTCGTCATCCTGGAAAGCGTTCCGTCCTTGGACCAGCGGTATGGCGTATGGTTCTCCAGGCTGGAATGGGCGCTGACCATCCTGTTTACCATAGAATATCTGCTGCGGTTGTACTGTGTGCGCAAGCCCTGGCTTTATGCGCGCAGCTTTTACGGGGTGGTGGATTTGCTCTCCATCCTGCCTACCTACTTGAGCCTGTTTGTGGAGGGAGCACAGCTGCTGCTGGCCGTGCGGGTGCTGCGTCTGTTGCGGGTGTTTCGGATATTCAAGTTGGCGGGCTTCATGCGAGAAGCGCGTTTGCTGGTGCTGGCGCTGCGTGCCAGCCGGAGAAAAATCATTGTCTTCATGCTGTTCGTCGTGCTTATGGTAACCGTCATTGGCTCCATTATGTACGTCATTGAGGGCGACACCAATCCGGCATTTCAAAACATACCCATTAGCATCTACTGGGCTATTGTAACCCTGACTACCGTAGGCTTCGGTGACATCACTCCTCAGACATATCTGGGGCGCTTCTTCTCGGCTGTAGTGATGATTTTAGGCTATGCCGTCATTGCCGTGCCGACGGGTGTAGTTACAATGGAAATGATGCGTCATCAGTCCACTAACACGCAGGCATGCCCCGGCTGTGGCTCCGAGGGGCACGACGACAACGCACGCTATTGCAAGTATTGCGGCAGCGCATTGGAGGAAGAAACATAGGCACTGACAATGTTTAGCCTTTGGTCCGCGATGCGCGCCCGAGTACTACCTTTGCCCGCCTAACGCAAGCCGGATATGGCAAATTTTCTGGAACAACAGCAAGATATCCGCGCCCTAGGTAGCAACCTCGAATTGCTGGCGCGGCAGGTGGTGGAGGGCTTTATCGTGGGCATGCACCGTAGCCCGTTTCATGGCTTTTCGGTCGAATTCGCCGAACACCGCCTCTATAACACGGGCGAAAGCACGCGCAACATTGACTGGAAGGTATATGCCCGCACCGACAAACTCTTCGTCAAACGCTACGAGGAAGAAACCAACCTGCGCTGTCAGATAGTCGTGGACGCTTCCTCGACGATGTACTATCCCTGGGATGCGCGTAACCCTGATAAACATAAGTACGAAAACAAGTTCTGCTTCGCCGCCCAGGCAGCTGCCGCGCTCATGTACGCCCTCAAGCGGCAACGCGATGCCTTCGGTCTGACGCTGTTCGATGACGCCATTCGCGTGAATACGGCTTGCAAATCCACCACGCAGCATTACCAGCAACTGCTGACTTTCTTAGCCGAACGGATTGAAAAGCCGCAACTCAACCGCGCTACCGACGTGGCCAGCACGCTGCACCACATCGCCGATAGCATCCACCGTCGTTCATTGGTCATCCTCTTCACCGACGTGGTCGAGCGGCCTGAGGAAGCGGATAAACTCTTTTCGGCCCTCCAGCACTTGAAGCACAACAAACACGAGGTCATCCTCTTCCACGTATCCGACAAGCCGCGCGAGCTGGATTTTGAATTTGAAAACCGCCCCTACCTGTTCATAGACATGGAAACGGGCGAGCAAGTACGCCTGCAGCCCTCAGAAGTGAAGGAATTTTATACTAAACAGGTAGGGCGCTTTACGGAGCAGCTGCGTTTGCGGTGTTTGCAATACCACATTGATTTTGTGGAAGCCGACATCAATCGCGGCTTCGTGCCCATCCTGCAGACGTGGATGGCCAAACGCGCACGCATGCACTGAAAAGCGGCAGTGTCGCTATTCGCGTCTGAGGGCCAATATCTTGATTTCTACGCGTTGGTTGAGCCTTCGCCCTTCTGGGGTGGCGTTGTTGGCAATGGGTTGGCGTTTTCCATAGCCTTTGTATGTAACGCGGCGGGGGTCAATGCCTTTCTGGATGAGGTAATCGGCCACGGCCTTAGCGCGTGCGGTGGAGAGGCGATCGCAAAATTCGTCGGGCGGTATGTTGTTGGTGTGGCCGCCGATTTCGATAACGATGTTGCCGTTTTCCTCCATGAAGTCGTAGAGTTCGTCCAGCGTGGGCAGGCACTCGGGCGTGAGGTTGAAGCTATCGGCCTCGAAGCGCAGTTGCTCCATGCGGATGGTTTGTCCGCTGCGCAGCACGTCGGCGTTGAGTTCGGGCAGGATGCGCTTTTTTATCTCGACGGTTTTGGTCAGTTTACAGCCCATGGCGTCGGTGAGCGTAACGGTGTGCGCGCCGAGCTTGAGTTTGGAGGCGGTGGCGGTGTTTTCGCCGCTATCCCAGGCGATGGTGATCGGCGGCGTTCCGCCGCTGATTTTGAGGGTGGCTTTGCCGTCGATGCTGCGCTCGGTGGTGGCGCCTACGACGCGCGTTACTTCGGCTTCCAAAGGAGCCGGGCTACTGACGACGACGACGGCGGCCTGTGTGGTGCCCTGGGCATCCGTTACCGTAATGGTGTACGAGCCGGGGGCTACGTTTTTTATTTCCAGCCCATTCCAGCTGGTCTCACTCCATTTGTGCTGGTAAGGCGGTTTGCCGCCAGTAATGGTGGCTTTGAGCGTGGCCATCTGGCCGGCGCAGAGGATGCGGCTCGTTTCTTCGATGTTGACTGCGAAAGGCAGGATATTTTCAGGCACTTCCAGGGTGAACGTGGCGGAGCACCCGCGTTCGTCGGTTACGGTTACGGTGTGGGTGCCGGGGCTGAGGTTTTCTACTGTGGCGGTTACTTCGCCGTTGTCCCAGGCGAAGGCGAGTTTGCCGGTGCCTCCGCGGCCTTCGGCGCGGGCTTTGCCGTCGTTTTTGCCGGTGCTGGCCGGCGCGAGGAGAACGGCAAAGGGAATGATGGCGGGTGGTTCCTTAATCTCAATAGAGGCGGAGACGGAACTGCGGCGGGCGTCGGTTACGGTTACGGTATGGCGGCCTGGGCCAGCATTCTCCGGTTGTTCGCCGCTGAGTTCTTTGGTGTCCCACTTGTACACATAAGGTTTGGTGCCGCCGCTGGCATGTACGCGCAGGGTGGCTTTCTGCCCGTGGCACGTGATGGGCGCCAGTTCAGAGATGTTGACGTTGAGGGGGAGCAGCGTTTCGCTTACGCTCACAGCGGCGGCGGTGGTGCAGCCGTTGGCATCTGTAACGGTGAAATTGAAGGTACCGACGCCCAGCCGGTAGGCGTTTTCGCCCACTTCGTCGTTTTGCCAGCGGATCTGGTAAGGCGGCGTTCCGCCGGAGATGATGGCCTGGGCATTGCCGTTATTCTGACCTGGGTCAGCGGTGCGCAGGACTTTGGCCGTTGCCTTGAGGGTGTCGGGCTCCAGCACCTGGAAGGCCGTGGAGGTGCGCCCGCCGGCGGCGTCAGCCACGACGAGCTGATAGACGCCGGCGCGCACATTGCCAGGTGTTTGCCCCTTCAGGTTGGGCTGCGCCCACAGAAACTCGAAGGGCGGTTTGCCGCCGCGCACGTCCACGCGCAGGCTAGTAGTGCCGCCGGCGCAAGGGATTTTGCCCGTTTCTTCGATGCGTATGGAAAGCGGCAGGATATTCTCTGTCATGACGAAATCCACCACCGTTTCGCAGCCGTTGTTGTCGGCCACCGTTACTTGGTGCGGGCCGGGGTAGAGGCGCCGGGCCTGCTCGGTGTATTCCTCACTATCCCAGCGGTACTGATAAGGTGGGGTTCCGCCCTGGGCTTTTACGGTGGCGCGTCCGTCGGCGCTAGCTAGGGCAGCGGGGGCATCCAAAGTTACGGAGGCTTTGACTGGCTCGGGTTGGCGTAGGGTGTAGGTGGCAGTGGCCTGATTGCCGGCGGCGTCGGTAACGGTTACGGTGTAGGTGCCAGCGACGACGTCTTCGGGCTGATAACCCGCTAATTCCGGCCGGCTCCACTTGAGTTGGAAAGGGCTTTTGCCGCCTTCCACGCTCACCTCGAGGCTGGTTTTGCCTCCATAGCATTCGATGGGGTGGGTTTCTTTGATGGAGGCCGACAGCGTGGGAATTTTTTCGTCAATCACGACGCGGGCCGACAAAGTGCAGCCATTGGCGTCGGTAATCGTTACGCCGTGCTCGCCGGCAGTCAGGGCGGTAACCGATTGGGTGGTTTCGCCATTGTCCCAGGCATACGAATAGGGAGCCGTGCCGCCGCGGGCGGTAACCTGGGCTTTGCCGTCCGCTTTGCCCAACAAGGCAGGTGCTTGCTGGGTGGCCACCACGCTCAGGGCGGCGGGCTGCGCCACGGTGATGCTGGTTACCGTGCGGCTGCCGAGCGCGTCCACTACCGTCAGTGTGTAAACGCCGGCAGTAACGCCAGAAACTTGTGTCCCGCTGAATTTAGGGTTGCTCCACTCGTACTGGTACGGCTCTTTGCCGCCCTCTACCCTGACGCCCAGAATGGCATTGCCGCCAAAGCAGGGTATGGGTGCGTTCTCTTCGATGCGGGCTGCTAGAGCTTCTATCTTTCGCCCGATGGTTACGCTGGCTACGGCCGTACAGCCGCGCTTGTCGGTAACGGTTACGGAATGCATCCCTTCGGAGAGGCGCACGGCGGGGTTGGTTGTCTCGCCGTTGTCCCACTTAAAGCGAAAGTCGGGGGTGCCGCCGCGCACTTTGGCCTCGGCACTGCCGTCTTTGGCACCCAGAGCGCTCTCTATCTTGCGCTGTTCGGCAGTGGCGCTCAGGCGCTTGTCCTCTATGGTAATTTTTCCTTGCTTGGACTTGCCGGTAGCGTCTGTAACCGTAACGGTGTAAGCACCGATGCTGACGTTTTTCGGGTTAGGGCCTTCCAGGCGCGCATCCGACCAGGCGTAGCGATAGGGCGGCGTGCCACCGCTGACGTTCACGCGCACCACGGCGTCATCGCCGGCGCCTGTGCATGAGACCTCCTGCTCTACTGAGCAATTGACCAATAGAGCGGAGGTTTTGCTGATGAGGTACACGCCCTTGTCGTCGGTACCTATCCAGATGCCGCCTTCGCCGTCGGCGGCAATGCACTGGCCGTATTCGCTGGTAAAGTATTCGGCGCCGCTGAAGACCTCAAAGTCATCGGTCAGCAGGCTGTATCGGCTGACAATGCGCGACAGGATCCACAGATTGCCCTCCTGGTCGAGGTCGAAGTCTTCCGGCTCGCCCTCTAAGGCCTTGTCTTTGATGTTGATGGGTTGCCAGCGCTGGCCATTTTGGGCCAGCCAGAACTCACCGTCGGCCAGCACGTAGATGTCGGTGCCCAATTGGCGCACGCGCTGCACGTCGTAGCCTTCCAGTTCCAATTTCCAGCGGTCGGGGGTGCCCACGAGCATGCCTTCGTCAGAGCCTATCCAGTAGCGTCCGGCGCGGTCGCGGAAGATGGTCGTAATGGTGTTGGTTTTCAACTTCGTGTTTGAAGAGGTGAATTTGGCCACCAATTTCAGGGCAGGTTTCGTGTTCAGCTGGAACAGACCGTGTTGTTCGGTACCCAACCACAGCCAATCGCGGTCGCTGTCGTAGTAAGCGGCGCTTACTTTGGGCGATACACCAAGCACCATTTGCAGCACTTCGGGCGTCCAGCGTATGTCGGCATTGCCGCCGGCAAATTGGAGGGCGCTTTGCTCGCCGGTCGTGAGTGATACGGACACTCCCAGGTCGCACGCCGACACGCGGTACAGCCCGGCGCTGCTGGAGACCCATTTGGTGTTGTCAGCATCTACATGAATATGATTGACGGAGGAGGATCGGCTCACAGCACCGCAGCGCACTACCTGATAGGCCGATTTTTGGGCAAAAAGCGCGGATGCGCTCAGCAATGACAGGAGAAAAAACGACGAGCGTACGCGAGAGAAGGAAAGCGTCATAGTTGTTTTGTGTGCGTATGTTGAAGGCGCGGCCAGGGGCAATAAGTGGTCGTTCTGGCGGCCTTTCTTTGGGTGCGCAAAGTTCGCGCAAGGTTGGCCAAATGGCGGCAGATAAACGGATTTTGGCTGCCGGCATTGTGGGCGTTGGGCGGCAGGAAGGTGCAATTTGAAGCAATCTTCAGGCGAGGAAGTGCGCTTTACAGGTGCATTTTCACCCGTCGGCCGGGCAGGCGCTCCCAGGCGGCTGAGGCGGCGTCAATGCCGCCAGGAGCCACTATCCACAGGACGGGCACGCGCGGTCGGATGCGGGGGGCTTCAGCGTAGCCGTCGGTGAAGAATATCAGGCCGTCGGGACGTTCGACATTGGCCAGCTGGAGCGCGTCGTTGAAGTCGGTGCCGCCGCGGCCGCAGACGATTTCTGGCAGGTGCCCGCGGTAAGGGTAGCGCCGCTGCACGCGCGCGTCAGTTTCGATGATCTCTACCGCTGCGCCGGCGCGCCAGAGGTGATACACTTCGCCGAAGAAGCGCTGAAGTTCTTGCTGGTCAATGCTGCCGGAGGTGTCAATGGCGGCCATCAGGCGGCGCTTGCGGCTGATTTGCAGGCCGGGCGAGGTACCGTAGCGTTTGCTGGGGCGGCGTATGGTATTGGTCAGGCGCGTTTGCGAGGCGCTAGCCGCGAACAGGCGCAGCACGTGTTGCCACGGCAGGCGGGCGGGCGGCTGGAGGGTTACCTCGCTCAGGGCTTCGCGCAGTGCACCGGGCAGCGTGCCCCACGAGCGGTCGCCGGTGCGGCGGCAGGCCGATTGGAGCAGCCCCTTAAGGTGCGTTTCGGCCACGGCGCGCTCCAGTTCGCTGCGCCCGCGGATGTCGCGCCAGGCTTTATGGCGTTCCAGCCCATGCGCGTCGGATTGCAGGTTTTGCGGCAGAGTGCCCTGCTGGCCGTTGGCCGCCTCACTACTGGAGGAGCGGCGCAGTTCTTCCAGTTTTTTGTAATAATAAAACCACGTCTGGCCGGCTTCCAAACGCAGCGCCCCAAAGGTGTCCAGAAACAAGCTATCGTCGGGCAGCAGTTCGCGCTCGATGTACTGGTTGACCACCAGGTCGAAGGCCACGTTGAGCAGCGTGGGGTCCAGCGCAGGCTCGTTGACAAACGGATGGCGGAACACTAAGTGCAGCAGTTCGTGCTTCAGCACGCCGTATCGGTGCCGGGGCTGGGTGAGGGTTTCATCCCAAAAGGCGGCGTTGATGTACAGCGTCAGCGAGTCGCGCCCTATGCCCACGCCTAAGGTCTCGACCGGATGGCCCGGCCCAACGACAGCCTTGTTAAGGCTGCCGAGCAGGTGGGCATAGAACGGCTCGCGCAGCAGCAGATCAACACCCGTGCGCGATACTTCATCCAGGATGCGAAGCGTGGTTTGGGCCATACGTGAAATGAGCGCCTTGATAAAGGCGCTTCAGAGTTAGCCTACAACGCCGCTGTGGCGGATGGGTTCAGGTGCGAGCATTTTCTATAAAAAATACAATAGCCGGACAGCGGATGTCTGCCCGGCTATTAGCTGCGCCTTCAGTAGGGCAAAGGATTTGTCAGAACCGGAAGTTCAGCCTGGAGAACAGGAACGTGCCGTTGAAGCCCATCTGCACAGCGTCGTACAGGCCGCCGCCCTCGGTTTCCTGGTCTTGCCGCGTGGGGTAGGCATTCAGGACGTTGACTCCGCCCAGTGTCCAGCGCACGCGCGGCGACAGGCGGTACGAGAGGCTGAGGTCGAGCGTTATGCGCGGGTCGTACACGTCTATTTCGCCGATGTAATCTTCCAGTTCGATGCGGGCAAAGTAGTTGACGCGGGCATTGAGGCCCAGCCGGCGGCCGTGCAAGTCGAACGTGAGGTTGCCCTTCATGGGCGGAGCGGAGGCGAGGATGAACAGCTTTTCGCGGTTACTCAGGTAGGAGTCTTCCTTACCGACAAGTTTAGGGCTGGTGTTGACCCGGTCAATGGTCATGCGGTTCCAGTTGCCGGCCAGGGTAAGGGTGAAACGCTGTTCGTCGCCGAGCGTTCCGCTATAAGCAGCCACGAGGTCGAGGCCGTTGGTAGTGGTATTGATAGCGTTGGCAAAGAAGCGGGCGCTGCCCACGTTAAGCGCGCGCAGAATGCCGCCTATCTGGTCGTCGTCGTTGGTAAAGTCACCCGTCAGCACAATGCGGTCTTTGATTTGGATGCGGTAAAAGTCGGCCGACAGCGTAAAGCCCTGGCGGCTGTACGTGAGGCCGGCGCCGAGGTTGACGGAAGTTTCCTCTTTAAGCGGCTCAATGCCTAAAGCACGAGTGACGGGGCTGTTGTTTTTGGCCAGGAACTTATCCACCGCTACGCCGGACTCGAAGTCGGTATAAACGGAGTTGAAATACAGCTGTGCCAGCGACGGGGCGCGGAAGCCCGTGCTGGCCGAGCCGCGCAGGGCCAGGCCGTCGGTGAGTTTGTAGCGAGCGGCCAGTTTGCCGTTGAGTGTGTTGCCAAAGTCGGAGTAGTTTTCAAAACGCACAGCAGCGCCGAGGCTGAAGGTGGAGGAGAGGGTGAATTCACCGTCCACAAAGGCGGCGATATTGGTGCGGCTTTCGTTCACTTCGTTTTGTGGCCCAAAGCCTGGGAAGCCCTGCGCGCCGCCGGGTCGGGCGATGCTGTCGCCTTCGGGAGTGATGAAATAGACCGGCCCATAGGTGCGCCAGGAGGCTTCTTCGCCGGCGAAGATCTGGTAGTTCTCTAAGCGATGTTCGGCGCCGAAGGCGATGTTGGTGCCGTTGAGCCAGTCGCGGAAGAAGCGGCTAAAGGTGAGGTTGGCGGTGTTCTGGCGCAGTTGGAAGCCGCCATCATCGAATTCGGTGGGCGAGCGTTCTTCTAGGCTGGCGTTGAGGGTGCCGCGTCCGTAGTAGTGAAAGCGGTTGAGGCCGACCGTGTAGTTGAGGTCGGTGTTCCAGTTGTTCAGTGCGCCGCGCACGCCCACACTCATGCTGCGGTCGGTGATATCGGAGGCGATGATGGGGTCGAAGCCGTTAGGGTAAATGGCGTCCACATTGCGCTCGGTGTTCGGGTCGCGGCTCCAGGCGTAGGCGTTAGTCTGGCGGAAGTTGGAGCCGCCAAAAGCGTACAGCGATACGTCTTTGCCCAGCGGCACAGCGGCGTTGAAATAGGTGGCGAAGTTGGTGCCTTGCGCGTCGCCGAATTTGCGGCGGTACAGGGAGGGGTCGTAGCGGTTGGTATGCCCGCGCGACCAGTAGTCCACCGTGAAGTTAGCGAAGCCGCCCTCGCCGATGCGGAAGCCGTAGTTGCCATTGACCTGAAGGTTTTCGCCGTCGAAAGTGCTGCGTTCGGGGTTGTCTTTGGCTAAATGCGCCCCGACGTTGACGTTGCCGTTGAACTCGTTGACGTTCTCTTTGAGCACAATGTTGATAACCCCCGCAATGGCGTCAGAGCCGTATTGCGCCGAGGCACCGTCGCGCAGGATTTCAATGCGCTCAATGGCCGCAGCGGGTATGGCGTTCAGGTCGGTGCCTGTGTTGCCGCGCCCGCGCGTGCCGTAAATATTGACTAAACTCGACTGGTGGCGGCGCTTACCGTTGATGAGCACGAGCGTCTGGTCGGGCCCCAGGCCGCGCAGCGTAGCCGGGTCCACGTGGTCAGCCCCATCGGCGCCCGTTTGGCGGTTGGCATTGAACGACGGCGCGGCATACTGGAGCATCTGATTGACGTCCAACTGGCCCTGTGTAGCCATGAGCTGGCGCACATCGAGCACGTCAATAGGTACCAGCGAATTGGTTACCGAGCGGTTAAGTGCGCGCGAGCCTACAATGACCACGCCTTCCAATACCAGGCCTTCCCGCATCTGCACGTTGATCTCCGAACGACCATCTACCGGCACTTCCTGGGTGGCATAGCCCGTGTAGGAAAATACCAGCGTTGCATCCGACCGACTGACGCGAAGCGAATAGGCCCCATCCCAAGCTGAAATAGTACCATTCGTTGTGCCTCGCTCGTAAATGGTAACGCCTACCAACGGATTGCCGGACTCGTCGGTAACCTTGCCCTTGACAGTTCCCTGGGCGTACAAGCCCGCCAGTGAAAGGCCCCACAGCAGCCCGAGGAGCAGAAGAGTGTTGATTTGCTTCATAACGCAGAACAGTTTTGTTGTGAATGGATAAAATAAAATGAAACGCTTTTTGACCAAAAAGTCGGGCGAAAGTAGGGCAGAAACCCAGAGCCGCCAAATTTGGAAAATTTTACCCAAATGCCCGGAAAGCATCTGTCTCGGCCACAGTCCGCTATTTTTGCACATACCAATAATATCCTTTGCGCATGCCTTCCCATACCGTTTTGCCCCGTTGGCGAAAAATGCTCGCCCTGGCTTTATCGCTGTGCCTTTCGTGGTCGTGCCAGCGGGGCCAGGAGCCGGCGCCATCGCCCGAGCCGCTCGATACCATGGCGTTCATCGCCGCTGCCGACATTTCCAAATATCCGGAAATGGAAGCCAGCTGGCCCACCTTTTACACCCAAGACGGTCGGCCAGGCGATTTTCTGGAAATCCTCCAATCCAGTGGCGTCAATACCATCCGCCTACGCCTGTGGGTGGACCCGCAGAACGGACACTCCGGCCTCGAAGAAGTGGAAGCGTTCTGCCAGCGCTTGAGGGCCATGGGTTTTCGCCTTTGGCTCGCGCTGCACTACTCCGATACCTGGGCCGACCCAGGCCGCCAGGAAATGCCCGCCCGCTGGCAATCGCTCGACTTTGCCCGCCTGAAAGACAGCGTGCACGCATACACACGACACGTGGCCGAGCGGCTCCAGCCGGAAATCATCCAGCTGGGCAACGAAATCAACAGCGGATTCCTGCACCCCGCCGGGCATCTGGCCTTGCACCCGCAGCAGTTCCGGACACTGCTTTCCACAGCAGCTCAGGCCGTTCGGGCGGCATCGCCAACATCCAAAATCCTGTTGCACTTCGCCGGCATCGAAAACGCCGACGGATTCTTTCAGCAGGTCGCTGACCTGGACTTCGACCTCATCGGCCTGTCGTATTATCCCATCTGGCATGGCAAAAACCTGTCGCTACTGCAAACCACACTAAAGCAACTGGCCCGGCACAAGCCCGTTGTTATTGCTGAAACGGCCTACCCATTCACCTTGGGCTGGAACGACTGGACGACCAACCTCGTAGGCCTGCCCGAACAACTCATCCTGCCCGAATACCCCGCCACGCCACAGGGACAGCGGGATTTTTTGAAAAAAATAAAAGCTATCGTGCAGGAGACCCCCAGAGGTGCCGGCTTGTGCTACTGGGGGGCCGAGTGGACTGCCTGGAAAGGGCCAACAGCCACCGACGGCTCACCGTGGGAAAATCAGGCCCTGTTCGACTTTGACCACCGGGCACTACCAGCGCTACGGGTGTTCAAACCAGATTGAAATATGGCAGGAAAGCCGCGAACCGGAAGACCTTTTGTGCAGTTTATGGCGCCGAATGCTACGGGTGCAGGTACTACCTTTGCCGCCCTGCTCCTGTCAATGCCTGTTGTAAGATGCAAAACCCGACGCTCCTCATTTTCATTGCGCTGTATCTGTTGGGCACCTTAGCCGTAGGCTGGTGGGCTGCCCGGCGGGTGAAAACGACAGCGGACTTTGTGGTGGCGGGCAAAAATTTGCCCATGTTCATTGCGGCTTGCGCGCTGTTTGCCACGTGGTTCGGCTCTGAAACGGTCATGGGCGCATCTTCTGAGTTCATCTCGCACGGCGTGTCGGGCATTATTGAAGACCCTATGGGCGCTGCACTGTGTCTGTTTTTGTCGGGCCTGCTCATTGCACGCCCGTTGTACAAGCGCAATCTATACACGTTCAGCGACTTTTTTCGGCTGCGCTACAACCGGCGCACGGAGCTGGTGTCGGCCCTGTTCATGGTGCCCTCGTATTTCAGCTGGATTGCTGCGCAGCTGATTGCTCTGGCCATCATTCTGCAAGCTGTTTGTGGTCTGGAAAAAGTGTATGGTGTGCTGATATGCACCACGTTGGTGCTGGCCTACACGTATGTGGGCGGCATGTGGTCGGTAACGGTAACGGAGTTTGTCCAGACCATAGCCATCATCGTTGGCCTGACGTTTCTGGCAGTCAAGTTGGTGCTTCAGGTGGGTGGCTTTGAGGTGATGCGGGAGGCAGCGCCGGCGGATTTTTTCCGGTTTTGGCCGGAGGCGAAGCCGGTGCCTATTTTGCACTGGCTGGCAGCCTGGATGACCATTGGGCTGGGTAGCATCCCGCAGCAGGATGTATTTCAGCGCGTGATGGCAGCACGTACCGAGCGTGCTTCGGTAAATGCCTGCTACACGTCGTCGGTCATGTACCTGAGCGTGGCGGCACTGCCGCTCATCATTGCCTACTGTGGACGTCTGCTGTATCCGGAACTTTCGGAAGGCGACGAGGCACAGATGATGATCCCGCATCTGGTGCTGCAACACACCGGGCTGTGGACGCAGATTTTGTTCTTTGGCGCCCTGCTGTCGGCCATTTTGAGCACCTGCTCGGGCGCCCTGCTGGCCCCGGCCACCGTCATCGGAGAGAACCTGATAAAACCGCTTTACGGCAGCCTCAACGACGCCCAGCTGCTGCGTATCATGCGCATATCGGTGGTAGGAGTGGCCATGGTTACGGGCGCCATGGCGCTCATGCGCAACAACATCTACGAGCTGGTAGGCGAATCGTCGGCCTTCAGCTTAGTTTCCCTTTTCACGCCCCTACTGGCTGGGCTGTACTGGAAGCGCTCCACAGCGGCGGGCGCCATGGCTTCTATGATAGCTGGCGTTGTGGTGTGGGCGTTGGCCAGCCATTGGAGCGCCGGCCATGAAGATTTGTTCGAGGGGGAAGGGAGTCTTTTGGAACAAATGGCGCAGGTGCCGGCCATGCTCTACGGCTTCGCAGCCAGCCTTCTGGCGATGGTGGTGGTATCGCTACTAACGCCTCACCAACCTCAAGAAAATCGGTGGCACGATACTTCTGTGGAGGAGACAACATGACGGTGCAACAGCGTTACATGCTCGGTTTAGAATTTATCTGGTGGCTCCTGACAGCCGTATTGGCCTGGGCAGTGCTCTGGCCCATTCACAAAGCCATGTACGTGTGGCCTTTTGAGCGCTGGAATATCATCTTCATTGTAGCGCTCATTACACTGACACGCTACACCTTTCTACTGCCGCACACCTTTATTGCACGGGCCCAGGAAGTGAAAGTGGCACTCTTCCTACTGATGTTCCCGCTCACCTTTGTGCTGGTGGAGGCCGTCAATGGCTTCATGGTCTATATTGAAGAGAACACTTGGGACGGCCTGACCGGGCACCTTCCGCTGGAGCGCAAAAAGGCTGTAGAAGAATACATCTGGGCCGAAATGCTCTTTTTCGGCGTAGGCAGCTTCATCGCCGCGCCAGTGTTTGCCGTGCGCCTACTCATCTCTGTGTGGCGCACGCGCAATCGAGGGACGGTTTGAAGCCGTTGGCCGGCAGCGGAGTTTACGAGCGTTTTGCCCGGAAGAATGCCTTTAGCAGCCGCATGGCTTCTTCTTCCAACACACCCATCTCCACGCGTGTCTTTGGGTGCAGCAGGTTTTTTCCGCCATAGCGCATGAAGCCGCGCTTGTCGTCGGAGGCTCCGTACACCAATCGCCCCAGCTGTGCCCAGGCCAGCGCGCCCGCGCACATGACGCACGGTTCCAGCGTTACGTACAGCGTGCACGTAGCTAGATACTTGCTGCCCAAATGGTTCGACGCCGCCGTCAGGGCCAGTATCTCGGCATGGGCTGTTACATCGGTCAGCTGCTCCGTCTGGTTGTGCGCCCGCGCGATGATGCGGCCCTCGCTCACAATAACGGCGCCCACCGGCACCTCGCCGCTTTCATAAGCGCGCTGGGCTTCGGCCAGCGCTTGCTGCATGAAATAGGTGTCGGATTGAACGGAAAGCATCGTAGTGCGGACAATATGCTGCCGTAAAAAAGGAGGCACAGCTAAGGTAAGCCCAATGCTAAAATGCGCTAAAAAAGTGCTCCCATATACAGCGCATCAATTCCCCGGAAAGAGCGACCTTTGCGCATGGTATTCAAGAATGCTCCTTCCAAGTTTCTGGGTTTGTCCCTAACGTTCGACGACGTTCTTCTGGTGCCCGCCTACAGCGAAGTGCTGCCGCGCGAAGTGGACATTTCCTCCCAGCTGACCCGCAAAATTCGCCTCAATGTTCCCATAGTGTCTGCCGCCATGGACACGGTTACGGAAAAGCAGATGGCCATTGCCATGGCGCGCCAGGGTGGCATCGGCATCATTCACAAAAACATGAGCATTGCCGACCAGGCCGAGCAGGTGCGGGCAGTGAAGCGCTCAGAAGCAGGCATGATCCTCGACCCCGTTACGCTGCACCCTGATGCGTCTGTTTCGGAGGCCCTTCAGCTCATGCGCCGCTACAGCATTGGTGGCATTCCCATCGTGGACGGCGAGGGCCGGCTGGTAGGCATCCTGACCAATCGCGATTTGCGTTTTGAAAAGGACACTTCGCGGCCCATACATGAGCTGATGACGCGCGACAACCTCGTAACGGCTCCTGTGGGCACCACGCTGACCGAAGCGCGCGACATCTTACAGCAGCACAAAATCGAGAAGCTGCCCGTAGTGGATGAGCAATTCCATTTAGTTGGCCTCATCACCTACAAAGACATCATGAAAGGCGAACACTACCCCAACGCCTGCAAGGACAGTTTGGGGCGCCTGGTCGTGGGCGCCGCCGTGGGCGTTACGTCCGATATGCTCAAGCGCGTTGAGGCATTAGTGCGCGCTGGGGTGGATGTCGTAACAGTGGACACCGCACACGGCCATTCGCGCGGTGTGCTCGACGCCGTCAAGCGGCTAAAAGATGCCTTTCCCGACCTGGAGGTCATTGCCGGCAATGTGGCCACAGGCGAAGGCGCTCTGGCGCTCGTCGAGGCCGGTGCCGATGCTATAAAGGTAGGTGTTGGGCCGGGCAGCATCTGCACCACGCGCATCATTGCGGGCGTAGGTGTGCCGCAGCTATCTGCCATCTATAATGCCGCCGAAGCCCTCAAAGGTTCGGGTGTTCCGGTCATTGGCGATGGCGGCATCCGCTATACGGGCGACATCGTGAAAGCCCTGGCTGCCGGAGCTGATACCATCATGGCCGGTTCGCTCTTTGCCGGCGTCGAAGAAGCGCCGGGCGAAACCATCATCTACGACGGGCGCAAGTTCAAGACTTATCGGGGCATGGGCAGCCTCGGCGCTATGCAGGAAGGCTCCAAAGACCGCTACTTTCAAGATGTAGAAGACGACATCAAAAAATTGGTGCCCGAAGGCATCGAAGGACGCGTGCCGTTTAAGGGTACCACAGCCGAGGTGATGACCCAGTACATCGGCGGCTTGCGCGCAGGCATGGGCTACTGCGGGGCGCGTACCGTCCGCGATTTACAGCAAAAGGCACAGTTCGTGCAGATAACCGCCGCCGGCGTAGCCGAAAGCCACCCGCACAACGTAACCATCACCAAAGAGTCGCCCAATTACTCGCGGCGCTAAGAGGCCAGGCGTCGCCATTCTAAGGGCGGCTGCGTAGGCTGCCGATGGCGACAGGCTTCGGGCAAATGGGCGATAATCTCCTGTTGCAGTACCGCCAACAGGCGCTCTTTCACCGCATGCCGATGGGTAACTAAGCTGATTTCACGTACCGGCTCGGGCGCTGCAAAGCGCTTGACTTTGGCCATCTGGGCCGGCGTCAGCGTGCTCAGGGCCAGCTCGGGTAAAATCGTAATGCCATGCTGTGCATCTACCAGATGCTTAAGCGTTTCCAGGCTCCCTGCCTGGTATTCTACAGCTGGATGCTGCTTTTCGCGCAATTCGCACAACTGCAAAATCTGCGAGCGAAAGCAGTGCCCTTCCTCGAGCAACCACAACTCGTTGACATCCAGGTCTTCCGGCAGCAGATACTCCTTAGAAAAGTCGTGGCTGGAATACACTGTAAAAGCCTCGTAAAACAGTACGCGCTCCGTCAGCATCGGGTCTTTGAGCGGCGTAGCCAGCACTGCCGCGTCCAGCAGGCCTTTGTGTAAATTTTCTACCAAAGCCTCCGTAATCTGTTCAGTAATCTTCAAGTGAATGGAGGGGTATTTGGCCACAAATGCCGGTAAAAAAAGCGGCATCAAATACGGCGAAAGCGTCGGAATGACGCCGATGCGCAGCTCGCCCGTCAGGCTGTGCTCCTCTTCGCGCGCCATCTCGCGCAGACGCTCCACCTCGCGCAAAATGACGCGCACCTGAGGCAGCAAACGCTCCCCCGCATCCGTCGGTACAATGGGGTGCCGGCTGCGGTCGAAGAACTTCACCCCCAGCTCTTCCTCAATCTTCTGTACCATGGCGCTCAGCGTCGGCTGCGTAACAAAACACTCTGCCGCAGCCTTGCCAAAGTGCCGGTGTGCATCCAATGCAGCTAAATATTCTAACTGTTGTAGGTTCATCCGTAGCGGCCAAACTTGTTTAGCCCGGTAACGACCAAACTTGTTTGGTCGTCTAAGCCTAGATAGTATGTTATAACCCAAAGACACTCCGCCAAACTTGTTTGGCAGGTACAGTGCTGGCAAAGTTATTGATAAAATCTATTGCCCGATAAAAAATATCGGTTTTTTTTATGGCTTGGATGGGCGTAGTTTTGAGCCGTCCTTCAAAGCCGTGTGCTACGAGAAGGCCAGACACGTCATCGTTCATCCTATAAACATCGAGAATTATGGAAGGTAATCCGGCTAAAAACGGCAAATGCCCCTTTTCGCATCCGACCAGCGCTGTGGGTACACACAACCAGGACTGGTGGCCCAACCGGCTGAAATTGAACATTTTGCGTCAGAATTCCTCGCGCTCCAACCCGATGAGCCCGGGTTTCAACTATCGCAAGGCATTTAAAAAATTAGACTACGAAGCCCTCAAGCGCGACCTGCACGCCCTCATGACAGACTCGCAAGAGTGGTGGCCGGCAGACTTTGGCCATTACGGTGGTTTCTTCATCCGCATGGCCTGGCACAGCGCCGGCACGTATCGCATGGGCGACGGCCGCGGCGGTGCGGGTGGCGGCTATCAGCGCTTTGCCCCGCTCAACAGCTGGCCCGATAACGCCAACTTAGACAAGGCACGCCGCCTGCTGTGGCCCATCAAACAGAAGTACGGCGACAGCATCTCCTGGGCCGACTTGATGATTCTGGCCGGTAACGTGGCGCTGGAGTCCATGGGCTTTAAGACCTTCGGCTTCGGCGGCGGCCGCGAAGATGCCTGGGAACCCGACGAAAGCATTTACTGGGGCTCCGAGACGAAATGGCTGGCCGACGACCGCCGTTATTCGGGTGATCGCCAGCTGCAGAACCCGTTAGCAGCCGTGCAAATGGGCCTCATCTACGTCAACCCGGAAGGCCCGGGCGGAAACCCTGACCCGGTGGCTGCGGCCAAAGACATCCGCGAAACCTTCGGACGCATGGGCATGAACGACGAAGAGACCGTGGCCCTCATCGCCGGCGGCCACTCTTTCGGTAAAGCCCACGGCATGGGCGACCCGTCGCTCTTAGGCCCTGAACCCGAGGCAGCCCCCATCGAAGAAATGGGCTTCGGCTGGAAAAGCCGCTACAAATCGGGCAAAGGCCCCGACACCCTCACCGGCGGACCCGAAGTAACCTGGACGCGCACGCCAACGAAATGGAGCCACGACTTCTTTAAGCACCTCTTCGAGTACGAGTGGGAGCTGACCAAAAGCCCCGCCGGCGCCTACCAGTGGGTGGCCAAAAATGCTGAACCGGTCGTGCCGGATGCTTTTGACCCAAATAAAAAGCATCTGCCTACCATGCTGACCACCGACCTATCGCTGCGTTTTGATCCCATCTACGAAAAAATCTCGCGCCATTTTTATGAAAACCCCGACGCCTTCGCCGATGCTTTTGCTCGCGCCTGGTTCAAATTGACTCACCGCGACATGGGGCCAAAAGCCCGCTACCTTGGCCCGGAAGTGCCCGCCGAAGACCTCATCTGGCAAGACCCGCTGCCCAAAGTGGATCACCCGCTGGTGAATGCCAACGACATCGCCGAACTCAAAAAGCGCATCCTCGCCTCCGGCCTCACTATCTCTGAACTGGCCCTGACGGCCTGGGCATCGGCTTCCACCTACCGCGACTCCGACAAACGCGGCGGCGCCAATGGCGCGCGCATCCGCTTAGAGCCTCAATGCAACTGGGAGGCCAACAATCCGAAGCAGCTGGCCAAAGTGCTCTCGGTGCTCGAGCAAATTCAGACAGCGTTCAATGCCGCCCAAAAAGACGGCAAAAAAATCTCGCTAGCCGACCTCATCGTGCTGGGTGGCTGCGCTGCCGTAGAGCAAGCCGCTCGAAACGCCGGCTTCAACGTAGAAGTGCCCTTCACGCCGGGCCGCACTGATGCTTCGCAGGAGCAGACGGATGTCCATTCCTTTGCCTATCTGGAGCCCTTTGCCGACGGCTTCCGCAACTACCTGAAAGAACCCTCCGACGTGCCTTCGGAGCACTTCTTAGTGGATAAAGCCCAACTCCTGACGCTCACAGTGCCTGAAATGACCGTCCTCGTCGGCGGCATGCGCGCATTGGGTGCTAACTACGACGGCTCCGACTACGGCATCCTTACGCACCGCCCTGGCACACTGACTAACGACTTCTTCATCAACCTCTTAGATATGAGCACAGCCTGGGCGCCCACCGACGAAACGAAGGAAACCTTCGTGGGCCGTGACCGCAAAAGCGGACAACCTAAATGGCGGGCCACCCGGGCAGACCTGATCTTCGGTGCCAACTCCGAACTGCGCGCCGTGGCCGAAGTTTATGCCAGCGCCGGCAATGAAGAAAAGTTCGTGCGCGACTTCGTAGCCGCATGGGTTAAAGTGATGAACCTGGACCGTTTCGACCTTCTAGACTGACCGCTCCAAATGCGGCCCTTGGTCGCTTGCTGTTATCCTTCGACTCAAGACGTTCTCGACGACATACGGGAATTTTTCAAACCGGGCCTGCCTGACAGAAGGCAGGCCCTCAGTTTTCTAGACTCTTCCCAGAGGCGACTCTTGCTTAACAGAGATGCCAATTCGAGACTCGAAAGCGACTACTGCGTCGGAGCCGCAGTGCGAGAGGCGTTCCGGTTCGATAACACCTGCCACAGCCAGCCGATGCCCATGACCAACCCACAGCCCAAGGGATTGTACCACAAGTAGGCGTCGCGATCTACACCAAAAAAGAGTATCAGGATGAGGGCCTGAGTGATGACAGCAGCCCAAAAAACTGCTGTACCCTTCACTTTTGGCAAAAAGAAGGCTGTAAAAAAGATGCCCAAAATAGTTCCATAGAACACCGACCCAATCATGTTGACTGCCTGGATGAGGTTTTCAAACAGGTCAGCATAGCTGGCAAACACGACAATAAAGATACCCCAGCCCACCGTGAACCAGCGCGAGGCGCGGAAATAGTGCGTGTCGTCGCGGTCGGTAACAATGGATCGGCGATAGATATCGGATACCGAAGTGGCCGTCAGGGCGCTGAGTTCGGAGGCGGTGGTGCTCCATGAGGCGCAAAAGATCATGGCCAGCATCAGGCCCGTCAGGCCGACGGGCACATACTGGAGAATAAAGTGTATGAACACGAAGTCCTTATCCTTAGGATCAGCGCCAGGGCGTGCCTGTTTGACAAGGGCTTCGGCCTGTTGGCGCAAGGTTTTGCGCTCGGCATCCCATTGCTGCAGTTGATGGCGAATGGGCTGGGGCAGTTGTCCGTTGCTCTGGTGCAGAGTGGTTGTGGCCTCGCGGAGCGTTGCCTGTTTAAGGCGGGCAATGCTGTCGTTGCAAGCCTCCAATTGCCGGAAGGCGGCCTCGTAGGGGGTGTTTCGCACCGCTATTCGGTTGGCTTCATGGAAATACAGCGGCGCGGGATTGAACTGAAAAAAAACGTATACCATGACGCCTACGCCCAGCACCAGCAGCTGCATAGGGATTTTGACAAAGCCATTGAACAGCAGTCCAATGCGGCTTTCGCGTAAGGACTTGCCCGACAGGTAACGACCCACCTGACTCTGGTCGGTACCGAAATAGGAGAGGAACAAAAACGTGGCTCCCAGAACACCCGACCAGATGTTGTAGCGGTCGTGCACGTCGAACGACCAGTCCACCACTTGCGTCTTGCCGGTTGCTTCCGCTACAGCCCAGGCTTCAGACCACCCAACGCCTTCAGGCAGGCTATTCAGGGCGATGGCAAAGGCCAGAATGAGGCCACCCAGCATGATGCTCATTTGCAGCTCCTGCGTGCGGCTCACGGCTGCGCTGCCACCCGAAGTGGTGTAAATGATGACAAAAATAGCCATAAGTGCGTTGGTTAGGGCCAAATTCCAGCTAAAGACGGCGCACAGAATGATACTTGGCGCATAAATACTGATGGCTGCTGCTACCCCGCGTTGAGTGAGAAACAGCAAAGCGGTCAGCGTGCGCATACGCCGGTCGAAGCGGTGCTCCAAATACTCGTAAGCCGTCGTTACGCGCAGCCGATAGTACACCGGCAACACAAATGCCACCAGAATGAGCATGGCGATGGGCATACCGAAGTAAAACTGAGCGAACTCCATGCCGTCAGCAAACCCCTGCCCGGGGGTGCTCAGAAACGTAATGGCGCTGGCTTGTGTGGCCATGATACTCAGCCCAATGGTCCACCACGGTAAATCGCGTTTGCCGGCCAGAAAGTCCTTGCTAGTGCCAATATGGCGGCTTTTCCAGATGCCATAAATAACCACTCCTGCCAGCGCAAGCACCAGCACAGCCCAGTCTATCGGCGTCATTTTGAAAAGGATAAGTAAAGAATAACAGAAATAACCACTGCCAGAAGCAGCCAACTGCCGAAGCCGATGCTGTTCTCCCGCCAGATGTTGAACATCTTTTCCATCAGGCTTCGCCAGTCCAGCTCCCCCCCAGAACCGCGTGTGGCCGGCTCGTGCACTAAGAAAAAGTACTTGCGCTGCCCTTTGCGCACCTGGTCGCCGTGCTTGGTCAGCACCAAAAAATCGGCGTTCAAAAAGCGAAGGTCGAACAGCTCGCTTTTGCCGGCCAACTCCAAAATGAGCGAATTACTCGTGCCTAATTGCTTCCAGGTGCCTTTCAGCACGTTGCCGTCCAAAGACAGCAAATACTCTCCTCCCGCATTGAAAATGTGCAGGATAGCCTCGTGGAAGCCCTCGTCATCGCGCACCTCTTTCCAGCGTTTACCCAGCCAAAATTCCCCCTCGCGCAGGTCTTCGCCATACGGTATTACTTTGGGCAGGATGAAATCTAAATGCTGATCCATCGTGCCCAGATCCGAGGGCAGCTCTGGGCTTAATGCGCGGGATATATCCTTAAATGTGGTCAGTTGCATCACTCATGCCGTTTTTCGAGGGGTAAAAATCGGCATTCACCCGGTTCCTATGCGAAATTCTACCTGTCAGGAATTTTACCTTTAGGACCCCACAGTTGCAGAGGGATGTTTCCTTCTGCGCCCAGAGCCGTTTCAATTTTTAGCCGTTGCTGCAACAGGCATCTGCTTTGCACAAGATCCGCACCTCAGCGTCTTTGGCCTATTGCGATCCATCGGTACGACCCCGCTGAACAGCATACTGTCCTACTTTACGTCCAGCCTGGAGGCCTACCTCGCAGTCGAAGCGGTAATGGATGCAGCCATAGACACGCGACTCGGAGGCTTCTTTGGCCATTGCCTGCAGGTTGCTGGCATGGTCGGGGAAGAGGTAGGATAGCACCTCGGCGCCGGCACCTGAGAAGGTAGAATGGCCAGAGGTATAGGCCGGAAAGTTTGGAATGCCCGTGCTGGTTTTGATGCCGCGATCGGCTTCGGTGGGTCGCATGATCATGTAATGGTACTTGACGTCCCAGCAGGTAACGCCGGCATCGTGCAGGGCGGTATTCACCAGTGCCATGGCGCGAGCGGAGCGGATTTCGTTGAATTGCTTTTCCTGGATGAGCTCCGCAGCGCGGCGGTTCCAGTGGCCGGGCGGGGTATAGGAACCAGGTCCGTCAGCCCAATAGGCGGCGATGCGGAACTGCTCGCGGGTGCGGTTTTTGGTGATCCGGCGCAGTTCTTCCATATCCGCCTCAAACTCTGGTGAGCCGGGCATAGGCGGCATAGGCGGGCGCAGAGCGATTTTGGTGGCTTCGTCGAAGTTCCAGGTTTTCACATAGCCAAATAGCGGGAGCATGGCCGGGCGCTCTGGAATATCTAAGCTGTGCCATTGTTCGCGGATGCCACGGTTGGCAGCGTCAGCTCGGATGGAGTCCATCTTCGACTGGTCGCCAGCGCGGGCCATGCCGTCATTGCGGGCGTAGGCCAGTACACGCTCAGCCACAGCTTGCCCCAGTACTCGGCCCGCATGCAGGTCGCTTTCCACATTGGCACCAGCCCATAGGCGGCTCTGGATGTGCTCTTCCGCCAGGCGATCTAAATACCCCTTCTCTGCCGGGAAGAGCATCTTGAGCAGCTCGCACGAGGCTACTGCAATAACGGCATCCTCCGAAGGATAGGCCGGCAAGTCATTGGTCGGAATAAGCGGCTCGATGCTGGAGTCGTATTTATAGGGAGCCAACCGGTTGTGCTGAAACTTAGCATGCCAGGCGGCCACTAAGCCGTCGTACTGTGCCACAGCCAACAAAGCCAACGCCCGCGCCGTATAGGGCGGGTTGGCAAAGGGAAAGCGCGGGTAAGCAGCCGGGTTGTTTGGGTCTGGGTTGGGGTATGTCTTGCCGTCGGGATTGTAGTTAGGTGGTACGTTGTAGCGGGCGGCCAGTTCACGCGCAATTTCGTGCCAGCGTAGTACGGCGTTGCCGCCCCAGAAGCGAGCCAAGCGCTTTTGTTCGGGTGTGGCAGTGGCCATATATTGTTTCAAGTTGTTCAGTTCCAGTGAGTATGCAGAAGAAGTGGGCGCTGCCGGAGCGGGTACTGATATTTCCGATCCGCTCGTTAGCACACAGGTTTTCCACGTGCCGCCGTTAGCGTCCAAACTGGTCTCCGGGTAAGGTTCAGCTGCCGGGCTTTCCGGACTTTTTTCGCAGCGCACCAGCAAGAAAAGAACAGCCAGGCTTGTGAGCATCCACCAAAGGTAGGGCGTAGTGTTCATAGCATTCCTTTACAATGTAAAATTGAAACATAGAGGTGAAAAAGAAAATAAACCATTATCGGTTCGTATAGAACAGGTACGAAAATCCGCTGGAAAAGATGACGCCCTGGCCTACATTCCGTCCGCCTAAGACCTGCCCATAGGCGGCTTGCACGGCCAGCCCCTGCCATAGGAAGTATTTGGCATAAATCCCGGCAGTGGTGGCACGCATGCAGTTGGTCGGTTGTGGCATCTCGTTATAGCGGATATTGTCGCCGCTGGTGCCGGTGAAATAGTCCAGCTGGATTTCCGCCTGGAAGCGGTTGTTGATGAAGCCTAAGCGCCCAGTGGCGTCGAGCAGGTTGGGAACCGGCATTCGGTTGGTGTAGTAGAGCTGGTCGTGAAACAGAAAGGCATCGCGGTCGGTCGTAATGTCGCTACGCCAGGTATGCCCGGCTTGCAGCGTAAGGTACCATCCTTGGCCGTGGGTGTAGTTCGCAATGCCGCGCAGGGAGGCCGTCCGGCTTTGCATACCGATGTTCAACGGCATATAGTCGGCGACGTAATTGCTGACCGGGGTGGATAGGCCCCCAGTGGCTTGCAGGCGTACCTCGCCCCCAGCCGCGTTCGCTTCAAAGATCTGATACTTAAGCCAGAGCGAAAGATCTTGCAAACCGCGCTGGCCTTGTAAGTAACTAGCCGAACTGTTCGTCCATACGTACGGCAGTGCGGCCAGGACGTTGAGCCGCCGCAAAAGCCCGTAGCCAAAGCCCAACATAGCGCTTTGCGTCGTAACAACACCTAAATTGAGGTTGGAGCGCTTTGTCGGCCCTTCCCAGTAATTTTCCCAGCGCGCATGGGTGTACTGGGTTAGTACGCACCCTTGGCCTTTAGCCATCATCAGGGCATCGTTGGGCAATTGCGCACAAACCCTTTGTAGACCGAAAAATAGAAAGGTTAGAAGCAGGTAGCGGTTGCTCATAAGTCAGCAGTTAGGTGATATTAGTGGAGCGCACTCAGGTGCTGTTTCCACAAAAATAAGGGTTCACAAAAAAATTGCAGTGTTTAGTTCATCTGTGCGACAAAAAGCGGGTTGATGGGCTGGGTAGCTACTCGTATTCCAGTACTGCATACACCGGCAGGTGGTCCGATGGGTAACGGCAGTTTTTTGAATCGCTGAGCACGGCATACTTGCGCGTGTGCAGGTTGGCAGTGGTAAAAATGTAGTCAATGCGCAGTTCCACGGGTTCGTGGAAGCGGAAGCCGTTGAAGGTACCGTCAGGGCCGAAGGGTGGCTCCTGGCTGCGCGTGCGCGTGTCGTAGAGTTCGCGCAGGAGGATTTGTACCGGCTCCGTGTTGGGACCGGCGTTGAGGTCACCCATGACGATGGCCGGGTAGCGCGGGCGGTTCATCTCCCACAGGCGCATAAGCAACAGCGAGGCCGACTGGCGCCTCGCCTCGCGCCCGATGTGGTCAAAGTGCGTGTTGAAGACCCACAGACGGTGTTTGGCCACCGTGTCTTCCAGCAAGGCCCAGGTGCAGATGCGCGGCAGGGCGGCATCCCAGCCCTTTGACGCTTGCTCCGGCGTAGGCGACAGCCAGAACGTACCGCTCTGCTCCACCCGAAAGCGCCGCTTGCGATAAAAAAGTGCCGAGTACTCGCCGGCCTCACGCCCATCGTCGCGACCTACACCTACCCAGGCGTAGTCGGGTAGTTGCTCCTGCAGAAAGTCCAGCTGGTGCTTCAGCCCCTCCTGTACTCCGAAAATGTCCGGTGCGTAAAAGCGCAACTGATCGGCCAGCCAGTGCCGCCGCTCCGACCAGGCATTCTGCCCGTCGGCAGGGTTGTCATAGCGGATGTTGTAGGTCAGCACAGAAAAAGACGGCTGCGCCTGCGCCGCCATAGCCCAAAAGAAAAGACCTGAGACCCAATTCAGACAACCATTTCCAAACATGGCGAGCAAAGTTACTGCCGGGCGGGAGATGAGGTGCGGCTGTTTTTGACCACAAAAAAACCGGGCGGCCCCCTTCAATCCTCAGGAGCCGCCCGGCTGCATTATTTATTCAAAAATAAAAGCCTCAGGCCTTCACTTGCTTAGCAGCAGTTCGCGTGGTGGTGGCAGGCTTTTGTTCTACGGCTTTACCACTCAGCACGCGCTCGCGCGTCAGGTCAACGACCAGCGAGGAAGCGACGAAGACCGAGGAGTAGGTACCAAAGAGAATACCCACCGACATACCGAAAGCAAAGCCTTTGGTGGCATCGCCACCAAAAAGGAAGAGCACTAAAGCAGCAGCCAGCGTGGTGCCCGAAGTGATGAGTGTACGGCTCAGCGTAGTGTTGATGGCCATATTAAACACTTCCTCTTTAGGCCGCCCGATGTAAGTGTTGATAAACTCGCGGATGCGGTCGTACACGATCACCGTATCGTTCACGGAGTAACCGATGACCGTCAGGATGCAGGCGATGATGGCCTGGTCAATCTCCAACGAGAACGGCACGATGCCGTGCAGCAGCGTGAAGAACGTCAGCGTGATGAGCACATCGTGGAACAGGGCTAACACGGCACCTAATGAAAACTGCCAGCGACGGAAGCGGATGAGCAGGTACAGGAAGATGAGCGACAGCGCCCAGAGGGTAGCAGAGAACGAGGAGTCTCGGATGTCATCAGCCACTGTTGGGCTGACCTGGCTCGAGGAGAGGATATAGGTACCTGAACCTGAGGTGCTCTTGAAGTTCTCTAGGCTCGTGGAAAAGCCCGCTGCGGTGATGCCTTCGTGCAGTTTGGCGATGACCTTGTCCATTACGTCGGGGCTGGTGTCATCAATGAGGTACGAGGTCGTGATGTTGTACGTGTTTTCGGTGCTGATGGCCTTTACAATCGGGTTGCCGCCTAAGGCCTGCGAGAGCGCTGGGCGCAACTTTTCCAACGAGACGGGCTGGTCAAACTTGACGTTGAACGAGTAGCCACCCTTAAAGTCCACACCCAATTCGAAGCCGCGCAAGAAGAAAGAAGCAACACCGATGATAATGATGGCACTGGAGAAAATGTAGGCGTACTTGCGTTTACTGATCCAATCCACGTTGACGCCGACGAGCCATTTTTCCGACCAGGGATAGCTGTAGGTCATCTCCTTGCCGCGGCCGAGCCACCATTCGGTCATGAGTCGGCTGACGAGCACGGCAGTGAACATGGTGCTGAAGATACCAACCATGAGCACCGTACCGAAGCCTTTGATGGGGCCGAGGCCGAAGTAGATGAGCACAAAGGCCGTGAGCAAGGTGGTTACGTTGGCGTCAATAATGGCCGGCAGTGCCCGGCTGAAGCCTGTGGCAATGGCTTTGATACCCTCCATGCCGCCCCGGATTTCCTCGCGGATGCGTTCGTAAATGATTACGTTAGCGTCCACGGCAGTGGCCAGCGTCAGCACGATACCGGCGATGCCCGGCAGTGTCAGCACAGTACCCATCGAGGCCAGCGTGCCGATGATGAAGAACAGGTTGGCCAGCAGGGCAATGACGGCCACCACACCGCCGCGGGCGTAGTAAGCGATCATGAAAACGCACAGCAGCACCACCGACAGGATCATGGCAATGAGCGACTTGCGAATGTTATCGGCGCCCAGCGATGGACCTACCTGACTCTCCTGCACGATGCGCGTGCCAGCAGGTAGCTTACCCACTTCGAGGATGTTAGCTAAGTCCTTAGCTTCGTCGAGCGTGAAGCCGCCCGTAATAGACGAGTTGCCCCCCTCAATGGGATTGATGACCCGCGGAGCACTGACGACCTCGTCGTCGAGGACAATAGCGATCTCGCGATTGCCGCCCTCATAAGCCTGGCGCGTCATTTCGGCCCAGATACGGGCGCCCTCGTTGTTCATCGCCAGGCTTACGGTTACTTCGCCCGTGTTGGGGTCGGGTTGCTCGCTGGCGCGTGTAACGATGCTGCCGTCTAAGCGCGGCTTATCCTGGTTGCGCCACTTTTTGAGGGCATACAGTTCGTATTTGCCAGCAACAGACGAATTGCCGTCGCGCTCGGGCACAGGCTTGAGGCTCCAGCGGAACATCAGGTCCACTGGGAACAGCGCTTTGATGTCGGGGCGCTCGAGCATCTCGGTGATGGCCTTCATCTTGTTCTTGTCGGCGTACCCGATGACCACGCTGCGCGGGTCGTTGGCGCGCGTCAGCAGGCGGAACAGCGGCCCATCGCCCTGCGGGGTGGCGGGTTTATCCACGACTTTCATCTCCGGCGTTGCCGACGAGTCCGGCTTACCATCGGGGCCTGTGGGGTAGGTGTAGATGGTATCCTTGACGGTAACCAGCAGAGTGGTGTCGCCGGCCAGGAGGGCTTTCAGGCGATTGTCGGCGTTTTCGAGCGCCTGCGGAATGTTTTCATCGCCAAAGCGGTAGGTGTCCCAGAACTCCAGTTTGGCGCTCTTTTGCAGCATGTTGCGCGCACGCTGAGGGTTATCAATGCCCGGCAGCTCGACTAAGATGAGGTCGCGCGCAGCATCTAAGCTGACGTTGGGCTGCACTACGCCGAGCTTGTCAATGCGCTGTTTGAGGCGCTTGTAGGTTTCGTCCACCGTCGTGTTGGCCAACTGGCGAATCACGCGCATCACCTCAGCATCGGGCGACTCGAAGTTGATCTGCCCGCGCAGAGTCTCGTTGCGGGCAAAAATCGAGGCAAGCGATTTGCCACCACCCACTTCTTTCCACGCATTCGCAAAGAGGGTGATGAAATCTGTTTGTTGCGTTTTTTGCATCGCCGCTGCCTTTTCCAACGCTTCCAAAAAGGCCGGGTCGGTGCTGTTGCCCGACAGGTTTCGGACAAAGTCTTTCAAATCCACCTGCAGCAACACGCTCATGCCGCCCTTCAGGTCGAGACCCAAAGCCAGCTGGCTCTTTTTGAGGTCGGCGTAGGTGAATTTTTTGATGAGTGGAATGGTAAAAACCGTTTCGCTCGATAGCGAGTCCAGATAAGCACTGTAGTGCGTCTGCCAGGAAACTGCCGGGTTTTGGGCATGGCGTTCATCGGCATAGCGCGCGGCAGCGCTCTCAATATTGCTGGTAGGGATGATGAGCAAGTACTGATACAGGCAAACAACCGTCAGCGCGATAAGGAAGAAGCGTACAACACCTTTAATCTGCATACCGTATAATTCAGGTGAAAAGAAATGAGCGGGTTCCAAAAAAGCGCGCAAATATAGGCAGTTGGCGCAACGTGTGCCCAAAATGAAAAAACACACGCCCCGCACCGTGTACGGAGAGTGTGTTTTCGGGCGAATTCAGGGCTGGATCTCAGGCCTTTTCAGCCCCTTGTTTGAGCGTGCTGCGTTTTTTGAAGTACTTCATCGGCACAATGAGGAGCCCAAACGACTCGCAGCCGTCTTTAGTCGTCTTTGCATGGTGAGCGCCATGCGCCCGCAGGATGGCGCGCGAGTACCAGCCATCGAGCTGGCGGAACCACTTGAAGCGCTGGTGGATATACACGTCGTGAATGAGGAAGTACGTCAGGCCGTACAGCGAAATGCCAATGCCGATAAACAAGGCCCACGTGTGCTCCGTCAGCCCACCGATGAGGTAGAAGATCATACTCGGAATGGCAAAAACCAGAAAAAACCGGTCGTTCTTTTCAAAGAAACCGTGCTTTTCGTGGCGCGGCTTGTGGTGGTCTTCGTGCCAGCTCCACAGCAGGCCGTGCATCAGGTACTTGTGCGTAAACCACGCCATGAATTCCATTCCTAAGTAAGCGCCCAGCGTAATGAGCAGGTACAGCAGCCAGTCAGCCATAGTCCTTCTTTTTTTGGTAAAAAATCCTTTGCCCGGCAAAACGCCGTTGCGCCTGCAAAGTTCGCCACAGCACTGCCAGATGCGTGTACTTTTGCCGGGCTTTTTAACAGCATTTCCCTATGATACAAAAAAGCGCTGCCCTGCGCCTATTCCGTTTTCTGCTCTATGTCGTCCTGATTGCCGGTGCGCTGCTGGCCCTTTTTGGGCTTTTTGCCAAAAAAAGATATCTTATTGAGCGCCAAATAACCATAGCTGCGCCCGCGGCGCTGGTGTACGACCAGGTGCGCTATTTCCGCAATTTTCGCGTCTGGTCGCCCTGGGCCGGCATGAATGCCGACATCCGCATCGAAGGCGAAGACGGCGCCCTGGGCGCGGCCTATTTCTGGACGGGCGAGGGCGAAGTAGGTAGCGGCAGCATGGTGCTCAAGGCCGTAGCGCCCCAACGTCTGGACTTCGAGGTAAGCACCGAAAAGCCCTACCGCAGCACCTCTCCCACGTGGTTCACCTTCGAGGCCGACAGCAACCAGACCCTCGTTACCTGGGCCTTTCACATGAATATCAGCTTCCCCTGGAACGGCCTGGCGATGTTTACCGACGTCAACACCTACGTGGGCAAAGACTTTGCGCGCGGGCTGGAAAACCTCAAACGCCATTGCGAAAGCATGATGCCTCGCCTCTATGCCGGCTACGAAGTGCGCGAAGAGGAACGGCAGGAGCAATCCTACGCCGGCTTCCGGCAGGTCGTCCCCCTGGAACGGGCTGAAGCATTCGTGCGGGAGCACCTGGAAAAATTAGACCTCCTGACGCGCAAGCGACAACTTGCGCCCACCGGCCCCATGGTCGCCCTTTTCTGGACAATAGACAGCCTCACGCGCCAGGCCGACATCGCCGTGGCAGCGCCCGTAGCCGCAGGGCAAAAGGTGCCACCTGCCCTGCAAATCTTTACGCTCGAAGGCGGCCAGTACTTTTGGATAGAACAACCGGGCCAGCCCGACCTCAACGCTGCCCAAAAGGCCCTGGCCCTGTATCTGGAGGAAAAAGGCTGGGTGCCCATTCCGCCCACCATAGCCGAATACTTGCAGCGCCCACCCGCTGTGCAGGACACGGCCCAATGGACGACCCGTATCTACCTGCGCGCAGCTGCGCCACCGCCCGCACCACCCGACTCGCTGGACGTCAATGGCAACGGCACCAACGACGAGGAAGGGCAGTAAATGCCTATTGCCGCACCACCCACTGCACCTGACTGCCCCACCGGCTGGTGATACGCGCCACATAAAGCCCCGCCGGCAGAGCCGAAAGGTCAAAAGACGTTTCGCCCGGGGCGCTCGTCCACAGCAGACGACCCGGCGCATCGAACCACTGCACGCGCACCGCAGGGTCGGCCGGGCCACTCAGATATAAGCGATCGGATGCCGGGCTGGGGTAAAGCCTCCATACCCCAGGGCTGCCCTCCATTTCATTGACCGAAATGGTGCTTTTGCACGGGACAAAGCCCACGATTTGATCCCACAGGTTGCTCTCGACCGTGCGCACGCCGCATTGCGAACCATTGGGCGTCGCTTTCAACTCGATATAGCAATCGGCCGGGCTGGCATATTGCGGCCAGCCCACCAGCCCTGTGCCGTTGGGGTCGCCTGTGCGGGCAAAGTTGGTCCAGTAGCGCAGCAGATGTTGTTGCACACTGTCGTCGGCGGGCCGAAACAGCGGGCCACTGCCGAGCGTGGCGTTTTCCCAGGTGTTGAACACGTAAAACAGCTCCATGCCGTGGTACGCGCCAAAGGGCTGCAAAAGGGGCACCGTGTGGCGGAACGTGAAGAAGTAGCGCCAGACAGGCTCCGTCTGGTTTTTGCTCACGCAGTCGGCTACGCGGCGAGCCGGCGCCGTGAACTGCAGGTCGCTGACTAAGGCCACGTAAGAAGCGCGCGCCTGCTCGTTAGTGGTGCCGGGCGGGTACGTCGCCAGCACTTGCGGCCGATACGCAGGCGGGATGCTGGCCTGCACAAACGCTTGAAACATCTGCGGCGTGATGACCGGTGGCAGGTTAAGGCTCATCTCGTCGCTGTTGGAGCCGATGAGGAGCGGCACGCGGTTGTGCTGGCCGTTTTGTACAGCCTCTAATGCTCCTTTCGGAAACCAATAAGTATCTAAAACCGGTTTCCAAGGTGCCTGAGTTATGCCGTTGCCCGAAATGGGACTGGAGTCGCCGCTGACCAAAGAGTCGGGCGGCAGCGAACGCAGATAAGCAATTTGCTCATCTGCTGTCCCCGTAGTGCCGAGTTTTTGGGCAAAGGCGATGCCCTCGGCGCGCGCGGCATCGTAACTCTTGAGGCGGGGCGAACCGCTCTGAAGAATGGCGCGGTGAAAAAGCCCTTTAGCCGCCGGCATGGCCAACAGGTTACCGACGTTGACAGCACCAGCGCTTTCACCAAAAATCGTTACCCGCTCCGGGTCACCGCCAAAGGCCTCGATATTCTGCTGTATCCATTGCAAGGCGGCTAAGTGGTCCATAACGCCGTAGTTGCCCGCCTTGCCCCAAGCACTTTCGGCTTCCAAACCAGGATGCACCAAGTAACCTAAGGCACCCAACCGATACTGAAGGGTAACAACTACTACGTCGCCGCGTTTCGCCAAATTTTTGCCGTCGTAAATACGTGCCCCGCCAGCAACCTCACCCGTCGAGCCTTGCTGGTTGCCGCCTCCGTGGATGAATACCATCACCGGTAGCCGCCCGTTCAGATTAGGGCTCCAGATGTTGAGATACAGGCAATCCTCCTGACCGATAACCACACCCACTGTGTCGCCAGGTGAAAATTTCTTCTGTGGGCATGCCGGCGGAAAAGCCTGCGCCAGCCGCACACCCGTCCAGCCCGGATGCGGCTGCGGCGGTGCCCAGCGCAACAGCCCCACCGGAGGGCTGGCGTATGGAATGCTCAGAAAAGCTGCAACGCCGTCTTGTGTCAAACCCTGAATAGCGCCATAACTGGTATTGACTACCTGTGCCCGAGCCACCACAGCACTTCCCAACAACAGAAAAAGCATCAGTGCATTCTTCATAGTGTAATTGTTCTGCTAAAAAACTGCCCTTGCCGCTCGCATTAAGGCTGCAAGGAAAGAATGCTCAATAGGACGCTTCTAAAGGGTAGCCGTTTAAAAATCACATTAAGAAGTCAGAAAAAAAACGCTATATCGCCTTGAATCTTCCCAGAGCAAGTCAAATATAGAAAAAGGGCCGCCGGAGCCTTGCTCCAGCGGCCTCTGATGTCCTTATGCCTGTTTACGTTTACGTGCATGCTTACAGTTCCGTGATCTGCTCGCGGTACTCCGACAGTGGCACCTTGCCCGTTTCTTTGATGGCCTTGAAGCCGCCTTCCACATTCACTAAGTTATCGAAGCCGCGATTTTTCAGGATGCTGATGGCAATGACGGAGCGATAGCCGCCGGCGCAGTGCACTAAGTATTGCACGTTGTGGCGCAGTTCGGCCATGTTTTTGTTGATAAAATCGAGCGGGAAGCTCTGGGCGCCGATGACATGCTCAGTCTCATACTCACTCTTGCGGCGCACATCGAGCACTACTGTGTCCGGTGCTTTCATGCGGCTGACAAACGTTTCGGCGCTGATGCTTTCGATGCTGTCCACGTCCTTGCCTGCCGCCTGCCATGCAGCGAAGCCGCCTTCCAGATAGCCCAGCGTGTTGTCGTAGCCCACGCGCGCTAAGCGCGTTACTGCTTCCTCCTCGCGACCCGGCGGACACACCAGCAAAATCGGCTGCTCAAGATCGGGAATAAGCGTACCTACCCACGAAGCAAACTGACCATCCAGCCCGATGAAAACCGAACCCGGAATGTAGCCCCTGACGAACTCCTGCTCCGAGCGCGTGTCCAGAATGAGCGCATTTTCCACCTCGGCCACCGTGATGAACTCATTGACCGACAGCGGACGCACGCCGCGCTGCAGCACGTTGTCAATGCTCTCGTAGCCCATGCGGTTGAGCACAGCGTTCTTCGGGAAGTATTGCGGCGGCTCGACCAGACCCGTCGTTACTTCTTTGATGAATTCCTCCTTCGTCATATCGGCGCGCAAGGCGTAGTTCAGCTGCTTCTGCTGGCCAATGGTCGAAACGGTCTCTTTGGCCATCTTCTTACCGCAGGCCGAACCGGCACCGTGGCCCGGATATACGCGCACATCGTCGGGCAGCGTCATGATCTTATTGCGCAATGAATCGAACAAGAAACCCGCCAGATCCTCGCGCGTCAGGTCGCTCTTTACCGCCAGGTCAGGACGGCCTACATCGCCGATAAACAACGTGTCGCCCGTGAAGACGGCTACCTCTTTGCCGTTCTCGTCAATCAGCAGAAAGCACGACGACTCCATCGTGTGGCCCGGTGTGTGCAGCACGCGAATCTTCACCTTGCCCAACGGCAACTCTTCGCCGTCCTGAGCGATGTATGCGTCAAAATTGGGTTTTGCCGTAGGGCCATACACGATCTTGGCACCCGTCTTCTTGGCTAAGTCCAAATGCCCCGACACAAAGTCAGCATGGAAATGCGTCTCCAGCACATACTTGATCTTCGCCCCGTCCTTCTCAGCGCGCTCGATGTACGGCGTTACCTCGCGCAGCGGGTCAATAATGGCAGCTTCGCCATTGCTCTCGATGTAGTAGGCAGCTTCGGCCAAACAGCCGGTATACAATTGTTCTACTTTCATAGGTGCAGACATTTAGTGAGTGAATTGTTGAGCAATTACAAACACAAAAATGCCGGCCCACCTATTTGCTCAGAAATGACGCTGCTCGCCAAAGAAAAAATTATTCGTCATTGCTTTTTACATGGAAAAAGGTTATAGCCTGTAAAAAATCCAATGCGGGCGATAAAAAATGCCGCACTGGCAGCCTCAAAGGTGAAAGGCCGGCCAGCAGATGAGGAGAATATCGCCTCTGCTGACCGGCCAAAGTGAGGGCGTTCCGGGGCTGTAAGGGTGGCGAAGGCTACCGCGCCACTACGAACACCCGATGCGCATAGGTGCCGTCGGGGTAAATGATTTGGCAGGCATACATACCGGCAGGCAGGTGGCCGGTCGGCAACAGCAGCTGGTGATGCCCTCGCTGGTGCGCCTGGTCTGAGGCTGGTGTCTGCACCACACCTCCCTGCGCGCTGACAATGACAATAGACACCGGGCCTTCTTCGTCCACGGAGTACTCTAACCGTAGATACTGGTCAGCTGGGTTCGGATAGAGGGCAAAATCGCTATATGCGGAAGGCCTGTTGGCGCTGCGATTATCTGCTGGCTTGCTACCCGTACAGGGCGACACAGGTTGGATGCTGGCCCGAAAATCGGCGCCCGCCAGCGCCTGGAAGCCTGGTGTTAGGCGAATGGAGACACCCGCGCGGAAGTGCACGTCGGCAGCAGGTTCAATGCTGTAATTATTACCGGCCGTAATCGTGTTAGCGGCGGTAACGTCTGCGTAAGTGGTACCGCTGAGCGTCGTATTATCGAGGGTGTAGTCATTGGCTTGTGTGCGGAAGTCGCGCACGATGGCCCAGATTTCGTTCAGGACCCGAGCGTTGTGGTGCGTGGCTGCGGTGCCCATGGGCTGGTCTGTCGGCGGATAGTTGACGTCCGGGTTCGACCAGTACGCCACGCGAGCACATGAGACGCCGTTGTCTTCGCACTCCGTGTTGTAAGCCATCACGGTGCGCCACAAGTCGCTCACCTGCACATAGCCGTGCCCATAGGCAAAAGGTGTCGCCGTGCCGTCCACATAGGGGTCGTGTCGGCAGCCGAAGAGGTGGCCCAGCTCATGGGCGAAGGTGAAATTGCCTACACAGCAACTGGCATTGGCCGCACAAAAGGCCTCGTTCTCCGGTGTGCCAATCCCAAAAGCGCGTCCGCAGCCACCGTTTCCCTCGGTAATGAGCACGCACAGGTCGGCCCGATACAGGTCGCGCAAAGCGTGCAATTCGTCCATAATGCCGTCCGAGGGGTCTTGCATGCGCCCCACATCGGTAGCAAAGACGCCCGACTCTATGTAAGCCACGCGCATGGCGCAGGCCAGTTCAAAGGCAAAGCCGACATCGCTGTTGGCCAACGTTGCATTCGATGCACCCACCGCAGCCTGGGCCAGCCCTACGGCATCACCGAAGCCGTTGCTTTGCGCCCACATGTCGGCCGCATCTGTATAGGCCACCAGCAGGCGAATGGTGCAGCTAATGGGGGCGTCGCCGGGCGGTTTGGCCGAAGACTTTTGCTGCAGAAATGCACTCCCTTTCAGGTCTCTGCAGTCTTCGTTGGGCAGTGAAGAGCGGTCTATCTGCTGAAGCAAGTAGTAGTTGCCCTCCAACGGGAAAAGCCGGTAGTAGTCTCTGTCCACAAAAATGGAGGCGTGATAGCCCGTTCGCGTTGGCGTGAGGATGAGGTTGCCTCGCTGTTTTCCGGTAGCCTGGCCCATCCAGCCGTTTTCTATTGGCTGGCCTGAGCGCTCAAAAACCACAGCATTACCGTCGAAAAGTGTGGCGAAAACCCATCGTGCTTTCAGCGCTTCGGCGTTGAACTCGACAATGCGGCTTTGCACCACATCCGCACCCTGAAGGACTTCTGGTATCGGGCGCTTTTCACCTGCTGCCTCGTGAAAGAGCACAGCCCGCTGTTGCTGCCCCCAGGCTTTCGTTGTCAATAGCATGGCGACCAGGAGTATTGTTTTCAAAAAAAGGTGTTTCATGTGGGTGTTTTTTCATAAAAAATGGGAGAAAACAACCGGCGTCACCCCCGTCATGCGCTCAGGGAGGGCGGCGCCGGAAAGGGCAGGCCTCATTCTGCCTTCACTACCCGGCACACCAGCCGGCCGCTGCTGTGTTGCAGCTGCAGCAGATAGACACCTGGGGGCAGGTCGGGCAGGTCGAACGTTTCATCGAAGCGCCCCTGGGCGGGCGCCGGGCAGGGCAACTCGCGCGCTAAGCGCCCCGATAGGTCGAAGAGACGCAACGCGGTGGGCACGGCCTGGCCGAGGTCGGCGCGCACACGCAAACGGCCGGAGAACGGGTTGGGAAAGGCCTCGAGCGTCTCACCCGAGGCTACCGGCGTTGTCGTTTGCGGGCGGCGGTCGGCTACGGGCAGGGGGCCTTTGAAGAGCAGCCCTTCGCACAGGTCGTTGATGGTCAGCAGCACGCTGTTGGTACCCGTAGGCAGGATGCGCGTGCCGGGTTCTACCTGTACGAAGCGGCCCGCGTTGCAGATGCCTTGTGCGCCGGCGGTCATGAGCACATCGCCTGTGCCGCCGATGTTGCCGATGCGGATGCTGTTTTGCGCACCGACGGCGATTTCGCCCAGCAGCGTGGCATTGCTGATGACGCGGTCCTGCGGCGTGAAGCGGTCTTGCAATGCAGCCGTGGCATTGATGGTGTTGTACATACGCACCGCCTGGCCGGCAGTGAACTCGCTGTAACAGAACCACCAGTAGCTCATGATGTTGCGCGTGGGCGGAGCGTAGCCAAAGGTGCCGCCATTGCAGTTAATCGTCTGTGTGCCCGTATGTGTGCAGCCCGGCCCGTTGTTGCTATCCGAGCCGCCGTAGTCGGCAGGCGTGTCGCATACCTGGTCGCCAGCGGTTGCACAGTTGGAGCCGTCGGGGCATTCGGCGCCGGCAGCCGTCTCGAACGTGTGCCACAGCCCCAAGCAGTGGCCCATCTCATGCTCGAAGTTGAACGACGACGGCGCCGCCACCGAACAGAAAACCGATGGAATATTGTACGCATTGCCGCCCATGCCCTGGAAATTATCCCGGTGCACATAGATATCAATGGCGTCGCTGTGCGGGTTAATGGCATGCATGGCGCCGATTTCGCTGGTCATATAATTGGTGTTCCACACGGTGTTGTCAATGAAGTCGCGTCCTACAAAGGTGAAACAGATGTTGTGCGGGCGGTAGAAGTCGGCCATGCGCTGCAGGTTTTGAGCCAGCACGGCGTCGGTCATAGCCGCGTTGGAACCGTCGTCGTTGCGCAGGATGTGCACGAAGATGGAGAAGACGTACGGCGGCGGGGCCGCCATTTTCTGCAGCGCTATCTCCTCCGGAAAGGGCAGCTGGGTAGGCGTTGGCGTGCCACAGGGCGCAGGGTGTACCTGTGCGAGGGCGGTGCTTGCCCACAGGGCGAAAAACCAGAACAGGGCTTTCATAGGCCTGTGATTTTTAGCGGGTTAGCGCTGCTGCTGTTGTGTGGCTTTCAGGGTAGCGTTTTCGGCCTCCAGCGCCTGGATGCGCTTTTCTAAAGCGATGAGGTGCAGGTAGAGCTCCTCGATTTTTTCCATCTGCATTTTCTGCATCTGGCCCAGGTTGAGGCCGTTGCTCTCCACCTCGCGGGCAGGCGCCACGCCGGGCAGGTGCTTTTCGCGCTGGATGAACGTTTCTACCTCCGACAGCGAGGGCAGCGGGTAGCCGGCCTCGAACACGTAGTCGGGCCAGGGCTGCAGGCGTACGAGCACCTCTTCGGCGATAATGCCGCCGCCCACCGCCAGTTCGTAGCCGGCCGAGCCGGGAAAGTTCGTAGCTCCAATCTTGACGCGCCCGTCAAAATTGGACTGGCCGGCCACGTCTAAGTCGAACGTCGTAGGCGCCTTGCCAATGCCGACGTTGCCAGCGACCTGTGCATTGCCGCCAACAGTAATGTTGGCACCAACGGAGGCGCTGGTAATAACCGATAGCCCAGTGGTAGTCGTTGTGCCATTCACCATGGCGTTGTTGGCCACGTTGAGGCTGTTGGTGTTGGTGTTGCCGTCAATGGTGGCGCTGCCGGTAGTGCGCGCGTTGCCGTTAACCGTCAGCACATCGGCCGGGTTGAACACAGGCAACACGGCTGCCGGCGCCGGCGGAATGCCGCCGATGACAACGTTGGCGCCGTTGTCAAAAATTTGCCCGTCGCCCAGCGTGCTGGAGGTGGGCCCCGGCGGCAGGAAGCGAGCCGTCAGGTTAGGGCGTCCGCCGATGTCGCCGCTAGTCAGGAGCTTTTCCCAGGCAGCCCAGCTGTTGGCGCCGCCCGCATCTTGCGAGCGCGTCCAGAGGCCGTCAGTGCCGCCGCTGAAGATCTGGCGGCGCAGGCTGTTGCCACCGGGCGCTAAGCTGAGGATGCCACCGTCAGCGTAAACATTGGGCGTTAGCCCCAGGGCTGTGCGGCTCTTGCGTTCGAAATAGGCCTCGTCGGCGTACGTGTTGGGCAGCCCCGTCGGCTGGTCCACATCGAAGTGAATGCGCCCGTGGAAACGCCCGGTAGTGTGCGTGTTGCCCACCGTGTGCAGGTTGAACTGCGGCGTGTTGGTACCGATACCCACTAAGCCCGTCTCCGTGATGATCATGCGATCCGCCAAACCGGCAGCACCGCTGGTCTGGAAAATCATATTGGCTTGCAACACCCCCGGCGCTACCGGCTGCATAATCACCGACCGAATGGTGGCGCCCGAGCGGATATCCCCATACGTTACCAAACCACGCCAATGGATGGTGCCCAAAATATCTCCCTGTACCACCGGCAACGGCGATATCGTCTTGCTACTGTTGTAGCGATACATGGCCACTTCAGGCTTCGTACCGGCATTCTGGGCGAGTGCAGCAAACGGCAGCGCCAAAACGGCTGCCAACGCAAGAACACAGAAGAGCAGATGCTTTTTCATTGTTTCTGTTTGTTTTTGGTGAAAAATATGCATTGAATGCACAAAGGTGTGCGGGCCTGCTCCGCGCACTTTGGAAATGCGTTGGAAATGTTCTGGAAATGTAAAGGCAATGGCTTCCCCACCTTCTCCGACCACGATGACCGACGTTACGCACGATTGAGCCCAATAAAAGTGTCCTCTGCGACACCTGGATTCTTTTCATCGCTGCGGATGTGGAAAAATACCGAAACAAATACCCCGGCGGTCTTTTACAGCCTCGCCTGAGAATAGTTTTCAAATGCAATTGACCTGCTCGCTGATGTCTTTGCTGGCAACATTGAGGATTTTTACAGATGTTTGCCGCACCTTTTAGGCAAACACCACTTTTCAATCTCTTCCGTACATGAGCTTCGATCTTATCGTCATCGGTAGCGGCCCGGGCGGGTACGTGGCCGCCATACGCGCTTCACAATTGGGCATGAGCACCGCCGTCATCGAGCGCGAAAGCCTCGGCGGCATCTGCCTCAACTGGGGCTGCATTCCTACTAAAGCACTCCTCAAAAGCGCCCAAGTATTCGAGTACCTCCAGCACGCCGAAGACTACGGCATCCGCATCGAAGGAAAAAGCAAAGCCGACTTCTCGGCCATGATCAAGCGCAGCCGCAGTGTGGCCGAAGGCATGAGCAAAGGCGTGCAGTTCTTGATGAAAAAAAACAAGATTACCGTCATCAACGGCAGCGGCCAACTTGCCCCGGGGCCTAAGGTCGTCGTCCGGGATAAAGACGGCAAAGAGACCGAATACACGGCCAAACATATCATCATCGCCACAGGTGGCCGCGCCAAAGAACTGCCCAACCTGCCCATTGACGGCCAGAAAGTCATTGAGTACCGCCGCGCCATGTCGCTGGAGCAGCAGCCCAAACGTATGGTCGTCGTTGGGGCTGGTGCTATCGGCGTCGAGTTCGGCTATTTCTACCACACCATCGGCACCGAAGTAACCATCGTCGAGTTCCTCGAACAGGGCCTGGTACCGCGCGAAGATGCCGACATATCCAAAGAACTGGCCAAAATCTACACGCGCAAAGGCATGAAAATCTATGCCGGCTGGGCCGTAGAAAGCGTGGACACCTCTAGTCAAGAAGTGAAAGTCAACATCAAAAACCGCAAAGACGGCAAGACCGAAACGCTCGTGTGCGACGTCGTGCTGAGCGCCGCCGGCGTAACCCCTAACACCGAAAACATCGGTTTGGAAACTCTGGGCATCACTACCGACCGCGGCTACGTCAAAGTGGACGAATACTACCGCACCAACGTGCCCGGTGTGTATGCCATCGGCGACGTGCTGCCCACCCAGGCGCTTGCCCACGTGGCCAGCGCCGAAGGCATCACCTGCGTGGAGAAAATCGCCGGCCTCACTCCTGAGCCTATAGACTACAACAACATTCCAGGCTGCACCTACTGCTCGCCCGAAGTAGCCTCTGTCGGCTACACCGAAGCCGCCGCCCGCGAAGCCGGCTACGAAATACTCGTAGGCAAATTCCCCTTCACCGCCTCCGGCAAGGCCAAAGCCGCCGGCGCAGCGGAAGGTTTTGCAAAGGTCATTTTCGATAAAAAATATGGCGAGTGGCTCGGCGCACATCTCATCGGCGCCAATGTAACGGAAATGATCGCTGAAGTCGTGGCCGCACGCAAATTAGAAACCACCGGCCACGAAATCCTCAAATCCGTACATCCGCACCCCACTATGAGCGAAGCCATCATGGAAGCCACAGCCGCAGCGTATGGAGAAGTGATTCACTTGTGAAAAGAAAAGGGGATAAGGGCACTTGCCGATAAAAAATAGCCCTCATGCTCTGAGACTTAACCCTTGCTGCGGCCGAAAGGCAACCTAGCTTTCGCTAAAAATTGATGTAGGCGCATTTTTGTGGCGATAGAGGCATCACCACAGCGCTGGGAAGCCACATAGCCTATGCCACACAGGTGGCTATCGGCTTGAATGCCTATAGTTTTCGGCGAATGTAGAGGATGCCTGCCAATTGGCAAGCCCGACACTTGATGTTCGGGATTGCTTGTGCTATTTTTTTTTTGAGAAAAGACTAAGTTTACCGTATCTATTGCTGTACCTTTGAGTCATAGTTTTTTCGCATGAGAAGAAAACCGGTCTATCTCTTTTACAAGGCCCTATCTCAAACTGTTGCCAACTATCACAATAACTGATAATTAGCTCCTTCCCATTTCATGCGACTCACTACCCTTTCATTTGTCCTCTTTTTCGCGGCTGCCCTTTCTGCCCAAGAACGAGCACAACATGTTTCTACAGCCTCGAATACCAGCGCGAATTCAACCTACCTGGATATTCAAGGGCTGAACGGTAACCCCGGTGCTGTAATCATAGTAGAATATGACAAAAGCAACACGGTGGCCAACTCTTATGCCATAGGCGTTTGGTACAACGGCAGCCAGTGGGCTATTTTTAACCAGAATAGGGAGCCAATGCCTATAGGCGTGCGCTTTTCTATCCTTTGGTCGAACCCTACCAGTCAAGCGTTTGCCCAGCGTTCGAGCGGAGGGAAAATGGTATTAGACCACCCAATGCTCAATGATAACCCTACTGCGAGTTTTTACGTTTCCCAACTCTGGAATCCTAACGGCGTAGGAGGCGTTTACAATAACGCTGCCATCACGGTTCAATACGATGCTTCTCTCGCTAAATGGGCAGTCAAGAATGCCGACGGATCCCCCATTGCAGAAGGTGCGGCGTTCAATGTACTCATTCCAGGTTCCAATACTTCCCCTAACCCAAACGTAGGGGCTAATCCGCCTCATCAGGTACCTCAAGATGTTAATCGGAATGTCGTAAAGGATTTGGGTAGAGTAAAAAACGATACTGAGTTCGACAACTGGGGCTTCGAAAAAGGGCTCTTAGGATGGCAGCCGACGCGTGGCAGTGCTTTTGACAAGCAACCCGTAGAGGGAGAAATCGTGCTCACGGACCGCGTGCTGCGGAGAATGAGTTTGTCTAATGGCGGCATTGGTGGAGACTATTGGAAAGGCATGCCCTATCCGATCGGCATAAAGGGAAAGTATTGGATCGGCACCTCAGAAGGCTTAGGAGAGACACCGATAGGCAGCTTAGTATCTGAACCCTTCAAACTCACCAAACGCTACATTGCTTGTTTGGTGGGAGGCTCTAAAAAACCTAGGCAAGTTCGCGTGGAGCTATTGATGAAGAAGTCGGAATACGATGCGCTTCCGGGCAATAAAGTCATGCTCATGACCGGAGAAAACCTGGCTTATTTCACTCAGGCTGGCCTCAACGCCAATTCGGCTGACGGAGAGTACCAGATCGTTAAAGTAGCCTTTCCCACAAGAGCTTCTGAAGAGCTCGAGCGCTTTCAATGGGAATTACCTCAAGAGGCCATCGGGAAAACCTTCTGTATTCGGATTGTTGACGATGCTGCCGATGGTCATATCAACGTAGATGATTTTCGATTCACCGATGCCCCTCTTGAGGTGCTCCGCGTTGGAGAAGCCTCTTACGATGCTGATAAGCCGGTGTGGGGCTTTGCCGACACCCATACTCATCCCACCAATAACCTCGGCTTCGGCGGTAAAACAATTGTAGGAGCTGCGAGTGGCGATATGAGCACAGAGTTTTCCCGCGACAAGTGTATATCCATGCACTCGGATTTGGGCGCCGGCGTAACCAATAATCTTATGGTCGCCAACGTAGATCCACATCACATGCACGGCTATCCAGACTTTGTGGGCTTCCCGCGTTTTAACTCTAAATTCCACCAACAGCAACACGTCGAGTGGATCAAGCGAGCGTACGACGGCGGGCTGAGGCTTATCTGTGCATTGGGAGTTACGAATATGTACTGGGCTACACGTGCCTTGGGCTTAGGATCCAGGCCAGATGCTCCTATTGATGACGAAAGTGCCGCCCTGCAACAAATTGAAGAAATGAAGCGCATCGTCGCTCAGAACTCTTCCTGGATGGAAATAGCAGACTCCCCCAAAAAAGCCCGCGAAATTATCCTCTCCGGAAAACTAGCTGTGGTACTGGGAGTAGAGATGGATAATTTCGGAAATTTTAAAGACCGAGACTACATCTGGCAGGATAATTATCCTATGCCTCCCTCAAAGCCACTGGTAGCATTGCCCGACGACATGACAGCAGCCACCCGGATGATGAGAGATAAGCTCGATTACTATTACAACTTAGGCATTCGGCAAGTTACGCCCATGCACTACATTAATGGCGTTTTTGGCGGGACAGCACAGTTTCGATCTGAGTTTGCCCTGATCAATCATGCCTTCCACAACAAACCCTACGAACTGAGTGACGGATACAGCCAGGGAATTGCATATAACATTTTACTCGATGTAGATCTTAAGAAAGCAATTCTCGGCAACGCCTTTGAATCTTTTCAAAGATATCTCACAGGGCAGGGGCAGTCCAATTGTTTGGGACGCTGCGTGGGATGTACTTTTAATACCGTCAACTCCACCATGTGTGCCACTGGGCTGACCAACAAAGGCGAAATGATGTTTCGGGAGCTCATGCGCAAAGGCTTCATCATTGACATGGAGCACTCTTCGAAGGCTTCCGCAGATAGGATCTTCTCTATAGCAGAGTCTTATCGCTACCCCGTCATATCCTCGCACACCGACCCCAGAGATCTGAGCTTCAAAGCCAGTTACGCTGCTCGTTTTGAAGGGTCTGACGAGGAAAAAGTAAGGTTATTCGGCACAGCCGTCATGGGAAATCTCACCCACGAGGGCATGCTCTCTGCGGAAAATTATGACAAAATTGCTCGGAGCGGAGGTACCGTTGGCGTCCTCGCTTTCCCTTACCGCAAAAAAACCTATGCCCACCCTGAAAACCGGGTAGCCAATGATTGTGATGGCTCTTCTAAAACCTGGTGCCAAATGTATCTGTATTCTCTACACAAAATGAGCGGCAGAGGTGTAGCCCTCTCTACCGACAGAGGTTTTAACGACTTCATTGCCCCGCGCTTCGGCCCCTGGGCGGCCTATCGACTCAAGGATGAGCCATTATCCTCGCTGAATACCCAATTGAGAGAACAACAAAAATGGGCGCAGACCGACGCGGTTTGCTATTCCACCCCCCTTTCCTTTTACCACTTCAATCTTTTTACAGAAGCGGGTGTGCGTGATATAGAAGAAGATGTATGGCACGCGGTAGCCTACTACCATATTGTCTCCACAAACCACAGCAATGCTCCGAGCAGTGCTTATGCTACACGACAGGGGCGTATTAGAAACTACATCGAGGGTATGAATATGACCTTCGACCAGGCGGCAAGTTTTGTATTTGCTGGCGGGTCTGCTACACACGAGCGCTTAGCAGGATATTGTGTAAAGAACGGTATTACTCCACGACAACTGCCCGACGCCCGCTGGCATAATGACGACTGGCTCAATGAAAATTATTATTACCTCAGCAATGTTTGGAATACCTGGAAACGCATGACGGGCAGCACGAAAAATGAACCACTAAAACGCTGCAAGGCCGGAACACGCGAATGGGACTACAACATGGACGGATTGGCGCACTACGGGCTTATTCCCGATTTTCTGCAAGACTGCAAAAACGTAGGACTAAGCCCTCAACAGCTGAGACCACTGTTCAACTCCGCTGAAGACTATATCCGCATGTGGGAAAAAGTGGAGGCAGCTCGAGTGAACGTCCGGTGATGGAATGAATGAATGCACATTCCCCCTGAACATCTTTTGGGCCAATCCAAAAAATGTCCAGACCTGTGTGCGCTTTTTTCGGAAAAGCCATCGCCGGTAGACTCATTCTGAAATAATCAATTCAGTAATTTTAGATACAGCCATCGCTTTATTTCAAAAGGGTCTGACCGTTTTGATAGCTCTTTGATAGAAGTTGGTCTATCCGTAGCAGTTGAGCACGATGGCGTCCTCAGAATTTTTACGGCGATTGCGGTATATGTCGCTTACGCATCTGTAACGCTTGCAAAGGCCGATGAGATGTTCTGTGCGCACCCTTCAAGAGGATTTCTTTCGGTTTTTTAATTTCTGATCTTGTGTCAGCTTGCTTATGGCTACGCCAAAGAGGAAGGCGGCAACCGCCATGATGAGGTAGATGCGCAGATACAACAGGATAAAGAACAACATGCCGGCACTGCCCTGCAAAAGGCACGTTTACAGCCGCTGCCCATCGCCCGTATGCGGTCAGGTTTAGAGGCTAACTTGCAACAGGGTAGTTCGGCGTAAGGCTTTTGGCGCAGTTCTTCGAACGGCTGCACTTTCAGCCCGGCCAGGGAGTACACAGCCTGTTCATCGCGAAGAGCGCGGGAAATATCCAGTATATTAGACATTATGTACCTTTGTTGTTTTAAAATATGCGCGAGGAAACATGGGGAAGTACGAGAAATGGGCCTCCATTGAAGGGCGTTTTTTTAGCCATGACGGGTTTATCGCAGGCAGATTTTGACCGATTGCTGCCTTTTTTCGCATGTGCTCATGACGAATACCTGAGCCGTTATGAGATGAGTGGCAAGATAAAGAAGGACGGTCGTCGTTTTGTGATATATAAGAACAGTCCTTTGCCTAATCACGCGGAGCGCTTGTGTTTTATTTTGTACTGCATCAAGCACAACCCTATTCAAGAGGCTTTGGCCGATGCTTTTGATATGGAGCAAGCCCAGTGTAATGAGTACATTCGTGGTTTATCGAAAATTTTAGCCCTTGCCCTTCAGAAAGCCCATGCTCTGTCTGCTACGACCCAGGAGGCTTTTGTGGCTTTGGCTAATAAGTTGGAAAACAAGGAGTTGCTTCATGATGCCACGGAGCGGGAGGTACCGCGCCCTAAGGACACTGAGCAGCAGAAGGAGCTTTATAGCGGCAAGAAGAAACGGCATACGATTAAGAATGCACTCATCGCTACGATGATGGTCATGGTTTTGTACGTTAGTCCCAACTACGCCGGCAGGGTGCACGATAAGCGTATAGCGGATAGTTACACGATACCGGCTGAGTTTGTGCTTTGGCAAGATAATGGTTATCAGGAATATACACCAGAGGATGTTTTGATCATACAGCCAACGAAAAAGCCCAAAGGGAGGGAATTGAGCCAGGAGGAACGTCTTGAGAACCGTTCGATTTCGAGTATTCGTGTTCGGATGGAGCATTTTATGGGTTCGATAAAGCGCTATCGGATGGTCAAGGATGAGTGCAGGGTGTATAAGGACAACTTTAGGGAGGCTGTTTTCATCACCTGTACGGGATTACATAATTTTAGGGTAATGGCAAAACCGCCAAAATATTCTGATAATCAATAACTTCAAATCTACATAATGTCTACTGTCTTTACAAAGTGCATTGTAAAAAATTGGTTATATCTCCAATTAGAATTTATCTGCTCTGCCAGTAAAGTTCTTCCAACCTTTAAGCAACTTAATGATTAATAGAAAATCCACTACTTCATTGACTGTTGTTTATCATTAAATGTTTGCATTATCAGCTGCCTCTCAGTTGACTATTATTAATTTCTTAGAGAGAATTGTTCTATTATCCTTCACAAGCTGCAGGAAATATGTGCCGTTAGGTAAATGGTCTCTTTGAATAACAAGAGTTTTTCCTGAAATATTTTCAATTCTCTTGACCTCTTGTCCGGCAATATTATATATTACCGCTTTCGTATTGATAATTGGCAAACTAAATTCAAGAATTGCTGAAACAGAAAAAGGATTAGGGAATAAAACTGCATTAAGAGACGAGACCCCATTTTCTGTTCGAACGGATGTTGTAGAATTATATTCATAAGGACCAATATCTGGAGCATTTCCTATAGGTATAGGGTTTCCATCTAAATCTGAAACAAGTCCGGATATTGTTATTCCTGCATCTACACAAGGCGAATTGGGAGTTAAATGATAATCTCTATTTAAGTAATCAACAAACAAAGGATTTGATTGTAAGTTATTTTGAATAACATTGCCATTAGATCCATTCAAAGTATTAAATTGACTAATATTCATCTTTGTGCCATATAATTTAACAGCATTATTAGGAGGCATATTTGGATTATAGACACAGTTATTTTGAAAGAAATTGTTATAAACCTGGCTTTGATCTTCAATTCTTATGGCAATACCTGTATCAGGAACATTTGCGGTAGCATAGCCTGTATTATAAAAGATATTGTTTCTGATATAATTATTGTAAGCATGATTTACAAGATAAGATCTGATAACTATAGCTGCTTCGGATGTGTTTACAAAAAGGTTATTATCTATCTTATTGCCGTAGCAGACAAAATCGTTGTCATAGATACTGAGTTCAATTGCTTGTCCACTTCCGTCAGTGCCATAACGTCTAGCAGGAGAGGTTGTTTGTCCATCAAATATATTGTGGTGCACCCAGTTATTATTGCCGTTTATCTGGCTTCTAACAGTATGATCTTTCATTATATTGTTAAAGAATTCATTATTGTAACATTTTCCATCTACTCCATCTGTACCTAGTGGTCTGCCATAAGAAATATTGGAACCATTGAAGTAGTTGTTATGAATTTTATTATTATAGACGCCAGATTTATTGGGGTCTAAAGCAATGCAATATACTGTTGTGTGCCCCCATCCATTAAAAGTATTGTTTCTTACTGTACAGTTTCTTGCTGCATTGTACAATGCTATTGCATCCTCGCTCCCTCTATAAGAACCATTTTGGCCATTAGAAGCCATACCGAAATAAAAGTTCATACCTGAATCGAAATTGCAATTTTCAATTATAATATGTTCAGATGTGAATGCGTTCATATCGCTTGTAATAGCAACCCCTGTTCTGCCATAACCAATATTGCAATTGTTTATGGTTATATAAGAAGCTCTTCCTATATAAACAGTTTGCCAACGCCCTCCTCGAATGTCAAGACCTTCAACGATGAGATGAGAATTATTATACAGCACAAGAGAATAAAGAGCGTTGCCTTCCATTGATGTGTAGCTTATTGCAGGGTTACCAATTGAATATACATATAACATTGAATCACCTGCGTTGTAAAACCAATGTTGAAAAGATCCCTGGCTATTGGTTATTCCCACATCAGCTAAGATTGGGGCAGCCAAAGTTTCCGTTCCATTTATCCACAGTCTATTAGGAGAAGTACCGGGTGTATATTTCATTCTCCAGATATTTGGTGAAGTGATAATCCAGTTGTTAGAATTATTCCATCCGTTTATTGATAAATTATAAGATATAATCGGCTTATTTCCTTGTCCATACGTAGATATAACAATAGGAGTGTTGGCAGTCCCGCTTTCGGTAAAAACCAATGAAGATGCTTCTTTCCATAAATCACCTTCTTTGAAAAGGATAGAGTCTCCTGGAGCAAAAGTGTAAGAACTTACTTTAGAGAGGGTTTTCCATGGCGAAGAAGAAGATAACCCGTTATTTGAATCATTTCCCGAAGAATTACTTACATAGTAAGTAGTTGCTAAAATTGAGCTATTAATTCTGATTAATAGCAGCAGGCTAATAAAAATTGTTTTCATAACAGCATATTTATTATTTTTATGTTTCTCAGTCGGTTAGTTACACTTGCTGCTAACGTTTTCGGGCTTTGCGTTCGGGCGGGTTTCGGAGCACAAAGCTGTCAATACACCACAAAAGTTGATGCGAGGTAGAATGTTCAATTAACCAATTCACCCGCCATTGAGCCAAACGCCTGTTGGCAGTAGTGCTTCCTTTCGTTGTCATTCGTTATTCAGTTTTTCAAGTTCCAATGCTAATAATTTTAAGTCTTGTTTCATTAGGTTAATATGTGCTTCTATTTGGTCGTGCATATTGGCCCTGTTCGTTAGCTGGTCAGCAGTATATTTTCCGCCTTCACCAAAGAATAAATCGTAAACTTTTTCTTTGTTCTTCTCTTTTGTGTCTGCGATTTGTCCAAAGCCTAACCACTTGTCCACGAGTTGTTGTCTTAACGATTTTTCTTTGGTCTTTGGATTTTCGTAAGTCAAATAATACCAAACTGAACTTGGAAATATTGTTGAAGTTTCCGGGGCTGTCCAAATGTCTTTTAAAGCGTTTCTCGGGTGATAAAAAGTTACTTTTCGCTTGTTCATTAAAATCAGAATACCCAAAGTTGCTTCTGTCAAACCTGCACCAATTCCAATAAATTCGGGTGCGTTTCCTGCGTCACCATTGGCTAATAAAATTCCTGCTGTAATTGCTCCTGCTGCACCCACTACAATAGCACCAACAGTCAGTTTTGTTTCAGTATCATCTTCTTTTCCTTTTAAGTAGGTCGCAATTTGCTCGGCTCGCTCTTCTTCGCAGTCCATTTCACTTGCAACGGCTGAAATTTCAAGCGAGGATATATTTATTCTTTGATTAATTCTTTGTGATAGTTCAACAATTTCAATTCTCTTTTCAATTGTTGGGCTGTTATTGAAAGTCTTTTTTAGTTTAACATACTCTGTCAAAAGGTCAAGAAGTCCGATTGCGTTTGCTGCATTAAGTGATTGAAACGAAAATCTGTTTATTAAAACGGTGTCAATGTTAAGAGTATGGATTGGTTTTGGTAAGTCGTCTTTTGAGTAAGTTCTCGTTACTTGTTGATTGCAGTTGCTTTTGTCAAGTTGAGAAGTCAGTTGAGCGTTTTTAAGTCCTGCACAAGAAGTCAGAACGAAAGTCAATATCGTTATTGTCCAAATTGTTATTCCGTTTTTTGTCAAATTCATTCTATTTTTTTTGTCACGTTTTCTTGTTCGGTGTCGTCTTTTAGCATTACTGCCAACGGTTCGGGGCTTTGCGATGGTGGGGAAATCGAAGCACAAATGTCCAATAAACCACAAATGTTGATAGAAGTACAAATGTTGAATTTAGCACAAATGCCCCACTATTGCAAAACCCCTGTTATCGGCTACCCCTCTGTCTGTTATTGTTTTATTATTTTTATTGTCTTGTTAATTTGTCCGTTTTTAAGGTTGATAAAGTAAATTCCATTAGAAAGGTTTTCAAATGAAATTGTATTTACTGAATTGCTAATTTGTCCTTTACTGATTTGTTGTCCAAGTAGATTTGAAATTGAATATTGATAATTAGCATGTGGCTCAATTTCAAAAGTTACTATTTTATTTGTCGGGTTAGGATAGTATTTAATTTGTATTTGTTCCGATAACTGATTACTTTCAATTGAAAGAACAGGATTGGTGTTATAGGACAAATCAGAAGTATTAAGTGCCAAAACAAAGCCATCAAATGAACCAAGATTTGCAGATTTTATACTTCCTTCGGTTATTCCTCCAATAAAAAGTATACTGTCTTTTAAGTAACAATATCCTCTTTCTTCGTGAGGCGTTCCAAATTGTTTGCTATCCAAAAAGTTTAAATTTTGATCAAATTTTTGCACGAATACATCTGCGGTTAACAATGTTGGGTCGTTGTTTGTATGTCCGTCATAGTTTCCGTATGTGAAGCCAACTGCATAAAGGTTATTATTACTGTCAATGGCTAATTTACGAACCACATCACACTTGTTCGTCCCAAATTGCTTGATGACAGGATTGGTGAGTTGTGGTGAATATTTGATAATAAACGCATCACCTTCTCCCTGATGTGTGCCTTGTAAATTGCCTGTGGTAAAACCTGCAACATAGATATTTCCCTGATTATCTACTTTGTTGTCAAGTACCCAGTCTGCTCTTGCACCGGGCGTATTAATGATGATAGAATGCGGTCTGGTAGGGGAAGTTGTATGTAGATTTTCATAAACCGAAACAAAGGCGTTTGCACCGAGATTTGAAAAATACCAACCACCGGCAATCAGTCGCCCAACACCGGGTGTTCCACTTGGCACATAAGTTAAACCGCCCCAAGCTTCGGCAGATGCTACAAATCCGGTGGCATTGGGTGCGTTTAATGTACGCCATACGTTTTGAAGATTTGATTTTTGATGTTTGGCAACTAAATAAACATCATCAAATGAAGCCGGTCCGGAAGGTGAGCCTTGTCCCGAAACAAAAATATTTCCTGCATCGTCTTGTGTAATGTTTCCATAACCATCTATACCGGCATTTCCCCATTGATTGGTGGCAACAATTTGTCCGTCTGAAAGATTTAGTTTTAACAGGATACCGTCCCAACGACCTGCATTCGTGAAGCCGGGCAAATTGCCCAATGTTCTGCCTGCAAGATAAATAAATTGGTCGTCACAAACCCCTGCTTTTAGGATTGTCCCTTCACCCATTGCCAATTCTGTTACCCAAATTTGCTGCCCTGATGGAGAAAGTTTGGCTACAAAAATTTCATTTGGGGCATCTGTTAGCCCGTCTAAATTCCCATCGGTACAGCCAAAAAGGTAGGTATTTCCCGAGCCATCCATAGTCATTCCGCCCACAATTTCCTTTCCGTTTGACCCATATTGGGCTATGGATTGAGGGATTGAAGGTGTAGTTGAAATGGGTTGGGCAAATTTGAAGTGATTAGGATTTGTTAAGCTCAGTAGGCTATCCGAATTACATATAGGGTTAGGGTTGTTGGGAGGGTTTCCGCTGACAGAGGGCTCAATATCCCAACAAGGATAAATAAATGCAATTAGGTCAATATTATTATTTGCGGTGTAAAAAAGATACCAACCGGTGGTTTGGCAACCTTCGGCAGTGGTGCAATAAACTAAGCGATAGTCGGTTGGTTGCCCACGAAGTTGAATATAGCCGTGTCTGAAATCAAGATGCTGAATAACACAATAATCGTTGTCAATACCATCAGTACCACGAGAAAAAAATGGGTGGGGTATTTCTGCTGTTCCTAAAATTATCCGGTCTGCTTTGCCAGCTTGATAGCCCACATCAAGGTCGGTGTTGAGTATGCAACGTACCAGTTTTACCTTATTGGAACCCGGGAAATTGTCCGAAGGGTCAACAGGCATGAATACATCACCACCGCTATTTTCACCGTCAATGTAGTCAGTGTCAAGAATGGTAAAATCTAAATCATTGAAAGGTGCCCCCGATGAAAAAGTGGGTAGTCCTTGTGTAAATGGAATTAGTCCTTGTGTTCCCCTTGGCATTGGTGGAAAGACTGCTGCCGAGTCTTTAAGTTGTTGAATTGTTTGAGCCGAAGCTGTTAATGCAAACAAATATGTTGCGAGTAGAATTTTGATTTTCATTCTTTTTTATCTGTTAATGTTACTTTGGTTAGATTGTAATTTTGGTGAAAGGTTTAATGGTGTGTCGTTTTAGGGTTGCCGATAACGGTTTCGGGCTTTGCGGTCGGGCGGGAGACCTGACGTAATCAGTGTCGCCCGAGACGAACGCTTAACGAAGGTAAGGAATTGTCCAATAGCAGTCAAGCCCGCCTGACGCAAAACCCGTGTTAGCGGTTCGGACTTTCTGTTAAGTGATTTCGTAGTCAATGTTAAAAACCTTATCTAATTGCTTTTCGTTGGCAGATTTCGGCATTATTTTTACTAACGTGTTTCTCAACCAAACAGCTACATTATTTTGAAAGTGTGCAACTTTTCCAATTGTCCAACTTGTATTAACAATATAGTGAGCTTTTTTCATTCTTAGTTTTTCGTATTTAGCAAAAACTTCTTCAGCACTTTTTCTTTGTCTGAATAATTTCCCTAAAACATAAGCGTCTTCAACAGCTTGACAAGCACCTTGTCCCATATTGGGCGTTGTAGCGTGAGCTGCATCGCCTATTAAACAAACTCTTCCTTTTTGCCATTGATTAATCGGTTGCAAGTCTATTATGTCGCTGAAAATGATTTTGTCTTTTGGTGTTTCAAGTATGATTTTTACAATTTCTGGATGAAAGTCTTTAAATAGTTCTGTAATGTTTGCATTGTTTTTTCTCAAAGATTCATTGATTACAGCATACCAATAAACTTCCTTGTTGCTGATTTTTACAAAACCAAAACGTTTTCCTTTACCCCACGCTTCAAACGCTTCGTGATTGTATTTAGAAGTCCAATCAAGTTCACTTACGCCACGCCAACACCTTTGGTTTGTGTCACGGATAGTTCCTGTTCCAAACAACTGATTTCTTACAACTGATTTTATTCCATCCGCTCCAATTACTATGTCAGCAATTATGCTTGTATTGTCGTCAAAAGTTAGTTTAAAATCGCTTTTTTGTTCAATTTGTAAAAGTCGTTTTGATAATTGTATGTTTTGAAAACCTATTTCGTTCGCTAAAATTTTCTGCAATTCTGCACGATGAATTGCTACGTTGTAAACTCCATATTTTTTTTCAAATTTTGTAAGGTCGCTTGCAGAAATTATATTGAGTTGTGCGTCAGTAATTTTGATATTTGAAATTTTGTGACCGGCATTTTCAATTGTTTTACGAACACCAAGTTTGTCAAAAATCTGCATAGCGTTGTTTGCCATAATAATTCCGGCACCAACAGGTTTTATTTCAGGGGCACTTTCGTAAATTGTTACTTCATGTCCACTTTGTTTTAAGGCTAAGGCAGTTGTCAAACCGCCTATTCCGCCACCTATAATTGCTATTTTCATTTGTCTTAAATTGTTCATTCTCTCGTTATATTTCGTTGTCTGTTTTAGTGTAGCAATCAGCCTGACCGCTAACGCCTAAATATACGAAACTTTTGTCGTACTTTTTGTATTGTTGATTTTGGAAATACAAAAAGTAAGCTAAGGCCTTAATTATTTTTTTTAACTTACAGTTTTGTGCATTACGAATAAGTTGTTGAGGATATTTTTTATCATCTTTCGTTGGTGGTGCAAAAGTGTTGCTCATTTTTCAGTTTTGAAAAGCGATGACTATGCTTATGAGAGTAAAATGTTGGTATAACCCTTTAAAGGGTTTCATCTATTCTTCCAAAAACCGTTCCAGCAGCCGATGAAAGAGGTGCACTCCTTGCTCTTGTTTGGGAGAAAATCGGCCGGTTTGGTAGAAGCGCGATAGAATGCCTCGTTGCACTTGTTCAACCACAGCTTCGTCTTCGCGTTCGACGAGGTCCAGGTCGGCACCGGCGCCGGAGTTGAGTTTTTCGGGTTTCCATACGTAGGCACGGAAGCTGATGGGGGTGAGGTCGGGCTTTTGAGGGCGTACGATGTTGAGCGAAAGCCCCCAGGGATAAAAGTTAAACATGATGTTGGGAAACAGCCAGAAGTAGTAAGCGGCTACGGCCTGTCCAACGTCTTCGTGGTGGGGTGGCAATTCGAATACCTCTTCGCCGCCGCGGCCGATGCCGACCTGGCAGGTGGCCCAGGGGAGGAGTTCGGTGCGGTAGGCATTCCAGTCCAAGGTGGCGGACAGGCTCTTATGCACGAAAGGAATGTGGAAGCCTTCTAGGTAGTTATCGCAATAGAGGGCCCAATGGGCGCGCACTAAGTAGTCGCGCGAGCGGGCTGGGTCGAAGCGGAACTCTCCAACGGGCAGGAAGCCGATTTTGCGCTCCATGCCTTCGATCCACTCGTCGAAGGGTATGGCGGGGTCTAAGGAGGTGAAGGCGAATTGGCGCCAGGTGCGCACGGGCAGTGAGGGGAGGTTGTCTTGTGGGCAGGGGAAGTTTTCCATGCCGTCGGTTTCGGGCATGTAGGCGAATTGGCCGTTCAGGTGGAAGCGGCGGCCGTGGTATCCGCAGATGATGCCGCGGGTCAGGCGTTGTGGGTGTTGTACGAGGATGTTGCCGCGGTGGGTGCAGACGTTGGACAGGCATCGCAGTTGGTCGTTTTCGTCACGCAGCAGCAGGAGGGGCTCTTCGAGGAAGTGTTCCATAAACGCGAAGGGCAGGGCGTCGCCGGGCAGGCGTACGGTTTCTTCGGCGCCGACGACCATTTGCCAGGAACGGGCGAAGAGACGTTCGCGGCAGGCATCGAAGGTTTCGGCGGAGCGGTAAAAGGCGGCGGGCAAGGTGGTGGCGCGGCGGATGTCCGGGTCAATGTGGTACTCCATAACGATGCAGGGGGGTCAGCGTTTTTTTGATGTAAAGAGTTGTTCGATTTCTTTGGCGAAGCGGGCCTCTATTTCGCGGCGGCGGAGTTTGAGGGTGGGCGTAAGGAGGCCGTTTTCAGTTGTCCAGGGCTCAGCCAATAGATGGAATCTCTGGACCTGTTCGACGGGGCCTAAGGCAGCTTCATTGATGTGCTGGATTTCCCGCTCGAAGCATTTAAGGACTTTCGGGTTGAGGATCATGTAGGGTGGGGCCGTCCAGTGGACGTTGTTTTCACGGCACCAGATTTCCACTTGGTCAAAGTTGGGCACGATAAGGGCGCCCACGTAGGGCCGGTTGAGGCCGACGGCCATGCATTGGGCGATGAGGGGGGATGTCAGGAGTTGCTGTTCGACGAAGGTGGGGGCGACGAACTTGCCGGTGGTGGTTTTGAACAGCTCGCTGGCCCGGCCGGTGATGCGGAGGAAACGTTTTTGTTCGATTCGGCCCAGGTCGCCCGTTTTGAGCCATCCGTCGGGGGTGAAGCGGGTTGCGGTTTCGTCGGGTTGGTTCCAGTATCCGAGCATGACGTTGGGGCCGCGCACTTCGATTTCGCCGATGCCGTCGGCGTCGGGGTGGCTGATGCGCACTTCGACGCCGGGCACGGGGATGCCCACAGTGCCGAAGTGGACGCCGCCGGGTTCGAAGCGGTTGAAGGCGACGACGGGGCTGGTTTCGGTGAGGCCATAGCCCTCGCGCACGTCCACACCAGCGGCGGAGAACAGGCGGCCCAGCCGGGGTTGTAGGGCGGCGGCGCCCACAGCGATGCCGCGCAGGCGTCCGCCCATGGCGCGGCGCCAGTGGCGGAAGACGAGCAGGTCGGCTACCCAGCGCTGGAGGCGATAAGTGAGCGGCATGCCGTACTGACCGGCATACGGGTAGCGTTTGCCTAAGGCGATGGCCCAGTCGAGGGCTTTTCGGCGCCACAGGCTGGCCTGGCTGCGGCGTTCGAGCAGGCGTTCGTAGCTGCGCTCCAGCACGCGCGGTACGGCGGTGAAAAAGTGGGGGCGCGCTTCGCGCAGCGCTTGGGGCAGGTGCTCTAAGGCGTCCACATACCAGATGCTCATGCCGGCGGCCTGGTACATGTAGGTTACCATGCGCTCGAAGACGTGGCTCAGGGGCAAGAAGCTCACGGCCGTCAGCCCGGGGCCTACGGGCGTTATAGCCAGCACGGACTTGATGTTGCTGACTAAGTTGGCATGCGAGAGCATGACGCCTTTGGGTTGGCCTGTGGTGCCCGATGTGTAGAGCAGGGTGGCGAGGTCGTCCGCGCCGATGCTGTTGCGGCGGCGTTGGATTTCCCGCCGGGCTGCTTCGTCGGGCGTTTGACGCAGCGCCTCCCAGCCGAGGGTGCCGGGCAGGGTTTCAAAGGAAATCACCTGCTCGACGGCTGCGCCGCTGCGTTGCAGGAGGGCCAGCATGTCGGCATTGCTGACGTAAAAGGCGCGGATGCTGGCATCCTGGGTGATGAAAGCGATCTCTTCGGGGCGGGCCGTGCTGTGTACAGGGGTAGGGATGAGGTCCAGTTGCAACATGGCCGCGTCGGCGATGGCCCATTGGGGGCTGCCGCAATGGGCCAGCACGCCGATGCGGTCGCCGCGTTGGAGGCCGAGGGCGAGCAGGCCGGTGCTCAAGGCGTCGCGTTCGCGTAGGGCTTCGGCAGTGCTCCACTTGACCCACCCGCCGTGTTCTTTTCCGGCGAAGGCGACCTCCTGCGGAAAGCGCTGGAGCTGGTAGTCTAAAATTTCAAATAGCCGGTGAAAGTCCATGAGCGGCTGCTGTGTGGGCCCTTCGTTTTTCGGCGCAAGTTACGCGCTCTGTTCGGCGCAGCCAACGGCTGCCGTACCTTTGCTGCCGTATTGTAAACCGCCCTTTTGGGCAGCCCACCTGTTGTAGAGGCGGGCTAAAAACACACCTTTAATTTTGTTATGATTAACCTGACTTTTCCCGACGGCAGCGTTCGTCAGTATGCCGCCGGCATCACGGGTCTGGAGGTGGCCCGTTCCATCAGCGAAGGCCTGGCGCGCAACGTGTTGGCTGTCGGCGTCAACGGCGAAGTGCGCGACCTGACCCGCCCCATCACTGAAGACGCCAGCATCATCTTTTACAAATGGGAAGACAAGGAGGGCAAGAGCACGTTCTGGCATTCGTCGGCCCACCTGCTCGCTGAGGCATTGGAGGCCCTCTTTCCGGGCATCAAATTCGGCATTGGCCCGCCCATTGAAAACGGCTTCTACTACGATGTGGATACGGGCGACCGGCCCATCACGGCTGCTGACATTCCGGCTATTGAGCAGAAAATGCTCGAATTGGCCAGAAACAAGTCCGAATACCGCCGCCGCGAAGTGAGCAAAGCCGACGCCATTCGTTACTTCACCGAAAAAGGCGACGAGTACAAACTCGAACTGCTCGAAGGGCTGGAAGACGGCCAGATTACGTTTTATGAGCAGGGCAATTTTGTGGACCTCTGCAAAGGCCCGCACATTCCAACCACAGAGCCGATTAAGGCGGTAAAGATTCTCAATCTGGCTGGCGCCTACTGGCGGGGCGACGAGAAGCGCAAGCAACTGACGCGGGTGTACGCCATTTCGTTCCCCAAGCAGAAGGAACTGGATGAATACCTGCACATGCTGGAGGAAGCCAAAAAGCGCGACCACCGCAAGATTGGTCAGGAGCTGGAGCTGTTCATGTTTTCCGACAAAGTAGGCCAGGGCTTGCCCATATGGCTGCCTCGAGGTACGGCCTTGCGCACCCGCTTAGAGGATTTTTTGAAAAAAGAGCAACTCAAGCGCGGCTACACGCCCGTCATCACCCCGCATATTGGCTCTAAACAGTTGTACGTTACGTCGGGCCACTGGGATAAGTATGGAGCAGACTCTTTCCAGCCCATCCTGACGCCGCACCGCGACGAGGTGTTTCTGCTGAAGCCGATGAACTGCCCGCACCACTGCGAAATCTACGGCCATCGCCCGCGCTCGTACCGTGAGCTGCCGCTGCGCATCGCCGAGTTTGGCACAGTATATCGCTATGAGCAGTCGGGCGAATTGCATGGCCTGACGCGCGTGCGCGGCTTTACGCAGGATGACGCGCACATTTTCTGCACCGAAGACCAGCTCAAAGAGGAGTTCCTCGGCGTGCTCGACCTGACGCGCTTTGTGTTGGCCAAGATGGGCTTCGACAAATTCACGGCCCAAATCAGCCTGCGCGACCCAGAGAATAAGTCCAAGTACGTGGGGTCGGAAGAGAACTGGCAAAAGGCCGAGCGGGCCATCATCGAGGCAGCCGAAGAGGTCGGCCTGCCCACGGTGAAGGAATTGGGTGAGGCGGCGTTTTACGGCCCGAAGTTGGACTTCATGGTCAAGGATGCCCTCGGCCGTTCCTGGCAGTTGGGCACCATTCAGGTGGACTACAACCTGCCTGAGCGGTTCAACCTGACGTACATCGGGCCTGATAACCAGGAGCATCGGCCGGTCATGATCCATCGCGCGCCTTTTGGCAGCCTGGAACGCTTCACGGCAGTACTCATCGAGCATTGTGCTGGGCGCTTCCCGCTGTGGCTGACGCCAGAGCAGTTCGTGGTGCTGCCCATTTCAGATAAGTTCGTGGACTATGCTTACACTGTGCGGCAGCAGCTGGCCGCCGAAGAATTGCGCGGTGAAGTGGACGACCGCAACGAAACCATTGGGCGCAAGATTCGCGACAACGAGCTGAAGCGCATCCCATTCCTGCTCATCGTGGGCGAAAAAGAAGCCCAGACAGGTACCGTTAGCGTGCGTAAACAAGGGGAAGGCGACCAGGGCGCGATGTCGGTTTCGGCGTTTGCCGAAACGCTAAAAAGCCTGCTTTAACATGTAAGAAGCGCCAGGACGACCGAAAAGCCATCCTGGCGCTCTCTTTTGAAATCTCACCAACGGAACTGCGCTTTAAAAGAGCAGGGTACGCGCATTCAGGGCTTACAGGTAGCGTGTCGAATTTTTCTCTACCAACACCTCTTTTAATTCCTTCAGGAAAGCATACTGCTCGGGCAGCACGCGCTTAAAGGCTTCTTTAATGGCGAAGTACGCACCCTTCTCGAAGTCAGGGATGAGGTTGCGCAGGTGTTCGCGTGCTTTTTCTTTGGCCACGCGGTAGTCTTCGTAGATGAGCGCGCGCAGCGAGGGCAATTCGTGCCAGTCGGCCTCTATGGCGATGGCCCGGCGGGTGGCGCCGTTTTCCTGCTGAATGGGATCGAGCTCGATGCAATTGGCCTCCGGCAAGCCTTCGGGCGTGCTTTTGGCCATCAGCGCTTCCCAGGTTTCTTCGCCCGAGTTGGCCGACTCTTTGTTGACTAAGAAAACCTCCAGACCGGACTCTCGCACGCGATAGACAATCAGGTCAACGGACTCTTGACTGGGCATGGGTAAAAGTGTTTAACCAGGATAACGAAGCCCTAAACAGCGACGCTGCCCGTTGGTTTGAGGTGGCAAAGAAAAAGTTTTGACAGCATATGCGAGCCCGCTAAATTCGGATGGTTTTGACCTCCGGTGCTTTCTTAATTGGGTCTTTGGGCTTTTCGGAGTCGGGGGCTTTCTTTCGTTCGGGTGCGGGAGTCTTTTGCTCCTGCATGCGCAGACGCTCTTCGGGTAGCAAGCCGTCGCTTTCAGCAGGGTTTTCCTGCATGCGCAGGCGTTCTTCGGGCAGTAGGCCATCTTCAGTCTGGGAGCCGCCATCATCGGCAGGGAAATCGGGCCATGGGTATTGGTCAGGTGGTTGCGGCATTCCTCGGAAAAAGCGCTCGAACATCTGGTCAAATTGGCGGAATTCCGGCGGGAAGAGGAAATCTTCTTCCATAGGCCCGAAGCGGAAAAACTGCCGCATTTCGCTGCGCAGACCTCCCAGGCTGGTGTCTATTCGGAAGTAAAAGAAGCCGTTGGAGTCGGGCAGTACCCGGAAGAAGCCGTTTTTCCACTCGGAGGAGTCCTTAAAAAGTTCCTTCAGGGAGCGCTGTTCGTTTCGCCATTCGTCCCAGGGATCCTGGTTTTGTGTGCACGCCCATGCGGGCAAGAGCAAAACGATTAAGGCATACAGGCGTTGTTGGTAAGCGGTAAGCATAGCGCGTTGGGATGTAAGGTGAGCTTGGTTTGATTTTTTAGCGATAAAAAAATGCTGAAACAGCGGACAAAAATACAAGAACAGGCGTGGCTGCTTTCAAGTTTTTGCCTTTACAACGAAAGGAGCATCTGCAAAAGGCGGCTTCCGCAATTCCGGTAAATCGGACTGTCGTCATGCCTGAATACCGACGTAGGTAACTATTCTGGGCCGAAACAGCGCATTTAGGCAAGGTTTTTGAAGTAGATAATCTGCTATTCTTCATTTTCAAATCGCGTACCATGAACCGGTTTACATTTGCTGCTCTTTGTAGCCTTTTGGGGCTATCCTCGCTTTTTTCGCAAAGTCCTTCCCTTTTCAACCAGGTAATCGGTGCTACGGGCCGCACGGGTATCAATCAGGGCCGTCAGTTTGCTTACACGGTAGGCGAGCCTGTCATCTGGACGGGCATCGGCGCTGAGCGTATTCTGACGCAGGGGTTTCATCAGCCCGAGCAGACGCGCATCGTTTACGTAGGTGAGCCTGAGCTGTCGGCGTGGAACATCGTCGTTTTCCCCAACCCTACGGCGGATGTGTTGAATGTGCGCTTTTCTACGGATAAGGGCGTGTATCTGCTGGTCACGGTCTTCGATGCGGCCGGGCGCGTGGTGCTTTCGGACGAACGCCTTTCGGACGGCGAGGTGTTGAACTGCCGGCATTGGCAGCCGGGTCTTTATTTCTTAGTGCTCACCGACCCGGCTTCGCGGGCGTCGGCCATTACGCGCTTTATCCGGCTGTGATGCCATCCTTCTGTATTTCCTCTTTTCAAGCCTGAGTTTTCATTCAAAAATCGATTTACTATCATGGTTAACCGTCTTTTACCACTACTGCTTTTGGGCCTATTGTGGGCATTAAATGCCGTGGCGCAAAATGTGCCGCAAGGGTTCAACTACCAGTGCATTGTCCGGGACAACACTGGTGCCTCCATTAATAACCAAACGGTTACCCTTCTTTTTACCATTCGAAACAATGCCCCTAACGGCCCGATTGCCTATTCGGAGATGCAGACGACTTCGACGAATACCTTTGGGCTGATTAACCTGACTATCGGCGGCGGCACACCGCTGCAAGGTAATTTTGCCAACATCAACTGGGGCGCCAGTCCCAAGTTTCTGACAGTGTCCGTCGAGACGGCGCCGGGTGTCTTTGATGAGGTTGGCACCTCTCAACTGCTCAGCGTGCCGTACGCACTCTACTCGCTTAATGCGGCTAATGGCGCCGACAACTGGGGCACGCAAACCGTGCAAACCACACCTGTCCTGAGTGGGAACGGTACGGCAGCCAATCCGCTGACCCTCGCTCAGCAGGGTGCTCAACCCGGACAGGTGCTCAAATGGAACGGCGCGACGTGGGCGCCTCAAAACGACGAAACCGGCCAGAGCGGCACTGTTACCGAAGTTAATACTGGTGCGGGGCTGACAGGAGGGCCTATTACCACCACTGGAACGATTAGCTTAGCCAATGCTCCTGTAACACCGGGCCTCTACGGCGGTCCAAACGACATACCCGTCATCACCGTGGACCAGTATGGCCGCGTCGTCAACGCCACAACAGTGCCCGTCATCCTGACCACCATCAACGCCGGTGCAGGCATCAACGTCAGCCAGAACGGGCAAGTCTTCACGATTACGAATATCGGCGACGTGGACCCGTCGGACGACCTCACCACGTCCTCAATTGCCGACGGCGAAATCACCGGCCCGTTCGGCAACCTGCAAATCAAACCCGGCGTCGTGAGCACGCCCAAGTTGGCCGATGGTGCGGTAACCACTCCTAAAATTGCCGACGGCGGTGTGAGCACTCCCAAAATTGCCGACGGCGCGGTAAATACGGCCAAGCTGGCCGACAATGCCGTCAATACCAGCAAAATTGCCAACGGCGCTGTTACGGGTGCCAAACTCAACGACATGGGCGCCAGCAACGGCCAGGTGCTCAAATGGAACGGCACCACCTGGGCACCTGCACAAGACGCTACCGGCCCTACCGTGGGCCTCAATGCCGGCGCGGGCATCAGCATCAGCGGCGCCTTCCCGAACTTTACCATTACGAACACGGGCGACACCAACCCGAACGACGACATCACAACCAGCAGCATCGCCGACGGCGAAATCACGGGAACCTTTACAAATCTTCAGATAAAGCCCGGTGCTGTTACCGCTTTCAAACTGGCCGACAACGCCGTTACTTCGCTGAAGATCAATACCCACGCTGTTACGGGTAATAAAATAGACCCCATGGGTGCCGCTGCGGGTCAGGTGCTCAAATGGAACGGTACCACCTGGGCGCCCGCACCCGACAACGTAGGGATGGTTACCATCAATGGCGGCCTGGGTATTGACGTGGTAGCCGTCGGGCAAAACTTTACCATCTCGAACACGGGCGACGTCAACCCCTTCGACGACATCACCATCAACAGCATTGCCGACGGAGATGTAACCGGCCCATTCAGTAACCTCCAGTTGAAAGCCAGTGTTGTAGGCAGTGTAGAATTAGCCAACAATGCTGTGCAAACCTCCAAGATCCAGGATGGCGCCGTTACGGGCGCCAAAATCGCCCAGGGCGGTGCCAGCAATGGCCAGGTGCTCAAGTGGAACGGCACCACCTGGGCGCCCGCCAACGACCTCGGCCCTGATAACTGGGGTACGCAGACTGTCGTGGTTACCACGCGCCTCATGGGCAACGGCACCAGTACCAGCCCCTTGGATCTCGCTCAAAATGGCGCCACCTTCGGTCAGGTGCTCAAGTGGAACGGTTCCGTCTGGGCGCCCGCGGACGACGTCGGCGCTAACTACTCTGCAGGCCCGGGCATCAGCATCACCGGCTCGGCGCCCAACTTCACCATCAACAATACGGGCGACAACGACAACGACCCGACCAACGAAATCCAGACCCTCAGCCTCAGCGGCAATGATCTGACGCTCTCCAAGGGCGGCGGTACCGTTACGCTGCCTTCCGGCAACAATTACTCTGCTGGCCCGGGCATCAGCATCACGGGCATAGCGCCCAACTTCACCATCAACAACACGGGCGATACTGACCCCAGCGACGATATCACCACTTCCAGCATTGCCGGTGGCGACGTCACGGGCCCCTTCAGCAACCTGCAAATCGTTGCCGGCGCTGTGGGTACGCCTGAGCTGGCTAATGGCGCTGTTACGGGCGCCAAAATCAATCAGATGGGCGCCAACGTGGATGATGTCCTTCGCTGGGATGGCACTACATGGGTGCCTTCCATCCTCCCGCTATACAAGTCCCTGAACCTCGCAGGCAGTGGTACGGCAAGCGATCCGCTTCGCCTTAATAATTTTGGAGCGAGTGACGGCCAGGTGCTCAAGTGGAATTCGATGGCCAACCTCTGGCTGCCGGCCAACGATAGCGTGGGCATGCAGGCGGTACAGACCAACACGACGCTAGAGGGCGACGGTACTGCCGGCGCTCCGCTCAAGCTAGCACAACAAGGAGCTCAGACCGGCCAGGTGCTCAAGTGGAACGGCACTACCTGGACACCCGCGAACGACGATGTGGCTACCCCCGGCGGCGGCGACAACTGGGGCACGCAGACCGTCGTATCCGATAACACGCTCGATGGCAATGGCACTACACTGGCCCCCTTGCGCATCGCACAACAGGGTGCTACCAATGGCCAGGTGCTCAAATGGAACGGCACTACCTGGACACCTGCCAATGAGGCCGCTGCCAACAATTACACGGCTGGCCCGGGTATCAGCATTACCGGATCGGCCCCTAACTTCACCATCAATAATACGGGTGACACTGACCCCAGTGACGACATCACTACGGCCAGCATTGCTGGGGGCGACGTAACCGGCCCTTTCAGCAACCTGCAAATCGTAACCGGTGCCGTAGGCACACCCGAACTGGCTACTGGCGCCGTTACCGCTGACAAACTCAATAATATGGGTGCCGGCAACGGTCAGGTACTCAAATGGAACGGCACAGCTTGGGCACCCGCTGACGACAATAACGGCAACAATTACACGGCTGGCCCAGGCATCAGTATCACCGGTTCAGCGCCCAATTTTACCATCAACAACACGGGCGACAACGACAACGACCCGACCAACGAGCTGCAAACCCTCAGCCTCTCGGGCAACGACCTGACCCTTTCCAACGGGGGCGGAACCGTCACGTTGCCTATCAACAATTACACCGCTGGTCCAGGCATCAGCATTACCGGCACAGCGCCCAACTTTACTATCAATAATACGGGCGACAACGACAACGACCCGACCAACGAGCTGCAGACCCTCAGCCTCAACGGCACGGAACTGAGCATTTCGGGTACCGGATCTGTGGTCAACTTTGATACGCTGTTTAATAATGCTGGTATAGGCCTGTGGACGGCCAGTGGCGCCAATATCTATAATGCTAACACCGGTAATGTAGGCGTAGGAACCACCACACCCGCCACTCGCCTGCATGTGAAGAGCGATGCCGAGGCGCTGCGCATCGAAGGAACCGCAGAGGCAGGTCTGAGCTTTGCCACAGGCGCCAATCCTTCGGCCTACATCGGCAAAACAACAGGTGCGCTCTCTATTGAAACCAAAGACTCCTCCAGCATCATCCTGGCTACGGGCGGCGGCAAATCGGTGTTCGTCGGTGGCCTGACGGGTTTCGTTGGCTTAGGCAACATCAGCCACCCCAGCGCCCGCCTGCGCGTCTCGCATGCCACGGGCTTTGGGGGCCTGATGATCGAGAACATCAGCAGCGGCGGGCAATGGGACTTCCGCGTCAACCCTATGACGGGAGCGCTTGAATTGTACAACAACTTTAGCGGCTTCGTGTCGCCTGTGGGCACCTTCCTGACCAATGGAGCCTATATCCCTTCGGATAAGCGCCTGAAAAAGGACATCCAGTCCGCTGGTCGCGTGCTTGACCGCATCTCGTTGCTGCAGCCTGTCTATTACCGCTATCGCTATGAGAGTGCCGACGCTAAACGTTCCGTAGGCTTTTTAGCCCAGGATGTGGAAGCGCTGTTCCCTGAACTTGTTACACAGAACCCTATGCCCGATGGCAACGTCTATTTGGGCTTGAACTACGCAGGCTTCAGCGTGCTGGCCATTAAGGCCATTCAGGAACAACAAGAGGAGATCCAGGCGCTGCGTCAAAAAAATGAGCAGCTGGAAAAACGCCTTAGCAATTTAGAGGCGAGGCTGCTGCAATGGGAGCAGGCCCGTGCCTCTTCGGAGAAATAGCCTCTGTGGGCATACCCGCGAAACGCCGTTGCCCCGCATCTTTGCGGAGGCGCGGCGTTTCGCTTTTCTGCGGAGATCAGAACAACGCATTAAAAAACATGTCTAAACCGACATATTCCCTGACCCATGAACAGGCTTTTTTCTCTCCTCCTGTTTAGCACCATAGCCAGTACTGGGCTGAACGCCCAGATATTCTTTCTTCGGGATACTTTCTGTTCTGACCAGCTCATTGTTGTTAACGGAAGTGTTTACGGCCCTGATCGCCCTACCGGTACGGAAGTCATTCCGGGCGGTGCGGTCAATGGCGGCGACAGCATCATTGAGGTCCGATTGGTTTTTTTAAAACCTGCTTTGACCCGCTTAGAGGGTAATTATTGCGCAGGGGATACAGTGTGGGTTAATGGTGTTCCCTATCATGCCGGCTTTTTCCTTGGTAAAGAAGTCATCGAGCGCGGGGCCGCTAATGGCTGCGACAGCATTATTGAGGTAAACCTGAAATTTTTTCCTAAGCCAGTGGTGGATATCGTTCAGCCGTTGTGCGACGGCGACACGCTGTGGGTAAATGGCAAGCCCTTCAGTGCGTTCAGGCCCACCGGTGTGGAAATCATCTCTGGCGGTGCTCAGGGTGGCTGCGACAGCATCGTGCGCGTAACGCTCACTATTATTCCGTTGCCGTTCTCTGACGTGATAGACACCCTCTGCCCTGATGAGGTGCGTATTATCAACGGCAATCGCTACGACCGAAATGCGCGCTCCGGTATTGAGATCCTGAAAGGAGCTGCCAGTAGCGGTTGCGACTCTATTCTGTACGTGCGCCTGGCTTTCCGAAACTCCTGGATGTCGCTGGGCGATGACCAGGAAGTGCTCTATGGCGAAGAAGCCTGCCTGGAGCCTCGGTTTAGCTTCGCACCTATCTCACTGGAGTGGTCGCCTCCGTTGCCTTGTACCACTCTGTCCTGTTTGCCCTATTGCCAGACGTACACCGAAAACGCCCGTTACCGCCTGGAGGCCCGTGACCCTTACGGCTGTTTATTGAGCGACACCGTCAGAATTCGCGTCTCGCGTGAGGCGCCCATTTATGCGCCCAATGTATTTGCCCCTAATAGCGCCTGGCCCAACAACCGCTTTTTTCTTAGCGCCAGCCCCGGCGTGATGCAGATCAATCGCATGCTCATTGCCAACCGCTGGGGCGAGCTGCTCTACGAACGCGAAAACTTCCTGCCCGATGTGGCTGACTTAGGCTGGGACGGCACCTTCCGTGGCCAGGCGGCCCCGCCCGATGTCTATATGTTCTGGGCCGAAGTGCTTTTGTGGGACGGACGCACAGAAATCGTTTCCGGCTCTGTGACGCTGGTGCGCTAAGCGTGGCCTACAAGCGCACGCGGGCCAGGTAAACACCTACCCCAACGGCAACGGCTGCGCTGACGCCAAACGCAACAAGTGGTCCAAACTGGTACCACAACAGCCCCGTGAGGCTACTGGCTATCAAAGCGGCTATGCTCTGGAAGGCCGTAAACGTGCCGATAGCGGTAGCCGTATCCTGGCGCGCGCTAATGTTGCTGATCCAGGCCTTGGCAATGCTCTCCGTAGCGGCGGCATAGATGCCGTAAAGGAAGAATAAAACGCCCACTACCCAGCCTTTCGAGGTAAGGCCCATGCCTGCGTACACTGTGGCAAAAACGAGCAGCCCTCCAACGAGTACGCGCCGCATGCCGAGCCTGTCGGCCAGTACACCTATGGGAAAGGCTGCCACGGCATACACTAAGTTGTAAAAAATGTAAACGCCTACTACGCCTGTATCGTCCAGGCCGGCCTCTCGGGCTTTTAGCAATAAGAACACATCGGAACTGTTGAACAGGGCAAAGACCAACAGCCCACCAGCTAAACGCCGATACGCTGCCGGCCCTTGGCGCCAATAGGTGGCAAAAGCCATGAGGTTCCATCTGGAAAATCCGCCCGCCGGGCGATCAGTGCGCGCGCGTTCGCGCACCAAAAACGTGGCGCCTACGGCAAGCATGCCGGGCACAAACGCTATCAGAAACAGCGTTCGGTAGTCGCCGGGATAATAGAAGAGGTACAGCAGCGCAAGTGCTGGCCCGATGACAGCGCCCAGTGTATCCATACCGCGGTGAAAGCCAAATACACGGCCTTTCGTGGCTGGCGTGGCTTCGTCCGAAAGCAGTGCATCTCGGGCACCCGTGCGCAACCCTTTGCCCAAGCGCTCTAAGGTGCGCGCCAGGAAAATCCACCACACCCATGAAAACGCGGCCAGCATCGGCTTGGCCACAGCGCTTAACGCATACCCGGCCTGCACAAACGGCAACCGGCGCGTGCTGTGGTCGCTCCAGCGGCCGAAGTAACCTTTACTCAAACCGGCTACAGCCTCAGCGACGCCTTCCAGCACTCCAATAATGAATACCGAAAAGCCAATGCTTTTCAGGAAAAGCGGCGTTACCGGGTAGAGCATCTCGCTGGCTACGTCGGTAAACAGGCTCACTAAACTGAGTACCCATACGTTGCGGGTCAGGTAAGCGTATCTCATCCAAAATTAGATATTGAAGCACATGTGCTCGATCTATCCCTGATATTCAGGCTCTTTGGGTTTGGCCTGTAAAAGCAGAAGCCAACCACATCGGTTTCGATGGGTTGGCTTCCAGGTTTGTCCTTTGACCTGTGTGCTTACTGTTTATTATATTCACAGGTGCAGGTGTCGCGCGAGTTGTCCGAGTAGGTAACGATGTAGTTGCCCGTCAGGCGGTTATTGCTATACTTAACCGTGCCCGTAAAACGGCGACCCGCAGGGTCTGTCTTGTCGGTGAAGCCCAGCTCATCGCTCTTCGTTACGGCTGCATCCAGGAAGGAGTCGAAGCCGCCGAAATTGCTGATGCGTACTTCCGTTGCGCTGCGCTTGGATACAACGGCGGGCTTCGTCAGGTTGTACGTTCCACTTTTGCAGACATCTCGGCCCAGATAGGAGCCTACGAATTTGTCGGCCCATTCGGTTTCGCAAGAAGCGCCTTCGTAGCCTGTGTCGCAGAAGCACGAGCCATCCACGCAGGTACCGTTGGCACCGCAGTTGACGTCTTTACACGGGTCGGTATTGCAGGCAGGCGCGAAAGCCATCAGCACGCCGAGAAGGGCTAGAAGATAAAAGCGATTTTTGTTCATCGGTGATAAACTTTTGTGAATGAATGATTTTTTGTCTGAATGCCGGTATAAAGGTAGCTGAATGGTAAGCGATGATTGTTCTTTGCGAGCCAGAATTCAGGGCAAAGGTAGGCGAGCTTAACAAACCTGTGCTGGTTGAGTGGAGGTTTAACGTCTGTTTTGCTAAGCTTTTACAAAGGCTGTGGCCAATCCGAGGCATTTTTTATGTAACTGGCCTTAAGCAAGGCTGCGGCGAGGCAGAAAATCAAAAACCGCAGAGAGCCACGGGGGACTCTCAGCGTTTCCCGGTGTTCTCTGCGGTGAAAAAAGAAAATCCCACAGCCTGTGGGCAGATCAAGCGGGTGCAGTATGAGTTAAAAAGGAGCCACGAATGTACGAATTTGAGGCGATCTTACAGCCTCAGAGGGCTATGGTATTTTATCCTGCCTGCGTAAGGTCAGTTAAGTTGGCTGAACTTTGCTGCTCATGCTGACGGTTACTGCGCCTCCGGGTTTTGAAGCGGAAAAGACGTACGTATGTACGATTTTGCTGGGCGAGCTATTAGGCGTTTCGTGGCGCCTGCAGTTTGCGCCGGAAGTCAGGGGCTACCGCATTGCATTGCCCAATGGGCGTGTGCTGACGCTGGCCGATGATTTTTGGGGGTGCCTGCCGGAGAGCGAGCATTACCTTAGTCCAAGATGGCTGCCTGCTGGCGTAGTTTCTCTGCCCATTTCGTTGGACACGGGCCTTCAGACATATAGCAATATAATAGGTGTGTACGGTCAGCCAACCCTGTCCGAGTCAGCGGACGGTCTGCATTGTGGCCTGGACGTGTTTGCCTCGGCGTTTTTCATGCTGACGCGCTGGGAAGAGGCTGTTTCTTCAGTGCGTGATGCTCATGGGCGCTTTCCGGCGCAGGCATCGCTGGCCTATAAGAAGGGTTTTTTGCATCGGCCAGTGGTGAATGAGTATGCGGATTTTCTGGCGCACTGTCTGGAGCATTTGGGCTGTGTTTTGCCTGAGCGTCGCCGGCCTGCCCGCCTGCATCTGTCGTGCGATGTAGACCACCCGCGCCTGTGGTGGTTGTGGGCAGACCGCTGGCGCACGCTGGCTGGCAGCCTCTGGCGCCGCCGAAACCCGCGCGAAGCGCTCTGGTGGTTGAACCATCATTTTTTCCGCAGACAAGATCCGTTTGATGTCTTTGAAGAATGGATGCAACGGGCCGAGCGCCAGAACCTGACATGGCACTTCAATTTTTTGGGCAAATGCCCCGAAAACACCGATGTTCGTTACTCGCTTCAGCATCCGTTTGTTCGCCGTCTTTTGCAGCGCATTTCCGAACGCGGGCACGTCATTGGTTTTCACCCCTCGCGTCAGGCGCACGCAGATGCTGCTGTCTTCGCGCGGGAGCTGGACCAACTGCGGTGCGCCTCACCGCTGCCTGTAACCACGGGTCGCCAGCATTACCTGTGCTTCTCTGCCCCCGACACCTGGCAGCGTTGGACCGACCACGGCATGGACTGGGACAGCACGCTGGGCTACCCCGAAGCCGAGGGCTTTCGCTGTGGTATCTGCCGCGATTTTCCAGTCTTCAATTTCCGCACGCGGCAGATGCTGCCCCTGCGCGAAAAACCGCTCATCGCCATGGACGTTACGCTGGCTCATTACCAGGGCTACACACCCGAACGGGCACTCGAACGCCTGTGTGCCTTGTGGAATACCACGCAGCAACACGGCGGCGAATTCGTACTGTTGTGGCACAACTCCTCCTGGAACGATTACCGTTGGAAAGACTGGCACATCGTCCTCGAAGCGTTTGGGCTGTAGCAGCCTGGCACCGCGAACGCCGCAGTAGAGAGGCACTCCATGCTCGCGTATGCCATTTTACGGCGTTGAAAAATCTGGCAAATCTCACCAGTGTCAGCCGTGCCAAAGTTCATAGGAGCGTCCATCTTTTTGCTGTTTTGACTAAAATTAGCAAAACGCATTTTTTTGTTTAAATAAAAAGTAAGGTTTCTCGAACACAATTAGACGAGCACTGTTTGAAAATTTGACTTCTAGCAGTGCTTCTGTATGCTTTTTTAAACGGATGGAGTGCTCTCTGCCCCGAACGGTACCCTTCTTTCCTTAGCCGATACTTCACTAAATTCTTAACCAATCTTTCCTTTTATGAGATTCTTACTCAGCCTACTGCTTACCCTGTCGTTGTGTGCAGGCGCTGTATTGGCCCAGACGGCCCGTGTGCAGCTGATCCACAACGCACCTGACCCGACCGTTGACGTATATGTCAACGGACTGAAGGCGCTGGACGACTTTGCGTTCCGCACAGCCACTAATTTCATTGACCTGCCCGCTGGTTTGCCGTTGCAGGTGGCTATTGCTCCTGAGAACAGTACCTCGGCTGCCGATGCCATCGCAACGTTCAACCTGACGCTGGAGTCGGGCAAGACGTATGCCGTTACGGCCTCTGGCTTAGTGGGCGACCCAAACACACCGTTCACGCTGCTTGTGGACGACGAAGCCCTTGAGGTTGCCGGCAACCCGAACAAGGTGGACGTGAACGTGCTGCATGGCTCGCCCGATGCCCCGCCAGTGGATGTAGTCGTGCGTACGGGCAGCAAGATTGTCTCCAATCTGGCCTATAGCAAGTTCACGCCGTACCTGTCGGTGGATCCCGGGGTGTATTACTTAGATATCAAGCCGGCCGGTACCAACGTGATTGTGCAGACTTATCTGGCTGACCTGACGGGGCTTGCCGGGCAGGCTATTCGCGTCATGGCCAGTGGCCTGCTGGGCGGCGCGCCTGCCTTCGGCCTCTATGCCGTTACGGCCGGTGGTGCGGTGGTAGAACTGCCTGCTTCGCCTGTGGCGCGCGTGCAAGTAATCCATAACGCCATCGCTCCGACGGTGGACGTGTATGCCAACGATGCTTTATTGATTGACGACTTTGAATTCCGTACAGCTACACCGTTCATTTTCGTACCTGCCGAAGTGGACATTGACTTAGGCATCGCGCCTGCTAATAGCGCTTCTGCTGACGACGCTATCGCTACGTTCACGGTAAATCTGGAAAACGGCAAGACGTACATCGTTACGGCCTCCGGTATTCTGGGCGACCTGAGCCGGCCATTCGACCTGAACATCAACGACGATGCGCGCGAAGCTTCTGACACGACGGCCACGGTGGATATCGCTGTGCTGCACGGTTCCCCCAACGCGCCGGCGGTGGATGTGGACGCCGTTTTTGTCGCTACTAATGTGATTGAGAATTTGCCCTATGATAGATTCACGCCCTACCTGAGCCTGCCACCGGCGAAGTACGACTTCGCTATTCGTGCCACGGGCGACCCGAACGTGGTGGCCTCTTTCCGCGCCGACCTGAGCGGTCTGGCTGGCGGTGCTGCCTATGTGTTTGCTAGTGGCCTGCTGGGTGGC
>CALJPQ010000010.1 GCA_937980645.1 uncultured Saprospiraceae bacterium | reverse complement strand
GTGTTCCACGACCTGGAACACACGGTGCAGACCGTGGCGGCCGTCAAGATGCTGGCGGAAGCCTGCCAGTTGGAGGCGCATCAGACCGATCTGCTCGTATTGGCCACGTGGTTCCATGACACCGGGTACGCACAAGGCCCTGAAGGCCACGAAGAACGCAGCTGTACCATTGCGGAGGCCTTCCTGAAAGAAAAAATACCGAACGAAGACCTACAAGTCATCCTGCGCTGCATTCTGGCCACCAAAATACCTCAGCAACCCAAAGACCTGCTGGAACAAATCATCTGCGACGCCGACCTGAGCCATCTGGGCATGAAATCTTACTGGGAACGCAACAGCAAACTGCGCCAGGAATTCGCCCTAACGCGCCAGGAATTTACCGACGACAAGGCGTGGGTAGAATTTGAATTGAACTTTATGCTCACTCACGAATACCACACCGAAGCCGCCCGCGCGCTGTTCAACAAACGGAAAGCCAAACACATCCAGCAACTCATCAAACAAAAGCGCCGCCTCAACCCCGAGCGCCCGCTCACAATGGATGAAATTGCACTCTTAGAAGATACCGACGGCCCCAATGACCTCAAAAAGGTGCTGCAGGAAAGTGAGGCTGAACTTAAAATGGCTCGTTTCGGCCGTGGCGTGGAGACCATGTACCGCACCACTTACCGCACGCACACCAACCTGAGCGCCATGGCCGACAGCAAAGCCAACTTGATGCTCTCTGTCAACGCCATCGTTATCTCCATCCTGGTGTCCAATTTGGTGCCCAAACTCATGGACAGTAGCGGCCACGTCAACCTTAAACTTGCTATACCCAGCGGACTGCTGTTGGCCACATGCTTAGGCTCTATGATCTTTGCCACCCTGAGCACACGACCCAAAGTAACCGAAGGCAAGTTTACCCGCGAGGACATCCGCCAGCGCAAGGCCAATTTGCTCTTCTTCGGTAACTTCCATAGCATGCCTCTAGAAGACTTCCAGTGGGGCATCAACGAAATGCTCCGAGACCCGGACTTCCTGTACAGCTCCATGAGCCGCGACCTCTATTTTCTGGGCATTGTACTGGCTAAAAAGTATCACTATCTGAGCATCTGCTACAACATTTTCATGTACGGTCTCATCATTTCCCTGCTGGCTTTTGCTATTGCTTTTGCCCTATGAGCTGGGCATGACGTGTATCCAAAAAAGCGCCTCCCTGAACACATGCCCAGTCTGGTCATTATCCCTACGTACAACGAACGCGAAAATATTGAGGCTATCATCCGTGCAGTACTCCAGCAGCCGGATGACTTCCACGTGCTCGTCGTGGACGACGGCTCACCGGATGGAACAGCACAAGTGGTGCAAGCCCTGCAAAAGGAACTCCCGCAGCAAGTGCATTTGCTCAGCCGCTCAGGCAAGCTGGGCTTAGGCACCGCCTACATCGCCGGCTTCCGATGGGGCCTCGCACGCGGCTACGATTACTTCTTTGAAATGGATGCCGATTTTTCGCACAACCCAAACGACTTGCCGCGTTTGCTTGAAGTTTGCCGGAGTGAAGCCGATGTAGCCATTGGCTCTCGTTATGTGCGCCAGGGAGGGCTGAAAGACTGGCCGCTCGACCGCATTTTGCTCTCGAGAGGAGCCTCGCTGTACACACGCCTCATTCTATGGATGCCTGTGGCTGACCCTACGGCTGGCTTTATCTGCTACCGCCGGCAGGTGCTGGAAGCCATTGACTTAGATAAAATTCGCTTCGTCGGCTACGCTTTCCAGATAGCCATGAAATATGCGGCTTATTCGCTGGGCTTCCGCTTGCGCGAGGTGCCCATCATCTTTAAAGACCGCGAAAAAGGACAGTCCAAAATGTCGTTGCGCATCGTGCGCGAAGCCATGCTGGGCGTGTGGCAAATGCGCTTCGAGCGCTACGGGCGCGCAAAACAGAATTAGCAGTGACCACCAGACTGTACTTGATTGCCGGCGAAGCCTCGGGCGATTTGCATGGCTCCAACCTCATCAAGGCGCTGCGCGCCCTGCGACCTGATATTGTCTGCCGGGCCTGGGGCGGCGACCGCATGGCGGATGCCGGGGCAACAGTAGTGAAGCACTACCGCGACCTGGCGTTTATGGGTTTTTGGGAAGTAGCCAAAAACCTCCGTACCATCTGGCGTAATCTGCACTTTTGCCAGCGCGACATCGAGGCCTTTCAGCCCGATGCAGTGGTATTGATTGACTATCCGGGCTTTAATCTGCGTATTGCCCGCTGGGCCAAAAAGCGCGGGTTTCGGGTCGTGTACTACATTTCGCCCCAGTTGTGGGCCTGGCATGCTTCGCGCGTGCGCGCCATCCGGCGCGATGTGGATCAGATGCTGGTCATCTTGCCGTTTGAGACCGATTTCTATCGGCAATACGGTGTACAGGCCACGTGGGTGGGCCATCCCCTTCTGGATGTTATACCGCAGGTAGCACAGCCGTGCCACAGCGGCGTCATTGCCTTGCTGCCCGGAAGCCGTCAGCAGGAAGTGCGGCGCATCTTGCCCGTTATGCTTTCGGTAACGCCGTTTTTTTCCAGTTATCAGTTTGTAGTAGCGGCGGCTCCTTCACTGCCAGAGGCCCTGTATCGGGCGTATCTTGCCGGCTATCCGCAAGTAGAGCTGGTGGTAGGCGACACCTACGGCGTGCTCCAACGCGCTCAGGCCGCTTTGGTCAAATCGGGCACTTCCACGCTGGAGACGGCGCTCTTGGGGGTGCCCCAGGTGGTCTGTTATGCGGGTAGTTCGATTTCTTACGCCATTGCCCGGCGTGTTGTGCGCGTGCCATATATCTCCTTAGTCAACCTGGTGTTGGAGCGGCCGTTAGTACGCGAGCTGATCCAGCACCATATGAACACACCCTCGCTGCGTCAGGCACTTGACGATATTTTGCAACCCGCCCAGGCAGAGGTAATACGAGAGGGCTACCGCGAGCTGCGCAGGCGTCTGGGTGGCCCGGGCGCTTCGGAGCGTGCAGCACGGCGCATTTTGGAGTTTCTCTGATCACGGAGGGCACTGGGGGGCGGAGAGGCTTTTTCTAGAAAAGGCCATTCAGTAATGGAAGCCTTGCTTGGGGTAACCCTGTCTCAAGCATGGCGACAAAAAACCCTCGTGGTCGGACTGACCGCGAGGGTTTTTGCAAATAAAATCTTGGGCGCGCGCTGTTTAGCGTCGCTTCCAGGGCAGTTCTAAGATGCGCTGAGCAGCCAATTCGCCCATTCGAATCCCGGCGTCGCAGTCCATGCGGAAGTGCACGCCTAGCGGCACACGCGAGTAGGCGTTTTCAAAGGCGAAATCATAGAAAGAGGCCAGCGTGCGCGGCGTACCGTTGAATTCGGTCCGATAAATGTGGCAGCGGTCGGTGAAACTATATGTGCCCGGACGGCGATCGTTGTATTCGTACAGCGAGGAGAGAATTTTAGCACCTGCACTGCCGAAGCCTGCGTGCCCAGACGGATATGCAGGGAAGGCCGGCGTAACCCCTTCAAAGCCATCCACTGGGTTGTTCAGAATAGTCAGCCAGTTGGCAGCATCCGGGTAGTGCTGGGAAATGACGCGGCGGATATACGACACCGGGCGTTCCAACGAATAGACATATTTAGAGTTCCAGAGCGCTACACTAGCATCGTTAAGGGCCATACCCATCTTGGCGTATAATTCGGCTGCTTCGGCCAGATTCAATTTTTCGGCAGCGGCTACCTGGTTGGCTATAGCAATCGGACGCGCTGGCGGCGAGAACGTAAGGCCGAGGATGTCGTCGCTCCAGAATTCGCCCAGCCAGCGTTGCTCATAGGCACCCGGACCATTTTCTTCGATGTTTTTCACCGTCAGATAGACCTCCATACCCTGGTTAAAGAACAGAGAGAGTGGGTGCTCGCTGTAGGGGATGGGCGGCGGGCATATCTGCTCCTCTTCGCGAAGAGCGAACGTGCGCACCTGACCCCAGAATGGGAAGAGCGCTCGCGTGAAGTCAGGTACGGTCGGCTCCCAGAAGCCCGGGCCTTTGGGAGCATTGTAGTCGGGCTGCGGATTCAAAAAGGCATTGTGTGCCGCCGGGTCGGTGCGTTCCCATTCGTAAAAGGCGCGGGCCACTTCGATACCACGCTGCACCGAACGCTCCAAAATTTCAGGCGTTGTCTCTTCAGCAAATTTAGAATATAGAATACGGCGGGTACGTTCAATCTTGGCAAACTCATCCGAGTGGCTATTCTCCATATGGAAGAAGAAGCGCTTCATCAGAAAACCGTAGACTTCATTAACCACCGCTGGCCAATGGTATTCAAGGCTTTCATCAAACTTAGGCATTTGTAGCTCCGGATACAAACGTGCCAAGCTGTTAAGCTCCGGTATAGCAGGCACAATAGCCTCATAGGCAGCGAACCCCATATAGCCCAAAGCATGAGGAACAGGACCCGGGCGGTATCCAACAGCATAGCGGTCAATCTCCAGGAACACATCATTCCAGCGCAGATAGACTTCGCTGTCGAATTCGCGGGCCAGTTTTCGCGGCTGTTCCACCTCATTGCGGCGGCAGGATACAACCGCTAAGACGCTCCCAAGCAGCAGCAGGAGCCACAACTTTAACGTGTTCATGTTTTTCATGTAAGACATACGGATTTGTTGTTAAGTGGTTGATGGAATGGATTAAAGCCAAAAACCAGACCGAATTTCTCAGGCACAAAAGTAAAGAACGGTCTGAGTTTTTTGAGCGATGATTTTAGTCAATATTAGCAACAAGCCCACTTTCTTGAAAATTCAAGAAGGTGGTGGGCCTGATGGATACCAAGAAGAGAAGTGATCGGCTTAGTTCTTGCCTGTTCCGCGTGCTTTTTCAATCACCTGCTTGGCAATGTTTTCAGGCGCAGGCGCATAGTGTGAGAACTCCATTGTTGAGGAGGCTCGGCCTGAGGTAAGTGTGCGCAAGGCTGTTACATAACCAAACATTTCTGACAGCGGCACCTCAGCCTGGATGGCAATAGCACCACCGGCGCGGGTTTCCTGGCCTTTGGGCATACCGCGGCGGCGGTTGAGATCTCCGATAACAGGGCCGACATACTCTTCCGGAGTGATGACCTCAAGTTTCATGATAGGCTCCATAATTTGCGGCTTGCACTTAGGTGCTGCCTGGCGGAAGCCTTCCTGGGCGCAGAGTTCGAAGGCAATGGGCTTAGAGTCCACAGGGTGCATCATACCATCAATGACGCGTACTTTCATGGAGTCAATGTTGTAGCCGGCCAATACGCCCTGGCTCATCATTTTCGTGAAGCCATCGGTGATGGGCTTGATGTAGTTTTTATCAATAGCGCCGCCCACAATGCCCCACTCAAACTGCAGTTTTTTGCGTCCACTCTTGAAGTCTTCGCTCTCCAAAAACGCCGGATCGGCCGGGCCAAGTTCAAATTCTATTTCGGCAAACAGACCGGCACCACCCGTCTGCTTCTTCAAGCGTTCGCGGTGCGTAACGGTAGTGGTCAGCGCCTCTTTATAGTTTACCTGTGGGGCGCCTTGGTTGCATTCTACCTTGAATTCGCGGCGCAGGCGGTCCACGATGATTTCTAAGTGCAGTTCACCCATACCAGAGATGACCGTCTGGTTGGTCTCTTCATTGTACTGCACACGGAAAGTGGGGTCCTCTTCAGCCAGTTTGGCCAGAGCCATACCCAGTTTATCCAGGTCTTTTTGTGTCTTGGGTTCAATGGCCAGACCGATAACCGGCTCGGGAAATACCATGCTCTCCAGCACAATGGGAGCTTCCAGGTCGCACAGCGTGTCACCGGTGCGGATGTCTTTAAAGCCTACGGCAGCAGCGATGTCTCCGGCCTCAACGCGGTCAATCGGGTTTTGCTTGTTCGCGTGCATCTGATACAGGCGGCTGATGCGCTCTTTCGAGTTGGTACGCGTGTTCAGTACGTAGGAGCCGGCATCCAACTGACCCGAATACACGCGAATAAAGCACAGGCGACCCACGAAGGGATCCGTGGCGATTTTGAACGCCAGTGCGCAGAAGGGGTCGTCCACTGTGGGCCTGCGCGAAATTTCGGCGTCGGTGCGCGGATCTGTACCCTTGACGGCCTCGATGTCAATGGGCGAAGGCAGGTAATAACATACGGCGTCTAAGCAGGCCTGTACACCTTTATTTTTATATGCCGAACCACACATCACCGGCGTCATCTTCATGTCGCAGACAGCAGCACGAATGGCGGCGCGCATTTCGGGGATAGTGATCGAGTCTGGGTCTTCAAAAAACTTCTCCAGGAGTGTGTCGTCGTAGGTGGCGATTTCTTCAATCAGCTTCTGCCGGTATTCCTGAACGGTGTCCACCAGGTCAGCAGGCACAGGTACTACCTGATAGGTCATGCCCATATCGTGCTCGTTCCAAATAATGGCCTGGTTGGTAACTAAGTCCACGACGCCTTTGAAGCTATCTTCTGCGCCAATGGGCACTTGCAGCGGCACTGCATTGGCACCCAACTTGGCTTTCATGTCCTTAACGACATTGAAGAAGTCGGCGCCCACGCGGTCCATCTTGTTGACGAAGCCGATGCGCGGCACCTTGTAATTGTCGGCCAAACGCCAGTTGGTTTCAGACTGCGGCTCTACGCCGTCCACGGCCGAAAAGAGGAAAATCAAACCGTCGAGCACGCGCAGCGAGCGGTTGACCTCTACGGTAAAGTCCACGTGGCCGGGCGTGTCAATGATGTTGAAGTCGTATTTCTGCCCCTCTACTTCCCAGGTGCACTTGGTGGCGGCGGAGGTGATGGTGATGCCGCGCTCCTGCTCTTGCTCCATCCAGTCCATGGTGGCGGCGCCTTCGTGCACTTCGCCGATCTTGTGCGTTACGCCTGTGTAGTAGAGGATGCGCTCCGTAGTGGTGGTCTTACCAGCGTCAATATGGGCGGCAATGCCGATATTTCGGGTGAACCGCAGGTCCTTTGCCATGGTAAAAGTACGTGTAGTTAGGTGATGAGTTTTTCCGAATAGCGGCCCTTGCTGGCAGGCAGAGGGCTAAAACGGATGATTTTGCAAAAATTTGCTTTCAATGAAGTTTCAAGTGCCGTATCGAAAATTATTTCGGATTAAGCGGCCATTAAGTTTTTGTTAATTTGGATTGCCTTTCAAAAAGCGTGCGTCAGCTTGAGGATTAAAACAGCAAAACCGTCGAAAAAACCGGAGGTAAAATTGCGCAGACGGCACTCCGGTTTTTTTCAACGGCAGGCTGTGGAACGGAGCGCTTGCTTACACTCTAAAGTGAGCGAAAGCGCGGTTGGACTCGGCCATTTTGTGCGTGTCTTCGCGCTTCTTAACGGCGTTGCCTTCGCCTTTGCTGGCGGCAATGATTTCGGCCGCCAGTTTTTCGGCCATGCCTTTGCCCGAGCGGGCACGGGCGTAGCGGATAAGCCATTTAATGCCAATGGACACCTTGCGGTTGGCGGGCAGCTCCGTCGGAATCTGGAAGGTGGCGCCGCCGATGCGTCGGCTGCGTACCTCCACTTGAGGCATGACGTTGTTGAGCGCTTTTTTCCACACCTGCAACTCGTCCTCGTTGGTGCGTGCTTTTACGAGGTCTAAGGCATCGTAAAAGATTCGAAACGCAACGCTCTTCTTGCCCTCCCACATCATGTGATTGACGAAACGGGTAACCATCTCGTCGTTGTAGCGCGGATCGGGAGCCAATACTCGAGGTTTCGGTTTGTGTTTGCGCATACTAAATCAATTGGTATAAGAAAATGATATTTGTTCTCGATGAACTGGTTTATTTCTTCGGTCGTTTGGTACCGTAGCGGCTACGGCTTTGCTTGCGGTTGTTGACGCCAGCGGTGTCTAAAGCGCCGCGCACGATGGTGTAGCGCACACCCGGCAAGTCCTTCACACGACCACCGCGCACCAGCACGATAGAGTGCTCCTGAAGGTTGTGGCCTTCGCCTGGAATGTAGGCAATGACTTCGATCTGGTTAGTCAAACGCACCTTGGCCACTTTGCGCAGTGCCGAATTAGGCTTTTTAGGCGTTGTGGTGTAAACGCGCGTGCACACGCCACGGCGCTGAGGGTTGCCCTCTAAGGCGCGCGATTTACTTTTGTACTCCACTTTCTCGCGGCCTTTGCGTACCAGCTGGTTGATAGTTGGCATAAAAAAACGAGGCGATTCCTTTTTAACTTGTTCTAAATCAGGTGATAATGAAACGTCCGGCGTCCCTTTCGCCGAAAACGAACGCAAAGGTACGGTTACCCAATAGAATTTTCCAAATGCATAGAAAAAAAACAGAGCATCATGCGTTAGTCGGTGCGGTAGGAGGCTCTTGGGCTCTATAACTTTACGAAGCGACACACCAACCAGGACGTGTCGCCTCAGCACGTTTGCTCAGGAAACGCGAAGGAAGAGTCTTTCGTCTTCGTTTACAGATTTGGCTCATTGGGCGAAGGAGTAGAGGCGCGTTCTTTGAAGTCTGCACGTACCGAAAAAATGTGGGAGTAGAGCACCTGGGAGAAGTTGCCGATGTCGGTTAAGGCGTAGTCTAATTGGAGGCGTCCCAGCCGCAGTCCGATGCCGAAGTTGGGCTGGAAGGTGAGGCGTTCTTCGTTGGGGTTAAAGTCTTTGCGGATGTACTGGAAGTTGCCTATGCCGAGGCGGAGTTGGACGGTCTGGTCGTAGTTGGCTTCGATGCCGAGGCGCGGGTCGGCGCTGATGGCGGAGGTGCGTAGCAGGGTGTTTCGGCGGCCGTCGGTGGTGATATCTAAGTCGAATGCCGGTAAGAGGGTGGTTTTTTCGCCCAACCGCAGCTGGCGTGCTGCGCCGAGGATGAATCGAGGTCGGGTGATTTCGGTGCCACCGGTGGGCAGTTCGTTACCGGTTTGCTGGAAGACCTGTTTTTCGCGTTCGGTGAGGGTGAACGACCAGGCGTTGAAGGTGGTGGTCAGGTCGCGGCCCATGACGCCGAGCATCCAGCCGTTTTTGCGGTATTGCAGGCCGAGGTCGGCGCCGAAGCCCCAGCAGCCGCCGAAGGAGCCGATGATGCGGCGGATGACTTTGACCGTGCCGCCCAAGGTAAGGGCCGGGTTGCCGAGTTGGCGCGCATAGCTGCCCATAAGGGCGTAGTCGGCGGCGGAGAAGGAAGAGACGTTGTCGTAGTTAACAGAGCCGTCGGGATTGACTAAGTTGATGGTGTAGGGGATGTTGTCAATGCCCAGCCGAATGACCGATAGCGCCAGGAAGGAGCGCTGGTCGCGGTTAAGGGCTTTGCCAAAGCCGATATAGTCGTATTGTGCTACGCCGACGAACCATTCAGCGTGCATGGCAGCCACCTGGAAGGGAGCGCGGATTTCAGCTAGGCCAGCGGGGTTCCAGTAAGCGGCCGTGATGTCGCCCACCAAGGCCGTTTGTGCGCCGGCCATGCCGTGGGCGCGGGCGCCGACGCCAATAGCCAGAAACTCATTGCTGTACTTCTGGGCCTGGAGCGTAAAAAGGGAAACTTCGCTCAAAATGAACATTAAAGCAAAAAGTCTGGATAGGTATAGCATATCGTCTCTTACTTTGGCGGCGCATCGGAACACTTTGGCTTCGTTGCGCTTTTCGTGATGCTCGAGCCGCGCGTTCGGGTTGCTTTTGTGCAGCAAAAGTAGCGGCGTTCTTGACCAAAAACATTTCGCCTCAGTATGTTATTCCACATCCAGACCCTCTCCCTGTTTTTCGTCCTTAGTGTGTCTTCGGCCTTTGCTCAGGACTCGCTCAACATGATCCGGCTGGCGCAATGGCACGACACTACGCTGCCCATCGCTTCGCCGGGTAACCTCAAAGTTCGTTACAGCGGCTGCTGGGGGCTGGCCGTCAATGGTCGCGAGTACGCTATTCTGGGCGGCGCGCGCCATGTGCTGGTCTTCGACGTTACCACGCCCACGCAACCAGAACTGGTGGGCAAATTTGAGGGCCAGACCAACACGGTGTGGCGCGAGTTTAAATCGTATAAAAATCGCGTCTATGCCGTCTCAGATGCTACTTCGGAAGGGCTGATGATTCTGGACTTTTCGAGGGCGCCCGATACGATTGTGCAGACGTATTTCAGCAACCAGATTTTCCGCAGCGCGCACACCATTACTCTGGATACCTCGTCGGGGCGCATCTACCTGAACGGCTCCAACATCGCGTTTGGAGGATTGGCCATCCTGGATGTAAGTCAGAACCCGGACAAGCCCACCCTAATAGGGACCTACGCTTTGCCGGGTGGCTACATCCACGACTCCTATGTGCGCGGCGATACGGTGTACGCCTCTTGCGGTTTCGACGGCTATTTCATCTACGACTGCCGAAATGCCGGCGTGGATACGCCCAGAACCATTGCCAGCCTTTCGCCCACGGGCGGCTATCATCACAACAGCTGGCTTTCGACCGATGGGCGCTATGCCTATCTGACGGAAGAAATCCCCTCTGGCCGCCCGGTGATAGTGCTGGACCTGGCAGGCATAGCAGATAACGACCTGGTCATCCGGACAACGTTTCTCGACCCTTTCCTGCCGGCCGGTACGTACAACGCCATTCCGCATAACGTCTATATTAAAGATAACTTGCTGTTTAATTCGCAGTACGAGGATGGTCTGCTGGTTTATGACATCAGCAACCCGGTGGAGCCCAAGCTGGTGGCCTATTACGATACGCACCCGCAAAATACGAGTTACAACACCTACTACGGCTGTTGGGGCAATTACCCCTGGTTGCCGTCGGGCACCATCATCGCCGGTGATATGCAAAATGGCCTGCAGCTGCTGCGCCTGACTGGCCCGGTGAGCACGTTGCCGGAACCTCAGCATCCGGTGGTGCGCATCAGCCCGAATCCGGCTACCGACCACGTGCAGGTGCGTTGGATGGGTGGCCCGCGTCCACAGCGCGTGCGGCTGTGGAGTGCTGCGGGCCAGTTGGCCCTCGAACAGCCCTGGCCTGACGCTGAAGGAGATCTGCGCCTGAATACGACGCAACTACCTGCGGGCATTTACACCCTCGAACTCATGACGTCTATGGGCCTGCCTTTCAGCCGGCGCATGGCTGTGGTGCGCTAAAATGCAGTAGCGTCCGAAGGGTTTCCCCAGCCCTTCGGACGCTGCCCGTCAGCAAAATATCGCTGGTTATTAAAACCACTTCGAGGAGCGCTGGTCTCTGGAATTGCGGCGTGATTTTTTGGTGTCTTGTTTTCGCATGCCCAGGTCGTCCCACACCTTCCAGTCGCGCACAGTGCGGCGTTCGCGCTTGGCCAGGATGTAGCGCACCGAGATGGCCGAACCATTCCAGTCGAAGCCACCGCCATTGAGGTGCAGCTCTGGCTTCCAGTCTATGGAGACATTGATGCGGCCCAGCGACACTTCAGCGCCACCGATGAAGGAGGCACCGTAAATGTTTTCGGCGTAGGGGGCGTCCTGGCGCAGCGGTTCGTTTTGCCAGTAATAGTGTGCGCCAGCACCGTAGTAGATGTTGAGGCCTCGGAAAAGGATACGGTGGTGTTTTTCGGCCAGCAGGGTAGCGCCGAGGTCGCGCGAGCCGATGGAGGTATGCAAGATGCCCTCAGCAGCCCAACCGTCGGCGATGTGTTGTTTGAGCGTGAGGTTCAGGCCGTTGTCTATGCGGATGCCACCGGCGGTTTTATACGATTGCCCCTGTGCGATAGGGGCGCTTGCTGCTACAAAAATCATCAGGGCAAAGATGCGGATGTGCTTCATGTCGGATGTGTTTTGGCCCTTAATGCAGTCTGGCGTGTGGAGGTAACCTGTGGAAAAACGAAAAACGCCGCAAGTCAGCAGATAACTTGCGGCGAGTGGGACAGGGTAGGGTAGTCGTGCAGTGGTTAGTTACGCTTCTTCGTCGTCGGAGTACGCCTTTAAGCGGTACTTCACTTTTTCTACGGGCTTGAGTTTTTTCTTTTTGTGCGAGGACTTGTGGTTGGTGGAGGTGCGTTCGTCAAAGTAACGCGCATCTTTTTTGCTTTTTTCCTCGTGTCGCATGGCAAAAGGAATTGAACAAGGTATAGATGTGAGTTTGGAAAAACGCTGGCACAGCCATAACGACGGCGCTTTACCGCGATAGGCAAGGACAAAAATAGGCGCTTTGGGTTAGTGGGCAATAGGGCGGGATGTTAAAATTTCGAGGCTTGCGAGATTTCCTGTTTTAGCGGTACGTTTTGGACAGAAAACGGCGGTTTTTCGGACAGGCCATTTTCGGTAGGGGGAGGAGTGCTGCTGTCCGGGTCGGGTTCGCTGGGAGTGGGTTTGAGAAGAGAGGCGCTTACGCCCACAGCCAGAAGCACGACGATGATACCCAGGGAAACCAGCTCATGGATGTGAACGTGCAGGGGCAGCAGCATCATTTTCACGCCGATGAACGTCAGGATGGCGATCATGCTATAATTGAGGTAAGCGAAGCGGTCGAGCATGTTCGACAGCACGAAGAACAGCGAGCGCAGCCCCAGAATGGCGAAGATGTTGGAAGAGAAGACCAAGAAAGGGTCAGTGGTGATGGAAAAAACGGCGGGTACTGAGTCGAAGGCGAACATGATGTCGCTCGTTTCAACGACCAGCAGTGCTACGAATAGCGGTGTAACGGCACGTCGGCCATTTTCTACGGTGAAAAACCGCCCGCCGTCATAATGGCTGCTGACGGGGTAAAAACGCCGAATAAAGCGCGTAACGCCATGGTCAGAAGGCGTGTCCTCCACAGCCTCGCCGCTGCGCCACATTTTGTAGGCCGACCACAGCAGGAGCGCGCCGAAAATGTAGAACAGCCAGGTGAAATAGTGCACCAAAGCCAAACCTGTGCCGATAAGCAACCCCCGAAATACCAGTACCCCCAGAATACCCCAGAAGAGCACGCGATGCTGATAATCTTTCGGCACCCGAAACTGGGCGAATACCAGAGCCATGACAAAGAGGTTGTCCATGCTCAGGGACTCCTCAAGCAGGTAAGCCGTCAGGTATTTAATTGCCGCTTCGCGCCCACCCATGGGTTCATGGGCAAAAAGCCCTAAGCCGAACCACTTGTATTCGTAAGCAAAGTAAACGAAGACGTTGAATAACAGGGCTAAACTGACCCAGATGGCCGTAGAGAAAAGCGCCTCGCGAGCAGTGGGTGTATGCGCCTTGCGGTTAAGGACTCCCAGGTCGACGGCCATCAGCACTAAAATCAAGGCCACAAACCCGACCCACACATATGCTGGTATCATTTCTTTCCAATATTAGGAGCGCTAAAGGTATGGCGCGGAGGATGTACGTACGGATGAATTAACGTTTTTGTTATTTATGGCATTCAGATGCATGCAGGGTGGCAACGAATACACGCATTTTAGCTTTCTATATTCATCATGAAAAACAGTGGTATCCCTATCCAGGTTGTAAAAAGGCTGGCTATGCGTATTTTTTTTCTTTTTCTCTTGTGGTGGAATGCTTGCAGCGTGCTGCAGGCTCAGCAAATGCCTTTAAGCCCTCAGGCCAACGATATTGCAGGTGCTATGCCCGACAAGAATCGTTCCCAAAATGAGGCTGTGGCGTCCGGGGTGGAGGCGGAAGCGCTCACCAGAGGCTACCGCTATCGCCGCGTCTGGTGCGATCCGCTGCCGTCGTCGCGAGCGCGAGCGGTGCTGGAGGCGGAGGGCGTTCGGTTTATCAGTTACATCTCGCGGAGCACCTATTTAGTTGCTTTGCCGGAGGGTTTTGATGAAAAGCGGCTGTCGCTCGTCAACGCCCGCCGCGTGTGGGTGCCGCTGCCGGAGGAAAAGATGAATGCCAACCTGAAAGAAAAACCCTACGGCGCCTGGGCAGTGGATAGTGAGCACGTACACCTGTATGCACAGGTATATCCGCAGGTGCGCCTTTCGGAGGTGGCAGTCCATTTGCGAGCGTTGGGGTATGACGTAGTGGAAGAAGGCAATCAGAATGGCTTTTTACATTTGCGCGTGCGGCAGGCTGATTTGGTGGCGGTAGCGGCGTTACCTTTCGTGCGTTATTTGGAGCTGCTGCCTCCTCCTCCAGCGCCTGAAGACATAAACGGTCGGTCGCTGCACCGCGCTGGACTGTTGGACATGGACTCGCCCATAGGGCGCAAATACGACGGTACGGGGGTGTCTGTAGTGGTGCGCGATGACGGGCCCGTGGGGCCACACATTGATTTTCAGGGGCGCTACACCGACTGGTTTTCGGGCGACGATGGCTTCAATGGCACGCACGGCGATGGCGTTGCCGGCATCCTGGGCGGAGCGGGCAACCTCAACCCGCGCATGCGCGGCATGGCCGCCGGCGCCCATATCTACACATTGCGCTATCGGGCCAGCTTTCAGGATGCCACTCTGGCTTTGCACACCGACCGCAATGCTACCCTTACGAACACCTCTTACAGCGATGGCTGCAACGCCGGCTACACTCTCTCAGCGCAGACGGTGGAAAATCAGCTTTTTCAGTTTCCCACACTGATGCATGTCTTCTCGGCGGGCAACGATGGCTCTTCCAACTGCAACTATGGCGCTGGCCCGGGCTGGGGGAACATCACGGGCGGGCACAAAGTCGCCAAAAATGCTATCGCCGTGGCCAATCTGCGTGCCGATGGTACGCTACTCACTACCTCTAGCCGAGGCCCTGTACACGACGGACGCCTGAAGCCCGACCTGGCGGCTCATGGGCAAGGGCAAGGCTCTACCTCGCATAATAACACCTACCAGACCTTCGGTGGAACATCTGCTGCCGCTCCAGGCGTCGCTGGCGTTATGGCCCAGCTGACGCAGGCCTATCGAGAGCATTTTAATGGTGAAGAACCTCCAGCTGCCCTGCTAAAGGCTGCCTTATTGAACACAGCTAACGACCTGGGCAACCCTGGGCCTGACTTTCAGTTCGGCTTCGGTCTGGTTAATGCCTGGCGCGCCTATCGCCTTCTAACGGAAAAGCGCTGGCTGCGCGCGCAGACCGACCATCAGGCGGCCTCGACTCATACGCTAACCATTCCGCCCAACGTGCGCCAGGCGCGTATCTTGCTCTATTGGGCCGACCCACCTGCCGAAGCCGGCACCCCCCGCGCGCTTATCAACGACTTGGACCTACAAGTGAAGGGGCCAGACGGAACAACTTATCAACCCTGGATACTCGACCCAACGCCTAACGCCACTGCACTGAATGCGCCGGCCAAACCCGGTCGCGACTCGCTTAATAACGTTGAGCAAGTGGCGCTAACTGACCCGGCTCCAGGAGATTACCTCGTACATGTTCAGGGCTTTGAGGTGCCGCTTGGGCCCCAGTCGTACTACCTTACCTGGGAGTTCCTCTACGATAGCCTCAAGTTGGTGTATCCCGCTGGCGGTGAAGGCCTGGCGCCGGGCGACACCTGCCGTATTCAATGGGATGCCTTCGGCACAGCAGAACCTTTTTTACTGCATTATTCCTTGGACGATGGCCAAACGTGGCTGCCTATCGAAGCCCTGAATGGTGACAGGCGTATGCACGACTGGCGTGTGCCTGATGTGATCAGCCACCAGGTCAGGGTGCGCGTGTCGCGCGGTGCCCAAAGCGATATGTCGGCGTTTCCAGTGAGTATTGTGGGCGTGCCGGCCAATGTGAAAGTCGAGCGCGTGTGCTTAGACTCGGTAACACTCTCCTGGACGCCGGTAAACGATACCTTGCAGTACGACGTCTATGTGCTGGGTGAAAAGTACATGGAAATTACAAAAACATCAACGACGCCTCGGGCTACGCTGCCGATTGCGAACACGGGTCAGGAGTTGTGGTTTTCGGTGCGCGCCTCCACACCCTTTGGGTTGGCGGGGCGTCGGGCGGTTGCGGTATCCTGGTCGGGTGGCTTGCTCGAATGCGCTCAGCCGCACGATCTGGCGCTACGCGAATGGCTATCGCCTACGAAGGCTGAAATTGAGTCGCAAATTGCCTGTGGGCCGACGACCTGGCCCGTGCAGGTGCGCGTAGCTAACGAAGGTACGCTACCGGCAGCAGGGGCGCTTATCCATTACCAGCTGAATGACCGATCGCCAATAGCAGAACCTTTGCCCGAATTGGCTCCGGGACAAAGCCTGGATTTTACCTTCTCAACGCCCCTTACGCTGGCCGAGAACGGCCAATATCAGCTGCGGGTATGGACGACATTTGCTCCGGAGACCTTCTTTTTCAACGATACGCTAACACTGCGTTTTCAGGCAGTGGTAGAGCCCAAAGGCGTTTACTTTACCGAGAACTTCGACGGCCCGGCTTTCCCCCCGCCGGGGTGGGCGGTCATAAACCCCGACAATGAAATTACCTGGCGTCGCTTTTCCTCTACTGTTACCGGCCCGGACGGCCAGCTCACGTCGGCGGTATTCATGAACTTTTTCAGCTATCCGGCTGATAATCAGGAGGACTACTTGTACCTGCCGCCGGTAGATTTAGGGCAGTTGCCGGATGCACGATTGGTCTTCTATTGGGCCTACGCTCCATATTCTTCAGAATTTTCGGACAGCTTGCGCGTAGAGGCGTTTCCGGATTGCGACCTGAGCGCCTCGCCCATTGTCTTGTGGGCGCGCGGAGGGACAAGCCTGGCTACCCGCCCACAGGCAACAAATGCTTTTTCACCCACCAGTGCCAGCCACTGGAGGCAGGCAAGCATACCTTTAGACGATTTCAAAGGCCGCGTCATCATTCTCCGATTTACCGGGGTGAACGACTACGGCAACAACCTCTTTTTAGACAACATCGGCATAGTGGAAAGCGATACCTCAACACCACGGGCAATGATTTTTGCCTCAGCCGATACGCTCTGTCGGGTCGTAGATACGGTGCGCTTCTGGACGGCACCGGCCAATGCCAATCACACCTATCGGTGGACGTTCGGCACAGGGGCGCAACCGGCTGCCTCAGCCACTGGCCCTGGCCCTCATGACGTGCGCTTCATGGTGCCGGGGCTGCGGCAGGTGCAGCTTATTGTCTCTAATGCCAGCCGGGCCGATACGGCCACTTATCCGGTGTTTGTGTTCGGAATGGCATCAGCCAACTTTTCCTGGGCGGCCAACCAGGCTACGGTAACGTTCACCAATACCAGCACAATGGCCGAGACTTACGAATGGAATTTTGGCGACGGCAGCAGCAGTACGGCCATTAACCCGACCCACACGTATGCGCTTCCGGGGCAGTACGAGGTGGTGCTCAGGGCGCGTAACCGCTGCTCGATGACGCCGGCGGTGCGCGTACAGACGATACCCCTGGATTTTGTGAGCACGCGCGAACCGGAGGAGGTGGCCTTTGCGTGGGTTGTGCCCAATCCGAATGCCGGCGCGTTTGCGTTTCAGGTATCGCTGCGGCAAGCCGTTGAGGCGCATGTGGAGCTGCTCGACGCGCAGGGGCGCCTGCTGGAGGTGCGCAAGGAGGCGTTTGCTGCGGGAGTAAACGCTGTTGTTTTCGAGCGTGTTCTGCCTGCGGGTGTGTATTTGCTTCGCTTTCAAACGCCTACAGGTGTACTGACGCGGCGCGTGGTGGTTTCACCCTGAGGTCGCTTTTATGGTGCCTCAGCCGGATTGTCTTCGGCTTGTGTGCCAACGGTATGGATGCGGTATTCCGTTCCGAACGCTTTCACCACGTTCTCTAACCGTTGGTGGTGGGTGTCGGTGAGGAAGATTTGCCCGAATTGGCGTTTCCAGAGCAAGGCGATGAGTTGCTGCACGCGCTGTTCGTCCAATTTGTCGAAGATGTCGTCGAGCAACAGCAGCGGAGTCGTGCCTTTGGCTTGTCGGAGCGTTTCGTACTGGGCTAAGCGCAAGGCCAGCAGGAAGGATTTGAGTTGCCCTTGCGAGGCGTATTTTTTGACCGGATAGCCGTGCAGGGTCAGGTTCAAGTCGTCGCGATGCGGGCCGACGGAGGTGCGCTCCAGCGTGCGGTCGCGGTCGCGGTAGGCGATGAGTTCGGCAATGAGGTCGTCGGAGTCGCTGCCCTGTTCTAACTGGAGGGCGACGGGCTCGCTGAGGCCGGCGATTTCGGTGTAGATTTCCTGAAAGAGTGGCGCCAATTCGGCGACGAAGGTGCGGCGCATTTTCCACAGCGCGGCGGCTGGGCCGGCCATTTGTTGGTCGAAGGTTTCGAGTAGGAGGACATCGAAGCGGCGCTGTTCGGCGAAGGCCTTGAGCAGGGCATTGCGCTGTTTAAGCAGCGAGGTATAAACCGTGAGCTGACTGAGGTAAGTGGGCGACAATTGCGACAGGGTGGCATCGAGGAAACGCCGGCGTTCTTCGCTACCTTCCTGGATGAGGGCGACATCGTCGGGCGAGACCATGACGACCGGAAAGCGCCCGATGTAGTCCATGAGCCGTGGGAAGGGCGCACCGTTTCGCTCTACTTCTTTGCGCTGGCCGTCGTACTGGACGACGATGCGTTCGGTTTCGTCATCCCGCTCGAAGTGGCCTTCGATGCGGTAGCCTTTAGCACCATGCTGTACCATGTACCTGTCGGACAGGCCACGGTGGCTGCGGGTCAGGCACAGGACGTGGACGGCTTCGAGCAGGTTGGTCTTGCCAGTGCCATTAGGGCCAACGAAACCGTTGAGGCGGGGCGACAGCTCGACGCGGTGCTGGGTGTAATTTTTGAAGTGCGTCAGCAGCAGCGTTTTCAGGAAGAGCGTGCTCACCCGTTCAAAAGCCGTAGGTGATGGCAAAGCGGTATTGCCATGGGTTTTCGAAGGTGTTGATGTCGTTTCCGATAAAGAAATCGTACAGGATGGCGATTTCCTGGCCGAAGCCGCCGCGGCCGCCGCTGAAGTTGTAGCCGATGCCAGCCACCTGCAGAGGACGGGTGCGGATGGTTTTGATGAAATCTATCCCGTTAGTTTCGATGTACTGGTCGGAGCGCGTGCCTATTTCGCCGTGAAGGAAGAAACCCCGAAATACGTGCAGGCGCGCGAAAACAGCCACTTCCGTATCGAAGAGGTTGAACGCCCTTACGCCCTGAATTTTCTGGTAGGTATAGCCGACGCCAACGCGCGGCCCCACTGAAAATGGCGGTACGATCTTATAGCCCACCATAGGCGACAGGTTGATGCTGAAGGCCGAAGACCCCGTACCGCCTCCAAAACCTAACCCAAAGAAGCCGCCGTACCAGAGGTTATCTTTGAGAGAGTATTCCTTACCCGTTCGGCTTTCGGTAGGGCGCCGATTTTTTTGGGCAAAGGCTGAAGGTGCGGTGGCCAGCAAGAGAAGTGTGAACAAAATCAGGGGATGGGTTTTCATACGAGACAATTTTTTAATCCAGCTTGAAGAACACCTGCCCAATCGTCGCGCTTTTGACGAAACGAGCATTTTGGCGAGTATTCGGGTGCGAAAAAAAGAACATCAATTACTTTCGCCGCTCGAAAGACGACATTGCGTGCAAAGAAACGTCGTATTTGCCGCATGAGCCTTCTTTTGCCTGTTTCAAAAGCCGAGAGCAGCCCGATTGTACGCCATTTTTGCCGTCAACCTCACATGTAAAATACCGTCTTTCGCCTTACGACCGAGTGGACTGCTCTGCGAAATGATCATTTACCCTGGCTTTTAAACATCGCTTCTTTTATTATGCTCAACTACCTACTGCGTAATCATCGGTGGTTTCTGTGGATACTACCGGTGTTATTTTCGGCTATACTGAAGGCCCAGACCATCACGGGCCTGGAACAACAGGTATCGGTGCCGATAGGTGTTCATCTGGCGCTGCGAGAGTGGCAGGTGTACCGCATCAACCCGATGGCTGTTCAGCAGCTGCTGACGGAGTCGCCGGAAAATGCTTCGTTTACGTTGCGCCTGGGCGACCGTTACGAGTGGTCACTCCAGCTGCAGCCGAGTCGGTTACTGGCGCCGGGTTACTTTTTGCAGGTAGCCACGGAAAACGGTACGGAGATGCACCGACGTCGGCGCGACATTGCTTTTTGGGGCTATGAAATGAAGAGCGCCGGAAAAGCGCGCCTGACGGTGGATCGAGATTTTCTCTACGGGTTTGTAGAGTCGGCTGGCGAGCGCTACTACATTGAGCCGTTGTGGTACCACCAATCGGATGCCTCGCGCGATCTCTTTTTGGTGTACCCGATGAGCGCGGTCATCCGAGACCACGATCACGACCACGGCGATTGCATGCTGCTGGCAGCCGAAGAGCACGAGCGATACCTCGAAAAAAAGAAGGACGACGTCCCGGAGGCTTCGGGATGCTATGAAATTGAAATAGCGATCGCCTCTGACAAGTCTATGTTTAATAAATACGGTTCCGTAGGAGCGGTGGAAGCGCGCAACATCGGCATCATCAACAACGTCCAGGGCGATTACACGGGCGTTTTCAACCACGATATGCAATTTGTCATCGTTACGCAATTCGTGGTAACGGGCAATGACCCTTGGACGAACTCGACAGATCCGGGCCAGCTGTTGGCTTCGTTCCGCAACTGGGGTAATGCCAACGGCTTTGGTGTCCCGTTTGACAATGGCGAGTTATGGACAAACCGAGACTTCGACGGCAGCACCATTGGGATAGCGTACCTTAATGGTATGTGTAACTCGAATAAATACCACTGTCTGCAGGATTTTTCCTCAAATTCTGAATTGCTGCGCTGCCTGACGTCGCACGAAATCGGGCACAACATGTCGGCCAATCACGACCCAGTAGGTGGTGGCAGTTGCCCTCCAAATTATATTATGTGTCCCTTTGTGAGCACCTCCAACAGCTGGAGTAGTAACTCAGTGAATGTCATCAGCAACTACATCACCAACCGCATCAACTCGGGTTGCTTCCAGCCATGCGGCTCCAACCAGCCACTGACTGCTGACTTTGATTGGTCGCCCAATCCGGCCTGCCGCTTGCAGCAGGTGCAGTTTACCGATCAATCTACTGGTAATGTTACTTCGCGCAACTGGGTATTTCCGGGTGGCTCGCCGGCGTCGTCCACTCAGCAAAATCCGGTAGTTACGTGGAGCACGGCCGGCACCTACAACGTCGTGCTTACGGTGTCCGGGCCTGGTGGTACGAGTTCAATCACGAAGCCAGTATTGATTAGGCCGACTCCCACGGCCAACTTCACTTTTACCTTTAATGGGCTGACGTACAATTTCACCAGCACATCGCAAAATGCCACCTCGTTCAACTGGGACTTCGGCGACGGCGGCTTCAGCAATGAGGAGAATCCGACGTACACCTATGCGCAAGCAGGCATCTACACTGTAACACTGACGGTCAGTAACGACTGCGGCACGGCTGTCCGCACAGTAGTTATCAACACGGTGCCCACGGCTGACTTTTCAGCAGACCCCACATCCGGATGTGCGCCGTTGGTGGTTCAATTCACTAACGAGTCCTCATCAAATGCTACGTCGTTCATCTGGCAATTTCCGGGAGGTGCACCGGCCAGTTCCAATTTGAAGAACCCCATCGTCTCTTATCAGCTGTCGGGCACGTATTCGGTAACGCTGACAGCTATCAACTCTACGGGCACGAGCCAGATTACCAAAACGAATTACATCACGGTGCAGAACATTCCATCGTCGAACTTCAACTTCACGGTGGACACCCTGAAGGTAACGTTCAACAACACCTCGCAAGGGGCCAACACGTTCCTGTGGAACTTCGGCGACGGTAACACCAGTACGGCGCAAAACCCAGTGCATACCTACGCCCAAAGCGGCACCTATACGGTAACACTCACGGCCACCAACGCCTGCGGGAGCAACACCTCCACCAAGACGGTTACGGTGGTTGGTCCACCGTTGGCCAGCTTTACGGCTTCGCCTACTTCGGGCTGTGGGCCGCTGACGGTGCAATTCACCAGCACTTCACTGGGTAACCCAACATCGTATGCCTGGCAATTCCCAGGAGGTACACCCGACACGTCGTCGGCACAAAACCCAACCGTTACTTACAACGCGCCGGGCAACTACAACGTAACACTCACCGTTACCAACCCCTTAGGCTCGCACACGCTGACGCAAAACAATTTCATTCAGGTGACCCCACCGCCCACGGCGGGCTTCACGGCTACGACGAATGGCTTTGAGGCGACGTTCAACAACACATCGCAAAACGCTAGCAGCTATACATGGGATTTTGGCGACGGTAATGGCAGCACAGAGCAAAACCCGGAGCACACCTACGCCCAGGATGGTGTCTATACAGTAAGGCTCATTGCCACCGGCCCTTGTGGCGTGGATACTCTTGAGCAGACGGTAACCATCGTCACGCCACCCACAGCGGGCTTTACAGCAAGCCCAACGAGCGGTTGTGGCCCACTGACGGTACAGTTTACCAGCACCTCATCGGCCAATAGCGCTTCATTCCAGTGGTCATTCCCGGGCGGTACGCCCGATACTTCGACGGCGCAAAATCCGGCGGTAACGTACACAGTACCAGGCATCTATTCGGCAACACTTATCGTCTCCAACGCCGCCGGCAGCGATACCCTGACGCAAACGAACCTCATCACTGTAGGCCCACCACCTGCAGCGGGCTTTACGGCAACGACAAACGGCTTTGAGGCGACGTTCAACAACACGTCGCAAAATGCGAACAGCTATGCGTGGGATTTCGGCGACGGCAACGGTAGTACGGAGCAAAACCCGGAACATACCTATGCGCAGGATGGCGTCTATACGGTAAGGCTTATCGCTACCGGCCCGTGTGGTGTGGACACTTTTGAGCAGATGGTAACCATCGTTACACCGCCCACAGCAGGCTTCACGGCCAATCCAACGAGTGGTTGCGGCCCACTGACGGTACAGTTTACCAGTACCTCGTCGCCCAATAGTGCTTCGTTCTATTGGGAATTCCCGGGCGGTGCGCCTGATACCTCAACGGCCCAAAACCCCACGGTTACTTACAATGCTGTGGGAACCTATTCGGTAACGCTTATCGTCTCCAACGCTGCCGGTAGCGATACGCTCACACAAACCAACCTCATCACAGTAGCGCCGCCACCGGTAGCGGGCTTCTCGGTTGCTGTAAATGGTGCCAATGCCGCTTTTACGAACAACTCGGCCAATGCTACTACCTATAACTGGGACTTCGGCGACGGCAACAGCAGCACCGAACAAAACCCGACGCACACCTACGCCAACGACGGCACCTACACCGTAACGCTCACAGCTACTGGCCCTTGCGGCACCAGCACCTCTACCCAAACGGTAACCATTGCCACGCCACCTGTGGCCGGCTTTACGGCCTCGCCCACGGCTGACTGTGGGCCGCTGACGGTGCAATTCACCAGCACTTCGTCGAACAATACAACGGAATTCCTGTGGCTATTCCCAGGAGGTACCCCTTCGTCATCCACCGAGCAGAACCCAGTCGTTACGTATTCTTCTTCAGGTCTGTACTCGGTAACGCTTATTGTCTCCAACGCTCAGGGAAGCGATACGCTTACGCAGACCAACTACATCCAAGTGTTTGAAGACGCTTCCGCGTCGTTCACCAGCACGGTAAATGGCGCCAGCGTGTCCTTCCAAAACACGTCTATCAACGCCAACACGTTCCTGTGGCATTTCGGCGACGGCAATACCAGCAACCAGGCCAATCCCACGCACACGTATGCGCAGGACGGCACCTATACCGTTACGCTGATTGCGGCCAACTCCTGCAACACCGACACCTTTACGCAGGCGATTACCATCGTTACGCCGCCTGTGGCGGGCTTTACGGCCAGCCCAATGAGCGGCTGTGGGCCTCTGACGGTTCAATTCACCAACGCCTCGTCGGCTAACGCTGTGGAGTTTTTCTGGGAGTTCCCCGGTGGCATGCCCTCGTCGTCCACAGAGCAAACCCCAACGGTTACCTACGACAATCCGGGCGTTTATTCCGTTACGCTGACGGTGAGTAACAGCGCCGGCAGCAGCACTACGGAGCAGGAAGATTTCATCATCGTGCTCGGCCCACCAGCAGCCGCCTTTGAGGCCAGCGTTTCGGGACCAACAGCTAGCTTTACCAACCAATCGGGCGGGGCAACTTCGTACAGCTGGGACTTCGGCGACGGCAACGGCAGCACGGAGGAAAACCCGTCGCACACGTACACCGCCAGCGGCACATACACGGTGGTGCTGACGGCCAGCAACGCCTGTGGCACGACAACGAGCACGCAAACGATAACTATCCTGCTGCCGCCCACGGCTTCGTTTAGCGCCAGCACCACGAGCGGTTGCGCACCACTGACAGTAACGTTCACGAACCAGTCCAGCGCTGATGCTACTGAGTTCAACTGGACGTTCGAAGGTGGCACACCGGCGAGCAGCACCGAGAGCAACCCGACGGTGGTGTTCAAAGACCCGGGCACGTACACCGTTACACTGGTGGCTAGCAACGCTGCCGGCAGCAGCACCAGCACGATGACCATCTCCGTGCAGGGCCTGCCCACGGTGGGCTTCACTGTACAGCAGGCAGGCCTGGGCATTGTGCTGACCAACACCTCGCAAAATGCGACCAGCTTCCACTGGGACTTCGGCGACGGCAACACGAGCAATGAAACGAACCCGACGCATACCTATGCCCAGCCGGGGGCTTACACCGTTACGCTACGCGCCGAAAATGCCTGTGGTAGCGTCGAGTTCAGTACCCAAGTGGAAATCCAGGGCGCCGCGCCCATTGCAGGCTTCAAGCCCAGCGCCACGCAAGGGTGTATGCCGTTCACCGTACAGTTTACCGACCAATCGGCGGGCAACCCAATTGCCTGGAACTGGTCGTTCCCGGGCGGCAACCCGACAGTATCGGCAGAGCAGAACCCGACCATTACGTACATGACGCCCGGTGTCTATCCTGTAACCTTGATTGTTACCAACGCATACGGGGCGGATACGCTCACGCTACAAAACCTCATAGAAGTGCTGGCCCTACCCATAGCCGGCTTCGACTATACGGCTACGAACCTGAGCGTGGCCTTTGCCAACCAGTCGCAAAACGGCACGTCGTACACCTGGAACTTTGGCGATGGCACTACGAGCAACGAGACCAACCCGACGCACACGTACGCCAGCCCAGGCACATACACAGTGAGCCTGACGGTGCTCAACAACTGCGGTGCGGCCACGCTGCAAAAGACCATCGTGCTCACCTCCGGCATACGCGATGCCGCCTGGCTACAGGCACTGGCACTGTATCCGAACCCCAGCGCGGGGCGCTTTACTCTGGAAATGCGCGGTGAGCCTGCAGCGGAAGTCGCCTTTGTGCTTGTGGACGCTACCGGTCGTCTGATTCATCAGAGCCGGGCAGACTTTGGTGCTGGCGAGCTAAAGCAGCACTTCCACCTACCCGACCTGCCTGGCGGTCGCTACACCCTGCTGGTGCGCCGCGGCGAGAGCATCGTGCCGGTGGCCATCTCTATTCAGCGTTGATGCCCACTACCGAAGCCTGTTATTTTGCAGAAACCCGCGCAGTTTGTGAAAAATGAAGCCGCGCGGGTTTCCTCTTTTTTTCAATAAGCAATACCTGCTTGCAGGGCAATTGTTTCCGCGTTGACGCGGTGGGCTTTCAGGGCGATGCCCGCCCACAGGCGTACGTCGGTACCTGGTATGGGCGGCAAATAGCCGCGCAGGCTCAGGCGGCTGTACCAGGGTGCGGGCACATAGCGGTTAATGTTGGCGCTGCCGGTGTAAACACCCGCCTGAACATGGATGCCTACCGGCCCGAAGAGAAATTCGGCGCCAGGGGCTACAGCCAGCCGATATGCTCCGCTACGCGCAGCGCGGATGCTGAGGAAGCCGCCCGTTTGCAGGCCGAACTCGGCCACAGCAGGGTGGTGCTCACCTTCGAGACTCAGCGTCAGGCGATTGAGGCGGTTGAGGTAGAAGAGTGCGCCTGCAGAAGCGCTCCAAATGGCGTATTTGGGGCCATCCACGATGGCATACTCTACCTGCGCAAAGCTGCCGCCCAGCAGCATGCCCCAGCGGCGTTCGGCCCGATTGGGCGGGGCGACAGAGCGGAACCGGCTTTCATCCGTGCCACCAGGAGAGCCGTCTAAGGAAAAAAAATAAGCCGGCAGGTTTATGCCAAAGTTTGGTAACTTTGCAGCGCCATTAGAGAGGTGGGAGAGCATCACTCCGGCTTGTAAGCGCCAATGAGGGCTAAAGCGGTATGTGCCCCCCAACCGAAATTGCGTCAGGTTGTTCCAGTGCGAACCAATGGCATTTTCCGCAGGGTTGCTGAAGCTATCGTATGGGCGTACCACGTAGCCTACACCCGTGCCGATGCGGAAAGCAGTGAGCCACCGGCGATAGCGCCATATTGGTATTGTCAAATGGGGCAGAATACCCCAGGCGGCCTCATGAGCGCCTTCGCCCAAATTAAAATAGCATGCACTTACGCCCCACAGCGGATAGCGGCGCCAGACCTCCCAGTCGCGTCGGCCACAGGTGGGCCACGAAAGGCCAAGTTCGTAGCCCAATACCAGGTGCCCGGTGCGAATCGTTAACCGCGGCGTGTGGCCCCACAGAAACCCCCGCGATGAAGACGCCTCGATGGCCAGAGAAACTGCGTGAGGCTCCTGTGCAGCTGCCTGGCTCGAAACCCCCAAGCTGAGAGCCAACAGAAATGCGCTAAAACGCCTTTTTTTTACCAAAACAGTACGCCGGTTGGTACAGGCGACAAAGAAAGAACAACGGCCTGCAAACGGCCAAGAACTGGCTCAACAAACACCTGGCAGCTGCCAGAGTAACTACTTGCCTTTGCCACACCCAAACCCGAACAAGCAAAAAAAAAGCGAAGGGCCAAACTTAAACCACCCTTCCGACGAAAGCACCGCGCTAATCAAACCTTCAAACCCTGCTCACAGCTCCTCCTTCGATGAGTTATTACTATCACTTTGAGAAACCCCCAGCCCCCGAAGCCGCCGACGGCGCTACCAATAAAACGTACGGTAACACGTGGTGGGGCCAGCGCTGGTTAGAAGCGCTCAACGGTATTGACCACTCCAACCGCCTGGCACGAGGCAAATCCTATGCGAACAAGGGCCTGGTCAGGCAACTCGAAATCAAAGATGGCTCCATTTCGGCCTTTGTGCAGGGTACAGCGCCCACGCCTTACGAGGTCAGCTTGCGCATCCCCTGGTTCAACGAGGGCCATCGGCGCCGAATAGTCAAGTTGGTAACCAAAAACCCCATATTCCTGTCCAAACTGCTCAACCGCGAGTTGCCGCCCGAGCTGGACGAAGAGCTCCGTAAGAGCGGCGTGCACCTCTTCCCGCGGCGTTGGCAGGAGATCACAGGCATGTGCTCATGTCCCGATTGGGTCATTCCGTGTAAGCACATGGCTGCCGTGCTCTACATGGTGGCCAACGAGATCGACAAAAATCCATTCCTCATCTTCGACCTGCACAACTTCGACCTGCTGGAAGCCCTCGAAAAGCGCGGCGTTTCGCAGTCGGCCGTCAGTGAAGTCAATGCGGCCAGCGCGACCGAGCTGCAGCAAGACATCGAACATACCATAGACGAGGAGTTCTCTTGGGACGATGCCGCCATTGAAGCGCTGGACTTCTCCCGCATCCCACCCAACTGCTCCGACGACCTGCTGCGCCTGCTTTCAGAAAAGCCCGTATTTTACCCGGAAGGCGACTTCAAAAAAATCCTGGCCTCGGCCTACCGCGCGCTGCGGCGCCAGCCCGACAGCGAGCCGGCTCCGCTCACTCCTGAAGAGCACCACTGGCTGATGGCCGCCGAGAATGCCATGATTGTGCAAGATGGCCGCACCGGCGCCTTCTGGGGCGGCTTGCTGCTTGACCAGCAGGGCGAAACCCTGCTCGATAGCGAGACAGAAGCCCAATGGGTCGGCTTTTGGGAACGCCTGACACCCGCCGACCTGGCGCTGTGCTCGCCCAAATTGCGCTCCGTGCACTTAGTTTATCAGTTTGCCCGGCAACTGGCCCTGCGCGGCGCCTTCGTGCCGCAACTCGTTGAAGTTTCGGATACGGAATACCGCATCCGCTATGTGCCCGCCCTACTCAACGACTCAGTGCGCGCCGTCTTCGAGGCAGTGCGAAAATGGGTGGCCCCCGGGCTGCTCACCTACGTAGATGAAACAGGCCAGACCTCGGAACCCACCGCCTCCGATGCTCTGACGGCCCTGACGGCACTCTTCTTGCGCTACTTTATGGCAGAAAATACCCGCAGGTTGCGCGAAGAAAGCCCGGGCACCATCCCGGAGTGGTTCCTCACCGGCCAGACCATGGCCTTTGAAAACTTCGACCTGCGCGAATACCCAAAGGCCATCCAACTGTGGCTTAATCGCTTTTTTATTGCCGAAAAGCGATACGTGCCCGTCTTTGAAGTGCGCGACAACCCACAAACCCTGGAGTTTGACGTGCGTGTCAGCATCGAAGACCGGGAAAATGCCCTCAAGCCACTTGTGCCCTTAAAAAATATCTTCAACAAAAGGCAATATGATGAAATGCGCCTGGAAGTGCTCGGCGACCTGACCAACGTCGCCGAGTTCTTTCCGCCGCTGGCGCAACACATCAACTCGAAGGGGACCACACCCATGCGCTTTTACTCGCATGACTTTCCGGAGGTGCTCTTCGATATGCTGCCCATCATTCGGTTGCTGGGCATTCGGGTACTATTACCGCGTTCATTGCGGCGGCTGTCGCGTCCACACCTGTCCATGAAGCTGACCTCCAAAGGAAAGGTGGCAAGTAAGGGTCTGTTGTCGTTTGCTGACATCATTCAATTTCAGTGGCAAATTGCGCTGGGCGGCAGGGTGCTGACCCCCGAAGAGTTCGTCCGGCTGGCGCGGCGCATGCGCGGTATCGTCCGCATGAACCACGCCTATGTTTTCTTGGACGAGTACGAGGTAGCTGCCTTGCTCAACCAGCTGGAGAACGCCCCTGAACCCTCGCCCATGCAGCTGCTCCAGATTGCCCTGGCAGAGCGCTATCAGGGCGCGCGCGTCTTCTTAGAAGACGAACTGCGCCAGCAAATCGAAATGCTGCTCAAACCCGAAGCCGTGCCGCTGCCCGAAGGCCTGAAAGCCCAACTGCGCCCCTACCAGCAACGCGGCTACGAATGGCTCTATAAAAATATCCGCCTCGGCGTGGGCAGCCTCATCGCAGACGATATGGGCCTGGGCAAAACCCTCCAGGTCATCGCCGCACTACTGCGCATGAAACAAGACGGCAACCTGACGCCGGAGAAAAAGGCCTTAGTCGTCGTGCCCACCACACTACTGACCAACTGGACCAATGAAATCCGAAAATTCGCGCCCACCCTGCGTTATGCCCTCTATCACGGGCCTGACCGCTCCTGGGAACGCCTCAATGGAGCAGAGGTCGTACTGACCACCTACGGCATCCTCCGAACAGATATTGAGAAAATCAACGAGCACCCGCTAGCCATCGCCGTCGTGGACGAAGCGCAAAACATCAAAAACGCCGATACTGCCCAAACAAAAGCCGCCAAAAAGATCAATGCACCGCTCCGCATTGCCATGACGGGTACCCCTGTGGAAAACCGCCTCAGCGAATACTATTCCATCTTCGAGTTTATCAACGCTGGCTTGCTGGGCTCGCCCAGCGAGTTTATGACCGAACTGGCACGCCCCATCGAGACCGAACGCAACCACGAGGCGCTCGACCGCTTCCGCAAAATCACCGCACCCTTCCTGTTGCGCCGCGTCAAGACCGACAAGAGCATCATCAGCGACCTGCCGGAAAAAATCGAAACCAACCAGTACTGCACACTCACGGCCGAACAGGCCGCCCTCTACCAGAGCGCCGTCGAAGAAATGCTTCAGGAAATTGCGAAGGAGGATGAAAAAGACATCCGACGCAAAGGCTTAGTGCTTAAAATGCTGACCACCCTCAAGCAAATCTGCAACCACCCAGCACAGTACCTGAAAAAAGGCGAACCCGACCCCGCGCTTTCGGGCAAAGCGCAGCGTCTGCTCGAATTGCTCGAGGAAATCCTGGCTGCTGGCGAAAAGACGCTCATCTTCACCCAATACCGTGAAATGGGCGACCTGCTCGTGCCTATGCTGCGCGATAAGCTGGGCTTAGACGTGCCCTTCCTGCATGGCGGCTGCTCACGCGAACAGCGCGACCAGATGGTAGAAAAGTTCCAAAAGCACCATGCCACGCGCATCCTGCTGCTCAGCCTAAAGGCCGGCGGAACAGGCCTTAACCTCACCGCTGCCACCAACGTCATCCACTACGACCTGTGGTGGAACCCCGCCGTCGAGGCCCAGGCCACCGACCGCGCCTACCGAATCGGGCAGGACCGAAACGTGCTGGTACACCGCCTCATCACACAGGGCACCTTAGAGGAAAAGATCGACGACATGATTCAGCGCAAAAAAGAACTGGCAGACCTCACCGTCTCTGTCGGCGAAAAATGGCTGGGCGAACTGTCGAACGACGAACTGCGCGAACTGGTGCGCTTAGGCTCCTGATGCACCACCTGCCACCAACAAAAGGAGCCGGCGCAAGTGGCCTTCAGTTTTGGTGAATGCAGGGTCAAAAAAAGCAGCGCTTCAGTCAAAGTCGCTAAATTCGATGCCGAGAGGAAAGCGGCCAACAACGACGCTCCGTATCCGCTGTTGTGGACGTTTTCGCCAGCACCCTATGCCTTACTGCCGTATTTCCACGATTTCCACCCGTCGTTCGCGTGCCGCGTCGGGGTGATAGATGGAGTTGCGCTCGTCGCGCAGGTCGTCGCTGATGCCGCGGCGGGCGGTCGTCTCGCCGAAGCTGGTTTCCGACACCTTGAGCTGGCCAGTATTGAGGAAGGGCAGGAAAGCGCCATTGGCGTAGGCGGTGAAGTAATTGCGCACACTGCTGACGCGACGCTTGCCCAAGGCGAGGTTGTAGTCCGACTCGGCGCGTGGGCTGGTGTAGCCTTTGAGCACGATTTCAACCCTTTCGCCGGCTTGCAGGCGTTCGAGCAAGAGTTCGCACAATTGCTCTAAGCGTTCGTATCCGCGGCGGACTTCGTTGTCGAAGAAGTCATCAATGCGCTGTTCAGCGCTGTCGCGTTGGGAGCCTTTGAGGCCGGCGGCGAAGCGTTCGCGGTATTCGCTTTGGCGTTCCAGATAGGGTATGATGGTTTCGGCGTAGTTCTTTTGGGTGGTTGTTCGGCGCGTACGCCGGTCGGGTTCGTCGTTGTCGAAATAGAGCGGCAGGCCGACGAAGTCTTTGAGTTGCGGGGGCGGTGGTGCGGGTAGTTTGGGCGGGTTAAGCTGCTCGATAGGGATGGTGGGGCGTTCCAGTGGGCGTGCCGGTCTTGGCGGTGCGTCAGCAGTGGGCGGCGCTTGTGTAGTATCGGGCGGCATGGGGAACTGCACGGTGAACAGGTCGTTGCAGCAGAATTTGTTGGCCTCGTCCAGGTACTGCGCACCAGGTCGGTTGCTGCTCAAGTATCCCGAATAGCCGTCGGGGGCCAGAATGAAGTACAGGTCGTTGTAGGGCGTATTCAGCTCTGGGCCGGCATTTTCGGGCGGTGCCAGCGAGCCGTCGGCCTGTCGGTGAGTGCGGTAGATGTCGAAGCCACCGAAGTTTTCAGTGTGGCCATTGGAGCTGAAATAGAGGGTTTGTGTGGGTTCGTGGAAGAAGGGCGTAACTTCGTCGCCGGGCGTGTTGAGGGTAGAGACGTTCGCTGGCGGCGTGAAGGCGGGCAGCGGGAAGGGCTTACGGGCGTCCAATGGGATGTGACAGGGGCAAAACCAGTTGGTGTCCAGCGGTGTGTACCACAGGTCAAGCCCGCCCTGGCCGCCGGGGCGGTCGCTGGCGAACCACAGCAGCAGCTGTTCGGCGGCGGTGTCGAAAGCCACGTGTGGCTGGGTGGTGGTATATCCGCCGAGGTTGACCGGTTCGGGCAGGCGTATGGGTGCCGTCCAGCGATTGCGGACGTCTTTGATTGCCAGCCACAGATCGCAGCGGATATCGGAGGCATTGCGGTTTTTGCACAGGGTAAACAGCAAAAAATGTCCATCGCCAAAGAATGCTGTATGCGCTACGTGGGCGGTATCCGTGTTAGGGAAAGGACGGGCAGCTTCGCGCGGGCGCCCGTTCTTGACCGAAAGCATGACTTTGGTCAGTTTTGTCTTGGGGACGTTCTTGTCGCCGCGTTTGTCGAAGCGATACGAAGAGAAGAACAGCGAGTCGCCCAGCAGTGCCGGAGCGAAATCGCTGTACGGGCTGTTGAGGTGCTTGCCGGCGTTTCTCACCACCACAGAGTCGGCAGTGTGCGTTTGCCGGCTGGCCCATTGGCAGGCTTCGAGGTTTGTTTTTGCGAAAGCAGCCCATTCGGAGGCAGGGTTTTGTTCCAGAAAGCGCTCGAAATAGCGGGCTGCTTCGTCGTATTTGCCCTGTTTGCGCAGCGTTTCGCCCAACCTCAAAGGCAGGAGCGGATAAGTGGGCTTGCGTTTCTCGGCGGCCTCTATGCGGCGGTACCAGCGCTCGGCCATTGCGTCGGCGTGGATGAGGCGGGCGCTTTCGGCGCTTTTCCACAACAATGCGGCATCGTCGGGCTTGCGGCTGAGCGCCGTTTGGTAGTGCTGCAAAGCGGCGCCATAGTCTTTTTGTTCAAAGGCTTTATCACCGGCACGCTCATAGCTATGGCGCGATTGGGCCGCGCCATATACAGGCAACAGGATAATCCACAAAAGGAAACACAGCCTGAGTGGCTGGATTTTTTGAAAAAATACCATCATAGTAGCAAAGAAAACAGCTTTTGGGAGGCGGTAATGGTCAGAATACCGGACAGGATTTAAACGTCTTGACGGGCGGAGCCGGTACGGGCCGATAAACGGCGGCCAATTCGAAGCCGCCCCAGTTGCGGGTAGCGACCTGAAAGTCGGAGATGTTCCAGTCATAGCTGGCGCCTACTATCCAGTCGCCAAATTCGCATTGGAGGGCGGGGATGATGGCATCGCCCATGCGCATAGACGCTGTAAAACGCAGGGCCGTTTCCTGAGGTTTGAGCCACAGGCGGGCGCCACCACCGGCCAGCACCTCGCGCGCGCTGCCCATCTGCCAGGCGCCGCCTACGACCACCAGGTCCAATTGTGTGCTCAGGGCTTGCGTGGCCTGTACACTGACTGCCCATCGAACGGGTAATGCTAGTGCACTGGTCGCGTCGCGGAAGCCTACCGAAGGGCGGTTCAGGTGGAAAGCGCCCAGGCCAACTTCGGCTCCACTGCGGTAGTCAGCGCTGTGGGTGCGCCAGCTCAGGCCCGCGCCCAGTGTAGGCCGCAGGCCGCTTGTCTGGTCAAATGCTTCCTTGGAAGGCAGGCCAGGATCAAAGGCGTCGCCCGTCCATTGGTTGCCAAACTTGAGGCGGCTGATGTTGAACTGCCGCTGCGCCAGCCCGGCGCTGAAACCTACCGCGACGTGCTGCCGCTCGCCGATGCGCTGTGCCGCGCTGACCGAAAGGCTCGCCTGCACCCATGATAGCCCAGCATCGCCCGCGCGGTCGCCTTGCAACACCAAACCTGCCGACACAACCTGGGCACCGCGATGCCACACCTTACGGTCGGCCCCCAACGCCAGCGACTGATACGACACCGGCACGCTCGTCCACTGGCTGCGCACCAAAGCCATAGCCCGAACCTCACCCTCAAAGGCCCCCGTCAGCGCCGGCGAGTAGTGCATCGGGTGGTGATAAAACTGAGAAAAATGCAGATCTTGAGCCCTCAAAAGCCCTGAAAACCCGCAAAGCAAACACAGCGTAAACCAACGAGACGACATAGACGACAGGTTTTGTTCTTCGCGCTCGAAGGTACGCACCTTTTGCCTTTGCCAGCGAACTGCCGCTCAAAAGCACTGTCCTTTTGCGCATCGCCGGACTAGATTGCGATCCGCTCTTATTCCTGTTCGCGATAGTCAAATTCCTCGTCAGGCGGCAGGAAAGCCGGGTTTTCGCTCGCCTTGCCGCGGGCATTTTGCTCGGCCAGCGTCAGCCGATCGGTGGCGCTCGTAACGAGCCAGGTGTTGCCCGACTTGCGCATGATCTGCACGTGCAGGCCGAAGGTGCGCTCCAAAAGCGCCTCCGCTTCAAAAGTGGGCAGGTCAGGCGGTAAGTCCACAAAACCCGACTTGGCTTCCGGCATCAGCGCTCCTAACGGCGTGGAAACGTCTTTGACCATGTACTCCGCTGGCGAGCCTTTGAATGCCCGATGCGGCTGGGTGAAAAAACTCAATTGCAGGTACGGATACTCGACTTGAAATGCCTGCTGCACCTCTTGAACTGTCTTTTCTGGCGAAATATGTAGTCTCATCGTTTGAAATGTTGTGTTAGATAAAAAAGATTTAATAACCGAATTTAAGCAAGCCACTCTGGCATAGCGGCATAGGATCAACACATCTTCGAGTTGCAATAATCAGGCAAAGACCCTACGGACTGTTCTAAATACTACAGCTGTGTTCATGGCCCAATGGCCTTTAATGACTTGTCAACGGCCTATTTGAACCTAATGCCAGTCGGAGCAAAATTGCACCCAAGAAAGACCGAATTTATTATGTTCGCGGCTTTGGAGGGCGTCGCCCATCTCAGGCCAACCACCTGTAGCTATCGCCTGTACCCGCACAATTAGCAAGTAGTTTGTGTAGAGCAAGGGGAGGAGGCATTAAATGATTCAAAGATACTACTTTTGTAAGGTCAGTAAGCAAACTATTCGGTACATCGGCACCAATCCGCTGCAAGGTAAATAGAACGCAGAGGCATTTTTCAACGTTTCTTCGCATCCTCACATCGAGCTATTTCACCGATAGGAGAGGGCTTTGCTGCAGCGTTTCATTCCATTCACGTAGAACAGCAGATGGATTGATGAGGGGCTGGCGTTCTATCTAAGCATTGAACGGTCTATTTACTGCAATTCAGTGCCTACGCTTACTGCTAACTTTGCTGCCAGTTCTATTTCCCCTCGTTCCAGCGCCTGGCGGATTAGCAGGTGCGTGCCCGCTACATCGCTGCACTGCCCCAGCGCCGTCGCTACCGCCGGGTCTGCCAGTGCCTCCGCCCGGCTAGGGAGCCGCGTCAGCGCTGCGATGCGCGCCAGTTCGCTGCCGGTAAGCACGGGGCTGTGGCGCACGGAAGGGGGCAGTGCGTCGAAGCCTACGCCGATTTCATTCACCTTTTGCACCACCTCGAAGATAGCATCACCGCTGGCACGGGCGTAGTAGAAACGGCCCAAGCGCCCGATAAGGTCAATTTTATGCGGGTCAATGCGGCCCGTCGGCGTCAGTACGTCTTCGGAGATGTGCATCAGCACCATGCGGCAGACGATGAGATTGCCGGCACCGCCCTTATCGCCCAAAGGCAGGATATCGTCCACGACGCATTCCATATGTACCGGGCTTTCAGCTACGCGGAAAGGGCGTACGCGCTCGGAAGGTAGGGGAGTAAAGCCTGCTTTTTCAAACTCGTTGATGCTGGCGTCGTATTCAATACTGCACAGGGCCATTTGGCGCGCCATGGCGTAAGAGACAGCGTGGATGACTACTTCGCCCGTTTCTCGCACATTCTGTAAGGTGTCTTTGGTGGTGTTGTTCTCGACGCGCCGATTGGAAGAGAAAATCAGGATGGGCGGGTTGCTGCTAAAGGCATTGAAGAAACTGTAGGGCGCCAGATTGGGCACACCATCGGCGCTGATGGTGCTGGCAAAAGCAATAGGGCGTGGGCCTACGGCGCCCAGGATGAACTGGTGCAGGTCTTTGGTAGCAATTTGTGTTGGGTCAATTGTGCGCATGATGTCGTGGATTCGCATTAAACTTGCGCAAAAATACGAGGCATCATGGCTGCTGGAAATTGGAAAACGGTCGTTGCTGTCGCGCTGTTAGCGCTGGTGGTACTCGGCTACTGGAAATATCGCCAACCGCGGTTTGCTGCCGGCGAGCAATTACCCGATTTTCCCATTACGCTGGAAAGCGGAAAGACGGTGCGTTTTTCCGAATGGCGTGGCCGCTACGTGCTCATTCACTTTTGGGGCAGCTGGTGTGGGCCGTGTCGGACCGAGAACCGTGAACTGACGCGCCTGTATGCGGAGTATCGCGAGCGCAACTTCGACATTATCAGCATCGGCATCGAGCAGACGCGCCAGGCCTGGGAGCAGGCGCTGCAGACCGATGGCCTGGTTTGGCCTCACCACGTTATCGAATTAGAGCACTTTGACGGGCCGCTGGCTCAACGCTTCCGGGTGCGCGCCATTCCCACCACCTTCCTGGTTAACCCAGATGGCGTCATCATGGGCGTCAACCTCTCGCCTGCGCAGATGGAACGCATGTTGCGCGAAGCACTCGGCGGCACCTGACACATTGGCAGCCAAAGAGCTGAGGCATAATCCTTGCAAAGAGCTTCGAGATATCCATCACATTCTTTTTAAGCATTGACTGGCAATTATGAACGACGGAAATAAAAACCAACCCATAGCAGAGGAACAACATAACGAATTAATACAGGAGCCTCAGCCAGAGACAGAAGAGGAAAACCTGGCCGAACTAACCCGGGAGAGCGAAACCAACGAAGTGCCAGCCATTAGCGCCGAGGAATGGCAGCAGCGCTATGAGGAATTGCACAACAAGTACCTCTATCTGTTGTCCGATTTCCAAAATTACAAGCGCCACGTTGCCAAAGAGCGCCTGGAGCTGCAGATTACAGCAGGGCGCGACATTCTGGCAGCTCTCTTGCCTGTTCTGGACGATTTTGACAGGGCAGCTAAAAACAACGTCTTGGACGAAGGCATTGCGCTCATCTACCACAAGTTGCTGCACATTTTACAAAGCAAAGGACTGCAGCCTATCGAGGTAGAAGCCGGCACGGACTTAGATGCTGACACGCAGGAGGCCGTAGCCGAAATTCCAGCGCCTTCCGAGCAACTAAGAGGCAAAATTGTGGATACCATAGAAAAAGGCTATCGCTTAGGCGAACGTATCCTCCGCCATGCCAAGGTGGTGGTAGGCAAATGATGACCTATGACAAAGCGCGATTATTACGAAATCCTGGGCGTACCGAGAAACGCCAGCGAAGACGAAATCAAAAAGGCTTATCGTAAAAAAGCCCTTGAATACCACCCAGATAAAAATCCGGGCGATAAAACTGCCGAAGAAAAGTTTAAGGAAGCGGCAGAAGCCTACGATGTCTTGCGCGACCCGGAGAAGCGCGCTATTTACGACCGCTATGGACACGAAGGGCTAAACCAAAGCGGTGCCGCACCTCATTATGAGAGTATGGATATGCAGGACATCCTGCGACGCTTCGGCATCGACGATGACCTTTTTGCTGAGTTTTTTGGGCGCAGTCGCACCGGCTTTGGTAGCCGTGCACAGAGCCGAGGGGAGCGTGGGAGCAACCTGCGTATCCGGGTTAAATTGACCTTAGAAGAGATCGCCACCGGCGTGCATAAAAAAATAAAGGTGCGTCGTCAGGTGCGCTGTGCTACCTGCAACGGCACCGGTGCACGCAACAGCAGCGACGTCGAAACGTGCAGCACTTGTCGAGGCTCCGGCATGGTGGGGCGTATCACGCAGACACCCTTTGGCGCCATGCAGACGGCAACGACATGCCCAGCCTGCGGCGGCACAGGGCAGACCGTAAAGGCCAACTGCCCGACCTGCCGGGGCGAAGGCCGCATCATGCAAGAAGACACTATCGAGGTGGACATCCCCGCCGGCGTATACGAAGGCATACAGCTTTCGGTATCGGGTAAGGGCAACGCCGGCCTGCGCGGCGGCCCCAGCGGAGATTTGATTATCAATATCGAAGAACTTCCCCACGAGCACTTCACGCGCGAAGGGCGCAACATCCTGTACGAACTCTTCATCAACATCGCCGACGCTGCCCTGGGCGCTCAAGTCGAAGTGCCTACACTCGAAGGGCGAGCTCGTATCAAAATACCTGCCGGCACGCAATCAGGCAAAATTTTCCGATTGCGCGAAAAGGGTCTGCCCTCCTTAGAAGGGCGCGGGCGCGGCGATCTGCTCGTGCATGTCAACATTTGGACACCTAAAAAGCTGACCGATGAAGAGCGACGCCTGCTGGAGCAACTGCGCGACATGCCCAACTTCAAGCCCGCGCCTACCAAAGAAGACCGCTCCTTCTTCGAGCGCGTCCGCGATGTATTCGGCGGATAGCCCAATACCGATAAAAAAGACGACGACTCACTGCTTCTGTTGCTGCAGCCATTGAGCATAGCTGATGGCCTTAAGCATCTGCCTTTTGTCGCTGCCGGCCACAATGAGCAGAGGTGTCCCTATGGCAACCAACGGAATACCCACGGTGATGCCAGTAACGAGAAGCACAACTCCTGCTGCAAAAGCACCATCAGAGTCTACGGCCAACAGACCGCCACCTACGGCGCCCAAAGCCAGCATACCCAAACCGGTACCCGTGACGATCCATCCGGCTTTATGGAGTGTGCGCCAGCTGTCATAATGCTTTGTCGCATCCAAAAGCGCATCGTTCAGCTCGGCATTCTCGAAAGTGTACTCTGAAAGCAGAATGTTGTACGAAAGGAAGAACTCGCGGTTTTCTAAAATCCGCTTCTTCTGAGCCTCAGTGAGCGGCTTTTGGCCAAAAGCCCCTCAAAGACACAGCGACATGACAATGGTCAGAAAGAAAGTTGAGCAACGCATAGTAGTGCAATTTCGGATAATGAAAAATTCTGACAGACAACACAGAGATTTTGCGCAGAAAGTTAAAAAATAATCGGGCGGTGTGCCTCAAGACAGAGCGAGAGGCGTATCTTTGTTCAACATTTCTCTGAACCATCACTACAAAATAGACCCACTATGCTCCCATTGTGCTTTGCCCGACCTATAAGCGTTATCGCTCTGGGCATTCTCCTTACGCTCTCCGCTTGTAACCAGAAGACTGGTCAGAAATCGAGCAACCCCACCCCTGCAGACAACAGCCGAACCTCGCTCGACTGGCCGGGCACGTACATCGGTGTGGTGCCTTGCGCCGACTGCGAAGGCATCCTGACCCAGATTCAACTCAGAGCCGACAACACGTACGAAATGGCAACCCAGTACATGGGCAAAAGCAAAGAAACCTATCGCAAGAAAGGCGCTATCGAATGGGACGCATCGGGCAATCAGATTCGTTTGGTCGGCGCCAACATGCCTTCAGGCGACATGCGCTATCAGGTCGGTGAAAATGTCCTCATTCAGCTCGATCAACAAGGCAAGCGCATCGAAGGCGATCTGGCCGAAATGTACCGCCTGCCAAAGCACGACGCAGACAACGACGTGCGTGAGAAGTACTGGAAACTCATCGAGTTGTACGGCAAGCCCATCACCGTTAAGGAGGATCAAAAACGCGAGGCACACCTCATCTTGAAATTCAGTGGCCGAGTTATTGGCAGTACGGGCTGCAACCGCCTGATGGGCGGCTACACCCTGGAGGAAGGCTACCGTATCCGCTTTAGCAAGATCGCCTCCACTTTGATGGCCTGCCCCGACGTACCATATGAAGGTGAATTCCTCAAGGCACTTGAGGAGGTGGATAACTATGCTCTCCGCAACGATACCCTGTCGTTCGCGAAAGGCCGCGCGGCGTATGCAGCTCGTTTTGTGGCGGTTTACCTGCATTAAGCGAATCTCGTTGGCACCGGTATACTCCCGGCGTGGCTAAAGAGCATTCTGGCCACGCCGGTCCTTCTTACATAATGCGGGTGCCAGAGGGAATAACCGCTCCTTTTTTCACTACAACGATGCCGTCGCGAATGCAATAAGATTCCGTTTCGGTATCGGCAAGATGGGCTCCTCCTTTAATAAGGACGTTATCGCCGATACAGCAGTCTTTATCTAAAATAGCGTGCTCGATGTGGCAATTAGCTCCGACGCCCAGAGGGATTTCTTCTGGATGAGCGGCAATTTCGGCCAGCGTCTGATAGGTGTCGTTGCCCATGATGATGGCCTCTTTAATGACCGAGTTTTCGCCAATGCGCGAGCGAAGGCCGACAATGGCTAAGTCAATCATGCGGGCATGAATAATGGAGCCTTCAGCCACCATAGCGCGGTTGATTTGCGTACCGCCATAGAATTTGGCAGGCGGCAGCATGCGTCCACGCGTATAGATGGGCTTTTTAGGAGCGAAAAGATTGAAAGACGGGATATGGTCGGTGAGTTCCAGATTTGCCTCAAAGAAGGAGCGGATGGTACCGATATCAGTCCAATATCCGTCGAACGGATAAGCCGCTACACGATATCCGCTTTCAATGGCCGCAGGAATGATCTCTTTGCCAAAGTCGGTGGCCTGAGGATTGTTATCGAATAGCTCGCTGATGGCCTTTCGGCTAAAGATATAGATGCCCATAGAAGCCATGTAGATGCGCCCCCGTTTTTGGTAAGCAGGGCTAACATCGCTCACCCAATCAGGCAATTGTTCGGCTTTCGGTTTTTCGATAAAACGAGAGATGTATCCCTGGTTATTGGCTTTCATAATGCCGAAGCCCACGGCATCGCGGGCATTGACGGGCAGGCAGGCAATGGTCAGGTCGGCTTTTTTTTCGATGTGCCAGAGGGCCATTTCCTCAAAGTCCATCTGATAGAGTTGGTCGCCAGAGAGGATGAGCATGTAGTCAAAGTCATGACGCTCATAGTGTTTACGGCTTTGGCGTACGGCATCGGCGGTGCCCTGAAACCACGAGGAATTGCCCGGTGTTTGTTCGGCAGCTAAGATGTCCACGAATCCGTGGGTAAAGTGGTCGAAGTTATAGGCGTTTTTGATGTGGGCGTTGAGCGAGGCTGAATTATACTGCGTCAGCACAAACATGCGTCGCACACCCGAATTGATGCAGTTGGACAACGGGATGTCAATGAGGCGGTACTTGCCGGCGATAGGCACGGCAGGTTTGGAGCGTTTTTCCGTCAGGGGATACAGCCGAGTGCCGGCGCCTCCGCCGAGGATGAGGCAGATCATTTTAATCATAAAGCAGGCGCGTTGTTGGGCGCTAATGTAAGCGTGCCGACCAAAACGCACGGCTTTTCTGCCGAAAAATGCCTGTTCAGCCCTCGAAGTCTTTGAGCAGCATATCGGCTACCCGCTCCAAAGTGCTATCGGCGTCATAGGCGTTCTGGATGCCAGCCTGGTTGAGCGCCTGCAGGTTGCGCGGTGATACGTCGTCCATATCATCGCTGGCCGTGCCCAGTGAGGGCATGATGCGCACATACTGTTCGGGCTTCTGGATGGCGGAGAAGATTTTGCGCAGCTGGTAGTCCACAGTTTCGGCTACACCCGTCATCATGATGTCAATGATGGGTGCCACCCAGGAAAGCAGGCCCCAGCTCTGCGCCCGGCGGAAGAAGTAGGGCTTTTTGATGACGCCGGTGCCGATAGAGAGGATAAAAAGGTCGTCCATCTCGAGCAGGCGCGGGCGTCCGCTTTCGGTTTTGGTACCAAAAATCTTGAGCGCTTCCACTACGGCGCACATCGTGGGGTTGTTGGCAAAAAGCCCTCCGTCAATGGCAGAATTTTCCAGGCCGCCCAGTGAGGTCAGGTGGTGAGGCGGGAAATAGGTTGGCGCTGCCGAGGTAGAGCGCGCCACGTCGCGCAGGAGGTAGTCGTACATCTCGCCTTTTTCCTTGGCGTCGTGCGAGGTAAAGAAGACCGCCCTGCGCTTTTCGATGTCGTAGCTGGTGATGAGGCAGGGGCGCAACAGTTGGCTCAGGCGTGTATCGCCAAAGCGCTCGTACAGGATGCGCTCGAGGGGGCCGCTATCGTAGCGCGCCCACCGTACAGCGGTAACGCCCGTGCGCCCGGAGATGGTTTTGGAAAAAATTTGCCGTCCGTAGTCGCGGTACAGGCTGATGGCCTCCTGGGCACTGTAGCGCGGCCGATCGGGCGTCTGTTCATCGGGGCAGAGCAGCGCACAGGCCAGAATACCCCCCGTTGAGGTGCCGGCGACCAGGTCAAAAAACTGGGCCAGACGCAAGGGCTGCTCCGGAGCGGTGCCGTGTTGGGCGCGCCATTTCTCATTGAGCTTTTGTTCCAAAGCCGCCAGCAAATGGGCGCTCAGCAGGCCACGAATGCCGCCGCCATCCAGACATAGAACCCGATACAGTCGTTTTTTCGCCATTTATTTGCTTTTTATGTGCCCGCAAAGAACGCAAACTTTAGCGTTTGCGGCTCCAGCAGCCCTGCCTACCTTTATCTCCCTCAACATCCTTTTTGGTTCCGGATGTGTATCCACCAGAGTAATTGGCCCTTCTGACAGGCCGCAGGTCTGGATACTGCTTTGAGAATTAACACTTACTTAAACTCGACGTCAAATAGCCGCGTTATCGCCCTACCTTACTTTTGCAGCATGAAAACCGTAAAAGAGGCTCAGTCAATTCCCAAAATTCTGTTGGTAGACGACGAGCCGGACATCCTGGAGTTCGTCCGATACAGCCTGCGCAAAGAAGGCTACGAGGTCGTAACCGCCCAGGACGGCAAAGCGGCGCTCGAAATCGCCGAGCGTGAAAAGCCCGACCTGATTGTGCTGGACATCATGATGCCCGAGCTCGACGGTGTGGAGACCTGCCGGCTACTGCGCAAGAGCAAAACGTTTGCCAAAACGCCCATTGCTTTCCTGACCGCCCGCGATGAAGACTTCTCCCAGATTACGGCTTTAGACGTGGGCGGCGACGATTACATCACCAAGCCCATCAAACCTCGGGTGCTGGTCAGCCGCATCAACGCGCTGCTGCGCCGCGCCTCCTACCAGAGCGAAGAGCAGGACATCATCGAGGCAAATGACCTAGTGATTGACCGCCTGAAAGTCATGGTATATCGCAATGGCCAGCCGATCGAGTTGCCTAAGAAAGAGTTTGAAATCCTTTGGATGTTGGCGTCGCGGCCAGGGCGCGTCTTTACGCGCGAAGAAATTTTCGATAAAATTTGGGGTAGTGATGTCATCGTAGGCCACCGAACCATAGATGTGCACGTGCGGAAACTTCGAGAGCGCATCGGTGAGCATTACATCAAAACGATGAAGGGCATTGGGTACAAATTTGAATTTTAGAAGCCTTTCGGCCATCAGGGCTCGTCTGGGCGTGAAGGGTGTCAAACATGCCATGACTTTTCGGTTCAAAAATCAAAGCCCGCAGCAGCTGGCTCTCATTACGGCGCTAGCCTCTAGCCTCTTTGTAACGCTGGTGCTGGCTGTTCTGGGCTATTTCAACTCGCGGGTGCATCTGCCCTTGTGGGAGCTGTTCTTAGTGGCTTTAGCCGTATTCATTACGGGCTATTTGGTGAACTATTTATTCGTCAAGCACTATATCTACCGCCGGGTAAAGCTCATCTACAAGATTATTCACCGCCATAAGGGAGCAGGGAATGTAGCCAGAAAGCCCCGGCAGGCTGATATCCTGGATGATGTGGAGCAAGAAGTGTACGAATGGGCAGAAGCTCGCGAACGCGAAGCCGAAGAGTCCGAAAAGTTGGCTGCTTATCGGCGCCGCTATATCGGCGATGTTTCGCATGAACTCAAGACGCCTATTTTTAACATCCAGGGGTATATCCACACCCTGCTCGACGGTGCTATCCAGGACCCATCCGTAGCCATGAACTATTTGGAGCGGGCAGCCAGAAATGTGGATCGCCTGGAGGCTATCGTGCAGGATTTAGAGACCATCCACAAGCTGGAGTCCGGCCAGATGCTTTTAGATATTCGCGAGTTCGACATTCGCAACCTGACCGATGAGGTGTTTGCCGACTTAGAGATGAAGGCGCGTGAGCGAAACATTCGCCTGTGCTATAAAGAAGGCGCAGCCCAGCACTTCCGCGTACGCGCCGACAAGGAAGCCATCCGCCAGGTACTCATCAACCTTGTGGATAATTCCATTAAATACGGTCGCGAGGGTGGTACGACAAAGGTGAGCTTCTACGACATGGACACCCACATCTTGCTGGAAGTCAGCGATAACGGTATCGGTATTGAGGAAAAAGATCTGCCCCACGTCTTCGATCGTTTCTATCGCGTAGACAAAAGCCGCTCGCGCGAAGCCGGCGGCACTGGGCTGGGGCTATCCATCGTCAAACACATTGTGGAGGCGCACAAACAAACCATCAATGTGCGTAGCAACCCAAAGCAAGGCTCTACCTTTGGCCTGACGCTGGAGAAAGCATAAGTCTGGCGCTCGGGCCTTATGACCACTGCCGTACTCGTGGGCGCTCGCCCCAATTTCATCAAGGCTGCCCCCCTTTGGCATTCGCTGAGCCATCTGCCGCACGTGCGCCCGCTCCTGCTACATACCGGGCAGCACCGACAGCCTGATATGTGCGACGTCTTCTTCGAGGAACTGGGCTTGCCTGCACCCATACGCTGCTTCACAGCGGATGATGCCCAAAGCCGACCCTGCCGCCGCTCGGCGTTGGCTGCCGCTATCGAACCGCTCCTACGCACATTACGCCCCGACTGGATGATCGTCATCGGCGACGTTACTACCACCGCCGCCGGTGCTTTGGCTGCACATCGGGCGGGCATCCCGTTGGCGCACGTAGAAGCCGGACTGCGCTGTGGCGATCCCCACATGGCTGAAGAGCAAAATCGCATCCTGGCCGATCATCTCGCTCAGGTACTTTTTGCCACCGAACCCGCTGCCGTGGCCAACCTGATGCGCGAAGGCATCGCTCCCGAACGCATCCACTTAGTCGGCAATGTGCTCATTGATGCCCTCCTTCAAATTCTGCCCACAGCAGAGCGAAAATCTCCGGCAGACATCATAAGCCACTATGCTCAGCCAGAACAGCTGCTTCCGCTCCCAAGCGTCTGGAATAGCGGCCACGTTCTTTGTACGTTTCACCGCGCCGAAAACGTAGATTACCCCGACCGCCTGCAAAACCTGGTCCAACTACTACTGGATGTCAGCCGACAGGCTCCCGTTATTTTCCCCGTACACCCCAGAACAGCCCAGAAATTGCAGCACTCAAGCCTCTGGACGAAGCTCTGTGCCTGCCCAACTCTGGCTCTGCTTCGCCCCGTACCGTATTCGGACATGATATGCCTGCAAAAAAACTCCCGTGCCGTGCTCACCGACTCCGGCGGTATCCAGGAAGAAGCTACCGTACTGGGAGTGCCCTGCCTGACGCTGCGCCCCAGCACCGAACGGCCCATCACTCTGGAATACGGGGCCAATGTTCTGCTCAGCCCTGATCAGCCAAAAACGGTGATAACCTGGCTCAAACATTTCTGGACAACTACACTACCGCCTGCCGTTCGTCCGCCTCTATGGGATGGGCGAGCTTCCGAGCGTATAGCGCACATACTCGCCACGCATGCCCCCCAGCATGCGGCACTGCCACTAAGCCTGCAACCTACCCTTCTCCAAAGCACCCCTATTACCTGAGGGGCCGCAATGCGTCCGCAGATCCCTGGACTTTCAACCGCTTCGTAACTTGTCAGATGAAAATGCTGTCCCAAATCATGTCCGCTACCGGGCACAAGGCGTTTTTGTGGGCCTGGAGTGCCAACGGAACTCCGAACTTTGGGTTTAAGGGGTACATGTTCAACAGGGCTAAATATGGCAAATAAGAGACAGTTCTGGTTCTCTCTGCTTCTTCAGGCAATGGCTTACTCTCCGGCGATGGCACAAGCGCCAGATGCTGCAATACTGCTGTACGAAGACTTCAACGCGTGCGCATTGCCAGCGGGTTGGCAGGTGCGCATTCAGGGGGATACTCTTGCACCCCTGTGGTACGTAGGACTGGCCCAGGTACCCGATGCAGTGGACCAAAGCATAGACGGCACCTGCTTTTTTTTCATAGATGGCCGTTCTGGCGGAAAGCAGGCCCCGGCACACGTGCTGGAACTCATCTCGCCGTCATTTGACTGGAGTACTTTTACCGAGGTCGAATGCCGCATGAACATCCACTTCAAATTTGGCGATCAGGATGTGCTCGAGGTGGTGGCGACCGATGGCTTGCAGGAGCACGTGCTGGCGCGCTACGATAATTTCATGACCAACTACGAACCACTGGGTAGTAGCGATAACTTCCGTTTCCGAGCAGATCTGGCCTTCCTGCCCTGGACAGCACCGACCCGGCTCATCGTGCGCTATGCCAGCCCGGCCGGCAGCCAGGGACGCTATGCCGGCATTGACAACATTCGCATAACGGCCAGTGGCAGTGGTGCTTTTGCCTTGCGCGAAGCCTTCGATGGCTGTGGGTTACCCGCAGGGTGGGAGAGCGAAACCCTATCTGGCCCCGCAGGCTGGTCGTTCGGTTTTGTGCCCCTCGGATCGTCCGCTTTCTATCAGGGTAACTCCATGAACGGAACCTGTTTTACTTTCTTCGATGATAACGCTCAGGGCGATGCTGCAGCACCTACACATATTCGCTTGCGCTCTCCGTGGTTTCCGGGCACCGACTTTATGGAATACGAGCTGACCTTCGATGCCATCATGCGCTATTCGGGAACTGAGTCTTTTGCCGTCTATCTGGAAAATGAGGCAGGAAAAATGATACCGTTGTTTGCGCCCGAAGGTGTAAGGTAGCTGGCCCTTTCTTCCCCGATTACGGTTCTTTCCGCTTTAGCCTGTCGGCATATCGCTCGCTGCAATGGCGGTTAGTGTTTGAATACCGCGATGGTGGTGCGCGTGGCTATTGGGTGGGTTTAGACAACATCAAGGTCGTCGGACTTGGGCCAGCCGTGGACTTTTGTACGCATGCCGTAACGTTGAGTACCGGTGTTTCTTGTATGGCGGCCAACAACCGAAATGCACTGTACAGCGGCCCTACAGGTGGCTGCCAGATGGAGGGCGTGGGCAGTGTGTGGTTTCGTTGGGTGGCCGATTTCGATGGCCCGGCCATGCTGACGACTGGTGCGGATTTTAACGACGTCGTTAGCATCTTCATGGGCGACTGCACTCACCTGTCGTGGGTGCTCTGTACCGACCGCGACGAGCACGGCTTTACGGGCGAAACGGCGTGTTTCCAGGCTCAGGCCGGTCGGGAGTATTTCATCCGAATTGCTGGCTCGGAAAGTGCCTTTGGCCTGTCGCGCGGAGCGCTATGTGTACGGATAGAACGCATCAACCAGATGCCCGTACCGCCACCTAATGAGGTATGCGCACAGGCGCGCTACCTGGCGCCCGATGCACCTTGCCCGCAGGGTACCAACCGCCATGCGAGCATGTCGTCTCAGCAGCCCTCGCACAATCGCCTCGCCCGCGCCGACGTCTGGTATTCCTTCCACGTACCCATCCTGGCCCCGGGCGAGATACTGCTCTTCGATGCCCAGGCCAATTTCTCGCATATCCTCACCGTATATCGAGGCAATTGCTCAGCACTAACCGAAGTGGCAACCTACCCCCAGGGCAGCCCTCTGCGCCTGCCTCCGCTTATACCCGGGCAGCTATACTATGCTCAGGTGGCCGGAGTATTCGCTACCGTAGAGGGCGACCTATGCCCGACCTTGCGTATCGAAAAAACGGTATCGCTCCCCAACGACGCCTGTGCTTCGGCCCTTCCTGTGGCTCTGAATACGCCCTGTGTTGCATCCACTAACGTCGGCGCTACCTATTCCGGATGGCGCCCTCCCTGCGCCGTGCGGGTCAGCAGCGATGTGTGGTTTCAGTTCAAGGCGCCCACCTTGGGCGCGGTGCGCATCAATACCGGCGCGGCCTTCAACCACACCGTGGCCGTTTGGGAAGGCGATTGCGCCCAACTAAAGCCGGTATTTTGCTCTGACCGTACGCGTTACTGCGACGGCGATGTACTGGTGCCTGAGCTGAATGCCGGCCAGACGTATTATCTTCAGATTGCGGCAAAAGCAGACGTTCCCACAGCAGATAACGGCTCCATTTGCCTGACCATTGCCGATGCTGGCCTATTCAACCCACACCAGCCATTGACTCTGAAGGTCAATCAATTATGTGTAGGTAAAGACAGCGTGCGCCTGCTTGTCAGCATCGAGGGCGGCACCCCACCCTATACATTTCTGGCTGACACAGCCGCTCAGATAGCGCCCAGCGGTCAGCCCTTTGGTGTGGTGGTGCGCGATGCGCGTGGCTGCGAAGCATACGCTACAGGCATGGCAAAAGCATGTGAACAGAACGCCTGCACAGGGCAATTAGACTTCGATGCTGTAGAACCCTCTTGCCATGGCGCTGCCGATGGCATCATCGCCGTCGGTGTCAGCGCTGGTACAGGGCCATTCTTCTTCGAGTGGTCTAATGGCGTCTTCACCGCTACTAATGCCAACCTGTTGGCGGGTACCTACACCCTGCTGGTCTCCGAAACCACTGGCTGCACTTATACGGTGCAAATTGTCTTAGAACAACCCGAAGCGATTCATATTGCCGTGGACTCGCTTGTACAACCCTTACAAGGTCAGAGTAATGGCGCTGCTTACTTATCCGCTTCCGGTGGTACACCGCCGCTAAGTTATCGCTGGACGAACGCCGTAGGCATTGAAGTAGGAAATGAACAGGCACTTCACAACGCGCCGGCGGGCACCTACACGCTCTGGGTAACGGATGCACGCGGCTGTACGGGAATGCTGACGCTGGTACTAACAGAAACGGTGCGCGTGCGCGAACAGCCCGAACAGCCTCAGGTGCGCCTGTTCCCCAACCCTGCGCGCGAGTATGTGTGGTTAGGCATGACGCTGCCGGAACCAGTGCCTGTAGAGGTAATGCTGTTCGACGTGTTGGGGCGCTCCGTCGTCCAACGGTACATCGAGGGCGGGCAACATGAAATTTGGGTAAAGCTTGATGTGCGTGCGCTTCCGTGTGCTGCTTACCTGCTGTCTTTGCGCACGCCCAGATGGACGCTAAGCAGGCGTATTATTGTGGAGCGTTGAGTTACTTGCCGCCCCGCCGACAATAATCCAGTTTTGTGGTTATACCTTCGCGAAGGTATCCCTGCCCGCCTCGGGCTGGCACGACTTTTGGCCTATACTGTTTGGCTCTGGCTTGATGGCCGCCGTTTTCCCAATGTTTATTTTTCCAATACAGCAAAAAAGCAACCGTGTCTGAGTCCCATTTCTACGCGCACCCAACAGCAGTCATAGACGAAGGATGTGAAATAGGTGAAGGCTCGCACATCTGGCATTTCTGTCACATCATGCCCGGGGCGCGCATAGGCCGCAATTGCATTCTGGGTCAGAATGTCTTTGTGGCCGGCGGAGTCGTGCTGGGCAATAACGTCAAGGTGCAGAACAACGTGTCCATTTATGCGGGCGTGGAATGCGCCGACGATGTTTTTCTGGGGCCTTCCATGGTGTTCACCAACGTACTCAATCCGCGTAGCGCCGTCGAGCGCAAAAGCGAGTATCGCCGCACGCGCGTAGGGCGTGGCGCCAGCATTGGGGCAAATGCCACCATCGTTTGTGGTTACGATATCGGCGAGTTCGCTTTTATTGGGGCCGGTGCAGTGGTTACGAAAGACGTGCTGCCTTACGCCTTAGTCGTGGGCAATCCTGCCCGCCAGATTGGTTGGATGAGTGAGTACGGCGAGCGACTGCATTTCGATGATAGTGGACAGGCGATATGCCCGGGTAGCGGTGAGCGCTACGAACTTCGGCACGGTCGTGTTCGGAAAATTTCCTGATATTTTACCTTTGTTCACAATCATCTTCCCAATTATGAAACGCTTTGCTCTCATCGGCGCTGCTGGATATGTTGCTCCCCGCCACATGCGCGCCATCAAAGAAACCGGTAACACCCTCGTGGCGGCGTTTGACCCGAACGACTCGGTCGGCGTCATTGACAGCCACTTCCCCGATGCTGCCTTTTTCACTGAGTTTGAGCGCTTCGATCGCTATGTCAATAAATTAGCGCGAGCGGAGCGGCCAGTGGATTACGTTAGCGTGTGCTCGCCCAATTACTTGCACGATGCACACATCCGCTTCGGATTGCGCAACGACGCCGACGTTATTTGCGAAAAACCTTTGGTCCTTAATCCCTGGAACGTAGATGGTCTGCGGGAAATCGAGCAAGAAACGGGGCGTCGCGTTTATACCATTCTGCAGCTGCGCCTGCATCCAGCCTTACAGGAACTCAAGCGATATGTGGACGCCTCACCCAAAGATAAGGTCTTTGATGTAGACCTCACCTATATTACCTCGCGCGGGCGCTGGTACTACGCCAGCTGGAAGGGCAACATCGAAAAATCGGGCGGCATTGCCACCAATATCGGCATCCACTTTTTCGATATGCTGCATTGGATCTTTGGCGAGGTGCTCGAAAACCGCGTGTATATCCACACGCACGACCGCGCTTGCGGCTTCTTGCGCTTAGAAAAGGCTCGCGTGAACTGGTTCCTGAGCATCAACTACGACGTTCTGGCCCAAGCCCTTCAGCCTGCCAACGGCCAGCGTACCTTCCGCTCCATTACCGTAGAAGGCCGCGAAGTCGAATTCAGTGAAGGCTTCACCGACTTGCACACCTTGAGCTATCAGAAAATTCTGCAAGGGCAGGGCTTCTCTTTGGATGAGGCGGCACAGGCGGTAGAACTCGCTTACCAGATCCGAACCGCCCAGCCCACAGGGTTGAACGGAGAGTACTACCATCCGTTTGCGAAACTCCCTTTAGCGCCGCATCCCTTCGAGCGCGAATAATCGGAACGATTGTTGCCCTCACAAAAAAGAACCCGTAAATTCGCCGCAGTTCAAAACCGATCTTTCACTATGGGAAATAATCAACTCGACATTAAACAACTGCTGTACAAGGGCCTGCGCTACTGGTACCTGTTCGTCCTCTTTCTGGGAGGCGCCCTCACCGGTGCTTATTTTTATTTAAAGTACGCTCTGCCGGTGTACAAATCGGAAGGGCTGATTTTGATAAAAGACGACGAAAATGCCGGTCAACCGGGGGCAGAAATTATTTTTACGGAATTGGGCCTGGGCAAAAAGAACAAGATTCTCGAAAACGAGACCTTAGTACTCACCTCAACCCCCATCATGCTGGAAGTAGTCAAGAAGCTGAACCTCAACTACCAGTACACCAGCATTGACGGGCTGAAGAAAAAAGTACTTTACAAAGACAGCCCGGTGTATGTGGTTTCCTGGCATCCGGAGACGCCCGATACCGAGATTTACGGCATCCTGACCGATAACGGTCGCGGAGGATATACCTTTGAATTAGAGGAGTATGGCCAGGTGTACGAAGGCGAGTTTGGTAAAGAGCTAAGGTTGCCGATGGGCTCTCTGACGCTATCGCGCAAGCCCGGCAAGTATGCCGATACGAAGATTGGTATTCTCATCCTGTCGGAGTACGGTACCGCTAAGGGGTATGCCGAGTCTATCAAGGTAGAGATTATGGGCGAGCAGTCCAGCACGCTCAAAGTTTCGCTCAAGGATCATTCGGCTGAGCGTGCGCGCGATATTCTTGTCGAGTTGTTGGAGGCTTACAATGCTAACAGCATTGCTTTGCGCAATAAGGCATACGAGAGCACTATTGAAATGGTCAACGAGCGCATCAACCTGATAGCCCAGACGCTCTCCGATGCCGAGCGTAATCTGGAGGCCTACCGCCGTGCCAATGAAGTCATCCAACTCGGGGCAGAAGGTACGCAGCTGATGGCAGAAATGTCGTCGTATAACAAAGAAATCACTTCCGGTGAGGTGCAAATCCAAATTCTGAATGCCATCGAGGACTTTTTGATGAAAAACCGAAACAACTTCGAATTTGTACCCACCAACCTCAGCATCAATAACCTCACACTGACAGCCCAGCTGCAACGCTTCAACCAGCTGCTCGACGAACGCAAGAAGATGGAGCTGAACCTCGGCCCTGCTAATCCGGAGCTGTTGTTGACGCAGAGAGAAATTCAAAACCTGCGGGAGACCATCATTGAAAACATTCGGGCCATCCGGCGAGATCTGGAAATTGCCACTGGCGCCAGCAAAAGTGCACGCGCTTCGTTAGAAAATCGCATGTACAGCCTGCCGCGTCGGGAGCGCGAACTGCTCGAGATTGAACGCCAGAAAGACGTCAAGGAAAAACTGTACCTCTATCTGTTGCAAAAGCGCGAAGAAGCAGCCATTTCGATGGCTGTTACCAGCCCGAAGGGCCTCATCGTAGAACCGCCGGCGCTCAGCTACGCCAAGCTCAGCCCGAAGCCCAACCAGATATGGCTGATTGCCTTTTTCTTAGGGTTAGCTTTACCTATCGGGCTGATTATGTTTATCGAAAGCCTCAATGACAAGGTACAGACCGAAGACGATATCAGCCGCCTGACCAGTGTGCCTATTTACGGTGTGTTAGGGCAGAGCACCAGCAAGGAAAAGCTTGTCGTGCGCGAAAACAGCCGAACGGCTATCGCCGAAATGTTCCGCCTGTTGCGGGCGAACCTGGCCTTTGTATCGCCCAACGCGCCGATCAAGACCATCCTGATGACTTCCAGCACATCGGGTGAGGGCAAGTCCTTCATCGCCCTTAACCTCGGCATGACGCTGGCCCTTTCGGGCAAAAAGGTGCTTATCGTCGAGCTGGATTTGCGGCGACCCAAACAAGAGACGTACATGAGCATCGAGCCGGGCGAAGACGGCATCGTGAACTACATTATTGACCACTCGATGAAGGCTTCGCAGATCGTGCGCAACACTGGGCTGCACCTCAATCTCGATTTTATCGGCAGCGGGCCGGTGCCGCCCAATCCGGGTGAGCTGATCCTGTCGTCGCGTCTGCGCGAGCTGATGGCTGAAATGCGCGAGCGCTACGACTACATCATTCTCGACGCACCGCCCGTAGGCTTAGTGGCCGATGCTATCCAGATGCGTGACCTGGCAGATGCTACGCTTTACGTGGTGCGTTCGGGATATACCTACAAAGGCCAGCTAAAGATTATTGACGACATCGCCAAAAACGAAAAATTGAACCGGCCTTTCATCGTGCTTAATGCTGTGCCCTTTAACAAACCCGGCTATGGCGGCGCCACGTATGGGTATGGCTATGGCTACAACGGCAAGAGTAAAAACTACTACGAGCCGGAGCGCCGTACCAAGCAGCAGTATAAGAGCAAGGTGAAGCCGAAAACTTCGAACTTCAACTAACCTACCGCCGGCGAGTCATGTCGCAAAGCCTCAGTGAGCGTTCGCTGGCGGCGGTGGGCTGGGCCGTGCTGGATAAATTCAGCGGCAGCGTGCTCAGCTTCGCCGTTACCATTTTGCTGGCGCGGCTGCTATCGCCCGAAGATTTTGGCGTTGTGGCTATGGTCATGGTCTTCTTCGACTTTTCGGCGGTATTCGTCGAGAGTGGTTTCTCTACGGCGCTCATTCGGGAAAAGACCATCAGCGAGGCGGACAAGTCCACGACATTTCTGTTTAACCTCGTCGCAGCTGTGCTGCTTTACGGCATTCTTTTTGGCGCAGCGCCCTATATCGCAGTGTTCTTTCATCAGCCATTGCTGACGACGATAGTGCGCGTCATGGGCATCAGCCTCATCGTCAACGCGTTGTCCATTGTGCAGCACAGTGTACTCATCCAGCAGATTGATTTCAAAACGCAGACGCTGGTGCGCCTGGCAGGTGTAGCCCTTTCGGGTAGTGCGGCGGTGTCTATGGCGTATTTGGGCTGGGGCGTATGGAGTCTGGTCGCACGGTTTATGGTGCTCGACCTGGTAACGACCGTGCTCTACTGGATACTGGGCGGCTGGCGCCCTAGCGGGCAATTCAGCCGGGAGTCCTTTCGGCGGCTATTCGGCTTCGGTTGGCGCATCCTGGCGGCTGCGGTGTTAGACAAATTCTACTTTCACATTTACAAGCTGCTCATTGGACGATTCTTCAGCGCTGCAGCCCTGGGCTATTACAGCCAGGCGGGCAACTTCACCAATATGGTCATCAACACGCTGTTCCGCACCGTGCAGTCGGTTACGTATCCGGTGCTGGCCAAGTTGCAGGACGACCGCGAGAAGCTCAAGGCCGGCTATCGCAAAATGTTGCAGTTGAGCTCGTTCATCATCGTGCCGGCTCTGACGGTGCTGGCCGTGCTGGCTGAGCCAGTGGTGGTGGTGCTGGTAGGCGAAAAATGGCTACCCTGTGTGCCGATGTTACAATTGCTCTGCCTGTCGGGCCTGACCATTCACTTCAGCACAGTCAACCTCAACATGCTGCTGGTGCTGGGGCGCTCTGATTTGAGTTTGCGGCTCGAAGTGCTCAAAAAAGTCGTCATCACGCTGGCCATCATCGCCGGCATCTCGTTTGGCATTTACGGCCTCATCATCGGTGAGGTCATTGCTGCGTATATCAATCTGCTCATCAACGTGTGGTATTCCAAGCAACTGCTGCGCTATTCGTTTGGCGAGCAACTGCGCGACATTGCCCCGACGCTGCTCATCAGCGCTTTGGTAGGCGGCCTGATGTTTGGGCTGAAAAATGCATCGCTGGCGCAAGGCCTGACCTCGCTACTGTTTCTGACCGTGGCCGCTGGCGTGGCTTACTTAGGTCTGCACTTGCTGGCTAAAACCGAAGAGGTGCAGTTTATCCGACATACCCTTCTGCCAAAAGCCCTGAAAATGGTGGGCAGGCGGAGCTGAATTTGCCGTCTGAAATCGCCTTTTATCCTGAGAACAATCTCTGTGCCTTTGACTTGACACCTTTACAACAAAAACAATGTCCGACGTCGCCGTACACGTATATATGCTCGCCTACAACGTAGAGCGCTATATTGCCCAGGCCATTGAAGGCGTGTTGGCACAGCAATCGGATTTTCCGGTGCGGCTATTTATCGGCGAGGACTGCTCGCAGGACAGCACGCCAGACATCTGTCGGGCGTATGCTGAGAAGTATCCCGACCGCGTGGTCTTTTTGCCCGCCGAGCGCAACATGGGTATCACGGCCAATACAGCGCGCATGCTGCCTTACTGCACGGCGAAGTATATGGCCATTTGCGATGGCGACGACGTCTGGATAGACCCACGCAAGCTGCAAAAACAGGTGGATTTTCTGGAAAGCCATTCGGATTACGGCGTGTCCTATTCGGATGTGGAAGTCATTTCGGAAACGGGGGCTTCTTTCGCAGCACCGGATTACGAGGCGCTTCGGGAATGCTACGCCGAAGGCGACGTTTTTACGCAGTTGCTGACGGGCAATTTTATTAACAACTCTACGGCGGTGGTGCGGCGTACGCTGTTGCGCGATTTCCACGTAGATCCTTCGCGCGATTATACCATATCCGACTATTTTTTGTGGCTGCATGTGGCCGCGCGGGCCAAAGTTCATTTCCTGCCTGAACGGACGACGGCATATCGTTGGCACACGACCAACACCACGCAATCGGAAGAGCGGGCGCGCCAGAACCAGCGCAAATACCAAGCTATCCTGAGCCAGGTTTTGCTGGATTTTGACCGCCACAACCGCCGCCCGCTGAGCCGCCAGGAAAAGGCGGTTATCTTTCGGAAAACCCTCTCAGCGCTTTATCGGACGCCATCGGTAGCGCTGGAGCAGCGCTTGCGGCTGCTTCCTTTACTCTTTCGCTATCTTCCTGTCTGAACCCAATAACACGGTCTTTATGAAAGTACTCATTCTCGCTGGCGGTTACGGCTCGCGTTTGAGCGAAGAAACCGGACTGCGCCCCAAACCCATGGTCGAAATTGGCGGTCGCCCCATCCTGTGGCACATCATGAAAATTTACGGCCATTACGGGCACACCGATTTTATTATACTGTGTGGCTACAAAGCTTACGTCATCAAGGAATACTTTGCCCAGTACTTCCTGCACCATTCCGACGTAACGTTCGACCTGCGTACCAACCAGATGCAGGTGCACAACAACGTCAGCGAGCCCTGGCGCGTAACGCTGCTCGACACCGGGCTGGATACCATGACGGGCGGGCGCGTGTTGCGCGCCAAGCCCTACATCGAGCCGGGCGAACCGTTCATGCTCACCTACGGAGACGGCGTGTCGAACGTGGACATCAACGCCCTGCTGCGCTTCCATCGCGCTCACGGGCGCGCCATCACCATGACCTCCAGCCAGCCCGAGGGCCGCTTCGGCGCCTTAGACATCGGTGAGGGCGGTCAGGTGAGCCAGTTTGTTGAGAAGCCCAAAGGCCAGGGCGGCTGGATCAATGCCGGCTTTTTTGTGTGCGAATACAAAGTATTTGACTACATCACCGAGGGCGATGCCACCATCTTCGAGCGCACGCCCCTGGAAAAACTGGCCGCCGATGGGGAACTGTTCACCTACCAGCACCCCGGCTTTTGGCATCCGATGGATACCCTGCGCGACAAGATGAACTTAGACCGCCTATGGAGCAGCGGCCAGGCACCCTGGAAACTGTGGTGAGCCTATGCTCAGTGGTGGTGCGGCGGCTCATAGATTAGCCGCAAGAACGTGCTCAGTCGCTCGTTCTGTCGGCTGGTAGGTATGCCGACGACGATGCCAATGAGGAGATTATCTGCAATGCCCAAGCGCATCTGGGGGCGCATGACCATCTGAAAATGCCCCTGGCTAAACTCTTTATTAAATTCTACGCCAACAAAATTGCGCGTGCCCGTAATCATGTAGTGAATGTTGGTATTCCACTGCATTTCGGCGTGCCACTTTCCGGAGGCAAAGCCTTGGTGAAGCACCGGGCCGGCGTAGATGAGGGTGTGCCAGTTGTTGCCCCAGCGTTTGGCGCCTACGAAAAAGGGATTGTACAGATTGCCCGTAAAGCGCAGCGAACGCTCGCGAAAAGGAGCAGTCTCCAGCTCGTGCAGGTAACCGATGGCCATAGAGGTCTTCCACTTTTGAGAGACCAGAAAGGTGTACTGAGCGGCCAACTTCAGGCCGTTGAGCTTGCTGTAGGGGCGCTCGTCGTTAGCGCCTTTGCCATTGGGGTTGTAGTAAAACGTAAAGGGCAGTTCGACCTCGAGACCCAAGCGGTTGATGGGCGCCCATTCGTATTCGACTAAGGCCAGATAGCTGTCGTAGCGGTTGTTATCGGTCAGGCCCAATCCGACGTTCCATTCGCGCTCGCCCTTTCGGGCGCCGAGGTCGCGGATGAGGTCTATGAATAGCGGTTCGGCATGCAGCACTTTGTCAGGTTCGTGGTGATCCTGCACTTCGGCGATGTACAGGCTGTCCGCTACTTCGTTGGAAATTTGAGCAAAAGACGGGTAGGCTGTCGGGAGAAATAGCGCAGCCAATAGGGAGTATTTCCAGAATGGAGTATTCATAATAATTAAGGTATGCTTGTTTTGGGCAAAATGGGAAAGCCAATAGAGCGCCAGAAGCTAACGTGGCACATGAGAGGAAAGCGTAGGAGAGGAGAAGCTCAGGCCGCCTCGGGAGGTGGGGTAAAGACGTCGTAGGCGGGTGAGGGCAGGAGGCTTGCATCGGGCAGGGCCTGAATTTTGGGGGCACATGTCGGGAGTGCCATGGCTAGAGCAGAGGGCGAGGTGCTTTCTAAGATAAACGGCGCCGCAGCTTTGGCAGGACGGGTATTTTCAGGCTGTTCGCAGTCAGCATCATCGTGTTCGGGCACTGCATTTTCGAAGTGCAGCGCATGCTCTAAGAGTATTTCCACTACTGACTCGATGTCGTTGTAAGCCAGATTTTCCGGCGTGCCCGGCAGGCCTGGGTCGGGCGCGTCGGCGCAGATGTTGGAGAGGTACAGCGCCATCAGCGTGCACCATGTGCGCGTCAGGGAATGTGCTCGAATGTGAGAGAGCAGAGTCATCAGAGCACTTTACGTTTTTTCATTACCCAGTATAGGAGGGCCGTAATCAGCCCGGATAGCAGGATAGTGAGGTAAAACATCCAGGGTTTGTCTGGCACGCCGTTATCAATGTTCATGCCGAAATACGACGATATCAGCGTAGGCACCATGAGCACTACGGTGATTACGGTGAGCCGGTGGATGACTACGCTCAGGTTATTGGAAATAATGCTGGAATAGGCATCCATCGTGCCGCTCAGGATGTTCGTATAGACGTTGGCCATCGAAAGCGCCTGTGAGTTGTCAATGATGATGTCCTCAAACAGATCCGTCAGGTCTTCGTCGCCGTTGATGTGTAGAAAATCCGTGCGCTTCATTTTCATTTTTAATAACTCATTGGCATTCAGAGAATTGACGAAGTAAACCAGACTTTTTTCGATAGCGAGCATTTGCTTGATCTCTTCGTTTCGGCTGGAGTGCATCAGCTCTTTTTCAATGATGTTGCGCCGCAGGTTGAGTTTTTTAAGGTAGGAGAGGTAGTAATACACGTTTTGCTCCAGGATTTGCAGTACAAACCGCTTTTCGTCGGCAGGGTCGAAGCGTCGGATTTTGCCCTGGCGGAAGACCTCAAGCACGGGTGTTTCAAAGGCTGAGATGGTCAGGACGTTTTCGATAGTCAGGATGATGCCGATAGGTACGGTGATGAAGATGGCCTCGTTGGCATGGTCCGCGTTTTCGTTGAACACGGGTGTATTGATGAGGATAAAACGCACATCACCGTCGCGCTCATATCGGGCGCGTTCGTCCAGGTCAAGTGAGTCGGTCAAGAAGGCGACATCAAACTCAAGCAAGCGGGCGATTTCCTCCAGCTCTTCTGGGGCAAAAGGAGGTGTCAGGTCCACCCAGCAACCAGGCTCCAGCTCGGGCAGTTCCACGAGTCGTCGTTTTTCGCGTGCGTAGTAGCGGATCACTGTCCATAGAGCGTTGAATGGGTGAAAAATTATGCTTTCTGAGCACCGAAAGGGTACTCTTCCCAGCGTTTACGTGTTGGCGGCGCAAAGGTAAGCCGAACCTGAAAACAGAAAGCCTCGCAGAGAATTTATGACCGATAACGCAACGTAGTACATCCTTGGCGGTGAGAGTACAAGAGGCAGTATATGTCCGTCGTCTGAGCATCCTTGAATTGGAGAGGTACCTGCAAGTCTTCAGGAAATAAAAAACCTTCATGTTTTGGTGGTTAAAAATCAACACTTATCGCCGCGCAAAAAGGCCTGCGGCGTTTTTTTTGTTAAAATATGTTCTGTATTCTACGACATTTCTTAATCTTGCCCGCGAATTGGCGGCAATTCCCCCTAGTCTTGTTGGCTTGTAAGATAACATGTAGCGGGCTCTACTTACTCTTGTAATCTAATTTTGAGAAAAATTGCTTCGCCAAAAGTTCTCCTTTTTTTGCAGCGATCTTCTTGGAAGTAGTATCCGGATGCCTACCTATTGTATTGTATGGGTTCTCATCCGATGGTTTCTAATATCTAATACATCAGGCTTACACACAAAACAGCATCCTTATGAGCCTCTTTACATCCCGTTCCTGCGCTTTCCTGACCGTAATCCTGCTTTCGGCGTGCCCCCTTTGGGGGCAAGGCTCGAACGACGCTGAAAAAGAGAGTCCCTTAACGATTGATGGGCACAAACAGCGGCACATCATTACGGCTCGCCAGCCGCGCCAAATGCTCCGCATCGAGCGCCTGATTGTAGGTGAGTCCTACGCCCTCATTATTCCTGATGATCCTTCTTTAGGTGCTTGCCGGCCGACACCTCGCATGGCCGACCCTGATATACCGGTATTAAGCTACGACGCAATCGCCCATTCGCTTGTGTTTAAGGCGGCTAGCGCAGTCATGGATTTCTGGCTAGATTACGATTGCGCCTGGCCTGACGACAATCCGCCCAGCCACTATATTACCATTCAGTGCCAGACTTGCGTTAAAAAGCATTGGCGAGAGTTATTCGAGTCCTCGGCAGCGGTATTACAGGTACAGGCAGGTGCCTCGGCGGAGGAGCTGATTAAAGACGTACTTATAGGGGGAGACTGCTTCGATGTTTCCAACATCACCCCATTAGGGGTAGGCGACCAAATAGGTACCTTTACCAACGGGCAAACCAACATTGGTATCAATACGGGCGTCATCATTGCTACCGGCGGCATTCAAGTCGCGCCCGGTCCGAACAACTCCGACGGGGCCAGCGCTGGCTATGGTATTTCCACTCCCGATCCCGACCTGGCCTTATTGACCAATGGTGCGCTCTTTGACCGCGCAGGGTTTGAGTTCGACTTTAGACCTACACAGGCGCAAATTGCCTTCCAGTTCGTGTTTGCTTCGGAGGAGTATTGCGAATATGTGGGCACGCAGTACAACGACGTGTTTGGATTTTTCATCTCAGGCCCAGGTATTCCGGGAGGGCAAGAGAATATTGCTGTTATTCCCAATACGAACGTACCTATCGCCATCAACAATGTCAACCATCAATCCTATTCGGCTTTTTATGTCAACAATCAGCCCGCTTCGAGTGGTAATCTCTGCGGTCAGCAGCCGGCTAATGGGCCTGCCGTCAATGAAGTACAGTACGATGGCTTCACCCGCCGCTTTACGGCTACGGCCAACGTTATCCCGTGCGAGACGTATCGTATGAAACTGAAAATTGCTGATGTTGGCGACGGTGTGTGGGACTCGGCGGTATTTCTGGCCGCTAATTCCTTCTCTGCAGGTGGTAACGTAAAGGCCGAATGGGAGGTAAACGGTAGCACGGATGTGGACCGCGTTTTTGAAGACTGTGGCACCGTACGCATCCGCTTTACGCGCCGGGGCAACCTTAACTCGCCGCTGGCTGTGCAATATACGATTGGCGGCACGGCCACTTACGGTGTGGACTATACGGGCCTTCCGCTCGTTGCGGTGATCCCGGCAGGTCAGCAAGAAGTGGTTTACGTCGTTCGTATCCTGAGCGATGGCATTCTGGAAGGCGATGAGACCATCATTCTGACCATCAACAACTCTTGCTCGTGCGAAAAGGCAGAGCCAACACTCATTATCATGGATTTGCCCGTCCTGGACGCAAAACCAGACACCGTAACTATTTGCGGGCAGGGTACGGCCACCGTGGGCGTAGAAGCCATTGATGGAGTGCCGCCCTACACGTACCAGTGGCAAAATGGTTCGACCGAAACCACTACGACGCTCTTCGTGGGCACCTCCACGAATGTGCGTGTAACCGTAACCGATGCCTGCGGCAAGACGAAGGTGGTTACAGCCCGCATCAATGTACGGCCGCTACCGGTAGCACAGCTGTTCCCGCCAGCCCCGGTGCTGTGCGAACCAGGAGATACAGCGCTTATTCGCATTAATTTCATTGGTTCAGGGCCGTTCAATTTTGAATACAAAATTAACGGTGTCGTACAACCTACCCTCTACGACATTACGGAGAATCCGTTCTTCCTCACCATCAGCCAACCCGGCCTTTACCAGGTACATATGGTGGAGGACTCTATGGGCTGTATAGGTACCGGGCAGGGTGCGCTAACCGTGCGCATGTCTGACCTGGCTTTGAGCGGTACACCCAGTAATGTGCAGTGTGCTACCTCTGCCAACGGCTCTATCCAGACGACGGTAACGGGAGGTACCGGGCCTTACGCCTACAACTGGAGTGGGCCGGTGGCTATTCCGCCCAATACGGCTAATCCGACTAACCTGACGGCGGGGACTTATACCGTAACGGTAACGGACGCGGCAGGATGTTCGCGCTCCCGAACATTTACCATTATTGCACCTAACCCGCTGACGCCTACTATCGCGGGAGTGAGTGGTACCAATTGCTTTAACCCTAACAGCGGCAGCATTGACCTGAATGTTACAGGGGGCTTCCCGAACTACAGCTATAACTGGAGTAATGGAGCGCAGGTGCAAGATCCCTCTGGCCTGTCAGCAGGCATCTATACTGTTACTGTTACCGACCAGTCGGGCTGCACCAACACGGCCTCGGCTACGGTGCCGGGTAACCTGACACCGCCTACGGCTGCTATAGCGCCACCGGGCGTGATTACGTGCGCTGTTACTACGCAAACCCTCGACGGCAGCGGCTCCTCTCTGGGGCCAAACTTCACCTATCAGTGGGTGGCCAGTGGAGGAGGTAATATCGTCAGCGGTGCCAACACCCTCAACCCTGTGGTCAACCAACCCGGCAACTACACCCTGACGGTGCGCAACACTACGAACGGATGTACGTCCACCGCTACCACCCAGGTAACTGCTGACAGAACGCCACCCACAGCCTCGGCAGGACCGCCGCAAACCATTACCTGCGCCATCACTAACGTAACGCTCGACGGTACGGCCTCCTCCTCAGGTCCCAACTTTACCTACCAGTGGACGGCCGGCCCAGGTGGAAATATTGTCAGTGGTGCCACAACTACTACACCCATTGTATCGAGCCCGGCCACCTATAACCTGCTTGTTACGAACACCCAAAATGGTTGCACCAGCACCAGTAGTGTCGTCGTTGGGCTGAACAACACGCCACCCACGGCCATCATCACGCCTGCACCGCCGGGTATCCTGACCTGCACCAATTCGCAGGTAACGCTTAATGGCAGCGCCTTGCCCGCCGGCGGCAACTACGCCTATCAGTGGACGACCCTCAACGGCGGTTTCTTCTCCGGCCAGGCTGGCCCAAGCGTCATCGTCGTCGAGGAAGGTGACTATACGCTCATCGTTACTAACCTGCAAAACGGCTGCACCGGCTCCGCCAGCGTCTTTATCGGCCTGGATTTCACCGACCCGGCCGCCGTCATTGTGGTGAACCAGCAAATCACTTGTAACAATCCCACCGTTACGCTCGATGCTACCCAGTCGTCGCAGGGGCCGCAGTACAGCTTCTTCTGGACGGCAACCGCTGGAGGTAACATCGTCAGCGGACATAATACCTATACTCCGGTGGTGAATGCTCCTGGTTCGTATTCCATTGTTGTAACCAACCTCTTCAACAACTGTACGGCTTCCGCATCGGTGCTGGTGACGGAAAACACCACGCCACCTATCGTCAATGCCGGTGAACCAGGTACACTGACGTGTAACCAGCCGCAAATCCAGTTGGGCGACCCGAACACCATCGTGCTACCCAACATTACGTACCAGTGGACAGCCTCACCGGGTGGAAACATCATCAGCGGTGCGAATACCCCCAGCATTTTATTGGATCAGCCGGGAACTTACACCCTGCTGGTAACCAACACGCAAACGGGCTGCACGGCCTCGGCCTCCACGGTGATTGCTCAGAACAAGACCCAGCCCGCGGCCGTGGCGAATACTCCTGGCGTCATCAACTGCGCCACACCTGTACTCCAGCTCTCAGGAGCAGGTTCCAGTATTGGAGCTAACTTCCGTTACCAATGGACGACTAACAATGGGAACATTGCAGCCGGGGCAAACACTTTGACACCTACCGTAACCACGGCTGGAACATATACCCTCGTCGTTACGAACGAAAGCAACGGCTGCACCAACTCAGCCAGCGTCAGCGTAACGTCTAACTTGACGCTGCCTACTGTCGCTATCGCGCCGCCAACGCTGCTCACCTGCTTCCAGCCGCAGCAAGTTTTAGATGCTACCAGCTCCAGCTCAGGCAGCGGATTTACCTACCAGTGGGGTACGCAAAATGGTCAGATCCTTTCGGGCGCCAATACCTTGCAGCCGGTCATCGGCTCCGGCGGTACTTATACTTTGGTTGTTACGAATACTGGCAATAGCTGCTCGGCTTCGGCTTCTGTAACTGTAACTGCTGACCAGGTGGCGCCTGTGGCCAATGCCGGTCCAAACCAGACACTCAACTGCACTAATCCGAACCTAAACCTCGATGGTTCGGCTTCAAGCCAGGGGGCTAATTTTACCTATCAATGGACGCCCATCAATGGTGGCAATATCGTTAGTGGTGCCACGACGCTAACGCCTCAGATCAATGCCGCCGGGGTGTATCAACTGCTGGTTACCAATACTCAGAATGGTTGCACTAGCGCCGCCTCCGTGCAGGTGCTTGAAGATGCTGCCAAGCCCATAGTGCAATTGGGCCAGCCCGGTGTTCTCAACTGCTACGCTGCGCAGGTAACCCTGAGCTCGGCGGGCTCCAGCACAGGACCTAACTTCACTTACCAGTGGAGTGGCCCGGGCATCGTGTCGGGCGGCAATGGGCCCAGTCCGGTGGTCAACCAGCCGGGCGCTTACACGCTGCTTATCACCAACACCCAAAACGGCTGCACCACAACGGCCACGGCCAACGTCCAGCGCGACATTCAGCCACCCACAGCCGATGCCGGACCCGATGACGTGCTCAACTGCTACTTCCCACAGATCATCGTCGGCGGCAGCAACACCTCTACAGGCCCGAACTTTACCTATCAGTGGAGTGGCCCGGGCATTATATCGGGTGCTAGTAATGCGCAAGCCATTGTAGATCAGGCGGGTACTTACACGCTCGTTGTTACTAACACTACCAATGGCTGTACCTCTACGGACAATGTTCAACTAACGGTGGACCAGACGCCCCCACAGGCCGATGCCGGCCCGGGCTTCCAGCTCACGTGCACGGAGACCTCCTATGTGCTAAATCCGACAGCCAGCACGGGCCCGAATTTCACTTACCAATGGTCCACTACGGGTGGTAATTTCACCACACCGACGAATATCCTTAACCCGACGGTCAACGGCGCTGGCTTCTACTATCTGGTCGTAACGAACACGGCTAACGGCTGCACGGCCACCGACTTTGTGCAAATTACTCAATCGGCTGACTTCCCCGACGCTGTAGCAGGAGTATCGCAGCAATTGACCTGCGCTGTCACGACCGTTACGCTCAACGGTGCAGGCTCCAGCACGGGCCCAGCCTTCTCGTATCAGTGGACGCCTATTAATGGTGGCAACATTGTTTCGGGCGCCAATACGCTGACGCCTGTCGTTGACCAGCCCGGTACGTACGAGTTGGCTGTACGTAACAACCTGATCAACTGCGTTTCTTACTCCAGCGTCAACGTTACGCAGAACATCGAAAAGCCCGATGTAGATGCAGGCCAACCTAAAGTGCTCACCTGTTCGGTAGCCGCCATCAGCCTGCAAGGCGCAGTAAAGAACAACGGAAACTTCGTGTATCAATGGAGCACTGCGAATGGCAACATTGTTTCGGGTGCCAATACGCTGACACCTTCCGTGAGCGCCGTGGGCACGTATGTGCTGACAGTAACCAACCTGCTCAATGGCTGCAGCGCTACGGCCTCTGTGCAGGTGCTCGAAGACCAGAGTGCGCCGTCCATCAAATATGCAAAACCCGACCTGCTGACCTGTGTGGTCAAGCAAGTAACCATTGACGCTACGGGTACTTCTACGGGCAACGTGCAGTACAACTGGAGCACGACCAACGGTCAGTTTGCTAACCTGAGTGATCCGCTCAAGCCTGTTGTCAATCGCCCGGGTGTTTACACATTGCTGGTTACTAACTTGGATAACGGCTGTACAGTGGTTGAGAGCATTACCGTACAGGAGGATGTGACCCTTCCGATTGCCGACGCCGGCGCATCGCAAACGCTCACATGTGCCGTATCTACGGTGCAACTCAACGGTACGGGTTCCAGCCAGGTCGGTGGGCCTTACTTTTATGAGTGGACGACGCCCAACGGCCTCATTCTGGCCGGCCAAAACACACTAACCCCTACCGTAGCAGCTCCGGGCGTTTATGCCTTATTGGTATTGAATACCTCAAACGGCTGTTCCAGCACGGCGCAGACGTTGGTGGGACAGAATATACAAGCACCTGAGGTGGTTATTGCCAATACACCCACCATTACCTGCGCTGTCAAGCAGGTGCCCTTAGATGGTAGTGCCTCTTCTGTTGGTCCCAACTTTGCTTATGCCTGGAGCACCCTTAACGGTAACATTGTCGGCCCGGCAAACGGTATCGTCGCCCAAGCCAGCGCTCCCGGCACATATACGCTTACCATCCTCAACACCGCAAACGGCTGCACCAATTCGGCCAGCGTCCAAGTGTCGGCTAATACCCTATTGCCCAATGCTTTAGCTGGCCCACCCTTTACCCTCACTTGCTCCGTACTCGAAGTGAGCCTGCAGGGCTTTGCCTCCTCCGGGCCGCAATTTACTTACCAGTGGACGGCCTCTGGTGGCGGTAATATTCTCAGCGGCGCCAACACGCTCAGCCCGCGCGTCAACCGCGCTGGGCGCTACGCGCTCACCGTTACCAATACGCAAACCGGCTGCTCAAAGACGGATGAAACGCTCGTTTATCAGGAGACTAACGTGCCCACCGACTTCCTCTTCGATCTCAAGCAGCCCTCTTGCAAAGACAACGACGGCGTGGTCGCCTTCCAGCAGATCATCGGAGGTTATGGGCCATACCTGTATTCCATAGACAACGGGCGCACGTTCATCCCACAAAACGAGTTTAAGAACATCGCTCCCGGTACCTATGACCTGGTCGTCCAGGACGCTAACGGCTGCGAGTTCCAGAAAAAACTCGTCGTGCCGAAGGCGCCCGATCCGGGCATCTCGATTGTGCCGGAAATTAACCTGTCCTTAGGCGACAGCGTGCAACTACAGGCCAAACTGCCGCAAGGATACCCGCTGGCACTGGTAGACACCATTCTCTGGACACCTACGGAAGGCCTGATCTTCAAGGGCAACGACATCTTCAACCTGCTGAAGCCCATCGCTGTGCCTACGCGCCCCATGCAGTACACCGTGACGGTGGTGAGCAAAGACGGCTGCGAGGCTACCGACCGTGTCCTTATCCGCGTGGACGATGAGCCGCATATCTATATCCCGAACGCCTTCTCGCCCTGGCACGAAGGCGAAAACGACATCGTGCTCATCTTCGCCAAGACTAACCAGATCCGTCAGGTCAACTCGTTCCAGATCTTTGACCGCTGGGGTACCATGGTCTTCCAGGCCCGCAACTTCCAGCCCAACGATCCGAAGTACGGCTGGGACGGGCGCTTCCGCGGAAAATTGATGACGCCAGCGGTCTTCGTCTATTACGCCGAAATTGAACTGATTGACGGGCGTCGCCTGCTTTACAAAGGCGATGTTACGTTGGTACGTTAGTTTTTGCTCTGAAAAGAGACGCTCTGGCCGCGAAGGTGCCCGACTCCTGGTACCTTCGCGGCCAATTTTTAGTAGGTTTCAGCTATGGACTTTACGCATCTTTCTGGACAGACGATCTTGCTGTGGCTTCTTGCCCCGATTGCCGGCTGGTTATTGGGCTGGGTTTTAGAGTACCTCATTTTGGGCCGGTTAGCCAAACACAGCCTTCTACACCGCACGCTGAATGGTTTTGGTCGTTGGATGGGCATGGTGGGCGGCTTGGGTCTGGCCCTGGGCTATGGCGTGTTGCCCAAACACTGGCACGATGAGGCCCTGCTGGGCTGGAAGATGGCTTCGGTGTTCATCACTACGATCTTCCTGGCGCGTTTGGTGAGCCAGTATTTTGAAGACGAGACGGCCGAACTGCGCCGCGAGACCCAAACGGCCTCCTTAGTGCAGACCATTCTTCGAGTGGTTATCTACATAATCGGCCTGCTGGTCATCTTGCAAATGCTGGGCGTCTCGATTACGCCCATGCTCACCGCCCTGGGCGTCGGCGGTCTGGCTGTGGCCCTGGCCCTCCAGGACACGTTGAGCAATCTTTTTTCCGGCATCCAGATCATCGCCTCGCGCAAAATCCGACCGGGCGATTTCATCCGCCTCTCCGGCAGCACCGAGGAAGGCTATGTAACCGACATTACCTGGCGATATACCTCCATTCAGATGATCTCCAACCAGACGGTCATCATTCCGAATTCCAGGCTGGCCAGTGCTATCGTTACGAATACCAGCCTGCCCACCGAGGAAATCACTGCTCGCCTCGACATCGGTGTGCATTATGATAGCGACCTGGAACACGTCGAGCGGGTGTCCATCGAAACCACGCTGGCCGTCCTGCGCGAGTATCTGAACGACTCCGATGCCGAACCCAACATCCGCGTCCGCTATCGTGGCTTCGGAGACTCCAGCATTACGCTCAGCATTCTCTTCCCAGTGCCCTCTTTTGGCGACCTGGTGCCAACCCTCCACCACCTCATCAAGGCCATTCACAAACGATATGCGCAAGAGGGTATCGTTATCCCTTACCCTATCCGAACGTTAGAATGGGGGAAAAACAGCACCCCCCCAAAACCATAGGGCTAATTCAAACAGCCCGCATGCACTCCCTCTGCCAAATGTTATCCTTCCTCCACTACGGCCGAAAGGCCACGGTCGAGCAGCGCCTCGCACAACGGGATAAGCTCTCGCTTTTCGCCTGTTTTCACGGTAGCCTTGCCTTTAAAGTGAATGATAATGGACAGCTGCTCAGCCTGCTCATGCGTATGCTTGAGCACCTCCATGAAGCACTGGATGACCCACTCGAAGGTGTTGAAATCGTCGTTGAAGACAATGATATGGGCTGGCAGGTCTGACCCGATGTCGTCTTCGACGAGGATGTCTTCCTGTTCTTCCCACAAAGGCTGCTTGGGCATATTCAGGCAAGGTTTTTTAATGTTTGCTGAATGGCCTCAAAGTTGGGCAGGTCGCCGGCGTTTTCCAGCACTTCGGCGTAGCGGACAATTCCGTCGCGGTCAATAACAAAAGCCGAGCGTTTGGCTACACCTTTCATCTCGAACACAAAGTCTTTATACAGTACGCCGTATTTTTTACTAATGGTTTTATTGAAATCCGAAAGCAGCGGGAAGTTGAACCGCTCCTCTTGCTTCCACTTATCTAAGACAAAAAGGCTGTCCACCGAAATGGCCAGCACTTTTGCGTTGAGGTTTTCGTATTGGCTCAGGCTGTCGCGCATGTAACAGAGTTCTTTAGTGCAAACGCCGGTAAAGGCGAGTGGGAAAAAGAGTAACACGACGTTTTGGCCGCGGTAGTCTTGCAATGAAACCAGCGTTTTGTCGCTGGCGCGCAGGGTAAAGTTGGGCGCTTTATCTCCGATTTGAATGGTCATGAGTCAACGAGCATTACTTTCGAGGGCAAATTTACAGCGAGTATAGCCACGAGGGCAAAAACACTTTTGGACCAGCTGACCTGAACTTACCATAGCACCCGGCTTTCTGCGAAAAGAAGTGTATTCCTGAGAACTTGGGCGCCACCACAAACGGGGGGCTCTTTAGCTTCAAAGCCTATTGACGTTCTCTTTCACGTACAGCGCATGCTCGAGGATGCGCTGGCGCTCGCATCCGTCCATGCGGTCCCAGGTTTGGTAGGCCATGCCGATGCGCGGGTTGCCGCGCAAGCGTTCGGCGTGGCGGTCGTAGAAGTCCCAGTACAGGGCGTTGAAGGGGCAGGCGCGCGGGCCGTAGCGTTGTTTGGGGTCGTAGGGGCAGCCGTTGCAGTAGTCGCTCATGCGCTGCAGGTAGTTGGCGCTGGACACGTAGGGTTTGGTACCCACGATGCCGCCGTCGGCAAACTGGCTCATGCCGCGCGTGTTGGGCATTTCCACCCATTCTAAGGCGTCCTGATAGATGCCCAGGTACCAGGCGTCCACCTCGTCGGGGTGTGCGCCCAACAACAGGGCGAAGTTGCCCGTTACCATCAGCCGCTGGATGTGGTGAGCATAAGCCTGCTCCAGGGATTGCCCAATGGCGTGGCGCAAGCAGCTCAGGCGCGTCTGTCCTGTCCAGTACCATTCGGGCAAAGGGGCGGTATGTTCAAGAAAGTTGAGCGTGCGGTACTGTGGCATTTCGGCCCAATAGACGCCTCGCACGTACTCGCGCCAGCCGAGAATCTGACGCACAAAGCCCTCTAGGGACGAGAACGGTATTTCATCCGCTCGGCTCTGCCATTCAGCTACGGCGCGTTGGATGACCTCCAGCGGGCTTATGAGCTTGATGTTGAGCGAGAACGACAGGCGAGAGTGAAAAAGCAGCCCGTCGGCTTGCGCCATGGCATCCTGAAAATCGCCGAACAGCGGCAGCCGCTCCCGGACGAAGTGTTCGAGCAGTAGCAGGCTTTCGGCACGGGTGAGCGGCCAGTCGAAATGCTTGGGCTGAATGCGCCCAATCGTTTGCACACCGGCTCGTTGCAGAAGTGCTACCAGCTCTGACACATCGCGTGCAAAGGAAGGCGCTACTGGCCCCCGCAGGTTTTTAGGGAGCCGCTTGCGGTTGTCGGCGTCGTAGTTCCAACGGCCCGTCAGCGGTGTACGCCCGTCGGCCTCCATCAGTACGTTCCATCTTTCGCGCATGGCCCGATAGAAGCGCTCCATCAAGTAGGTGCGCTTGCCCAAAAACAGGCGCTTGAGCGCGTCGCGCTCCGACAGAAAGTGTTCCGACGATACGCAGCGGCTTTCTATGGGCAGCCCAGCTGTAAACGCTCGCAGGGCTTCATCTACCCGATACTCGTCGGGCTCCTGGTATTCAAAGTGCGTTGCTCCGTAGTATTCGATGAGCATCCGGCAATTGTCCACCAGGGTCTGGCGGTTGTCCGGGGCATCTAATGCGATGTAATGCACCCGATGCCCTAGCGACTGCAGCCGCCCGGCAAACTGCCGCATGGCGCCGAAAAAGCCGACCACTTTCTGAATGTGATGCTGCACGTAGTCGGTTTCGGAGCGCACCTCCATCAGCGCATAGACGACCGAGTCGTCCACCTGCGAAAACCAAGAGTGGCGCTCGTTGAGCTGGTCGCCCAGGATAAGGCGGAGTGTTTTCTGAACCACGAAGCCGCTGAAATTTTTTGTTAAAACGCGAAGAGATTACGCCATTAGGCATTGAGTTGCCGGGGAAACAGATTTGCGGCCACGGAGTTGCGCCATAGCCGGCCAGAACTTTTCCGCTAAGGGAAAATGGCGAGATGCACGTTTCGGGGGGCAGTGTGAGCAACCCATTTTGGGCGGGTTTTGGGTTTAAAAAAAACGACTAAAGGCGCTTATGGCTGCATGAAAAACCTTTAACTTTGGTCAAACAAACTCCCCTGCCTCATGTCCCCCCATGAGATACCGTTTGTTCGGTTAGTGGTGCCCTTTTTGGTGGGCATTGCCCTTGGCTCGATAGTTGAGGTATGGATAGAGAATTTGTGGCTAGGGCTTGTGGCGGGTGGTTTGGGCATTTTATGGCTGGGCGGTCAGAAGCAATCGTTTCGCTACCGGTGGGTATATGGCGCGGCGGTGGGCATGTGGTTGTTGGCGTCGGGCTATTGGCATTTGGTGGAACGCGACGAGCGGCGTTTGCCGAAGCATTTCACAAAAGTCTGTCCGGATGCCGTAGCCTTTGTGGGCATAGTCAACGATGCGCCGGACAAAGGCAGCAAGATGAAAATCCCTTTTCGCATCGAGTCTGCCGCCGAACGGCCGGCCGAATGGCGGCCTTGCGAGGGGTATCTGCTGCTCTTCCTTGACCCAACGCCCGAGGCCGAAGCGCTGCGCTATGGAGACCGTATATGGGTGTCTGCTCGGGCGACGCCCACCGAGCCGCCCAGGAACCCGCGTGCATTCGATTACCAGCGCTATCTACATTACCGCAACCTGCATTACCAGGCCTTTGCGCGCGATAGCGGTACCTTTGGCCTCATAGATCGCGGGCACGGCAACTGGATGCGTCGCACAGCCTACGCCTGGCGCGAGCGTCTGCTATTAGTGTTGCGCGAATACTTCCCGACGCAGGATGAGTACGCCGTAGCATCGGCTTTGCTCTTGGGCTATAAGGAAGACCTCTCTGAAGTTCTGCGCACCACTTATGCGCAGACGGGCTCTATGCATGCGTTGGCAGTATCAGGCACCCATGTGGGCCTGGTGTATGCGGCGCTGTATTTCCTCATCCGGCGCATTCCGTGGCGCGGCGGGTGGAGGCGGTGGGGAGATACAGCGCTGGTGCTATTGGGCATCTGGGTGTTTGCACTGATTACGGGCGCCTCGCCGTCGGTGATGCGCGCCTCGATGATGTTCACCCTCTTTCTGGTGGGCAAGGCGCTGTATCGGCAGGCTTCGACGTGGAACGTGCTGGGCGCTACGGCGTTTATTCTCTTGCTGTACAATCCTTACAACCTATTCGATTTAGGATTTCAGTTGTCGTTCGCAGCGGTGGCCGGCATTGTGGGCATCATGCCGGTGTTGCAGCGCTATTCACCGCGGCTGCCGCGCTGGCTCGAGAGCGCCTGGGCGGTGCTGTTGGTGGGCATAGCTGCTCAGCTGGGCACGCTGCCGCTGTCGTTGTACTATTTCCATCAGTTCCCGGTGTATTTCTGGTTGGCCGGCTGGGTGGTCATCCTCGGCGGCGCATTCTACATGTGGGGGGCGGGCGTGTTGCTGGTATTGCATGCACTTGTGCCACAGGTGGCGGAGGTGCTGGGAGCCGGCCTGTACTACTGGCTTTGGGGCATGAATCAGGTACTGCGTTTCATCCAACAGCTGCCGGGCAGCGTAGTGCAGGGTATCTGGCTGAGCGGCGTAGCCGTTGTTGGCCTGTACGTGAGCATTGCCTTCGGAACTGCCGGTGTTTTCCATCACCGCCCGCGCTGGCTCCTGATGGCACTGGCGGCATTGCTGTTGGTGATGGGCGAGCGGCTGGTGCGTCAGGTGGGTCAGTTGCAGCAGCGGCAGACAGTGTTGTACTCTGTGGGGCGCCATTTTCTGTTCGATTTTTTCGACGGCAAAACCCTCTACACCTGGTCAGACAGCCTCCCAGAGCGGCGGGAGCGCTTCGCCGCCGAAATGTACCGGTCGGCATCGGGCTTCCTGAAACCTTCGGAGCGCCTGCCGGCTCAATTTTCTCAACCCTTTCGAGCGCCCAACTTGCTGGTACAGCCGCCGTTTGTACAGTTTTTTGATAAAACGATCGCCGTCATAGAGCATTCCAATCAGCTGGGAAACACTACCAGCGTACCTGTGCCCGTAGAGGCACTCGTCTTGCGCCAAAATGCGCATGTAACGCTGGCAGAATGTCTCCAGCATTTCGATCCTCAAACTATTGTCATAGATGCCTCCAACAGCATCCGGCGCACGGAGCGCTGGAAAGCCGAAAGCGAAGCCCTCGGGCTGACGGTGCACGACGTCCGCCAACGAGGCGCCTGGACACTTAACGCCCACTGATGCACTGGCGAACGCCCTCTTTTCACCCACTAATACCCCTTGCCGTTATGCCCAAAAAAGTGCTGAATTACTTCTATTTCCTGCCCGTCGAGCGGCGGGCCATCCAGGTGCTGCTGCTCCTTATCGGTGCTGTCTTCGCCGCACCCTGGGCAGTACGCTATTTCTGGCCGACCTCGCAGACAGACTTCTCGGCCATAGAGCAACACATCGCTGCCTGGAAAACGACCGAAGCGCCGGAGGCACCGTCCGATGTCGCCGAGGTACCCGCCGAGTTGTTTCCTTTTGACCCCAACACCGCCTCTGTAGAAACACTTGTACGCTTGGGCGTACCTGCGCGCGTAGCACAGACCATCCAGCGTTACCGCGAGCGCGGCGGACGCTTTCGCAGTGCCGACGACCTGGGAAAAATCTACACCCTGCCGCCAGAGGTCTTCGAGCGGCTCAAACCCTACGTGCGTATCGGACAGGGGCAGCCTTTAGCAGCCTACCGCGGAAAAGACAGTCGTGCCCGACCGGCTGCCGAGATGTTTCCTTTTGACCCCAATACGGCTTCTAGAGAAGACCTGCTTCGCCTTGGCCTCCAGCCGGCGTTAGCTGAACGCCTGCTGCGCTACCGCGAAAAGGGCGGCGTCTTTCGCCAAAAAAGCGATTTTCAAAAACTCTACGGCCTTTCGGAAGCCGACTACACACGATTGGAACCTTATATCACCATTGCTCAGCCAGAAGCCATCGCTGCCGTTCGACCTGCGGCATACAGCGGCGGCGCCAGCGGGAGCAATGCCTTCGGCCCCAAACCCATAGACATCAACACCGCTGACGTCCATGCCTGGACGAACCTGCCCGGCATCGGAAATGCCCGAGCCAGCAGCATTCTGAAATTCCGCGACCGCTTGGGTGGCTTCCTCTCCGCAGAACAGGTGGGCGAAACCTTTGGCCTGCCCGATAGCGTCTTTCAGCAAATACGCCCCTGGCTGCGCGTAGAAACGCCCATCTACCGCAAAATAGACCTCAACAGCGCCACAGAAAAAGACTTGGCTGCACACCCCTACATCAACTACCAGCAAGCGCGCCTCATCGTGGCCTATCGAGAGCAGCACGGGCCGTACAAGAAGCCCGACGACATCCGGCGCATTGCCGCCTTCACCGACACCGGCTGGCTGGCTAAAGTAATTCCATATCTGGAGGCCGTACAATAGGGTAGGGTGAGGCAACATAGGTGCCATCAGGCCTCTAAAAATTACCCAGCTCATTCGAGCCCCCTACCTCGAATGCCCTTATTCCCAGAGCTCAGCCCAAAGCGTCCTCCTGTCCGTTCGCGCAGAGGCCGCCACGAAAATACGAAATACGGGCAACACGCGCATTCCATTGCGCCGTGGCCACCTCAAAAACACCACAGAGTGTTTTGGTTGAAATAAAATGTTTTACCTTTGTGCGCACCTTTTTTCAACCCGCTAAAACTCCGTTACTTTGGGCGCACAAAAAACAACCACGCAGCAAAAGCCGGTAACGACGGCGAAGAGCGACATGGCAGAAGTCAGATACACCGAGGCCGAAATCCAGTCGTTGGACTGGCGCGAACACATCCGCCTGCGGCCGGGCATGTACATCGGCAAATTGGGCGACGGTAGCAGCCCCGAAGACGGCATCTACGTCCTGCTCAAAGAGGTGCTCGATAACTCGATTGACGAGTACGCCATGGGCTTCGGCAAGCAGATAGACGTAACCATTGATGAACGCGGCGTCTATGTACGCGACTACGGGCGCGGCATCCCGTTGGGCAAAGTGGTGGATGTGGTAAGCCGCATCAACACCGGCGCCAAGTACGACAGCAAGGCGTTCAAAAAGTCCGTCGGCCTTAATGGCGTCGGCACCAAAGCCGTCAACGCGCTATCGGAATACTTTAAGGTCGTCGCCTATCGCGACGGCCAGTGCAAATGGGCAGAGTTCGAGTTTGGAAAACTGAAGAAAGAGAGCAAGTTGGAGCCGACAACGGAACCCAACGGCACGGCGGTGTTCTTCAAGCCCGACGGCGGCATGTTTCGCCATTTTCGCTGGGTAACGGAATACGTCGAGCAACAGCTGTGGAACTACGCTTACCTGAATGCCGGGCTGAAGATCGTTTTCAACGGCAAAACCTTCCAGTCCAAAAACGGCCTGCTCGACCTGCTGACCAAGAAGACCAACGCCGAGCATATTCGGTACCCGATTATTCACTTAGTAGGCGAAGACATCGAAATTGCCTTTACACACGGCGACCACTACGGCGAGCAGTACTATTCGTTTGTCAACGGCCAGAACACCACCCAGGGCGGCACGCACCTCAACGCCTTTCGGGAGGCATTAGTCAAGACGGTGCGCGATCACTTCAAAAAGAATTTCGACGCCAAAGACATCCGCGAAAGCATCATCGCTGCCGTCAGCGTCCGCGTCGAAGAGCCGGTGTTCGAGTCCCAGACCAAAACGCGCCTTGGCTCTGACCGCATCAGCCCTGACGGCCCAAACATCCGCACCTGGATGAGCGACTTCCTGTGCAAGGCCTTAGACGATTACCTGCACAAGAACCCCGAAACGGCTAAGGAAATGCTCAAGCGCATCCAGCAGTCGGAGCGCGAGCGCAAAGACATCGCCGACGTCAAGAAATTGGCCAACCAGCGCGCCAAAGCGGCTAATATTCATAATAAAAAACTGCGCGACTGCCGCTATCACCTCAATGAAAAAGGCCCAGAGGAAAAGCGTTTGGAGTCTACCCTCTTCATTACAGAGGGCGACTCAGCTAGCGGCTCACTCACCAAAGCGCGCAACGTGGACACCCAGGCCGTCTTCAGCCTGCGCGGAAAACCGCTCAATTGCTATGGCCTGACGAAAAAAATCGTCTATCAGAACGAGGAGTTCAACCTCCTCCAGCACGCCCTCAACATCGAGGACTCCCTCGAAGACCTGCGTTACAACCGCGTCGTCATCGCCACCGACGCCGACGTGGACGGCATGCACATCCGCCTGCTGTTGCTCACCTTCTTCCTGCAATTCTTTCCCGACCTGGTGCGCAATGGACATCTGTACATCTTGGAAACGCCGCTCTTCCGCGTGCGCGACAAGCAGCAGACGTTCTATTGCTATTCGGAAGCCGAAAAACAGGAAGCCATTCAGAAACTGCGCGGCAAACCCGAAATCACGCGCTTCAAAGGCTTAGGCGAAATATCGCCCTCCGAGTTTGGTCGTTTCATCGGCCCTGACATGCGCTTAGAGCCGGTTATCCTGAACGAAGGCGCCAACCTCGACCACATCTTAGACTACTACATGGGCAAAAATACGCCAGAGCGTCAGGAGTTTATTATCGAAAACCTGCGCATTGAACTCGATGCCGCCGACAGCGAAACTGCCCAAGACACCGCAACGACAGAAATGGTCAGCGAGGACGCCGCCACCAACGGTTGAGGCGCCCCTCACCGCCCATTTTCATTTTTCTTCTTTCACTTTCTTCGGCACTGGGTCGTATCCAAAGCCGCCCCAGGGATGGCAGCGTCCAATGCGCCGGATAGCCAGCCAGGTGCCTTTGAAAATACCCCACTCTTCGATGGCCTCAATGGCGTATTGTGAGCAAGTTGGGTGAAAACGGCATTTGCTCGGCCCCAGCAGGGGAGATATCAGGAGCCGGTAAAGGCGAATGGGCAGCACGAACAGTTGCCGGAGACCTTTTTGGAGATGCTTGAGCATGATTGGGCGATGGTAGAGGTAGATTAGCGCGGCACCGGCACGCTGCGGACAATGTCTTCGATAACTTGCTGAATGCGATAACCTTCCATTTCGCGCTCGGGTGTCAGCAGGATGCGGTGGTTGAGCGCGGGCACCGTTACGGCGCGGATGTCGTCGGGGGTTACAAAGTTGCGACCAGCCATGGCTGCGAGCGCCTTGGCGCTGCGGGTGATGGCCAACGACGCACGCGGGCTGGCACCCAGAAACAGGTCAGGGTGGTGACGGGTCTGGTGCACTAAGGCGGCAATGTAGTCCAGCAGGTCGTCGCTGATGTGCGTTTGCTCGATGTGTCGGCGGCATTCGGCGATGTCTTGCGGTGTGATGACTGCCTGTATCTTTTGCATGGCGCGGCCCTCGAAATCGTTGTGGAAGCGGCGCAGGATGGCCTTTTCCTCCTCCAGGTTAGGATATTCGAGCAGGATGCGAAAGAGAAAGCGGTCAAGTTGCGCCTCAGGCAGTCGGTAGGTGCCCTCTTGCTCGATGGGATTTTGAGTGGCCACCACCATGAAGGGCGAGGCCATAGGATAAGTGTGCCCGTCAATAGAGGCCTGGCGTTCTTCCATGACCTCAAAAAGGGCAGACTGCGTCTTGGCCGGCGCGCGGTTGATTTCGTCAATCAGAACGACGTTGGAGAAGATTGGGCCGGGCTTGAAGTGAAACTCGGAGGTCTTCAGGTTGAACACTGGTGTTCCCAGCACGTCGGCAGGCATCAGGTCGGGCGTAAACTGGATGCGGCTGAAGCCTGCAGCCACCGTACGCGCCAGCAGACGGGCCATAAGCGTTTTGGCAATACCAGGAACACCCTCAATGAGCACATGGCCGCCAGTCATCAGAGCGATGAGCATCTGCTCGATAGCATCCTGCTGGCCCACAATAACCTGCTGGATGGCCTCTTGAACGCGGATGGCGTACTCCCGCACAAGCGAGGCGTCCGAGCCCGTCATTGGATCGTTCGCAAAGGGCGCGTTTTCTTCGTTCAGCATAAAACAAGCGAAATAGTGATAAAAGGTGCGTCTCGGTTACAGGCAAAATAAAGGCAAAGGCGGGACGTAAAGCGAACATAACGTCTTCGGCATCGCCATGGCCATTGGTCTTTAGGTCTTCCGGGGGCTTCTATCGGGCTTCCCGGACGAAGTAAACCATCCCGTGTTCCCGATACAGTTCGCGGCAATCGGGCAGGGTAGGGAGTTCCTCTAAGCGGTTGGTTTTGGCCACAAAATACACCGTCTTGCCTGGCTTGCCATAGGCCAGGTTGTGGTACTCATCCACCGTTGGATCGGCAACTGGTGGTTTTTGGGTGTAAAATAAATGCGCATAGCTTTTGAAGCCCACCGTTTTGACGAAGCAGTCTTCCTGCACTTTGCTTTTGTAAAAATCAATCGTGCTGCCCTGGCTGTATCGCTCGATGTTGCGAATGCACAGCACAAGCGTCAGCGCCACAAAAAGGGCGCCAGATGAAAAGATTGCCTGCGCCGCTATCCAGGGCTTCCGGTGCAGCCACAGACGCAGGCCCACCAGGACGCCCATCACCAGTATCGCTCCGGGCAGCGCGTGGTACCAGTGCCAGTCCACCGCTACGTCCAGGCGCGCCAGTGCGAAGGGGTCTTTGGCCAACAGCGGGCGCAGCAGGTGCGTGTTTTGCCCCAGCCAGGGCAGCAACATTTGAATGCCCCCAATAAGGATGACCAGCACTGGCAGCAAGATGGCCACCACGCGCGGCCGCACATCCCAGTGAATGGCCCGCCAGATGGTGTAGGCGCCCAGATACGTCAGCGGGTAATAGGCCAGCGATGAATAATGGACAATCTTCGTGCGCACTAAGCTGAACAGAATGAGCACCACCCAGAACAGCAGCTGCATCCACGTCGTCAGGTCGGCCCGCTGGCAAATGCGCAGCGTATGCGACTCCAGCACCTCATCTTCTGGCTGATGGTCGCCCCACAGGTTGGGAAGGGCAAATATCGAAATCGGAAAACAGCCCAGCAAGAGCACCACCACGTGATAGCCGAAAAAACCGCCGTGCCCACTGTCCGGCGTCGTCAGCAGGCGAATTTGATAAGCGATAAATTCCTGTACGAACTTCGGCCCGTGCAGCGCCGTCTCTACGGCAAACCACACCACCGACACCGAAAACGCCGCCAGGCTGAACATCGTGAAATGCAGCAAAAAACCGCGGTTGCGAAACTTGTAGCGCGCCCAATAGAGCATCAGCACCAGAAAGGCAATCAGGTACGCCACCGGGCCTTTTGTCAGAATGCCCAACCCTAGCGCCCAGCCGCCCAGCAACAGATAGCGGTAGCGCCGCCAGAAAGAGCGCCCCTCAAAGCGCGTAAAAAACAGCCACCGAAACTCAATAAAGCCCCACAGCCCCAAAAAGATGAACAGGTTGAACCACGGGTCAATGATGCCGCTGCGGAAGTACAGGTGTGGCAGAATGCTGCCCAACCACGCTAACACCCACAGCCAGCCAAACATACGGTCGTGCAGGCGGCGGCCAATGTGGTACGACAGCAGCAGCACCACCATGCCGGCTACCGCATTCGGAAAGCGCGCGGCAAATTCATTGACCCCAAACAACTGCATCGAAAGCGCCTGCATCCAGATGAACAGCGGCGGCTTCTCGAAGAACGGCTCGTAGTCAATCTGCGGGCGCAGATAATCGCCCGTCAGCAACATCTCGCGCGCGCATTCGGCAAAATTGATCTCGTCCCAGTCGAATAGGTGTACGCCGCCCAAGAATGGAACAAAGAACAGCGCGCCCAACAGCGCTACCCGCACATAATCAGAGCGTAAGAACGACATCAAAAGGGAGCGAGAGATGGGAGGTGAAAAATGAAGAGTGAAAAATGAAAAAAGGAAACGAGGAGTCTTTCGCTTTTACGGCAACGGTTTGCTCAAACAAGACAAAAGCTAAAAAGTTCAAAGCGACTTGCCGCGTTGCCCGAGTTGCTCGCCCAGAAGATGTAGCGCCATTACCGTCAGGCAGATGGCTAAGCCGGGAGGAAGACTTACCCACCACAGCTGTGGGCTGGTGCGTGCGCCCTGCAGGAGACTGCCCCACGTAGCACCGCTCAGGTGCTGGTCGCCGTAGCCTAAAAACGACAGCGAAGCCTCCAGCAGGATAGCGCTGGCCACCCCCAACGCAAACACCGTATAGGCTGGTTGCAGCGCATTAGGCAGCGCATGTCGCAGCAAAATGCGCGCCTCCGAAAGCCCCAGACTGCGTGCTGCGGCGATGTAGTCCATCTCTCGCACGCGCAGCATCTCCGCCCGCACAAACAGCGCAACACCCGGCCAGCTGAACAGGCCAATGAGCGCAATCAGCGCCCATAGCGTTTGCATCTGCTTGCGTAGTAGCGCCGCAAATGCCACCATCGCCAGCAACCCCGGCACCGCCATAAAGGCCTCCGCCAGCCGCATGACCAGCAGGTCAAGCGGTAGGGCTATCGGGTGCGCAAAAAACGACCACCTACATAACCGGCGGCCCACCCATAGGGCCCCTCCAAAAACGGCAATGGCTACCCCTGCGCCAACCAGTAGGCCCACCATGGCGCTCGTTTGCTCCGGTAGCCAGAGCTGTACCGCGCCTGCATAAAAAAACGTCAGTGGCAATGACAAAAGCCCCAACAACAACGGCCCGCGCCGCACGCGCAAACGATCGTCGCCCCAGTAGCCCGCCAGTCCCCCGAGTAGCACCCCCAGCCCAAAGGCTAAGCACATAGCCAGACTACCCGTCAGCAGCGCCACTCGTGCACCACCCACTAAGGCCGCCGCCACATCATAGCCCTGTGCGTCGGTGCCTAACCAATGCCAAAACACGCGCTCTCCCAAGGCATGTACCGCCCCCGGACGCGCCTGCCGTATGGTCGTGTCTGGTCGTGTCGGCAATTCGCCTGGCGAAAATGCCACCGGTGCAAACACGGCTGCCTCATACGGATAAACCCGCCACAAAAAATGCCGCTGGATGGAGTCCAGCACCGGATGCCCATAGGGCAAGGCAGGATCGCGCCATACCGACCGAAGCCCCGGAAAAAACATCTTTCCCTCCACCCGACAGTACAGCGGACGCCCATTGGCAATCAGGTCGCGTCCCAGGGCCAACGCCGCTAAGGCCAACAGAATGCTCGTAGCAAAATTCAGTCGAAAGCGGCCACGTCGGCTCATGATATGCTGGGTTCAAACGGTGTTCACACAAAGGTAGCCTTCAGGCAAAGCCGAAAGGCGGGCTATTCCGTCGGAGTGAAAAGCAACGGCGCTAAGATACGCCCAGGCAGCTGCGTATGCACATCCTGCTCTATTTGACCAAAAACCAGCAGGAACCCGCCACCACCGGCGCCGCAGATTTTGAATAACACCTGCCCGCTGCCCAGCGCCTCGGACCAGGGCTGGCGCCAGGCAGTGGGTATCATGGGCTGGAAGTGTTCCAGTTGGAATGCCGATACGCGCTGCAGATGCGGCCAAACGACTCCCCCCTGGCCCGTCTGCCAGGCATCCATCAGCGCCTCGTGGGCGGGCAGCAGTTCTCGGGCTAAACGGTCAGCAAAGTCCTTCTGACGGCTTTTTTCCATAAAAAACTGCACCAGCGGTCCGGTCTGTCGCGCCTGGCCAGTGTCGAGCAGAAAGGCTACGGGCGGTGGTGTCTGCCAGGGTTGCTGCTTAAACAGGCGCGTCTGGCCCTGTTGTGTGAGCAACGGCTGGCGGATGTAGCTGGTCAGTGGGTCCAGCCCTGAACTTTTCCCGTGAAAATGACTTTCCATGCGGGCAAATGTCTGTTGAAGTGCCGTCAGGTCAGTGGCTTTTGGCGAGGCGTAGCGGTCGTAAACGGCAGCGCACAACGCACCCGAACTTCCCAGGCCATAGCCCATGGGGATGTCGGAGCGAAAAACCAGCCCTCGCGCCACATCCCGCTGAAAGGCCCCGACATCGAGTTCAGGTATCTGCGCCAGCGCCGCGCTGTGGGCAAAGCCGTGCAATGCCCCACGCAACGGGTCAGCATCATCAGCCGCCCAGGCCCATTCGCCACCAAAGCGCTCGAAGGGCAGCGTGAGCGCGCGGGCGCCGAGCAAGACGACGTATTCGCCAAAGAGCAACACTTTCGCCGGATACCTCATGGGCGGCAAACCTCCGCAAAAATTTGCGGACGCACGCCGCAATACTTCGCTGAATTTTTGCAACCACAAAGTCGCGGAAAGGCCTGTGTCAGCATAAAAGGGCGTAGTGCGATGCTGCCTTGCTTTTCGGTATGACCCTTAACTTGTAACACTTGCCCTGCCAGGGCTACCCGGCGTTCCGGCGGAACGCCATATTTGTAGTAGCTTTGCCCCCAATACACATGTCGGTATTCACCTCATCCACCGTTCGGCCTTTGCTGATACGCGCCGTAGCAGAGGCGCTGAGGGCCATTTTTATTGAAGACCAATACGCTGACCGGGTCATCGAGCGCGTGCTGCGCCAAAACCCCAAGGCCGGCAGCCGCGACCGCGCTTTCGTGGCCGAGACGACCTATGAGGTCGTTCGCCACTATCGCTTATACAGCGCCATTTTGGACGTCGAGCCGAAAGCAGAAGAGCACTTCTGGCAATTAGTAGGTGTTCATCTACTCCTGCAAACGGACAACGAAGACGTGTTTCGGCTATCCGAAATGCGCAACCTGCGCCCCGACGACATTCGCCAGCGCGCTGCAGCGCTCCGCCAGCAACGGCCCTACCGCGAAAGTATTCCCGACTGGCTCGATGCCCTGGGCCAGCAGCAACTCGGCGAACGCTGGGACGAAACACTGGCCTGGCTCAACCGCCCGGCAGAGGTCGTCTTGCGCACCAACCGCCTGAAGGCCAGCCGCGAAGCCCTGCAGCAGCGCCTTGCCAGCGAAGGCATCGAAACACGCCCACACGGTCCAGCCGATGCTCTGGTATTGCTGCGCCGACAAAACGTTTTCGCCACAAAAGCCTTTCGCGAAGGCCTTTTTGAGGTGCAGGACTACAGCAGCCAGCAGGTGGTACCCTTGCTCGAGGTGCAACCCGGCATGCGTGTGGTGGACGCCTGCGCTGGTGGCGGTGGGAAAACACTCCACCTGGCTGCCCTCATGCAGGGAAAAGGCACTATCATCGCCTTAGATACTCTGGTCTGGAAATTGGACGAATTGCGCAAGCGCGCTCGCCGCGCCGGAGCCCACAACGTGGAAACGCGCGTCATCGAAAACAGCAAGACCATCAAACGCCTTTACGACTCCGCCGACAGGCTCCTGCTCGATGTGCCCTGCAGCGGCCTAGGCGTGCTGCGACGAAATCCCGATAGCAAATGGAAACTCTCGCCCGAATTCATCGAAAACCTCCGGAAAACACAGCAAAATATCCTGCAACAATACGCGCGCATCACACGCCCGGGCGGCCTGATGGTATATGCGACCTGCAGCCTACTGCCATCGGAAAACCAGGAGCAAGTGAGTGCCTTCCTGAGCTCGCCAGCAGGCAATGGCTTTGAATTTTGTACCGAAAAAACCCTCTGGCCTCAGGACGAAGGCTTTGACGGCTTCTACATGGCACTCTTGAAGCGCAAGAGCTGAACCTGCTGCCTTTTACCCAATTAATGCGACTTCCATGCGCTTTGAGCAATATCCCATTGCTGAGGAAATCAAGCAAAATCTGGCTGCGCTGGGCTGGCGACGACCCACAGACATTCAGTATAAAGCCATTCCGCACATCCTCAACGGCGAAGATGTACTGGCCGTAGCTCAAACGGGCACGGGCAAGACGGCAGCTTTTGCTATACCTATTGTGCACCGATTGCACACCACCAAGCGCTCGGCCCGCTCAGAGGGCGTGCGCTGTGTGGTGCTGGAGCCGACGCGCGAGCTGGCCATGCAAATTGCCGGTGTTTTTCAGACCCTGGCCCGCCACACGCGCGTCCGGGTGCTCGACCTCTTCGGCGGTGTGGAGCAGGCTCCACAAATCGCCCGCCTGCTCAAAGGCGTAGATGTGGTGGTGGCTACGCCCGGCCGCCTGTTCGACCTCCATGCGCAAGGGTATCTGCCTTTAGATGAGGCGCATATCCTGGTCGTGGACGAAGCCGACCGAATGCTGCAGTTAGGCTTCCTGCAGGATATCCAGGACTTGCTCAAGCGCCTGCCGCGCCGCCGCCAAACGCTCTTCTTCTCCGCTACCATTGATGCCGACATCAAACGCCTGGCCTATTCGCTTGTGCGCAGCAACGCCATACGCATCCAGATATCGCCCCAAGACCCGGTGTCGAAAAACGTGCAGCACGCCGTGGCGTTCATCGGCATGGACGACAAGCGCTTCTTTCTGGAACGCTTCCTGCGCGAGCACCCCGAGGCCAAAGTGCTCGCTTTCGTGCGCACACGCGTGAGAGCCGAGCGCGTCCAGAAGGCTATGGAGCGCGTCGGGCTGCAGACCCTCTGCCTACACGGCGCCAAAGACCAGCCTGAACGCTCGCAAACGCTCGAGCAATTCCGCTCCGGGACCGTGCGCGTCCTCATCGCTACCGACGTCAGCGCACGCGGCATTGATATCCCGGACGTGGATTTCGTCATTAATTACGACCTGCCCGAAGTGGCCGAAAACTACGTCCACCGCGTCGGGCGCACTGGCCGGGGAGAGCGCAAAGGACAGGCTATTGCCTTCTGCAGCCCCGAGGAAAGACCACTATTGCAGCGCATTGAGGCCTATCTGGGCAAAAAAATCGCCGTACTCGAACTGGACCCGGAAACCTACGCCGAAACGCTTCACCTCAGCGAAGACGTGCCCGACAAGTGGCGCGACGTCCTGAGCGAAATTGAGGCCGCTGAGGAGTGGTTCGAGAAAAAGCGCAGGAAGAAGAAATAGCCGAACGATAGTCCATGAAAAACAAGCACTTGGTTCTGCTCTTTCTGTTGGTGTTGCTCTTGGGCTATGTGGGTCGTCGTCTGCCGTGGTGCTGCCAGTCGGATTTGCGCAGTCGCCTGGTGCCTGTGCCAGAAGCGGTTTATCGCATTCAGGTCAGCCGCAAAGGCCAACCCGATCTTTTTCTGGAGCGCACGGCTGCGGGCTGGGTGGCAGAGCAGGAGGGCCGCATCGTGCCGGTCAGCAACGATACCATGAAGGCCCTTCTGGAGATATTGGGGCAAACCACTCCATTCACACCGTTGAAAGAAAATGAAGGCGTCGCAGCATTTGCCTCGGCATCGCCAATTCACCTCAGGTTTTCGCTCCAAGATCGCTCCGAGGTTTCGCTACAGCTGGGCCTGGATGGGCAAGACTCCAGCGGCCCCTGGACGCTTGTTCGCTTTGCGCAGCACGAGGGCGTATATCGCGTGCGCGGCGCCCTGCGCGGCTCCTTCGAACGAACGTTAGACGACTTCCGAAGCCGCGAACTTCTGCCATTCAGCATAGAACAGGTGTGTCGTGTCGCCTGGCATTGGCCGCCCGACAGCAGTATTTTTTGGGAAAAAACCGATACTGCTACCCAGCAAAAAGCCCTTAGTGCCTCCCCCTCCACAAGTGCTTTGCCGTTCCAGTATTGGCTAAATGCCGTGGCGCAATTGCAAAACCTCCCTTTTGCCGACTTCTTCGACGAAAGCCGGGAAGAAGAATGGCTGCGCCTGACAGCCACTCTCATGACTTGCGAAGGCCGATCTCTTACGCTGCGTTTCTTTGTGTTAGAACCGCCGGATATTCCAGAAGACATACGCCCCTTACATCGGCAAGGCATTCGAAGCCTGCCGCGATATGTGGCGCATAGCTCCGCTAATCCACGCAATTACTTCGTGCTTACTGACGCTGAGATGGGTGCCCGCCTTTGCGCCGGCCCTTAACGCGGTGTGCGTTTAGATAGAACCGAAGCCCTCTTCTTCCGCCTTTTCGGTGGCGCGACGTACCCGGCCAGTAGCTTCGTTGACCACGTCCTCGAATTTTTCGGTCATTTCCTCCACGAGGTCATCCAGTTTTTCGCGTACGTCGTCCAGATATTCCTCGCCTTTGCGGCGCAGGCGCTCGCGCGTGCGTTCGCCCTTGTCGGGGGCAAAGAGGATACCTAATGCAGCGCCTATGGCTAAGCCGCCTAAAAAGCCTAAGAGGATGGATTCGCGTTTCATGTCTGTGATGAGGGTATTTTTTGTGAAATGTTGCATTAACAACGACTAAGGTACGGGCGATGTTGGATGCTGTTCGTTGATATAAGTTTCTGACGAATGTGATGCGTGTCAAGTCGTATATCCCAGGGCATTTTGTCTGCTACTGCGCACCAGGTGAATGGTCGGAGATGATACAAATCAGCCAGTGCACTGCCTGAGCGAGTAATAGGTCATGCTACCTTTGCCTTCGTAAAAGAGGTACTACCTATGCGCATATTTACTTCCCGGCCATTTTGGACATTGAGCCTCGCCGTGGCTCTTGCCTTCATCACGGGCTGCCAATCCGACGCTTACAAAACACAGGCAGAAAACCCTGAACTATTGCACCGAGGCATGCGGCGTATCACCGACATTATGCGGCACGACATATTCTCCCCACCGGTGGCGTCGCGCATCTATGCCTATTCGGCCATAGCGGCTTATGAAGCTCTGCGCCCGGGCTACGAGGGCTATCGCTCGCTGGCAGGGCAGGTGAACGGCCTGTCGGACGTGCCTCAACCTGAAGCAGGCAAAGCGTATTGTTTCCCGCTGGCCTCCATCACGGCCCTGACCAAAGTGGGGCGCCACTTAGTCTTCTCAGAGGAGAGTATCGACGCGCTCAAGGACTCGATGCTCGCCGACTTCACCCGTATGGACATCCCGCGCGACGTCTATGAGCGCTCGGTAGCCTATGGTGAAGCGGTCGCCGACCACATTATTACGTGGTCGAAAAGCGATAATTATGCCCAGACGCGCAGCTTGCCCAAATTCACCATTGACGCCAAAAATCCCTCCCGATGGGTGCCTACACCTCCACAACACGCTGATGCCCTGGAACCGCACTGGAAAACCATACGACCCTGGACGCTCGACTCGGCCCGGCAGTTCAAACCCAAACTGCCTATCCCCTATAGCGAAGACAAGAATAGCGAGTTTTACAAAGCCGCTATGGAAGTGTACAACATCAGCCAAAAACTGACCGACTTCGAGCGCGAAACGGCTCTGTACTGGGACTGCAACCCCTTCGAGATGACGACGGCAGGCCACCTTATGGTAGCAATCAAAAAAATCAGTCCCACTGGCCATTGGATTAACATCACCATGTACGCCTGCCGAAAGGCAAATGCCTCCCTCATTCAGGCGGCTGAGGCATACGCCTTAGTCTCCCTTGCTGTGGCGGATGGCTTCATCAGCTGCTGGGCCGAAAAATACACCAGTGCCCTGTTACGCCCTGAAACATACATCAATCGGCACATTGATCCCGATTGGAGACCCTTTATCGAAACGCCCCCGTTTCCGGAGCACACCAGCGGGCACGCTACTATATCCGGCGCAGCAGCTACTATACTGACCAACCTTTTAGGCGACAACTTCTCCTTCACCGACAGCACTGAGGTAGAATTCGGCATGAAACCGCGCACTTTCGCCTCCTTTTACGAGGCCTCTGACCAGGCTGCCATGAGCCGCCTCTACGGAGGCATTCACTACCGACATGGCAACGAAAGCGGCCGCCTCAACGGTCGTCAAATCGGACAATATGTGTGGGAAAAAGTGCGCCTGCGCGCGCGATAGAGGTGCATAAAACTACAGGCAAACAGCCAAACGGATGCGCGACACCTGCGCAGCGGCATCCAACTAACACTATTAAAGGCAGGTGCGCCATGCTCTGCTGTTACTCCTGAAAAAATTAACGCTAACTTAAATGCTGCGTAACGCAGTATCTCAAAAGAGAAATCAACCTTTGCTACTGTCGCCTCTTGCCTTATTGAAAAAGAGTTCAGTAGTTTAAAAGGTTAGGAATTGACTATGCCCGGCCGACGCAAGTTGCGCCGGGTTTTTTGTTGGAAGAAAAGACAAAAAGCAGGATAAGATGAAATAAAGATGGCCTGCTCAGCGGGTCAGGCATTCAACGAATGACCATAGGCAGCCATGTACGCTCTGCCGGTTTTTCAGCATCAACAAGGTTGCTGGAAAACGGTGCTTATCTCTGCATGTGCCGCCATTTTTCACTTTCCGTACACCTTTTTCCCACGCCGGAGCCAGACGCCCCAGGTTCGGTCGTAGGCATGAACTTCTTCCGTAGGGCCTGCAGCATTATACACCGGATTTCCGGCATTGACCCACTCAAAGATGCCGCCGTAAAGGTTCCAGACCTTTGTGAAGCCGGCGGCCAAGAGTTGCTCGGCAACTTTTTCGCTTCGATAGCCCACGGAGCAATAGACGACAATAGGGGTGTTTTTATCCACGTCTTTCAACCGTGTCAGGTCAAAGGTCTCGTAGCCAACCCAACGCGCCTGGGCGATGTGGCTTACCTCGTATTCGCGAGCCTCGCGCGCATCCAAAAAGAGGTATCGGGAGGTGTTGGCGGCTGCCTCTGACACGCTTATCTCGGGCACACTATGGCTAAGTAGTGTGCGCAGGAGTGTTCGATACGCTCCGCTCTGTGCCTGGCTGCAGCCGGCGGCTGCTACTAAGAGCAGCCCGCCGGCCACGATAGACTTTTTAATTCTCATAAGATGCGGCAAAGTTCTGCCAGGAGAGCGATTAAAATGCCAGGTGTACGAAAAAAACACCGCAGTGGCTGGGAGGATTCAAACTGTTCTGGCAACACAAAGGGGCCAAAACCTTGTATAGAAGGGGGAAACCGGAATAAACGCCGAGGGCGAGGGCCGAGTAGATGTAAAAAATCCTACTGCCAACTACGAGCAGTAGGAAAATCAAAACATACTATGAGAAAACTGGAACAAAGATAAGGGCGGTATTTTTCGGCCCACAAGCACCATTTACGGAACGGCGGGATTTTTCAAGGAAGCGGCGGGTTTACCGGGTTTTTCCAGTGGTAGAGAGCCGCAATAGATTTGTGTTCGACGGTGTTTCGTATGGCTCGCGAGAAGAGTTTGGCCGTCGAGAGCACTTTAATTTTGGCGCAGTTTTTCTTTAAGGGGATAGTATCGCAAACGATGAGTTCGGTGAGTTGGGACTTTTCGATGTTTTCGTAGGCCTTGCCCGAGAGCACGGGGTGGGTGCAGATGGCGCGCACGGAGCGGGCGCCTTTTCCGATGAGGGCGTCGGCGGCTTTGCACAGGGTGCCGGCGGTATCTACCAGGTCATCTACCAGGATGACATCGGCACCGCTGACGTCGCCGATGACGGTGATAGACTCGACCTGATTGGCGCGTGAGCGGTATTTGTCGCAAATGACGAGGTCGCGTTTGAAGTGTTTGGAAAATTCGCGGGCGCGCTTAACGCCGCCCACGTCGGGGCTGGCAAAGACGACGTTAGAGAGGTCAATGTTGTTTTCTAGATAAGGGATGTAGATGGCTTCGGAGCGCAGGTGGTCCACCGGGATATCGAAGAAGCCCTGTACCTGGTCGGCGTGCAGATCCATGGTCATGATTCGGTTAGCGCCGGCGGTGGTTAGCAGGTTGGCGATGAGTTTGGCACTGATAGGTACGCGAGGCATGTCCTTGCGGTCCTGGCGGGCATAGCCAAAGTACGGGATGACCGCCGTGATGTAACCCGCTGAGGCGCGTCGGGCGGCGTCAATGCACAGCAGCAGTTCCATCAGGTTGTCGTGTGGCGGATGGGTGCTTTGGATGAAAAAGACAAAGGCGCCGCGCACGCTTTCCTGGATAATGGGCTGCATCTCGCCATCGCTAAAGCGATTAAGTACTTTTTGGCCGAGTGGCTCATCGTAGTAGAAGGCGATTTCCTGGGCTAATTTCTCAGAGGCTGAGCAGGCAAAAAGTTTGACTTCGGGCATGGTGTTGCCAGCGTAGGGTGGGTTGGGTGGTTCGGAGTGGTGAATTTGCAAGCGCTCGCTAAATTTTCGGCAAAAGTACGTCGGTACCAATGGCTACTTTTGCCCAAAGACAAAAAATGTTCACCGCTATGGGCGTTCGTTTAGAAGAGTATTTCCAACCCTTTCGACAGAATATTGTCGGCATACGCCACCGCATCCGCACCCCTTACGGCGAAAAGCCGCTCGTCTATGCCGACTGGATCGCTAGCGGGCGCCTCTATGGCCCTATCGAAGAATGCCTTAGCCAGCGCATCGGGGCTTACATGGCCAACACCCACACGGAGACAAACCTGACCGGAAGCCTCATGACGCAGGCCTATCATGCAGCCCAGAAAATCATCAAACGCCATGTAAATGCTAACGACGGCGATGCCCTCATCGCCGCCTATTCGGGCATGACGGGCGTGGTGAACAAACTCCAGCGCATGCTCGGCTTGCGCATCCATGAACGCTTTCAGGAACGCATCCACTTCCGACCCGAAGAGCGACCAGTGGTCTTCTGTACCCACATGGAACACCACAGCAATCAGACCTCCTGGTTAGAAACCATTTGCGATGTGATCATCATCCCGCCCGATGAAAATGGCCACATGAACTTGCGTCATCTGGAACAACTGCTCTGCCAGTACCACAACCGCCCGCTCAAAATCGCCGCCATCACTTCAGGCAGTAACGTTACGGGCATCCTTACCCCTTACCACGAAACGGCAGCCCTCATGCACCGACATGGCGGCTACTGCTTCGTGGACTTTGCCTGCACTGCTCCGTACATTGATATTAACATGCACCCCGCCGACCCGCTGAAACAACTGGACGCCATCTATTTCTCCCCCCACAAATTCCTCGGCGGCCCGGGCACTCCTGGCGTATTGGTGTTCAATAAAGCCCTTTACCACAACCGCATACCCGACAACCCGGGTGGTGGCACCGTCCTGTGGACGAACCCCTGGGGGGGCCACCACTACATCGAAGACATCGAGGTGCGTGAAGATGGAGGCACCCCGCCCATCCTCCAGACCATCAAAGCCGCCTTAGCCATCCGCCTCAAAGAGCAAATGGGCACCGACCACATCCTGGAACGGGAACACGAACTGCTCCAAACCTTTTGGCGCGAAACCGACGATCTGCCCTGGCTCAATGTGCTGGAACGCCACAACGAACACCGCATCGGAGTGGTCTCCTTCACCATCGAAGGGCTGCACTACAACCTCGCCGTCAAATTGCTCAACGACCGCTATGGGATCCAGGTGCGCGGCGGCTGCGCCTGCGCCGGCACCTATGGGCACTTCCTCTTCGGCATCTCTCAAGAGCGCTCCTGTGAAATCGTCAGTAAAATTGACGCCGGCGACCTCAGCGAAAAACCCGGATGGGTGCGCCTCTCGCTCCATCCCACCATGACCGATGCTGAACTCCATTACATCATCAGCGCCCTTAAAGATATCGGCCAAAACTACCACCGCTACGCCCGCGAGTACGAAATTGATCTCAAACACGGCCAATTCCGACACCAAAACGAACGGCCCGAAGACACGGAAGCCATTGTGCGCCAGTGGCTGGATTGCCCGAAAATAGAAGTACCAGTATAACGGCCAACCAAGTTTGGCGATTACGAGGCGAAGAGCGCGTCCACAAATGCTTTCTTATTAAAGATCTGGAGCTGATCTACGCGCTCACCCACGCCGATATAGCGAATGGGTACTTTGAGCTGGTCGCTGATGCCAATGACAACCCCACCTTTGGCCGTGCCGTCTAATTTGGTCAGGGCCAGCGCCGTGATAGGGGCAATCTCCGTGAAATGGCGGGCCTGCTCAAAGGCGTTCTGACCCGTAGAAGCGTCGAGCACAAGCAGGATGTCGTGCGGAGCGCCAGGGAGTTTCTTCTCAATGGAACGGCGGATTTTGCCCAGTTCCTGCATCAGGTTGGCTTTGTTGTGCAGGCGTCCAGCAGTGTCAATAATGGCCACATCGCAGCCATTGTTCAGGGCGTACTGGACAGTTTCATAAGCCACAGCACCCGGGTCGGCATTCATGCCTTTGCTGAAAAAATCGCAGCCAGCGCGCTCGGCCCAGATCTTGAGCTGATCTACAGCGGCGGCGCGGAAAGTGTCGGCAGCGCCAAGTACCACCTTATGGCCGCGCTGGGTGAACTGGGCGGCCAACTTACCAATAGTGGTCGTCTTGCCTACGCCGTTGACACCAATGACGAGCAGGACATAGGGACGCTGGTCGGTGGGCAGGTCGAAGTCTTCGACGTCCGGGGTGTTGTTGTCGGAGAGCATCTGCACGATTTCATCGCGCAGAAGAGAATGCAGCTCGTTTGTGCTCAGGTATTTATCACGGGCGACCCGGGCTTCGAGGCGTTCGATAATCTTGACTGTGGTTTCCAGACCCACGTCAGCGCTGATGAGGGCGGCTTCGATTTCATCGAGCACCTCATCGTCCACGGTGTTCTTGCCGGCGACGGCGCGGGTGATTTTGCCAAAGAAACTTTCCTTCGTTTTTTCTAAGCCTTTGTCGAGGTCGGCTTTTTTTTCGCGGTTGAAGAATTTGTCAAAGAAGCCCATGGCTTGGTGACGTGGTTGCGTTTGGCCGTGTTACGGGAGTCAAACAAGTTTGGCCGTTACGGGTTATCGGCCGTGGCAGTTTTTGTATTTTTTGCCGCTACCGCAAGGGCAAGGGTCGTTTCGTCCGACGGTAGGCTGACGAACAATGGGCTGCGGTCGGGTGGTTGGGCGTTGGCCCGTTTCGGCGGCGGCGCGCTGGGCAGCACGCTGAGTTTCGGTCATGGTTTCTTCTACAGGACGCCGGTTGGTCATCATACGCATGCGGTTGAGGGCAGCCTGTTGTTGGCGCCGCGCTTCTTCGCGGCGGGCCTGCTCCATCTGTTGCTCGTCGGGCAGCATGAGCTGGCCTTTAAGGAGGAAAGCAGTTACCTGCGAATTGATCTGACCGATGAGGGCCTCGAAGAGCTTGTAAGCTTCCATTTTGTAGATGACGAGTGGGTCTTTTTGCTCGAAGGAGGCACCTTGTACGGAGTCTTTGAGGTCGTCAATGTTGCGCAGGTGTTCCTTCCAGGCTTCGTCTATAATGGCCAGGGTGGCTACCTTCTCGATATCGTGCATGATGCTCTTGCCGTGGGTTCGGATGGCTTCTTCGATGTCCACGCTGATGTTGAGGCCCATACCTTCGTTGGTGAAGGGCACGAGGACGCGCTTGTAGCGGTCGCCTTCGCGGGCGTGCACATCGCGGATGAGCGGTAGCAGGCGTTCGGAGATTTGCTGGCGCTTAAGGGCATAAAGGTCAAAGACTTGCTGCTGGAAGGTGGCGATGACGGTTTCTTCGCGCTCGCTTTTGAACCATATGGGGTCCATTTCTGGGTCCACGCCGATGAGGCGGATGGCGTCTAATCGGAAGGTCTCAAAGTCGCCAATTTCACGGTGCACCTGGACGAGTTCGGTGGTGATGGCTAAGAAGGCGTTGTTGATGTCCACCGAGAGGCGGTCGCCGAAGAGGGCATTGCGGCGCTTTTTATAGATGGCCTCGCGCTGGATGTTCATCACGTCGTCGTATTCGAGCAGGCGCTTTCGGATGCCGAAGTTGTTTTCTTCGACGCGCTTTTGGGCGCGTTCGATGGACTTGGTGACCATGGGGTGCTGGATGACGTCGCCTTCTTTGTGCCCCATTTTGTCCATGAGGCTGGCAATGCGCTCGCTCTGGAACAGGCGCATGAGGGTGTCTTCTAAGGAGACGAAGAATTGCGACGACCCCGGGTCGCCCTGGCGTCCGGCGCGTCCGCGCAGCTGGCGGTCCACGCGGCGGCTTTCGTGGCGCTCGGTGCCGATGATGGCCAGGCCACCGGCTTCCTTGACGCCGGGGCCGAGTTTGATGTCGGTACCACGACCGGCCATGTTGGTAGCAATGGTAACCTTGCCGGCCAGGCCTGCCTCGGCGACGATTTCGGCTTCGCGCTGGTGTTGCTTGGCATTCAGTACGTTGTGCTCAATGCCGCGCAGGCGCAGCATGCGGGAGAGCAATTCGGAGATTTCGACCGATGTGGTGCCAACCAGTACTGGACGGCCGGCATTGCGCAGGCGGACAATCTCCTCGATAACGGCGTTGAACTTCTCGCGCGCCGTTTTAAATACCAAATCGTCCTTGTCTTCGCGAATGACTTTGCGGTTGGTCGGGATGACGACGACGTCCAGCTTGTAGATGTCCCAGAACTCTTTGGCTTCCGTCTCAGCGGTACCGGTCATGCCGGCCAGCTTATGGTACATGCGGAAGTAGTTCTGGAGCGTAATGGTGGCGTAGGTCTGAGTAATCTCGCCTACTTTGACGTTTTCTTTGGCTTCCAAAGCCTGGTGTAGACCATCAGAGTACCGACGGCCTTCCATCACACGGCCTGTTTGTTCGTCCACAATCTTGACCTCGCCTTCCGGGGTTACGATGTACTCGTTGTCTTTCTCGAAGAGGGCGTAGGCTTTGAGTAACTGCTGTACGGCATGGATGCGGCGGCTCTTGACGCCGTAGTCCTGGGATAGGCGTTCTTTGGCTTCCGCCTTTTCGGCGGGCGACAGGCCAGGGTTGTTGTCAATATTGACCAATTCAGAGCCGATGTCGGGCAAGACGAAAAAATTCGGGTCGTTATTAAAGCGGCTCAGGAAGTCCAGCCCTTTGTCGGTGAGTTCGACACTGCGGTTTTTTTCGTCAATGTGGAAGAGCAGTTCGCGGTCCACTTCGGGCATGCGCTTGCTGTTTTCCTGCATGTAGTAGTCTTCGGTTTTTTGCAGGAGCACTTTGACGCCTTCTTCGCTGAGGAATTTGATGAGGGGGCGATATTTGGGCAGGGCGCGGTGGGCGCGTAACAGGGGCAAGCCGGCGCCGCCTTCTTCGTAGCCGAGCTGGCCGGCGTTAAAGAGTTTGCGAGCTTCGCTAAGGAATTGGTTGGCCAGTCGGATTTGCTCTTCGTACAGGCGTTTGACGGTAGGGTTCAGGTCTACGTATTCCTGGTCTTCCAGCCCGCGTGTGACGGGGCCGGAGATGATGAGCGGCGTTCGGGCTTCGTCAATGAGTACGGAGTCCACTTCGTCCACGATGGCGTAGTGGTGTTTGCGCTGTACGAGTTCGTCGGCGCTGATGACCATGTTGTCGCGCAAGTAGTCGAAGCCAAATTCGGCATTGGTGCCGAAGGTGATGTCACACTGGTAGGCGCGTACGCGCTCGGGTGAGTGGGGGCGATATTTGTCAATGCAGTCCACCGTCAGCAGGAGGAACTCGTAGATAGGGCCTACCCATTCCTGGTCGCGGCGAGCTAGATAGTCGTTGACCGTTACGACGTGGACGCCTTGGCCCGACAGGCCGTTGAGATAGGCAGGCAGGGTGGCTACCAGAGTTTTGCCTTCACCAGTGGCCATTTCGGCAATTTTGCCTTCGTGCAAGACGATACCGCCGATGAGCTGCACGTCGTAGTGCACCATGTTCCATACGATATCGCCACCGGCCGCTACCCAGCGGTTTTTCCAGATGGCTTTGTCGCCTTCGATGCGCACATACGTTTTGCCCGGTTGGGCGGCTAACTGGCGGTCGTGCTCAGTGGCCGTTACGATGATTTCTTCGTTTTGGGCAAAACGGCGGCTGGTTTCTTTGACTGCGGCAAAGGCCTCGGGCAGGATATCCAGCAGGACTTCTTCCAGGAGTTTATCGCGCTCTTTGCGCAGATCGTCCACCTGCTTAAAGAGGACTTCTTTTTCGTTGAAATCCTCCACTTCCAATGCCTGCTGGTGAATTTCGTTGATTTCGGCGTCTATATCACGCAAGTAATTGGCGATGCGCTCGCGAAATTCGAGGGTTTTCTGGCGCAGCTCGTCGTTGCTCAGCGAGCGGTACTGCTCAAAATAGCGGTTAATCTCGGCCACAGTACCCTCATAGCGGCTCATGTCGCGCTCCTGCTTGGTGCCGAGTATTTTTTTAAGTAGTCCTAACATGTCTGTTTGTTGTGCTTAGATGCGATAGGGGGATTTTTGCCTGACAGCGATGCCGTAAGCCGACGAGGCGGATACGCCCGCTTTTTGGCGCTGCAAAGGTAGTATCCCCCTTTAGGCGAAAGCGTTAAGGGGTGCACATTTCGTTCCAGCAGGCGAAGAGCGGACAAAATGGCAGGTTTTGGGAGAGACAGGGTTGCAACGGTGCGCCTGCCAGCGGCAGTTCCGGCTTTCCAGCTGGTCGGCAAAGTTTTAATATTGCCTTCGCCGCGTTGGGTTTCTTGGCGAGCCAGCGTGTGCAGCTAAATATGGCGCTCGGGCTGCTCGCCTTCTGGCTGTCCCATATAACTCTTCGACCAAGCCGTACCTCGGGCCCAACGCATGGCTGTCGGTCTTTTTGGGCTGATATACAGAAACTCAAATGCAGGGTTGTTCGGAGTATCCGAGTACTCGAGGGGCTTTCGCAGAGTCAAGTTAGGGAACAGTGCGGCCGGGCTATATGAGTCGCGTGAGCTTTGGCTCTTAGGTTTTCGATAGGCGCAGGCACAGGCGAGGAATACTGTCGTTTTACCACTGGCGTTTGGACCAGATAAAATAGAAACGGGAAAACGAAACATCACAGAAAGGTTGCGAATGCCTCGAAAGTTGGTGATAGTAATATGCGTCAGAAAATCGCTCTGGACGTTCCGCTTTTGCGCGTAACTGATCCCAAACCTACTCGAAATTTTTCTGTATCATGTCAGGGAAATATGGGCTAACACCGCTTTTGGCGAATGGATGGCCATATTTGGAAGGTCTATGGGCAAAAATAGCGGGTTCCTCTCTTTCGGGGCGCTAAAGGAAGGCAGTCGCATTTAGCGCTCGCCCCTCCTTCATGTACTGAACGGGCCACAGGATGATGGATGTGCCGACAGAGACTGGGCCATGCTGGGGAAACAACCCTCTACTTGGCTTACGCAGAGCCGCTAAATGGCGTATCTGGCCCTAAAGGCCGCGCATATTTGCGCAGGTTATCCACCCAAAGTGCAGTTTATGGATTGGCGCCTGTCTTGTGTTCTCGCTCTAATTTTTTCTCTCTCTGCTTGCCAGAGGCTTAAGGAGGGGAGGGCGAAGATTGCCTTCTTTCACTGGAAAAACCGCCTTGCCCTCACGCCTGCCGAAGTAGCCTTGCTGGACAGCACGGGCTGCCGGACGCTTTACGTCAAGTTTTTAGATGTGGCGCGCGAGGCCGGTGGCCCCATCCGCCCTTATGCGCTGCTGGGGGTGGCCGATACGGCGGGGCTGAGTGGTCGCCACGTAGTGCCCTGCGTGTTTCTGACGAATTCGGTGTTTTTGGGGCTTTCGGCTGCCGAGGTTGAGGCGTTGGCCCAAAAGGTGTCGCTGGCCTTAGCGGACGTCGGGCGGCAATTTCCGCAGCCTGTGTTTTCAGAGGTGCAACTGGACTGCGACTGGACTGAGCGCACGCGCCAGCCGTTTTTTCTTTTTCTGAAAAAACTGAAGCCGCTGCTGCCGCCGCAAACGCGCCTGAGTGCCACGATCCGCCTGCACCAGTACAAATTTCCCAATCGCACGGGCGTGCCGCCGGTGGAGCGTGGGCTGCTGATGCTGTACAACACGGGTAACATTCAGTCTCCTGACGAGGACAATTCCATTTTCTCGCCCGAAGACGCCCTGCGCTATGTCGAAGGTGCACCAGCGCGCTACCCGCTGCCGCTAGATGTAGCGCTACCGGCCTTTGGCTGGACGCTGGTTTATCGCGACGGGCATCTGTGGAAGATAGGGCCGGAAGGCTACGAGCCGCCGCCTTACGACGGTGAGCAGCGCGTGCGCACCGAAGTGGCTGATACTGCCCTGTTGCGTCAGGCCGCCCAGGTGGCCAGGCGTGTGCGGCTGGCGCCGGACGGACGGGTAGCCTTTTTCCGGTTGGACAGCATGGCCGTCAGACGATACAGCGCTGATTTTCTGAGAGAAGTAGCCAAAAAGGCAACTGGAGATTAGCCCGATTAACGATGGCTTAACGCCCGCTGTGCTCAAACTTAAAGTGCAGTCAAAATGGGCTTAACCCTGCTCCGGTTCCTTTGCGCCCAAAAGACGCATTGTCATGAAAAACTGCTACTTTCTCTTCGTTGTTGTGCTGCTGATGGCAGCCTCTGTGAGCGCTCAGGCGCCTTTCACGGCTTTCGACACGGCCTATGTGTCGGGCTCTACGGTGGTTCGTGTGGCCCCTTCGCTAAAGGCCCAGATTGTCTTCCGCGAAGGGAGCAACTGGGTTCGTCTCAACCGTCAGGACGGCTTCCAGGCCGTTGTCCCGGCGCCGCGCGAGCACGATTTTATCACCTATTTGCCTGACCCGAACAACCCTAATGGTAAGGGTTTATTGGCCATCAACCATGAGCGCGCTGTGATTCGCAACGAGCGTCCGGCTCTGGGCATGGGCGGTGCGATGTCTATCGTTCCGGTGGTTCGCGTGGGCGACACCTGGCGAATTGACAACACTATTGCTATTGGCGACACGTGCTTTGCTGTGGACTTCTCTACGGTCGGCTACACTACGACCAACTGCGGTGGTGCTCGCCTCTCGACGGGCAACGTGCTGACGGGCGAAGAAATCTTCGGCAACTTTCGCTCTAATCAGCAAATCTCGACCAACTTCGACACGCTGCTCAACCAGTTCGGTTATGACGGTCAGGGCAACTACACCATCCCGGCTTCGGTGCCCGAATTTGGCGGTCGGAAGATCAAGATGTTCCAGAACTTCGGCTGGCTGACAGAAGTGGACCCGCAAACGCGCCGCGCAGTGCGCAAGCTGTACCACGCGGGCCGCATGTCGTTTGAAGGCACCATAGAATTAGGCGATCGCCGCACGCTCGTGCACGGCAATGACTTTGTACCTAGCTCGGCACTGCCGCACGGCTCATTTCTTTATAAGTATGTGGCCGACAAACCTGGCGACTTCACTACGGGCAATCTCTATGTGTTCAAACAAAATCCGGGCTCTTACGAAGGTGTATGGCTTCAGATCCCGCGCGATCTGGACTCGCTGCTGATCGCTCCGGAAATTGCTACGCGTATGGGCGCCACCTTCTTCCAGCGCATTGAATGGACGTGCTTCGACCCCGTTACGGGCCGGGTTTTTCTGGCCGAAACGGGCCGCGATAACCAGTCTATGGCCCTCTCAATGCGCAACGGTGCTACGGTACCGCAACACTGGAAAGATGCCAACCTGTTTAACCCAGCTGACTCTACCTGCAAACATCCATATGGTGCGGTTCTGGTGCTGGAAGGCGCTACGACCGATAAGCCTTCGGTGCGCGTGCACCTGTGGGGCGGCCCTGAAGTGCCCAACGACCTGGCTGCTTCTAAATTCGTGTTTAACAGCGTAGATGGCATTACTCTGGCTACCTATGGAAATAAACGTTTCCTCGTGCTCCAGGAAGACAACATCGGCACCTCGCTGGGCCGCATCGTACCCAGCTTCGTTGGTTCCTTCCCCTACGAAGTGCCTAAAGCCTTTATGCTTGACTTAGACATCCCGAATCCGACGCCGGCCAACCTGCACCTTTTCTATACGGGTACGCGCGACTCGGAAGCTACGGGAGCTGTCATGACGCCGGACGGCAGCACCTGTTTCATCAATAACCAACACCCCGACGGCTCAGGCGGCAGTTTCGCCGCGGATACCGTGGGTAATGTCTCTCCGCAAGGCAACGTTTATCCCTTCCAGCGCGCTGCTACCATTGCCATCACGGGCTTCGATCCCAAACTTATCACGAGCATCCCAACAATTGACCAGGATGCTGAAGAACTGATCCTTTACCCGAACCCAACCTTCCGCGCCGTACACTTCAATAAAATCGTGGACATCGAGCTCTACAACGCCCAGGGTCAGCTGCTGCGCGTGCGCAAGCAAGTGGCCCACGTCAATGTGGACGACTTGGAGCCAGGCACTTACTTCCTGCGCACCCAGCACGACCAGAAGATGTACCGCATCGTCGTGGCGCGCTAAAAGTCTGTAAATGAGGCGACGGAAACAAACGCCGCCTCTCTCGTCGCAGCAGCATGAAACCCCGGCATAGGGTTTTATGCTGCTGCGCCATTGAGGCCCCTGAGCGAGCGCTTTTGAAAATCTCAAAAACACGGCTTTTTCTAATTTTTTAAGGTAAAAAACTGCAATGTACATGACGCGAATTTTTAGGGTTGGCCTGTGTGCCGTAGTGTCCCTCCTTTTGCTGAGCCATATTTCCGAAGAAAAAGCGACCCGCCACTCGCGCCTCATCGAACAGCCGCTTCGTCAACATTTTGAGGCGCAAAATGCGCAATTCCGCAAAGCGCTGTTCGCGCTCAAAGACCAGATACAAGACACCAAAACGCCCAAAAGAGGCTTCGAGAAAAAGTGGTTAGATGCCTTTCGCCAGCTGCGTCTGGCATACAAACACATCGAACTCCTCACTGCTTATTTCGATCCTTACAACACGGCCCAACTGAACGGCCCAGCCATTCCGAAGGTCGAATACGAGGGCTATCTGGCCACATCGCGCCCCTCGTATAGCCTTCAGGTGGTGGAAGAGTTGCTCTGTGATGCAAACCCGATACAGCATCGCTCAGAACTGCTTCAGCTCATAGACAAGGCGCTGGCCTATCATGAGGATATGACTCAGGTCGTGCAAAAGTACCCGCTGGAGGATTGGATGCTCTTCGATGCCCTGCGCCAGCAGTTGGTGCGCATTTGCGCGTTGGGCTTAGTGGGCTTCGACTCGCCAGTGTTGCTCCACTCGCTGCCCGAGACTGCTGTGGCGTTGGAGGAAATGCTCTACGTAGTCCAGTTGTACGAGTCGCATTTGTTAGACGACAAGGAGCCTCTTCAGCGGCTGCGCGCCCATCTGTATCGAGCCATAGAGGTGGTGAATGCGACCAGGTCATTTAATGAATTGGATCGCGTGGCGCTCCTCCGCGACCACCTATCACCCTGTTGGCCCTGGCTGTATCGGCTGCAGCAGGAGTTGGGCATCGAGCCGGTGGAGCAGCGCTATCCGTTCCACACAGCGTACAACATCCAGGCCAGCAGCCTGTTTGCGCCCGACTTCCTCAAGCGCGGCTTTTTCAGCCGGGTGAAAACACAGGTGCTGCCACCGAAGGTAGTGGCTTTAGGGCGCCTGCTTTTCTTTGACCCCATTCTGTCGGGAAATGGCGAGCGTGCTTGTGCTTCGTGTCATCAGCCTGAGTATGCCTTCGCCGAGCCGGTGCGCTTTAGCCGCGCCTTTGAGCCACAAGAGCACATAGGCCGCAATACCCCTACGCTCATCAACGCCGTCTATTCCAGGCTTTTTCAAATGGACGGTCGGGCCTCCAGCATCGAAGAGCAATTCCATCAGGTGCTCGTCAATGAGCGGGAGATGAACATCCGCGAAAACGAGGCTATCCAGCGCGTGGCGGCTTCGGCCGAGTATCGTCGGCTGTTTCAGGAGGCTTTTGGCCTATCCGAAGCCCAAAGGCCCGACTTTGTGATGATAAAAGCCGCTTTGGGTGCCTATGTGGAGTCGCTGACGGCTTTCAACTCACCCATAGACCGCTACATGCGCGGCGAAACCGACCGAATAGATCCGGAAGCCTACCGAGGCTTTAACCTGTTTTTGGGCAAGGCCAAATGCGCCACCTGCCATTTTATACCGCTCACCAACGGTACTGTACCTCCAACCTTTCAGGAGACAGAGGTTGAGGTGCTGGGCACGCCGGCGGAGAAAAATACACCCAAAGTCAGCCCGGACTTGGGTCGGTACAACATCGCGCACTTAGAGCAGCACCGCCATGCGTTCAAGACGCCCACCGTGCGCAATGCTGCGCTCACGGCGCCTTACATGCACAACGGCGTGTTTAGCACGCTGGAGGAACTCGTTCTTTTTTACAACCACGGCGGTGGTGCCGGCATGGGTATTGAATTGGAAAATCAGACCCTGCCACCCGACTCGCTGCACCTGACGGCTCGAGAAGTCCGCGCTTTAGTGCGTTTTATGGAGGCACTCACCGATACGGCAGGTCTGACGCAGCGCCCTGTGCGTTTGCCTGCCCTTGAGGGCGAGTACGCGCGTTGGAACGACCGACCCATCGGCGGGCGCTATTGAGGAGAGTCTTCTACAGCAAACTCTACGGCCCATTCCTGTGCGCATTGCTCGGGAATGGGCCAGTATTCGCGGACGAACAGCGGCCCGATGTGCTGGCGGAGTTTGCGTGCGAGTAGCTGTAGGCTCAGTGGGCTATCGGCATCGAAAAACATTGGTTCTTCGTTTTTTCCCCATACTACAGTGAAGTGGCGGGGAATTCGGAGGCGTCTCAGACAGGCTCGCAGGTGTCGAAATTCGCTGCTTCGTGGGGCTTTTGCCGGTGCCCAGGTTTCCCAGAGGTCGGGTTCGATGCGCCATAGGGCGCGGTCTAGCACCCAACGGCCCTGGCGGTAACGCGGCCAGTGTTGCACGCCAGACTCGAGCGTCTGAGCTGAGCGTTCGGGCAGCAGCGCGTGGCGGGAGGCGTATGGCACGCCGGCCTGCCACAGCAGTCGCAGGACGGGCGGGCGCAGTTCGGCGGCTTCCAAGCCAATGTCGGTCAGCGAAATGCGCTGCCCACTGGGCACGTCGTAGAGGTATATTTCGCTGTGCTCGAAGCCGAGGGCTAAATGGCCCAGCCAGAATGTTTGCCCGCCGGGCAGTGGTTGTGTGCGTCCATTGGGTACAGCCAATGCGTGCCGGGTCAGCGGCGGTTGCAGGTTGGCATTGGAATAGCCCTGCCACGGGAAGGCAACTACGGCGGCTTCGTCTGCGTGGGCATTCAGCCACGTTTGCAGTGCCTCCGTGAGTACGGGTGGAAAGAGATGCAGCCAACGAGCAAAGAGCTTGCCGCCACCCGGGTAAAGGGCGTTAAGGACGGCACACCGTTGCCCGTCTTCCTCGAACGTTTGGAAAAGCGCGCCGATGCGCTGCGGTTTGGGCGGATGCGCCTCAGGTATGGACTCGGGGGCGCTTTTGGCCGCCACGCGCAAAAAGGCTTCGGCCAATGCCATAAAGTGCCCAGAGTGGCCCTCGTCAAGACGGGCGCGAGCAAATGCCAGAAAAGCCCGGCGCTCTGGTGGGGCCTCTGGCGAGGGCCGATGTTGCCACAGTTGGGCCAATTCTGCTAATAAATCTTCGACCTCCGGCGGTTTTACCGATGCGCCGGCCACGTCTTCGTAGAAGATGCGCTCGGCGGGTAGGGTAGGGGCGGCGACGCCTCGGCGGCGGCAGTAATCGCCGATATAGGCAGCGGTCTGTTGTTGCGTTTGCACGGCCTCTGCCAGTGGCTGATAGGGTAGGGTGCGCGCGGCGGTGCGCAGCCATTGGAGCAGTTCGGCAGTAGCCACTACACACGGCGTTGAAGGCAGGAAGGCCAGATAGCGGTACAGCTCATCGCACCAGTTGGGCGAAAGGCCCGATACCGGCAGCACCCATTCCAGAAAGCCGGTGCTGAGCAGGTGCAGTATGTACTGCTCGGCCTGCATCAGCGGTTGTTCGCTGGCCTCAGACAGCCGTTTGCAGAGCGCTTCGAAGGGATACGAACGGCCGTTTTCTACCAGCATCTGCGCCACGTAGTGCAGTGTTTCGTCGGGTATGGTCTGCTGGAGTTGCTCCTGCTCGCCGTCGAAGAGCAGCCAGGTGTAGGCTTCGGCGGCTGCGTCAGCGATACACGGATTTAGCCGAACGGCCAGCGAACGGTAAAAGGCCGGTTCCTGAAGCAGGGCGTCGTACAGCAGCGGCAGCAGGGCGCTGTCAGGGGTTACGGTGGTTTTTTCCATGAAAAGTGGTGCGTCTTCTGCATCGCTGCCGGGCAGTGCCACGGTGGCCAGTCGGCTCAGTGGGGTGGTTCGGGTAGCCATGCGCGTCAGGTACTGCAATACTGAAAAGGTGAGCTGGCGGTCTTTTTTGGAAAAGTCTTTTGCTGGTCGAGCCAGCCATTTTGACAGGCCGGCCAGCAAGTCGTGCGAGCAAAACAGCAGAGCGCGCTGAAAGTCAGGCGTTTGAGCCAGGGTTTGCAAATGGGTGTGGCTGATTTGCACCACGCGGTCGTACTCGGCGGTGAAGGCGGCTTCGGCTTCTTTTCGAGCATTTTGCGTCTGGCGAAAGGCTTCGGCGGCTTTGGCGATACCTGCTGTTTCGGAGGAGTTTTGCCAGGCAGACAGCGTTGCCTCGCCGGGCAGGCGCTGGCGTTGGTGAAAGGCTTTGCGCGCATTATAGACCGCCGTACGCAGCGGCGACTGAGGCAGTGCCGTCAGTGCGGCATCGAAGGCATTTTGAAGTGTCTGTCGCTGCGTTTCTACCGCCTTTTCGGCGGCTTCGATGGCTTGCTCGGCTATTGCCCAGCCGTGGCTCAGCAGTATCAATGCCGGGAAGGGCAATCCGGCCTGTCGCGCCAGCAGGTGTGGAAATACCGTTGCGAGAGTCATTCCGCACACTTGTTCAAGCGATGGTGGCCAGTTCTTCGGGACTGCTCAGCACCTGGGCGCCGTGAAGGCCGTATTTTTCCACCACGTCGAAAAGCAGTTCGCTGCGCACCACTAAGAGCATACGGCCCGAGTATTCGCCAGTTTTCCACAGGTGTATCACTTCGCTCAGGGCGGGCTCATGGCCCTGGTTCAGGAGTTCCAGTTTGCCTACTTCGTCCACGACCAACCAGGGTGTGGGCAGGCGCGCGTCGTTGAGCAGCGTCTGTTGGGCCAGAGCGAAGGTGTCGGCCCGAAACTGGTATCGGCAGATGGCAATTACCGGCTCATGGGCGGGTTCTTTCACCTGAAACGGGTGTTGTTGGCGGTCGCGCAGGGTGAGCAAATAGCGCAGACCATCGAGATCGGGCGCCAGAAAGCCGCCCAGGTCAGTGCGGTCTTTGGCCCAAGTCATCAGGGCCGTCGTTTTGCCAGAGTGCACTGGGGCGCTGTACAGATAGAGGTTGGGCAGGGTCATGCTTGTGTTTTTTAAAGCGCGGGTAATCAGGAGGTTCGGAACGGATATTCGGGGAAATCGTTCAAAAAGGCGAAGGAGCCGTGTTCGGAGTCTAAGTGTGCGCAAAAAGTCGCTTCGCCGTTGGTGATGGCCAGAAAGGGCGCCTGAAAGGTGAGGTTGTATCGGGCCACCTGCTCGAAGGCTGCCTGGGTAAGCGGCATTTTGGGGGATTTGCATTCCACCAGGAGCCAGGGCTGGAGTTGCGGGTCGAACACGGCGATATCGCACCGGCGGGGCATGCCGTTGAGCGTCAGGCCAATTTCGACCCGCATGTGGCTGGCAGGGTATTGCTTAGCGTTGAGCAGGTATTGCACAACGAGCTGGCGCAAGCCTTCTTCGGGGGTGAGGGCTACGTGCTTTCGGCGAATAGGGTCAAAGACGAACGCCTGGCCGTCTTTTTCGGAGCGGCGCAGGTAGGTACGATACGTCCAGAAGTCGAGTTGGAGAAGCATGGCCCTGGCCCGTCAGGCGCGTTTCGACTGGGCAAACATGTCGAGCAAGTCTTTAAGCGTGTTGCGGAGGTCTTTGCGGTTGACGACGAGGTCCACAAAGCCGTGCTCGAGCAGGAATTCGGCCGTTTGGAAGCCTTCGGGCAGGTCGCGCTTGATGGTTTCGCGAATGACGCGCGGGCCAGCGAAGCCGATGAGGGCGCCGGGTTCGGCCAGGTTAATGTCGCCCAGCATAGCGTAGGAGGCCGTTACGCCGCCCGTGGTGGGGTCGGTCATAAGCGAGATGTAGGGCAGGCGTGCTTTGGCAAGCAGGGTCAGTTTAGCGCTGGTTTTGGCCATTTGCATCAATGAAAAGGCGCTTTCCATCATGCGCGCGCCACCCGATTTGGAGATGATGAGCAGCGCCGAGCGGGTCTCGATGGCGCGGTCAATAGCCCGGGCAATCTTCTCGCCCACTACAGACCCCATCGAACCGCCGATAAAACGGAAGTCCATGGCGGCAATAACTATCGGGTTGCCGCCGATGGTGCCCTCCGCTACGGCAATAGCATCCTTCAGGCCTGTTTTGGCCATACTTTCTTCCAAGCGCTTGCTATAGGGCTTCAAGTCCACGAAGTTGAGCGCATCTACCGACACCAGCTCGTCGAACAGGCGCGTGTATTGTCCGCTGTCGAAGAGCATATCGAAGTACTCTTTCGAGCCGATGGCGGTGTGGTAATCGCACTTTGGACACTTAAAAAAATTTTCGCGCAGGGCCTTAGTGGTGCTGGTCGCTTTGCATTTTTTGCATTGAAACCACAGACCTTCCGGTACGTCCTTTTTGGCCTTTGTGGCGGTAGAGATGCCTTCCTTGAGTCGTTTAAACCAGCTCATACGGATACGGTTCGTGAAAGAGAATAGGGAGCGGCTTTTCTTCGATTTCAGGGGGCAAAGATATGTCAATGGCGAACGTGCTGCTATGGCCTGGCCAGAGAGCGTCATTTTGACGGCAGACTTCGTGTGCTCATCCAACCTTACCTACCTTCGCGCTGTTTACTTCGCGAAAACGGCGCGGTCAAGTCTGCGCTGCCGAGTTTGTAGTGAAAAAGACGCTGCTCATATCCTCATCGCCCATTTCCGCGCCGACTGTTTTTGCGAACAACGGTACGCCTACCCAAGCCCACCCTGTGCACGCTTTGCCGACTGCCTTCGCGGAACCGCCCGCCAACTTGCGCCTGGAAGACATCAAGGCGCCCATCACGGCGGAACTGACGCTGTTTGAAAAACGCTTCCGCGACTCCATGCGCAGCGACGTGCCGCTTTTAGACCGCATCACCTGGTACATCGTGCGCAGCAAGGGCAAACAGGTGCGCCCCATGCTCGTCCTGCTGAGCGCCCGTCTCTTTGGAGCCATCAGCGAATCTTCCTACACCGCTGCTGCATTGGTCGAACTGTTGCACACGGCTACGTTAGTACACGACGACGTGGTGGACGATGCCTACCAGCGCCGCGGCTTCTTCTCCATCAATGCCCTGTGGAAAAACAAAATCGCCGTTCTCGTGGGCGACTTCCTGCTCTCGAAAGGCCTGTTGCTCAGCATCCAGCAACAGCAGTTCCGCTTATTGGAAATCGTCAGCCGCGCTGTGAAGGAAATGGCCGAAGGCGAATTGCTGCAAATGGAAAAAGCCCGGCGCTTAGACATTGACGAGGCCATTTACTACGACATCATTCGCCAGAAAACCGCCTCACTCATCGCCGCGGCCTGCAGTGCCGGCGCTGCCAGTACCACCTCCGACGCCGATATGGTCGAACGCCTGCGCCTGTTTGGCGAAAAAATGGGCATGGCTTTCCAGATTCGCGACGACCTCTTCGACTTTGGCGAAGACGGCGACATCGGCAAACCCACCGGCATTGACATCAAGGAAAAAAAGATGACGCTGCCGCTTATTTATGCGCTGAATGCGGCCGACCGCTCCACGCGGCGCCGCATCATCGGCATCGTGCGCAACGAAAGCAAAAAAGCCGAAAAGGTGGCTGAAGTCATTCAGTTCGTCCGCCAAAGTGGCGGCATTGCCTACGCCCAGGAAGCCATGCGGCGTTTTCGCCAGGAAGCCTTGGAACTCCTGCACGGCACCCCCGACAATGAAGCGCGCACGGCGCTGCGCGACCTGCTCTTCTTCGCCACGGAGCGCAAGCGCTAAAACGTGCGCCTTACAGTTCCATCACTGTCCCGCACTTTTTGCATGTGCGCGCGTCGAGGTCGTTCTTGAACGCCTCAATGGCGGCCTTTATCTGGGTACCGATGTCGGTCAGCGGGAAGCCGGCTTCGTGCAGCAGGTTGCCGCAGTTTTCACAAAACCACATCAGTTTGTCTATTTCGCCGGGGCGGCGCGTGCGTTCCATGACCAGCCCGATGGTGTCGGCCGGGCGCTGGGGCGAATGCGGTACGCGGGCGGGCAGCAGGAACATCTCGCCCTCGCGGATGTCAATAGTTTCGGGTTTGCCCTCTTCGTTGATGATCTTGACCTGGATGTCGCCTTTGAGCTGGTAAAACCACTCTTCGCCTTCTTCCCAGTGGTAGTCTTTGCGCCCGTTGGGGCCGCCGACGATCATGACGATGAAGTCTTTGTTGCCCACATAGAGCTGTTTATTGCCTACCGGCGGTTGCAGCAGGTGGCGGTTTTCGTCAATCCAGCGTTGCAGGTTGAACGGTTTTGCGATAGCCATAGCACAGTGTTGGTTTGAGCCAGAGTAGATGGTGCGGTTGTGTGGGCAAACTTACGTCAAAGCGGCCTTTTGTTAAGCAAGGCTGTGCTAATAGTGCTCTTCTGCGGGAGGCTGAAACAGTGCCTTCTCCAACCATTCGCACCAGATGTGCCCGATGAGGATGTGGCATTCCTGGATGCGCGGTGTGTCGGAAGAGGGCACCTGAATGCAAAGGGTGCACTGGGTGGCCAATTTTCCGCCTGATGCGCCCGTGAGGCCAATGACGTTCATACCTTTTTCGGCGGCTCGTTGGGCGGCCCGCAGGATGGAGGGCGAGTTGCCCGACGTGCTGATGGCAATCAAGGTATCGCCTGGGCGCCCGGCGGCAGTTAGCATGCGTGCGAAGACCTCGTCGTAGCCGTAGTCGTTGGCGACGGCCGTCAGGTATGAGGTGTTGACGTGGAGTGCTTCGGCATACAGGGGAGGGCGGTCGAAGTAGAAGCGTCCCGAGAGTTCAGCAGCGATGTGCTGAGCGTCGGCGGCGCTGCCCCCGTTGCCGCACAAGAGCGTTTTGCCGCCATTCTGGTAGGTTTGCAAAAGCATGCGCCCTGCTTGGGCGATTTTTTCGAGCAAAAGGGAGTCGTTCAGGAGGGCCTGTTTGGCAGCAATGCTGGCCTGGATGGCCTGCCGGATGGCGTCATGGGTGTCAGCAATGGGCGACATAAGTGGTGAGTGTATTTATTCGGGTAAAAAGCCGTTTTTCAGGGCGAAAGCAACGGCGCGGAGGCGTGTGTCCCAGCGGGCCATGTCGAGCACCATGGCTTTTCGTTGGTGCCAGGGCAAAGTTCCGTGCTTTTGCGCTAAATGGCGATAGTGTTGCAGGCAGAAGCGGGTGAGGGTTACCAGTAGCCCGGCCAACGCGAGAGCGGTGTGGCGCGCGTGTGTAGAGGCTGCAGGAGCGGCATGGATTGCCTGAGCCAGGTGGTGCCACAGTTGCCCAAAGTGTTGTTCAGCCAGGTCGAGGCGATTGGCTTCGGCCCAGCAGCGCGCGGGGGTTAGGAGGCGTTGTCGGGTATCGTGCCACAGATCGAACAGGTCGTCGCTGGCCTGCACTAAGGCGCCTAAGGCCCGAGCTACGCGGCATTCCGCCTGCGAAGGGTGCGGCTGCAAGAGTAGGCGAAAGAGCAGGGCCGAATAGCCGCCTTTGTTTTCTGCCAGCATTTGCAGCGTTTCTACAGAAGGCGGTACCAGGTTATTCGAAGCCATTTGGGTTTCTAATTCAAAGACTTTTAGCAGGGTTTTTTCAAAGAAAACGTTCGTTTCGGCGGGCAGGTCGGCGTATATTTTTTCCCAGAAAAACAGCAGTGCCCTGCCCGAGGTGGTCTGTTGGGCGAAGGTGTGTAATGGGTCTGGCACCGTTCGGGTGGGGGTTAAAGCGAGCGGGCTTTCAGCAATTGCTGGGACACTTTCCTGATGGTCGCCTGCCAGGTGTAGGCAATTTTCGGCGCTGTCGTCGAATAGGGCAGCCAGAGCGGCCAGGTGGGCGAATTGGCGCATTTCGCGCCCGGTCAGCGCCCAACCGCGCTGGGCGGCGAAGGAGGCGCCGAGGAAGAGTGCCCCGCGGAAGTAATGGCGGCACCGGCTGCGTTGTTCATCGGAAAGCGATTGGCCCCACAATTTTGGGCTGTGCAAGCGTATCCAGTATTCGCCGCGCAGCTGGTGTTGGGCCAGGTACCGCAGGGCTGCCAGGAGGGCGGAGTAGCGTTGCAGGAGGCGGCTCATGGGCAGATGATTTCCAGCCCGTCGTAGCCCAGCGACACGCCGAGCGGCAGCTGGGCGCTCACTTCGCGGGCCAGGCCAAGCTCGTGGCTGATGTGGGTAAGCCAGGCGTGCTCAGGGCCGATTTCCTCGATGAGGGCGAGGGCTTCTTCTAAAGTCAGGTGGGTAGGGTGCGCGCGCCGGCGCAGGGCGTTGATGACCAAAAAGCGCGTGCCCTTGACCTTTTGCAGCTGATCGGGTGGTATGGTTTTCACGTCGGTGAGGTAGGCCAGATCACCGAAGCGGAAGCCTAGAATGGGCAGCGTGCCGTGCCAGATGCCGATGGGCTGAATGTTCAGGCCATTGAGCTGGAATGGTGTGTCGGCGTCAATGGCGTGTAGTTCGATGCGGGGTAGTCCCGGGTGAGGGCTTTCAAAGACGTAGGCAAAGCGGAAACGCACGATGTCGGCCACGCGCGGCTGGGCATAGACGGCCATGGGGCGGCCGGTGCTGAAGTTGAACGGGCGCACGTCGTCTAAGCCGATGACGTGGTCGTTGTGCTCGTGGGTGATGAGAATGGCGTCTAAGTGCCGCACGCGGGCGCGCAACATCTGCAGGCGTAGGTCGGGGCCGGCGTCAATGAGGATGTTGGTGGGGCCGCAGGTCAGCAACGCTGCCGAGCGGAGGCGCTGATCGTGCGGGTCAGTGGATGTGCATACTGGGCACTCGCATCCGATGACGGGTACGCCTTGTGAGGTGCCGGTGCCAAGAAGGGTCAGTTTTAGTCTATCCGCCTGGGTTTGCATTGTTATTCACATCGCCAACCTTGACGCCGATGAAGTCAGCATCCGTAACGTTCTGCTGCAGGTTAGAAAATTGCAGCAGGCCTGCCGGCAAGCCACCCGCAAAGGGTTGGGTAGGGTCGGCAAAGGAGGTTGTTGCCGGGAAAAAGCGCCACGAAGGTACGACGGGAAAGTTCGTGCTCAGGGCCAGGATGATTTTTCGCGTGTCGAGCAGGTCGAGGGTGGTTACCGAGTTACTGCCATTGGCGTCGGCGGCGATGATTTTCCAGGGTGAGTCTAAGGATTCTACGCCGAGGATGTGTTTGTTGGCGATGCTCAGGTCGAAGGTGGTTACACCGTTGACGGGGTTGGTATCGCGCGAGGGCGTTACGGTATAGTTCAGCCCGGGCGTCAGGTTGTTGAAGGTGTAACGTCCGTTGGCGTCGGTGCGGGTGGTAGCGGTGGCGCCGCCCGTGAGTTGCACAACGACGTTGGGCATGGGTGTGCCCCAGTGCGTTCGCACCTGTCCGCTGATGCTGCGCTGTGTGGGCGGTGCGTATCCGTTTTGGGTAAGAGGGTTAGTTCCGGCGGGGTCGAGCCATTCGCGCAGGCGCGCGCTGGGCGTGGAGCCCTGGTCCCAGGAGAGGTCGAAGCGACCGAACCAGCTGCCGCTGACGGTGCAAGTGTTGGGGTCCAGATTGCCGCCGTGCAGTTGGCCCACGATGCGTTTGTTCTGGTCGAAGAGAACGCATCCCGAGGATCCGGGCTGATAGATGCCCTCGTCTGGGACGACCAGCCAGTGCGTGTTTGGGGGCGATACGCCGAAAGCACCGCCCCAGTTGATGGCTTGCGGAAAGATGGTCGCCGGGTCTTTGTCGTACGAGATTTTCTGGATGTCGCCGCTGGGGTGATGGATAAACGTGCTGTTTTGCACTAAGTTATTGGTGGCAGGTGTGCGGTTCCAGCCGTTGAAATAGGCATTATAGCCTTGTGGGAGGCTGCTGAGTTTAAGCAGCATGAAGTCCGTCTCTTCGCGGAAGGCGATGCGCTGGCAGCCCAGGACGGAGACTCGCTGCGGCTCTACAGATGGATTAGGGCAGCCTGGCGCCTCATAGCCGAAGTCGAAGCGCCAGACATTGAAGTCAGGGTTAGAGCCGATGATCTGGCAGTGGTGTGCGGTCAGAAAGTAAGGCTCGGCTGTACCGGCCGTGTTGGCCACGAGCGAGCCGGAGCACCACCCGGCGCCGTTGGAGAAGACCATGAGGATGCGGGCCACGCCGCGCTTTTCGGTCTGCCAGTTCTGGCCCAGTGGGCAGTTGATGTTGATGTTGCAATTAAGGGAGCCGCCAAAGTTTTCCGGCATGCCCTCGGGCCACAGACCGGCAGGGTCATACACGTAGTCTATGCGGTTGAGGTGCAGCTGGGGCATCTGGCGGCTTTGGGCTTCCACTACCAATTCCAGTACGGCCGTAGGGCTGGGTACAATACCGATGAGAAACTCTCCCGTGGGCAGGCAGCTTTTTTCTGTGTAGGCTCCGACAACAAACGAGCGGTCGGGCGTGTACGCAAACAAGCGACAGCCGGGCGGCAGCACGAGCCGGTCAAAAAGCAACAGCAAGCCAAAGGCATCGGGTACCTGCACGGCACAGCGCCATACGCGGTCACCGTTGGGAAGTGCCAGCCATTGCCCCGCATTTTCTAAAGATACATCTACGGCGTCGGGTACGGGCACCGCAAAGCGGCTCTGTTCAGGGTTGGCAGCGTCGTCGGTCAGCAGCTGTTTGAGGCTAAGTCCTGACCATTTCAGCGGCTCCAGAGCGTTAGCCGCGGCAAACATTGCTGCATTTTCGGGCAAAAAACTCGGTGGAAGACCACCTTCACTTATCTGACCACTTGCGTTTAAGGCTATCAGAAGACCTATTGCGGGAAAGAACCGGTAAAACTTGACCATGGGATGATAAAGTATTTGTGATGAAAACCGAGTGCTCTGGGACGGATTAAAGGCAAAGCATACGCTATCAGCGCGAAAAAATCAGGCCAAAAATGGAGAAAAGTCGTCGGCGCAAGGATTAAAAAATACATTGCGGTATTTTGTGTGGCCTTTGGCGCGCGGATACAACGACGAAGCCCTCTCTCTGCAGCGCAGAGAGAGGGCTTTTGCCGACTCAAAGGTTAACGTTGTCGCGTTTAAAAGTCTCTTCCGTTGCCGTTGCTGCGGAAGGGTTGACCGCTGGCAGTTACCTGCAGGCGGTCGAATTCGCGCATGCCGGTGCCGGCGGGTATTTTCTTGCCGACGATGACGTTTTCCTTCAGGCCCAGCAGGTTGTCGCGCTTGGCCGAAATGGCGGCGCTGCTGAGGACTTTAGTAGTCTCCTGGAAGGAGGCAGCCGAAATCCAGGAGTCGGTGCCCAGCGATGCCTTTGTGATACCGAGAATGATGGGCATAGCCGTGGCCGGTACAGCATCGCGGTACTGCACTTCGCGTTTGTCGTTGCGTTTGAGGATGGAGTTTTCCTCGCGCAGGTGGCGCAAGGCGACCAGCATACCGGTTTTGTAGCGCGTGCTGTCGCCCGGGTCAGTAACGTACTTCTTGTCGAAGATCCAGTCGTTATAGTCAATAAACTCGTTGCGATCTACCGGTTCTTCGGCCAGGAAGTGGGTGTCGCCCGGGTCAATGATCTGGACGCGGCGCATCATCTGGCGCACGATGACCTCGATGTGCTTATCGTTGATGTTGATGCCTTGCGAGCGATACACCTCCTGTACGCCGTTGACTAAGTAAGACGATGCTGCAAAAGGCCCTTTGATGGCGAGGATGTCCTTGATAGACACTGAGCCGTCGGTGAGTGGCGTACCGGCGCGTACAAAGTCGCCTTCCTGCACCAGAATGTGTTTGGCTACCGGGATAGAGTACTTGCGGCGCTGGCCGTCTTTGGCTTCGATGACACATTCGCGGCTGTTGCGCTTGATGGGGCCGAAGGAGACGATGCCGTCAATTTCGGCAACGATGGCCTGATTCGACGGCGTCCGCGCTTCGAAGAGTTCAGTTACGCGCGGCAGACCGCCCGTGATGTCGGCGATTTTACCCATTTTACGCGGTATCTTGACAATCTGGCCACCTGCCTTGATTTCTTCGCCGTCATCCACGGCCACATAGGCACCCACGGGTAGGGTGTAACTCTTCAACTCTTCGCCCGTTTTAGGCGAGATCACGCTGATGGTTGGAATCTTGCGGCGGCTTTTGCTTTCGATGATGACCTTTTCGGCAAAGCCGGTCTGGTCGTCGCGCTCAACGCGGTAGGTAACCCCTTCTTCCAGGTTGCTGTACTTGATGATGCCAGCAAATTCGCTGACGATAGTCGCGTTGAAAGGATCCCACGAACAGATGCGCACGCCCTTGTCCACTTCCTGGCCGTCCTTGACGTAGAGGATGGAGCCGTAAGGGATGTAGTTTTGGGAAAAGACGCGCCCTGTTTTGGGGTCAACGATGCGTATTTCGCCCGTTCGGGAGATGACGACTTCGATGGGGTTGCCGTTGTCGTCGGTCGAGGATACCGTGCGTACAGAGTCGAACTCCAACACACCGGCATAGCGAGAGACGATTTCATTTTCCGCCTTACCTACCATGGCGGTACCACCCGTGTGGAAGGTGCGGAGCGTCAGCTGTGTACCGGGTTCGCCGATGGACTGGGCGGCAATGATGCCCACAGCATCGCCCATTTCAGCTACGCGGCCAGTGGCCAGGTTTTTCCCATAGCATTTGGCACATACGCCGCGGCGGCTCTCGCAGGTGAGCACGGAACGGATGGTAACCGTCTCGACACCGGCGGCGTCAATGGCCTTGGCCAGCTTGTCGGTAATGTACTCGCCGGCGCCCACCAGTACCTCATCCGTATCCGGATGCAAGATATCGTATAGGCTGAAGCGGCCTTTGATGCGCTCCGAGAGCGGCTGGATGATCTTGTCGCCTTCGCGCAGGGCCGTGGTGTCAATGCCGCGCAGGGTGTGGCAGTCTTCTTCGCGCACCACCACGTCCTGGGCCACGTCCACCAGACGGCGGGTGAGGTAACCGGCGTCAGCTGTCTTCAATGCTGTATCGGCCAGACCCTTGCGGGCACCGTGCGTCGAGATGAAGTATTCCTGTACCGACAGCCCTTCTAAGAAGTTGGACAGGATCGGGTTTTCGATGATGGCGCCACCGGTATCGCCCGACTTACGGGGCTTAGCCATAAGGCCGCGCAAGCCGCACAGCTGTTTTATTTGCTGCTTGGAACCGCGTGCGCCGGAGTCGAGCATCATGAACACGGAGTTGAAGCCCTGCTTGTGCTGGCTCAGCTCCTGCATGAGGCGGTCGGTGATGCGGTTGTCGGCGTACGTCCACTTGTCAATGATCTGGTTGTAGCGCTCGTTGTAGGTAATGAGGCCCATGTTGTAGTTTTCCCAGACCTCATCCACTTCTTGCTGTGCAGCTTCCAGAACCGTTTTCTTGATTTCAGGGACGATGAGGTCGCCGAGGTTGAACGACAGGCCGGCTTTGAACGCCCAGCCGAAGCCGAGTTCTTTAATGCCGTCCAAGAATTCGGCAGTTTGCTTCAGGTTGGTGCGCTGCAGGATGTCGCCGATGATGCCTTTGAGGTTGCGCTTGGTCAACAGCTCGTTGATAAAAGGCACGCCTTTGGGCACAATCTGGTTGAAAAGCACACGCCCAACCGTGGTTTGAACCCGGCGCATGACGAGCGCTCCATTCTCCTCTACCGGCACGCGGCATTCGATAATGGCATGCAGGTCCACCTGGCCCTCGTTGTAGGCAATTTGTACCTCTTCAGCAGAGTAGAAGCGGCGTCCTTCGCCCTTGACAGGATTTTCGGGAATGGATTTGCGCTCTTTCGTGAGGTAGTAAAGGCCCAATACCATGTCCTGCGAGGGCAGGGTGATGGGCGAACCATCCTGCGGGTTGAGCATGTTGTGGCTCGACAGCATGAGCACTTGGGCTTCCAGGATAGCGGCGTGGCTCAGTGGTACGTGTACGGCCATCTGGTCGCCGTCGAAGTCGGCGTTAAAAGCCGTACAGACGAGTGGGTGCAGCTGGATAGCCTTGCCCTCAATGAGGCGGGGCTGGAAGGCTTGAATAGACAGGCGGTGCAGCGTCGGAGCGCGGTTGAGCAACACAGGGTGGCCGCGCAGAATGTTTTCGAGGATTTCCCAGATGACCTGGTCTTTGCGGTCCACCAACTTTTTGGCTGATTTGACCGTCTTGACGATGCCGCGCTCGATGAGTTTACGAATGATGAAGGGCTTGAAGAGCTCGGCAGCCATAGCTTTGGGCAGGCCGCACTCGTGGAGTTTGAGCGTGGGGCCAACCACAATGACCGAACGACCGGAGTAGTCTACGCGCTTACCGAGCAGGTTTTGGCGGAAGCGGCCCTGCTTGCCCTTGAGGATGTCGGACAGCGATTTGAGCGCCCGACCGCCTTCGGCCTTGACGGCGTTGGATTTGCGCGAGTTGTCGAACAGCGAGTCCACGGCCTCTTGCAGCATGCGCTTTTCGTTGCGCAAGATGACCTCCGGAGCCTTAATTTCGAGCAGACGCTTGAGGCGGTTGTTGCGAATGATGACGCGGCGATACAAGTCGTTGAGGTCAGACGAGGCAAAGCGACCGCCGTCCAACGGCACCAACGGGCGCAGTTCGGGCGGAATAACGGGCAGGTAGTGAATGATCATCCACTCGGGGCGTTGTTGCGACAGTTCCAGCCCTTCGCGGAAGGCCTCAACGACGCGCAGGCGCTTATTGGCCTCCGTCTTTTTTTGCTGGCTGGTTTCGGAGTTCGACTCATGGCGCAGCTCGGCAGCCAGGGCCTCCAGATCGAGGGTACGCAGCAGTATCTCGATAGCCTCGGCGCCCATTTTGGCCACAAACTTGTCGGGGTGGGAGTCGTCGAGCTGCTGGTTGTCTTTAGGCAGCGTCTCCAGTATTTCCAGATATTCCTCCTCGGTGAGCAGGTCCATTTTGGCAATGCCGTCATTGGCCTTGATGCCGGGGTTAATCACCACATAGCGCTCGTAATAGATGACGGACTCGAGCTTTTTGGAAGCTAGGCCGAGCAGGTATCCGATTTTATTGGGCAGGCTTTTGAAAAACCAGATATGCACTACCGGTACCACCAATCGGATGTGGCCCATGCGCTCGCGGCGCACCTTCTTCTCCGTTACTTCTACGCCACAGCGGTCGCAGACGATACCCTTGTAGCGGATGCGTTTGTACTTACCGCAATAGCATTCGTAGTCTTTGACCGGGCCAAAGATGCGCTCGCAGAACAACCCGTCGCGTTCGGGTTTGTAAGAGCGGTAGTTGATGGTCTCGGGTTTGAGCACCTCGCCATAGCTGCGCTCCAGGATTTCATCGGGGCCAGCCAGGCTGATGGCGATGCTGTCGAAATGCTGATCGGTTTTGTTGCTTTTCTTTTTGAAAGGCATATTCGATGCAGTTGAGTGGTGGTTAAGGAAACACGGCGCCTCTTAGTTGTTCTTTTGCAAAACGTAGAAGACGCTCTGAGGAGCAATGCGCTGCCACAGGTTTTTAGGGTGATAATGCAGGTTGAAAGCCGTCAGGCGCGAGAGCACCATGTCCACGTAAACGTAAGCATTGTACTCGGTGAGTGAGCGGGGCAGCCACTTGCCTACGGTTCGCTGCAGGAAGGAGTTCATCGTCAGGCACAGGCTTTCGCGTACGACAGTGAAGCCCAGTTGAGCAATGCGCTGTCGAAAGAAGCCCAGTGGAATACCGCGTTCGTGTTTGGTCAGCATTGGGCGCGGGTAGCGCCAGTCGCCCATAGAATGCACCGGCTCACGGATGAGTAAAAAGCCACCGGGTGCCAGGCATCGGTGCAGTTCGCCCATAACGTAAGAGACGTTCGGGATGTGGTGCAGGGTACTGAAGCACGTTTGCAGCTGGAAATAGTCGTCGGGGAAAGGCATAGTGCCGTCCACAGAAGGCTTGTAGTAGTGCAGGCGTACGCCTTGCAGTTCGGTGCGTTTCAGCTGTTCGGATGGTTCCAGGATGTCAATCGAGCCAATGCGCGAAAGAATGGGCAGGAACTCATCGCCAGTGGCGGAGCCTAAGCCCAGTGCTCGCGCAAAGGTTGCGTCTTTGGGCAAGTACCGATAACCGTACAGCACATTGACGGGGTGGTAGGCATAGCGGCCTTCGGTTTCTGCCCAGCCGTAGCGCTCTACCAGATGAGCATACCCCTCCCGCTCGTCCTCGTACCAAGAGGCGATCTGTTCGATTGTCAGGTCGTCGCCATAGAGGCGTTCGCCAGAGAGGTATGCTTCGATGCTGGTCATGCTGTATGGGTGCGACGGTTACAGGGTGTCGCTCTGGTTACCGTTACTTGCGCTCTTTCTCTTTCGTTTTTTCTTTCCTATCTCGCTCTATTTCCTCGTCCCGGTCTTTGTTCTTTTGCTGCTCTTGCTCTAAGAACTTCACGTCTAAGGCTAAGCCGCGCAGTTCGTGGATGAGGACGTTGAACGACTCCGGAATGTTCGGTTCGGGCAAGTTGTCGCCTTTGACGATGGCCTCGTAGGCTTTGGCTCGGCCCTGAATGTCGTCAGATTTGAAGGTAAGCAGTTCTTGCAGGATGGTGGAAGCGCCGTAGGCTTCGAGGGCCCACACTTCCATTTCCCCGAAGCGCTGGCCGCCGAACTGGGCTTTACCGCCGAGGGGCTGCTGGGTAATGAGCGAGTACGGGCCGATGGAGCGCGCGTGCATCTTGTCGTCCACCATGTGGCTCAGTTTGAGCATGTAAATGACGCCCACTGTAGCCTTTTGGTGGAAGCGGTCGCCGGTTTCACCATCGTACAAATAGGTCTGGCCGAGTTGCGGCAGACCTGCACGCTGGATCCACTCTTCAATTTCGTGGCGTTTGGCGCCGTCGAAGATGGGTGTGGCGAATTTAACGCCCAGCCGTTCGCCGGCCCAGCCCAATACGGTCTCGAAGATCTGACCCAGGTTCATACGCGAAGGCACGCCCAGCGGGTTGAGCACAACATCTACAGGAGTGCCATCTTCCAGGAACGGCATGTCTTCGATGCGCACGATACGGCTGACGATGCCTTTGTTGCCGTGGCGACCGGCAAGCTTGTCGCCCACTTTGAGTTTGCGCTTTTTGGCCAGATAGACTTTGGCTAACTTAAGCACGCCTGCGGGCAACTCGTCGCCGATGCTGATGTTGAACTTTTCGCGTTTGTAGCGGCCCACTTCCTCATTGACCTTGATGTTGTAGTTGTGCAACAGGCGGGCAATGAGCTGGTTGGTGTGCTTGTCGTTGGTCCAGTTGGCATAATCCACCTGAGTGTAGTCGATCTGTTCGCGCAGCACCTGGAGGGTGAGTTTGGCGCCTTTGGGCACCATTTCTTCGCCGTAGATGCTGCGGATGCCGTTGGTTACCTTGTCCTTAACCAGTACCTGGAGTTTGTCCACCAGGATGGTCTTCAGCTTGTTCAGGTTGACGGCATGCTCGTCATCGAGGCGATCGAGCAGGACTTTTTCCTGTTCTTTTTGCGTCTTGTCCTTTTTGGCGCGAGCAAACAACTGTCGGTCAATGACCACACCGCTGATGCTGGGCGGCACCTTGAGCGAGGCATCTTTGACGTCGCCAGCCTTGTCGCCGAAGATAGCGCGGAGCAGTTTCTCTTCGGGGGTTGGGTCGGTTTCGCCTTTAGGCGTGATTTTGCCGATGAGGATATCGCCTTCGCGCGCCCAGGCGCCGATACGGATGATGCCGTTTTCGTCCAAGTCTTTGGTTGCCTCTTCGCTGACGTTGGGGATGTCGGCCGTGAGTTCTTCTTCACCCAATTTGGTGTCGCGCACATCCAGTTCGAAGTGTTCGATGTGGATGGAAGTGAAGATATCTTCCTGCACAACGCGCTCAGAGATAACGATGGCGTCTTCAAAGTTGTAGCCTTTCCAGGGCATGAAGGCCACCTTCAGGTTTTGGCCTAAGGCCAACTCGCCGTTTTCGGTGGCATAGCCTTCACAGAGAATGTCGTCTTTTTCGACACGCTGGCCCTTGCGCACGATGGGCTTGAGGTTGATGCAGGTGCCCTGGTTGGTGCGCATGAACTTGGTGAGACGATAGGTCTTGCGGGCGTCTTCGAAGGAGACGAGCTGGTCTTCTTCGGTGCGGTCGTAGAGGATGACGATTTCGTTGGCGTCCACGTATTCGACCACGCCCGAGCCTTCGGCATTGATGAGCATGCGGCTGTCGCGAGCAACTTTGGCCTCCAGACCTGTGCCGACGATGGGCGAATGCGGGCGCACCAAGGGTACTGCCTGGCGTTGCATGTTGGAGCCCATGAGGGCGCGGTTGGCGTCGTCGTTTTCTAAGAAAGGGATCAACGATGCCGACACGCCTACAATCTGGTTGGGTGCTACGTCTATGTACTCCACTTCTTCGGGCGACAGGATGGGAAAGTCGCCGTGTTCGCGGCAGCGCAGGCGATCTTCCAGGAAGGCGCCGGTTTCATCAATAGGGGTGTTGGCCTGGGCAATTTTGCAGCGGTCTTCCGCTTCAGCCGACAGGTAGATTTCTGGGCCTTCTACATCTACTCTTCCATTGACGACGCGCCGATAGGGCGTTTCCAAGAAGCCCATTTTGTTGATCTTGGCGTGCGTGCACAGGGTGGATATCAGACCGATGTTAGGGCCTTCGGGCGTTTCGATGGTGCACAGGCGGCCGTAGTGGGAGTAGTGCACGTCGCGCACCTCGAAGCCGGCGCGTTCGCGGCTCAGACCGCCCGGGCCGAGGGCCGAGATGCGGCGTTTATGCGTAATTTCGGACAGCGGGTTGGTCTGGTCGAGAAACTGCGACAACTGGCTGGTGCCGAAGAAGGAGTTGATCACCGACGACAGCGTGCGGGCGTTGATGAGGTCCATAGGCGTGAACACCTCGTTGTCGCGCACATTCATGCGCTCGCGAATGGTGCGCGCCATACGGGCCAGACCGACGCCGAACTGGGCAAAGAGCTGCTCACCTACGGTGCGCACACGGCGGTTTGACAGGTGATCAATGTCGTCAATTTCCGCCTTGTTGTTGACTAAAGCCACGATGTAACGCACAATGGCGATGATGTCCTCTTTAGTCAGCACCAGCACATCCAGCGGAATATCCAGCTGGAGTTTGCGGTTGATTTTGAAGCGACCAACTTCGCCGAGGTTGTAGCGCTTGTCGGAGAAGAAGAGCTTGTCAATGATGCCGCGGGCGGTTTCGTCGTCGGGTGGTTCGGAGCCGCGCAGCTGGCGATAGATGTGGGTAACAGCCTCCAGCTCGCTGGAAGTCTGGTCTTTTTGCAGGGTGTTGTAGATGATGGAGAAGTCCTCGTCAATGTCCGTCCTTTGCAGAATGATGGTGGGGACTTGAGAGGCCAGGATTTGCTCGATGTTGGTTTCATCCAGCACCACATCTCGCTCCAGGATCACCTGGTTGCGCACAATGGAAGCGACTTCGCCGGTGTCTTCGTCCACGAAGTCTTCCGTCCAGGTTTTCAGTACCCGGGCGGCCAGTTTTCGCCCAATGACGGCCTCGAGGTTCTCGCGCGTGCAGGGCACCTCTTCCGACAGGTTGAACAGGTCGAGGATGGCCTGATCGCTGTCGAAGCCAATGGCGCGCAAAAGAGTGGTAACCGGGAACTTCTTCTTGCGGTCAATGTAAGCATACATGACCAGGTTGGTATCGGTGGCAAACTCCATCCACGCGCCTTTGAACGGAATAACCCGGGCGCTATAAATTTTCGTGCCGTTGGGATGGTAACTCTGCCCGAAGAACACGCCTGGCGAGCGGTGCAGCTGCGACACGATGACGCGCTCGGCGCCGTTGATAACGAACGTCCCTTTGGGCGTCATGTAGGGGATGTTACCCAGGAAAACGTCCTGCACAACGGTTTTGAAGTCAATGTGCTCCTCGTCGTTGCACGACAGGCGCAATTTGGCCTTGAGCGGTACAGAATACGTCAGCCCCCGCTGCATGCACTCTTCGATAGAGTACCGCGGCGGGTCAATGAAATAGTCGAGAAACTCTAAGTTGAAGATGTTGCGAGCATCCGTGATGGGAAAGTTTTCTTTGAAAACCTTGTAAAGCCCTTCTGCTGCTCGATTTTCAGGAGTGGTTTCTAATTGAAAAAACTCCTGGAATGACTTGAGCTGTATTTCGAGCAGGTCTGGGTAATGATCGGCCAGTCGAATTTTGCCGAAGCTAATGCGCTCTTGGACGCCGGTTTTGGGGTGTACCCCGTTAGATGTGCCGTTATGGGTCATTTTAGCAAATTGTACTGGTGTGCTGTGGGCGAATCAGGCCAGAAAAGCGGGACCGGTAGGCCAGAAAAGGTAAGGGTAGGAATATGTTGCGCTCTGCAAGGTTTATCGGGGCGCGGGTGAAGCATCCTCAGATAGCAACAGGCTTAGCGCTTTTGAAGCATTATGCCCAAAAGCACTAAGCCTGAATGCTTGACGCAAAAGAGAAGGAAAGAAGCAGGTAATCATCCGTAGGTAAGAACACTGAAGGTAAAGCGCTTGATAAAAAGTTGCGCGAGGGCGAAAGCTTCAGAAGACCTTCGCCGGGGCCTTCGGTCGCTCTTACTTGAGTTCTACGGTAGCGCCCAGCCCTTCGAGCTTCGCTTTGAGTTCTTCAGCCTCGGCTTTGCCGATTCCCGTCTTGATGGGGCTTGGAGCACCATCTACCAGGGCTTTTGCTTCGGCCAGGCCCAGACCCAAGAGGTTTTTCACCTCTTTGATGACATTCAGTTTGCCTGCACCTGCATCCTTCAGGATGACGTCGAATTCCGTCTTTTCCGGAGCAGCAGCCTCGCCACCTCCGCCAGCAGCAGCGCCGGGCATGGCGGCTACCGCCACAGCCGAAGCAGCCGGCTCGATGCCGTGCTCTTCTTTGAGAATGGTGAGCAGTTCGCTCGCTTCTTTGATGGTCAGGTTTACTAATTGCTCAGCAAGCGCTTTCAGATCTGCCATTGTGTCAGAGAATTTAAAGTAGTTTGCAAATAAGGTGAATGAGTGCTCATAAGGTGCAACTTTCGAGGTTTAGAGGTATTGGAGGCGCATATACATGCTTGGAAGCCGTAAGAGAGGAAGAGGGGCGCACCTGGCGCGCAAGGCTAGCCTTCGCGCTCGGCGAGCGTCTTGATGACGCCGGCCACCTTGCTGCCCGAAGAGGCAATAGCACCTGCCAGGTTGCGCGCTGGCGACATCAACAGGCCAGCAATCTCGCCAATGAGTTCTTCTTTGCTCTTCAGGTTGACCAGAGTTTTGACCTGGTCATCGCCGATGAAGATGCTGGAGTCAATGTACGCTGCTTTGAGTACCGGGCGCTCTGCCGTTTTCCGGAACTCTTCAATGAGCTGGGCAGGCGCTTTCGGATTGTCCGAAATGAGCAGGGTAGTGGGGCCATGCAGGCTATCATAGAGCGGTGCATAGTCGCGCTGGCTATCGGCAGCGATAGCTTCTAAGGCTTTGCGGATGAGGGTATTTTTGGCTACCTGCATCTTGATGCCTTTCTCGAAGCACATGCGCCGCAGCTTATTTACCTGAGCTACTGTCAGCGTGGAGGAGTCCGCTATATAGAAGAAGGGGGTTGCTCCCAGGGTCTCCCGGAGTTCTGCAATCGCTGCGTTTTTATCTTCGCGTGTCATGGTGGATTTGCTTAAATAAAACCATTTAAGAGTTTTGAACGACCGTAAATGCCTTAGATTTTAATGGACTTGGGATCTACGGCAATGCCTGGACTCATCGTGCTGGCCACTGCGATGGTTTTCATGTACGTACCTTTGGCACTGGCTGGCTTCATGCGCACGAGGGTGCTGATGAGTTCAAAAGCGTTCTCGGTCAGTTGCTCCGGCGTGAACGATACGCGGCCAACAGAGGCGTGCACGATACCGAATTTGTCCACGCGGAAGGCAATTTTACCCTTTTTGACTTCCTGAACGGCAGCGGCAATATCGTTGGTAACGGTGCCTGTCTTGGGGTTGGGCATCAGGCCGCGTGGGCCTAAGATGCGGGCCACTTTACCCAGCTGAGCCATTACGTTGGGCGTTGCAATGACCACGTCCACATCCATCCAACCCTCGGTAACCTTTTGGATGTAATCCTCCAGGCCTACATGGTCAGCGCCTGCGGCTTTGGCTTCTTCGGCCTTATCAGGCGTGCAAAAGACGAGTACGCGCTTTGTTTTACCTGTACCATGCGGAAGCGAGACCGTTCCACGCAGTGCCTGATCGGCTTTGCGCGGGTCAATGCCCAGGCGCACGTGTAAATCTACGGAGGCATCGAACTTTGCCGTGTTGACCTCTTTGACCAAGGACATGGCCTCCGGAAGGGTGTACTCTTTGTTTTTGTCCACCTTGCCTTCAACGGCTCGGCGTTTCTTAGTAAGCTTTTTCATGATGAAACAATTTTAAAGGTCAAGCATTTCGGATGGGCCGAAACTCCCTTTAGTGAATAATGCGCGTGAGGTTGGGCTACTGCTGTTGCCACGGGGGCGTACCTTCTACAGTGATACCCATACTGCGAGCCGTGCCCGCCACCATTTTCATGGCCGACTCGATGGTGAAGCAGTTGAGGTCCGGCATTTTGCTTTCTGCGATGGCGCGTACCTGGTCCCACGTTACAGAGCCAACCTTTTTGCGGTTGGGCTGCGGAGAGCCCTGTCCTGGCTTGAGACCTGCCGCCTCAAACAGTTGGGCAGCGGCCGGCGGCGTTTTGATGACAAAGTCGAACGTTTTGTCCTTGTACACCGATACCACAACCGGCAACACCTTACCCTGTTGATCTTGCGTCTGGGCGTTAAAACGCTTGCAGAACTCCATGATGTTGACCCCCTTGGAACCCAGAGCTGGGCCGATGGGCGGTGCCGGGTTTGCCTGGCCACCTTTCACCTGAAGTTTGATATAAAATTCGACTTCTTTTGCCATAAGTGCTTTGAAAACTACTCGTTGTAGAGAACGTGTGGGTACAACCGGCGTGCGTTTTTGAGAGGGAAGCATGCCCGCCCTGCGAAAGGGTCGAGCCTCACAAAAACACCTCAGCTGATTTTTTCTACCTGCAAGAAACTTAGCATAACCTCGGTGCCACGGCCAAAGATTTTGACGATGACCTTCAGTTTGCGCTTTTCCTCATTGACCTCCTTAATCTCGCCGATAAAGTCGGTAAACGGGCCATCTATAATTTTCACCGTTTCGCCCACGATAAACGGCTCGGCAATGGTTTCGCCCGACGAAAGGCTTTCATCTGCAATGCCCAGTAGCCGATTAGCCTCCGCTTGCGTCATGGGCGTTGGATTATCCTTGCCCAGGAAATAGACCACATTGGGCATTTCGCTAATGGTCTTGACGACATCGCCGTGCAGGCGGGTGTTCAGCGCTTCTACTAAGACGTACCCCGGAAGAAGATTGCGCTCTTGAGCCACTTTCTTGCCGGAGCGAATTTTGTACACTTTTTCGGTCGGAACGACAACTTGAAAAATAAAATCCTTCCAATTGGAGCGCTCTATTTCCAATTCGATGCGCTCTTTAATCTTTTTCTCATGGCCGCTGATGACGCGCAAGGCATACCAGCGTCGTTCGGGTACGACGGGTTTAGGCTCTTCAGCGACTTCTTCCTTTTCTTTTTTGCTCTTAGCCATAAAGAATACCGGAGGCTTTTCCTCCTGTACGGGAGGCATCAAAAGACGCCATAGATATTTTTGAAGGTGAGGCTGCAGGCTACGTCCATCAAGAAAATGAGCAGAGCCAAAATCACGGAGGTAACCAGCACAACGATGGTGCTTTCCTGCAGCTGAGCCATGGTGGGCCAGGTAACATGCTCCATGAGCTCCTGATAACTTTCTTTCAAGTAGAGCGTAACCTTCTCCATTCCTTGCTGAGTCTTTAAAAACGTTGGTGGGAGGCTTCCCTGAATCTGAGGATGCAGGGGCAGCAGGACTCGAACCCGCAGCCTGCGGTTTTGGAGACCGCCGCTCTACCAATTGAGCTATACCCCTAAGAAAGAAGAGCGCGAAGAGAGCGAATAAGGACCTTCGGCTTCGCGCTCTTTTGAGTGCGCTATTATTAGTCCAGAATTTCCGTCACCTGACCGGCGCCAACGGTACGGCCGCCTTCGCGGATAGCGAAGCGGAGACCTGGCTCCATGGCGATGGAGCTGTGGAGTGTTACTTCAAACTCCACATTATCGCCCGGCATCACCATTTCGATATTAGGCGGCAGTTTCACGTCGCCTGTTACGTCCGTGGTACGGAAGTAGAACTGCGGACGATAGCCGGTGAAGAACGGCGTGTGGCGGCCACCCTCCTCTTTGGAAAGGACGTACACCGAGCACTTGAAGCGCTTGTGCGGCTTAACGCTGCCGGGTTTGCAGATCACCATGCCGCGCTTGATTTCGTGCTTTTCGATACCGCGCAGCAGCAGACCAGCGTTATCACCCGCTTGACCGCGGTCGAGAATTTTGCGGAACATTTCTACACCCGTTACCGTGGAGGTCTTGGGCTTTTCGCCATCTTTCATCAAGCCGACGATTTCGACCGGGTCGTTCACGTTGATGACACCGCGCTCGATACGGCCCGTAGCTACGGTACCGCGACCCGTGATCGTGAACACGTCTTCGACCGGCATTAGGAAGGGCTTATCCACTTCGCGCATAGGCTCCGGAATGTCGCGGTCGCAGGCGGCCATGAGCTCTTCAATGCTTTTCATAGCTTCTGGGTCGCCTTCCAGCGCCTTGAGGGCCGAGCCGCGGACAACACTGGCGTTGTCGCCGTCGAACTTATAGGTGCTGAGCAGTTCGCGGACTTCCATCTCGACGAGCTCCAACATTTCGGGGTCGTCCACCAAGTCCACTTTATTGATAAACACCACGATACGCGGAACGCCTACCTGGCGAGCCAAGAGGATGTGTTCACGGGTTTGAGGCATCGGACCATCCGTTGCAGCCACCACCAGGATAGCGCCGTCCATCTGGGCAGCGCCCGTGATCATGTTCTTCACGTAGTCGGCGTGGCCCGGGCAGTCCACGTGTGCGTAGTGGCGGTTTTCCGTCTCATACTCCACGTGAGCTGTGTTAATGGTGATACCGCGCTCTTTCTCTTCCGGTGCGGCGTCAATGGAGGCGTAGTCCATCTTCTTAGCAAGACCTTTCTGAGAAAGCACGTACGTGATGGCGGAAGTCAGCGTCGTCTTACCGTGGTCCACGTGGCCAATCGTCCCGATGTTGACGTGGGGTTTGGTGCGAACAAATGTATCTTTTGCCATTGGTTTAGACTAAAAAATGTTTGAACAAATTGTTTGTTTAGTTAACGTTCACCAAAGCGTTTTTGCCTGTTACACAGGATTCTTAAACTAAAAAATTACGGTGAGTCTTTTCTCGCCTTCGAAGGCGGCTCAGCCGTCCTGGAGAGAGCAAATGGATTAGCAGGTGACAAAACGGAGCCGTTGATGAGAATTGAACTCACGACCTCTTCCTTACCAAGGAAGTGCTCTACCCCTGAGCTACAACGGCAATACGAAGAACATGTCGCTTTTTCTTCGTTGAGGAGCGGCGGACGAGACTCGAACTCGCGACATTCAGCTTGGAAGGCTGACGCTCTACCAACTGAGCTACCACCGCAAAACTCAAGAGAGCTGTGGGGGTGGTGGGATTCGAACCTACTCAGCTGTGAAGCACCAGATTTACAGTCTGGCCCGGCTCTCCAACTCCGGGGCACCCCCAAAGATTTCTCTCTTTGATGAGCCAGTAGAGGGACTCGAACCCCCGACCAGCTGATTACAAATCAGCTGCTCTACCAACTGAGCTATACTGGCCGATTTATTAGCCCCTACAGGCCCTAAAAAGAGAAAAAAGACTCAAAGAACGCACTTCTGCTACACCAAAAACCCGCCTTTCGCAAAAGCGTGTGCAAAGGTAAGGCGACATTCGGAACCAAAAAATCTTTTTTCAAAAAAAACTTGAGTGTACCCCAAATTTCTGTTACTTGGCCGCCCCTTACACCACCGACCCGCCAAAGATATGTTTGACTCGGACGCATCCAGACGCCTGCTGGCCTATTGCCAGGCGCATTCTACGCCTCCAGACCCCCGCCTCAACGAACTGGAGCGGCATACGTATTTGCACACCTTGCACCCGCAAATGCTCAGTGGCCCCTTGCAAGGCCGCTTTCTGACGCTCATCAGCCAGATTATGCGCCCCCGACGCATCCTGGAAGTGGGCGCCTTCACCGGTTACAGTGCGTTGTGCTTAGCCAAAGGCCTGGCCGAAGATGGCGTGTTGCATACCATTGAGGTGAACGATGAACTGCGTGGCATCCTGGAGACCTTTGTAAAAAAGGCTGGTCTGGAGCACAAAATCATTCTCCATGTGGGCGATGCGGTGGAAATCATCCCGACGCTGGAGGAGACGTTTGACCTGGTTTTTCTGGATGCCGGGAAGATGGATTACCTCAGGCATTACGAGCTGGTGTTGCCCAAATTGCGTGCGGGCGGATTGCTGATGGCCGACAATGTCTTGTGGGGAGGTAAAACGGTCCTCGATCCTGAAGATGAGACGGCTCGGGCCTTGCATGCCTTTAATGAGCACGTGCAGGCTGACGACAGGGTGGAAAACCTCTTGCTCCCCTTGCGAGACGGGCTGATGTTGGCGTGCAAGAAGCCGTGAGGGTGCTCATCGCAGGAAGAATGCGACCTTTGTCGCGTTATGTACGTATCCGCTTTTCAGTGGCGTTCCTGGACAATGTTCTTGCTGGTCTTGGGCTTTGCGCCGATTTCTCTTGCAGTGGCGCAAGTGGAAGGGGAAGTGTCTGTTGTGTATGACTCCAGCGCAATAGAGACGGGTGAGCCATTCAGGGTTTACCTGCGAATTACGCCTGCTGCCGTTCATCCGGTGGCTACGAATCTTTCGCCTTGGCTGGAGCGCATCCCGCAGGAAAATCTGCTGGCACAGACGCCGTGGGTGCGTTACGGCCAGGAGTGGGGGCAGTCGCTGACGCTTATTTTTTTGGAGGCGGGCGAAATGGACCTGCCACCGCTGCCGGTTGTGTTGCTTCAGGGCGATACGCTCTGGACGGGGCCGGTACGTCTAAGGGTTTTCCCAACGCCGACGCCCGACGAGGAAACGGCCTGGAAAGATATTAAAGCCTTGTGGCTTACTCCAGCCCACTGGTGGGAGCGCTGGCGCTGGCTGATGGTAGCCGGTGTGGGGCTTCTTGTAACAGGTGTAGTAGTTTATTGGCTGTTGTCAAGGCAGCCTCGTATCGTTCGTGAACAGGTACGCTCTCCACACATGTGGGTGCTGGAGCAACTGAGTGCTTTAGAGCAACGGCGCCTATGGGCGCGTGGCGAAGTGAAGGCTTATTACACAGAGCTTTCCAGGATTATGCGTGAATATCTGGAGCAGCAGTACGGCTTTCCGGCCTTAGAGTCGAGTACTGAGGAGGTACTGCGTCATTGCCGCAAGCAGGCACTTCCACCGCAAGTGCTGCCAGCGATGGAGGAGTTGCTTCGCTGGTGCGACCTGGTCAAATTTGCGCGGGCTATGCCGCCTGAATACTATCACGCTCAGGCCATGCGGGAAGCGCGGCGTATCGTTGAGCAGACGGCGCTGGCTCATGCTCCAACCTCAGAGGAGACTTCTGCTAACCCTGAACCGCTTTAACCCGATGGTATCCTTCGCACAACCGTGGGCGCTCCTGCTGCTTGCCGTTCCGCTCTGGCTGGCCTACCGATGGTGGAAACGCGGTCGGCCAGCGCCTTTATCTTTTCTGATGCCGGAGCTAAGGGCGCTTTCTGCTGGCAACAGCTGGCGCGCTTCCGTGATAGGAGGGTTGTCGGTATTGCCTATTATTGCTTTAGGCCTTTTAGCCGTAGCGCTGGCGCGCCCGCAACGGCACTGGCAAGAGCAAAAGGTGAAGGCCGATGCCGTGGATATTGTGCTGGCTATTGACGTATCGCCCAGCATGCTCAGCCGGGACTTTGAGCCTGACCGCCTTTCGGTGGCTCTGGAGGTGGCCCAGCGTTTTGTGCGCAAACGCGCTACCGATAGGCTTGGCGTGGTACTCTTTTCGGCCGAAGCCTTTACCCTCTGCCCGCTGACGACCGACCGCGACTTGGTACAAGAACTTTTGAAACAGGTGCAGGTGGGGCGCCTTGAAGACGGCACGGCCATCGGTATGGGGCTGGCTACGGCCGTGAACCGCCTCAAAGATAGTCCCTCCAAAAGCAAAGTTATTGTGCTGTTGACCGATGGAGAGAACAATGCCGGCTACATCACGCCGCTGATGGCAGCCGAAATGGCGCAACTTTTCGGCATCCGCGTTTATGCTATCGGCATCGGTACGACAGGCATCGTGCTTTCGCCTGTCGTGCGAAACCCGGATGGCACCTATCAGTACGCGCCTCGACAGACGTCGTTCGATACGGAACTGCTGGAGGAAATTGCCGCCATGACGAAGGGCAAATTTTACCGGGCCTGGACGGAAAAGGAACTAACCGACATTTACGACGAGATTGACCGCTTAGAAAAGACGCGCGTAGAGGTAACGGTCGTGCGCCGGACGGCGGAGTACTTTCCCATCCTGCTGCTCGTTGTGCTGGCCATTCTGGGTTTAGAGATCGTCGCTCGTTGGGCTGGGCTTCGCTCGCTCACTCAGTAGGTCTATTTCCGACGAATGTAGCGACAGGCACTCCATTGCGCGTATGAAGTTTTCCTCAATGGGAGCCTCGATGCTGATGGTCGTGCCTTGTGTCGGGTGCTTGAAGGTCAGGCGCCAGGCGTGGAGGAGCAGGCGGCTGATACCTAACACTTCCCTAAAGAACCGGTTGTGTTTGTTGTCGCCATAGCGTCTGTCGCCGATGATGGGGTGGCGCAGGTGGGCGAAATGGCGGCGTATTTGGTGCCAGCGTCCCGTTTGGGGGTGCACGAGTATCAGCGAGAAGCGGGCGGTGGCGTGCCGGTTGCCGATGGGCCAGGGCATTTCGCTGCGCGCCAGGGTGCGGTAGGCCGTTTGGGCGGGCTGGCGCGGTGCCTGTGGCTGCTCAGGCGAGCCGAGCGGGTAGTCTATGAGACCGTCATCGGCTGTCCAGCCTCGGACGATAGCCAAATAGGTTTTTTGCACCTGCCGCTGCTCAAACATGGGGCTCAGACGACTGGCGGCTTGTTTGCTTTTGGCCCAAATCAGTACGCCCGAGGTGGCGCGGTCGAGACGATGTATGGGATAGACGCGGCGTCGGATTTGCCGTCGCAATTGCTGTAATAAAAAAGAGGTGTCCTCGCTGATGCCAGTGCGGTGTACCAGCACTCCGCAGGGTTTATCAATGGCGACATAGTCCTTGTCTTCGTAGAGTACGGTGAGTGGCTCCATGTCCGCAGAGGCCTCTGAGCAATTGGATGAAAGGGATGGGCTTCGTCGTTTCAGCGCATCCACTCCCAGGCCGTTCGGTATTCGCCTTGTCGGCTGCAGTAGTCGAGGAAGGCCTGGTAGAAGCGGTTGTTCCCGATGGTGGCGGAGTCGCCCAAGACGACCAGCATCTTGCGTGCACGGGTCATAGCGACGTTCATACGGCGGTAGTCTTGCAGAAATCCGATGTCGCCCTTAGGGTTGGAGCGCACCAGGCTGATGTAGATGATGTCGCGCTCCTGGCCCTGAAATCCGTCAATGGTGTTGATGGTGATGAGCGGCTCTGGGCGTCCGAAAGGTGTTTGTGCGTCGGGCGCGCTGGTGCGTTGGGTCAGCAGCGGCATGAGCAAGGCATCTTCGCGGAAGAGGGTCTGCAGTTGAGTTACCTGCTCCCGATAGGGTGAGAGAATACCGATGGTGGGCAGGCGTAACAGGGCGCCCTCCGGAGGAGAGCCGGTTTCGAGGGTTATTTCTTCTGCCTGGGCGAAGTACTGGAGTATTTGCAGGAGGTGTTCGCGCAACAGGAGTGCTTCGTCGGGGTTGTAGCGGCTGAGGTTTCGTGCGGCGCTGTCGGTAGTGCTCAAGCGTTCTTCAAAGCCACAGCCGGCGGTGTCAACAAAAGTGATGGCACTCCAATCGGCGAGTGCTTTTAAGGCATGGGCTTCGGGTAAATAGCCCGACAGGTGCCCGAGCAGCGAACGTCGGGCAGCGCTTTCGTGGGCGATGAGTGCTCCGCCGTAGAAATACTGGTTGGAAAAATCCATGATGACTTGGTGCATGCGATATTGCACCGTGAGCAGGCGTACGCGGTCGGGCAACAGGCTGATGCAGCGCTCGATAAGGGTGATATTCAGGCCCTTGCGCGCTGCGTCTAAGCTTTTTACCGTCGGTGGCAGTTGGAAAGGGTCGCCGGCCAGCACTACACGGCTGCATTTGGCGATGGGTATCCAGCAGGCGGGCTCCAGGGCCTGGGCGGCTTCGTCAATGACGCAGGTGCGGAAGCGCATTTTTTCGAGCACCGGGTGCGCAGCGCCTACCAGTGTGCAGACGATGGCCTGGGCCGATGTGAGCGTTTGTTCGACGAGGCGTTCCTCCAAGGTTCTGGCCCAGGCTTCCAGTTCGCGCGCCTGGCTTTTGAGGTGTTCGCGTTCGCGGCGGTCTTCCGAGCGCAGGCTGCGCTTGTAGCGGCGCGCCTGTCGGCGGTATTCAGCAGCCTGGATCTTGACCCGCTTAATATGTCGGCTTTCGGGGTGGTGAGCCAGTATGCCTTCCAGGGTGTGGCCCAAGATGGCTTCATCCACGCGGCTGATGTTGCCGATGCGCACCACGCCCAGGCCGGCCTGCGCCAACCGCTCGGTGAGCAGGTCAGCAGCTGTATTGCTGGGAGCAGTTACCAGCACGGTGTTCTCACGCCGGCACAGCAGGCGTATAGCTGCGACGAGTACGGTGGTTTTGCCGGTGCCGGGCGGGCCGTGTACGACGGCAATGTCGCGATTGTCCAGAATAGCTTTGACGGCTGCGCGCTGCGATGGGTTGAGTGCTTCCCAGATGGCTCGTTCAGCATCACCGTTGGTTTCCTGAGCAAAAAGCGAGTCGGCGGTCTCGGTGTGCGGCGGGTTGGCCGGGTTAGAAGCGTGGTTGAGCGAGGCAGTGGAGTGTGGCCAGGTGGCTACCAGGTCGCGTAATTCGGCTAAGCGGTCGCCTTTGGCGGCAATGAGGCGCTGAAGGGCCTGCTCCATTTCGGCATAGCTGCGGTCGTCGAAAAGCATATCCACACCGGTAGCGCCAAAGGTCAGCCACTCTGGCACATCGCGGGCCTGCAGGATGATCTTCATTCGGTTGCGCTCCACGTAGTGGATAATGCCGGCCTTTTCGGGCTTATCCACATGTGGCTCTCGGGTGAAGAGGCTGACAGCCTGACCCGCACGCAACTGATGCGGCTCATCGAGATGCGTGGTGCGTTCAACGACGACATAAGCCCTATCGCCCAGGGCAAAACCCGTCTGTACAATGCGCAGCGGGTACCAGGTATAGCCTTGCGCCACCCGCTCTTCTAGCGGCGTAGCACGCACGGTCTGCAGGAAAAGACGGTAGTCCTCCTCCCGTTCTTGCCAAAGCAATTCCAGCAAGTGCGTGTAATATGCCGTCTTCGGTGGAGACATGGCTATAGTGGCGCTGACTCGTCTTACGCTTCGTTTTCGAATTCGCGGGCCAGGATGGCCAGCACTTCTCGAATGGTTTCCTCTTCCAGATCGGTACGGCGTGCAATTTCTTCTGGCGTCAGTTCGAGCACCTGCCGGGCAGTGTCGCAGCCAATGCCTTTAAGCGTCTGGATAATCCAGGGCTCGATTTCGTCGGAAAACTCTTCAAGTTCGACGTCATCTATCTCGTACTCTTGAGGCGTATTGCGGTACACATCAATTTCGTAGCCGGTTAGTTTGGAAGCCAGCTTGATGTTGGAGCCGCCCTTGCCTATGGCCAGGCTGACCTGATCGGGCTCCAGGTAAACACTTGCGCGTTTTTTGGCTGTATCTACTTCGATACGGCTGACTTTTGCGGGCGTCAGGCTTCGCTGGATGTACAACTGGATGTTGCTGGTATAGACAATGATGTCAATGTTCTCGTTGCGCAGCTCGCGCACGATGCCGTGGATACGGCTGCCCTTCATGCCTACGCAGGCTCCTACGGGATCAATGCGGTCGTCGTGGCTCTCTACGGCTACCTTTGCGCGTTCGCCAGGGATGCGCACCACGTTTTTGATTTCAATGATGCCGTCTTCAATCTCTGGCACCTCCGCCTCCATGAGTCGCTGCAAGAAGAGAGGATCGGTACGGCTAATAATAATATAAGGTGTGTTGTTGCGCATCTCGACCCGACGAATGACGCCGCGCACTAGGTCGCCCTTGCGGTAATAGTCGCCTTTAATCATCTCCGAGCGCGGCAAAACCAATTCGCGGCCCGTGCTTTCGTCCACGAGGAGCAGCTCGCGCTTGAGTACCTGGCTGACTTCGCCAGTAACCACCTCGCCGATCATCTCCGAGTAGCGGCGGTAGATCTCGTCTTTTTCCAGCTCCAGGATGCGCGATACCAGCGTCTGGCGGGCAGCGGTGATGGCCCGGCGGCCAAAATCCTCGATGCTGAGCTGCTCATAGCACTCATCGCCTACATTCAGGTCGGCATCTATCAGCCGTGCTTCCGACTCGCTTATCTGAGTGTTTTCGTCCGTTACTTCACCATCGGGCACTACCTGGCGCACGCGCCAGATCTCCAGATCGCCCGTAGAGACGTTGACAATGACGTCGAAGTTCTCATCCGACCCGTATTTGCGCCGAATGAGGGTGCGAAAAACGTCTTCCAGCACGCGCACCATGGTGGGGCGGTCTATGTTCTTGACGGTTTTAAATTCGGAAAATACCCCTACAAAATTTTCCATAAAAATGCTTTATTTGTGTGTGGATGGGCCTTTTGGCCAGAAAAACATACAGATTAGTGTCCGTTAATCTCAAAAAACTATTTTGACAACAGCCGTAGCAATCTGCTCAAAAGGTATGGAACGCTCTGCGAGAACGCGCACCGATTTATGGCCTTGTTTTTCTTTGGTCTCCTGCTCCAGCACTAAGTGATCTTCCTCGACGGCTTTCAGTACGCCGCGTTGCGAAGTGCCGTCTTGCAGTGTTACAAGCAGGTGGCGGCCGATGTTGTTTCGATACTGACGCCACTGCCGCAAAGGGCGCCCCACGCCAGGGCTACTGACTTCGAGGACGTATTTATCGCCCAGCCAGCCGTTGGCGTCTAAGTGCGCTTCCAAATATCGGCTGATGATCTTGCACTTATCAAAGTTGATGCCCGAGTCGCTATCCACAAAAACGCACAGTTTGTTGCGCGGCTGGAGGCTGATTTCCACCGTAAAACAGTCGGCCAGGCGTTCGTTAGTGGCGAAAAGTTCGGCCAGTAGTTGTTCAATGCGTTCGGTCAGCTCCATAGCATTCATCGCTTCTGGCGGGCACATAAACAAAAAGGGAACCTGAGGTTCCCTTTCGTTGGCCATGCCCCGCAAGGTCGGTGCAAAGATACGGCGCAGGCTTTTATTGACGAGAAAAACCTTTTATTTTGGTGAAATTTACCGCCAGGCGCTCTTTATCGGGGGAGGCCGCGCCTCTTTGCGCGATTGTCTTTTGTCTCCGAGCTGTTACTTTTGCCCCCCATGAAAGCAGGCATCGTTCAGCAGTCGTGCGGCCCCGATAAGCAGGCCAATATCCGGAAATCGCTCGAAGGCATTGCCGAGTGTGCCCGTCGGGGCGCTCGTCTGGTGGTTTTGCAGGAGTTGCATTGCGGCATCTATTTCTGTCAGGCCGAAGACCCGGCCATGTTTGACCTTGCCGAGCCAATTCCGGGTCCGGACACAGAGGTATTTTCGGAGGCGGCGCGTCGGCACGGCGTGGTGTTGGTGAGTTCGCTTTTTGAAAAGCGCGCGCCAGGTCTTTACCACAACACGGCAGTAGTGTTTGAGCGGGATGGCGCCATTGCTGGCAAATACCGCAAGATGCACATTCCTGATGATCCGGCTTATTACGAAAAGTTCTATTTCACGCCTGGTGATCTGGGCTTTGAACCGATTGCCACTTCGGTGGGCAAGCTGGGCGTATTGGTTTGTTGGGATCAGTGGTACCCCGAGGCCGCGCGCCTGATGGCCCTGGCCGGAGCGGAAGTGCTCATTTACCCAACTGCAATAGGGTGGGAGAGTACGGACCCACAGGCCGAAAAGGCGCGCCAGCACGATGCCTGGTTTACCGTGCAACGTGGCCATGCTGTGGCCAATGGTTTGCCGGTCATTACGGTCAATCGCGTCGGCTACGAGCCAGACTGGACGGGCGTAACAGGCGGTATCCAGTTCTGGGGCCAGAGCTTTGTGGCGGGGCCGCAGGGCGAAATCCTCTACCAGGCCAGCGCCGATCGCGAGGAGGTCGCTGTGGTGGACCTTGACCTGAGCCGCACTGAAACCGTGCGCCGCATGTGGCCCTTCCTGCGCGACCGCCGCATTGACTTCTATCAGGACCTGGCGCGCCGCTATCGAGACTGAAAAGCAAAAGGCGCCCCCATTGCGGCGCGCCTTTCCGATAAAACCAACTAAAAAACCTACTTTCTGCTTGTTGTCGCTTTTTTAACGAATACCCTGAGCAATCCGCTGCCTGCGATGTGAGCGACCCTTCCATTTTTTCCTGACCCGACTACGACAAAAAGCAACCTGACGCCATGAGCCCATCCCGCGAACAACGCATCCGCGAAGTCATTCGGCGCAGCCAGCCCGACCTGACGGTGGTGCTCGAAAACGTGCACGACCCGCTCAACATCAGTGCGGTCATGCGCTCGTGCGATGCCGTGGGCGTGCGCGAAATCTTTGTCGTCTATACGGAGCGCTTCCTCCAGCAACGCCACTTGAAACTGGGTAAAAAAACCTCTGGCGGCGCCTTCAAATGGATTGACGTCTATGTCTTTGAAGATTTGCAGGAATGCTTCCGCCGCGTGCGCGAACGCTATGGACGCATCTTGACTACTCACTTGGGCGAAAAAAGCCCCTCCTTGTACGACCTCGACCTGACGCAGCCAACGGCCTTAGTCTTCGGCAATGAAGACGAAGGCCTTTCATCCGAAGCCGTTGCTTTGGCCGATGGAAACTTCATCATCCCACACGAAGGCTTCACCGAAAGCCTCAACATCTCCGTCGCCTGCGCCGTCAGCCTCTTCGAAGCCCGCCGACAGCGCGCCCTGGCAGGCTATTACTCCGACAGGCCGCGCCTGACCCCTGAACAACAGGAGCAACTCTTCCAACGCTGGAAAAACATGCTCACCGGCAAAGCCTGGCCGCGCCGGCACGCCATCCCCATCAGCAAAGACGCTCCACCCCTGTTGCCTGTTTACCTCCAACGCGAGGAGTACATACCCGGCCACAACCCGAAATCTCCCAACAATCCGCTGACAAAATTCAATCTATGAACCTCTCTTTAGTGATCCCCCTGAAAAACGAAGCGGAAAGCCTCCCCGAACTCGAGGCCTGGATACGCCGCGTCGTCGAGGCGCAAGGCCTTCGCTATGAAATCATCTTCGTGGACGACGGTAGCACCGACGACTCCTGGATCGTCATCGAGTCTCTGCGCGCCGCCAATCCGAACATCCGGGCCATCAAGTTCCGGCGCAACTACGGCAAATCGGCTGCCCTGCACGTGGGCTTCCAGGCTGCCCAGGGGCAGGTCGTCATCACCCTCGACGCCGACCTGCAAGACAGCCCAGACGAAATACCCGAACTCTATCGAATGATCACCGAAGAGGGCTACGATTTAGTTAGCGGATGGAAGAAAAAACGCCACGACCCCTTAGAAAAGCGACTGCCCAGCAAACTGTTCAACGCCGTGGCCCGGTGGATGAGCGGTATCCCGCTGCACGACTTCAACTGCGGCCTCAAAGCCTACCGCCAATCAGTCGTGAAAGCCATCGAGGTCTATGGCGAAATGCACCGCTGGATACCCGTGCTGGCCAAATGGGCCGGCTTCCGGCGCATCGGCGAAAAGGTGGTCGAACATCGCGCCCGCCGATACGGACACAGCAAATTCGGCTGGGAGCGCTACATCAACGGCTTCTTAGACCTGCTGTCGGTCTATTTCGTGGGCAAGTTCGGCAAACGCCCCATGCACTTCTTCGGAACCCTCGGCGTGCTGTCGTTCCTCATCGGCTTCGCCTTCCTGGCCTATCTGAGCTGGGCCAAATTGGTGTACAAAGCCTACGGCATCGCCGACCGACCGCTGTTCTTCTTCGGCATCCTGGCCCTCATCGTGGGCACCCAACTGTTCCTCACTGGCTTCCTGGCTGAAATCATCAACCGAAACTCGCCTACACGCAATGAGTATCTGATTGAAAAAGATTTACTGCCGGGGTGCGAAGAATTGTAACTGACCTCACGCAAGGCTGGTACGAGGCAAAAGATTAAAAAACCGCAGAGCACGCAGAGGCCCGCGGAGGTATTTTCTCTCAGCGTTTCCCGGCGTCCTCTGCCGTGAAGGAATAAAATCCCGAAGCCTGTGGGCGTCTCAACCTGCGCCTTATCCATTAAAAAAGTAGCCACAAATGCACGAATTTGAGACGACATCTCCCGCGGGGAGGTGTCGTCTCTGAACCTTCACGAAGAAAGACACGAACCATTCGTTTTTCATTCGTGCATTCGTGGCGACCTTACCGCCTGAGGACGATGGCATTTTGTCCTGACTGCATAAGATTAAGTAATAATCGGTAATGGCGGATTTTAACTGAAGATATTTGACTAAACTTTTGACTATCATTGAGTTAGGAACACATTTCGCCTGACTGTCAGTTAATTCATTTCACTGCCTAATAATCAATTGGAGTTTCACCCCTATTTACTCCTCTTCATCGAAATAGACCTTATAGTACTTTTTGCCGCGTTCTTCGTCGTAGCCTCGTTCAATGAGGTCGCGGCGGCCGTGGACGTAGATGTGAAAGTTTTTGTCTAATTTGATGACGCTTTTGAGGATTTTGAATTCTTTTTTGACGGCGGGTTTACTGATGTCGAAGCGGTCTTCGAGTGGGACGGCGTATGCCTGGGCGTATTCGTCGCGGTAGGCTTTGAAGGCTTGTTGTTGTTCTTCTTCGGAGAACAGGGTTTTGGCGTAGTGTTCGGCGTCGAAGTGTTCGTTTTCTTTGAAGTAGAGGCCGGATCGGTATAGGGCGTCGAGTTGGTCAGTGCGGTCGAGGCCGAAGCGGTGTGGTAGTTTGTGTTGGATGAATTCGCCAGAGAGGGCGATGTAGTGTCGGGTCTGGAAATAGTGGTCTTCTACGGGGCGGAGTCGAAGGAAATCGTCTTTCCAGAAGGAGCGTTCGTCGCGTTTGGAGACGGTGTCTATGGCGCAGAGGCGGTATCCGTCCATTTCGTCTAGGCTGAAGACGAGGGCGGCGGTTTCGGGTTTTTCGGGCGAGATGCCGCTGCGCACGCTGAGGGCATACTGTTCGGGCAATCGCTCGACGTGGAGAAACTGCTGTGGGTGCTGCACTTTCCACAGGCCGATGGCGGAGGTGGCTTCGCCGCCCAGCACGAGGCCCTCGAAGTGCATGACAAGGAATTCGCCGCCCTGCATGCGGCTGTTTTCGGAGTGTTCGTACAGGTGTTGGGCTAAGCGTGCGGCTTCTTCGGGCAGGGCATCCGGGTCTTGAAACACGGTGTTGCACGACTGAAACACCGGGTGATGGCTGACGTCTTCCTCGTGGAAGAAGTAAAAGAACTCCGCCGCCTTTTCAAAGGGTTTGAGGAAGGCGCCTAATAGCCACTCGTGCACCACATCATGCGGCGGGATGAGGAGCTGTTTGGGCAGGTAAACGCCCTCGTTTCGGGATTTGGCGCCCACCCAGGCAACGGCGACGCGACGCAGATGAGCATTGCTGAACTCAAGCATATGAGAAGTGTAGCGATGGATAGTAATAAATTGGCTGTATGTTTCTCCAAAAAACTAAAAAATGTCTCGATTTTCGGAGCGAATAGGTATTGAAAATCGGCGCCCGGGCTGCCCATTTTCACCATTCCTTTTTCACGCCCAGCGCTTCCCACATTTTAAAATAGATATCGGTGTTGTCGTAGATGCCGGAGAAGAGGTTGGCTTTAGGGCCGTAAGCGAAAACGGGCACCATGGCAGCGGAGTGCAGGCGCGAAGTGAAGGCCACCTCGAAGTGTTTGGGGTTCTTGACGGCGTTGAGGCTCATGCCTCCACATTCGTGGTCGCCGGTAACGATGACTAAGGTTTCGCCGTTTTGCTGGGCGAATCGGAGGGCTTCGGCGACGGTGGCTTCGAAGTCGAGCATCTCGGCTTTGAGCCAGTTGGCATCGTTGGCATGTAGGGCCCAGTCAATCTGGCTGCCTTCAACCATGAGGAAGAAGCCTTTTGGGCTGCGTTTTTGGAGGTATTCGCAGGCTCGAGCAGTAGCGGTGGGTAGGTATCGGCGGCCTTCATGGGCGCTGGGTGGCTCGCGCTCGGCAGTGAAGAGGTAGAAGGGAGCGGAGCCGTCGAGAGGCAAGTGGCCGAAGCCGACACCGGCGCGGACAGCATAGCCGCGCTGTCGGAGCGAGTCGAGCAGGTTTTTGTGGTCGGGCCGGTCGCTGAAGTAGCCTCTCCCACCTCCGATGAAGCAATCTAGGGGCGTATGCAGGTAGTCTTCGGCGATGTATTCGGTGAAAGCGCGCAGGTCCTGGTGGGCGATGAAGCTGGCAGGTGTGGCATGTGTGGCTGAGCAGGTAACCACCATGCCGGTGGCCCAGCCGCGCGAGGAGAGTTCTTGCAGGATGGTACGGCAGGGTGTATAGTCGGGTGGGACGAGGCCGATAGCGCCATTTTTGGTCTTCTGGCCGCAGGCGAAGGCTGTAGCGCCAGCGGCGGAGTCCGTTACGCGCTCGTCGTAGGCGTGGCTTTGATGGAAGCCTACAAAAGGGAAACGCTCCCACACCGAGCGGCCGACCCCGCGCCAGTACAGCGATGCGCTGATTTGAGGCGTAGCCATGCCGTCGCCGATGAGTAGGATGATATTTTTAGGGCGTTCGGCCAGGGGGGCCAGCGTTGTGGCGTCCGGAATGCGCCGGTTGGCACAGGCGGTACAGAGGAGTATGAGTACCGAAAGTACGGACGGGTGTGAAAGCCGGGGCATAGTGTTTCAGGCCTGCAGGAGCGCGCCATCGCGCATTTCTAAGCGGCGGTCGGAGAGCTCGGCGAGTTCGTAATTGTGCGTAACGATGACAAATGTCTGGCCGTAGTCGCGGCGCAGTTGTTGGATGAGGCGGTGCAGATCGGCAGAGGCGGTGCTGTCTAAGTTGCCGGTGGGTTCGTCGGCAAAGACAATGTCGGGCTGATTGACCAAGGCGCGGGCCACTGCAACGCGCTGCTGCTCGCCACCGCTCAGTTCAGTGGGTTTGTGGTGCAGGCGCTGGCTCAGGCCCAGGTATTCGAGCAGTTCGGTAGCGCGCTGGCGCACCTGTGCTGCAGGCTTTTTCTGGATGAAGCCGGGCAGACACACGTTTTCTAAGGCCGTAAACTCGGGCAGCAAGTGGTGAAACTGGAACACAAAGCCAATGTGCCGATTGCGAAAAGCAGCCAGCTGACGCGCCGGTAGTCGTTGGATATCCGTCTGGCGGATGCGGATTTCGCCCCGGTCGGCGCGATCCAGCGTGCCGAGAATGTGCAAGAGCGTACTTTTGCCCGAACCGGACTTACCCACGATGCTCACAATCTCGCCTTGCGCCACCGACAGATCTATGCCTTTGAGAATGTGTAGCCGGCCGAAGGATTTATGGATGTTCTTCGCTTCCAGTACCATGTTTGCTGAAAAAAACGATTGCCCTTTACTAAAGAGCGCGGGCAAAGATAGCGCCTGCCGCGCTTCGCGCCGCATTCGCAACAGCACAATGCCAAAAACGGTGCCTCAGAGCGCCTCAAATCCATCTGTCTTGTGAAGATTCTGCAGCTATGCAAGAAATATCCCTATCCGCTCAAGGATGGTGAGAGCATGGCCATTGTCTATCTGTCGCGCGCCTTACGGCAGTGCGGAAGTTTCGTTTCGCTGCTGGCCATGAATACGCGCCGGCATTGGTATGCAGGCCAGGAAACACCCGAGGCGCTGGAGCACTACGAACACGTGTGGGCTGTAGCGGTGGACAACCGTATTCGTCTCTGGCCCGCACTGCGCAACCTGTTTTCTGGGCGCTCATATCATGTCGAACGCTTTGTCAGCCAGTCATTTGCGGAGCAACTGGAAGAAATCCTGCGACGCGAAACCTTTGACATCGTGCTGCTGGAGACCATTTATCTGGCGCCTTATGTGCCGCTTATCCGGCAGTACAGTCGGGCGTGTATAGCGTTGCGAGCGCACAATGTAGAGAGTGAAATCTGGGAACGCATCGCCAGGCACAGCCATTTCCTCAAGCGCCAGTACCTGAACCTGCAGGCCCGGCGCCTAAAGCGCTTTGAGCAGATGCATATTCACGACTGCGACCTTTTGGTCGGCATTAGCGAGCGAGACGTGGCCACCTTCCGCAGCTGGGGCTTTCAAAAGCCGGCTGTAGTCGTGCCCATAGGTGTGGACGCAGGAGCTTATCACCCCGACGAGCGGAGTTTTGAGCAGCCGCTAAGCCTGTGCTTTATCGGCTCCTTAGACTGGCTCCCTAACGTCGAGGGGCTGCAGTGGTTTTTGCGCGAGGTCTGGATGCCGTTGTTGGCGCCGGCATTTCCAAGCCTCACATTCCACATCGCTGGGCGGAACACGCCTGCGTGGGTGCGTCAGCTGCGTTTGCCGCGGGTGTACGTACATGGAGAGGTGCCCGACGCTGCGGCTTTCCTGAACGCGCATCCGGTGCTCGTGGTCCCGTTGCTTTCGGGCGGCGGTATGCGCGCTAAGATTGTGGAGGCGATGGCTTTGGGCCGCGTAGTGCTCAGCACTTCTGTGGGGCTGGAGGGAGTTCCAGCGCGGCACGGCGTCGAAGCATTGGTCGCCGACGATGCGCCTGCGTTCGTCGAGGCGGTGCGCTTTTGCGCTGAACAAGGCGGTAATCTGGTGCATTTGGGACGCCACGCGCGGGTCTTTTGCGAAGCACAATTTGATCACAAACGTCTGGCAGAGAGGCTTTTGGACGCCTGTAAGGCCGAGGCGAACCAATAAATTTTACGTATCGCCCGGCAGCAGGCAAGTAAATGGCCAACCGTCGTTGAGAGGACGCAAAACGCAATACGGCGTTAATACGTGCTTTACATGGGGGTATCTAATTTTGCCGCTCGAGTAACAGCAATTGCCTGCATTCGTTTTTATGAAACTTCGAACGCCTTTCGTGTTTCCTTTAATCCCTGAAAACTGCTTTTAAGTATGAAAAAAACAGCGCTCATATGTGGTGCAGGCGGCTTTATCGGCAGCCATTTAGCGCGACGGCTCAAGACAGAGGGTTACTACGTGCTCGGTGTGGATCTGAAATATCCGGAATTTTCGCCTACGGCTGCCGACGATTTCATCCTTGGCGATTTGCGCGACCCATACGTATGCCAGAATGTGCTCGACCGCCCATTCGACGAGGTGTACCAGCTGGCCGCCGACATGGGTGGAGCAGGTTACATTTTCACGGGCGACAACGATGCCGACGTCATGCACAACTCGGCGCTGATCAACCTGAATACTCTCCCGTTGTGTGTTCAGAAGCGCGTGGGCAAGGTGTTTTACTCCTCTTCGGCGTGCATCTATCCGGCCTACAACCAGCAAGACCCCGATAACCCGCGTTGCTGCGAAGACTCCGCCTATCCAGCCCAGCCCGATAGTGAGTATGGCTGGGAGAAGCTCTTCAGTGAGCGGCTTTATTTATCTTTTCAGCGCAACTATGGGCTGAATGTCCGTATTGCACGCTTCCACAACATCTATGGCCCAGAGGGAGTGTGGCGCGGTGGCCGGGAAAAGGCGCCGGCAGCCTTGTGCCGCAAAGTGGCCGAAACGCCCGATGGCGGCGAAATCGAAATCTGGGGCGACGGCCAACAGACTCGCTCTTTCCTCTACATTGACGAATGTATCGAAGCAGTGCGCCGCCTGATGGCCTCGCATTTTTCGGAACCGATCAACATTGGCTCAGATGAAATGGTCGCTATCAACGACCTGGCGCGCTTAGTCGTTCGCATCTCCGGCAAGCGTCTAAGTATCCGGAATGTGCCTGGCCCGCAGGGCGTGCGCGGGCGCAATTCCGACAATACCCTCATCCGAAAGGTGCTGGACTGGGCACCCAATTATCCGCTGGAGGTGGGCATGCGTGCCACCTACGCCTGGGTAGCGCAACAGATAGAAGCCGTCCGGGTTACTGAAATGGAGGAGCCTGCCTGGATGGGCCTGCGCCAGAATGGTTGCCCGTAAGCCTTCGGGCAAGGCGCCGGCGTCTCATGATCTGGAGTGCAACCCGGTTTAATTGCTTTTATACGCCGGCGTGCGGGCATTTTGCTCGCATTCGGTCAATGATAACCCGCCAAATCCGCCGAATTTTGCCGCCGTAACCATTAGCGGCTCTGACGCCCTCTCTGCCTATGCAACTTATTACCGAACAATCGTCTCCACACCGGCATTTGGAGACGCTCAGCACGCGCGAGCTGCTAGAGCGCATCAACGCTGAAGACAAAACCGTTCCCTTCGCCGTGGAGCGAGCCTTGCCGCAGATTGAGGCCTTGGTAGAGGCGTTGGTGCCTCGCATGGCCGCAGGGGGGCGCCTCTTTTACATCGGGGCGGGCACCAGCGGTCGGCTGGGTATTGTGGACGCCTCAGAAATACCGCCCACCTACGGTGCGCCTCCGGGCTGGGTGATAGGCCTCATCGCCGGCGGCGACGGCGCTATCCGCAAGGCCGTTGAAGGGGCAGAAGACAGTGAGACGCAGGCCTGGGAAGACCTCCGAGCGCATCAGATTGACGAACAGGACTTTGTCGTCGGCATCGCCGCCTCCGGCACCACGCCTTACGTCGTGCACGGCCTGCGCACCTGCCGGCAGCACGGCATACCCACCGGCTGCATCACCTGTAACCCCGGCGCGCCTGTGTTGGCTGAGGCCGACTACCCGATACTCGTGGTTACTGGCCCGGAGTTCGTTACCGGAAGCACCCGCATGAAAGCCGGTACGGCGCAGAAGCTGGTGCTGAACATGATTTCTACTACCGCTATGATTCGGCTAGGCCGCGTGCAGGATAACAAGATGGTGGACATGCAGCTGAGCAACAATAAGCTCATCGCCCGCGGCACCCGTATGGTAGCCCAGGCCACGGGCCTGGACCAAGAAAGCGCTCGGCGTCTGCTCCTGAATCACGGCAGTGTGCGAGAGGCTATAGCTGCTTTTAAACCCTGAATTCCAGCAAGAAGCGCTTCACTTCAGCCTGGAAGGCTGCCTCGTCGTCGCGGTCGAAGACGACGCGCACCGGCAGGACATACACCGGCATCTGGTGTTTCCAAAAATAATCGTTGTAGCGCTCCAGGCGGGTGGCGTCTTTTTCGGTGGTGAGCAGAATTTTGTTGGAGCCGGGCAGGGCCTCGAAACGCTTACGAATATCCTCCAGGTCGCTGTCGGTGAAGTAGTGATGGTCGGCAAATTCAAAAGCATAGACCGAGCGCATCTGCTGGCCCAGGTAGCTTAGCAAGTAGTCGGTATGTGCAATGGCGCTGACTAAGAGCGCATCCGTGTGCGTGTCTAACGGACGACGTACGTCGGGGCGCAGCAAGTCATAGGGCTCGTCGTACTGATAGCGCGAGAAGAACACGCGCTGGCGCGGCAGAGGTGCGATTTCTTGCACTAAGGCGGTGCGCTGTTCCTCCGTCAGTTCGGGCGGGCATTTGGTGACTATGATTAAGTCGGCGCGCCGATAGCCACTGCGGCTTTCGCGCAGTCGCCCTGAGGGCAGAAGCCAGTCGCGCGTGAACGGGCGGCTGTATTCGGTAAGCAGGATGTTCAGCCCGGGTGTTACGGCCAGGTGCTGGAAGGCGTCGTCGAGCAAAATGCACTGAACTTCCGGGTTGCGGCGCACCAGCTCCGGAATGCCCAGCACGCGGCTCTCGCTGACGCACACGGGTACATGAGGAAACTTGCGCTTAATCTGAAGCGGCTCGTCGCCCACCTCCGTAGCGGTATCTATCACGCTGACCGGGCGATATCCCTGCGTCTTGCGCCCGTACCCGCGACTGAGCACAGCCACTTCGATGTACTGGTCCAACCAACGCACTAAATATTCGATATGCGGGCTTTTGCCTGCACCACCTACCGTCAAATTGCCCACGGAAATCACTGGAATATCGAACCGCGCACTTTTGAGCACGCCCAGCCGATACAGGGTATTGCGTACCCCAACGGCAATGCCGTACAGCAAGGAAAAAGGCGCCAGCAGTATCCGAATGACGATGTCTTCCGCCATGACCTGACCGATAAAAATAGGCCCGAAGGAATGAACACTTCCTTCGGGCCAGTGCGGTGTGCTGAGTGGTACCTCCCAGAATCGAACTGGGGACACACGGATTTTCAGTCCGTTGCTCTACCAGCTGAGCTAAGGCACCATTTACGCAAATGCGGCGGCAAAGATATAGGCACCGTTTTCATACCAACAAATCCTGTCAATATTTTTTTGCATCACCAGCGACTTTACTAGCCTGATGGCTTTTACCTCAATGATGTAATACCCTGAAAAACAGGTATTTGATGGGAATGCACGAACGAGGTGTAGCCACGAACGCATGAATTTGAGGCGATATCTCCCATCGGGAGGTGTCGCCTGTGGGGGGATACAGAGGTGTCGCCTTCTCGTGCCTCGAAGACGACACCTCTGTGGCCGATGGTAGGTTGAGCGGTTTCGCGTAATTTTGCCTGCCTATGCGTCAGACATTTGCCCACCTGCTTCTGTTGCCTTTTGCGGCCGGCGCGCTTTTTTTTCTCTATTTAGCCTGGGATGACAGCGACTACGCTCCATGGATCATTCCCTTTGTGCTTGTCGGTGCGGTTGTCTGGATTTTTAGCCCGCAAATCAATTGGTGGTGGTATTCCCGGCGCCCGCCTGAATTGCCAGATGCGTTGCGCGCGCTCCTGGAGCGCGGCAGCGTTTTTTATCGCGCGCTCTCTGCCGCCGACAGGCAGCGTTTTCGCCATCGTATCGCCCTGTTCATGATGGGTACCGACTGGATGCCCATGGGCTGGCCCGAAGAGCAGCCACTGCCGTTAGACATCCAGCTGGCGCTGGCCACGCAGGCCGTAACGCTCACCTGGAACGAGCCGAAGTTTCTGTTTTCCAAATTGGAAAAGGTGGTCGTTTACCCTTATCCCTTTCCCTCTCCGCAGCACGATTACCCCCACGCCTCAGAGCTCTACGCTCCCGACGGTTGCCTGCTCTTCTCGGCCGAGCAGCTTATGGCTAGCTTTCTGCAGCCTGGCTCGATGTATAACATCGGCATGCACGAATACGCCAAAGCATTTGTGCTGACATACCCTGACCGCCCTTATCCTGCGCTCGACGCGCCAGACATTTGGATGCGGCTGGAGGCTTGCAGCCGTATGTCGCGCGCCCATGTGGAGTCGGTCGTTGGTCTGGCCGGCCTGGAGCCACTGCCCGTGGCCATTCACCACTACTTTTTATTTCCGCAGGCGTTCCGGGCCGTCTTGCCGGAAGTGGCTACTGCCTTAGACGCCGTTTTTGGCGGCTCACCACCGCGCTAATTGCCATGCTGTTGCATACTCGAGGCATTGTCTTTCACACGCGCAAATACGGCGAAACCAGCGTCATTTCGGACATCTTCACCGAAGCGCAGGGGCTGCGTGGCTTTATTGCCGGAGGCGTCCGAACACCCAAAGCGCGCATGCCGTATAGCCTCTTTCAGCCCATGACGATTGTGGACATGGTCTGCTATTTCCGCGACAGCGCGCACCACCTCAATCGCCTCAAGGAAATGCGTGCGGCTGTGGTATTCCAGCGCATCCCTTTCGACGTTCGCCGCGGCGCTGTGGCCCTCTTTATGGCTGAAGTGTGCCGCAAAATCATCCATGAGGGCGAAGAAAACCCACCTCTGTTTGCCTTTTTGGAAGAGAACCTGTGCTGGCTCGACCAAACCGAGCACCCCCTTGCCAACCTGCATCTGCACTTCCTGCTCCACCTTTCGGCCTATGTGGGTCTGCAAATCGAACCCACCGACCACCGGCCCATCTTCTTCGACGCTCAGGAAGGGCTTTTTGCGCCCGCTCTGCCCGAACACGCTTTTGGGCTAAATGCTCATGCCTCCGCCCAACTGTGCGCGCTGCTCGAACAACCGTTGCAACGGTGTCATGAGGTTGCTCTGTCGCGTTCGGAGCGCAAGACCTTGCTCGAGGGTCTGCTGCTCTTCTATCGCTTCCGGGTGCCGGGCTTTCAGGCCGTCCGCACGCCGGAAATTTTAGACATGGTACTGGGGAAGTGAAAGATGAAAAAATGAAAAATGACCTGAGCCATGTCGTTCTCGCGTTGGACTGACCGTTTTCTGAGATACAGCAAGGGCTTTTTTCCGCCGGAATGGCGCTTGCCCGTGCGTGCGACGGCGTACTGGTACAGCCCGGAGGCCGAGCCAGAGCTGCGCTATTTGCGCCGCCTGTGTCCGCATTTGCGTACGGCTGTGGATGTGGGAGCCAACCACGGTTATTATGCTTACTATATGGCGCGCTGCTTTGAGCAGGTGTATGCCTTTGAGGCCAATGCGCAAGAGGACTTCGACCTGTGGCACAGCCGGAGGGCTAATTTGCACGTGTTTGCTTACGGTTTATCTGACTATACGGGGGCTGTTACGCTGCGCATACCCGTTTATCGGGGGCAGCTGCTAGCGGGCTGGGCGTCGGCGGCTGAGCGGGCGTTGCCCTTTGCTGAAGGGTTTCGCGAGGTGGCGGTGCGCATGGAGCGTCTGGACGACCAGCCGTTCGTCGAGGAGTGCACGCTGGACCTCATTAAGATAGATGTCGAGGGCTGCGAATTAAACGTCCTGCGCGGCGGTGAGCAGGTCATCCGGCGCGACCGGCCCGTCCTCATCCTGGAGGATAACCCGGAGCAACGCGCCGAACTGCGCCGCTGGTTAGAAGCGCTGGGCTACCGTGCCCGTTCCATCGGCGAATGGCTGGGCAAACCCATGCCTTCGCCCAATTTAGTCTGGACAGCAATGCACGAGAAAACCGATGATTGCCGCACTTTTGCCGCCGGGCGCGAAGCAGACACCTGAAACCTCGCCAGCCCCAAACCCGGCATGAAGCAGGAAGCCATGTTGCAAGCCTTGGATAAAGCAGCGCAGTTAGCCGCCGCCTCCCGGTGGGAGAGGCTGTGGGCCAGCCCGCTTCGATATCTGGAAGCTATCCTGTTTCGGGAAATCGTCTTCAAGCAAACCCGAAAAGAGCGCGGCGTGTGGTGCCGGACCTTTTTTGGAGCGCCCATGCGGTTGCTCTTGCCCGCCGGCACGGATATTTACCTCACGGGAGCTAAGACGCACCCTTCCGAAATACGGCTGGCACGCTTTCTCATTCAGCGCCTGCGCGAGGGCGACGTCTTCATAGATGTCGGCGCGCACTACGGCTATTTTTCGCTATTGGCTTCGGCTTTAGTGGGCAGCAGTGGCCGAGTCGTCGCCTTTGAGGCCGCGCCTGCTACGTTTCCGGTATTGAAAACTAACATCCGAGAGGCCGCTAATGTATCGGCCCACCATCTGGCTCTTTCCGACAGGGATGCACTCTTGACGTTTTATGAGTTTCCCAATCTGTATTCGGAGTATAATACTTTCGATATCACCCAGTTCGAAGGTGAGAAATGGTTTGCCCGTTATCCGCCCGAAGCGGTCAAAATACCCGCCGTGCGCTTAGACACCTTCTTGGCGGAGATGGGTTTGTGCCCAACGGTTCTGAAAATAGACGTAGAGGGGGCTGAGGATAAAGTCGTGCAGGGCGCTCAAAATTCCTTGGCAAACCACGCGCCGGTGGTTGTCGTGGAATATGTCTCTCAGCAACGCGGCCATGCTGCTCACCAACGTGCTGAGGAACTGTTGCGCGCATTGGGCTATCAATCCTTTCGCATAGACGAAACCGGTGCTCTTCAGGTGCTCGATAACATAGCCAACTATTTAGCGGAAAACCACTTAGACTCAGATAACATCGTCTTCGTGCGGCCTTGAGCGCGTCGCCGGCCATTTGAGAAAAATTCTCGTCAGAAAAAACGAAAAGCGCGGGTGCTCCAAAATTGTTTACTTTTGAGCCGCGCTTTTGCGTATCCCTGCTTTTTCATTTTTCAAAAACAAAACAAACCATCATGGAAGACAACTTCAACCAGCCCTTAGACACGGGCTTTCGAGCCAATGAACCCTCCGAGAGCCGGGAAGGCTTTCACATCACGTCCGAAGTGCGGCAGTACTGGAAAGAGTCAGCTAACTGGGGTATGTTCTTTTCGGTGCTCGGCTTTATTTACGTGGGTATGATGCTTCTGTCCTTTTTGCCACTTATTGCGCTGGGCGGGCGCGAGGCTGCCTTTGCAGGCATGGCCATGATTATCGCGCTGGCGATTATCGCGCCCATTGTATGGCTGCTGTTCAACTTTTCGCGCTACACGCGCAAGGCTGTGCTCTACGACGACTCCGCCGCGGCGCATGTGGGCTTTGCCAACCTGCGTCGGCTTTTCCATCTGGCCGGCATCATCATCATTGCTGTATTAGTCCTCTACGGCATAATCTTTCTCATTGGCCTGATAGGGGTGAGCATGAGGATGTAAGCCATTTTGCCTACAGATATCACTTGGGGAGCGTGTGCGCTCTCCCATCTTTACCTTATTTTCAAATAGAAAAAATCATGGAAAATACCTTCAGAACCTCTAGCGGCCTGGATCGCAGCACCGAACCCATGCATCAGGACTGGGCTACCACCGCCTATTGGGCCAACTTCTTAGCCATCGTTAACTTCGTCTTGTTGAGTTTGGGGGCCATAGCCCTTCTCTTTGTCTCTGCTTTTATCAGCCAGCCGCCTGGCGCTTACAATGCTATTGACAACCCGCTGGCCTCCCCCATGGCAGCAGGTGGGGGCATAATGGGCATCCTCATCGGTCTGGCATTTTTGGGACTGGCTTTTGTTATTACCTCCTTTCAGTTTAGATTTGCCCGCCGATTGAAGGCAGCGCTTGCATTTCAAGACCAGGAGGCTTTTGAAGCCGCTTGGCTTAACTTTCGCAATTACTTCCGTTGGCAGGGCATTTTTGCTATCGTGGTGATCGTGGCATACTTTGTCATGATTATCGCTATGGTGAGTTCCCTAAGCGGGCTTCGCGATTTTTAGGGCCTGATGTGCCTTAAAATTCGACCACAGCGCCCTCGTCGGTTTCTTCATTGAGGTAAAATTCCAACAGCCCGCCTTCTTTGAGGGTGTGGGCAAGGGGGCCTGTTTGGCCGCCTCGGGCGATGCGGCGCACGGCTTTAGGGGCGCGCTCGACGCCGTGCACGACGTACCTGAGTGGGCGGTTCTTCTGGCGTGCCGGCGGGTAGAAGCCCTCGTTGCGATGTTTCAGGGTCAGGCGGTTGTTCTGATATGTGGCGGTGAAGCGCAGCAGTGTGTAGGCTTTTTGGGCAATGGCGTCGGGGTTGTAGCCGTCGTCTTCGTAGAGGGCGCCTGCGCTGGCGGTAGCAGTGGGGTGGTGGTAATAGTGCACGGCGATGGCTTCGGGGTCATAGGCATCGGTATGCGGCAGGGGTTTGTCCGACATGGGTACGAAGGCGCCGGCGCGCACGAACACGGGAATGTGCGCTATATCCACGGGTATTTGAGCCACCTGGCCACCGGTGTGAGCTTTGCCCGACCAGAAGTCTATCCACACAGTGCCGCGCGGGAAGTGGACGGTCTGAGTGGTGATGCCTTTTTCGACCACCGGGCTGACCAAGAAAGCATCGCCCCACAGGTAGGAGGTGGTGTTGGTCAGCAGTGCGGGGTCGTCATCGGCATAGCACAGCGGGCGCATGAGCGGCAGGCCGGTGGTGTGGTTTTCCCAGGCCAGCGTGTAGTGGTAGGGCAGCAGGGCATAGCGCAGGCGGATGTAGCGTCGGACGATGTTTTTGGTGCTATCGTCCCAGAAGATAGGCTCAGCTGGCACGCTTTCCTGGGCGTGGGTGCGGTACATGGGCTGAAAGACGCCGTACTGTAGCCAGCGGATGTACAGCTCCGGGTCGCGGTAGCTGCCCGCGAAGCCGCCCAGGTCGGAGTGCATATAGCCCAACCCTTGCAGGCCCATACTCAGGGCGATTTCCGCCTGCGGCTTCAGGCCGCCCCAGGTACGGTTGACGTCGCCCGACCAGGGCATCATGCCGTAGCGCTGCGAGCCGATGAAGCCCGAACGCATCAGGATGACGGGCCGGCGCTTGGGAAAGTCGCGCCGATAGCCTTCGTAAATCATTCGCGCCCACACGTGGCCGTACAGATTGTGCACCGTGCGCGCTGGGCCGATGACATGCTGCAGGTCATCGGGGTGCACTTCGGGTTCGCCTAAGTCGCCCCACCAGCCGTCTACACCGCTGAGGGTGTGTTTGTGGTAGATGTCCCAAAACCACTGTTGGGCTTCGGGCTTGAAAAGGTCTAACAGGGCGGTATGGCCGAAATAGAAATCGTACAGATAGGGTTTGCCCATGATGGTTTTGCCCACCAACTCCCGGCGGATGACTTCCTCAAATGTGCGCGTGCCGCGCAGGATGAACGGCTCGGTGATGAGCACCGTCTTGACGCCCTGGCGCTTGAGGTTGGCCATCATCTGTTCGGGCTGGGGGAAGGAGTCGCGGTACCAGTCCAGATTGCCCAGATGGCCTTTGAGCGTAGGGCCAAACCAGAACAGGTCGAGTACGATGGCGTCGAGCGGTATGCTATCTTGCTGGTATCTGCGGACGACTTCCTCCACTTCACGTTGGCTGTGATAGCCCATGCGCGAGGCAATGTTGCCCAGCGTCCAGCGCGGCGGCAGTGGCTGACGGCCGGTAACGGCGGTGTAGTGCATGGCCAGCTCGGGCCAGGTGCTGGCGGCTACCACGAAATAGCTCATGCGCCCGCCCACGGCCTCGAAGCGCAACGCATTGGGGTCTGAGGCGCCGAGGTCTAGGTAGCCGTCGGCGCCGTTGTCGAAGGCAATCAGGTACTTGCGCGACGAAATGGCCACGGGCAGCGAGTAGTACATCAGCGGCGCGTGGGTTTCGTAACCGTAGCTGGGTTTGTTGTAAAGCCGCAGGCGATGCCCACGGCGGTTCATGCCCAAGACGCGCTCGCCGCCGCCGAGCAGGATTTCATCACTGCCCAGCGTGAATGCAAAGCCCTGGTACTCGCCGTCGTCGCGGTAGCCCTCGCTTTCGCCCGTCAGCGCCCGTCCGCGGTAGCGGTATTCGATGCGCAGCGGGTCTTTGTGAATGTGCAGCTGCAGTCCCGACGTGCTCACCTCTACGTGTTGGGGCAGTTCTTTCACAGAAAAATTGGTCCACGTAGGCGCGCCAGCTGTTCCGTAAGAAGGCGGGTTGGTCTGGTCGTCGGGTTCAAAAGCCACCTCCACAGCATGCGGCGAGAAGAAGCCGATGTGGAGCGTGCCGTCGGTAGCGCGGATGCGCAGACCGGTGCGCTGCTGCTCCATGGAGCGGAACGAGCGGCGCGGGCGCTCGGCGGGGCGCTCGTACAGATAGACCCGGTAGGCCCAAGGCTCCAGCAGCAGCGGGATGCGTTGCAGCAGCGTTGCCTGATGACCAGAGAAATACTCGCGATAGATGCCGGCATCCTGACCCACCTGCAGGCGCACCTGCTGGGTGTCGGCCGAAAGGTTGAGCACGACGAGCACCTTACTGCCCTCAGCCGTGCGCACAAAGGCGGCTACCGAACGCGGATGCTCGTGCCTGATTTCGCGCCAGGTGCCGCCGTGGCGACCGTTCCACAGCGCCCGTTGCTCGTGCTTGAGCGCATTAAGGCGCTGGTAAAAATCGGCCAACGGGTAGTCGCCCCACGGTATAGTGTCTTTATCGAAGAAGCGCAGCCGCCTGTTGAGGGCGGCTTCCTGGCCCGAATAAATGAGCGGCATGCCGGGCATGGTGTAATAAAGCACGCTAAAGGCACGGACGCCCTCACCCAGCCGCTCGTACTCGGTACCGTTCCACGAGTTCTCGTCGTGGTTGGTGATGAAGTGCATCGGATAGCTGCCGTGCGGGTACGAAGCATCCGTCTCGCGCTGCAAGTCGAAGATGGCCGAAGCGGGCTTTTTGCTCTGGGCAATTTCATTCATCAAGTGATGGAACGGCCAGCCGTAGTTGGCATTAAAGGCCTTCTGCAGCAGGCGCATCTGGCTGGCATCTTCGGCCAGCATCCACACGGGCTTGATGGCCTCGAGGGCTGGGCGCGCCTCTTCCCAGAAATCGGCGGGCACCTCGCCGGCCACGTCGCAGCGGAAGCCGTCGAGGCCCACGTCGCCTATCCAGAAGCGCATGGCCTCTATCATGGCCCGGCGCATGGCGGGTACGTTGTAGTTCAGCTTGGCCACGTCCGTCCAGTCGAAGGGCGAAACGATGGCTCCTTTGGCGTCGTACACATACCAGTCGGGGTGCTCCTTCACCCAGTGGTGATCGTGGGCGGTGTGGTTGGCCACCCAGTCTAAGATGACCTTGAAGCCTAAGGCGTGTGCCGTATCCACCACGCGCTTGAAGTCGGCCAATGAGCCAAATTCAGGGTTCGCAGCCGTGTAGTTGCGGATGGAATAGTACGACCCCAGGCCGCCCTTGCGCTGCTCGACGCCAATGGGCTGAATGGGCATAAACCACAGAATGTCCACCCCCATCTGGCGCAGACGAGGCAGGTGCTGGGCAAAGGCGCTGAACGTGCCTTCAGGCGTGAACTGGCGCACATTCACCTCGTAAATGACGGCATTGCGCGACCACTCCGGCTCAGGCGCGCGGCAGGTGTCGCGTGGGCCGCCCCCCGCCGTGCGGCGGAAGGCCATTTCGCGCAGCGGATAAAAAATATCGGCGCTGCCCGCCGCCTTGCCCGTGCGCGCACCATCGGAAGAGCGGAAAACGAATGCCAGGGAGTAAATCTCTTCGTTCGTCTCGACGCCGTAAAGGTCGGTGATGCGAAAGCGAATCTGATAGCGGTCAGGCCCTATGCGCGTCAGGCGCAGGCGTTCGTCGTTCTGGCCCCAGTTGGCCACAACACGCTGCCAATCGCCGCCATGGCTGCTCTGGGCGGTGATGAGGCCGGTGTGCATGTAAACGTCGCCCATGTAGCCCTTCAGGCCGGCATCGCCCTGAGTGGCGTCAAAGGTGAGCAAGACTTCTTCCGAAAGACCAGGCTTTTCGGGCAAGAGGGTTACCTGACTCCAGAGAGCAGCCCGGAGCAACAAGGCCGTAAGCAGCAGAACAGAGCGTTTGAGCATGAACATGGCAGGTAAACATGTGTATTTTTTTGTAAAAAAAGGATGGCAGGGACGAAAGGAGGGAAGGCCTTTCGGATGGGAGTTGTAGGGTGCAAAAAACGGGGTTTCGCCAAACAAGTTTGGCGGTTACGGGGTGAGGGCGCGATAGACGACGGTTTGCATGCGGGGGCGGTAGTTGCCGTTGATGAGTTTGTTGTTTTCCATGGTAGGGAAGGTTCGGTTGGAAAGGAAGATGAAAATGAGGTTGTGCTCGGGGTCGGCCCACACACAGGTGCCGGTGAAGCCGGTGTGTCCGAAGGTGCGCGGGCTGGCTAAGGGGCTCATGTTGGCTGTTTTGGTGGAGTCGAGTTCTTTCATATCGAAGCCCAGCCCGCGGCGGGTGCTGTTCAGGTGGCGTTGAGTGAAGAGGGCGACGGTTTCGGGACTCAGGTATTGCCGCTCGCCATAGGCGCCCCCGTTAAGGAGCATTTGGAAGAGTTTGGCCAAATCGTTGGCATTGCTGAACAGACCGGCGTGGCCACTAACGCCGCCGAGCATGGCCGCGCCCATGTCGTGCACATGGCCCTGGAGGCGTTGCTGGCGGAAGTAGTTGTCGTCTTCGGTAGGCACGCAGCGCTCCGTCAGACCCAGCGCCCAGGGATTGAAGGTGGTAGTTATCAGCCCCATGGGGCGGTAGAAGAGGCGGCGCGTGAGCACGTCTAAGGGCTGTTGTTCCAACCTTTCTAAGATGCGCGCACACAGGTAGAGGCCCAGGTCGGAGTATCGGTACGAGCGGTCGTCGCGCAGCGGTGAGGTGAAGATGCGGCGCCAGATGGTGTCGCGGTAGTCGTCGGCCAAGTAGAGGTCTTTGGCCACGGGCACCTCATAGCAGGTCATCGGGCGCGGCAGGTAGAGTTCGGGCGAAGGACGGCCCAAGGCGGCGAGGGTTTTTTGATAAAACGGTATCCATGCCTGCAGGCCGGCCTGGTGCACGAGGATTTCGCGCAGCGTCAGCCGGGCTTTGTCGGTTTTTTCCAATTCGGGTAAATAGCGGTAAATGGGCGTGTCTAAGTGGATGCGTCCGGCATCTACGGCGTGCATGAGGGCCAGCGTGGTGGTGGCCACTTTAGTGATGGACGCCAGGTCGTACAGGTCGTCTAAGCCCACGGGGCGGGCGTCAGGCTCATAGGTGTGGCGCCCGTAAGCTTTGTGCCAGACCACCCTGCCGTCTTTGGCCACCAGCACCTGACAGCCGGGGGCGGCGCCGACGGCGATGAGCTCGGCGGCCAGCGTATCCAGCAGGCGCAGGGTGTCGCTGTTCAGCCCGACGGCTTCGGGCAGGTCGTAGGCCAACCGTTTGGCGGCAAAATGCCGCTGGATGCCCTGTCCCAGGCGCGCATGTTCGGAGGCGTTGATGGGCAGCGCACCCTGAAGGTCTATGGCGCCGAAGAAGGCCTGGGCGGCGGCGTCTTGCACCGTCGGGTCGTCGGAGTAGGCCATCAGCACCGTGGGCGCTTCGTCGAAGTGCGCCAGGCTGTACGGGTTTCCGAAGACGAAGAGGGCTGCCTTGGGGTGCTGTTGGCTGATGAGCCGCGCCAGCGCAATTTGGGCAGGCGACAGGCCGAAGGTCTGGTCGGGGCGGCGCGTCATGCCGTGCAGGCCCACGAGGGCCACGTCGAAGGCACGCAAGGTGTCGAGCAGGGCAGTGGCGGCGGCGGAGTCGGGGTTTTTGGGCAGGTTGAAGAACGACACCAGCGCATAGCGGGCGCATGTTTTCTGGAAAGTGGTCAGGTTGGTATCGCCCAAAGCCACCACGGCGATGCGCTGGCGGTCTAAGAGATCCATGCCGGCCAGACTGTTGCGGTCGCGCACAAGGGTGAGGGCGTTTTCGATGAGTTTGCGGCGCAGCACTAAGGAAGTCGGCGTGTTGAGGTCGCGGCGGATATTGGCCGTATCCACGCGCTGGGGGTGCGTCAGGCCGTATCGGTATTTGGCGCGCAGGATGCGGCGCACGCTTTCGGCCACCTGGCGGGCGTCGAGGGTGCCGTCTAAGAGGGCGGCCTGCACGGCGTTGAAAGCTGCTTCCATATTGGCCGGCAGCAGCACCATGTCGTTGCCGGCGCGCAGGGCTTCCACTTCGGCATGGCCGGGCTTAAAGAATTTGGCCACCCCTTCCATTTCCATGGCGTCGGTAACGATGAGGCCCTCGTAGCCCATTTTTTTGCGCAGCAGGCCCACCACGGTGGCGCGGCTCAGGGTGGTGGGGCGGTTGCGGCGGTCGTCCAAGGCTGGCACGTGCAGGTGGGCCACCATGATGCTGGCCACGCCGTAGAGGATGAGGGCGCGGAAGGGAAAGAGTTCCAGCGAGTCTAATCGCTCGGTCGAGTGCGGGATGACAGGCAGGTCTAAGTGCGAGTCCACGTCCGTGTCGCCGTGGCCGGGGAAATGCTTGGCGCAGGCCATAACACCGCCGTCCTGTAGGCCCATCATGTACTGGAAGGCTTTGGCCGCCACGTTTTTGCGGTCTTCGCCAAAAGAGCGGTCGTTGATGACGGGGTTGGCTGGGTTGTTGTTCACGTCCGCCACGGGAGCGAAGTTGAGATGCACGCCCAGCCGTCGGCATTGACGGGCAATGTCGCGGCCCATCTCATAGATAAGCCGATTGTCGCGCACGGCGCCCAGCATCAGCTGGCGCGGATACGAGATGGTGCTCTCGCGCAGGCGCATGCCCAGGCCCCATTCGGCATCCATCGAAATGAGTAACGGCACGCGGTCGGAAAGAGTCTGGTACTGGTTGGTCAGTACCGCCTGCCGCTCGGGGGTGCCCTGGAAGAAGCACAGGCCGCCCACGCGGTACTTCTGGATGAGCTCGGCTACCTTTTGCTCGTAGTCGGGTCCTTTGTCGGAGTGGGCGCGAATCATGAACAGCTGTCCGATGCGCTCGGCAGGGCTCAGGGCCTGAAAAACGGAGTCTACCCATTGACTTTCGCGCGGGTCGAAGTCCGATGTTGGGGCCGGGGTGTTGGGCCACGAAAACGCCAGCGCCGCCAGCAACAGTGCTGCGCCTATTAAATGTGTCTGATAGGAAGGCAAAAACCGGCTTCTCATGTGGGCAAAGGTCAGGCAAAAAACGGAAGTAGCCCAAGTGCTTAAACGTAGGAGTCAGGCACTGTCTCCGCAACAGCTAATCCTCGACGAACTCAGCAGTTTGAACGACTGAAAAAACAGCGGTTTCTCCTTCTATAATCTCCTTTGCATAGCCCTCTAAATCCGTGTAGCCTCAGTGCGCAAGTGTTTGCATATCCGCAATGCTCTATCCCATTATTCTGCAGACAACAGCGGCGGAGGCAACTCTCCCCGAATTGTACCTTCCCCCTTGCTGGTAAAACATCCCCCACAATGCCCATGATCACCCGGCAGGAGCACGACGAATTGTACCGAAAGTTCCGGCAAATTGCCAACGGCTTGCGTGGAAGTGTGAACGGTTAGGTGTGTGAAGTCTATGTGCTCGGCGCGCTCTTACGCCACTCCATCTGGAGTATGGAGACTTATTTCTGGAAGTGCTAAGAGGGATTACGGTTTTATTACTATTTTTTGCGACAAATTTCCCAGAGGTGTTTCCACCACAAGAATGAGGGTTCCATTCAGTTGCATTTTGGAAATGTTGAATTGAAAAGTGTTTTCGCCGGCGTTGGTGTTTTTCATGTCCCAGGTTTTGATGCGTTTGCCGCTGGAGTTGTGGAGCAAGATGCGGAGGTCGGTTTTTTCCGGCAGATAAACAGACAGGGAGAAGGTGCCGTTGTTTGGGTTAGGAAAGACCCTGAGGTTGAGGTCGTCGGTGGCAGAGGGTAGGTGGGTAGCGGAGCTGGTTTTTCGGATGACGTACACTTTGAACAGGGTTGCGCTGGCGGTGCTTTGCGTTCCAGTATTGATGGAGAAGATGTTGGGGGCAGAGCTGCTGATGCCGCCGAAGATGTATCCGACGAGGGGCGTGTCGGTAGGGAAGTTGTCGAGTTGGAGCACGCCGTTTTGGTATTGCGGGATGTCTTTACGTCGGATGAATTCAGCGCCGGCGCCCAGGAGTCCAGGCATTTCAATGGGAAGTTTGTGTTCTGACATGGCACCTGAGGCGTTTCGGGTAACGCGTGCTATGGTTTTGACGAACGGGACGTCGTCGTCGCGGATAAGATTTCCAATGGCGTCGTAGTAGTATTGGGCAATTCCACCGAAAAAGACGGTGTGCATTTCTTTTTGGGCTGCTGAATACATCGGCAGGACGGGGCAATGGTAGTGGTTGAGGTATTGCTGGAAAGAGTCGTTGACGGCATATCCGTTGGCATATATGTTGACGCAATTGAGGAAAGGCAGGTTAGCATCGGGTCGGAACACGCCAGAAAATGCGGTGATGCCTTCGGAGCCGTCGGGCATGATTTGGGCGATGACGTTATAGTCTCTTCGGTGCAGGTTGGTGCTGTCGGTCATGGGGGGCAGGTGTTTCACGACGAGGCTGAGTCCGTCGTCGTAAAGGCGGAAGGGTCGGATCTGGTTGGTATATTCCTGTATAAATCCAGGGCCGTGTGTGGGGCCTTGTGGGTTGTAGCGTCCTAAAAATTTGTGGCCTCCGATGAGGTAGAAGGTGCCTTCGATTTTTTCTAAGCGCCCACCGGTTACTTGGAATTTAGGGTCGGTTATTTGGCGGAAGTGCGGGGCCACTGGCGTGCCCTCTTGAATGGCTCGGATGGCTGCGGGTACGTTTACGGCAGTCAGATAAGGGAAAGTAGTGTGGTCTGCGGCAAGAGTACTGTAGCCATATCCTCCGGTGAGGTACAGGTAGTCGCCCTCCTGGTAGAACTGCATGTTGGTAGAGCGCAACTGTTCGCGTAGCGGGGTGGTCAGCCCCCCTGTGGAGGCTATCCACCGCTGAGCATGAAGCGGATCCACTACAATGAGCAGAGTATTGTGTCCAGCCAGGTCGAAGGCGGCAAAAGGCTGTCGGCGGTGCAAGCCGTCCAAGCGTCCGCCGATGATCAGCCATTTGCCGTCGGCCTGTCCGTAGGCATAGGATTGAAGGCCCCCCAGGCCTTAGATGCTCATAGGCTCCAGGTACAGGTCAAAGGGAACCTCCCCCTGCGCCTGGGTGGCCACGGGGCCGATGAGAAAAGCCCACAATAGAAAACAACAGGTGCGCATTTGCATGTAGATTTCAAAATTTGAACCGAATACAGAGCATGCGCAAAAATATGCGGCAGACTCATGTGCGGACAATCTTTAACTTGAACAGAAGAGCGATGCGACTTATTTCATGAGAGTCGCCCTCTTCAACCACACGACCAACGGGCGTGTACCACAGGGGAAGACCTCCCACAAAAAAAAGGCAGCTTTTAGTCCACAATCTCCGTTACGGAGCGAGCCGGTACGTCGTTATTTTTATCAATCTTTTTAAAGAAGGTTTCCAGGTATTGGGTCATCTCATAAGAGACCTCTCGGGGCAGGTGGCGCGAATAGCAGAGATTAGTCAGGTCTTGCTGTTTGGACTTAATATATTGCACGGCACGCCGCAAGGCATCGCGCGGGATGCCGTTGGCCATAAGGAAGCGGTCGCGCACCGTGCGTAGGCCGCTTTCGGAAGAGGGCGAAGCGTAGGGCGCGCTCACTAAGCCGGAGAAGTCGAAGTCATAGGGTATAGGCGAAATTTTCCCATCGGGCATGCGCACCATGCGGACGTTGCGCATCATGGCAATGTCCCAGTCGGTATTGCCGATCATGTACTGAAAGACAGCGACTAGGGCGGTGTACTCTACGTCCAGGCTGTCTACTGGCAGGCCGTACTGTTCGGCCAGGGTTCCGCCTAAGCGAGCGACGGTTTCTTCGTTGTCTTCCACCAGCAGGCCGTACATTTTTTTGGAGGATTTTTCCACGTGGTTGTCGCGCAGGGTAACGCGCACCAGACGGGCGCGTACACAGCGGTCGGTCAGCTGCTCGAACATGCGGTAGATGAGGTACTCTTTGATGAGCAGCTGGTCGCCTCGGTGGTTGTCATAGCAGGGAAGCACCAAGCGCATTTCCGTGATGGTATCCAGGCCGCGCTCGCGGAGGTCTTTTTTGGGCACTTTGATTTTTAGCGGGGGCACCTCGGCGATTTTGCGCCGGTATTTGCCTTTTGGCTGAATTTTGACGGTAAACGTCTCGCCGTTGGCCAGTGTCAGCTGCCCGGGGAAGTAGTCGCTGCTGTATCGGTTGGCCAGGATGGTGGTCAGGTCGGTCTCCAGCGTAATAGCGGCCCCTTCCTGGCGGCCCACATATTCGAAGAGCGATGCGGGTTTGCTCGGTGTCTCCTGTGCAAGCGCGGGCGGCGTGCTCACAGGGAGAGCAAAAGCGGTGATAATCGTTAGAAGTATTCCGGCAGTCATGGCTTCTCCTTGTTTGATTTGCAATAGCGGGTGCAGGTCTGAGGATGTCTGACCGGCTTTCCGGTTACAAATATAGATTGAAATTATGTTCTGAATAACGCGCAAAAAGCGCGCCTGTTTCGGAATTATTGAAGATTTAACACGGATAAACAGGATTAAGTTTCATTTTTAGGGTTTGGTTGCCAAAATGGCAGTTTGGGGGTGGTGTGCGGCGATTGCGAAGGCTTTTTCAAAGAAAAATGCCGGCGAAAAGGGGGCTTTCGGGGTATTTAAATGAAATAAAATGGCTTTTCGGATGCGTCATTGCTCTTTTTAGCCCAAACCCTTTGGCAAATGTGGCGTTATTTGCGAACATTGCGGCTACCTGCCGACGAGCGCCTTCTTTTTTTCTACCAAAGCCACCCCGGCTGCTGCATCGCAAGCAACTATAGAAGGCGCATCCCCGTAATTGCGAGTTGAGAGCTTATTCTGCTGTGCCAACAAGTATCGCTTTATTGCTACCGCTCTAACTACTATGGGTAATCGTTTTACATTTCTGCTGTTCTCGCTATTTTTGGCTGGTTTTCAGTCGCTTTTGGCGCAAAACCACGTATCGCTGCAATTGGACAGGCAGCGTCAGCGCATTGCGGTGGAGGTCGTGTACGGGGCCAACACGATTGAGGTATGCGGACTGACTCCCGGCACGACATACTCGGTGGTGGCCGTTCCGCAGACTTTGGGCGACCGTACGCCGCTGGTGTTGCGCATGGCTGACCCGGGGCTGGAGAAGGAAGCCTACCGCATGTCACGTCCCGACCGGCCCCAGCACCGGCAATTTGTGGCGTTGTCGGAGTGCGTAACCTTCCGCCTTCAGGTAGGCGAAGAGGGCCAGAGCGGGCCGTTTGCCCTGCGGCTTTCCGTAGGATGCGTGGATTGCCCGGAAGCGACGGCTTTCCTGGAGAACTTCATCAAACAAGTGGGAGGGCCGGAAGCTAACCTGTCCGTTACGGGGGGTACTACGCCGACCAACATGGTGAACACGCTCATCGGTGGCAACTGCTTTCAGGTGTCGAACATCACGGCGCAGGGGCCGGCGCAATCGCGCGGGACGTTCAGCAATGGAGCAACGAACATCGGCATTGCCAACGGCATTGTGATGGCTACGGGCAATGTGAACAGTCTGCCCGGGCCGAATAATGCCACCAACACTTCGGCCAATACGGCGGGCTTCAACGTCAACTCTCCGGATGATCCTGACTTAGCCACGCTTTCCAACGGCAACCAGTGGGACGTTATCAAGCTGGAATTTGACTTTACCCCTACGGCGGAAACGGTGTCGTTCGAATACGTGTTCGGTTCGGAGGAGTACTGCGAATGGGCGCCCAGCAATTACAACGATGTTTTTGGTTTCTTCATCAGCGGGCCGGGTATCAATGGCACGCAAAACATCGCCCTGTTGCCCATTGGCGGTAATCCGCCGGTGTCTATCAACAACGTCAACCATCAGACCAATACGGCCTACTACGTCAATAACAACAATTTCAACCCCTGTCAGAACGTCAGTGCGTGCTGCATTCCGGAATGCGCTTTAGACGGCTGGACGACGGTGCTGACGGCCACTGCACAGGGGCTGATACCGTGCTCCACGTACCACATCAAACTGGCCATTTGCGACATCGCAGATGGTTTACTTTTTTCAGCCGTATTTTTAAAGGCCAACTCTTTTAATGCCGGCGGTGTGGTAAAATCGGTCCCCATTTATCCCAGCGGTTTTCAGTATGCCATTGAAGGCTGTTCGGGCGGCTTTATCCGCTTCGTGCGTGGCAGTGGTGGCAACGACGAAGACTTGGTGGTCAACTTCACCGTTGGCGGTACCGCCACTCCGGGCGTGGACTATGACCCGCTGCCCACCTCCGTAACCATTCCAGCCGGCTCCAACTACGTTGAAATTCCGGTGAACGTCTTTATTGACAACATCGTCGAGGGGCAAGAGACCATTGTCATCACACTGAGCAACCCTTGCTCGTGCGACCAGATCGAGATGACATTCTACATTAATGACAAGGATCCGTTGGAGGTGGATCTCAGCGATGTAAATCTGTGCGGTGTGTCCAGCACGACACTGACACCTAATTTTGTTCAGCCGGGCCAGCCGCCTTACACGTACGAGTGGAGTACGGGTGCCACTACCCAGTCCATCACCGTGAATACGCCCGGGACGAACACATATACGGTTACCGTAACCGATTTATGCGGGGATACTTCGACGGCTGAAGCCACCGTAACACTGGAGCCACGTCCTACGGCCACGCTGAGTGGATCGGGTGTTTTCTGCGCCAACGACCCTCAGCCCGTAGATCTGACACTGACGTTCACGGGCGAAGGACCCTGGACGGTGGAGATCAATGAAAACGGTAATACTCAGACTTATACCTTTTCCGAAACGCCTGTTGTCTTTACCGTCAACGAGCCGGGTACATACTCGTTGGTTAGCGTGGCCACTCAAAGCGGCTGCACCGGTACCGCTACCGGCACGGTAACCCTGCAGGAGGTAGCGGTAACCCTGACCCTGACGCCTACTAACCCTACCTGCAACGGCGCTAACAACGGCTCCATTCAGGCATCCGCCTCCGGCGGAAATGGTCCCTTCACTTATGCCTGGGAACACGGCTTCAATGGTGCTAACCCTACCAATCTGGGGCCAGGCAGCTATACGGTAACCGTTACCAACGGGCAGGGCTGCACCCAAACGGAAAGCGTGGACCTGACCGAACCACCCGCGCTGACCGCCTCTGTCGAAAACACAGGCAACATTGACTGTCTGCACCCCACCGGCAGCGCCGAAGTAACTGTCGAGGGCGGCACCCCGGGCTATACCTACAACTGGAGCGGCGGCTCTGGTGGGCCTAACCCCACCTTCAGCACCGGCGGTACCTACACAGTAACCGTCAGCGATGCCAACAACTGCACAGTAACGGCCTCTGTAACCATTACCTCCGACCTGACGCCGCCCACCGCTGTGGCTTCGGCTCCCGGGCCTATTACCTGCAACGACCCGGAAATCACCCTCAGCGGCAATGGCTCTTCGCAAGGGCCTAACTTCTCCTACGAGTGGAGCGGCCCGGGCATCACCTGCTGCGAAACCACACTGGAGCCCGTCGTGAACGCTCCCGGCACATATGTGCTGACTGTTACGAACAGCGACAATGGCTGTACGGCCACCGTTGCGGTTACCGTTCAGCAAAACACCACGCCGCCGACGGTGATCATCGCCCCGCCGCAAAACATCAGCTGCCTGACGCCCAACGTCACGCTCAATGCCGGCGGCTCGTCGCAAGGGCCAAACTTCACCTTCGAGTGGAGCACGAACGGCGGTAACTTCACCGGCGGCACCAACACCTATACGCCCACGGTAGATCAGGCTGGCACCTATACATTGGTCATCACCAATACCACCAACGGCTGCTCCAACGAGGCCAGCGTAACCGTCAGCGGTAACACTGACCCGCCCACCGCCACTATCGAGCCGCCGGGTACCGTCAACTGCTACACGCCCGAAATCGAACTGGACGCCAGCGGCTCTTCCCAGGGCGGCAACTTCACCTACCAATGGAGCGCCGGCAACGGCGGCAACTTCACCGGTGGCACCAACGGCACCAACCCCACCGTCAATGCCGGTGGCACCTATACCATCACCGTGACGAACACCGACAACAACTGCACGGCTACCGCCAGCGTAACCGTCTCGGCCGACCTGACGCCACCTACGGCGGTCGTCGCACCGCCGCCAGTGCTCACGTGCCAGAACCCGGAAATCACTATCAACGGCAACGGTTCGTCGCAGGGGCCGCAGTTCACCTACGAATGGACGGCCAACCCGGGCAACATCGTGTCGGGTGAAAACACGCTCAACCCAGTGGTGGACGAAGCCGGTACGTACACACTTGTCGTTACGAACAACGATAACGGCTGCACAGCCTCGGCCACGGTGAATGTCAACAGCAACCAGAACTACCCCGATGCCAACGCCGGCCCAGACCTGACGCTCAACTGCACC